>JAEWHP010000045.1 GCA_023387735.1 Pseudomonadota bacterium | reverse complement strand
ATCGGGAATAGACTCGATCCTGCCGAGCACCACGACATAGAAGAAGATGCCGATCAGCAGCACGACGCCGGCGATCATGAAGGCACCGGCGAAGGACTGCGTCCAGTCCACGACGATGCCGGTCACGATCGGCGCGAGCACGCCCATCATGTTGTTGGTGAAATTGACAATGCCGCCGACACTTCCCGCACCGCCCTTGGGTGCGATCAGCGACACGATCGAGGACCCGACGGGCGCTGCGGCCGACAGCCCCGAGATCGCGATCGACAGCCACAGCAGCGCCCAGCCCGGCTTCACGGTGAAGGCGGCGCCGATGACGGCGAGCCCCATCAGCATGCCGACGATGATCACCGACTGGCGCACCCGCGTCGAGTCGTAGCCGCGCACGATCAGATGATCCACCAGGAAGCCGCCGATCAAGAGGTCCGACAAGCTCGCGAAGATCCAGGGGATGGTCGAATAGCCCGCCGCCGACATCAGGTTCATGTGCATGGTCTGGGCGAGATAGCCGGGCAGCCAGGTCAGGAAGAGATAGAAAGTATAGCCATAGGCGGAGAAGCCGATGGTCAGGCCCCAGACTTTGCGGTTGCGCAGGAGATAGCCGAGCATGCGGCTCTGCCCCGCGGTCGCCGGACCTTCGGACGTACCACCGCCGGCGATGATGTAGTCATGCTCGGCCTTCGAAAGCTTCGGATCCTCGCTCGGATTGCGATAGATGACATAGTAGGCGACGAAATAGAGGAAGCTCAGAATGGCGGTGACGCCAAAGCCCCAGCGCCAGCCGTAGAGAAAGATCACATAGGCGACCAGCGGCACGCCGATCACGTTGGAAAATTTGGCGGCGGAATCGAAGATCGCGGTCGAGCGCGCGCGCTCATCGAGCGGAAACCAGTGGCCTGTCGCCTTCTGGCTGGCCGGGAAGGCCGGTGCTTCTGCGACGCCGAGCAGCAGACGCGCGGCGAAGATTCCGTAGAGTCCGCTCGCGAGCGCGGTGATGGTCGCGGCGACGGCCCAGAGGAAGCTCGAGGCACGACCGACCCTGGTGACGCCGAAGCGATCGAGTACCATGCCGCCGGGAACCTGCAGCAGCGAATAGGTCCAGAAGAACGCGCTGCCGAGCAGGCCGATATCGGTGGCGGTGAGACCGAGTTCCTTGGTCAGCTCAGGCGTCGCGGCGGAGAGACCGACGCGATCGATGTAGTTGATGAGAATTCCAACGCCGAGCAGACAACCGATCAGCCAGCGTCGTCCGGGTACCTGTTGTGCTGCATTCGCCATGTTGAATCCTCGCCTGAAAACGCAGGAACGCGTCTCGCGCCCCGACTTGGGACGGAGAGAACCTCGCTGTGCCTGCAATTATATTGTCTCTTATAGTGGACAATATTATCTTATAGCGTCACGTTAGAGATTACAGCGGCGTGATGTCAAGCCCGGACATTCTAGTCCTGCTCGCCTCGGCGCGCATCGATTGAGCGTTGTGCGCTGCGTGCTGCGCGAACATCAGGACGCACGACGACGCTACATCCGATGCGGGAACATCAGTCGCAGCGTTTCGGATCGGCTCGGTTCAGGAACGATCAGAGAGTTCGGTTGCGGTGGCGACGAGATCGTCGAGCAGAGCGCTTCTGCGCTCCTTCACCGAATCTGCGGGAACCACGAAGCAAAGCGTTGCGACTGCAACACCCCTCTTGTCGCGGATCGGCGCGGCAAGGCACGACGTGAACCGATCGGACAGTGCTGTTGTCACGCATTTGCCGTCACGTCGCGCACGCCCCACGTCCTTGATGAAATCGTCGACGTCGAGCACACGCCCGTCTGGAAGGCGAAAATCCTCCTTCGGAACGAAGGCGCGAATTTCCGCCGGGCTCATATGATCCAGCAGCAACCGGCCGGATGCCGTCCATGGCAAGGGCACCTCGATGCCGACATCCGTCGTGATGCGGAACAGGCCCGACCCGTCGCGTGTATCGACCACCACATATTTGCGGCCGCGCAGCGCGCAGAGTTGCGCGGTGGCGCTATGCTGGGTCGCGAGCCGATCGAGCGCTTCGCGGCACCGGCGATGCAGGGGATTGGCCTCCGCATAGGCCCGACCGTAGAGATGCACCGCCTTGCCGAAATAGACCTGGCCGCCATCACCGACGCTCTCGAGCAGGTCCGCCTCGATCAGGCGGTTGGCGATCGCATAGACGGTCGACCGCGGCGCGTCCATTTGCTTGGCGAGGTCGCTGAGCTTGGAGGGCGCGCGCAAATGCAGCAGCGCCTCCAGGAGATCGATTGTCCGATCAATCCCGTTCTGGCGTTCCGCGGGCGGTGGGCCCTTCTTGGGTGCGGCCAAACTTCACATATCCTTCGTCAGCTTCGTCCAGCCGTTTTGGCATAAACCGCGCCGACGGGATAGCGTGTCACGCCGAAAGAAAGTGCGCCAGATCCGCCATCCCCTGCCCCTCGCCATCAGGAATGGCGTCCAATTGTTCGCGTGATTGCTTCTGCCGGTTGACCCAGAACGTGGGATAGCCGAACAGCTTTGCGCCCGAAGCGTCCCAGCCGGCAAAGGCCGCGAACAGGATCTCCTCGCGCTTCAGGGCAAAGGCATCGAGGCCCATCTGATAGGCCCGCGGGTCGGGCTTGTAGGCACGAACCGTGTCGGTGCTCAGTCGAAATTCGAACATGCCCTCAAGCTCGGTCCCGCGAATATTGCCGTCAAACATCGCGGGCGAGAAATTGCTGAGGAATGCGAGCCGCAAGCCACTTTCCTTCAACATGGACAAGGCAGGCAAGACGTCGGGCCAGATCGGCATTTTGAGGTAACTCTCGACCAGCGTACTTCTCTTGATGCCGGTCAGGTCGAGATCGAGCGACTTGCAGGCGAACACAAGGGCGTCGTCGATGATTCCAAGAAAGTCGCGATAATGTCCGCTCATGGTGCGCAGCCATGTGTACTCGAACTGCTTCGTCCGCCAAACATTCGATAGCTCGGCACCGCGGCCGGGAAACAGCTGTTCCGCCAGCGCGAAGATCGGACGCGGATCGAAAATCGGAAAGCCGTCAAACGCCACCGCCTTGATCGGCGTGCCTGACCTCATGGACGCGCTGGCAATTCCGGATGCGACCGTCAACGACGTTATCGCGAGAAGCTGGCGACGACTGAGGGGCATTGGCGCTCTCGTGCAGTGGACGATCTGAATTCGGACACGACCTCCCGGCATCAGCCGAACACGTCGCGGCGATCATGATCGTTCATCCGCACGGAATATTCCGGATCAGGAGCCCTGCATGTGGCGGACCGGATTTTCAGGATCCGCTTTGAAGATGGCCCCAACCTCCGCGAAGAGGGCAGTCACAGCATCTTGCGTGAGGTCGTCGAACCGTTCGAAACTGAAGTTGTTGTTTCCAGCGCGCAATTCACCGAGCTCTCCAGCGTAGCTGGATACGATCGGCCTGCCTTGCCTGGTCACCGCCACGTAGACGCTGATGTAGTTTTTCTGAAGCGCGGCGCCGATCACCGGCCATTCGGTGGTTTTTCCTGATTTGATGGCGTAGCGAAACTTGCCGTAGCCGATCATCTTCATGCGCATACCCGCCTCGCCTGCGGGTGTTCCCTGATGGAAATAGCGCTTGAGGGATGGCGCGGCCGAGACGACCAGCTTGTGCAGCTTGGTCAGGTCGCGCTTTCGCTCGGGATCGAAGTCGAGGTAGGCCTGCAATGTGTCGGCTGTGACGCGGAACATCTGGGCCTCGATCGGTTGTGTGCTAGACCCGCGCCCTGCTCCAATCAGGAGCAACCGCGCCCGAGACGCCTTCGAAGGCGCCGTCGGCGAGTTCGAACACCAGAACGCGCGCCGCGTCCACCGGACCAGGCATGGTGACGCGCCCCTTGGGGACAAGCTTGAAGCCGACACGGCTGTAATAGGGTTCGTCGCCGACCAGCAGCACGATGCGATGTCCCTTGTCCTTCGCATCCTTCAGGGCCCGCTCCATCAGCATGCGGCCGATGCCGCGGCTGCGGAACGGCGGCTCGACTGTGAGCGGCCCAAGCAGCAGCGCCGACGTCTCACCGATCATGACAGGCAACTGCCGGACCGAGCCCACCAGCAACGTGCCGATCCGGGCCGTGAAGGAGACGTCGAGCAGATGGTCGACATGCTCGCGAATGCGATAGGCGCTGAGCACGAAGCGGCCGGGGCCAAACGTGCGCTCGTGCAGCCGCTCGATCGACTGGGCGTCGCCTGGGGCTTCGGGACGGATGGTGATGGAGAGGTCGGTCATCTTATCAAAGCGTTTTCGAGCGAAGTGGATCCCGGTTCGCGTTAAGAAAACGCGTCAATAGAGGAAGCGGAGTAGCATCTGCGGTTGCGGACGTCCATGGGAGCCTCGCCCGTGTCAGTTCCTTTTCGGCGCCGGCTGGGACAGATAAGCCAGCATCTTCATCTCCCGCCGTCCCCGCGTCACGGTGTCGAGCACGAGGCCGGAGGAGACCGACAGCATCGCCATGATCATCAGGCCCATCGACAGCACGGCGGTCGGCAGCCGCGGCACCAGCCCGGTCTCGATGAAGGTAATGACAACGGGGATCGATAGCAGCACCGACACGACTGCCAGCAGGGTGCCGATGGCGCCGAAGAAGCGCAGCGGCTTCTCGGCACGGTAGAGCTTCAGCATGGTGCCGAGGATGCGAAAGCCGTCGCGCCAGGTGTTGAGCTTGGAGAACGAGCCTTCGGGCCGCGCATAATAGGGTGTCTCGACTTCGGCAACCGGCAGCGACAATTCCAGCGCATAAACCGCGAGCTCTGTCTCGATCTCGAAACCGTCGGAGAGAACCGGGAACGATTTGACGAAGCGGCGCGAGAACACGCGGTAGCCGGACAGGATGTCCTGGAAATCGCGGCCGAAGGTCCAGGCCAGAAATCCGGTCAGCATGCGGTTGCCGGTGCGATGGCCGAGACGGTAAGCCGCTTGCGACTGATCGATGCGGAGGCCGACCACCATGTCGAGATACTCGTCGAGCAGCTTGTCGATCATGCGCGGTGCGCTCGGCGCATCGTAGGTGGCATCGCCGTCGACCAGTACGTAGATGTCCGCCTCGACGTCGGCGAACATGCGCCGCACGACATGGCCCTTGCCCTGCCGCCGCTCGGTGCGGACGATCGCACCGGCCTCGCGCGCGACGACAGCAGTACGGTCGTGTGAGTTGTTGTCGTAGACATAGATCTCGGCCGCGGGCAGCGCGCTGCGGAAGTTAGCGATGACGGTCGCGACCGCAGCCTCTTCGTTGTAGCAGGGCACCAGCACGGCGATGCGCGGTTGCACCGATGTCATCGCGGCAGCGCTCCCAGGCTCACCTGCTCGTGCCGGACCGACGCGGCTTCACACGCCTCGGCCGGCTGCAACAGCTGGGCGAAGGACAGCGTCCACAGCGACAGCATCGTGATCGGCACGACGTAATACGGTGTGAAGATCGGGTGGCTCATAAAGAAACCGAGATTGACCACGAGGTTGCCGGCGACGAGGAACGCCGCCTGCCGCATATGCCCCTCGCCGGTCCACAACACCCAGAGCAACACACCGATCGCAAACACGATCAGCCCGAACTGCGAGTCGCGCAAATACTGAACGAACACCGCAAGATCAAAAGCCGGTGCGACGACGTCGGCGCTGCCATAGGTCGTCGCTAGCGCGCTGCCGGCATTGATGGCCTGGGCGATTAGTGTCGGCGCCATGCCAACGAGCACACCGACACCAAAGGCCAGCCCCCGCACGAACGTCGGGAGCGAGCGCGTCCACAGAAAGGGAATGCCGAGGAACAGGAAATAGCCGGCTGCGAGCAGCGCGTTCGGCAATCTGAAATTAACGGAGGCGCCGAGCAACAGGCCGATCAGCACGATCAGCAAAATGCTGCGTTTGTCCCTTGCCAGCCACAGTGCGGTCAAGAATCCGGCAGCCGCGCACAGCACCATGGTCGGCGCAACCGAATAGCTCGCCTTGGCAGGGTTGACCATGAGGCAGACAGCAAGCCCGCCGAGCACACCTGCACCGACGATCGACAACGGCGTTCGCGCGAGAAATATGCCCGACAGTGCGAAGCCGCACAGGATTACGCTCGCGGCGATGTAGAGCGGCACCACCTGGTGGTCTTCCGGAAGCAGTGCCAGCAGAAAGCCGGTACCGGGCGGATATTGCATCACGATCTTGCCGCTCGACATCGGATTGTGGCAGGGCCAGCGGATCGGATCCCGCCACGCCGCGAAGTCGATCTCCTTCAACTTGCCTTCGAAATAATGATCGTCGTCCCTCGCCGCGTCGGTGTCGAGCCCGCTGACGCCGAAGCGCTGGAACAGATGCGCCTGCCGGAGATAGCAAATGTCGTCATAGACCCCACGCGTCTCGTTCCAGCGCAACATTGTCCAAATGTTGCTGGCGAGTATCGCAAGACAGATCAGACCGAAGGCAAATTTTGCGGCTTTCATCCCATTTCCGTGGCGCCCACCCAGATCGGTCTAGCATAGACGCCCTCAGCGCCAAGTCGCAATCAGGGGCTGGCCGTGAAGCACTTCCGCGATCCGTAGCCGCGTACCGGGTGTCGCGCCATCCGGCAGGGCAGCAGCGTCGAAGAAGCCGCATTCGATGATCTCGCGGTTGGGCGCAGGCAGTCGGTCCTGCCGGAAATGCCTGACCACATAGACCGCGACATGGTCGCGGCGAGAGACGTGGCTGTTAAGGAAGATGCCGTGCAGCACGGCCTCTCCGGTCAGGTCGATATCGCCCTCCTCCTTGAGCTCGCGGCGCATCGCCTGCTCCATGGTCTCGCCATGGTCGACGCCGCCGCCCGGCAGGTACCATCCCGCGACGTAGCTGTGCTTGACCAAAAACACCTTGTTATCGGCATCGAGCACCACGGCGCGGACGCCGAGCGTCATGCCGCGAACCAGCAGAAAATAGGTGTGGAAGACGCGCCGCAGCAGCGGCTCGAATCTCTGTCGGATCTCGTCCAGGCGCTTCGCCATGAGCCTCTCGTGATGCGCCCTTCCAGGCCCCGCTTGCGTGTTGCCATCGACCTTGCCATTACAGCAAGGGAATAGCGAGGCAATCGCCCTTTCATGGCACCCTTCACGCTCGCCCATCTGTCCGACCCGCACTTGCCGCCGCTGCCGAAGCCGCGGCTGGTCGAGCTCGCCGGCAAGCGCGCACTCGGCTACGTCAACTGGACGCGCAACCGACATAAATACCAGCGCCGCGAGGTGCTCGACGCGCTGGTTGCCGACATCCAGGCGCAGGCCCCCGACCACATCGCGGTGACGGGCGATCTCGTCAACCTGGCGCTCGAGGCCGAGTTCGCGCCGGCGCGCGCCTGGCTCGACGGGGTCGGCCCGCCCGACCGCGTCACCACGATTCCCGGCAATCACGACGCCTATGTCCGCGCCACCACGCATCGCTTCGGCGAGACGTTCGCGCCCTATCTTGTCAGCGACGACGGCAACGTCCGCTTTCCCGGCGTGCGGCGACGCGGGCCGGCGGCGCTGATCAGCCTGTCCACGGCGGTGCCGACCTTGCCGCTGATGGCAACAGGCACCCTGGGACGCGATCAACTCGAAGCTCTCGAACAGGTGCTCGATCAGCTCGCAGCCGAGGACGTCTTCCGCGTGCTGCTGGTGCATCATCCCCTGAAGTCTGATGTGCGCCAGAAGCGGCTGACGGATTCCGCGGCATTGCAGACACTGCTCAAACGCCATGGGGTCGAGCTGATCCTGCATGGACACGACCACATCCACTCAACGATGTGGTTCGAAGGCCCCAACGGCAAGATTCCCGCAATCGGCGTGCCGTCAGCGTCGGCGCTCGCACACGGACGCTATCCAGCAGCAGCTTACAATCTGTTCGCGATCGAGAAGGACAATGCAGGCTGGCGCTGCGAGCAGATCGTGCGAAGCATCGATGCTGCCTTGCAGATCCGCGAGATCAAGCGGACGAGGTTGGTGTAGTTCTTCTTTGTCATTCCGGGGCATGCGAAGCATGAACCCGGAATCCATCGGATGGCAGCGCGTGAGGATAAATGGATTCCGGGCTCGCGCTTCGCGCGCCCCGGAATGACGGAGAGAATTTCACCAACTCCGCAACGCCGCGAGCACGGCAACGCCGAACAGCGCGGCAGCACCAAGCATGAAGCCGAACACGAACGGCCACACGCGCGAGCGGCGGGGCTGTTCGGCAACCTCTACTTTCGGCTCAGGCGGCACCACCATCGCATGCTCGCGCTCGATCATGCGGCGAGCGACATAGTCGGTCACGGCGTCCACGACCACCGCCGTGTCGTGCGATTCGGCGAGCACGATGCGGCCGAAACGGGTGTCCTGGACGAAGCGGTACTGCCGCTTGTCGCGCCCCATCATGATGTGGGCGACGACATCGATCCAGAGCCTGGGCGTATCGCCCTGGCTGATGCCGCGATCGAACAGATCGATCCGATCGGGCACCTGGGCGAACAGCGGATCGAGCGCGTCGTTAAGGATCTCGAGCCGTGCGACCTCGGCATCCCTGAGATCGACGACGACGCCGGTCCGGTCGGCGGCCTCGATCCGCGCCCGCAGCAGCGCATCGCGCAGCCGCACCGGGCGCGGCTGGCTGGATTGGGTCCCGCTGGTCTCGGGCTCTGACATTGTCGGCCTCGTACTCACTTTCCGCCGTTAACCTATCAGTAACCACAGCGTCCGCAAAGGGCCCACAATTCCAGATACTTACGGCGCCCACAGGCCGCTGATGTGTGCCAAAAACAGACGATCCCACCCGGCTTGCGCCGGATGGGACCCTCCGTCCTTGGACGTCTTCTTAGATTTTCAGGCAACCGTCAGGCCGAAACCCGCGACGGCTCTTCCACGATCGAGAAACGGACGCCGGCCTTGTGGCGGTTCTCTTCCGAAACCGAGCGCCAGGCATCTTCGGCTTCCTTGCGGGTCTTGAACGGACCCTGCACCTGGGCCGAGCCTTCGACGAGCTTGTGGAAGTTCATCGAACCGAACTCGCCGCCGATCACCCAGAAATTGCTGCCTTTGGTCATTGTCAGTCTCCTGTCGAACTGCGTTAGCCGAACTGGTTCATCGTGTTGTGAGCGCCGCCCGCCTTCAGGGCAGCTTCACCTGCGAAGTATTCCTTGTGGTCGTCGCCGATGTCGGAGCCGGCCATGTTCTGGTGCTTGGCGCAGGCGATGCCCTGACGGATCTCCTGGCGCTGCACGTTCTTCACGTAGCCGAGCATGCCCTGCTCGCCGAAATACTCCTTGGCGAGGTTGTCGGTGGACAGCGCGGCCGTGTGGTAGGTCGGCAGCGTGATCAAATGGTGGAAGATGCCGGCGCGCTTGGCCGAATCTGCCTGGAAGGTGCGGATGCGCTCGTCGGCCTCGATCGCCAGCGGCGTATCGTCGTATTCCGGCTTCATCAGCTCGGCGCGATTGTACTTGCTGACATCCTTGCCGGCTTCCTTCATCGCATCGTACACCTGCCAACGGAAGTTGATGGTCCAGTTGAACGAGGGCGAGTTGTTGTAGGCGAGCTTTGCGTTCGGAATGACCTCACGGATGCGGTCGACCATCTTGGCGATCTGCTCGATATGCGGCTTCTCGGTCTCGATCCACAACAGATCAGCGCCGTTCTGCAGCGAGGTAATGCTGTCGAGCACGCAGCGATCTTCACCCGTACCGGCACGGAACTGGTAGAGGTTGCTGGCAAGGCGCTTCGGACGCATCATCTTGCCGTCGCGGTGGATGATGACATCACCGTTGCGGGCATTGGCTGCCGTCACTTCCTCGCAATCCAGGAAGCTGTTGTACTGGTCGCCGATGTCGCCGGGCTTGTGGCTGACGGCGATCTGCTGCGTCAGACCAGCGCCGAGCGAGTCGGTGCGGGTCACGACGACGCCGTCTTCGACGCCCAGCTCGAGGAACGCATGGCGGCAGGCGCGAATCTTGGCCAGGAACACCTCGTGCGGCACCGTCACCTTGCCGTCCTGGTGACCGCACTGCTTCTCGTCAGAGACCTGGTTTTCGATCTGCAACGCGCAGGCGCCCGCCTCGATCATCTTCTTGGCGAGCAGATAGGTCGCCTCGGCATTGCCGAAGCCGGCATCGATGTCGGCGATCACGGGCACGACGTGGGTCTGGAAATTGTCGACCTTTTCGATCAGTTCCTGTTCCTTCGCCTTGTCGCCTGCCTTGCGGGCGACGTCGATGGCGCGGAAGATGTCGTTGAGCTCGCGCGAATCCGCCTGGCGGAGGAAGGTGTAGAGCTCTTCGATCAGTGCCGGCACCGAGGTCTTCTCGTGCATCGACTGGTCAGGCAGCGGCCCGAACTCGGAGCGCAGCGCCGCGATCATCCAGCCGGAGAGATACAGATAGCGGCGATCGGTCTTGCCGCCGAAATGCTTCTTGACCGAAATCAGCTTCTGCTGCGCGATGAAGCCATGCCAGCAGCCGAGCGACTGGGTGTACTTGGTGGGATCGGCGTCATAGGCGGCCATATCGGCGCGCATCAGCGCCGCGGTGTAGCGGGCGATGTCGAGGCCGGTCTTGAA
Source organism: Pseudomonadota bacterium (assembly GCA_023387735.1). Lineage (GTDB taxonomy): Bacteria > Pseudomonadota > Alphaproteobacteria > Rhizobiales > Xanthobacteraceae > Bradyrhizobium. The sequence continues at coordinate 18,434 of JAEWHP010000045.1, read as the reverse complement.
GCGGTTCTGCAGCCGCATGCGCGCCACGGCTTCGGCGGTGACGCCGTTCCAGGTCGGCTTGGTCTCGAGGAGCGCCTTGGCGGCGCTGATCTCGCTTGCATAGGAAGCCGGACCCTGGATGGCCTGGTCATTGATGCCACGTGGCTGGAAGTTCATTTGCGTGTTCCTTTCGGTGACGACGTCTGCAGCGTCACTCGACATTCGTGACAGTGCATTGCGATACGTTCCGTGAGGTAAACGACAGAAACCGGATTTCGTATAGAGTGCTTGATTTCGAATGGTGATGTCATGTAACATCTAAACTTGTCATATATGTTATTTTGTCAATTTTGTCACAAAATGAGGCAAGGAACCTGCCATGGCCACCGAGTCCGGTAAGAAGCTGTTCGTCGGCCCCCGTTTCCGGCGGATCCGCCAGCAGCTCGGGCTGTCGCAGACCCAGATTGCCGAGGGACTGGGCATTTCCCCGAGCTATATCAACCTGATAGAGCGGAACCAGCGCCCGGTGACGGCGCAGATCCTGCTCCGGCTGGCGGAGACCTATGACCTCGATCTGCGCGACCTCGCCACAGCCGACGAGGACCGGTTCTTTGCCGAGCTGAACGAGATCTTCTCCGATCCGCTGTTCCGCCAGATCGACCTGCCGAAGCAGGAACTGCGCGACCTCGCCGAACTGTGCCCGGGCGTGACCCATTCCCTGCAGCGGCTCTATGCGGCCTATACCGAGGCCCGCCGTGGCGAAACGCTGGTCGCAGCGCAGATGGCCGACCGCGATGAGGGCGCGCGGTTCGAAGCCAACCCGATCGAACGCGTGCGCGACCTGATCGAGGCCAACCGCAATTATTTCCCCGAGCTCGAGCAGGCCGCCGAGACCCTCCGCGACGAACTCAACGTCTCCGCCGAGGAGTTGTTTGCCGCACTCGCCGCGCGGCTGCGCGAAAAGCATTCGATCGTCACGCGCATCATGCCTGTGGACGTGATGCGGGAGACGCTGCGGCGGTTCGACCGCCATCGCCGGCAGCTTCTGATTTCCGAACTGGTCGACGGATCGGGGCGCGCCTTCCAGCTGGCGCTGCAGATCGGCCTCGCCGAATGCGGCGCCATCATCGATTCCATCGTCAACCGCGCCGGCCCGCTCGACGACACGCCGCGCCGGCTCTACCGCATCACGCTGGCGAATTATTTTGGCGCCGCTGTCATGATGCCGTACCAGCCGTTCCATAGCGCGGCGGAAAACCTGAACTACGACGTGCACGTGCTGGCGCAGCGTTTCAACGCCGGCTTCGAGCAGGTCTGCCACCGCCTCACCACGCTGCAGCGGCCGAATGCCCGCGGCGTGCCGTTCTTCCTGCTGCGCGTCGACAATGCCGGCAACGTCTCCAAGCGTTTCTCTTCCGGCACGTTTCCGTTCTCGAAGTTCGGCGGCACCTGCCCGTTGTGGAACGTGCATTCGACCTTCGACACGCCGGACCGCCTGCTCAAGCAGGTGATCGAACTGCCCGACGGCACGCGCTATTTCTCGATCGCGCAGATGCTGCGCCGCCCGGTGGCGCCGCACCCGCAACCGCAGCCGCGATTTGCCATCGGCCTGGGCTGCGAAATCCGTCACGCGTCGAAACTGGTCTACGCCGCCGGCATGGACCTGGAGAAGACCGAGGGCACGCCGATCGGCGTCAACTGCCGGCTTTGCGAACGCGAAAACTGCAGCCAGCGCGCCGAACCGCCGATCACGCGAACGCTGATCCTGGACGAAAACACGCGGCGGGTGAGCTCGTTTGCATTTTCGAATGCGCGGGAGCTGTAAAGCTGCCGCCTGGCGACAGCCGTCATACCCCGCGCATGCGGGGTATCCAGTACGCCGCGGCTTATCGGTTCAATCACTGCGGTCTCTGGAATACTGGGTCACCCGCCTGCGCGGGTGACGACAACTGCGCGCGCTACCGGCTGCGCTGAATCGACCTGAGATAATTCACCGCGGCGGCGGCCTCGTGCCGGCTGAAGCGGAACGTCGGCATGTCGGGGTGAATGGTGGTGAGGCCGTCCTGCAGGCGCTGCACCATATCGGTGTCGTAAAGCTTCTCGCCGAAGGTGCGGAATGGCGGCGCAAGTGGATTGGGGCTCTGGCCGGTTTTACCGACCGCATGGCACCGCCCGCACAGGTCTTCCAGCAGCACCTTCGATCGCTTCTGCTCCGCATCGAGTGCGTAGCCGGTCGTGCTCAAGGACTGGAGCGCGAGGCAGAGCAGCCCCGGCAGGGCTGCCGTCTTGATGCCGAACATCTGATGGTCCCGGTGGCGATAACTTTTTCAGTATGCGCCACAGGCCCTCAGGCGGCCTTGCGATACATCAATATTCCGAGCGTAGGTGGGTTACGCTCCGCTAACCCACCCTACCGACCATCCTCTTACACTTCCGTGTGGATTGTGCGCCAGCGCGGCGAGAAGGTTTTGGCCACCAGCAACACGCCACGCTCGTTGGTTTCGAGCGCGATCTTCTGCGCCAGCATCACATCTCCGGCGACGAGATTGTCCTTGGGCACAAAGCACCGCCCGACCAGCGGGCGGCCGATGGAATCGAGCTCGCACACATTCATGCTCACGCCATAGCGAATCCGGTAACGCTTGCCGCTGTGGCAACCGGTGACATCGAAATGGCGATACTGCCGGTATTGCGCGAGCTGCTCCGGTGTCAGCCACTCCTTCATGAGCGCGAGCCCGCGCGCCTCGCGATCGCTATGAAAGCCGAACTCGCGAAACCGCCGCCAGGCGCCCAGCCCCCGGCGTGCGGCGTCCGCACAACGCCGCTTCAACCGCCCGAACATGCCCGCACCTAGCCGCCGACGAAGCGCGGGACGAACAGCGTTTCCTCAGCCTTCGGATCGAATTTGCGGATCACGGTCGGGTCGCCGGTCGGCGTACGGACGGCCGCGGTATAACCGTCCCGCATCAGCGCGTCGAAGCGCTGTTCGGCTTCCAAGAGGGCCGCAGCATCCGCCGGATTGAATTCGTGCCGGCTGTCACCCGAATGATCCATGATGATTTGCGTTGCCATCCCTGCACTCCCTTACTGGACGAAGGCGGAAGAGCCAATGCGGAGCCGCGAGGAAAGTTCCACAGGCTCGGCAAGATATCAGAGGCAATCGCGGTCGCGGTACAGATGCAAAATAGTGCAGCCGATATCGCTGCCCACGGCTGCATCAGCTAGATCTCCGCGAATACCTCCAGCAGATTTCCATCGGGGTCCCGGAAAAACAGCGTACGATGGCCGAACGGCTGGTCGGTGGGCGGCTCGAGCAGATCGACGCCGTGCTGCAGCAGTTCGTCTGCGCAGCGATCGACATCTGGCGCGGCCACCTTGAAGGCGAGCTGGAGCGAGGCACTGCCGGCGGGCGTCGGCGCGTCCTTCGCGGTCCGGTGCGGCCGCGACAGGGCAAGGATGTTACCGCCGATCTGATATTCGATCCACCCGGGAGAAAGCTCACGCAGGAGTGAAAAGCGGAGAATGTCTTCATAGAAGGCGCGCATCGCCGCCATGTCGCGCACGAGAATGACGGTGTAGTCGATCGACCGGATGGCCTGGAAAGCGGACTCTGGGACTTGTTCGTTCACGTCTGATTTTCCATCGTATCTTTTGGTTTATCGTACCTGCAATTGTCGCATGGCCGGCGGCGCTGCGACAACGCGTTCGGTCGCATTGAACAGATGTGGGATTGGCGGCTTGTCCACCGCAACTCGCGGGCAGCGAAGGCGTAAACGGCATGTCGATCGAACAACTGGGCAACACCATTTTGGAGTTCATCAAGCTCCACCAGGCCTGGACTGCCCCGGTCGTATTCGTGCTGGCGTTTGCGGAATCGCTCGCCTTCCTCTCCTTCTTCGTCCCGGCCTGGGCCGTGCTGGTCGGCATCGGCGCGATGATGAAGACGGCGGATATTGCGTTTCTCCCGGTGTTGCTGGCCGGTGCCCTCGGCGCCGCGCTCGGCGACTGGCTGTCCTACTGGATCGGATACACCTGCAAGGACCGGATCGCGCAAATGCGGCCGTTCTCGACCCATCCGAACCTGCTCGCCCGCGGCGAGGCCTTCATCCAGAAATGGGGCGCACTCGCGATCTTCATCGGCCGCTTCTCCGGCCCCCTGCGCGCCTCGGTGCCGATCGTCGCCGGCATGCTCGGCATGTCGCAGAAGACATTTCAGATCGCCAATTTTACCTCCGCGCTGGTCTGGGTGGCGGTGCTGCTGGAGCTCGGCGACATCGGGGCGCTGGCGTGGGGGTGGCTGGGGGATGTGTTCGCGAAGGTTTGGGGGTAGGACGGCCACAGTGGGTAGGGCGGATTAGCCGTAGGCGTAATCCGCCTCATTGTTATGGGCTGACGGATTACGCTACGCTAATCCGCCCTACGGCCTGCCTGCAGACAAGATCGTCAACCTAACGAAGGCCCCCATGGCTGACCAAAACAGCCTCGCCAAGCGCCTGGGCTACGCTGCCGATGACCGGCTGCTGATTGTCAACTGCGACGACCTCGGCGTGAGCCACGCCGCCAACGTCGCGACATCAAAGGCGATGGCGGAAGGCGTGGCGACCAGTGCAACGATGATGGTGCCCTGCCGTTTCGCGCGCGAGGCAGCAGAAATGTTCGCGGGGCTGGATATTGGTGTTCACCTGACGCTAACCTCGGAATATCCGAACTACCGCTGGAGTTCGCTCACGGGGCGCGCTTCGCTGCATGACGATGACGGTACCTTCCCACGGACGACGGAAGCTGCGGCCAAGCGCATGGAAACCGAAGACGTGCGCGCCGAATGCCGCGCCCAGATCGACTGCGCGCTGGGCTGGGGCATCGACGTCACCCACCTCGACGCGCACATGCACGCCGTCGAGGCGCGGGCGGACCTGTTCGACGTCTATCTCGATCTCGCCGTGGAATACGGAGTACCGCTACGGATGATTACGCCGGCACAGGCGAAACAGCTCGGGCTGGCAGGATTTCATTCTGCACGACGCGCCGCCGCCCGCGGCATCATCTTCAACGATCACCTTGTCTATCCCTGGCCGCGCCCGACCCGCGAAGTGATCTTCGAGCAGCTCCCGGGCCTGCCGGCTGGCGTCAGCGAAATCTTCGCCCATCCCGTGCAGGATGGCGAAGAGCTGCGCGGCTACGGTCCAAACTACGCGGATCTTCGCGCTCACGACGCCACGTGCCTGATCGATCCCGGCGTACGGGAGTTGATCGCACTGCACGGATTTAAGCCGATCAGCTATCGGCCGCTGCGCGGGCTGCAGCGGAACGGCTCATGCCTGCAGGGTGGGCGACAGCGAACCCCTGCGCTCGCTAATCGTGGCTGACGACGCGTTTCGCCAGATTGCACCAGTGCTTGGGGTTCTCGTAACCGGTGACGCCCCATGCCGCCTGGTGGTTCGTGCCGCAGACCAATGGGCGGACCCGGTTAAACTGAATCTGCCTGGCGCTCATTCCCCACAGGCAACTGCGACCGTTATAGGAGGCGCAGGCCGGATCGCCGCTCGCGGTGATCCGGTAGACGACCACACCACCGTTCGGTGGCGGGAAATTCACGGCGCGCCAGCCCGTCTCCGCCCTCCCGGTCACCGGACTTGTCAGGCCGAGCGCCAGGACAACGGCGCCGGCCACCGTCGATATCTTCACGATCACGATGAACCTCCATATCGCTTCGAGGCCCCCGGGACATCATTTCAATGTATGGTTGCCGCCGGTATGAGGTGGTTCACAGGACGGGCGAACGTTTCGGACAGACAGGCGGTGTTGCCATGCGGGATCGATCGGGTTCATCATGGTGTGACATGAGCTCACGCTGACCGGGATGCGCGATGCGCCGCAGTCAAATCGCTCTGTCTCTCCTGTCGCTGCTGGCGATGCCTTTCCTGGCAATGCCCCTTCTCTGTCTGTTCGCCACCGCAATTGTCGTGGCAACGACGGCGTCCGGCGCAGCAGCCAGCGAGACCAAGCGTGTCCTGATGCTGCATTCGTTCGGGCCGCGCTTCAAGCCGTGGAGCGCCTATGCCGAAACCATTCGCCTGGAGATCAACCGGCAATCGCGCAAGTCCGTCGACTTTGTCGACCACGTGCTCGTCAATGCGCGGGCAAACGATCTGCAGGCAGAGACGCCGTTCGTGGAATATCTTGGCGCCCTTTACGCCAGCCAGCCGCCCGACCTGATCCTCGCCTTCGGCGGACCGGCGGCGGCCTTCGTCCAGCAGCATCGTCAGCGTCTGTTTCCGGCGGTGCCGATGATCGTCACCGCCGTCGATCACCGCCGGGTGCACCACCAGAAATTGAGCGAGAACGATGCCGTCGTTCCGGTCGACAACAATATTCCCGCCGTCTTCGAGAACATCCGCAGGTGTTGCCCGAGACAAAACTGATTGCCATCCTGATTGGCGCGTCTCCGATCGAACGGTTCTGGACCGAGGAATTGCGCCGGGAGCTCGCGCCGTTGGCGAACCGGGTCCAGCTCAAATGGTACAATGAACTTCCTTTCGAGGACATTTTAAAGGACGCGGAAAACCTTCCGCCGCACAGCGCGATTTTCTCGGTGCTCATGAATGTCGATGCGGCCGGCGTCGTGCAGGAGACCGGCAATGCGCTGAGCAAGCTCGCTTCGCGGGCGAACGCGCCGATCTTCACCTACGACGACGCCTATTTCGACGGATCGATCGTCGGCGGGCCGATGTTCTCGATGCAGGAGGGAAGCCGGATCGCCGCGGGCGTCGCCACGCGCATCCTCGACGGCGAAAAGGCAGGCGATATCAAGACCCCGCCCCTCACATACGCCGCGGCGAAATTCGACTGGCGGCAGATGCAGCGCTGGGGAATCAGCGAGAGCAACCTCCCCGCAGGCAGCAGCATCCTGTTCAAGCCGCCCACCGCCTGGGAAAGCTATCGCTGGCAGATCGCGACCGCGGGCGCGGTGGTCGTGTTTCAGGGCGCGCTGATCATGCTGCTGCTGTTTGAGCAGCGGCGCCGTCATCTGGCGGAAATGGACTCCCGGCAGCGGATGATGGAGCTGGCCCACGTCAACCGCTTCTCGACGGCAGGCGAACTGTCCGCATCGATCGCCCACGAAATCAACCAGCCGCTGGGCGCGATCCTGGCCAATGCCGAAACGGCTCAGCTCATGCTGAAATCGCCGACCCCCGACCTCGCCGAACTCAAGGAGATCGTCGGCGACATCTGGCGTGACGATCGAAGGGCGAGCGAAGTCGTTCGGCGGCTGCGCAGCTTCGTCACCAAGGCGCCCTTTCAAACGCAGAAGTTCGATCTCAACGATCTGGTTTCCGAATCGGTCGAATTCCTGTCGGCGCACGCCAGATCGCGCGAGATCGCGATGCGATGCGAGCTCTCGCGGACGCCGCTGCCGTTCATCGGCGATCCGATCCAGTTGCAACAGGTCGTGACCAACCTCGTTCTCAATGCCATGGATGCCGTTCGGGATGTGCCGCGCGCGCAGCGCGCCGTGACGGTGACGACAAGCCGGCATCGCCGGACCGCCGAGATCCGCGTCGAGGACACCGGCCCGGGCGTACCGGTGGAAGCCACTTCGAGGATATTCGAGCCGTTCTTCTCGACCAAGGACCACGGCATGGGCATGGGCCTTTCGATCGCCCGTACCATCGTCAAGGCGCACGACGGACAGATCGAGGTGGAGAACAGGAACGGGGCGGTTTTTCGAATTAGGCTGCCGCTGATTGGCAAGAATGGCGGCGCAGCGGCCGGCGCAGGATCGGTGGAGCAAGGCGGCGATTCCGGCAAATGACTGGAAGCGCGAGGCGTTCCATCAATCCAGCGCGGCAAGTAGCCCGCAGGAGCGCAGCGATATGCGGGAATCATTGACGGAGCAGCGCGGTTCGCCGGGACGACTTGGTGAGCCAAACATCGTCAAATCGAGGACTGCGGGTCCGGCGCAGTCGTGAGGCTCAACCGCGGCTTCATTGGAGCGGGAAAGCATGTTCCGTCAAGACTCGAGTCGAAGCAGAGCACGCTTGCGCAGGAGTTTCTAGGCGTCCCAGATCTTTTGCTCTGTCCAGCCCAGTTCCGCGAACTCTCCCGCGCGCAACGGTGCCTCTCCCACCGAAAAGAATTCATCCAGTTGCGGCGGATTCACCGAGGTGCCTGAGAGCATCGCGTGGGCCTGGCCGCGATGATGGACCTGATGCTGGTACAGATGCAGCAGCAAACGGTCCATCCGTTCGCGCTGGATGGTAGTACCGCGGTGCACCGAGACGATGCGCTGCAGCCCGGCAGCATCGAGCGCTTCGACGATCGTGAGCAGGCGCCGGTCAACAGCGGCCTGCGCTTCCTTCAGCGCGGCGACAGTGTGGCAAGGCTCCTGGTCCGCCCAGGCGGCGGGCCCGAGCGTGCCGCCTTCCATCGCATCGACGTAGAAGTGGTCGATGATCAATATGTGGTTGAGCGTGGCGCGCAGGCTCGGAAAGAAGCCGGTGCGTTGCGCGATCAATTCATCCTGCGTCAGCCGTTCGCAGGCCGTGAGCAAGCGATGATTGGCCCAGGCGTTGTTGTACGCCATGGTGCGGTAGGGGAGCGTGTCGCTCATTGAGTTTGCAGCCTTTTGCCCGCATGAGCACAGCGATATGCGGAAGGATAGCGAAAGTCCCGGATGTAGCTTCGCTCATCCGGGCTGCGGGTCACGAAGCATTGATTTCGCCAAGCCAAGGATTGAGGACTGGCACCCGGGCTTTTCGGTAGTGACCGACACCGCGCGAGACCACGGTCAGCCCGTGATCGAGCGCAGTGGCGGCAATGATGAGATCGGGCTGTGAATAGGTATGTCGCACCTTGCGTCCCTCCTCGACCAGGAGCCGCCACTTGAACATGACATCCTCCGATATTGCGAGCACGCGCTGCTCAAACATGGGACGGACCCTGTGGGCAAGCCAGTCACCGAGTTCGGCGCGGCGGCCAGCATCGGTAACACTTTCGATGCCGAACCTGATCTCGGCAAACGTAACGACGCTGACATACAGGCTTTCGAGCGGCTGAGCTGCGATGAAAGCGACGACCTTGCGCTCCGGCTTGCGGCGCCGCAGCTCGGAGAGGACATTGGTGTCGAGCAGCCAGCCCGTCACACTGAAACCTTTCGAACGGGCATTGGGGTCCGTGCCGGCTCGACTTCGAGATCGCGGTATGGCGACGCCTGCATGGCGGCTATCAAGGCGCTGCCGGAGACATCGCCCTTGAGTCGCCGGAACTCTTCGGCTGAAATTACCACGACTTCGTCGCGTCCGTGAACGGTCACCCGTTGCGGCCCTTCGCTTCGGACGCGTCGCACCAGTTCGCTGAAACGCGCTTTCGCGTCCTGCAACAGCCACTTGCCTGTCCTGGCCTTCGAACCGCGGGTGGTCGGTGGCGCAGATTTTCGGATTCTGGTCATGCTGACCAGAATAGCACGAACTCCGGAAATTCAGCCGCAGCATGTGGCGGTAGCCGGGCAGCGATATGCGGCAAGCAGATGCCGGATGATGCTTCGCTCATCCAGCTGCAGTTCATTCACCATGTGAGGCTAGCGAAGCGTAACCCGCCGATTGTCGCATCGCGAATGGTGGGTTACGCCTTCGGCTAACCCACCATTCGGAGCTGATCCTACTCCGCTGCCTGCTGCGTCGGCGCGTCCAGCACTTCCAGCACCTTCGGCGGCGACATCGGCAGGGCGTAGAAGCGTTTGCCGAGCGCGTTGTAGATGGCGTTGGCCACCGCCGCCATCACAGGTACCAGCGGCACTTCGCCGACGCCCTTGACGCCTTGCGGGTGCTTCGGGTTCGGGATTTCGACCATGATGCAGTCGAGCATCGGCAGGTCCGAGCAGACCGGCATGCGATAATCCAGGAAGCCGGGATTATCGACCTTGCCGTCCTTGGTGTAGATGTACTCCTCGTTCAGCGCCCAGCCGATGCCCTGCGCGACGCCGCCCTGAAGCTGGCCCTCGACATAGCCGGGATGGATGGCGCGGCCGACATCCTGCACGGCGGTGTAGCGGATCACCCGCACGATGCCGAGATCGACGTCGACCTCGACGTCGCAGACATGCGTTCCGAAACCGCCGTCGGCGCCCACGGTATTGAGCTGCACGCCGGCGCCGATCGGGCCGCCCATCGCGGGGGCCTTCTCGGCGAGTTCTTTCAGCGTCAGCGGCTCGAACTGGCCAGCGTTCGGGCTGACCGGGTGCGCCGCACCCTGCTCCCACTTCACCGCTTCGGGATCGATCTCCCAGATCTTTGCCGCGCGTTCGCGCAGCGTCTGGATAATCTTTTCGGTCGACTGCGTCACCACCATCGAAGAAGCGAACAGCACGCGGCTGCCGCCGGTGAGGTTGGAGAATCCGATCGTCTGGGTGTCGCCGATGATGACGGAGACACGGCTGTAGTCGATACCGAGCAGCTCGGCGCAGATGTTGGCGATGCCGGCGCGCGATCCGCCGATATCAGGATGACCCGTGGTGACGACGACGTTGCCGTCCTCGGTGATGTTGACCTGCGCGGAGGACTCGCCGCCGGCGTTGAACCAGAAGCCGGACGCCACGCCCCGGCCCTGCAGCTTGCCGAGCGGCGCCTTGTAGTGATCCGAGTTCTTCGCGGCTTCCAGCGTCTCGATATAGCCGATGCGCGGAAACGTCGGGCCGTGCGCGGCTTTCGTGCCTTCCTTGGCGGCGTTCTTCAGGCGGAAGTCGAGCGGGTCCATCTTCAGGGCTTCCGCGACCTCGTCGAGCACGCATTCGACGGCATAGGCACCGATCGGCGCGCCCGGCGCGCGATAGGCCGCGACCTTGGAGCGGTTGGAGACGACGTCGTAGCCTTCGGACAACAGGTTCGGGATGTCGTAGGGCGTGAAGCTGCAGCCGGCGGCGCCACGGATCGGCGAGCCCGGGAAGGCGCCGGCCTGCAGATAGAACGTGCCGTGCGCGGCAACGATCTTGCCGTCCTTCGTCGCACCGATCTTCACCGTGCTCTTCGAGCCCGAGGTGGGGCCGGTCGCGCGCATCACTTCCTCGCGCGTCATCACCATTTTCACCGGGCGGCCGGATTTCTTGGCGAGCATGGTCGCGAGCGGTTCGAGATAGACGATGGTCTTGCCGCCAAAGCCACCGCCAATCTCGGCGGGGATGGCGCGGATGTCGCTCTGCGGGATGCCCGTCAGCATCGACGTCATCGCGCGCACCATGAACTGGCCCTGGCTCGAGCTCCAGACCGTGGTCTTGCCGTCGGGCGCGACCGAGATCAGGCAGGCATGCGGCTCGATATAGCCCTGGTGAACGGGACGCGTGGTGAAGGTGCGCTCGATGACGACATCGGCCTTCTTGAAACCGTCAGCAATGTCGCCCTTCTTGTGCTCGAGGCGGCCGGCGATGTTGGAGGGCTTGCCCTCGAACTTGTTGAACTCGTGCAGGATCGCCGCATCGGGCTTGATCGCGTCCTCGATCTCGATCGACCACGGCAGCACCTCGTAATCGACTTCGATCAGCGCGCAGGCCTCGGCGGCGATCGCTTCGGTGGTCGCGGCAACGGCCGCAACCGGGTGGCCGGGGAACAGCGCCTTGTCGCGCGCCATCACGTTGCGGCACATCCAGCGCATGTCCTGGATGCCGAGCATCACCGCGCCCTTCTCGACCGGGAAATCGACGATGTCCTTCGAGGTGACGACGGCCTTCACACCCGGCAGCTTTTCGGCTTTCGAGGTGTCGATCGACTTGATGCGCGCATGCGGATGCGGGCTGCGCAGAACCTTGCCCCAGATCATGCCGGGCATGTTGGTGTCGGCGGCGAACTGGGCGCGGCCGGTCACCTTGTCCATGCCGTCAGGACGAATGGTACGCTGGCCAATCCACTTGTTTTTGGTGACGACGTTCATTGGGCTGCTCCAGCTTTTATTGGGCGCGCATTTCGGCGGCGGTTTCCATCACCGCGCGGACGATCTTGTCGTATCCGGTACACCGGCAGAGATTGCCAGCGAGCCAGAAGCGGACTTCCTCCTCGCTCGGATCAGGATTCCGCTTGAGCAGCGCGTCGGAAGCAACCAGCATGCCCGAGGTGCAGATGCCGCATTGCAGCGCGGCCATCTCCAGGAACTTCTGCTGCAGCGGATGCAGCTTTTCGCCCTGCGCCATGCCCTCGATAGTCCTGATCTCGTGGCCCTGCGCCTCGACCGCGAGCATCAGGCAGGAGCAGACAAGGTTGTCATCGAGCGTGATCGAGCACGCGCCGCAATCGCCGGATGCGCAGCCCTCCTTGGAGCCCGTGAGGTTCAAGGTCCCGCGCAGCGCGTCGAGCATGGTGTCCGAGGGCTCACAAAGGAATTCCATCGGCTCGTCGTTGATCGTGGTGGTGACGTGAACTTTGGCCATAAAGCTTACTTCCCTGTAGCGCGTTTGGCGGCGATGGCGGCGGTGCGCTTGAGCAGCACGCCGGCCACCCTGGTGCGATAGGCGATGGTGCCGCGCTTGTCGTCGATCGGACGGCAGGCGGCCGAACAGGCGGCAGCGGCTTTCGCCAGCGCCGCATCGTCGAGCTTGGAGCCGATCAGCGCCTTCGCGGCGTCTTCCACCAGCAGCACGGTGGGCGCAACAGCGCCGAGGCCGACGCGAGCGGCAGTGACGGTGCCGTCCTTGAGCGTCAGGCTGACGCCGACGCCGACCACGGCGATGTCCATTTCGGTTCGCGGGATCATGCGCAAGTACGCATCGCTCGATCCGGGGGGGCGCGGCGGCAATTTGAAGCTGACCAGGATCTCGCCCGGCTTCAGATTGGTGCGGCCGGGACCGGCGGGCACGTCCTCCACCTTCAGTTCGCGGCGGCCGTTCGGACCCTGCACGGTGACGACGGCGCCGGCCGCGACCATCGCGGGGACGCTGTCGCCGGCCGGCGAGCCGTTGCAGAGGTTGCCGCCCGCGGACGCGCGGCCCTGGACCTGCTTGGAGCCGATCAGGTTGACCGCTTCCAGTACGCCGGGCCACACCTTGCCGAAATTCTTGTGGTCGTGCAGCGCCATGCCGGAGACAGCCGCGCCGACACGAAAGCTGCCATCGGCGGCCTGCTCGATGGTGGTCATCTCGGGTATTTTCTTGATGTCGACGATGACGCCGGGCTTGAGCACCCCGGCCCGCATCTGCACCAGAAGGTCGGTGCCGCCGGCCAGGATGCGCGCGGCGCTCCCCGCCGCGGCGAAAGCACCAATCGCTTCGTCAAGCGAGGTCGGCGCCAGGTATCGGAGTTCCGTCATGGATTCCGCTATCTCCCATTTTATCTGCCCGCCCCATATGGACGACGGCCTTATCCCGGCCCGGCAGTGCGGGGCGAGCCTACACAACGCGAGGCGGTTGGAACAGCCTGCGAGATCAGGTTCAGGCGATATGCTCCTATGCGCAAGGCGGGGCTTGTGCGGCCAATTGCTCCGAGGCGGGCGGGATAAATGGGTATATCGGGCGATTGCGGTTCGCTAAACGGGTTTGCGGATTCTACAATTCACGCCTCCTGTTCCCCATAGCCGGTGAGATTGATGCCTATTTGCCGATTCCTCGTGGTGGCCGCGGCAGCGGGATCCCTGGCATTCTCATCGGCAAGCATGGCCCAACCGGGCCCCGCTCCCGTCCGTCCCGCGCCGGTCCGGCCTGCGGCGGTGCAGCCGAACCCGCCGGCCGCCGGCGTTCCCGGCCAGCCGGTTGCCAGGGCGCCCTCGCCCCGCGCCGCCGCCTGCCACAACGGCCAATCGTTCGACCGCTTCCTGGCCGCCCTGAAACAAAGGGCGGCCGCCGAAGGGGTCTCGGAGCGCGCACTCGCTGCAGCCGCCCCGTACCTCACCTACGACCAGAGCATCGTCAATCGCGACCGCGGCCAGCGCGTGTTCGGCCAGGTATTCACGGAGTTTTCGCGAAACCGCGCCTCCGTCGGCGCGGCAAAGAACGCGCAGGCGCGAATCCGGATGCACGCGGCCGCGTTCGACCGCGCCGAGAAGGAATACGGCGTGCCGCCGGCCGTGATCGCCGCGTTCTGGGGGCTGGAGAGCAGCTTTGGCGCCGAACTGGGCAAGCTGCATACGCTGCCCTCGCTGGTGTCGCTGGCCTATGACTGCCGCCGCTCCGAGATGTTCCAGAAGGAGACCATCGCCGCGCTGAAGATCATCGACCGCGGCGATCTCACGCCCGACGAGATGATCGGCTCGTGGGCCGGCGAACTCGGGCAGACGCAATTTTTGCCGACGCACTATTTCAACTACGCGGTGGACTATGACGGAGACGGCCACCCCAATCTCCTGCGCAGCGCGCCCGACGTGATCGGATCGACCGCGAACTACATCGCCAAGGGATTGAACTGGCGGCGCGGCGAGCCGTGGCTGCAGGAAGTGCGCGTGCCGCAAAACTTTCCGTGGGAGCAGTCCGACCTCAGCGTCAAGCTCTCGCGCGCGAAATTCTCGCAGCTCGGCGTCACCTATCCCGACGGCAGGCCGTTGCCGAACGACGACATGCAGGCCTCGCTGCTGCTGCCGATGGGCCGCACCGGCCCCGCGTTTCTGGCCTATGCGAACTTCGCCGCCTACACCGAGTGGAACAACTCGCTGATCTACTCCACCACCGCGGCCTACCTCGCCGCCCGCATCGCCGGCGCCCCGCCGATGCGGCCGCCATCCGCGCCGGTCGCGCAACTGCCGCTCAACGAGCTCAAGGAGTTGCAGCAACACTTGGTGCGCGCGGGCTTCAACGTCGGCAAGGTCGACGGCATCATGGGGCAATTGAGCCGCACCGCGGTGAAAGCGATGCAGGTAAAGTACGGATTGCCGGCGGACTCCTGGCCGACGGCGGAATTGCTGGCGCGGATGCGCGGCGCGCCGCGTCAGGGCGCGATGAATTGATTTTCCGATGTCATTCCCCGCGAAGGCGGGGAATCCAGTACGCCGCGGCCTATCCGCTCAATCGCAACATCTCTGGAATACTGCGTCGTCCGGTCACGCCGGACGACGACGGCCTCGGAAAATAATTGACCACAATCGACCGGCCGCGAGCGTTGTATTTCCTCCATCGCCGCCCCATGTCGAAAAGCGCCCCGCCCTCCTGAGGCGTTATTCCACATTACGAAAAGAGCATCACATGGCTTTCCATGACGCGACCGTGCCCGCTTTCCTGCAGATTCTCGGCAGCCTTTCCGGCCTGCTCACCAAGGCGGAGGCGCATTGCAAGGCGAAGAACATCCAGCCCGAGGTGCTGCTCAATGCGCGGCTTTATCCCGACATGTTTCCGCTGACGCGGCAGATCCAGACCGCCTGCGACTTCGCCGGCAAGACCTGCGCGCGCCTCACTGGCAGCGAGGTGCCGTCGACGCCGGACACCGAAAAGAGCTTTGAAGAACTGCAGGCGCGGATTGCGAAGACGATCGACTATGTGAAGTCCTTCAAGCCGGCGCAGTTCGACGGCGGCGATACGCGCGAGGTGACGTT
This sequence comes from Pseudomonadota bacterium, assembly GCA_023387735.1. Taxonomy (GTDB): domain Bacteria; phylum Pseudomonadota; class Alphaproteobacteria; order Rhizobiales; family Xanthobacteraceae; genus Bradyrhizobium. Next base: position 2,960 of record JAEWHP010000045.1, on the reverse strand, counting down.
CCCCGTCGGCCCCAGCAACACGATGACGATGAAGGGCCAGCAGTATCTCGTCAACTTCGCATTTCCGAATTTCTATTTTCATGCCGCGACCGCGCACGGCATTCTGCGCCATAACGGGGTCGAGATCGGGAAAAGGGATTTCATGGGGGTAAGATAACCTCTCCGTCATTCCGGGGCTCGCGAAGCGAGAACCCGGAATCTCGAGATTCCGGGTTCGATGCTTTGCATCGCCCCGGAATGACGATCAAAACAATAAGCAAAGAAAATGAGGGGAGCCCTACCATGTCCACCACCACACACGCGCCAAAGCAAATCGATCCCACCGCCTCCCTGCATGCGGAATCCCTTGGCCTCGCCAAGAGCCATGGCCGCCTTGCCGGCCGCCGGATCATCGTGGTCGGCGCCGGCCAGCGCAACATCGTCGACGCGGAGCCGCCGATCGGCAACGGGCGGGCGATGTCGGTGCTGTTTGCGCGCGAGGGCGCGCATGTCGCCTGCATCGACATCAGCAAGGAAGCCGCCGACGATACGGTGGCGCAGATCACCCGCGAAGGCGGCAAGGCGTTCACCGATGTGGTCGACGTTGCCGACGCCTCCGCGATCGCGCCGGCAATAGAGCGCTGCGTAAAGCAACTCGGCGGGCTCGACGGGCTGGCGCTCAATGTCGGGATTTCCTGCAGCCTGCCGCTGCCCAAAATGACGGCGGAGGCCTGGGACAGGGATTACGCTGTCAACGTCCGCAGCCACATGCTGTTCGCGCAGCAGGCGCTGGAGGTGATGGCGCCGGGCGGCGCGATCACGCTGACGTCGTCGATGGCGAGCCAGCGCGCCAACGGCCGCAACCCGGCCTATGAATCCTCCAAGGCCGCGCAGATCGCGCTGGGACGCGCGATTGCCCGCGCCGGCGAGGCCAAGGGCATTCGCTGCAATGTGATCGCGCCGGGCTTCATCGATTCACCGATGGGCCGCGATGCCAGCCGCAGGCGTCCGGACCGTGCGGTCACAGTGCCGTTCGGCCGCCAGGGCACCGGCTGGGAGGTCGCCTATGCTGCGCTGTTCCTGATTTCGAATGAATCATCCTACGTCAACGCGCATACGCTGTTCCTTGATGCCGGCCACATGAGCGGTATCGTGCGCAGCTAGCCTGCGCCGGGAGAATGGCTCGCCCATTGCGCTCCGGCCCGCAATGCACAAGTCTCCGCTATCCTTCATTCATCCGGACATCCCCGACATGAGCCAGACCAAACTCTTCGAGCCCTACAAGCTTGGCCCGATCACCCTGCCCAATCGCCTCGTGATGGCGCCCCTGACCCGCAACCGCGCGGTGCCGCCCGGCATGGTGCCGAGCCCATTGGCGATCGACTATTACGGCCAGCGCGCCTCTGCGGGGCTGCTGATCACCGAGGCGAGCCAGGTTTCGCAGCAGGGCCAGGGCTATCAGGACACGCCCGGCATCTATTCGAAGGACCAGGTCGCGGGCTGGCGCAAGGTCACCGACCGCGTGCATGAAAAAGGCGGCCGCATCTTCATCCAGATCTGGCATGTCGGCCGCGTCTCGCACGATTCGCTGCAGCCGAACGGCGGCAAGCCGGTGGCGCCGTCAGCGATCCGCGCCAAGGGCAAGACCTTCGTGAACGGCACCTTCACCGAAATTTCCGAGCCGCGCGCGCTCGAGCTTTCCGAAATTCCGGGAATCATCGACGACTTCAAGCGCGGCACCGAAAATGCGATCGCCGCCGGTTTCGACGGCATCGAAATCCACGGCGCCAACGGCTACCTGCTGGATCAGTTCGCGAAAGACGGCACCAACAAGCGCACGGACGCCTACGGTGGATCGATCGAGAACCGCGCGAGGCTGATGCTGGAAGTGTCGAAGGCGGTGGCCGCTGTCGCAGGCCCCGAGCGCACTGGCATACGTATCTCGCCGGTCACGCCCGCCAACGACGTCTCGGATAGCAACCCGCAGCCGCTGTTCGACTACATCGTGGACGGGCTCAACGCGCTGAAGCTGACCTACATCCACGTCATCGAAGGCGCCACCGGCGGCCCGCGCGACAACGCGCCGTTCGACTATGCGAGCCTGCGCAAGCGCTTCAAGGAGGCGTACATGGCCAACAACGGCTATGATTTCGATCTCGCCAACAAGGTACTCGATGCCAACGCAGCCGACCTGATCGCGTTCGGAAAACCGTTCATCTCTAACCCGGATCTGGTCGAGCGCCTGCAGAAGGGTGCGCCGCTGAACGAATGGGACAAAAATACGTTCTATGGCGGCGGGGCAAAGGGATACACGGATTATCCGACGCTGGGCGCAGCGCAGGCGGCGGAGTAAGGCGAGCCACACCACCGCCGTCATTCCGGGATGGTCCGAAGGACCAGACCCGGAATCTAACTAACCGAATAACGTGTCGCACCATGGATTCCGGGTTCTCGCTGCGCGAGCCCCGGAATGACGAAAAGGAAGAAAAAAGGCCGGGATCGCTCCCGGCCTTCAGTTTGTGCATCACTCTTGATCGCGAAGTTTTACTTCGCTTCTGCGCGCTTCGGAGGCGTGGCGGGCCACGACTTCACCAGCGTGTCGTAATCGACGGTCTCGCCCTTCGGCTTTTCGTTCGCCAGCTTGCGCTGGGGCGCGACGTTGCCGTCCTTCTCGGACTTGGCGAACCAGTATTCCGCCGTTTCCTTCTTGTTCAGCTTCGGCCCGCAGGCGCCCTGCACGCCGGACTTCTCGAGACGTTCTAGCACCGAGTCCTGGGCGGCGGCCAGCGCATCCATCGCCTGCTGCGGCGTCTTCGCACCGGACGACGCATCGCCGATGTTCTGCCACCACAATTGCGCGAGCTTCGGATAGTCAGGCACGTTGTTGCCGGTCGGGGTCCACTGCACGCGCGCGGGCGAGCGGTAGAACTCGATCAGGCCGCCGAGCTTCGGCGCACGCTCGGTGAACGACTTGTCCCAGA
>JAEWHP010000047.1 GCA_023387735.1 Pseudomonadota bacterium | reverse complement strand
GTGCGCGTCCCGTCGTGGCCGCGGCAGGTGAAGTTCGGCTCTGCCGGGATCGACGCAGCAGTCGACGCCGACGGGCTCGTCGGCTCCGTGGAGCCGCAGGCAACGCCGGACGCCAAGGCCACGCCGGCTGCAACCGCAACTGCCAGTGAGCTTCTGAGGAGGCGCGTCATCCCCGGAAGCTAACAGATCTAACCCGTGGAGCTGACCGGTTCGATCGGGATGCGGCGCAGCGCAGCCGGCGCGTCGGCGGGCACCACGGGGTTCTTCGGCTCGATCGCCGACAGCCGGCGGTAGGGCTGCCCCTGCGCCGGCCGCTGATCCTGTTCACCCTTGTTCGGCCACAGCGACGCGGCCCGCTCGGCCTGGGCGGTGATCGACAACGACGGGTTCACACCGAGGTTCGCCGAGATCGCCGCGCCGTCGGCCACCGACAGCGTCGGGTAGCCGTACACCCGGTGGTACGGGTCGATGACCCCGCGCTCGGGGCTGTCGCCGATCGCCGCGCCGCCGAGGAAGTGGGCGGTCAGCGGGATGTTGAACAGCTCGCCCCAGGTGCCACCGGCCACGCCGTCGATCTTCTCGGCGATCCGCCGGGTCACCTCGTTGCCCGCCGGGATCCAGCTCGGGTTGGGTTCGCCGTGGCCCTGCTTGCTGTCGAGGATGCGGAACCCGAATTTCGTCTTGCGGGTGTAGGTGGTGATCGAGTTGTCCAGGTGCTGCATGACCAGCGCGATCATCGTGCGTTCGCTCCACCGTCGCGCGTTGAGCAGCCGCAGCGTGCCCCGGGGATCCTGACGCGCGGTCTCGACCAGCTGCCGCCACCGCGGCACATCGGTGCCCTCCGGCCCGGTGCCGTCGGTCATCAGCGTCTGCAGCAGCCCCATCGCGTTGGAGCCCTTGCCATACCGCACCGGTTCGACGTGGGTGTCGGGTGTCGGATGGATCGACGACGTGATCGCGACACCGTGGGTGAGGTCGAGGTCGTCGCCGACCTTGAGCCGCCCGGCGCCGACGATCGACTCGGAGTTGGTACGGGTCAGCACGCCCAGCTTGTCGGAGAGCTTCGGCAGCTTGCCCTGGTCGCGCATCTTGAACAGCAGCTTCTGCGTGCCGTAGGTGCCCGCGGCCAGGATCACGTGCTCGGCGGTGAACGTCCTGGCCCGCTTGCGCAGCTTGGCGCCGGTGCGCGCGGTGCGCACCTCCCACAGCCCGTCCGGACGTTGCTCGAATCCGGTGACCGTGGTCATCGGGTGCACGTGCGCGCCCGCCTTCTCCGCCAGCCCCAGGTAGTTCTTCAGCAGCGTGTTCTTGGCGCCGTACCGGCAGCCGGTCATGCAGGACCCGCACTCGATGCAGCCGGTGCGCGCCGGTCCCACCCCGCCGAAGTACGGGTCGGGCACGGTCTTGCCCGGGGTCTTGTCGTTGCCGGTGCCGAAGAACACCCCGACCGGTGTCGGCACGAAGGTGTCGCCGACGCCCATGTCCTCGGCGACCTCTTTCATGACGCGGTCGGCGTCGGTGAACGTCGGGTTGGTCACCACCCCGAGCATCCGCTGGGCCTGGTCGTAGTGCGGCATCAGTTCGGCCCGCCAGTCGGTGATGTCCTTCCACTGCGGGTCGTTGAAGAACGGCTCCGGCGGCACGTACAGCGTGTTCGCGTAGTTCAGGGAGCCGCCGCCCACCCCGGCGCCTGCCAGGATCATCACGTTGCGCAGCAGGTGGATCCGCTGGATGCCGTACATGCCGAACTGCGGCGCCCACAGGAATTTGCGCAGGTTCCACGAGGTCTTGGCGAACTCCTCGTCGGCGTAGCGGCGGCCCGCCTCCAGTACCCCGACGCGGTAGCCCTTCTCGGTCAGGCGCAGCGCGCTGACGCTGCCGCCGAACCCCGAGCCGATGATCAGCACGTCGTAGTCAGGCTTCATCGGCACATTATGAACTTACCGGCTGGTAACCAGCTAGAGAGGCGACCCTAACTTCGGCAGGCGATAGGGTCGGTGGCTGTGACCACTCGGGCCGGTTCGGGCATCACCGCGCGCGAAGCGAAGCGCCTGCAGACCAGGGAGCGGCTGCTGGGCGCGGCCATCGCCGAGTTCAAGCGCGCGGGCAAGGACGAGGCCGACGTCGGTGCGATCGTCGCCGCGGCCGGGGTCGCCCACGGCACCTTCTTCTTCCACTTCCCCACCAAGGAACACGTGCTGCTCGAGCTCGAGCGCCGCGAGGAGGACCGCATGGCCAAGCGGTTCGCGACGTTCACCAAGACGCACGACGACCTGGCAGCGGTGCTGCGCGAGGCGGCCGACCTGGTGGCGGCGCTGGAACGCCGGCTGGGCATGCTGCTGTTCAAGGACTTCCTCGCGCTGCACTTCTCGCCGACTCGCCCGCCCGCCGAGCACGGCGACGACCACCCGCTGGTGGTGCTGGTGGCCGACCAGATCGAGAACGCCCGGCAGCGCGGCGAGACCGCCGCCGACGTGACGCCGATGAACAGCGCGATCTATTTTCTGCTGGGTCTGTACGCGCTGTTGATCACCACCGACGAATCCACCGGTCGCGCGATGCTGCTCGACGACTACCTGTTCCGGACCCTGCGCAGCATGCAGAAGCGGTCGCCGCCCGGCCTAGCTCCCGACGGTGAGCCCGACCTTCTGGAACTCCTTGAGGTCGCAGTAGCCGGCCTTGGCCATCGAGCGGGCCAGGCCACCGACGAGGTTCAGCGAGCCGAACGGGTCGTCGGACGGGCCGTTGAGCACCTGCTCCAGCGACGGCCGGTCCTTGTCGGCCACCTGAAGCAGCGCACCGCGCGGCAGCGACGGGTGCGCGGCGGCGGACGGCCAGAACCAACCTCCGCCGAGTGCTTCGGCCGCCACGGCCAGCGGGGTGCCGAGCACGACGGCGTCGGCGCCGCACGCGATCGCCTTGGCCAGGTCGCCGGAGGTGTGGATGTCGCCGTCGGCGAGCACGTGCACGTAGCGCCCGCCCGTCTCGTCGAGGTACTCGCGGCGGGCGGCGGCGGCGTCGGCGATCGCGGTGGCCATCGGGACGCTGATGCCCAGCACCTCGTCGGACGTGGTGACCCCGGCGGTGGAGCCGTATCCGACGATGACGCCTGCGGCGCCGGTGCGCATCAGGTGCAGCGCGGTGCGGTGGTCGAGCACACCGCCGGCCACCACCGGCACGTCCAGCTCGGAGATGAAGGTCTTCAAGTTCAGCGGCTCGCCGGTCTCGTCGCTGCCCTTGGCCACGCGTTCGGCGGAGATGATGGTGCCCTGGATGACGAGCAGGTCGATGCCCGCGGCCACCAGGGTCGGCGTCAGCGCCTGCGCGTTCTGCGGGCTGACCCGCACCGCGGTGGTCACCCCGGCTTCCCGGATGCGCGCCACCGCAGCCCCGAGCAGATCGAGATCGATTGGCGCGGAGTGCAACTTCTGCAGCAGTCGGGTCGCCGCCGCCGGGTCCGGATCCTTTTCGGCGACCTCGATGACCTGGGCGATCTTGTCGGCGACATCGCCGTGCCTGCCGATCAGCCCCTCGCCGTTGAGCACACCGAGGCCACCGCTGCGGCCCATCTCGATCGCGAACTCCACCGACACCAGCGCATCGGTGGGGTGCGCCACCACCGGGATCTCGAACCGGTACGCATCGAGCTGCCACGCCGTCGAGACATCCTTCGACGAACGGGTGCGCCGGGACGGCACGATGTTGATGTCGTCGAGTTCATAGGTGCGGCGGGCGGTCCGGCCCATGCCGATCTCCACCATCTCACGCATGTTCAGCTCCCCTGTGTAGGCCCGTGCAACCCTAGCGGGTGGTGTAGTTCGGGGCTTCCGCAGTCATGGTGATGTCGTGTGGATGGCTTTCCTTGAGGCCCGCAGCGGTGATCTGGACGAACTGTGCCTGCTGCAGCTGCTCGATGGTCGCCGAACCGGTGTAGCCCATGGCCGCGCGCAGCCCGCCGACGAGTTGGTGGATCACGGTGCCCAGCGGTCCGCGGAACGGCACCCGGCCCTCGATGCCCTCGGGCACCAGCTTGTCCTCGGAGAGGACGTCGTCCTGGAAGTAGCGGTCCTTGGAGTAGGACACGCGGGCGCCGCCGGCGGCCGCGTTGGACCGGCCCTGCATCGCGCCGAGCGAGCCCATGCCCCGGTAGCTCTTGAACTGCTTGCCGTTGACCAGGATCAGCTCTCCGGGAGATTCGGCGGTGCCGGCCAGCAGGGAGCCGAGCATCGCGGTCGACGCGCCCGCGGCCAGTGCCTTGGCGATGTCACCGGAGTACTGCAGGCCGCCGTCGGCGATGACCGGGACGCCGTGCGGGGCACAGGCGGCGACGGCCTCCAGGATCGCGGTGATCTGCGGGGCGCCGACCCCGGCGACCACCCGGGTGGTGCAGATCGATCCGGGTCCGACGCCGACCTTGACCGCGTCCGCGCCCGCCGCGACCAGCGCCGTCGCCGCGGCCCGGGTGGCGACATTGCCGCCGACGACCTCGACGCGGTCGCCGACCGCCACTTTGAGCCGGTGCACCATGTCCAGCACGCCGCGGTTGTGGGCGTGCGCGGTGTCGACCACCAGCACGTCGACGCCGGCCTCGGCCAGCATCATCGCGCGCGTCCACGCGTCCTCGCCGACACCGACGGCGGCGCCGACCAGCAGCCGGCCGTCGCTGTCCTTGGTGGCCAGCGGGAACTGCTCGGTCTTGACGAAGTCCTTGACCGTGATCAGGCCGGTGAGCTTGCCGTTGCCGTCGACGATCGGCAGCTTCTCGATCTTGTTGCGGCGCAACAGTCCCAGTGCGGCCTCGGCCGAGACGCCTTCCTGCGCGGTGATCAGCGGAGCCTTGGTCATCACCTCGGAGACCGGCTTGGACAGGTCGACCTCGAACCGCATGTCGCGGTTGGTGATGATCCCGACCAGCTGCCCGTCGTTGTCGACGACGGGCAGGCCCGAGATCCGGAACCGCGCGCACATCGCGTCGACCTCGGCCAGCGTGTTGTCCGGCTTGCAGGTCACCGGGTCGGTGACCATGCCCGCCTCGGAGCGCTTGACCGTCTCGACCTGCGCGGCCTGCTCGACGGCAGGCAGGTTGCGGTGCAGCACGCCCATGCCGCCCGCGCGCGCCATCGCGATCGCCATGCGGGACTCGGTCACGGTGTCCATCGCCGAGCTCACCAGCGGCACCTTCAACCGGATCTTGCGGGTGAGCTGACTCGCGGTGTCCGCGGTGGCCGGGATCACGTCCGACGCTGCGGGCAGCAGCAGGACGTCGTCGAAGGTGAGCCCGAGCATCGCGATCTTGGTGGGGTCATCGCCGCCCGTGGGCACCGGCACCGCGATGGGGATGCTGCTTTCGGCGATCGACATGTAATGAGCCTTCCGTAACAC
>JAEWHP010000014.1 GCA_023387735.1 Pseudomonadota bacterium | reverse complement strand
GCGGGAGCATCCCGGCCTTCCCTGCGCAGTGGCTTTACGACTTACTTCGTGCTCTCCCCAGTGAACGGCTCTTTTGCCACTGTCACCCGCGCAAGCTTGCTTCCGCGAACTTGACGCCAGCACCGCGACGTCAGGACCACACGACTTCGCCGTACGCTTCATGCGCATTCGTCTTGCGCGCAATCTGCGTCCACCGCATCTCACCGCGCGTTCGTGACGTGCGCACGCCCCTCTCATCGGGTGAGACGGGCGGATTCAATCACTGATTTGCCCGACGGCACGAGCGGAATATTTTTGTGTGGAGGGATGGACGGCTTTCGACTGATTTGCCCGTCGTGTTGATATGTCGCACCGGAGATGCAACTTCGTTGTTGCGCGTGAAGCGAAGCAACTGCGCTGTTGCTATGAAGCCGCGAGCTAATCGAACGCTACGCCCATCTGCTGCTTGTCGATCCAGACCGGATGGCAATGACGCATGATATGGGCGGACGCGACCACGAGCGTGAAGCTTGCGGGCAGGCCGACCGGATTCTCGATCTCGATCCGCGCGCCGTTCGACGAGATGTTGCGTACCGTGCAATCGGTGCTGCCGCCGCTCTTGAACGCAATCGTGCCCCGCTTGAGGACCCTGTGCCGCTGCGCCGTTCGCCGTTCCATCGTCGTGTATCCGAAAGGTCGTGTGATGCCTTTCGTACCGCGACCGAATTACGGACAATTAAATTCAATAGTGGCCGTGGTTGTGTAGCGGTTGAGGTTTCGTTTACCACTGCGCCTGGCAGGCGGATTGCGCGTGCGCCAATCCGCCTGCAGCGCCGCGCTTCGCTTACAGCATCGCGAACGCGCTCGAGACCATCGCTACCGGCTTGTTGTCGGCGGCGCCAAGAAGCGTGACGCGGCCGAAGCTCATGGTGCGCCCGAGCCGCACCACGCGCGCATCGGCCAGCACGTCGGAGGCGGTGACGGCACGCATGAAATGCGTGGTCTGGTCCACCGTCGTCATCGGACGATAACCGCGATTGGCAGCGAGGTTTGCGATCACCATTGCGGTATCGGCAAAGGCCATCAGCGCCTGGCCGGAGACGGTGCCGCCGTTGCGGCACAGCCGCTCGGAGAACGGCATGCGCAGGATCGCGCCGGGCTGCCAATCGGCGTCGCCGGGAGGGGTGGAATCAAAACCCTCTATCGACAGATTGAGATCCATCACCCATGGCGCAAATACTTCGCCAAGCACGCGTCTTGCGTCCGCGATGCCGAATTCGGCTTGGGGCTGTTGTTGCATGGACGCCGGTTCCTCGCCTGCTGTTGTCGGCGCATTGTAGTGGCCATTGCGGCGAAGGGAACACCGGCGCGAACGCGGCTTCACGAAATGCGAAGCTGATGGGACGATTGGACGCAACCGCGAAATCATGCAGGTCCGGCCGTATCGAGGCGCGTTCACATGCGTCGCCCGAAAGGTTAGGATCTGTGCGCTTGGCCGCGTGGTTTGTCCGGTGATATCCTTGCGAAAATGCAAAAGTCGAGCGTCCCGAAGGAGAACGTCATGAGAATGCTGAGCGCGGCTGCGGTGATTGTGTTGTTGACGGCGCCGGCCTACGCACAGATGCCGAATATCAACATGATGCCGGACCTCCAGTCCAAGACACCGGAGGAAAAGGAGCAGGATGCGGTCAGGGACAAGGCTTACAAGGATTCTCTCAAGAAGATTCCCGACGCCAAGGCCTCTTCCGATCCGTGGGGTACCGTGCGCAGCAACGATAGCCCGAAGGCCGCAGCGCCCGCCAGGCAGAAGACCAGGACCGGAAGCAGCAACCAGTAGGGCAAGGAGGGGGCATGGCGGCGGGTAGGATTCGTACGCCGCCGCTACTATAATTATCCTGTCGTCAGTGGTCTGGAGTTACGACATGGTCCTGCGTCCGCGCGATCTTGCGAGCCGGATGGCCGGCCGGCGCAAGCCGGACGACGGCTACTTGCGTGAGACCTTTAGGCTGCCGCGCGACAAGGCGAGGGCGAGGGCCCGCGACTTTCTCAGCCGCTATCCCAAGGCGGCTTACATGAGCGCGGTGGAAAGCTGGCGCGAACTGCCCGGCGGCGAGATCGAATTCACGATGCGGCGGCTGGGGAGTGCGGATTAGAGCGGCCGTGAGAGGCAAGCCGCGAGAATCCCGCGTCTGCTGAACCTATTCGCGCGCCGTTTTTTTCAACTCGCGATCGATGCGGAGCTGGACCCGTCGGATCGCAAGCAACTGCAGCCTGGCTTCGGTCTTGCCGCAGACGACCCTGTCGCCAATACGAAACTGCCATTTCCAGATGCCCGGGGAGGCCGCTGTCACGGTGAATTCGACGCCCTTGTGAATCATGCCAACAATCTCGCAACCGCCAGCCGAACCCGGGTCGGACTTTGTCACTTAAGATTGTAGTCAGAAAAAATGCGTATTGGAGCGGTGGTCCCGCGCTGATCTGGCGCGGGGGCAGGTTTTGGCCATAACCGGGACGGAACCGAAAGGTTCCTTTGTTGAATAGTGCGCTTTTCAGGCGGACGGGGTGGGCAGGGCGCGCCCGGTGCTTGGCGCGGCCTGATCTCGGGGATCGCCGAAAAAAGCGCTGCGCCGCTCAAGCGGAGTATACTCGCTTGGCGGCGCAGGCCTATTCCCCGAGTGATGCAATGTCCCAGGCAAAAATAAGTCTGGGCTGGATGCAAAAGGTTCAACGGCTCGCCGCGAATTTCTGAAAGCACGGATTGGGCGCTGAAACGGCGCGTCGCGGCAGACGTATCTGCTTACCGAGGGCGGGGTGGTCTCCTCCGGATTTTCCCCCGTCATCGGCGGCCCCGCTGCATTGCCCCTGCGGCGGGGTCGTTCGGGCTGCGCGTGCGACGGCCGGTCTACCGCGCGCCGCGGCCGCTACTGCGAACGGTTGGGCAGTGGCTGCCGCGATGGGGTCTGGGTTCGCGACGATCCGTCCGGCCTCACCGGCTCGGAGGGCCTCGCCGGTTCCGGCTGTCGATTGAGCGGCGAGAGGCTGGCGACGAGATGGCGCGGGATGGGCTGGTTTGTCATGTATCTGAGCTGTTGCATGCGGAAGCTCATACCGCGGCCTTATTGACGAGCCGTTCAGCCGAAGCCGCAAGCACACTTAAAATTGTAGGGATGTTCAGCCGACCATCAAACGATGAGGCCGCCGATGGCGAGGCGGCCTCATCGCGAGAGCTAGCCTTCCGGCTGCTCCACATCCGGCGCCTTGGGGCTGGCATCCGGCGCCGCTTCGCTTCTGGCCGACAGGTCGGCGGCCTTGGCGAGATAGCCTGCGGCAATGTCGGGATCCGTCGTCGCCTTCGCAAATCTGAGCAGTGTCGCCGCTTGTTCCGTTAAATACTTTTTACCCGGCACTATTTGGTCCCTAACTACACGTCACCCATGCGATGACGCAGCAACTCAGAAACCGTTCCAGGGAAAAGCGCCAAAGTGCACGCGGGGGCAAACCGGCCATACGGTGGAACCGCCCGCAATTTTCCGATGGCATCCAGCAGGATGCCGGGCGAAGCGATCAATGCGGATGAAGGCTTTGAGAAAACGAAAGAGACCGACCGCTTGCGGCGGCTTCGCTATTTCTGGCGACCAAGTATACGGCGGACGACGATAATAGCCTGACAGCGAAATACAGCACGACGAAACTGGCGACAGCGGATCGATGCCATGCCTATCGCAGTGCCTCGTTACCTTTCGGTCAGCATCATCAACATCAGGCCCCATGCCATCGTCGCTAACACGGGTATGGCCATCAATGAGGGACGGCGGCAAAGGCTTTCAGCCACCGTACAGGTCGAGCCGCCGGACCATCCATTGTCGTAAGCCAGCCCAACGAAGACGATCGACAGTGCGCCGAGGCCCACTGCCAGAACCAGCGCGGAAATTCCGAGGGTACGCATGTTCAAAACTCGATGTATTACCGGATATTCAACAATGGAACCCTCGGGTGGAACCTGAGCCAAATTCTGTTGGGAATGCGACGGTTACTGGACTGGAACTGACAAAGAAAATGTTCCGCGGCAGGGCTGTCACGAGGCCGCCAACGAATGGTCACAGCCGCGGCAACGGCGGTGCGAGCGGAAATATGGCCGAGGCGACGAAAGAATGGCCACCAATGGAGGCGGCCCCTTTGTCAGGTTGGCGCCTTCAGACCGGGAGAGTTCAACCATTCGCTCATGCGAGCGGCTGTTTCGGCCTGCCGCGCCTTGCGGACGAGCTGCTCACGCTCCGCGCCGGGCGGCGCGTCGCGGGCCTCCCTGCGCAGACGTTCAGCTTCCTGCGAAAGACGTTTATCGAGCGGATCGGTCTGCTTGAAGCGGCGGCGCCGTTCCATACGCTGCTCCTTATCCCTGCCGTTCGAGTAAGGGCGGGAGCGCAATTGGCGTTCTCATCACCGATGGAAACCCGACGACCGCGCGGTGATGGAAATTAACGCGAGGGCGAGGGAGCGGTTCCTGGGAATCGGGGCTTGGCTACCAAGGATTTCGCTCTGCCGCGTGGATAGTTTCAATGCCAAAATAGAGCGAGAAAAACCAGCAGGACGGTAAGCAGGCTTACAGTGGCGAACACAGCAATGGTTGCACGATCATTCACTCGATCCGAATAGTGGAAAAGCTGAGTTTGTCAAATAACCCGAATGGGCGGCCACCATTCGTTCTTCATACCGTAGTTTTACGGTCACATTGCGAACAGCAGGACGCTGACCCCGCCAGCCGACAGGGCCAACGTGGCGATCACGGACAGTACAAACAGCCAATCAATCCGCGCCATGGCCGAGAGCGTGAGCTTCGCTCCGGTCGCTTGCTTGATTTGTGTCAAGGAAAGCCGCTGCTCGCAAAGGTTTGGCGTGTGACCAAAATCAACCTGGGGGAACTACGGATACTTTAGGGAAAGTACCTAGTTCTGCGAAAAGAACATATTGCGAACATGGAACAAACGTGGTACGAATTTTTTGTTGTCGCCGCCCGTTTGTCCCGCTCGCGAATCCCCGCCATAAGGAGCACGTATTATGTCCGCCACTGCCCTGCGTATCGTCGAAGGATCTTCCATGGATAAGACCAAGGCCCTGTCCGCCGCGCTCTCCCAGATCGAGCGTCAGTTCGGCAAGGGCTCGGTGATGAAGCTGGGCAAGAACGATCGCTCGATGGATATCGAGACGGTATCGACGGGCTCGCTCGGGCTCGATATCGCGCTCGGCGTCGGCGGGCTGCCGAAGGGGCGGGTGGTTGAAATCTACGGGCCGGAATCCTCGGGCAAGACCACGCTGGCGCTGCATTGTGTTGCGGAAGGGCAGCGGAAGGGCGGTATCTGCGCATTCATCGACGCCGAACATGCGCTCGATCCGGTTTATGCGCGCAAGCTCGGGGTCAACATCGACGAACTCCTGATTTCGCAGCCCGACACCGGCGAGCAGGCGCTGGAAATCTGCGACACGCTGGTGCGCTCGGGCGCGGTCGACGTGCTGGTGGTCGATTCGGTGGCGGCGCTGGTGCCGAAGGCCGAACTCGAAGGCGAGATGGGCGATGCGCTGCCCGGCCTGCAGGCGCGGCTGATGAGCCAGGCGCTGCGCAAGCTCACCGCCTCGATCAACAAGTCGAACACCATGGTGATCTTCATCAACCAGATCCGCATGAAGATCGGGGTGATGTACGGTTCGCCGGAAACCACCACCGGCGGCAACGCGCTGAAATTCTACGCCTCCGTCCGCCTCGACATCCGCCGCATCGGCGCGATCAAGGAACGCGACGAGGTGGTCGGCAACACCACCCGCGTCAAGGTGGTGAAGAACAAGCTGGCGCCGCCCTTCAAGCAGGTCGAATTCGACATCATGTACGGCGAGGGCGTCTCCAAGATGGGCGAGATCCTCGACCTCGGCGTCAAAGCCGGCATCGTCGAGAAATCCGGCGCCTGGTTCTCCTACGACAGCCAGCGGCTCGGGCAGGGGCGCGAGAATTCAAAGGCATTCCTCAAGGCCAATCCTGACATGACCGCCAAGATCGAACTGGCGATCCGTCAGAACTCCGGCCTGATCGCCGAGCAGATTCTGGCCGGTCCCGCCGAACGCGACGCCGACGGCGAGGAGCCGGCCGACGAATAGGTTTCCGACGCTTCGGGCTCATAAGGCCTGAAACGCGACAGACGGGTGCTGCGGACGTTGAGTTGCCGACGTCTTCAGCGCCCGTTTTGTTGGGGGGGGGGCCGTGTGCGGTGGCCAAGTCTCGCTGACCTGGCGGGAGGCAAGTGATGTTTGTCGTTCAAACAGGGCGCGCCAAGCGCACGCGCAAATATTCAATCCTGATGATCTTTGCCTTATTCATCATGGGAGCTTTTGCGGGCATTCTCACACTGCATTGGGATGTCCTTCCCAAAAAGAGATGAGCCCCACGAACGAGCGGGTCCGCTAGCGCCACCCGCTCTCCGTCATTGCCTCACTCTGCCGCCTGTGCGTAATCCTCCACCGGCGGGCACGAGCAGACCAGGTTGCGGTCGCCGTAGACGTTGTCGACGCGGCCGACGGGGCTCCAGTATTTGTCGGTGCGCGAGGTGCTGGCCGGGAAACAGCCGGTGGCGCGGCTGTAGGCGCGATTCCACCCGTCGTCGACGATGTCGTGCACGGTGTGCGGGGCGTGGCGCAACGGCGAGGCCTCGACCTTCCAGCGGCCGATCTCGATCTCGGTGATCTCGCTCCGGATCGCAATCATCGCATCGCAGAACCGATCAAGCTCCGCCTTCGATTCCGATTCGGTCGGTTCGATCATCAGCGTGCCCGCGACCGGAAAGCTCATGGTCGGCGCGTGGAAGCCGTAGTCGATCAGCCGCTTGGCAATGTCGTCGACGGTGACGCCAGAGGTGGCCTTGAGCGGGCGCGGATCGACGATGCACTCATGCGCGACCCGGCCCTTGGCGTTCTTGTAGAGCACCGGGAAATGCGGATCGAGCCGGCTTGCGATGTAGTTGGCGTTGAGAATTGCGACCTCGGTGGCGCGCGTCAGGCCTTCGCCCGACATCATCAGGATGTAGATGTAGGAGATGGTCAGGATCGAGGCCGAGCCCCATGGTGCCGCCGACACCGGGCCGACCGGATGCGCTGTCGCGCCATCGGTGGCGGGATGGCCGGGCAGATAGGGCGCCAAGTGCGCCTTGACGCCGATCGGCCCCATGCCCGGGCCGCCGCCGCCATGCGGGATGCAGAAGGTCTTGTGCAGATTGAGGTGGCTGACATCGGCGCCGTAGTCGCCGGGCCGCGACAGGCCGACCTGCGCATTCATGTTGGCGCCGTCGAGATAGACCTGTCCGCCATGGCTGTGAACGATGTCGCAGATATCGCGGATGTGCTCCTCGAACACGCCATGCGTCGAAGGATAGGTGATCATGACGGCGGCGAGGTTTTTCGAATGCTTCTCCGCCTTGGCGCGGAGATCGTCCACGTCGACGTCGCCGCGCGCGTCACAGGCGGTCACCACCACCTCCATGCCGACCATGTGGGCGGAGGCGGGATTGGTGCCGTGCGCGGAGGAAGGGATCAGGCACACCTTGCGATGCGGCTCGCCGCGCGCCTCGTGGTAGGCGCGGATCGCGAGCAGCCCGGCATATTCGCCCTGCGCGCCGGAATTCGGCTGCAGCGATACCGCGTCATAGCCGGTGATGTCGCACAGCCATTTTTCCAGTTGCTTGAACAGCACGTGATAGCCGCCGGCCTGATCGGCTGGCGCGAACGGATGCAGGCTGCCGAACTCGGGCCAGGTCAGCGGGATCATCTCGGTGGTCGCGTTCAGCTTCATGGTGCAGGAGCCGAGCGGGATCATCGCGCGGTCGAGCGCGAGGTCGCGGTCGGCGAGCTTGCGCATGTAGCGCAGCAGCTCGGTCTCGGAGCGGTGCGTGTGGAATACCGGATGGGTGAGGAACGCGCTGCCGCGTTTCAAATCGGCGGGAAGCGCCTCGCGCGCACCCCCTTCGATATCGCTATAAGAAAACTCGCCGCCGAACGTGCGCCACACCGCTTCGACGACAGCGGGCGTGGTGGTCTCGTCAACGGCGATGCCGAGCATGCCGTCGCCGATCCGCAGGTTGATCTTTTCGGCGCGCGCGCGGGCGACGATCTCGTCCTGCTTCGACCCGGCCGCCACCGTGACCGTGTCGAAAAACGCCTGCGACTTCGGCGCAAAGCCGAGCTTGGCCAGCCCGGCCGCCAGCACCGCCGCGCGCCGATGCACGGTACGGGCAATGTGCGTCAGCCCCTCCGGGCCGTGATAGACCGCGTACATCGAGGCGATGACCGCCAGCAGCACCTGCGCGGTGCAGATGTTGGAGGTGGCCTTTTCGCGCCGGATATGCTGCTCGCGGGTCTGCAGCGCCAGCCGATAGGCCGGCTGGCCGCGCGAATCCACCGACAGGCCGACGATGCGGCCGGGCAGCGAGCGCTTCAGCGCGTCGCGCACCGCCATGTAGGCCGCATGCGGGCCGCCATAGCCCATCGGCACGCCAAACCGCTGCGCGGATCCGATCGCGATATCCGCGCCGAGCTCGCCCGGCGAGGCGACGAGCGTCAGCGCCAGCAGATCCGCGGCCATGACGGCGAGCGCGCCCTTGGCGCGCAGCGCCGCGATCGCCGGCCGCAGATCGCGCAGCGCGCCTGACGTGCCCGGATACTGCAGCAGGCCGCCGAACACCTCAGCCTTGTCGAGATCGGTGAGGGGATCGCCGACCACGAGACTCCAGCCCAGCGGCTCGGCGCGGGTGCGCAGCACGGCGAGCGTCTGCGGATGCACTTCCGAGTCGACGAAGAACGATTTCGATTTCGCTTGCGACGACCGCTCCGCGAGCGCCATCGCCTCGGCCGCAGCGGTGCCTTCGTCGAGCAGCGAGGCGTTGGCGACGTCGAGCCCGGTAAGATCGCAGATCATGGTCTGGAAGTTGAACAGCGCCTCCAGCCGGCCCTGGCTGATCTCCGGCTGGTAGGGCGTGTAGGCCGTGTACCAGGCCGGGTTCTCCAGGATGTTGCGCTGGATCACCGCCGGGAGGATGGTGCCGGAATAGCCTTGGCCGATCAGCGAGGTGAACACCTCGTTCTGCGACGCCATCTCGCGCATATGCGAAAGTGCTTCGGTCTCGCTCAAGGCGCGCCCGATATCGAGCGGTGTCTTTTGCCGGATCGAGGCGGGCAGCGTCTGGCTCATCAGCTCGGCCAGGCTCTTCGCGCCAACGCTCTCCAGCATCGCAGCAATGTCACGGGGCGAGGGGCCGATGTGCCGGCGCACGAAATCGGTGGCGGCCTCGGCGGTGGTCTTCAGCGGCGCGTTCATGGGTGCCTCGCTAGAATTCGCAAAATTCGGTGTCATCGTCCGCGAAGGCGGACGATCCAGTACGCCGGGAATTCAGCGATAAAGCCGAAAGGCCGCGGCGTACTGGGTCGCCCGGTCAAGCCGGGCGATGACAGTGAGAGTGTGGCGGCAGAGCGGTTCATTACCTCACGCCGTGTGCTTGGCATAGGCGGCCTCGTCCATCAGGCCGTCGAGTTCGCTCTTGTCCGCGATCTTGAGCTTGAAGAACCAGGCCTTGCCGCCGGCGTCGGAATTGACCAGCGCGGGTTCGGCGGCGAGTTCCTCGTTGACCTCAAGCACCTCGCCCGAGATCGGCGCGTAGACGTCGGAGGCGGCCTTGACCGATTCGACGACAGCGGCGGCTTCGGCCTTCTTCAGCGCGCGGCCGATCTTGGGCAGTTCGACGAACACGACGTCGCCGAGCTGCGATTGCGCATAGTCCGTGACGCCGATGGTGGCGACATCGCCCTCGATGCGGAGCCATTCGTGATCTGATGTGAACAACGTCGTCATGAAACTTCCTCTGGCGTTTTCAGCGTGTGCAAAGCTAGCGTTTGTAGGTGTTGGCGACGAAAGGCATGGCTGCGACCTGCAGCGGCAGGCGCTGCCCGCGCACTTCCGCAAAGACTTGCGTCCCGTTCTTCGACAGCGCCGTCGGCAGGTAGCCCATCGCGACCGGCGCATTGAGGCTCGGGCCGAAACCGCCCGAGGTGACCTTGCCGATCGGTTCGCCCGAGGCCGCATCCGCAAACAGCAGCGCGCCTTCGCGCACCGGCGCGCGGCCCTCGGGACGCAAGCCGACGCGGCGACGCGCGGCGCCTTTTTCAAACTGCGCGAGAATTTTCTCGGCGCCGGGGAAGCCGCCGGCACGCGCGCCGCCGGTGCGGCGGCTCTTCTGCACCGACCACTCCAGCGCGCCCTCGACCGGCGTCGTCGTGGTGTCGATGTCGTGCCCGTAAAGGCAGAGCCCGGCCTCGAGTCGCAGGCTGTCGCGGGCGCCCAGCCCGATCGGGAGTACGTCGGCGTTGTCCAGCAGGGACGCCACCAGCGTCTCGGCATGCTCGGCCGGTACGGAAATCTCAAACCCGTCCTCGCCGGTGTAGCCCGAGCGCGAGACGAAGCAGTCGAAGCCGGCGACCTTGCGCGGTCCGGTATCCATGAACCGCATCGCTGATACGTCTGCACTATACTTCGCCAGCGCGGCTTCCGCTTTCGGTCCCTGCAGCGCGATCAGCGCGCGGTCGGCCAGCGAGTCGATGACGCAGGTTTCAGAAAGCTGTGCGCGCAGATGCGCCTCGTCCTCGACCTTGCAGGCGGCGTTGACCACCAGGAACAGGTGGTCGCCGAAATTCGCCACCATCAGATCATCGAGAATGCCGCCGGCTTCATTGGTGAACTGCGCGTAGCGCTGCCGGCCCGGGGCGACGGCCACGATGTCCTGCGGTACCAGCCGTTCCAGCGCGCGCGCCGCATCCTCGACCTTGCCGGATTTCGCCCGCAGCGCGAGCTGGCCCATATGCGAGACGTCGAACAGGCCGGCGCTGGCGCGGGTGTGCAGATGTTCCTTGAGCACGCCGGCCGGGAATTGTACCGGCATGTCATAGCCCGCGAACGGAACCATCTTGCCGCCCCGCGCCACATGGAGCGCGTGCAGGGGAGTGCGTCTTAATGGAGATTCGTTGCGCTCCAGCATCCGTCAGGCCCTCAGGGGTTCCGGAGACCACCTCCGGGAAACCCACAAGAAAGCCCCATCTGTCGCTGTGCCTGAGAGTATTATCCCGTCGGCGGACGCCCCCGGGCCCAAGGCCTTCGGCGTCTCTTTCCAGATGCTAGTCCGTCACGCGGTCCGTTTGCCTGAGAGTTTCCGGGGCGGTTGCTCCTTCGGCGCCGGCGCTGAAGCCGATCTCTCCCGACGTGACGTCTTGAACAGATGGGAAGAAAACACAGGCTTGCCAAGCCTGTCAACGCAGGCGCAGCATTATCAACGGGCTTCCGCGCCCATCTTGCGTGCTGCGGCAACCCTATGATCCCGCTGCACAGTTTCTGGACAGTGCGGCGGCCAATGTCTAAAAGCGTTCGGCTGGAAGAAGCGGGCGATCCGAAGCCCGATCCCGGCCCCATTTCCGATTGGATGAACATGAGCGGCGTCAACGAGATCAGGTCGAAATTCTTGGATTTCTTTGCAGCGAACGGCCACGAGATCGTGCCGTCGTCGCCGCTGGTGCCGCGCAACGATCCGACGCTGATGTTCACCAATGCCGGCATGGTGCAGTTCAAGAACGTCTTCACCGGCGTCGAGAAGCGCCCCTACCAGCGTGCCACCACCTCGCAGAAATGCGTCCGCGCCGGCGGCAAGCACAACGACCTCGACAATGTCGGCTACACCGCGCGGCATCTGACCTTCTTCGAGATGCTCGGCAATTTCTCGTTCGGCGACTACTTCAAGGAGCGCGCGATCGAGCTCGCCTGGAACCTGATCACGAAGGAATACGGGCTCAAGAAGGACAAGCTGCTCGTCACCATCTATCACGACGACGACGAGGCGGCCGGCCACTGGAAGAAGATCGCGGGCTTCAGCGACGATCGCATCATCCGAATCGCGACCTCGGACAATTTCTGGGCGATGGGCGATACCGGCCCGTGCGGTCCGTGCTCGGAGATCTTCATCGACCGCGGCGAGCACATCTGGGGCGGGCCGCCGGGCAGCCCGGAAGAGGACGGCGACCGCTTCCTCGAATTCTGGAATCTCGTCTTCATGCAGTTCGAGCAGGTGACGAAGGACGAGCGCGTCGCGCTGCCGCGCCCCTCGATCGACACGGGGCTGGGACTGGAGCGCATGGCCTGCATTCTGCAGGGCGTCGACAGCGTCTTCGAGACCGACCTGTTCCGCAATCTGATTGATGCCACCTCGTCGGCCCTCGGGCATGGGCCGGACGAACAGAGCGCGGCGTCGTTCCGCGTGATCGCCGACCATCTGCGCTCCTCGGCGTTCCTCGTTGCCGACGGCGTGCTGCCGTCGAACGAAGGCCGCGGCTATGTGCTGCGC
Source organism: Pseudomonadota bacterium (assembly GCA_023387735.1). Taxonomy (GTDB): domain Bacteria; phylum Pseudomonadota; class Alphaproteobacteria; order Rhizobiales; family Xanthobacteraceae; genus Bradyrhizobium. Next base: position 235,230 of record JAEWHP010000014.1, on the reverse strand, counting down.
CGGATCATGCGCCGCGCGATGCGCCACGCGCAGTTGCTCGGCGCCAAAGAGCCGCTGATGCATCGGCTGGTCTGGGCGCTGGTGCGCGAGATGGGCCAGGCCTATCCGGACCTGGTACGCGCCGAGAAGCTGATCGAGGAGACGCTGCGGCTCGAGGAGACGCGCTTCCGCAAGACGCTGGAGCGGGGACTTTCGATCCTCGACGAGAAGAGCGCCGGCCTGAAGAAGGGCGACATGTTCGACGGCGACACGGCGTTCACGCTGTACGACACCTATGGCTTCCCGCTCGACCTGACGCAGGACGCGCTGAAGTCGCGCGGCATCAGCGTCGACCAGGCCTCGTTCACCGATGCGATGGAGCGACAGCGCGAGAAGGCGCGCGCGTCATGGTCGGGCTCGGGCGATGCCGCCAGCGAGACCATCTGGTTCCCGTTGCGCGAAAAGCTCGGCGCCACCGAATTCCTCGGCTACGACACCGAGAGCGCGGAGGGCGTGGTGACGGCGCTGGTAAAGGACGGCAAGGATGCCGACAGCCTCAAGGCGGGCGAGACCGGCTCGATCGTGCTGAACCAGACGCCGTTCTATGCGGAGTCCGGCGGCCAGGTCGGCGATACGGGTCTCCTGACCGGCGAGGGCGTCAAGTTTCGCGTCACCGACACGCAGAAGAAGGCCGGCGATCTCTTCGTCCATGTCGGCACGGTCGAGCAGGGCACGCTGAAGGTCGGAACGCCGCTGCAGCTCGAAGTCGATCACGCCAGGCGCTCGTCGATCCGCGCCCATCACTCGGCGACGCATGTGCTGCATGAGGCGTTGCGGCAGGTGCTCGGCGATCATATCGCGCAGCGCGGCTCGCTGGTGGCGCCCGATCGTTTGCGCTTCGACTTCGTGCATCCGAAGCCGATCACGGCGGACGAAATTGCACGCGTCGAGGACATCGCCAACGAGGTCGTACTCGAAAACGACGAGGTCACGACGCGGCTGATGGCGGTTGATGACGCCCGCGAAGCCGGCGCGCGCGCGCTGTTCGGCGAGAAATACGGCGACGAAGTGCGCGTGGTCTCGATGGGCAAGCAGGCCCGCGCGCAAGGCGCAAACGCGCTCGGCTGGTCGGTCGAACTGTGCGGCGGCACCCATGTGCGTCGCACCGGCGATATCGGCCTGATCTCGGTGACCGGCGAAAGCGCGGTGGCCTCCGGCGTGCGGCGCATCGAGGCGCTGACGGGACGTCACGCCCGCAAGCATGCCAACGATACGATGGCGCTGGCAAAGACCGCGGCCGCCGAACTGCGCACGTCCATCGAAGATGTGCCGGCGCGCATTGCCGCGCTGATGGAAGAGCGCAAGAAGCTCGAGCGCGATCTCTCCGATGCCCGCAAGAAGCTCGCGATGGGCGGCGGCGCGACCAATGGCGGTGCGGCGGCCGGCGGCGTGCGCGAAGCAGGCGGCGTCAAGCTCCTGGCGCGCGCGGTCGAGGGCGTCGAGACCAAGGACCTCAAGAGCCTGGTCGACGACGGCAAGAAGCAGATCGGCTCTGGCGTCGTTGCGATTGTCGGCGTCACCGAGGACGGCAAGGCCGGCATCGTCGTCGGCGTCACCAGCGATCTCACCTCGCGCTTCAATGCGGTCGAACTGGTGCGCAAGGGCTCCGAGGCGCTCGGCGGCAAGGGCGGCGGCGGCCGGCCCGACATGGCGCAGGCCGGCGGCCCCGACGGCGCCAAAGCCAACGCGGCGCTGTCGGCGATCGAACAAGCCATGTCCGGCGCCTGAGTGGGCGGCGCGCCGGGCAAGCGCAGGGCCAGCGACCCGGATCTGCGGGACCGGCTTTACGAGTTGCTCGAACACGGGCATCTGCCGCATTCCGGCGGATCGCGCTTTGCCGGGCTGATCATCTTCATTGTCGTGGTCGACGTGCTGGCGATGGTGCTGGCCTCCGTGCCGGAATTCGATGCCCGGTTTGGCCTGCTGTTCACTTTCATTGAAATTGCCGCCGTGCTGGCGTTTGCGCTGGAATACCTGGCGCGGCTCTGGAGCGTGGCCGGACATTCCCTGCAGGCTGCGACGCCGGCGCGGGCGCGGCTCGAATATGCACTTTCGAGCCTCGGCATCATCGATCTCATGGCGTTCCTGCCGTCGGCAATCGCGCTGAGCATTGGCGACCGCAAGTCGGTGGTGCTGTTCGGCATGCTGCCGTTTCTCAAGCTGGTGCGCTATTCGCCGGCGTTGCGCTCGCTGCTCGCGGCGCTCTATGCCGAGCGGCGCACGTTGCTCGGCTGCGTCGTGATCTTCGCCGGCGTCGTGCTGCTGTTCGCCTCGCTGCTCTATGCCGTCGAGCACGAGGTGCAGCCGGAGAAGTTCGGCACCGTTCCGCACGCGATGTGGTGGGCTGTGGTGACGCTCGGCACGGTCGGCTATGGCGACGTGGTGCCAATCACGCCGCTCGGCAAGACGATCGCGGTGTTCACCGTCATCAGCAGCTTCGTGATGATCGCGCTGCCGGTGGCGATCATCGCCACAGCCTTTGCCGACGAGGTGCGTCGCCGCGACTTCATCGTCACCTGGGGCATGCTGGCGCGGGTGCCGCTGTTTTCGCATCTCGGCGCCTCCGAGATCGCCGACATCATGCGGCTGCTGCGTGCGAGGACCATCGAATCCGGCGAGGTGCTGGTGCGGCGCGGCGACGCCGCATCGTCGATGTATTTCATCACTGCGGGCGAGGTTGAAATCGCGCTGCCGAACCAGCACGTCCGGCTTGCCGACGGCACGTTCTTCGGGGAAATCGCGCTCTTGCACCGGACCAAGCGCAGCGGCACGGTGACGGCGACCCGCAAGACGAAGCTGCTGGCGCTGGACGCCCAGGATTTCCATGCCCTGATCGAGCGCATGCCGGCGCTGGCCGCCCATGTGAAGGAAACCGCGGAGGCGCGCCTGGCGGACACCGCGGAAGTCATGAAGGGCGACATCGCGGCCGGTGAGATCGCGCTCGCCGAGCGGGATTAGAGCGGGAGTACTTTTCTTCGACTGATCGTCCCCCCTCCCGCTCGACCAATAACGGCATCGGCGCCCTCCGGAAGGCGACGTCAACCCTTGCGCAGAAAAACGTAGTCGGCCGAGTAGGGGACGCTTTCGTAGGTGCCTGACTTGTAGCAGGCACCATTGAGCTTTCCACCCGCGGTGTTGATTCGCTGCACCGTCGTGGCCTGGCCGAGGGGGCCGGTGCCGCGCCGGGAAGTCACGGCGAGCTTCAGCCAGGGAATATCGTTGGCCACCATGCCAGGCGATGTGCCGGCGACCTGGCCGACTACCGCGCTGCCGTCGCTGTGTTCCCAGATCGGCCCGGCATAGTGCCGGCCGACGGTCTTGCCGCTCGAAAAAAGCGTGGCGATCGGCTCGCGAAGTACCCAGGCGAGTGAGCCGTCGGCGCCGGTCTTGCATTCGTAGACCTGCGCGCCTTCGGCGTGCAGCGTCAGGATCGCGGTTTCACCCGGGGCTGCGATTTCCGCGGGAAGCGCGGTCTGGGCGGCCGCGCTGACGACGGCTCCGGCGAGAAAGATGGCGGCAACAATGGCGCTCTTGGGGAACACAGTACGCTCCGTTGTAGGTTTTCTGTCACGGCAAGCCAGCGGGCGGCGCGAATGCGCGCCCGGCGACGATTGCAAGCCCCTGCGCAAACGCTTCGCGTTTGTCGCAGGCGATGATGTGGAGGGAGGTTCGAAGGCGGCTTACGCCGCCATCGCCTTTTCGAGGTTCTCGGCAACCTTGTCGAGGAAGCCGGTGGTGGAGAGCCAGCGCTGCTCCGCGCCGACCAGGAGCGCGAGGTCCTTGGTCATGTAGCCGGACTCGACGGTCTGGACGCAGACCTTCTCCAGCGTGTCGGCGAACTTCGCGAGCTGCGGGTTGTTGTCGAGCTTGGCGCGGTGGGAGAGACCACGGGTCCAGGCGAAGATCGACGCGATCGAGTTGGTCGAGGTTTCCTTGCCCTTCTGGTGCTCGCGATAATGCCGGGTCACGGTGCCGTGCGCGGCCTCGGCCTCGACGGTGGCGCCGTCGGGCGTCATCAGCACCGAGGTCATCAGGCCGAGCGAGCCGTAGCCCTGCGCCACCGTGTCCGACTGCACGTCGCCGTCGTAATTCTTGCAGGCCCAGACGTAGCCGCCGGACCACTTCATGGCCGCCGCGACCATGTCGTCGATCAGGCGATGCTCATAGGTGATCTTCTTGGCGTCGAACTTCGCCTTGAATTCCTTGTCGAAGATGTCCTGGAAGATGTCCTTGAAGCGGCCGTCATAGACCTTGAGGATGGTGTTCTTGGTCGAGAGGTAGACCGAATAGTTCTTCGCCAGGCCCATGTTGAAGGAGGCGCGGGCGAAGTCGGCGATGGAATCGTCGAGGTTGTACATCGACATCGCGATGCCGGCGCCGGGAGCCTTGAAGACCTCGCGCTCGATCACGGTGCCGTCCTCGCCGACGAATTTCATCGACAGCGTGCCCTTGCTCGGGAACTTGATGTCGGTGGCGCGGTACTGGTCGCCGAAGGCGTGGCGGCCGATGATGATCGGCTTGGTCCAGCCGGGAACGAGGCGCGGCACGTTGCTGCAGATGATCGGCTCGCGGAACACGACGCCGCCGAGGATGTTGCGGATGGTGCCGTTCGGCGACTTCCACATTTCCTTCAGGCCGAATTCCTTCACCCGGGCCTCGTCCGGGGTGATGGTGGCGCATTTGACGCCGACGCCGACCTTCTTGATGGCGTTGGCGGCGTCGACCGTGACCTGGTCGTTGGTGGCGTCGCGGTACTCCATTCCGAGGTCAAAATACATGAGCTCGACATCGAGGAAGGGGTTGATCAGCTTGTCCTTGATGTACTGCCAGATGATCCGGGTCATCTCGTCGCCATCGAGTTCGACGACGGGGTTGGTCACCTTGATTTTTGCCATGACGGAGGGGGCCTTTTCTCGGAAAACCGCGCTGATGGGGCGGGGTGGAGTGATTATATGCGGGCTATAGCACTGCAAACCGGCGGACGAAAGCCAAGCCGTTATGCAGTTTGCGCCCATTCTTTGGATCGGAACGCAGCCGCCGGAGCGTGGCCCGGCGCGGCGGTCTCGACCGACGCGAACGAGGACTCGCCCGGCTGGCCGGAGCCCGGTGGGACGGCTGCCCGGCAGATTGAGCCTCCTCGTAAGGCTTTGATCGAACGCCCGGAAACCTTGCGGGGTCGATATTTTGCTTGAGAAAATCTCTCAGGCGGGTGATCGAGTGCCCCTGCAAGGCGTCGAATCCGAAATCCTCGGCCGTTGAACCAGAAGGTGAAGTTCAGAGAATGTCCGGCTCGGGCACCGATAAGACCAAGTCTGGTTGGGACTTGGCCGGACCAGTTGTGATCCTCGTCGAGCCGCAGCTTGGCGAGAATATCGGCATGGCCGCGCGCGCGATGGGCAATTTTGCGCTGTCGCGCCTGCGCATCGTCAATCCGCGCGACGGCTGGCCGAACATTGCGGCGCAACGCGCTGCCGCCGGCGCCGACCAGATCCTGGAGCAGGCCGAACTGTTCGATACCGTCGAGCATGCGGTCGCCGACCTGACGCTGCTGTTCGCCACCACCGCCCGTGCCCACGACCAGGCCAAGCCGGTGGTCGCGCCGGTTGAGGCCGCCGCCGAGATCGCGGCGCATGTCGGGGGCGGAGGCGGGGCCGGCATCCTGTTCGGGCGGGAGCGCTACGGCCTGCAGAACGAGGAGGTGGCGCTCGCCAACCGGATCATCACCTTTCCCGTCAATCCCGGTTTCGCGTCGCTCAACCTGGCGCAGGCGGTGCTGCTGATCGGCTACGAGTGGTTCAAGATGTCGACCGGCGGCGCGTTGCCGTTCGCGATGCCCGAACGGTCGGAGCCGGCCTCGCAGCACCAGATGCAGGCGTTCTTCGACAACCTGGTGCGGGAGCTCGACAAGGTCGAATTCCTGCGCCCGCGCGAGAAGCGCGAGACCATGCTGGTCAATCTGCGCAACATCTTCACCCGGATGGACCCGACCAAGCAGGACATGCACACCCTGCACGGGGTGGTGATGGCAATCGCCGAGGGGCGCAAGGGTCCGGCCAAGGGCGGCGTGCTCGATGGCGAGCAGGCGACGCGGCTGCGGGCGCTGCTGGCCGAGCACGGGCAGGGGCCGGCGGTACAAGGCGACAGCTCGACGGTGCGGGGGCTGGCCCGGCTGCTGCGGCGTAACCCGACCGACGCCGAGCGGATACTGTGGCAGGCGCTGACCCGCGACCGGCGGTTTGCCGGCCAGTTCAAGCGCCAGACCCCGGTCGGCCGCCACATCCCCGACTTCGTCTCCTTCGTGCATCGCCTCGCGATCGAACTGGTCAACCCGACCGAGTCGGACGCCATCGTCGCCGACCGCGCCGGGCGAAGATCGTGGCTCGAGGCGTGCGACTATCGCGTGATCGAGATGCGGGTGGCCGATGTCGAGGCCGACCTCGCGGCCGAACTGGCGCGGCTTGAATCGAGCCTCGCCGAAGGCCGCTAGACTGGAACGCCGTCATTGCGATGAAGCGGTAGGGTGGGCAAAGCGAAGCGTGCCCACCATCGCGTGCACCGGAGCTGGAAAGGTGGGCACGCTACGCTTTGCCCACCCTACGGCGCTCACACCGCGACGAGTTGTGCCGTCGCGCCGCTCACGCGCTTCGGCTTCTTCACTTTCGACGGTCCGAACAGATTGCCGGCGGCAAGGCCTGCGGTGTCGGCGACGCCGGGATCGCGCGACACCATGGCGGCGACGATGGCGCCGTCGATCAGGAGGCCGAGCTGGTGGGCGAGGACCTGCGGCTCGGCTGCACCCATTTCACCGGCGAGCTTTTCGATATGCGACAGCACCACCTTCTTGTGGCGCAGCGCGATGTTGCGGAACGCCTTGGCATCCTTGTCGTGCTCGGCGACCGCATTGATGAAGGGGCAGCCGTAAAACCGCTCCTCGGCGAACCAGCGCTTCAGCGCCGGGAAGATCCGCTTCAGCTTCGCCTGCGCGTCGCCGCCGCCGTCTTCCATCGCGCCGATGAACCATTCGCGCCACGCTTTGCCTTCGCTCTCCAGCACGGCGTTGACGAGGTTGGTCTTCGAGCCGAACAATTTGTAGAGCGTGGTTTTCGCCGTGCCGGCTTCGTTGATGATGGCGTCGATGCCGGTGGCGTTGATGCCGTACTTGCAGAACAGGTGCGTCGCTGCGCCGAGCAATCGCCCGCGCGCCGATTCATCGTCGCCCGCCGCAATCGCCGCCGCCGGTTTTTTCTTCGAAGCTGGTTTGCCCATGCGCCGCAGTTAATCGGACCGCCGGGAAATCATCAAGTCGCATCTCCCATGCGCCCAAAATAATCGCGGCGAGGCAGCGATTGCATCACGCGTGTGCAAAGCGCCGCTGATCAATTTCCGGGCAGGCATCGCTAAGCGGCGAGAGAAGTTCGGGTTTTGATTTTGGCTGCGTCTGGCACGCTTCGTGCAGGAAACAGACCGTTCGGTATCCTACCCTAGGGAGAGAAATGATGACCGCGGTCGCTCAAAAAACGGTGCTTACAGGTTGCCTGGCCCCAATCGACAAGGGCGGGCTGGAACAGCTCATCGCCAACAGCAAGGCCAACCCGAAGGTCATCAAGACCTTGAAGTGCAAGACGGTGGCGGAGGGCAAGTTCCGCCACGCCAACTACATCCGCAACCTCGCGCCCTATATCGTCGACGAACCGCCGGGGCTGTTGGGCGACGACACCGCGCCCAATCCGTCGGAGGCTTCGCTCGCCGCGCTCGGCTCGTGCCTTGCGGTCGGCCTGCACGCCAACGCCGTGCATCGTGGCTGGATCGTCAACAAACTCGAACTCGAACTCGAGGGCGACCTCAACATCACGGCGGTGTGGGGCACCGGCGACGTCAGCGAGAAGCCGGTCGGCTTCACCGACGTGCGCGTCAAGGTCGACATGGAATGCGAGGGCGTTCCGAAGAGCGAGATCGATGCGCTGGTGACCCACGTCCAGAAGTGGTCGCCGGTCGCCAACACCTTCACCCGCCCGGTCAATCTCGAGGTCAGCGCCTAAGCCGACAACGAGGGCGTCGAGCGCGAACAGTCTCTTGAGTGCGAGAGATCTTGGGTGTGGAGGGTTTCATGAGTTCAGTGGCGGTATCCCGGCTTGCGGCAGACGATCTTCCATCGGCATCGATTGCCGACCAGGTCGGAATCATCGCGCGCAAGGAACTCGCACTCCTGGCGCTCGCGATCGATGAAGGCACCGTCTATCCCGATGCGCTGCTCCGCCGTCTCGGCGAGATCGGCGCGTGGGGCAGCCACCAACCGGAGAATGGCGCAGCCGATCTGCGCTGCGCCATTCAATCGATCGCAGCGCTCGGCGAGGTCTGCGGCGCCACCGCCTTCATGGCGTGGTGCCAGAACACGCTGGTCTGGTACGCCGCGAACTCGGCCAATCCGGCGCTGACGGCCAAATTCGCCGACAAGTTCGCAAGCGGGCAGATTCTTGGCGGCACCGGGCTGTCGAACCCGATGAAGAGTTTTTTCGGCATCGAGAAACTCAAGCTGAAGGGACGCAAGGTCGAAGGCGGCTATGTCGTGCGCGGCGCGTTGCCCTGGGTTTCTAATTTGGGTCCCGACCATTTCTTCGGCACCATCTTCGAGCGCGAGGACGAGGGCGGCGGCACCGCAAAGGGCGGGCCAGGCATCGTCATGTTCCTGGCCGATTGCGCCAATCCCGCGATCACGCTGCAGCCGTGCAAGCCGTTCCTGGCGATGGATGGCACCGGCACCTATGCCGTGCAATTCCGCGACGTCTTCGTGCCGGATGAATTGATCCTGGCCGAACCGGCGGGACCGTTCGTCAAGAAGATCCGCGCCGGCTTCATCCTGCTGCAGGCCGGCATGGCGCTCGGGCTGATCAAGGACTGCATTCAGATCATGGACGAAGTCGACGCGCCCTTGAGGCACGTCAATCGCTTCCTGCCGCAACAGCCTGTTCAGTTCCGTGAGCTCCATGCCGAGTTCGAGAAGGAGACCATGGCGCTCGCGCTCGATCCCTACAACGCCGACGACAGCTACTGGCGTCGCGTGGTGGCGCTGCGGTTGCGCGCAGGCGACGCCAGCGTCGCGGCGGCACATGCGGCGATGCTCCATTGCGGCGCGCGCGGCTATTTGAAGAGCCACCGCGCCCAGCGCCGGATGCGCGAGGCTTACTTCGTCGCCATCGTCACGCCCGCCACCAAGCAGCTTCGCAAGATGCTGGCCGGCGACGAGTGCTGAAGGGATTTCCGTTTCGACCAAACCAGCAACCACATAACAGGAGAGGCCTGCCATGACGGACGTTCTGATTACTGCCGGCGAACTCGCGGAATTCCTCAAGAATGAGCCGTGTGTCATCATCGACACCCGCAATCCCGAGGCCTACGGCGCGGGCCATCTCCCCGGCGCCGTCAATGTCCATGAAATCTTCACCTATCTGGCGACCTCGACGCCGGAAGGCATTGCCGAACTGAAGACGAAATTTGCCGATGCGTTCGGCGCCGCCGGGCTCTCGGGTAAAGAGACCGCCGTCATCTACGAACAGTCGATGAATTCAGGCTTCGGACAGTCCTGCCGTGGCTACTATCTCCTGACCATGCTCGGCTATCCCAAGGTCAAGGTGCTGCATGGCGGCTACGATGCGTGGACGGCGGCGGGCCTGCCGGTCACCACCGACGTACCGTCGCCGGTGAAGGCGTCGTTCCCGATCGTGCCCGAGGCCGGCGACATCCTGATCGACGCCAAGACCATGCTGGCCGCGGTCGGCAAGCCCGCCATCGCGCTGCTCGACGTCCGCGACATCGACGAGTGGATCGGCGAAAGCTCTTCGCCTTATGGGAAGGATTTCTGCCCGCGCAAGGGACGCATCCCCGGTGCCGTCTGGCTCGAATGGTACCGCATGATGAAGCCGACCGCCGAAGGTCCGCGCTTCAAGTCCAAGAACGAGATACTGGCCGAGTGCGCCACCGTCGGCATCACCGAGAATACGCCGGTCTATCTCTACTGCTTCAAGGGCGCGCGCGCCTCGAACACGTTCCTCGCGCTGAAGAACGCCGGCATCAAGGATGTGCGGATGTATTTCGGCTCCTGGAACGAATGGTCGCGCGATCCGGCGCTGCCGATCGAGGAGGGGCTGCCGATGGAGGCCAAGCTCACCAAGGCGGCGTAACGGCGAGGCTTGCTGTTGCAGTCTGATTCCATCGAATCGGACTGCAACAGCCTCGATGTGGCGCGGCCAGCGATGGAACCGCGCCATCGCGCCGCGCTGGCAATCCCGATGTCGCTTGCGTATAATCGCGACGCAGTCGGGTGGTCGCGCGGATGTCGATGTTCTCACGCAGATTTGGTTATGCAATGGTTGCGGTTGCGCTCTGTCTGGGCGCGCCGGCGGCTCACGCGCAGGCGGGGCCGGTAAACTACTGGACCCCGGGCTGGCCGATGGGATTCAGCGGCGCTGCCGGCGAGAGCGCGGACAGCTACGGCACCTTTCCGAGCTTCGACTTTCGCGACCTCGGCAACGGCTCTGCCTACGCGCGCTACAATTTTTCGAACGGCTTTTTTGTCGGCAGCCAGCGCAACAGCATGGGCCTCAGCAACTTCAGCCAGAGCGCGCTCGGTGGCTTCGGCTCGGTCTATAGCGAGGGCGTGCAGTTCGGCTACAACCTGAAGAACGGCGGCGGGCCGCCCGTCAGCTTTTTTGCCGGGTTCGATACGCTGAAATACAACACCGGAATCGGGAGCAGCGCGTTCGCGCCGTTCGACACCAAGTCCGGCACGCTGCCACTCTCAAGTGCGTATGCCGGCGTCGAATTTCAGGCGACGTCGAACATCAGCCTGTCGCTCGAGGTCGGTTACGTCCAGCAGTCCGGGCGGCTAGACAGCGAGATCAATTCGCTCCCCGGCGCTTCGTCTTTCTCCGTCGGAAACCGCCGTTACTAGTCGTCCCGCTGCACCAGCTCGACGGTGATGCCTTCTGGACCCTCGAACAGCCGCAGCTTTCGGCCGATGTAGTCCATCTCCTCGCTCAGCACGGTGACGCCGTTGGCGACGAGGTGCGCGGTGGCCGCCTCAATGTCGTCGACGCGGAAGGCTATGTGATTGAAGCCCCGTTTTCGCAAGTTCGTCGGGTGCGCGCCCGGATCGTTCCCCGGCGGCGGGTCGAACACAAGCAGCTGGATCTCGAAATGATAGGCGCCGTCGAGCGCGAGGGTGATGTGCTGCGCCCTCATGGCCGGCATCCCCATGTAGCGGGCGGGAATGCCACCATCGATCGATGCGACGTGATCCTCTCTGAAGCCAAGCAGAGCAAAGAACGCGATCGCGGGGCCTGGGTCTGCGACTGCAATCGTAACGTGATCCGGATTGAGTATCATTTTGTGCTCCCCGTCATCGACGCCAAGTGTTCGGGCGCTTCAGAGTATGCCTCGTGAACCGCGCTGGTTGAGCGGCCGGCACGCCCGTTCACAACACTGTTATTGCGCCCATCTCGCTCGCTGCCTGCCTTAACTGTGCGGTTCGGGCTTGTTGTTGTACCCTCGGCGGAGCAACTGCACGGGCGCCAGGAGGCGTTTACATGACCACTGCCGTATTCAACCGCCGTAACCTCCTCGTCGCTGGCGGCTCCGTCCTGGTCGCCGGGGCCTCCGGGCTCCTGTGGCCTGCGTACGCGCAAGGCCTCGCACCGACGCCTTCGATGTCGGGCGGCGCCAACAACTACCGCGCGGGCGCGCCGACCGTGGACCGAATCGGCAAGGGTGGCTTCTGGATGAGCGGCACCGTGCGCCGCGCCGGCGACGGGGCGCCGCTGGTCGGGCAGCGCATCCAGATCTGGGCGCACACCACCGAAGGGCGCGAGCACGAACCGCAGAGCCATGGCGCGACGCTCACCGACAAGAACGGGGCGTTTCGCCTGGAGATGCCGCAGATCGTTCCTATTTTCGGCCAACCGCATGGTCACCTCGCCTATGACGGCGGCGAATTCAAAACGGTGTTTCTGCGGCCGGTGATGCGGAGCGCCAAGGATACCAGCCTGGAAGCGCACTTCGTCCTGCAGCCGGTCTGACCGAGTTGCCAACGAAGAGTTCGACCTCGGCTCGGGTGGTCCTGATCTGGGCAGCCCTTGCAGTCGCCGTTGGTGTGCCGATTGCCGCTGCGGCGGCGAGCCCGCTGCTGGAATGGCGCGATCCGGTCTACATACTGGCTTGCTTTGCAGGGATTGTCGGGCTCGGGCTCATGCTCGTTCAGCCCTTGCTGATTGCCGGATACCTGCCGGGACTGTCGGCCTATAGCGGCCGGCGCGTACACCTCTGGATCGGCGGCGCGCTCGTCGTGGCGGTGGTGATCCACGTCGGCGGCCTCTGGATCACCAGTCCGCCCGACATGATCGACGCGCTGCTCTTTTCGTCACCGACGACGTTCTCCCCGTTCGGTGTGGTCGCGATGTGGGCGATCTTCGCCGTCGCGATCTTTGCCTCACTCCGCCGGCGATTGGGCGTGCGACCGCGAACCTGGCGCATCGCGCATACGCTGCTCGCGATCGTCATCGTCGTCGGCAGCGTGGTGCATGGCATGCTGATCGAGGGCACGATGGAGACGATCTCGAAGGCGATGCTTTGCGCGCTGGTGCTCGCTGCGGCCATAAAGGTCATGACCGACCTGCAGGTGTGGCGGAAGCGCGCGAAGTTGCGCGAAGAGAGCATCGCGCGACGGTAAGCCGGACGAAATTGATGGCGAGCTATTGCTCCGCTGACAGGCGGACCATCTGGCGCCCGTCATTCATCGCCCTCAGATTGTTGACGTACTTCTCGGGACGCTGCCAGCGGTGCGGAACCTTCAGTCCCATGAATTCCGCGATGCTGCCGATGAACGCCGTGCAATTGGTGGTTTCGGCGTTCCAGACCGGTGAACTTGCCTGCAGTTTCTTGATGTAGGCGAAAACCCGCCTGGCGTCCGGCTCGTTCAGGTAAACGCGATAACTGGCGGTCAGATACTGCGGATCGAGATCGCCATAGCTCGCCGTGGTCTCGGACGGCACCCACGTCAGATGACCAAGTATGTAGGGCAGGGTGTCTCCCGCAGGCGTGAGGCCCGCGACTTCAACGGCGCGTTCGCTCGTCTTCCCGTACCAGACGAAAGCGTGTCCCCAGCTTGCCGCCGTTCTGGCCCTGAAGTCCACGTAGTACGGGCCTTTTGCCGATCGCGATGCCGGCTTCCGGGGCGGCTGCGGCGATGGACTCGATTCAGTAGACGTCTCGCCGGAAACAAGCGCGTCTGCGTTGGCGACGCGCTTGTAACCTTCCTGTATGTGGGAAATGAAACGCTCAAACCCCGCGCGCGCGTCAAGCTCGCGTGCAGAAGCTGGAGTGATTTCGCACGCGAGCGGGACAGCGAGTGTGAACCCCGCAAGCAGGCAGAGTGCTAATCTCTTCGGTCCATTTGCCACGGTTCGCCCTTCAGCTGTCGACGAAGGTCAGAATCAACGATGTCTGACTCAGTACCGCGCATAGGGCCGCGGCGCGACGACGGGCGTCTTGCCGACCGGGGTTTTCCCGATGGGGGTCTTGCCGATCGGCATCTTGCCGACCTCGGCCGTCTGATAAACGGGCTGTCGGCGCGGAATGTCGGCAGCAGCCGCAGCCGTCACCAGGGCAAACGTCGCACCCGCTGCAATCACGATCTTCTTCACAGTACTGTTACCTCTACGTTGGAGAAAACACGGCAGTCAGCCGTGCCTCCCTCAGCCACGCCGGAAGCATGAATGTCCGAATGCGTCCACAGTGCGGCACGCCGGACACGTTCGTGCGATAGGTCTGCGGTGCGGCAGATATGCGACGGGTTGGAACTTCAGTGCTCAGGGCACAGCCGAGGTGCACAGGCTTTTGACCAACCCGTCAGCGTGAGCTGGCAAGGCTCCGATCAAAAGCCCGCGCCAGGAATAAAACACAGCACGACCTCTCCAAGGCCAAGCTGGGAAACCCAGTCAATTCGCCGGCTGCAGAGGTGGCTGCGGCCGTCAGGACTCTCGCGATCATGCTCGATTCTCGCCGGCGGAACGACGGTCCAAAAGCCGTCGCCGCCGATTTTGCGGGCAACCCAATGACCGTCTTCAATCCTGGATTCTGCTGGCGAACAATCCTGGCTGCTGCAACACGGCACGGCCCGATTGTTTGGCATCATCCATGTGGAATAGAACCGCTCATGGATGGCCTGATCTTGCGGTGGATGCTGATGCTGCTGCGCCAAGGCGGAACTGGCGGCGAGAACAAGGCTGCTCACGGCCACACCAGCAGCAGCCTCACGCACAACACGGGTGGTGAAGTCCCAGCGTCGCATGGCGGGCCTGCCCGGAACGCGCGCAATCCGATGGCCGGAGCCTAACACTTTGCGAGAGGAAGACCACCCCGAACATCAGTGGTCGACAGGCGCGTACATGGGGAAGTTTGTGTCGAGTCACGGGAAGCCAGCGTTATGTGTGCACGCTCCAATCAGCCCGCCAGGCCTCGCCCATTTGCAATCCCCAGCGCCTTGATGCGCGACGCCAGCGTGGTCGGCTTGATGTCGAGCATCTCGGCGGCACCGCCGGGGCCGAACACCTTGCCGGAGCAGGCCTCGAGCGCTGCGAGAATGTTGGCGCGTTCGTGGGCGCGCATTTCCGACGATGTCATGACTGCGGGACGGCTATCGGCTTTCAGTTGCAGCGTGCCGGGAGAGGATGGCGCGCCCGCCACGTCTGGCAGGTCGATGCGCAGGCGGCCGTTCTGCGCCAGGATCGCGGCGCGCTCGATCACGTTCTGCAATTCGCGGACATTGCCGGGCCAGTCGTAGCGCGAAAGTTTTCGGGCATCGCCTTCCGAGAGGCGCAGCTCGGATTTAAGTGCCTTGCTCTCGCGCGTCAGGAAATGCTGCGCCAGCAGCGGAATGTCCTCGCGCCGCTCGCGCAGCGGCACCGACTCCACCGGAAACACGTTGAGGCGGAAATAAAGATCCTCGCGGAAACGGCCGCGCTGCACTTCCTGCTTGAGATCGCGGTTGGTGGCGGCGATCAGCCGCACGTCGACGGCGCGGGTGCGCTCCTCGCCGACGCGCTCGAAATTGCCCTCCTGCAGCACGCGCAGCAGCTTGCCCTGCAGTTCGAGTGGGATCTCGCCGACCTCGTCGAGGAATAGCGTGCCGCCGTCGGCGAGTTCGAAGCGGCCGATGCGGTCGCGCATGGCGCCGGTGAAGGCGCCTCTGATGTGACCGAAGAACTCGCTCTCGAACAGTTCGCGCGGGATCGCCGCGCAATTGACGCGGATCAGCGGGCGGTCGCGGCGGCTGCTCGCTTCGTGGATGGCCCGCGCGATCAGCTCCTTGCCGGTGCCGGATTCGCCCGTGATCATCACGGCTACCGAGGTCGGTGCGACCAGCTTGACCTGCCGCAGCGTCGTCTGGATCGCCTCGCTCTGGCCGATGATGCCGCGCGGGTTGGTCTCGATGCGGATCTCTTCCTGCAGATAGGCGTTCTCAAGCTCCAGTCGCTCGCGCAGGCGATCGACCTCGGCGAGCGCCGCGTGCAGTTTTTCGTCGGCCTCGCGCCGCTGGCTGACGTCGCGGAACACGATAACGGCGCCGACCACCACGCCGCGGTCGCGAATGGGAGTGGAGGTGTATTCGACCCAGACCGGCGTGCCGTCCTTGCGCCAGAACACCTCGCCCTCGACCTGGTGCACGGCGCCGTCGCGAAACGCCGCGTAGATCGGGCAGTCGTGATCGGGATAGTGCCGCCCGTCATGGTGGGTGTGATGGACGATCGGGTGGATTTCCTTGCCGACCAGTTCTTCGGCGCTCCAGCCCAGCATCCGTTCGGCCGCGGGATTGACGAAGGTGGTCTTGCCTTCCGCGTTCACGCCGTAGATGCCTTCGCCGGCGGCGCGCAGGATCAACTGGTTCTCGCGCTCGATGTCCTGGAACACGCGCTCGACGCGCTGCCAGGTCGCGATGCCGCCGCGCATGTGGTCCTCGGCCGCCGCATCGACATAGCGGCGGCGGCGCGCGTCGAGGTCGCTCATGGTGAGCAACACCAGCGGGCGGCCGTCGCCAGGCAGGAGGCTGCCAGCATATTCCAGGCGCAGGCTTTGGCCGGTGGCATGGCGCGGGGTCAACGCGTTGGTCCAGTAGGTACCCTTGTCGAGCACGGCCTGCGTGAACACGATCAGCGCCGGCAATTGTCCGGTATGGAGCGCACTCACCTTGGTTTGCCGCAGCAGGGCGCGGTCGTAGCCGAGCAGGGTGCAGGCGGCCGGATTGGCGTCGAGGATCAGGTCGGCGTGCGGATCGAGAAGGAGGGTCGGCTCGATGCCAAACTCGAACGCGGCGGCGCGGAGGCCCGCGTCATGCGGCGCGGCCGTCGAACTCAACGCCAGATCCATCAGGCACTCCGAGAAATCGTAATTGAATTACGATTTTTCGTTTATCACGAGTTTTCGTAGTCGCCAATAGCAAGCAAAACCCTGCGACATCAACGTAACCGCCGAAGAAGTGGGCTGGCATGTGCCTTGCTTAATTAGGGGGCAGCATCGGTGCAGGAGGCCTCATGTCTACCTTCGACAACCCATTCGATCCCAACCGCAGTCTTCGTTCGGGAGGCTGCAGTTGCGGCCAGCACGTCAGCGAAGCCGAACACGAACATGCCGCGCTGGCATTGCGCTGCGAGCCCGCGCCCAGCGAAGACAAACGCTACGAGGGCGTGGTGGCGTCCGCCGTGATGCGGGCGATGTTTCCAAAGGACGTGGCGCGGCGCGCCTTCCTGAAATCGGTCGGCGCCTCGACGGCGCTGGCCGCGATCTCGCAATTCTTCCCGCTCAAGACTGCAACCGAGGTGTTCGCACAAGCCGGCGCGCCCGAGAAGAAGGACCTCAAGGTCGGCTTCATTCCGATCACCTGCGCGACGCCGATCATCATGGCGCATCCGCTCGGCTTCTATTCCAAGCACGGCCTCAACGTCGAAGTGGTGAAGACCGCGGGCTGGGCCGTGATCCGCGACAAGACCATCAACAAGGAATACGACGCCGCCCACATGCTGGCGCCGATGCCGATCGCGATCTCGCTCGGGCTGGGCGCCAATGCGATCCCGTTCACGGTGCCGGCGATCGAGAACATCAACGGGCAGGGCATCACGCTCGCCATGAAGCACAAGGACAAGCGCGATCCGAAGACCTGGAAGGGCATGAAGTTCGCCATTCCGTTCGACTATTCGATGCACAACTACCTGCTGCGCTACTACCTCGCCGAACACGGCCTCGATCCCGACACCGACGTGCAACTCCGCTCGGTGCCGCCGCCGGAGATGGTCGCCAACCTTCGCGCCGACAACATCGACGGCTTCCTCGCGCCCGACAACATCTGCCAGCGCGCGATCTATGACGGCGTCGGCTTCATGCACATCCTGTCCAAGGAAATCTGGGACGGTCATCCCTGCTGCAGCTTCGCCGCCAGCCGCGAGTTCATCACCAACTCGCCGAACAGCTTTGCGGCGCTGACGCGGGCGATCGTGGATGCGACCGCCTATGCGTCGAAGGCCGAGAACCGCAAGCAGATCGCGGAAGCGATCGCGCCGGCCAACTACATCAACGCGCCCGTCACCGTGCTGGAGCAGGTTCTGACCGGCACCTATGCCGACGGCCTCGGCGGCGTGAAGACCGACGCCAAGCGCGTCGACTTCGATCCGTTCCCCTGGCAGTCGTTCGCGGTGTGGATGCTGACCCAGATGAAGCGCTGGGGCCAGATCAAGGGCGACGTCGACTACAAGGCGGTGGCCGAACAGGTCTATCTCGCGACCGATACTGGCAAGGTCATGAAGGAGATGGGGCTGACACCGCCAACGACGTCGTACAAGTCGTTCTCGGTGATGGGCAAGGCGTTCGATCCGCAAAAGCCGGACGACTATCTCGCCAGCTTCAAGATCAGGAAGGCGTCGTGAGGGCGGGCGCGCAACGTTTGCCGCTGTCGTCCCGGCGAAGGCCGGGACCCATACTCTGCGGCGGTAGTAATGAAGCAAGGTCTCTGACGTCGTGCCTAACATCTTCGGCACGGCGTATGGGTCCCGGCCTTCGCCGGGACGACGTGGTGAGAGATTGTTCGCAATGACATCATCCCTTCGCTTTCGCGCAGCCGTCGTCTCCATCGCGCTGTTCGCGGCATTCCTCGGCATCTGGCATCTCGCCACGCGCTCGACGGCGGCGACCACCACGATGTCGCCGGAATACGCCAAGCTGATGGGGCTGACGGCGACGCAGGGCAAGTCGGCGATGCCGGGCCCGCTCGATGTCGGCGCGAAACTGTGGGAGCACCTCAAGCAGCCGTTCTACGACAAGGGGCCGAACGACAAGGGTCTCGGCATCCAGCTCGGCTACTCCATTGGCCGCGTCGGCCTCGGCTATCTGCTCGCAGTAATCGTCGCGATCCCGCTCGGTTTCCTGATCGGCATGTCGCCGTTGATCAGCAAGGCGCTCGATCCTTTTATTCAAGTGCTGAAGCCGATCTCGCCGCTCGCCTGGATGCCGCTCGCGCTCTACACCATCAAGGATTCCTCGATATCGGCGATCTTCGTCATCTTCATCTGCTCGGTGTGGCCGATGCTGCTCAACACGGCGTTCGGCGTCGCCGCCGTGCGCAAGGAGTGGATCAACGTCGCGCGCACGCTGGAGGTCGGCACCGTCAGGCGCGCGTTCACGGTGATCCTGCCGGCGGCGGCGCCGACCATTCTCACCGGCATGCGGATATCGATCGGAATCGCCTGGCTGGTGATCGTTGCCGCCGAGATGCTGGTTGGCGGCACCGGCATCGGCTACTTCGTCTGGAACGAGTGGAATAACCTCTCTATCACCAACGTGATCATTGCCATCCTCCTGATCGGCGTGGTCGGCATGCTGCTGGACCAGATCCTTGCGCGGTTCACGCGCATGGTCACATTCCCGGAGTGATGCCGTGATGGACAAGTTCATTTCCATCGAAGGCATCGCGCGGCGTTACCCCGGCGCAAATGGTGCGCAGACGACGATCTTCGAAGACCTCTGGCTCTCGATGGGCCGCGGCGAGTTCGGCTGCGTGATCGGGCATTCCGGTTGCGGCAAGACCACGGTGCTGAACATCCTGGCCGGGCTCGACGAGCCCAGCGAGGGCGCTGTCATCGTCGACGGGCAGGCGATCGAGGGCACCAGTCTGGACCGCGCCGTGATCTTCCAGAGCCACGCGCTGCTGCCGTGGCGCACCGTGCTCGGCAACGTCGCCTATGCCGTGACCTCGAAGTGGCGCAACTGGGACCGCGCCAGGGTGAAGGCGCACGCGCAGAAATTCATCGACCTGGTCGGGCTGAGCGGCTCCGAGCACAAGCGGCCCTCGGAACTGTCGGGCGGCATGAAGCAGCGCGTCGGCATCGCGCGCGCACTCTCGATCACGCCGAAGATCATGCTGATGGATGAGCCGTTCTCGGCGCTGGACGCGCTGACGCGCGGCACGCTGCAGGACGAGGTGCGCCGGATTTGCCTCGAGACCGGGCAGACCGCGTTCATGATTACCCATGACGTCGACGAGGCGATCTATCTCGCCGACAAGATTTTTCTGATGACCAACGGCCCCGGCGCGGTGCTGGCCGAGATCGTGGAAAATCCGCTGCCAAAGGATCGCGGCCGCATCGATCTGCACCGCCATCCGCTCTACTACGCGCTGCGCAACCACATCGTCGATTTCCTGGTCAGCCGCAGCAAGACGTTCACCACGACCACGCCGGATCACGATCCGCGCAACGTGCCGACGGTGCGGCCGGGCCTGGGCGAGCCGACCATCGTTTCGGCGCCGAGCCTGGTCGAGTCCAGTTCAGCCCAGAAGATCGCGCGCTAGATATCAAAAGGAGACCATCCATGAAACGCGAAGACCTCACCGAGAAGCTGCTCGACATCAAGCGCGAGAAGGGCTGGAGCTGGAAGCACATCTGCGAACAGATCGGCGGCTATTCGGACGTACTGATCGTCGGCGCCATCATGGGCCAGATGAAACTGACCAAGCCGCAGGCCGCCAATGCCGGCGAGTTGTTCGGCCTGACGAAATCGGAAACCGCGATGCTCAACGAGATTCCGATGCGCGGCACCGGCACGCCGATGCCGCCGACCGATCCCCTGATCTACCGCTTCTACGAAATGGTGATGGTCAACGGCCCGGCCTGGAAGGCGCTGATCGAGGAGGAATTCGGCGACGGCATCATGTCGGCGATCGATTTCGACATGGCGATGGAGCGCGTCGCCAATCCCAAGGGCGACCGGGTCAAGATCACGATGTCCGGCAAATTCCTGCCGTACAAATATTACGGCGCCAGCGGCAACGTGCCGGAGTATGGATTTAAGGAAGAGTGATCCGATCTTCCGTCATTCCGGGGCGTGCGAAGCACGAACCCGGAATCTCGAGATTCCGGATCGCCGCTTCGCGCCGTCCGGAATGACGGAGAGGGAGCCTTACCCAAACGCCGCCCTGATCTCGCCGATCGGCGCCATCTCGCGCACGAACGTGAACGCTCCCTGATCCGTCATCTCGCGGGCGCATTTCAGGAACGCAGCCAGCGCGTATCGTTCCATGGCGCCGCCGACGCTGATGCGCTTGACGCCTGCTTCTGACAGTTGCGGCAGGGTCAGCGTCGGGTCGGCAAAGCCCATCACCAGGTTGAACGGCTTGCCGACCGACGACACCACGGCGCGGATGGTGTCGATATCGCGCACACCGGGCGAATACAGCACGTCGGCGCCGACGGCCTCGAATGCCTGCAGGCGCCTGACCGTGTCGTCGAGGTCGTTACGGCCGTGCAGCAGGTTCTCGGCCCGCGCGGTCAGGGTGAACGGGAACGGGAGTGCGCGCGAGGCCTCGACGGCGGCCTGCACGCGCTCGACCGCGAGCGAGAAGTCATAGATCGGGTTGCTCGGATCGCCGGTCGAATCCTCGATCGAGCCGCCGACGACGCCGGCCTCGGCGGCGCGCGCGATGGCTTTCGCTGCGGCCTTCGGATCGTCCGCGCCGCAATTTTCCAGATCGGCGTTGACCGGGAGGTCGGTGGCTTCAGCGATCATCCGGCAATTCTCGATGATGGCATCGAGGCTGACGGTGGTGCTGCCCAGCGTGTTGGCAAGACCGAGGCTCGTGGTCGCAAGCGCCTCGAAGCCCATTGCCGCGAGCAGCTTTGCAGTACCGGCGTCCCACGGATTGGGAATGATGAAGGCGCCTGGCCGCGCATGCAGCGCGCGAAATGCTTCGGCTTTCTCACGTTGGGTGCGCATCGATCACTCCGCCTTGCTTGTTCTGGATGGCGGCAAAGCTAGCGGCCTGTTGGGCATCAGCCAAATCTGTTATTTTTCTCCATATCATCAGCTTTTTGCATGGACATTTTAGATGGACAACGACGCGCTCCAAACCTTCCTCACGGTCCACCGCCGCGGCGGCATTTCGAGCGCCGCGAAAGCGCTGCACCGCTCGCAGCCGGCGATATCGCGGCGGATTGCGCTGCTGGAGCAGGAACTGGGCGTGCCTCTGTTCGAACGGATCGCCGGGCGCACGATGCTGAGCGACGCGGGGAGGGTGATGGTGCCTTACGCCGAGCGCGCGGTCGCCGCGGCGCAGGACGCGGAGAATGCGGTTCGGGCGCTGGCGAAGCCGAACTCAGGACCGGTCGCGCTCGCGGTGGTCGGCACGTTGGCGGGCGGCCGGCTGTCAACGATCCTCAAGCGCTTCGCGGCCGAGCATCCCGAGGTCGAGTTGAGCCTGCGCACGGCGACCAGCGCCGAGGTCAGCGGCATTATCCGGCGCGGCGAGGCCACCATCGGGCTGCGCTATGACCGCGACCGCTCGGGCGATCTCGATTCCGAATTGCTGTTCAGCGAGCGGCTGCAGGTGGTGTGCGCGCCGGATCATCCGCGCGCGGGCCGCCGTGTCGCCAAGCTCACCGAACTGCGCGGCGAGCGCTGGATCGCATTTCCCGTGGTGCCGGGGCGGCGCGAGATCTCGGCCTCGCATGTGTTTTCGCTGTTCCAGACCCATGGGCTGGGTGAAATCGACTGGACGCCGGTCGACAGCCTGACCGCGCAGAAACGCCTGGTCGAGGCGGGCCTCGGCATCGCGCTGCTGTCAGAGAGCCACGCTGCGGAAGAGCTGAAATACGCCACGATCTCGACGATCGGTGTGCGCGATCTCAAGGCGAGCCATGACGTCGTCACGGTAACGCGCCGCGGAGGATACTTGAGCGCAGCGGCGCGGAAGTTGCTGGAGATCGTGCGGAAGGAGTATCGGGGAACAAAGGCGCGCGTACGTTAGCTAACGCCGTCATTCCGGGGCGCGTCGAAGACGCGAACCCGGAATCTCGAGATTCCGGGTTCGATGCTACGCATCGCCCCGGAATGACGCACTGCCTTACGTCCCCGCCTTCACCTGGGCGGCGGCCTGCGCCATCAGCTCGTTCATCTTGGCGCGAACCTCGGGGGCTGCGATGGCGACGCCCTTGGCGGCGAAATCCTTCACCACCTTGTTCTGGACGTCGTCGTCGCCGGCTTCCTCGAAATCGGCCGCGACCACTTCCTTCGAATAGGCGGTGGCGGCATCGCCCGACAGGCCGAGCTTTTCGGCTGCCCAAAGACCGAGCAGGCGGTTGCGGCGCGCCATGGCCTTGAATTTCTGTTCCTCGTCGAGGGCGAATTTCTTCTCGAAACCTTCCTCGCGCTTGTCGAAAGTGGTCATTTTCTTAGGTTCCAATCCCGGCCAATGGTAAATGGCGGCCTGCGTTGTGGCGGGCCTATCGACTACCTAAATAGAGGGGGCGAATCGGTAAAACAACGGCTCGTTAAGCCGCAGGGCAGCCGGGATAAGTTGGCCCCAATCGGGCCGGGTCGATTGTGCTGGATGACCCAATCGGATAGGTTGCCTGCAGGCTAGGTTCTTGTTCTGTTTCCGGTCGTTGTACTGGATCTGGCCTTCACGGCAGCTCCGTCGTGGTCGCAAACCCTTGTCATCCGGAGCACACCAATTCATGGATTTCAACAAAACACGGTACATCCCAATGAGCCGTCGACGCCGCATTTATGAAGGCAAGGCCAAGGTCCTGTATGAAGGCCCGGAGCCGGGAACCCTGATCCAGCACTTCAAGGACGACGCGACCGCGTTCAATGCCAAGAAACACCAGGTGATCGAGGGCAAGGGCGTCCTCAACAACCGGATTTCGGAGTACCTGTTTCAGCACCTCAACGACATCGGGGTGCCGACCCATTTCATCCGCCGCCTCAACATGCGCGAGCAGTTGATTCGGGAAGTCGAGATCGTGCCGCTCGAGGTGGTGGTGCGGAACGTGGCGGCGGGCTCGCTGTCGCAGCGCCTCGGTATCGAGGAGGGAACCCAGCTGCCACGCTCGATCATCGAGTTCTATTACAAGAACGACCAGCTCAACGACCCCATGGTCTCCGAGGAGCACATCACCGCGTTCGGCTGGGCCACGCCGCAGGAAATCGACGACATCATGGCGCTCGCCATCCGCGTCAACGACTTCCTCACCGGGCTGTTTCTCGGCATCGGCATCCGCCTGGTCGACTTCAAGATGGAATGCGGACGCCTGTTCGAGAACGAGATGATGCGGATCATCGTCGCCGACGAGATCTCGCCCGACTCCTGCCGGCTGTGGGACATCAAGTCGAACGAGAAGCTCGACAAGGACCGCTTCCGCCGTGATCTGGGAGGCCTGCTGGAGGCCTACACCGAAGTGGCGAAGCGGCTGGGCATCCTGATGGAGAACGAGCGGCCGGCCGGCACCGGCCCGGTGCTGGTGAAGAGCTGAGGAACGTCATTCCGGGGCGCGGGCGCAGACCGCGAACCCCAATGCGCAATTGCGCATTGTGGAATCCAGAGATTGCTTGTGCGAGATTCCGGATCGACCCGCTGCGCGGCTCGTCCGGAATGACGAGGTTGAAAAATGAAGGCACGCGTTACCGTTACGTTGAAGTCGGGCATTCTCGATCCGCAGGGCAAGGCCATCGAAGGCGCGCTGAAATCGCTCGGCGTCGACGGCGTCGCCAGCGTCCGCCAGGGCAAGGTGTTCGACATCGAGATGGCGGGCGCCGACAAGGCCAAGGCCGAGGCGGCATTGAAGGATGCCGCCGACAAGCTGCTGGCGAATACCGTGATCGAGAATTACCGGGTCGAACTGCTCTAGGCGCACGCTCCATGAAATCAGCCGTTCTCGTCTTCCCCGGCATCAACCGCGAGCGCGACATGGCGCGCGCATTGAAACTCGTTTCCGGCCAGGAGGCGGCGATGGTCTGGCATGCCGAGACCTCGTTGCCCAAGGGCACCGATCTCGTCGTCGTGCCCGGCGGGTTTTCCTATGGCGATTATCTGCGCTGCGGCGCGATTGCAGCGCGCGCGCCTGTCATGGACGCAGTGCGCAAATACGCGGCCGATGGCGGCCTCGTGCTCGGCGTCTGCAACGGTTTCCAGATCCTGTGCGAGGCGGGGCTGCTGCCCGGCGTGCTGATGCGGAACGCGAAGCTGAAGTTCATCTGCAGGGACGTGCACCTGCGGGTCGAGCGCTCGGATACGCCGTTCACGCGCGGCTACAATGCCGGCCAGGTCATCCGCGTGCCGGTCGCGCATGGCGAAGGCAATTACGAAGCCGACGAGGAGACGGTGAAGCGGCTCGAGGGCGAGGGGCGGGTGCTCTACCGGTATTGCACCCCCGAGGGCGTCGTCGACGAAGCTTCCAACATCAACGGCGCAGCGCAGTCGATCGCCGGCATCGTCAACGAGCGCGGCAATGTGCTCGGCATGATGCCGCACCCGGAAAACCACGTCGAGGACATCATGGGCTGCACCGACGGCCGGGGCCTGTTCGCGGGCCTTGCGGCGCATCTGGATAAAGCGGCGTAAGCTGGCGGTTGGGACGAGCCGGCCATTAAAAAAGCCCCGCGATGCGGGGCTTTTTGCTATCTGCCGGTCGGCGCCGGCGTCAGGGTCGAGCCGCTCGGCGACGGGTTGATGTGGGTGCTGCCAGACGGATTGAGCCCGCTCGCTCGTCCAGCCGCGGCGCTGCCCGCATCGTTTGACATGCCGCTGCTCGGCGCGGTGGTCGAACTCCCTGTCGTCGTTCCGCCAGGGGAGGAACCGGCCGTCGTGCCGGTTGCCGCTGCGCCACCCCCAGCAGATCCGCCGCTGGACTGCGCGAGGGCGAAACCGCCTGTGACTGTCATTGAGGCCGCCAAGGCGAATGTAGCCAATTTCATGATTGCTCCTTTCGTGGTGCGTCCATAGCCAACGAGGGTCGCGCGCTTGGCGTTCCAATATCGCGATCACGGTTGCTTGCTGTTCCGTCGCAGGTTTCGCGGAGCACTGTCTGGAAGTTGCGGCTGCAATCTGCAGGGCCTGTTGCGGAATCTTTGTTCAACGGCAGTGAAGTGACTGGCCTGAAACTTGCTCCGCATCTCCTGATCCCACACGCGGGTTTTCCGATTGTCGGACGGAGAGTGATGATGTCCATTCGTAAAGCTTCTTGCGCGGCCGCGCTGCTGGCCGCGCTCCTGCCGTCCCATTCGGCGACGGCCGAAACCACGCTGCGCATCGCCATGACGGCGTCCGATATCCCGACGGCGACAGGGCTGCCCAACAACGGTTTTGAGGGCATGCGTTTCCTCGGCTACCCGATCTTCGAAGGACTGGTGCTGTGGGATCTGACGAAAACCGACAAGCTGGCGAGCCTGCGTCCGGGGCTTGCGGAGAAATGGGAGCAGGACCCGGCGGACAACAAGACCTGGATTTTCCATCTGCGCCGCGGCGTCAAATTCCACGACGGCACGGACTTCAATGCCGATGCCGTGATCTGGAATCTCGATCGCTATTTCAACAACAACAGCCCGCAATTCGAGCCGCCGAGTTCGGCGATGTCGCGGGCGCGCGTTCCGATCATGGGGTCTTACAAGAAGGTCGATGACCACACCGTCGCGATCAGTACGACAAAGCCGGCCTCGTATTTCCCTTACATGGCGGTCTATCTCCTCTTCACCTCGCCGGCGTCGTTCGAGAAGGCTGGAAAGGAATGGGCCAGGGTCGCGACGTTACCGGCGGCCGGCACCGGGCCGTTCCGCATCACCAAAATCGTGCCGCGGCAGGAGGCAAATCTGGCGCGCTTCGACGGCTATTGGGACCCCGGCAAAAAAGCGAAGGTCGATAACGTCGTGCTGATGCCGATCCCCGAGGCCAACTCGCGGCTGGCCGCGCTGCGCTCAGGCCAGGTCGATTGGATCGAGGTGCCGCCGCCCGATGGAATCGCGTCGCTGAA
This sequence comes from Pseudomonadota bacterium, assembly GCA_023387735.1. Lineage (GTDB taxonomy): Bacteria > Pseudomonadota > Alphaproteobacteria > Rhizobiales > Xanthobacteraceae > Bradyrhizobium. The sequence goes on along the minus strand of JAEWHP010000014.1, from coordinate 208,855 downwards.
ATCGGCCGGCTTCACCATCACCACCGGCTCGTATCCGCATGTCTGGCCGTGGTTCTACAACATCGGCGCGACCAACAGCCCGTTCAAGGACGTCAAGGTGCGCCAGGCGCTGAACTATTGCATCGATCGGGACGGGCTGGTGTCGCTGCTCAACGGCACGGCGGAGCCGTCGGTCGGCTGGCTCAAGTCCTCTGATCCCGATTTCGGCTCCCCGGCCAATCGCTACAGGTACGACGCCGCCAAGGGCAAGGCGCTGCTGGCCGAAGCCGGCTTCACCGCGGCGAAGCCGTTGACGTTCAAGGCGATGATCTCGAATTCCGGCTCGGGGCAGATGCTGCCGTTGCCGATGAACGAATTCCTGCAGCAGAATCTCAAGGAAGCCTGCGGCGTCAACGTCGAATTCAACGTGACCGAATGGCAGGTGCTGCTCACCGCCGCCCGCGCCACGCCCGACGCCCCGAACCTGCAGGGCGCCATGGTCCTCAACATCAGTTCGCCTTCCTCCGATGCCGGCGTCATGGCGCGCTATTTCTCGTCGGCCAATTTTTCGCCGAACGGTTTCAACTTCGAGCAGTGGAAGGACGACGAGTTTGACGACGCGCTGAAGACGATTTCGGAAGCCACCGATCCGAAGGTGATCTCGGCCGCCTACGCGAAGGCGCATGAGCGCATCGTCGACAACCCGCCCTGGCTCTTCATCGTCCACGATCTCAACCCGCGCGCGATGAGCCAGAAGGTCAAGGGGTTCGTCTCGCCGCAATCCTGGTTCGTCGATCTGACGCTGGTCAGTCTGCAATAGGTGCGTGAGCAAGCAAGGCGGCTTACCGGGAACGCAGCCGGTTGATCCATTTGCCGTAGCGGTCGGCCGGAATGGTCATGGCGGCAACGCCCGCCATGACCAGCACCAGGCCGAGCGCCAGATTGGCCGGGACGGACTCGCCGAGCAGCAGCACGGACAGGCCGACGCCGATCGGAATCCGCAAGTAGCCTTGCGCGTTGGTGGTCAGCGTGCCGAGCCGGGAAAGGCACATGTAGAACAGCATCAGCCCGAAGGCGCTGGAAAATATCCCCATGGCCACGGTCGCGACCAGCGCCTCGGTGGTTGGCCGCAAGGTCCAGGGATGATCGACGACCAGCGATGCCGGCAGCAATATGAGCCCGCCGAACAGCAGCGAGCCCGCGGCCACCACCATCGGGTCGTAATCGGTCAGCCGCAGGCCGAAGATCGTCGCGCAGGCGAACGATATGGTCGCGAGCAGGATGACGATCTCGGCAAAGATATGGGTGTCGAGCGTGGAGAGCGCATCGAGGCCGACGATCGCGGCCGTCCCGGCAAGACCCAGGATGGCGCCGACAAGCTTCAACAGCGTAGCCGGCTCGTGCCGCGTGATGCCCCAGGTGATCAGGAACGCGAAGATCGGCGTCGTCGAGGCCAGCACCACGGTCGATGACGCCGGCACATATTGCTGCGCCCAGGTGATCAGCAGGAACGGAAACGTCGAATTGATGGTCTGTTGCTGCGCGAACAGCTTCCAGGCCCTGGCGTCGGTCGGCATCCGCACCCCGCGCATGCGCAGGATGAAAAGCAGGAAGGCGGCCGCGATCAGCGAGCGTGCCGAGATGAAGGTGATCGGCGGGATCGTGCCGAGCCCGATCTTGGTCAGCGGATAGGTCGAACTCCAGCAGCACGCCAGCGCGAGCAGCAGCAGATAGTCGCGCCAGCTGCGACGGGCCTGTGGCGCGTCAGGTGGCAACGCTGGCCGTGCCGGTCGGCTTCTTCCACTTCACGCGCTTGATGGTGCCGGAGAAGGTGAACAGCGACCGCTCGCCCGATTTCAGCACGCCGCGCAGGAAGATCAGCGAGCCGCCGGCGCGGGTGATCTCGCCCTCGCATTCGACCAGTTCGCCCTCGCGGGCGGCGTCGAGAAACTCGCAGGAGAATGCGACCGTCACGCCCGGTCCCTGCAGCACGGAGGAGGCAATCGCAAACAGGCAGTAATCGGCGAACGACATGAAGCAGCCGCCATGGACGTTGCGCATGCCATTCAGGTGCTTCTTCTCGACCCGGAACGCGCATTGCACTTTGCCGTTCTCGTCCATCCGGTGCCAGAAAGGGCCGTTATGGGTCTCAAAACTGTCGCGGGTCCAGGTCCGCCAGCCCTCGAATTCGCCCTCGGTTTGGACGTGCAGGTCGGGGCGGTGGTGAAATGCATTTTGGGGGAGTTCGTTCACTAAAAATGGCCTTCAATTGGATGTTTCCGCTCTTAAATCTGATCCGGGAAGGATGTGCAAACGCCGATCCCGCAAGGCCCCCTTCGCAAAGCTCTGGACAGGGCGGAAATGCGCCATAAAAGGCCTTTTCGCACCCCTTTGATCTCCCTATTAAGGCACCCATGAACGAGCCCCAGATCACCCCCGAACTCGTCGCCAGCCATGGTCTCAAGCCCGACGAGTATGAGCGCATCCTCAAGCTGATCGGGCGGGTGCCGAGCTTCACCGAACTCGGGATTTTCTCGGCGATGTGGAACGAGCACTGCTCGTACAAATCCTCGCGTATCCATCTGCGGGGCCTGCCGACCAAGGCGCCCTGGGTGATCCAGGGGCCGGGCGAGAACGCCGGCGTGATCGACATCGGCGACGGCCAGGCGGTCGTGTTCAAGATGGAGAGCCACAACCATCCGAGCTACATCGAGCCCTACCAGGGTGCGACCACAGGTGTCGGCGGTATCCTGCGCGACGTTTTCACGATGGGCGCGCGGCCCATCGCCTGCCTCAACGCGCTGTCGTTCGGGGCACCGGAACACCCCAAGACGCGGCACCTGGTGTCGGGCGTAGTGGCCGGCGTGGGCGGCTACGGCAATTCCTTCGGCGTGCCGACGGTCGGCGGCCAGGTGCGTTTCCACACCCGCTATGACGGCAACATCCTGGTCAACGCAATGGCGGTTGGCCTCGCCGAGACCGACAAGATCTTCTATGCGGCGGCTTCCGGCGTGAACATGCCGATCGTCTATCTCGGCTCCAAGACCGGCCGCGATGGCATTCACGGCGCCTCGATGGCGTCGGCCGAGTTCGATGACAATTCCGAGGAGAAGCGCCCGACCGTGCAGGTCGGCGATCCCTTCGCCGAAAAGCTGCTGCTGGAGGCCTGCCTCGAGATCATGGAGAAGGGCTGCGTGATCGCGATCCAGGACATGGGCGCGGCGGGGCTGACCTGTTCGGCGGTCGAGATGGGCGCCAAGGGCGACCTCGGCGTCGACCTCATTCTCGACAGCGTGCCGACGCGCGAAACCGGCATGAGCGCCTACGAGATGATGCTCTCGGAAAGCCAGGAGCGCATGCTCATGGTGCTCAAGCCCGAAAAGGAAAAAGAGGCCGAGGCGATCTTCACGAAGTGGGGGCTCGATTTCGCCATCGTCGGCTACACCACGCCGAGCAAGCGTTTCGTGGTCAAGCATGGCGGCGACGTGATGGCCGACCTGCCGATCAAGGAACTGGGCGACGAAGCGCCGCTGTACGACCGGCCGCATGTCGCATCCGATCCGCTGCCGGTGGTGCAGGCGCGCGAGGTCAAGCCGCCGCTCGGAATCATGCCGGCGCTGGAGAAGCTGATTGCAACGCCTGAACTGTGCTCGAAGCGCTGGGTGTGGGAGCAGTACGATCACGTCATTCTGGGCAATACTGTGCAGCGCCCCGGCGGCGATGCTGCCGTCGTGCGCGTCGAGGACGGGCCGAAGGGACTCGCGCTCACCGTCGACGTGACGCCGCGCTATTGCGAAGCCGATCCGTTCGAGGGCGGCAAGCAGGCGGTGGCGGAGGCCTGGCGCAACATCACCGCGGTCGGCGGCCGGCCGCTGGCGATCACGGACAATCTCAACTTCGGCAACCCTGAAAGGCCCGAGATCATGGGCCAGTTCGTCGGCTGCCTGAAGGGCATCGGCGAAGCCTGCCGCGCGCTCGACTTCCCGGTCGTCTCCGGCAACGTCTCGCTCTACAACGAGACCAACGGCCGCGGCATCCTGCCGACGCCCTCGATCGGCGGCGTCGGCCTGCTCGACGACTTCACCAAGTCGGCCACGCTGGCCTTCAAGGCGGGCGGCGAGGCAATCCTGCTGATCGGTGACACCCAGGGCTGGCTCGGACAGTCCGTCTACCTGCGCGACGTCTGCGGCCGCGAAGAGGGCGCGCCGCCGCCGGTCGATCTCGCCGCCGAAAAACGCAATGGCGACGTCGTGCGCGGCATGATCCACGCCGGCACCGCGACCGCGGTGCATGACGTCTCCGACGGCGGGCTCCTGATTGCGCTGGCAGAGATGGCGATGGCGAGCGGCATCGGCGCGCAGCTTCTGGCGGCGCCGAGTTCGACCGTGCCGCATGCGTATTGGTTCGGCGAAGACCAGGCGCGCTATATCGTCACCGTGCCGGCGGCAGAGGCCGGCCTGGTGCTGGCGAAGATGAAAGGCGCGGGCGTGCCGTGCGCGCGGATCGGCACCACGGGTGGCGATGCGATTGCGGTGGCGGGCGAGGGGCAGGTCGCGGTGAGTGCGCTGAAGTCAGCGTTCGAACACTGGCTGCCGGCCTATATGAACGGCAAGGCGTCGTGAAGGTGCACCGTCATTCCGGGATGGTCCGAAGGACCAGGCCCGGAATCTCGCGATTCCGGGTTCGATGTTTGCGCATCGCCCCGGAATGACGGGCTGCTACAGCACCTTGCTCGCCCCGGGGATCTGCCGCAATGCGCGCGTCAGCGCCCAGCTGAATGCGACCGTCAGCACGAATCCGACCGTCGCCTTCACGATGGCCGGCAGGTCGTAGTCGAACAGCCAGTATTGCAGCCATAGCGCAATCGGGTAGTGCACCAGGAACATGCCGTAGGCGTCCGCCTGCATCGGATCGAGCAGTTTGGCCGAGCCTGATTGCCTGAATCGCTGGAAGAAGGCCAGGATCAGAAACATGATGGCGACGCTGAAGACAGTGAAGCAGACCGCGTAGAGCGCTTCATACCAGTTCGGCAGCGGCGACGGGTTGCCGAGTATTTCGCGCTTGATGAAGATCAGCACCCACAACAGGCAATAGGGAACGATGGCCAGCACCATCCAGTCCCAGCTGACCTTCGCCATCCGGCCGTCGACCGCGAGCAGCCCCCGGTCCATCTGCGCGACGCCGATGCCGGCGCCGAAGAAGAAGTAGCTCGCATAGAGCATCACGCGCCCGTGCTGAACCGAGAACGGCCCGAACTCGAACCAGCTGCTCGGTCCGTAGATCATCAGCCCGGGAACGTAGAACGCGGCGGTGACGGCCAGCATAACCGCGAAGAACTCCGCGGGCCGGCGCCGGCCGCGCAGCGAGAGGCGATTGATCGGATCGAGCAGGTTGGGCGACAGCCGGTACAGCACGCAGGCAACCAGGTCGAAGGCGAACAGGACCCAGAGAAACCAGATCGGCCCGCTCGGCCACGGACCCTTGGTGATCATGTTCCAGTAGTATTCCGAGAACCCGATTTCGGGATGGTGCCGAAGCGAGATCGCGTAATAGGCGAGCGGAATCACCGTGAACGCGCAGATCACGAACGGCAGGCCGATCCGGAGCAGGCGGTCCGCCATATAGTTCGCTGGCCCCTTGCGGGCGATCCCGGACCAGGCGAACAGTCCCGACAGGAAAAAGAACATCGCCATGAAGAAACTGTCGGTGGCGAGCACGATCATGTCGAAGCCGAAGAAGTACTTCGGATCGGTGTGGCCGAAATAGGTATAAGGGATCACGGCGTGATGCAGCAGCACCACCAGCGTCAGGAAGGTGCGCGCGCGGTCCAGCGCCAGGTTGCGCGATGTGGCTTTCGGCTGAGCCAGAGCGCTTGCGTCAGTCAAGGTGGATGAAACCGTCATCATGGGCCCCGGCGAGGCTTAGTTCCCCTAGATGTTGCAACCCGGTACCTGATTCAGCAAGGGCCAATCTCGAGGCGCCACCGACTGCACGGACGGCGCCGGCGGCTAAGCCACTTCCTCGATGGTGACCTTGTCGGGATAGAACGCCAGATGACCGGCGATTTCGGCCATGGCAGGGAAGGGAGTCTCATAGGTCCAGATCGAGTTTTCGAGGCTTTTGCCGTTGGCGTTGATGCTGAAATAATTCGCATCACCCTTGTAGGGACAGTGCGTGGTTCGCTCTGTGCGGGCCAGCAGCGCCATGTTGGTGTCCTCGCGCGGCACATATTGCACCGCCGGATAGCTTGCCTCCTTCAGCGTCAGGGCACGGGTGGTGTCGGCGATGACGACCCCGCCGGCGGAGATCCGGACGCGCTTCGGATTGGCCGTAATCGTGATCGGATGGTCGGGACCGGGAAGTTTCATGGTTCTGGCCTCTTTTTGGGTCAGCCTGACGTGATCGGGCGCGACCGGATCTCGCGGTGTCAAACGGTTGGACCGGGAATATAGTGTCGGAAGGCGTGACCTAGAAGAGCGTACGCGCTAGGTTTGGCTATCACGGCCGGCGCGAGCGGGCCATGATTCGAAGCCGGGCCATGACCAGATACACCTGACGGAGACTTGCTGGATGCCGATGGACGCCCACGATATCGAATCGATGATCAAGGCAGCTATCCCCGATGCCGAGGTGACGATCCGCGATCTCGCAGGCGACGGCGACCATTACGCCGCGACCGTGATCTCGGAATCCTTCCGCGGCAAGTCGCGGGTTCAGCAGCACCAGATCGTCTACCAGTCGCTCAAGGGACAGATGGGCGGGGTGTTGCACGCGCTGGCGCTGCAGACCGGGGTGCCCGAGGGCTAGCCCGCGACGGGCGGCAGGGGACACACCGATGACGGACAATCCGCACGGCGCGATGTATCGCCCGGTCGCGGCGCATGGGCACCACCGTGTGACGTACGCCGAATTGTTCTTCGACCTCGTCTTCGTCTTTGCGGTCACGCAGATCGCGCACACCCTGCTGGCTCATTTCACGCCATTGGGTGTCTTGCAGGTCACGTTGCTGTTTCTCGCGGTGTGGTGGGTCTGGGTCTTTACCACCTGGATCACCAACTGGCTCGATCCCGAACAGACCCCGGTTCGCCTGCTGCTGTTTGCGATGATGCTGGGCGGGCTGGTGCTGTCGACCTCGATCCCGACGGCATTCGAAGGGCGCGGATTGTGGTTTGCCATCGCCTACGCCGCGATGCAGGTCGGCAAGACGGTCTTTCTCTGGGTCTCGACGCCGCCGTCGCGGATGCTGGCGAGGCTGAACGCCATCCGGATCACCGCATGGCTTTCGATGTCGGCGGTGTTCTGGATCGCGGGCGGGTTGGCGGAAGGCCAATGGCGGCTGGTGCTGTGGGCGATCGCGCTGGTCATCGAATACATCTCGCCGGCGGTGCGGTTCTGGATTCCTCGATACGGCGCGTCCTCGGTCACGGATTGGGTGGTCGAAGGCGGCCACATGGCGGAACGCTGCGCGCTTTTCGTCATCATTGCGCTTGGCGAGTCCGTCATCGTTACCGGTGCGACGTTTGCCGATCTTGCCTGGTCGACCGAGACCGTTACCGCATTCGTTTCGGTGCTCGCCGGAAGCATCGCGATGTGGTGGATCTATTTCCACAAGGGCGCGGAGGCCGGCTCCGAGGAGATTTCAAGGTCGAGCGAGCCCGGTAGACTGGCGCGGCTCGCCTATACCTATCTGCACATGCCGATCGTTGCCGGCATCATCATTTGCGCGGTGGCGGACGAACTTGTGCTGAAGCATCCGGGCGGTCATTCCGACCTCAAGACCGTAGTCAGTTCGATTGGCGGTCCCCTGCTGTTCCTGTTCGGAACGATCCTGTTCAAATACAGCTTTCGCGGCTTCCTCCAGCTCTCGCACGGTTTCGGCATCATTGCGCTCTGCCTGCTTGCCTGGTTTGCAGGCGAACTGCCGCCGCTGATGCTGTCGATTCTGACCACCGCGATCATGATCGTGGTCGCGGTGTGGGAGTCGTTGTCGCTCCGATCCCCGGCGCACAGATAGCAGTGCCGCTTTCCGCGCCTACGGTGTCTTCAATGCCAACTGTCTGAAAATGACTCACTTTTCGTCATGGCCGGGCTTGTCCCGGCCATCCACGTCTTCCTTGCTGGTTCGAGCAAAGACGTGGAAGCGCCCGGCACAGGGCCGGGCATGATGGGCGCGATGAAAACGCCCGATTTCGCTGACTGCTTTGCGTCGGACTCTCAGAAGATGGCCAGGCTATTTCCGTTCGACGACGTTTCGCAGGACGATATCGGACAGCTTGACGACAAGCTCCCGAAGCCTGGCATTCTCCTCGACGAGCGAGACACGCTCGATGTCGTCCTCATCCCAGACTGCATCCTCACGCACGGATGACGCGCTGACGCGCTGCTTCCCATTGGTCGCTGGATACGCGTTCCGCATGACTGATACCCCTGGCACAAACTCCCCCGAGCCAAGCCTGTGGAGAGACTCGGCTGAGTCCGCGTCAAAAGTTGGACGGCTCGAAGGGCAAACTGCAGCACAGATGCAGCGAATTGCGGGCGGAATCAAAAAACATAAAGATGAAGATTTGTTAAGAAGTTTGTTTATAGTGCGCCCCGGCAGGTGCGTTGACGCGCGGCGGCGTTAGTACCTTCCTCCACCGTTAGACCAGCGCGATCACTCAGTGCCCACGGGGGGACCGTGGTTGGGAATGCGTGCCTATGAAACAAAGTGAAGCAAGAATACTGATCATCAGCGAATGGGACCGATGGATTTCAACGCAGGCTGTAAGCCAGGACGGACCTACCGGAAAAGATTCGCTGAAGTTTTTCCATGAGCTCCAGGACGTCGGATCATCGCTGCTGGATTTCCAGTCCCGCGGGCAGGACAAATGGCGCATCATCCATGCCTGGTTGCTGGATGCCGAGCGATTGTCGGACGACTGGATCTCCATCGCGCCGAGGATCGTGCCGACGCGCAGGCCGCGGCCGGTTCGCAGGCGATTCAGCGCCAAGGCCTGATTTCATAGAGCTTGGATAGCGGTCACGGCAGGCGCGGTTGCGCGTGTCGTGACCGCGACTTCAGTCTGCGGCCACCAGCGCGTGCACGGAAAACATCTGGTCCGGATCTGTCCAGGATTCCCGCACCGACCAGCCCGAGCCGCGCGCCAGCGCGGTGAAGCGGTCGAGGCTGTATTTGTAGCTCGACTCGGTATGAATGCTTTCGCCGGGGCGGAATGAAAAATTCCGTCCGAGAATGCGCACGGTCTGCGCCTTCTTGGCGATCAGGTGCATCTCGATGCGATGCCGCTCGCGATTGTAGACCGAACGGTGCATGAAGGCGGAGGCGTCGAAATTGCCGCCGAGCTCGCGGTTGATGCGCACCAGCACATTGAGATTGAATTTCGCGGTCACGCCTGCGGCATCGTTATAGGCGTCGTACAGCACGCGCTCGTTCTTTTCGAGGTCGACGCCGATGATCATCAGCGCGCCTTCTCCGAGGATCTCGCGCGCGCTGCGCAGGAACGCACAAGCTTCGTGCGGCTCGAAGTTGCCGAGCGTCGAGCCCGGGAAGAACCCGACCTTGGGCAGGCCTGCAATTTCGGCAGGCAGTTCGAATGGCGCGGTGAAGTCGGCCGCGACCGGATAGACGCCAAGGTCGGGAAAATCCTGGCGCAAGGCGCTGGCCTGTGCGTTGAGGAAGTCGGCGGAAATATCGACCGGGACGTAGGCGTTAAAGTCGCATTGCTCCAGCAGCAGGCGAACCTTGGTGGTCGCGCCGGCGCCGAACTCCACCAGTGCGGCGCCTTTCGGAATGATGCCCGCTATCTCCTCGCCGCGGCTGCGCAGGATGCCGAGCTCGGTGCGGGTCGGATAATATTCCGGAAGAACCGTGATCTGCTCGAACAGCTCCGAGCCCACGCTGTCATAGAAATATTTCGGCGACAGGCGCTTGGGAAATTGAGACAGGCCGCCAATCACGTCTCCGGCGAACGCCGACGTCTGCTCATCGAGCTGGTACGCTTGGGCCAAAGCGGCGGCATGCACATTCATGATACTCTCCAGAGCGCGCTTACGGCGCGCCTACTACTGATGGGGAATGTCAGGCGTAATCGGCGAGGCGTAACCCCGTAAATTGCCAGCGGTGGTGCGGATAGAAGAAGTTGCGGTAGGTGATGCGGCTGTGACCGGTCGGAGTTGCAAGCGAGGAGCCGCGCAGCACCAGCTGGTTGACCATGAACTTGCCATTGTACTCGCCGAGCGCGCCCTCGACGGCGCGGTAGCCGGGGTAAGGCGAATAGGCGCTGCGGGTCCACTGCCAGACGATGCCGAATGCGTCGTTCAACTGCCCGGCGCGGGCGGCAACTTCCCACTCCATCTCGGTCGGCAGATGCCGTCCGGCCCAGCGCGCGAACGCGTCCGCCTCGTAATAGCTGACATGGCTGACCGGGGCGGAGGGATCGACCGGCTGCAGTCCGCCGAGCGTCATGATCCGCCATTCGCCGTCGACATGGCGCCAGTGGCCGGGCGCCTGCCAGCCCTCGTTGGTCGCGGCGGCAAAGCCGTCCATCAGCCATAGCGTGGCCGTGCCGTAACCGCCGTCCTGCATGAAGGCGAGCCATTCGGCATTGGTGACGAGGTTGCGGGCGAGCCTGACGGGGCCGACCAAAGCGCGATGCGCGGGCTTTTCATTGTCGAAATGGAAGCTGCCCTCGGCGTGGCCTACGGTGTGAATGCCCTCGTTGAGGGCAACCCATTCCTCGGCCGAACGCTGCGACGCCGGAAAGCGCCACGCGGGATCGTAGGCCGGCGGAATCGGGTTCTGCGCGAAGGCGTGCAGGATGTCGGTCAGCATCAATTCCTGATGCTGCTGCTCGTGGTTGAGGCCGACCTCGACCAGCGGCGCCAGCTTCGCGAGACTGTCCTCCTCGATGGTCTGGAAGAACTTGACCACGGCGGCATCGACATGCCGGCGATAGGCGGTGACCTCATCGGCACCCGGGCGGGTCAGGTGTCCGCGCTGGTGGCGGGCGTGACGGGGGCCGGCGCTGACGTAATAGGAATTGAACAGGAACGCGTAGTCGGGGTGGAACGGCTGGTAGCCCTCGCAGTGCTCGCCGAGCAGGAACTGCTCGAAGAACCAGGTGGTGTGGGCGCGATGCCATTTGGCCGGACTCGCATCCGGCATCGACTGGATCAGCTGATCCTCGGGGCTCAGAGGGGCGGCCCGGCGCTCGGTCTCGCCCCGGACGGCCAGGTAGGCCTCGACCATCTTCTGGGCGAGGGTGCCGGAATCGGAGAAGAGTGACGGGGCGGGGTCGGCAAACGCGGCTGCGGGTACTGGTTTCGTCACTGGCGTCTCCGGTCAGGGGAGAGAACGTTAGGCTGGCGAACTGGTTCCTGGCGGACAGTCCGTCCTAGATAGGGGTTCCGGTTCGGGAAAAAAGACTTCGCCCGGTATGATATTGATGCCGTCAGACTATGGGCGGCCGTGGCCACGGGGCCTGCCACGGCCCAAAGCATGACTGATCCCCGCCATTTTACTTTGGATGCACAAAGGTTTGGGCTACATATATTGACAATACCGGGATAGACGGGACGAGCCGGCCGTCAGGCGAAGCCGCAGGGGGCTGTGCGCCCCAAAAGGAACCGAAGAATATGAGCATCGAGCAATTCATCGACAACGAAGTGAAGTCGAACGACGTCGTGCTGTTCATGAAGGGAACGCCGCAGTTCCCGCAGTGCGGCTTCTCCGGTCAGGTGGTGCAGATCCTCGACCACGTCGGCGTCGGCTACAAGGGCCTGAACGTTTTGGAATCCGCCGACCTCCGCAACGGCATCAAGACCTATTCGAACTGGCCGACCATTCCGCAGCTCTACGTCAAGGGCGAGTTCATCGGCGGCTGCGACATCATCCGCGAGATGTTCCAGGCCGGTGAATTGCAGCAGCTGTTTGCCGACAAGGGTGTCACCGTCAGCGCGGCGGCTTCGGCCTGAGCGCCACCGCGCGCCTGATCGGCGAGGCGCGGCTGGAAGTCATCGTCGCCGACATCACCACGCTTGGCGTTGACGCGATCGTCAACGCCGCGAATTCGTCGCTCCTTGGCGGTGGCGGCGTCGATGGTGCAATCCATCGTGCGGCGGGGCCAGAGCTGGTGGCCGAGTGCCGCATGCTCCACGGTTGCAAAACCGGCAATTCCAAAATCACCCGGGGATACCGTCTGCCGTCGCGGCACGTGATCCACACGGTGGGCCCGGTCTGGAATGGCGGCACGCTCGGCGAGGACGAACTGCTCGCCTCCTGCTATCGCCGCTCGATCGAGCTGTGCCAGACGCACGCGCTGGCGAGCGTGGCCTTCCCAGCGATTTCTACCGGAATCTATCGCTTCCCGGCCAATCGTGCGGCCGGGATTGCGGTTGCCAGCATTGCCGATGCGCTGCCGTCGGCGCCCTCGGTTACCCGCGTCATCTTCTGCTGCTTTTCTCATGACAGCGGCCGATTGCATGAAGAGGCCGTAGCGGCGCTTGGCCGCCCTTGCGCCGACTGAGGCCACCGCTAAACTCCCCGGAGAGTTCCGGAGGGGTCCAATGAATTCACGTCGATTGTGGCGCGCGCTGATCTGCGGCGCGCTGGTGCTGGCGGCAGCGCCCGCGGTCCGCGCCGAAGGCACTTTCGATATTCCCGCAGGCGCCCGCTTCAACCAGGACAAGCTCGCGAAGATCACCGCGTTCTTCAAGAACGAGGTCGACACCGGCAAGATCTCCGGCGCCAACGTCCTGATCCAGCAGCACGGCAAGCCGGTCTATCACGAAACCTTCGGCGTGCAGGACGTGGTGTCCAAGGCGCCGATCAACGACAAGACCATCTTCCGCCTGTCATCGCTGACCAAGGTGATCACCTCGGTCGTGGCGATGCAGCTGATCCAGGACGGCAAGATCAAGCTCGACGATCCCGTCTCGAAGTACATTCCCTCCTTTGCGAACATGAAGGTCGGCGAGGAGAAGAAGGCCGAGGACGGCACCAAGACGCTCGAACTGGTGCCGCTGGTCCGGCCCATCACCATCCTCGACCTGCTCCGTCATACCTCCGGCATCACCTATGGCTTCTACGGCGACAGCCTAGTGCGCAAGGCCTACAAGGAGGCCAATCTCTACGCGGGTGAATTCGACCTTGCCGAATTCGCCGAGCGTATCGCCAGGCTGCCGCTGCACAACCAGCCGGGCGCGCTCTGGCAGTACGGCCATTCGACCGACATTCTGGCGCGGATCATGGAGATCGTGTCCGGCAAATCTTTGCTCGAGATCGAAAAGGAAAAGCTGCTCGATCCGCTCGGCATGGTCGACACCGGCTTCTTCGTCACCGAACCGGAGCGGCTGCAGCGCCTTGCCCAGCCGTTGCCGAACGACAGCGATTTCCGGGTCGGCCGCCTGTACCGGACCGAGGTTCGCCAGAAATGGGAGTCCGCCAGCGGCGGCATGGTGTCGACAATGGCGGACTTTTCGAAGTTTGCGCAGATGATCGCCAACGGCGGCTCGTTCGAAGGCAAGACCTATCTCACGCCGAAGACGTTCGATCTGATGGCAACGGACCACACCGGCAAGGATTCCGGTGTGGCGCGGGACTACTTCTATTTCCCCGGTGACGGTTTCGGCATGGGGCTCGGCTTTGCCGTCCGCACCGATCCCGGCAACGCCAAGCCGCCGCCGCCGGGATCGCTGGGCGAGCTGAAATGGGACGGCGCCTCAGGTTGCTACATGGTGGTCGATCGCAAGCAGGACATGTTCTTCGTGGTGCTGGAGCAGACGCCGACCGAGCGCCAGCGCGTCCAGCGGACGCTGAAGCAGCTGGTCTATGAAGCGCTGGAGAAATAGCGCCACCGCGGGGCGCTGCCTTGCTGTCGCGGTGCTGGCCGTCCTTCTGGCTGCCGGATGGCGACACGAGGTGCGTGCGGAACCGAAAGCGCCGAACGCGCCGACGTTCTCGCGCGCGGCGCTGGAGCGGATTGGCGACCACGTTCAGAACGAGATCACGACCGGCAAGATCCCCGGCGCGATCCTGTTGATTCAGCAGCACGGCAAGCCGGTCTATTTCCGGAGTTTCGGCGTCCGTGATCCCGCGACCGGCCAGCCGATGACGCCGGACTCGATTTTCCAGATCTACTCCATGTCGAAAGCGGTCACCTCGGTGGCCGTGATGATGCTGGTCGACGACGGCAGGCTTTCCCTCGACGACCCCGTGTCGAAATACATTCACTCGTTCGAGCATGCCAAGGTCGGCGTCGATCTTTCCGACGAAGCAGGACAGCCTCCGCTCAAGCTCGAGCCGTTGAAGCGCCCGATCACGATCAGGGATCTGCTGCGGCACACCTCGGGCATCACCTACGGTTTCTTCGGCGAGACTGCCGTGCAAAAACTCTATGCCAATCCAAAACTGTATGCCGGCGACTTCGACAATGCCGAATTTGCCGACCGGATTGCAACGCTGCCGCTAGCCGATCAGCCCGGAACGCGCTGGAATTACAGCCATTCAACTGACGTGCTTGGCCGTGTCGTCGAGGTGGTTTCGGGGCAGTCGTTGTTTCAATTTGAAAAGCAGAGATTGTTCGATCCGCTCGGCATGTCCGACACCGCATATTACGTCCCGGATAAAACGAAGTGGCCGCGGATTGCGCAGGGATTTCCCGTCGATCAGTTCCGTGTGGCGGGTATCTGGGATCCGACAGTGCCGCGGCGCTGGCAATCCGGCGGCGCGGGCCTTGTCTCGACGATCGGGGATTATGCCCGCTTCCTGCAGATGCTGCTCAACGGCGGCGAACTGGACGGCAAGCGCTATCTCAAGCCCGAGACGGTCGCGCTGATGACGTCGGACCAGATCGGACCGGAGACCGGGATCCTGCACGATCCCTTCTATTTCCCGGGCCCGAGCAGCGGCTTCGGTCTCGGCTTTGCCGTGCGCACCTCGCCGCCGCCGAATACGACATGGCCACTCGGCGAATACCGATGGGACGGGGCGGGCGGCAGTTTCTATTTTGTCGACCCCGAGGACGACCTGCTCGCCGTCTTCATGGTGCAGGCGCCGACGCAAGGCGGGCGCATCCAGCTGGCGTTGAAGACCATCATGTTCGAGTCGCTTGGCAAGGGTCTGCGCACGACGGATTGACGGTAGCCTACACCACGGCGTTTCGCGCAATGGTCTCGCGGTAAAACGACGCGCTCAGCTTCGGCGTGCGGCGCTGCGTGGCAAAATCGACGTGGTACAGGCCGAAGCGTTCTTCATAGCCATCCGACCATTCGAAATTGTCCATCAGGCTCCACAGAAAATACCCGCGCACGGGCACGCCTTCGGACGTCGCGCGTTGCAGATGCGTCAGGTAGTTGCGCAGATACATGATGCGATCGACGTCGTAGATGGTGCCGTCCGGTGCGGGCTTGTCGGTCCCCGACGTTCCGTTCTCGGTGATGTAGATCGACTTCACGTTCCAGATTTTGGCGACGTGGCGCGGCACCCAGTACATGGTCTCGGGGCCTGGCCTGAGCCAGGTGGCCTTCATGTGCGGGAACGAGGCGGGGAACGGCGCCAGCGTGAAGCCGCGTTCATTGTCGGCGGCAACCACGTAATGATCGGGCATATAGACATTGATGCCGACAAAATCGATCGGGGAGGAGATGATGCGAAGATCGTCCGCGGCGTATTTCGGCGCATCCTGCGCAAGATAGGCATCGGTGTATTTGCCCTCGAGCATGACAGTCAGATAACCGGCGTTGAGCTCGCGCATCGCCATTTCGGCGGCGCGCACGTTCGCCGGCGTTTCGACGGCCGGAATGCAGCTCACGGCGTTCTCGGCCGGACCGACCCTGGTCCCGGCGGGTCCACTGGCGCGGATGGCTTGAACCGCGAGGCCGTGACCGAGCGCGACATGGTGCCGGACCTGCTTGATCTCCTGTGGGGAGAGTTTCAGTCCGGGCGCATCGGCGCCGATGCCGTGGCCGAGATGCACGAGCCGCGAGCACTCGTTGATCGTGAAGTAATGTTTCACGCGGTCGCCGAGGCGCGCCGCGACATGGCCCGCGTAATCCGCAAATGCCTTGGAGGTTTCGCGGGACGTCCAGCCGCCGTGACGGTCCTGCAGCGCCTGCGGCAGGTCCCAGTGATAAAGCGTCACGAACGGTTCGATGCCATTCGCCGCCAACTCGTCCAGCAGCCGGTTGTAGAAGTCGAGGCCTTTCGGATTGGGCGAACCCGCACCATCCGGGAAGACGCGGGGCCACGCGATGGAGAATCGGTAGGCCTTCGCACCCAGCGCCTTCATCAACTGAACGTCTTCCTTGTACCGATGAAAGTGATCGGCCGCGGTGTCGCCGGTGCTGCGGTCGGAGATCGTGCCGGGGGTGTGGGCGAAGCGGTCCCAGATCGACGGGCCGCGGCCGTCCGCGTTGACGGCCCCCTCGATCTGATAGGAGGATGTCGCCGTCCCCCACACGAAATCGTTCGGAAAGCGCGCGGCGGCGCTTCGGTTCTGTGGCCCGCTCTCCTGGCCTGATTGGGCCAGACCGGGGTTGCTCGACTGCGTCGACATTGCAAGGGCCGACCAGCCCGCGATTCTGGCAAACTGGCGGCGGGAGAATTTCTTGAGGGACATCGTGCCACTGGCCGCGGGCGGGATCGAATCCAGGCATCAAGACCCGCTCCTGATGCCTGGTGCCTGAAGCAATCTATATCACCGCTTCCGTTTTGCGGCGCAATTGTGTGGAGTCGACACGCCTGCGGCACAGCGCTAAACAGGCTGATCCATTCGCTTGCTCTGGAGCAGGACCAATCGGCCTTCGTACGCCGCTGGCGCTTTTCTTTCTATCGCTGAGTATCATTGCAGCGGCGTGGTGGTGGCTGGCCACGCCGGTGACGCTGCCGCGTGCGCCGATCGATGCCTCGGCCAAGCTGGAGTGTGTTTCCTACGCGCCGTTCCGCAACGAGCAGACGCCGCACGACCAGACACTGATCGTCAGCCCCGAGCAGATCCTGGAGGACCTGCGCGAGTTGACGAAGGTATCCAAATGCATCCGCACCTATTCCATCGACAACGGTCTGGACAAGGTGCCCGAGCTTGCGTCCAGGGTCGGGTTGAAGGTCCTGCTCGGGATCTGGATCGGACGCGATCGGGCGAAGAATGCTCACCTGATCGATATCGCGGTCTCACTCGCCAAGGATCATCCAGACACCGTAAAGGCAATCATCGTCGGCAGCGAAGTGCTGCTGCGCGGCGAGATGGTCGCGTCCGACCTTCGGGAAATCATCCGCTCGGTCAAGCCGCGCGTGAATGTGCCGGTGACCTACGCCGATGTCTGGGAATTCTGGCTGCGTTACCGCGAGATCGGCGCCGATGTCGATTTCGTCACCATTCATTTCCTGCCCTATTGGGAGGATTTTCCGCCCCGTGCGGAGGACGCGGCCGGGCATGTGGACGGCATCCGCAAGCAGGTGGTGGCGGCCTTTCCCGGCAAGGAGATCCTGATCGGCGAAGCCGGCTGGCCCAGCCACGGGCGGATGCGCGAGGGGGCTCTCGCCTCCCGCATCAACCAGGCGCGCTTTATTTCCGAGCTTCTCGATCGCGCCCGGCGCGATAACTTTCGGGTCAATCTGTTCGAGGCCTATGACGAGCCGTGGAAGCGCCGGTGGGAAGGAACGGTGGGCGGCTATTGGGGCTTGTTCGACAGCGCCGATCGCAAGCCGAAATATCCGGCCGGGGAGGCCATCAGCAACCATCCGTACTGGAAGCTGCAGATGGCGTGCGGTCTGGTTCTCTGCATCGGCGTCTTCGCAAGCGGCCTGTTGGCGATGAGGCGCCGTCCGTCGCCCCCGGGATCGGCAGCATGGATCGCGGTCGCGGTATCGGCGACCGTCGGCGGCATTCTGCTCGGACTAGGTGCCGAGAAGATGCTCCATGAAAGTTTCGGCTACGGCGGTTGGCTGCTGCAGGGCCTGCTGCTGGCCGCAGGGATTGCGGCGCCGCTGCTGTCCACCCATGCCTTGCTGTCCGGGCGGGGGCTTCCGGCGTTCGTCGACGTGTTGGGCCCGCCCAAGGAGCGAACGCCGTTCCTCATGACGAACATGCTGGGCATCACGCTGATCGTGACCACGGTCATTGCCGTGCAAATCGCGTTGAGCCTCGTGTTCGACGCACGCTGGCGCGACTTTCCGTTTGCCTCCCTGACCATGGCGGTGGTGCCGTTTTGGGCATTGGCATTCCTCAGCCGTTCAAGATCCGGTACGCGGCCGCTCGCTGAGGCCGTGTTCGCGGCGCTGTTTGTGCTGGCGGCGGTCTACATCATCCCCAACGAAGGGGTTGAGAACTGGCAGGCGATGTGGACCGGTGCGATCTATTTCCTGTTCGCCAGCGCGCTGTGGCAGGCGCGCACTGCCGTTGCAGAAGTCGCTTCGCCCGCCACCGTCGTACTTCACGAGGCTGGCCCGGAATCCCACCGTCCTGGAGACGAAAGTCCTGGAAAGCCGGTGCGGAGGTGAGGCTCACACCGCCCGCACGATCTCACGCACCAGGCTGACCGTCTCCTCGATCATCGCAGCGCTGACGTCGAGATGCGTGCAGGCGCGGATGCGCCCGTCCATCATGGCGAGCAGCACGCCGCGCTTGCGGAGCGCCTCGACCATCCTGTCGCCGGTGACGCCTGCGCCGTCGGGTTTGAAGAACACCAGATTGGTTTCGGGCTGCTGCACTTCCATGCCGCTGACCTGCGACAGTCCCCGCGCCAGGGCGCGCGCGTTGGCGTGATCGTCGGCGAGGCGGTCGACGTGATGGTCGAGCGCGTAGACGCAAGCTGCGGCACAAATGCCCGCCTGCCGCATCGATCCGCCGAGGCGCTGTTTCCAGCGCCAGACTTCATCGATGAAGGTGCGCGATCCCGCAATGACGCCGCCGATCGGAGCGCCGAGTCCTTTCGAGAAATCGATCCAGGCCGAATCCCAGCCCGCGGCCATGTCGCTCGCCGATATTCCGGTCGCAACACAGGCGTTCAGCAGCCGCGCGCCGTCCATGTGGGTGACAATACCGTTCGCCTTGGCGATCGCCACGACTTCATCCAGCGCCGTCTTGTTCCAGATCGTGCCGCCGCCGATATTGGCCGTCTGCTCGACGCTGACGACGGTTTGTGGCGGCTGGTAACGCGAGCGCGGATGCAGCGCCGCGCGAAACGTCTCGGGGGTGAATTGACCGTCGTCGCCGGGCAGCGGCGTGATCTGGAATCCGCCGAGCGCCGCATGCGCACCGCCCTCGCGGGCAATGATGTGTGCGCTGGCATGGGCCAGGATTTCATCGCCGGGCCGGCAGTGCACGAGGGTGGCTGCGACGTTGCACATCGTGCCCGACGGCATGAAGACGGCCGCTTCCTTGCCGATCAGGCCGGCCACGCGCTCGCACAACAGGTTTACCGTGGGGTCGTCACCGATCTGCTCGTCGCCCACTTCCGCCCGCGCCATGGCCTCGCGCATCGCGGCCGTCGGGCGCGTCTGCGTGTCCGACAGTAGGTTGATGCGGATAGGGTCGGCCTTGGGATCGCGCGGGGCAGGGGTATAGTGCATGATCTTCCTCATTGCTCCACGCGTGGTTGCTCACAGCGCGGATTGCTTGTTCATTCGAAAAGCTGCGGCCTGATGTCCTGGGCGGCGTGAACCACGGCGCGGATTTCGACGTAGTCGGGTTGCACAGTGTAAAAGATCAGGTGCGATTGGAAGCGGAAGCGTCGATAGCCCGCCGCCACTTCTTCAATCGTCTGCCCGATAAGCGGGAAATCGGCAAGAAGCCCGAAAGAGCGGACCAGACCCGCGTGGTAGGCCTCGGCCTGATAGGCGCCAAACCTGCCTTCGGTGAAATCGTAGATGTCGATAAGATCGGCCCGGGCCCGCTGAGTAAGCCTGTATTCAGCCATGACGACGTGCGGCAACTCGCTGCCGGGCGGCGACCAGAATATCGTCGGGCGTGTCCGAAGTGAAAGTGTTGCAATCCGGATGCTTGAACAACTCTTGATAGCGGCGGATCTGTTCGTCGCGGGGGAGGCCAGCCCAAGCAGCAAGCTCGGCCTCAGTTGGAGCGGCCGAAGGCATGACACGGGTCGATTTATCGGTCGTCTGTGACATGCCGCAACTGTAGCACGATGTGGCTGCAACAAAAAGGCCCCGGCAAAACCGGGGCCTTTGATATCTCTGAACTGAAACCTTATCAGCGCGAATAGAATTCGACGATCAGATGGGGCTCCATCTGCACCGCGAACGGCACGTCCGACAGCGCCGGGATGCGGGTGAACTTCGCGGTCATCTTGCCGTGATCGGCTTCGATGAAGTCGGGCACGTCGCGCTCGCCGAGCTGGCTTGCTTCCAGAACCGGGGTGAGCTGCTTGGAGGATTCCTTGATCTCGACGACGTCGCCGGGCTTCAGCTTGTAGCTCGAAATGTTGACGCGGCGGCCGTTCACCTTGATGTGGCCGTGGTTGATGAACTGGCGCGCGGCAAACATCGTGGCGACGAACTTGGCGCGGTAGACCACGGTGTCGAGACGGCGCTCCAGCAGGCCGATCAGGTTCTCACCGGTGTCGCCCTTCATCCGGCCGGCCTCGACGTAGATGCCATGGAACTGGCGCTCGGAAATGTTGGCGTAATAGCCCTTGAGCTTCTGCTTGGCGCGGAGCTGCACGCCGAAGTCGGACAGCTTGCCCTTGCGGCGCTGGCCATGCTGGCCGGGGCCGTATTCACGGCGGTTCACGGGGCTCTTGGGGCGGCCCCAGATGTTCTGGCCCATACGGCGATCGATCTTGTATTTCGCCTCACTGCGCTTTGTCATCGCGTCCTCTGCATTAGGTTTGAGTTTTGAGGAAACGCGCCCTCCTGTGCACCGGCATCGCCGGGGCCGACAGGTCCGCCTCGAAAGCTCGGGGAAGACCACGGGTCGCGAAACGCAACGCGGGCCGAAACCGGCCCGCGAGCAAGCGGGTTCTTAAGGAGAAAGCGCCGTTCTGTCAACGAAATGGATGGTCATTCCGGGGCGATGCGAAGCATCGAACCCGGAATCTCGAGATTCCGGGTTCGCTTCGCGCCCCGGAATGACATCCAGGGAGGGTCAGGTCGCGACCGCGCGGACCGGTTTTGGCTCGGTTTGCTGCCGGTTTGCGCGCAATTCGGCGGCAATTTCCCCGTTCAGCACCTGTTCCAGCCGATTCAGGGCTTTGGCCATAGGGGCCGCGTCGGTAACCCGGTGATCCCAGCGCAGGACGACGTCGATGGTCTGGTCGGGCTTTTCCACCCCGTAGCTCAGGACAAACGGCCCCGGGCTCACGGCATGGAGCTGGCCGGCGCCATAGGCGGCGACCGAGGTCACCCCGAAGCTGCCGAAATAATTGGCCCGCTGGCGGCCGAAATTCAGCCCGATCGCCCAAAACAGCCGCCGCAGCGGCAGCGGCAGCCGGGTCGTTCGCAGGATTTTGCGGAATGCGGGGACGTCCTTGATCGGGGCTTCCTTGGCGTGCCGGATCAGCGCGTCGACCGCCGTCAGCGGCAACTCGTCCGGTGCGGCGACCTTTTGCGGCAGCACGCAATCCTGCCCGTCCTCGACCCTGGCTATTGCCACCATGGCGACGCTGCGCGGCAGTTCGTAGAACGCAGGGACCGGCCATTTGACGTAGAGCGTGCGCAGGATGGGTTCCTCCTTCGCCACCAGCGCGAACGCCTTGACGAAGATCGCGGCCCAGCCGGGCCGCTGGGCCGCCAGAGCGCGCGCTTCCAGCAGAGCGCGGATGTTGAGGGGACGGCAAAGCGAGACGAACGGCACGCGCATCGACGCGTGCATGAGGTCAGCGACGAGGCGGCGCGGCAACGTAATTTTTCGAACCGTCCCGCGCATTCCGCTCCGCTCAAGCTTCCGAACTGGATAGGCCATGAAACCGGCGAGCCGGCATAGCCGACCGCTCACGCCTGATCTAGCACGAAGCACCGAATTTTACGCCAGCAAGATTGCTCTACGGCGCCGGCCTGGCCAGCGGCTCTCCGGCCTTTGCGACGTAAACCCCGAACACTTTAAAGGGCTTGTCGCCGGCTTTTGCGTTGCACCTTGATCTTCATCGGCGGCTTGCCATCGATGACCAGTTCCACACCGCTCCACCTGCGGGAACTTCCGCGATTGCGGGGCGCCGGCTTTATCGCTTGATCCCCTCGAAGCTCGCCGCGATACCGCGCTGGAACAGCGACCAGTCGAAGCCAAGGGCCAGCGCCACGTAGCCGCGCTCGATCATCCGGTTGGCCTGTTCGGCCGTCCGGGCGACGCCGCCGATCGGAACGCCGCTCCTGAGGATGCCTGCCTCGGCGCGCGCCATCAGATCGAGCACTTCCGGGTCGTCGGGAAGGCCGCGCTTGTTAATGGAGGTGGCGAGGTCGCCCGGGCCGATCACGGCGAGGTCGATGCCGGGTGTCGCCATGATCTCGTCGATGCGGTTGACGGCCTCGACATGCTCGATCGTGATCATGCAGATCATTTCGTCGTCCACGCTCGCCATATAGTCCGGCATCGAAACGCCCCAGCGGAGCGGTGCGTGGAACGGACCCCATAACCGTTCGCCTTTCGGCGGATAACGCACGCTTCGCACGGCCTTTTCGGCGTCGGCGCGGCTGCAGATCATCGGAAAGTTGATGCCGAGCGCGCCGATGTCCATCGGCGCCTTGGCGAGCCAGGGCTCGTTGGCGGCGATGCGCACCATCGGAATGCAGGGGGTGCCGGCCGTTGCGGTAATCATCGCGTGGGCCGAGCCGAGGTCGATCGGGCCATGCTCGAGATCGACGATGATCCAGTCGATCCCGGAACGGGCCATGATCTGTACGGTCTGGATCGAGGGAATGGTGGCGATCGCGCCGAACGTCGGGCGGCCCTCCCGCCACAACTGGCGGAGACGGTTAAGCGGCGCAGGCTTCGCGGGCGGCAATGTGGTAACTCCCTGCTTGAACGGTAGCTATCCGGTTTAGATTATCGAATATCAGGAATATCTAACCAATACCGACTTTGCCTAGGGGAAGGTCCGATGAAGTCAAGCGGCGCAGATCTCTCGTCCATTCTGGACCGGATTCTCAATACGGCGGCTGACAATTTCAGGATTGCAAAGATTCTGATCCAGATGGGTCTCGACCCCGACAACATCACCTACGACGCGCTGTTCGGCAGGCTCCTGGAAATTGTGCTGGCCAACATCACGCTCGCCAACATGTTTGCGCTGGTCGGCGCCATCTTTCTCGTCGCGACCCTCCTGATGCAGACGATCGTGGCGCTGCGCGTCACCAACATGGTCGGCTGCATGTTCTTCGCGGCCTTTGGCGCGCTCTCGGGAAACGTCGGGACTTTCATCCTGTATTTCCTGTTCCTGCCGATCAACGCGATCCGTCTGCGTCAGATGCTCAACCTGATCAAGCGGGCGCGTGTCGCGACCGAGGGCGACACGTCGCTGGAATGGCTGAAGCCGTTCATGACCGAGCGCAAATACAAGCGTGGCGAAAAACTATGCAAGAAGGATGATGTCGCCAACGAAATGTTCCTGACGGTCACAGGCAAGTTTCTGGTGAAGGAAATCGGCGTCGAGATTCCGCCGGGACGTCTCGTGGGCGAACTTGGTTTCCTCACGCCCAATCAGCGGAGAACCGCAACCGTCGAATGCATCGAAGATGCACAGGTGATGACCATCACCTATGAAAGGCTGCTCGAGATCTATTTCCAGAATCCGCAGTTCGGCTATTACTTCCTCGTGCTCACCAGCCAGCGTTTGCTCGAGAACATCTCGCGTCTGGAAGGGATCGTTGCGCAGGAGAGGGCCGCACGGGCGGCACTGGCGACCGACAAACGGCTATAGCGTTTTCAAGCGAAGTGGACACCGGTTCGCGTAGAGAAAACGCGTCAAAACAAAAAACTGGAGCCCGGTTCTGATTCAATCAGAACCGGAAAGGCTCTAGGCCGGGACGCGTCCGCCGAAGAACGGCATCAGCGCCTGGCTCAGCGAGTGCGGCCGCCTGGACGTGAAGATCATCTCCGCGGCGGCTGCGTCGCCCGTACTGCCGGGAGGGCCGAGCAAGTCGGCCACGCGACGCGCGATGGCGGGCGCCGGATCGATCCAATCGACCGGCCATGGTGCGAGCCGAGTCAACCGGTCCAGCAACAGCGGATAATGCGTGCAGGCGAGGACGACGGTGTCGGTACGCGCGTCGCCGCTTTCGACAAAGCAGGGAGCCAGTTCGGTTGCGATGTCGGCGTCGCGCACCGCGTTGCCGCTGAGCGCGGATTCGGCGAGCGAGGCGAGTTCGGCCGATCCGACCAGCGTCACCTCGCAGCCTTGCGCGAAATCGTGGATCAGCCGCTTGGTGTATTCGCGGGCGACGGTGCCCCTGGTACCCAGCACCGACACCCGTTTGGTCTTCGAACTGGCGCAGGCAGGCTTGATCGCCGGCACGGTGCCGACAAACGGAACCTGGTAGGCGCTGCGCAGGTGCGACATCACAAGCGTGGAAGCGGTGTTGCAGGCGATCACCACCAGGTCGGGGGCATGGCGCGCGATCAAGTCGCCGATCAGCGGCACCACGCGCGCAACGATCTGCTCTTCGCTGTGATGGCCGTAGGGAAAGAACGCGTCGTCGGCGACATAGACGTAGTTCGCGTCGGACCGGGCGCGGACGATCTCCCGCAGGACGGTGAGGCCGCCAAGGCCGGAGTCGAACACGAGGATGGTGGGTGGGGAGGACACGCTGCGACCTTAGCCGATCCGCAATTACCGTTCAGTTGCTGGAGCGGGCCAACGGGCTCGTTCACGGGTGATTGTATCGATTTGGAACGATTCAAATCGCCTTGGCAAGACCGGAAAGCTACGAGTTGCGGTCTTTACGGAAGTGCAACCGCCGCCCGGATGATTGGCGCTGGTCCCGGTGCGCGCCGGCGAGGCAATCAACTCTCGCCGAACACGCGCTTGAAGATCGTGTCGACGTGCTTGAAGTGATAGCCGAGGTCGAACTGCTCCTCGATGTCGGCATCGCTGAGATGCTTCTTCACGTCGGGGTCTTTCTTCAGCAGGGTCTGGAAGTCGCGTTCGCCGCGCCAGACCGGCATTGCGTTGCGCTGGACGTATTTGTAGGCGTCCTCGCGGCTCGCGCCCTTTTGCGTCAGCGCGATCAACAGCCGCTGCGAATGCACGAGACCGCCGAGCCGGTCGAGGTTCTTCTGCATGTTGGCGGGGTAGATCATGAGCTTTTCGATCAGACCGGCCAGGCGCATCAGCGCGAAGTCGAGCGTCACGGTGGCGTCAGGCCCGATCATGCGTTCGGCGGAGGAGTGCGAGATGTCGCGCTCGTGCCAGAGGGCCACGTTTTCCATCGCCGGCATCGCGTAGGCGCGGACCATGCGCGACAGCCCGGTGAGATTCTCCGACAGCACCGGGTTGCGCTTGTGCGGCATCGCCGACGAGCCCTTCTGGCCTTCGGAGAAGAACTCCTCCGCTTCCAGCACTTCGGTGCGCTGCAGATGGCGGATTTCGATCGATAGACGCTCGACCGAGGAGGCGATTACGCCAAGCGTTGCAAAATACATCGCGTGGCGGTCGCGCGGAATCACCTGGGTCGAGATCGGCTCGGGCACCAGCCCCATCGCCCTGGCGACATGCTCTTCCACGCGCGGGTCGATCTGCGCGAAAGTGCCGACGGCGCCCGAAATCGCGCAGGTCGCGACCTCCTTGCGGGCGGCGACGAGCCGCTCGCGGGCGCGGGAAAACTCCGCATAGGCGTAGGCAAGCTTGAGCCCGAACGTGACAGGCTCGGCGTGGATACCGTGGGAGCGGCCGATGGTCGGCGTCATCTTGTGCTCGAAGGCGCGCTTCTTCAGCGCCGCCAGAACCTTGTCGATATCGGCAATCAGCAGGTCTGCGGCGCGGGTGAGTTGGACGTTGAGGCAGGTGTCGAGCACGTCCGACGAGGTCATGCCCTGATGGACGAAGCGGGCCTCGGGGCCGACGATTTCGGCCAGATGGGTCAGGAAGGCGATGACGTCGTGCTTGGTCTCGCGCTCGATCTCGTCGATCCGCGCCACGTCGAAGGTCGCATCCCTGGCCTTGGCCCAGATCGTTTTGGCCGCTTCCTTCGGAATTGTGCCGATTTCTGCCAATGCATCAGCCGCATGCGCCTCGATCTCGAACCAGATCTTGAAGCGGGTCTGGGGCTCCCAGATCGACGCCATTTCCGGGCGGGTATAGCGGGGGATCATCGTCGACTCCGGCAAATTGCTTTTTACGCCGCGCTTTAGCAGAGCCGCGCAAGCGAGACAAACGACGGGGCAATGTCACTGGGGATGAAGGCGTGCGGGCAGGATCAGGCAGCCGCCGCACCACATTTTTCGAGTCAGTCACGGATTATTGAATGACAGATATTGAAATCTGTCAGCGAGACCTGCTATATCCACTTCCGACGCCGGTGCTCAGGCGTCACCGGCCCGTTGGTTTGGAGCCGGGGAATTGCAAAGGACTATTGTTATGGCTGCCCATCTCATTCATCTCGCCACCCAAATCCAGAGCTGGCTCAACCAGAGCGTTGCGCGTCACTTGGCCTCGCAGGCCGAGCGGTTCGAACCGGCGAAACATTAACCCCGTCCGGGGCATTACAGGGGGATTAGATGACCACCCGTCCGATCGTTTCGCAGGTGCGTGCATGAACGAAGTCGTGGTTCTGACCCCCGAACGAATTCTCGAGGTCACTGAAGACGTCTTGCGCCGCTACGGATTGGCCAAGGCAACCGTGGTGGATGTCGCCCGCGCGCTCGATGTCAGCCACGGCAGCGTCTACCGTCATTTTCCCAGCAAGGCCTCGCTGCGCGAGGCGGTGGCCAAGCGCTGGCTCGACCGTCTCAGTGCGCCGCTGTTGAAGATTGCAGAGGCTTCCGGTCCGGCGCCGGCGCGGCTCGACAAATGGCTGCGCACGATGTTTGCGATCAAGCACGAGCGGCTTGGCGCCGATCCCGAAATGTTTGCGACCTACCTGACGCTGGCCCGCGAGGCCTGCAAGGCGGTGAACTGCCATAAGGATTGCCTGGTCGATCAGGCCGCCAGGATCCTGTCCGACGGTGTGGAGCAGGGCGTCTTCCAGGTCGCCGATGTCAAGGTGACGGCGCGCGCCATTTTCGATGCCACCAGCCGCTTCCATCATCCCGGCCATGCCGAGGAATGGAGCGATCCGGGTACGCCGGCGCGGATCGATGCGGTCCTTGCGCTGCTCCTCAAGGGCCTGGAAGCGCCACGCAAGCGCTGATTGCCTTGCCGTGCGTCCCCGCCGTCTCTCCGGCGAGGCGTTCCCGCCCCATCTCCCGACCTGTTTCCCGTGCAATTGCTGGCCGGTGCGTCCCGGTTTTTGATATCCGTCAATACGCGCGTGGGCACGGGCGCGATGATGGATCGGGAGGAGAGCGTGCGGCTTGCCGTCTTTGCGGACATTCATGCCAACCGGCAGGCGTTCAGCGCGTGCCTCGATGTCGCGCGGGCGCGCGGGGCGGAGCGGTTCATCTGTCTCGGCGATGTGGTCGGCTACGGCGCCGATCCGGAATGGGCGGTCGATACCGTGATGGACCTGGTTGCCGGCGGCGCCATGATCGTCATGGGTAACCATGACAGTGCCGTCAGCACGCCGTCGGAAAACATGAATGCCGTGGCGCAGGCTGCGATCGTATGGACGCGCGGCAGGCTCAGCGCGCCGCAGCGGCGTTTTCTGAAGGAGTTGCCGCTGACGAGGCAGGAAGACGATCGTCTCTACGTGCATTCGGAAGCATCACACCCCGCGCGGTGGCACTATGTGAGCGGGACGCCGGATGCCGCGCGCAGCATCGAGGCGACCAGTGCCCATGTCACGTTCTGCGGACACATCCACAAGCCGGCGCTCTACTCGATGTCGTCGGCGGCGAAGATGACGAGTTTCATCCCGACATCCGAACTGCCGGTGCAACTGACTGGCGGCCGGCGCTGGCTCGCGGTCCTGGGCTCGGTCGGGCAGCCGCGCGACGGCAATCCGGCGGCGGCGTTTGCCATGTTCGACACTGCATCGCGCGAGATCACCTATTGCCGCGTGCCTTATGACGTCGAGGCCGCGGCAGACCGGATCCGCGCCAACGGACTGCCGCATTGGCTGGCCGATCGCCTGCTGGTCGGGAAGTGAAGTGATGGTGAAGCGTACAATCGAACCCGGCGCGGAACTGGACGGCTTCACGATCGGGGAGTGTGTCCACAAGGGTGGGATGGCGACGCTGTGGACGGTGACCCATCCCGGCATCAACGTCCCGATGCTGATGAAGATTCCAAGGATTTCCGAAGGCGAAGACCCGGCGGCCATCGTCAGCTTCGAGATGGAGCAGATGATCGTGCCGCGGCTGGCCGGCCCGCACGTGCCGGGTTGTTTCGGCACCGGCGATTTCGACCGGCAGGCCTATGTCGTCGTCGAGCGCATTCCCGGCAAGACGCTGCTGAGCCGGCTTGGCGAACTGCCATTGCCATATGACGAGGCGAGGGTGATCGCCGGCAAGATCGCGACTGCGCTCGCCGACCTGCACCGCCAGAGCGTGATCCATCACGACATCAAGCCGAGCAGCATCATGTTTCGTCCCTCCGGCGAATGCGTGCTGATCGATTTCGGGCTGTCGCATCACAACCAATTGCCTGACCTGCTGCAGGAAGAATTCCGTCTGCCCTACGGTACGGCGCCGTACATGGCGCCGGAGCGTCTGCTGGACGTCCGCGACGATCCGCGCAGCGATCTGTTTTCGCTCGGCGTGCTCTTGTATTTCTTCACCACCGGCGTGCGGCCGTTCGGCGAAAGCGAAACGCTGCGCGGCATGCGTCGGCGGCTGTGGCGCGATCCGTATCCGCCGCGCAAGCTGAAGCCTGATTATCCGCCCTGGCTGCAGGAAATCGTGCTGCGGTGCCTGGAGATCGAGCCGGTCTGGCGGCATCCGACGGCTTCGCAACTGGCGTTCGAACTGGCCCATCCCCAGCAGGTCAAGCTGACGGCGCGGTCGGAGCGGCTGCAGCGCGATCCGCTCACCACGGTGTGGCGTCGCCGTTTCAACCAGGGTGTGACCGTGCCGAAACCGAAATCGGACGTCGCGGCGCAACTGGCTTCGGGGCCGATCGTGGTGGTGGCGCTGGACACCGAGGAGGGATCGGGAGAGCTCAACGAGTGCCTGCGCCGGACCGCGGCACAACTGTTGGCAACCCTGCCGTCCGCACGGCTCGCATGCCTTAACGTGCTCAAGCTCGGCCGCATCACCATCGACAGGACGCTCGACGAGCACGGCAACAACAAGCATATCGACCGGCTGGTCGCACTTCGCCACTGGGCCTCGCCGCTGGAGCTCGATGACAGCAGGTTGACGGTGCATGTGCTGGAGGCGATCGATCCTGCGTCCGCGATCCTGGAATTCACAAGGGTCAACCAGGTCGATCATGTCGTCATGGGCGCGCGGCAGAATTCGATGCTGCGCTCGCTGCTCGGCAGCGTCGCGGGCAAGGTGGCGGCGGAAGCCGCCTGCACGGTGACCGTGGTGAGGCCGCCGCGCTCGGCTCTCGCGCTGGCGCAGGAAGAAAGTGGCGACGGGCATTAGCGCCGCGTTGGACGCCGGGTGCGCTCAGTCGAGCGTTTGCACCGGCGGGAATGACGGCTTGGCGGGAGCGGCAAGCCGCGGCGCCGCATTTCTGGAAGTCACTACACGCGCATTCGCGGCGGGCGCGGCGTCGCCGGGGCCGATGGCTTCCGCCCTCGCGCCTCGCACACTGTCCTTCGAGGCCTGCCTCCGGTGCCGTGATGAACGCGATCGATCCAATCCCCAAGACCGCGATATCGAAGGCCCGGCAGTGTAGCCGACGAAGGCCCCGGCGACTGCCCCGACCGGTCCGAGCACAACGGCGCCGGCCACCGCACCCAGCGCGGCGTCACCCGCGCGCTGCGCAAGCGCGGCGGAGGGCGCCAATACCAGGAGCACTGCAGCAGTGATGTAGGCCTTGATCATGTCCCAGTCCCTAGATGAGCGGGAGAACCGTGGCCCGCGTTTATGGCCAGAGCATGAAGCATTGTGGCCGGAGCGTGGAGCTTTGGTGGCTCCTAACCGCTTTCCGCAGTGTGGAACCCCGCTATGCGGTGGCTTCGCTGGCGCCCAATCGGCGTCAGATCGCTTCGCCGCGCGTCAGCGCTGCCGCGTTGCGGATCGCGGCAATGTTGGCCTTATAGGATTCCACGCTGCCGCCCTTGAAGACCGCGGAGCCGGCGACCAGCGCGTTGGCGCCGGCTGCTGCAAGCTGGCCCGCAACATCGGGACCGACGCCGCCGTCGACCTCGATGTCGATCGGGCGCCCGGCGGTCATCGCCCGGATGTCGCTGATCTTGCCGAGCGCGGACTTGATGAAGGCCTGGCCGCCGAAACCGGGGTTGACCGACATCACCAGCACCAGGTCGATCAGGTCGATGACGTATTCGATCGCGCTCGCCGGCGTGCCCGGATTGAGCGAGACGCCGGCCTTCTTGCCGAGCGCGCGGATCGCCTGCAGCGAGCGATGCAGATGCGGGCCGGCCTCGGCATGGACCGTGATGTGATCGCAGCCGGCCTTTGCGAACGCCTCGAGATAAGGGTCGCAGGGCGAGATCATCAGATGCGCGTCGAAGATCTTCTTGCTGTGCGGACGCATCGCCTTGATGACGTCGGGCCCGTAGGAAATGTTCGGCACGAAATGTCCGTCCATCACGTCGAGATGGATCCAGTCGGCGCCGGCCGCATCGACGGCGCGAACCTCTTCGCCAAGCCTGGCGAAATCCGCCGCCAGGATTGACGGGGCGATGACGAGGGGACGTGACGCAAACTGTTGGGACATGTGCGCTTTCCCATGGCTCTCAAGGGGCGAGGACGGCTCCGCGTAACATGCAGGGCGGCCGGGAGCAATGCGACCGCCGAGGTCTCCTGTGGGCGGAAAAATCTGCCGGAGCCGGCATCTCTTGCCGGGCTCGGCGGATGCGGACGGATATCAGAAAGCCCGATTTCATTGGATTTTTTCCGTGGCACGGCGCTTGCTGATGAACAGGCACGAGCTATCGGCCGCGACCGGCGGCGCTGTTGGAGTCTTGCCATGTTCCTTGCTTTGGGCGCTGCATCGTCGGCTATCGATGCTCTCAAGGCGTTGACGTCATCGAAGTCGGCGTCCACTGGCGCGGGCCAGAACGCAAAGAGCCCGTTCGACCTGTTGCCTTCGGGTTCGCAGTCATCGGTCGGTTCGAGTTCTGGATCGGGCGGTCATGCGCAGATTTCGCCGGAGACCATGAGCGCGCTGCTCGATGCGCAGAGCCAGTCCTCGTCGGGCGCGACCACGGCATCCAAGACCCGGTTCAACGCGCTGAAGGATCTGTTCGCGCAGATCGATGGCGATAGTGACGGCAAGATCACCAAATCGGAATTCGAAGAGGCGCTCGGCGCCGGCGGCACCAATCTCGAGAATGCCGACAGGGTGTTCGGCAAGCTCGACAAGGATGGCGACGGCGCGGTGAGCCTCAAGGAACTGGCGTCCGCATTGAGGCCCAGGGGCCATCATGGTCATCGCGATGACGCGAACGGTGCCGGCGGATCAGGTTCCGATCCTTTCTCGCAGGCACTGCAGGGCGCCAGCACGACCTCCGTCACCAATAGCGACGGCTCGGTGACGACGTCGCTGACCTATGCGGACGGATCCAAGGTGACGATGACGACGGCAGCAGGCGGAAGCACATCCAGCGCCGCGACATCGTCCTACAATTTCATCGAGCAGATGATCCAGCGACAGGCCCAGGCGATCTCATCCGCCACCGCCTCGCTCTCGGTCAGCGCTTGAGCACGAGACCCGGCGATGATCCTTCGGACTGCGACCTAGCCGAAACGATCGCTCCACGC
Source organism: Pseudomonadota bacterium (assembly GCA_023387735.1). Lineage (GTDB taxonomy): Bacteria > Pseudomonadota > Alphaproteobacteria > Rhizobiales > Xanthobacteraceae > Bradyrhizobium. The sequence goes on along the minus strand of JAEWHP010000014.1, from coordinate 176,939 downwards.
CGGCAGCGCACCCAGAAAGGGTAGCGCGGTCGCACTATGGACACCGCGTGCAACTGCACGGGCGACGGTATTGGCGGCGACCATTCCGAGTTCGGTGAGCCCGAACAGCGGATCGACCGGCTTCCTGCCGGTCGCGGCGGCAAACACCACGTCGCCGTCCAGCGGAGCGTGCACGGGATAGATCGCGCGGGCCATTCCGGTCTGCGCGATCGTCGCCAGCCGCCTGGCCTGCGGTTTTGTCAGCATGGCATCGGTAACGACTACTACCAGCGTGGTATTTTCCAATGCTGTCGCTGCGGAGCCGCCCTTGAGGCGGGCCTTCAGCATGTCGGGCGTGAACGAAGCCGGCAATCCGCGCCCGCCGAACTCGTTGCCGATTTCGAACGGGGCCGCCCAGAACCACGGTCCGTCGCCAACCGTAACGCTGCCGATCGCATTGACCACTGCCAGCGCGCCGACCGTGACGCCGCCTTCGGTTTGCGCGGAAGCCGAGCCGAGCCCGCCCTTGAAATTGGCCGTGCCGGCCCCGAGACCGGCGCCGACGCTGCCCAGCGCGAAATCGGCGCTCGCTGCACCGGCTGCCGCATAGCCGAGATCGCGATAGGGCGGAAAGCGTCCCCACGCCTTGTTGCCGCCGTTGAGCAGGTCGAAGCAGATCGCGCCCGGAACGATAGGGACGACCGCCCCGCGGACCTGAAAGCCGCGCCCCTGTTCGGCGAGCCAGGCCTGCACGCCGCCTGCGGCATCGAGGCCATGGGCCGAGCCTCCGGAGAGCGCAATGCCGTCGATCGCCTCGACGGTGCTTTCCGGTTTGAGGGCGGCGTCCTCGCGGGTACCGGGGCCGCCGCCGCGCACGTCTATGGACGCAATGGCGGGCGCATCGAAAACGATCGCGGTGACGCCGGAGGCCAGCGCCGCGTCGTCGGCGTGGCCGACACGGACGCCCGGTACGTCGGTGAGGAGGTTTTTCACGGAGGCGGCCCATCACGTTGCTGGTATTGCCCACGGGTATACCAGTCGCAGGCGATGCTTCAACGGCCGGGCAGGATCAGTCCGGCAATCGGCCGGACCTAACCCTCCGCGCGTCGAAGGCCGTTGGTGCCCGCGGTCTCAAGGCGCGAAACCTTGTCGGGCGTGGACGGGCGGGACGACAACGGCACTGACAGACGGCAAACCAGCCCTTCGGGGCGCCAGTCGAATTCAGCCTGGCCGCCGAGCTGCGATTCGATGCTGGCGATCACGCTTCTGGTCCCGAACCCGCGCGAAGCCGGCTTCTCGACCCGGGGCCCGCCGGTCTCCATCCAAACGATTGTGAGCATGCCTGCCTGGTCTGCCCAACTCACCGAAAGCCGGCCCGGCAGCGCCGACAGCGCGCCATACTTTGCCGAATTGGTGACAAGCTCATGCAGCGCCAGCGCTACGGTCTGTGCGGTTGCGGGCTCGAGTTGCACCTCCGGACCGCTCAGCGCGATCTGGTCGCCGGTCGAGTAGGGCGCGAGCTCCTCGTCGATCAGCTTTCTTATCTCGGCGCCCTGCCAGCTCGACAGCGACAGCACGGTATGCACGCGCGCCAGCGCGTTGATCCGCCCCTCGACCGAACGGACATAGGTCTTCACGTTTTCGCCGCGCGTCAGGCGGACGATGGATTGGGCGAGAGCCAGTGCGTTCTTGGCGCGGTGGTCGACCTCCCGCGCCAGCAGGTTTTGACGCTCCTCGGCCTGCTTGCGCTCGGTGATATCGACGGTGACGCCCGAGACGCGGACGACGTGGCCGGCCTTGTCGAGGGTGGCGGCCGCCGTGCCGACGCACCAGCGCACCTCGCCGTTGGGGCGGATGATCCGGAACTCGGCTTCGTAGGATTTGACGCCCTTCGTGAACTGGGCGACGGCCTTGCGCAGTTCCTCGGTATCGTCAGGGTGCAGGAACATCTGGACGTTCGTTGGCGTCACCACGAAGGTCTTGGGGTCGAGGCCGAAGATCTGGAATTGACCCTCGTCCCACATCCAGTCGCCATTGACCCAGTCCCAATCCCACGATCCCATCTTGCCGGCGGCGATCGCAAGGCTGCGGCGCTGCTCGCTCTCCAGCAGCCTCGTATGCGACTCCTCCAGTTCGGCAGTGCGGGCGCGCACGCGATCTTCGAGCTCGACGTTGAGCCGTTCGAGCTGACGGGTCTTGCGATACAGTTCGGCAAACACCTTGATCTTGGCGCGCAGCACCTCCGGCACGACAGGCACCGGAACGTAGTCGACGGCGCCCATCTCGTAGCCGCGCAGCCGGTCGATGTCGCTGACCTGTATGGCGGAGATGAAGATCATCGCGATTTTCTGGAATCGTGGATGCTCGCGGATCATGGCCGCAAGCTCGAACCCGTCGAGTTCCGGCATACAGACGTCGACGAGGATGATGGCCACGTCGTTCTTGAGCAGGAACTCGAGCGCTTCGCGGCCGGAGGACGCCTTGATCAGGTTCTCGCCGAGTTCCTTCAGGATGACTTCATAGGCGAGCAGCTTCGCGGGCTGATCGTCCACCAGAAGGATGTTTACTTTCTCTTGATCCATCATCTGCCAATCAACGGTGTAGCCACATGCGGATGGCCAGCAGCAACTGCTCGGTATTGACGGGTTTCGCGAGATAGTCCGAAGCACCGGCTTCCAGGCATTTCTCGCGATCGCCTTTCATCGCCTTGGCGGTCAGTGCAATGATCGGCAGGCGGCCAAAGGACGGGTTCTCCCGGATCACGCCAATGGTCTGATATCCGTCCATCTGCGGCATCATGATATCCATCAGCACGATGGCGATGTTCGGATTGGACTCGACCAGCGCGATGGCCTCGTGGCCCGTCGTCGCGGTCAGCACCTTCATGCCGCGACGTTCCAGCACGCTCGAGAGCGCAAAGATATTGCGGGCGTCGTCGTCCACCAGAAGCGCGGTCTTGCCAATGAGGTCTTCATCGGAACTGTTGAGCTTCTCAAGCATCCTCTGTTTTTCGATCGGCAATTCCGTGATCACACGGTGCAGAAACAACGACGTTTCGTCGAGCAGGCGTTCCGGCGACTCCACGCCCTTCACCACGATGCTTCGGGCCATGGTGTGGAGTTCCGCATCTTCCTCGGCCGAGAGTTCCCGCCCGGTGAATACGACCACCGGAACATTCGATAACGTTTCATCGTTGCGGATTTTATCAAGCACCTCGAAGCCGGTCATGTCGGGCAGGCGCAGATCAAGTACGACGCAGTCGCATGGGCTGTTGCGCAGCGTCGACAATGCGCCCGCACCGGTATCCGACATCACGATCTCGATGTCGTCGTGACCCAGCAGTTCCCGAATGCTCATCTGTTCGGCCGCGTTGTCTTCCACGATCAGGAGGCGCTTGCGGCGCGGCTTGGCATATTCCTTGATCTGCGACAACGCCTCGCTGACGCCTTCGGTCGTGGTCGGCTTGTTGACGAAGGAAAACGCGCCGCGGGCGAGTGCGTGCTGGCGGTCTTCGTCGAGCGTGATGATCTGCACCGGAATGTGCCGCGTCAGCGGATTGTGCTTGAGCTGGCTGAGCACGGTCCAGCCCAGCATGTCCGGCAGGAACACGTCCAGCGAGACCGCCGCGGGCTGGAACTGCTTGGCGAGTTCGAGCGCCTCGGCGCCGCGATTGGCGACCAGTACCTTGAAGCCCTTGTCGCGGGCGAGATCGATCAGCACCCGCGCGTAATGCGGATCGTCCTCGACGATGAGGAGGATGGTGTCTCCCGGCTCCAGGTTGAGACGGTCGTCCGGCAATTGCTCGATGACGCGTTCCTGCGTCGCTGCGGCCTGCAGAGCCGGCGGGGGTGAGAAGGGCGACGGAGAAGGGTTGCGCGGCGCGACGGTGGGCCCCGAATATTTCAGCGGCAGATAGAGCACGAAAGTGCTGCCCTTGCCGGGCGCGCTGCGCAGATGGATTTCCCCGCCGAGCAGGCTCGCCAGTTCGCGGCTGATGGCAAGGCCGAGACCCGTACCGCCGTATTTCCGGCTGGTGCCGGCGTCCGCCTGCTGGAACGCCTCGAAGATCAGCTTCTGCTTCTCCAGCGGAATTCCGATACCGGTGTCGGTCACCTCGAAGGCGACCACAGCCGGCGCGTTGTTGAGGATCGGGTGCTCCGCGCTCCAGCCACCAACGGCGGCAGATACGCTCAGCTTGACGCCGCCCTCGGCGGTGAACTTGAACGCGTTCGACAGCAGGTTTTTCAGCACCTGCTGCAGGCGCTTCGAGTCGGTGACCATGCTGCGGGCGAGATTCTCGTCGACCTCGACGCTGAACGACAGCTGGCGGTTCTCCGCCTCGTGGCGGAACGGGCGTCCGACTGTTTCGAGCAGGCTCGAGGTCAGGATCTCCTCGGCATCGACGGTGACCGTGCCGGATTCGATCTTCGACAGGTCGAGAATGTCGCTGATCAGATTGAGCAGGTCGGTGCCGGCGCCGTGGATGGTGCGCGCGAATTCGACCTGCTTGGCGGACAGGTTGCCGTCCGGATTTTCGGTGAGCTGCTGGCCGAGGATCAGGATGCTGTTGAGCGGCGTACGCAACTCGTGCGACATGTTGGCGAGGAATTCCGACTTGTATTTCGACGTCAGCGAAAGTTCGGTCGCCTTTTCCTCGAGCGCGCGCCGCGCCTGCTCGATTTCCTGGTTCTTGCGCTCCACCTCGACGTTGCGTTCTGCGAGCTGTTGCGCCTTCTGTTCGAGCTGTTCGTTGGTCTGCTGCAACTCCTTCTGCTGCGTCTGCAGTTCGCCGGCGAGTTGCTGGGATTGCGTCAACAGGCCTTCGGTCTGCATCGTGGCCTCGATACTGTTGAGCACGATGCCGATCGAGTCGGTGAGCTGTTCGAGGAAGGTCATCTGCGAGGTCGTGAACGAACTGACCGACGAGAGCTCGATCACCGCCTTGACCTGGTTCTCGAACAGGATCGGCAGCACCACGAGGTTTTTGGGAACGACGCGCAACAGCGCCGAGTTGATCGGCGCCGTGTCGGCCGGAATGTCCGCCACCAGCCGCTGGCGCTTGTCCATCGCGCACTGGCCGATCAGCCCCTCGCCGAACTGAACCACTACCGGGTGTGGATTGGCGCCATCGCTCGCATAGGCCGAGAGCAGGCGTAGCTGCGGTGTCTCCGGATTGGTGACCTGGTAGATCACGCCCATATGCGCGTTGATCAGCGGCGCCAGTTCGGTCAGCAGCAGCCGGCCGACGGTGGTGAGGTCGCGCTGCCCCTGCAGCATGTTGGTGAAGCGGGCGAGGTTGGTCTTCAGCCAGTCCTGCTCGGTGTTGACCTGCGTGGTGAGACGCAGGTTGCCGATCATGGTGTTGATGTTGTCCTTGAGTTCAGCCACTTCGCCGCGGGCATCGACCTGGATCGAGCGGGTCAGGTCGCCCTTGGTCACGGCGGTCGCCACTTCCGCGATCGCGCGCACCTGCGAGGTCAGGTTGGCCGCGAGCAGGTTGACGTTGCCGGTGAGGTCCTTCCAGGTGCCGGCAGCGCCTGGCACGTTGGCCTGACCGCCGAGCCGTCCCTCGACGCCGACTTCGCGCGCCACGCTGGTGACCTGGTCGGCGAAGGTCGCGAGCGTCTCGGTCATGTTGTTGATGGTGTCGGCAAGGGCCGCGACTTCGCCCTTCGATTTCACCGTCAGGTTCTGCTTCAGGTCGCCGTCGGCGACCGCGGTCACCACCTTGACGATGCCGCGCACCTGCTCGGTCAGGTTGGCGGCCATGAAGTTCACGGTATCGGTCAGGTCCTTCCAGGTACCGGCGACACCCGGAACCTCCGCCTGGCCACCCAGCTTGCCCTCGGTGCCGACCTCGCGCGCCACGCGCGTCACTTCGCCGGCAAAGGCGTTGAGCTGGTCGACCATCGTGTTGATGGTGTTCTTCAGCTCGAGGATTTCGCCCTTCACGTCGACCGTGATCTTGCGCGAAAGGTCGCCGCGGGCCACCGCGGTCGTGACTTCGGCGATGTTGCGGACCTGCGTGGTGAGGTTGGCCGCCAGCAGGTTGACGTTGTCGGTGAGGTCCTTGAACGTGCCGCCGACGCCGGGCACGACGGCCTGGCCGCCGAGCCGTCCCTCGGTGCCGACCTCGCGCGCCACGCGCGTCACTTCGGCGGCAAAGGAGCGAAGCTGCTCCACCATCGTGTTCAAGGTATCCTTCAGCAGCAGGATTTCGCCGCGGACGTCGACCGTGATCTTCTTCGACAGGTCGCCGCCGGCGATCGCGGTGGCGACCTCGGCGATGTTGCGGACCTGCGCGGTCAGGTTCGAGGCCATGAAATTGACGTTGTCGGTGAGGTCCTTCCAGGTGCCGGCCACTTCAGGCACTTCGGCCTGGCCGCCGAGCTTGCCTTCGGTGCCGACTTCGCGCGCCACGCGCGTCACTTCGGAGGCGAAGGCGTTGAGCTGGTCCACCATGGTGTTGACGGTGTTCTTCAGCTCGAGGATCTCGCCCTTGACGTCGACGGTGATTTTCTTGGAGAGGTCGCCCTTGGCGACTGCGGTGGTCACCTCGGCGATGTTGCGGACCTGGCCGGTTAGATTGCCGGCCATCGAGTTGACGTTGTCGGTGAGGTCCTTCCAGGTGCCGGCGACGCCGGGCACGTTGGCCTGACCGCCCAGTCGACCTTCGGTGCCGACCTCGCGCGCCACGCGCGTCACTTCGCCGGCGAAGCGGTTGAGCTGGTCGACCATCGTGTTGAGCGTTTCCTTGAGCTGCAGGATCTCGCCGCGCACGTCGACCGTGATCTTGCGCGACAGGTCGCCGCCGGCGATGGCGGTCGCCACTTCGGCGATGTTGCGAACCTGTGCGGTGAGGTTGCCGGCCATCGAGTTCACGGAGTCGGTCAAATCCTTCCAGGTGCCGGCGACGCCGGTGACCTGGGCCTGGCCGCCGAGCTTGCCGTCGGTGCCGACCTCGCGCGCCACGCGCGTGACTTCGCCGGCGAAGGCATTGAGCTGGTCGACCATCGTGTTCAGCGTTTCCTTCAGCTGAAGGATTTCGCCCGACACGTTGACCGTGATCTTCTTCGACAGGTCGCCCTTCGCCACGGCGGTCGCGACTTCGGCGATGTTGCGGACCTGGCCGGTCAGGTTCGACGCCATCGAGTTGACGCTGTCGGTCAAATCCTTCCAGGTGCCGGCGACGCCGCGCACCAGCGCCTGGCCGCCGAGCTTACCTTCAGTGCCGACTTCGCGCGCCACGCGCGTCACTTCGCCGGCAAACGCATTGAGCTGGTCCACCATCGTATTGACGGTGTCTTTCAGTTCGAGAATTTCGCCACGGACGTCCACGGTGATCTTCTTGGACAAGTCGCCATTGGCGACCGCGGTCGTCACCTCGGCGATGTTGCGGACCTGCGCGGTGAGGTTACTCGCCATCGAGTTGACGCTCTCGGTCAGGTCCTTCCAGGTGCCGGCCACGCCGAGCACGTTGGCCTGACCGCCCAGCCGTCCCTCGGTGCCGACTTCGCGCGCCACGCGTGTGACTTCGCCGGCAAAGGCGTTGAGCTGGTCGACCATCGTGTTCAGCGTTTCCTTCAGCTGAAGGATTTCGCCCGACACGTTCACCGTGATCTTCTTCGACAGGTCGCCGCCGGCGATGGCGGTCGCGACGTCGGCGATGTTGCGCACCTGCGCGGTCAGGTTCGAGGCCATGAAGTTGACGTTGTCGGTGAGGTCCTTCCAGGTGCCGGCAACACCAGGGACCTGGGCCTGACCGCCGAGCTTGCCCTCGGTGCCGACCTCGCGCGCCACGCGCGTCACTTCCGAGGCGAACGAGTTGAGCTGGTCCACCATCGTGTTGATGGTGTCCTTCAGCTCCAGGATTTCGCCGCGGACGTCGACCGTGATCTTGCGCGACAGGTCGCCGCGCGCGACCGCCGTGGTGACGTTGGCGATATTGCGGACCTGGGCGGTGAGGTTGCCGCACATCGCGTTCACAGAGTCCGTCAAATCCTTCCAGGTGCCGGCGACGCCGGGCACGATCGCCTGGCCGCCGAGCTTGCCGTCGGTGCCGACTTCGCGGGCGACGCGCGTCACTTCCGAGGCAAAGGATCGAAGCTGGTCCACCATCGTGTTGATGGCTTCCTTGAGCTGCAGGATCTCGCCGCGGACGTCCACCGTGATCTTCTTCGACAAGTCGCCATTGGCGACCGCGATGGTGACTTCGGCGATGTTGCGGACCTGGCCGGTGAGGTTGTTGGCCATCGAGTTGACGCTCTCGGTGAGGTCCTTCCAGACGCCGGTCACCTCGGGCACCTGGGCCTGGCCGCCGAGCTTGCCCTCGGTGCCGACCTCGCGCGCCACGCGCGTCACTTCGGAGGTGAACACGCTGAGCTGCTTGATCATCGTGTTGACGATGTTGGCCGACTGCAGGAACTCGCCGCCCAGCGGACGGCCGTCGACGTCGAGCTGCACGGTCTGCAGGAGGTCGCCCTGCGCCACGGCCGCGACTGCGCGCGTGACTTCGCGGGTCGGCCACAGCAGATCGTCGATCAGCGTGTTGACCGAGCCTTCCATGTCCGCCCATGAGCCGCCCGCGAGGTCGAACTTGACGCGCTGCCGCGTCTTGCCCTCGCGACCGACGACCTGGCCGACGCGCTCGAGCTGCTGCGCCATACGCTGGTTGGCGGCGACGATTTCGTTGAACGTGTCGGCGATCTTGCCTTCGATGCCGAGGTGATCACCGGTCATCCGCACCGAGAAATCGCCCGCCCGCATGGCCTGGAGGGCGTGCAGCAGATCCTGCATCGGGTCGGATTTTCCGTTCGGGACTGGCTTGCGTTTGGCGGCGCGACGAACCTGTGACGGTCCGGGGGAAAGATCACTCATGCGGTTCCTCGGTGCGCGCGAATCTCGTGGCCGAGATGCGACTTCACGGAATAGAACCGGCTGCCCAATTCCAGATCAAGTTGGAACAGCGGTAAAGGTCGTGAAATCAATGACATGGAACTCAGCCCAAGCTCACTAATGCGCAGGGAACCCGATTGTTCCCGAGTGCGACGAATTATCTGGAACCCAAAACAAAAACGCCCCGGCGAGCCGGGGCGTTTGCAATCGCGGGTTGTCCTGACGTCAGGAGCCCTTCGTATTGATCTCGGCGTAGTTGCCCTTGGCGTCCCACTTGTAGACGACATAGTCGATCGCCTTGATGTCGCCCTTGGCGTCGAAGCCGAGCTTGCCGAGCACGGTGTCCCACTCGCCGGCCTTGATGGTCTCCATGACCTTCTTCGGATCGGTCGACTTGGCCTTCGCCACGGCCTGTGTCCAGACCTGCATCGCGGCGTAGGTGTAGAGGGTGTAGCCTTCGGGATCGATGTTCTTGGCCTTGAACTTCTCGACGATCGCCTTCGCGGTCGGCTTGTTGCGCGGATCGGGACCGAAGGTGAACAGCGTGCCTTCGGCGGCAGGACCCGTGATCGAGGCAAACTCCTTGTCGTTCATGGCGTCGCCGGCCATCAGCACGGTCTTGAGGCCCTGGTCGCGCATCTGGCGCAGGATCAGGCCGGCTTCCTGATGATAGCCGCCGACGAACACCAGATCGATATTGTCGCGCTTCAGCCGCGACACGATCGAGTTGAAGTCCTTGTCGCCCTTGTTGTAGGATTCGAACATCTTCTCGGTCATGCCGGCCTTGTTCAGCGCCTTCTTGGTTTCGTCGGCGAGGCCTTTGCCATAGGTCGTCTTGTCGTTGAGAATGGCGACGTTCTTGCCCTTGAAGTTCTTGGCGATGTAGCCGGCAGCAACCAGGCCCTGCTGGTCGTCGCGGCCGCAGACGCGCGCCACGTTCCAGAGTTTGCGCTCGGTGAACAGCGGATTGGTCGAGGCCGGCGTGATCTGCAGGACGTTGCCGTCGGCATAGGCTTCCGATGCCGGGATCGAGGACGACGAACAGAAATGTCCGGCGACGAACGGGATCTTCGCGCTGGCGAATTTTTCAGCCACCGATCGCGCCTGCTTGGGGTCGCAGGCGTCGTCACCGACCTGCAGCGCCAGCTTCTTGCCGAGCACGCCGCCGGCGGCGTTGATGTCGGCTATGGCCTGTTCGGCGCCGTTCTTCATCTGCCGGCCGAACGCGGATTCGCCACCCGTCATCGGGCCCGCCACGGCGATGGAGATGTCCTGCGCCAATGCTGTGGTCGAAAGCGCCAGCGATGCGCCCAATGCCAAGCCGATGAGTTTCATTGATTTCATGAGGTGTCCTCGTGGGGTAGGTCGATTTCGGGAAACGCCCGGCAGGCCGGGGACGAAAATCATGGCCATTGTCGGCTGATTTTACCGCGAAGTCATCGGCAATTTTCCGGCAAATCCACGGTCTGATCGCAGCATCTTGCCGCAGTGTGCGTCAAATACAGGTGCCATGGTTGGCGGAAGGTTACCCCCGCCGGCCGCCTTCCAGATAGGCAGCCCGGATTTCCGGGCGCTGCAGCAACTCTTTGCCGGTACCGGACAGCGTGATCAGGCCATTGACCATGACATAGCCGCGATGGGCGAGCTTCAAGGCGTGATTGGCGTTCTGCTCGACGATCAGAACGGTCAGTCCGTCCTGCCGGTTCAGGGTCCTGATCGCGTCGAAGATCTGCCGCGCGATCAGCGGTGCAAGGCCGAGCGACGGCTCGTCCAGCATCAAGAGGCGCGGGCGACTCATCAAGGCGCGGCCGATCGCCAGCATCTGCTGTTCGCCGCCGGAGAGCGTGCCGCCGCGCTGGGTCAGACGCTCCTTCAGCCGCGGGAACAGCGCGAAGACGCGCTCCAGGCCGCTGGCCCGTTCGCTCTCGCTGCAGTCGGTCGCATCAGCCCCCATCTGCAGGTTTTCCGCCACGCTCATGCGCGGGAAAATCCGGCGGCCCTCGGGGGATTGCGCGATGCGCAACCTGGCGATCTCGTGCGTCGGCACGCCGGTGATATCCTGGCCATCGAACTCGATGTGACCGGCGCGGGCGCGGGGCCGGCCGAAAATCGTCATCATCAGCGTCGACTTGCCGGCGCCATTGGCGCCGATCAGCGCCACGATCTCGCCGGCGCTGATGTCGATATCGATTCCCTTCAGCGCCTCGATCTTGCCGTAGGCCGCGCGCAGGCCGCGGATCGCGAGCAGGGGAGCTTTCGATGGCGCGGTCACGTTCCGCTCTCCATCACCGCGATGGCTTCTTCCTCGTCGGCGCCGAGATAGGCGGCGATGACCTTGGGATCGTCGCGGACGTGTTGCGGCGAGCCTTCGGCGATCTTGACGCCGTAATCCATCACGACGACGTGGTCGGAGATTTCCATCACCACCGACATGTCGTGCTCGATGAGGAGAATTGAAGTGCCTTGATCGGCGCGGATCGAAAGCAGGAGCTCGCTCAAGGCCGCGCTTTCCCGCGCGTTCAGCCCGGCCGCCGGCTCATCGAGGCAGAGCAGCGCAGGATGGGTGCACATCGCGCGCGCGATTTCCAGACGCCGCTGGTCGCCATAGGGCAGGTTGCCGGCGGCATCGTCGGCGCGGTCCAGAAGGCCGATGCGATCGAGCCATGTCCGTGCCAGATCGATCGCGGCCTGCTCGGCGTCGCGCCAGGACGGCGCGCCGATCAGGCCCAGGAACGTCAGCCCGGAGGCGCGCATCAGCGCGTTGTGCTGCGCCACCATCAGGTTCTCCAGCGCCGTCATGCCGGGAAACAGCCGGATGTTCTGGAACGTGCGCGCGACCCGGGCGAGTTTGGAGATCCGGAAATCGTTCAGCCGTTCGAGCTGGATGGCTTGGCCGTCATCATGGACGAGCCGGATGGCGCCGGAGGTCGGCTTGTAGAAGCCGGTAATGCAGTTGAATACGGTGGTCTTGCCTGCGCCGTTCGGGCCGATCAGCGCAGTGATATTGCGCCGCTTGGCGTCGAAGGAAAGCTCGTTGACGGCGACGATGCCGCCGAAGCGCATCGTCAGGCGATCGACGGACAGGATGTGATCGCCGCTCATCCGTGTCCCTCCTTGACGAGATCGGACGAGATCGCCTGGTTCTTCTTCAGGAACACGGTCGGCGCGCGATGGCCGATCAGGCCGCGCGGCCGCCAGATCATCAACAGCACCATCGCCATGCCGAACACCAGCATGCGATACTGGTCGAGCCCGCGGAACAGTTCGAAACCGCCGATCATGGCGAGTGCGGCAAGCGCGACGCCGAGCTGCGAGCCCATGCCGCCGAGCACCACGATCGCCAGCACCAGTGCGGATTCATGGAAGGTGAAGGATTCCGGACTGATGAATCCCTGCCGCGTCGCGAAGAAGGCGCCGGCAAAGCCGCCAAACATGGCGCCGGTCGCAAACGCCGTGAGCTTGGTGGTGGTGGTGTTGATGCCGAGCGCGCGGCAGGCGACTTCGTCTTCGCGCAATGCTTCCCAGGCGCGGCCGATCGGCAGGCGGCGCAGGCGGATCGTGACCCAGTTGGTGAGCAGCGCCAGCGCCAGGATCAAATAGAACAGGAAGACGATGCGGTGGGTCGGCGAGTATTCGATGCCGAGCATGGCCGCAAGCCCGTCGTCGCCCGCCGACAGCGGAATGCCGAACAGGGTTGGCCGCGGAATGCCGGTGACGCCGTTCGGTCCGCCCGTCACGCTCTGCCAGTTGAGCAGGACGAGGCGGATGATCTCGCCGAAGGCCAGCGTGACGATGGCGAGATAGTCGCCGCGCAGCCGCAGTACGGGAAAGCCGAGCAGCACGCCCCAGAACGCGGCGAGGATGCCGGCGAGCGGCAGGCAGATCCAGAACGACAGTCCGAAGTTGGTCGCCAGCAGCGCGTAGGAATAGGCGCCCACGGCATAAAAGGCGACATAGCCGAGGTCGAGCAGGCCGGCGAGGCCAACCACCACGTTCAGACCCCAGCCGAGCATCACGTAAGTGAGGACAAGGATGCCGAGGTCGAGAATGTAGCGCTCGTTGTAGAAGATGACCGGTACCAGAAAGGTGAACACCAGCAGCACCGGCGCGATCAGCCGCCCGGCGAGCGAAAGCGTGCTCTGCACCGCGGGCGGCACCACACGGACCGTGCCGACCGGACCCCACCATTGCCGCAGCAGTTCGATGACGATGCTGCCGCCGAACACGGTCGCAACGACAGCGGCGAGGTCGCCGAACCGCGTCCAGTAGGTCAGTTGTCCGTCCGGTCCGGCGTCGGTGCGCACGCCGATCATCAGCGAAAACAGCACCAGCGCGACCAGCGCGCTGATCAGCGCTTTCTTCAGGATAAAGGCGGCGCCCGGTGCGCGCGAGGTTTGGGCGGCGAGGGGTGCGCTCACGCGGCCGCCCGTCAGACTTTTTCGACTTCGGGCCGGCCGAGCAGGCCGGTCGGAAGGAAGATCAGGACGACGATCAGGATCGAAAACGCCGCGACGTCCTTGTACTCGACCGAGAAATAGGCCGACCACAGCGTCTCGATCAGCCCGATCAGCAGGCCGCCCAGCATTGCCCCGGGCAGCGAGCCGATGCCGCCAAGGACCGCGGCGGTGAACGCCTTGATGCCGGCAACGAAGCCCATGAAGAAATCGACCAGGCCGTAATAGAGCAGGTACATCATGCCGGCGACAGCGGCGAGCGCCGCGCCGATCACGAAGGTCATGGAGATGGTGCGGTCGACGTCGACGCCGAGCAGCGAGGCCATGGTCTGGTCCTGCTCGCAGGCGCGCATGTCGCGCCCCAGTCGTGTGCGCGAGACCAGCCAGGTGAACAGCGCGAGCAGCACGACGGTGGTGAGCACGACGATGATCTGGATGTTGGAAAGCTGCATGTTGAAGCCTTCGGCGCCCTCATGCAGGGTGTAGCCGCCGGTGATGATCGGCGGCACCGGCTTGACGCGCGCGCCTTGTGCGACCTGCGAAAAGTTTGTCAGCACGAACGACATGCCGATCGCCGAAAGCATCGGCGCAAGGCGGAACGAGTGCCGCAGCGGCCGGTAGGCGATGCGTTCCACGGTCCAGCCGTAGAGCGCGGTGATCGCCATCGAGACCAGCAGAACGATCAGGAGGATGAGGGGAACGGCGGACAGGCCGAACGAGACCAGGATCAGGAACGTGATCAGCGCGATGAAACCGCCGATCATGAAGATGTCGCCGTGGGCGAAATTGATCATGCCGACGATGCCGTAGACCATGGTGTAGCCGATGGCGATCAGGCCGTAGATCGAGCCGAGCACGAGGCCGTTGATCAGTTGCTGAGCGAAATAATCCATGCGCTGCCGTTGTGTCCCCTGACGCGGCGAGAGCTCCGGCAGCCCATGTCGACGCGTCGTAGCGTTTTTCTAACAGGTGGGAACCGGGGGCGGCAACAGCGCTCGGTGCGGCTAAAACGGCTTGTACAGAGCTAGTTCGCGCGGGGCGGTTCCAGCTTCATAGTCCGGCCACGCCTTTGCCGCGGAATGATCGCGGCGGAACCGCCGTTTCCCCGCAACCAACCTCCCGGCACTCCGTTGACCCCGGCGACGTCTCAACAACGGAGATTGCTCAATGACCAATCAGAACCAGAACCCGGGCCAGCAGAACCAGAACCCGGGCCAGAAGCTCGGTCAGCAGCAGGGCGGCGGTCAGAAGCCCGGCCAGCAGCAGCAGGATCCGGGCCGTCAGGGGCAAAGACCCAAACCCGGTCAGGACCGTTAGTTTGGACTGATAGCTAAGGAAGGCCTCGCCGAAAGGCGGGGCTTTTCTTTTGAGCTTCAGGCCGAGCGACCAAGAGAACGGCGCAGCGAGACGCCGGATGCTATCCCTTCAGCAAACCCAGTTCGGCAATGATTGCGTTGGCTTCCTTCACCGCGTGGTTGGCTGCCGGGACGCCGCAATAGATCGCCTGCTGCAGCAGGATTTCCTTGACGTCGTCGGGGGTGAAGCCTCCTTCGGAAAGCGCTGCGCGTATATGCAGGCGGAACTCATCCCACTGGCCGAGCGCCACCATGGTGCCGATGACGAGTACGCGGCGGGTGCGGTGGTCGAAATGCTGCCGGGTCCAGATGTCGCCCCAGGCATAGCGCGTGATCAGGTCCTGGAAGTCGGTGTTGAACGCGTTGCGGCTCTTGATCGACTTGTCGACCCATTCATTGCCGAGCACTTTGCGGCGCTGGGCCATGCCGTCGTCGCGGCGCTTGTCGTCGTTCATTGGGTGCCTCCTCCGGATAGTCATTCCGGAGCGATGCGAAGCATCGAATCCGGAATCTCGAGATTCCGGGTTCGCCTCTTCGAGGCGCCCCGGAATGACGGCGTACATTCAGCGTTGCGTCAGGAAGCCGACCACCGCGTCGGTGAAGGCGTGCGGCTGCTCGACATTGGAAATGTGCGCGGCGTCCAGGATCGTCATGCTGGCGCCGGAGATGCGGCTGCGGATGAATTCTCCGGCCGCAATCGGCGTCGACATGTCGTGGCGTCCGGCGATCACCAGCGTCGGGCTCTTGATCTTCGGCAGCAGGTCGCGCTGGTCGAGCGTGGAAAGCGCCTCGCAGCACGCAAGGTAGCCCTCCACCGGCGAGGCCAGCAACATCGCCTTCATCCTGGCGGTGATCTGCGGCTCGCGCTCGCGAAAGTCCACCGTCAGCCAGCCGGCGATCACGGTATCCGCAACCGCTGCAAGGCCGCCTTCCTTGACCGCCTTGATGCGGTTGAGCCAGTTGGTCGGGTCCGGATAGTGACAGGCGGTATTGGCGAGGACCAGCTTGCCGAACCGCTCAGGCGCGTTGGCGCCGAGCCATTGCCCGACCATGCCGCCCATCGACAGGCCGCACCAATGCGTCTTCGCAATATTGAGATCGTCGAGGATCGCCAGCACGTCGCGGCCAAAACGCTCCATCGAATAGGGGCCGGGCGGCACGTTCGACTTGCCGTGGCCGCGCCGGTCGTAGCGGATGACGCGAAACACCTGCGTGAGCGCCTTCATCTGCGGCTCCCACATCTGCATGGTCGCGCCCAGCGAATTCGACAGCATCAG
Organism: Pseudomonadota bacterium; assembly: GCA_023387735.1. Lineage (GTDB taxonomy): Bacteria > Pseudomonadota > Alphaproteobacteria > Rhizobiales > Xanthobacteraceae > Bradyrhizobium. Next base: position 160,979 of record JAEWHP010000014.1, on the reverse strand, counting down.
CGTCGGTCCGCCGTCGCGGCCTTCGACGGATACGTTGAGCAGGCACCCGTCGGCGTCGATCATCGGCATGGCTTTTTCCTTCGTCATGCGCGGGCTCGCCCCGCGCATCCATCCAAAACAATAAGACTCTTCTTCAGGATGATGGGTTGCCGGGTCAAGCCCGGCAACGACATCAACCCTCGTTCAGCGAAGCGAGCAGGCGATCGATCAGGGCCTGCGAAGCGCCCTGATAGGCCATCGGCTCGAACAGTGCAGTGATTTTTTCGGCATCAAGCTGCGCAGTGATTTTCGTATCCGCCATCAGCACATCGCGCAGGTGCCTGCTGTCCGCAACCGCCTGCTTGCTCGCCGCTTCGACCAGGTGATGCGCGTCGCTCTTGCCGATCTTTTCGGCGAGCGCCATCGCCACCGCTTCGGCCATGATGAGGCCACCCGTCGCGTCGAGATTGGCGCGCATGCGTGCGGCGTCGACTTCCAGCCCTTCCGCGATATCGACGATCGCGGCCAGCGCGCCCGACGTGACCAGCAGCAGCGTCGGCAGCGTCGGCCATTCGGCGTGCCAGGCGCCGGCGCTGCGCTCGTGGTCCTGCACCTGCGCCGCAAATATCGTCGCCGCCAGATTGGGGGCCATGGTGGCTGCCGCGAGCGCGCTGGCCGCGGCCACCGGATTGCGCTTGTGCGGCATGGTGGAGGAGCCGCCGCGGCCTTCGCCGGACGGCTCGAACGCTTCGGCAACGTCGGTCTGCATCATCAACGAAACGTCGCGGGCGATCTTACCGCAGGTGCCGGCCAGGATCGCGAGTACGGAAGCCGCTTCCGCAATGCGGTCGCGATGGGTGTGCCAGGGCGCATCGGGCAACGGCAGCTTGAGCTCCGTCGCCAGTCGCTCCGACACCTGCATCCCCTTGTCGCCCAGCGCAGCGAGCGTGCCGGCGGCGCCGCCGAACTGCAGCGCCAGCGTCTCGCGGCGCAGCCGCTGCAGCCGCGCCCGCGACCGGTGCAGGGCCGCGGCATATTCGGCAAGCTTCAGTCCGAATGGCATCGGCAAGGCGTGCTGCAGCCAAGTGCGGGCGACCACCGCGGTATCGCGGTGTTGACGCGCCAGCCGGGTGAAGCCCGTGATGGCGCGGTCCGTGTCAGCGAGCAGCGCATCGATGCCGGCGCGAAGGCCGAGCATGGTCGCGGTATCGATGACGTCCTGACTGGTCGCGCCCCAATGCACGTAGCGCGCCGCCCCGGCGTTGGCTTTAGCGACGTTCGATGTCAGCGCCTTGACGAGGGGGATCGCGAGGTTGCCTGATCTGGTTGCGGCGTCCGCCAGTGCGGCTGGGTCGAACGATTCGGCCCGGCAAGCCGTCGCGATCGGGCCCGCCGCATCGGCCGGAATCACCGCTAGCGCGGCTTCGGATCGCGCCAGCGCGGCCTCGAAATCCAGCATGTTCTGCAGGCATGCAGCATCGTCGCATACCGCGCGCATCGCAGCGCTCGACAGCATCGGGGCAAGCAGGGGGGACAGGGACGTGCTCATCTGCGCGCGACCTAACCATTACCGCCTGCTGCTGCCAATGGGCGCTTCCGGGTTTGCCTTTGCTGCATGTGCGAATAAGCATCTCTTATCGTCGTGAGCGGCCTTCCTTTTGGCCGGGGCGTGCTTTACTTGGGGACATCAGGTTGAGGCGATCCAGGAGGCACCCCCATGGCCATGACAATGAACGGCGAAGTCCAGCTTGCGGCATCGCGCGAGGCCGTGTGGGCCAAATTGAACGATCCCGAAGTGCTCAAGGCCTGCATCCCCGGCTGCGAGGAGCTGGAAAGGACCGAGGACAACGGCTTCCGCGCCACCGCCAAAATGAAGGTCGGGCCGGTGTCCGCCCGCTTCAAGGGCAAGGTCATGCTGAGCGATCTCGACCCGCCCAACGGTTACAAGATCTCGGGCGAAGGCGAGGGCGGCGTGGCCGGCTTCGCCAAGGGGGGCGCCACGGTAGCCCTCTCCGAGAAGGATGGCGGCACGCTGCTCAGCTACAACGTCGAGGCGCAGATCGGGGGCAAGCTCGCCCAGCTTGGGCAGCGGCTGATCAACGGCGCCGCGAAGAAGCTGGCCGACGAGTTCTTTGCCAATTTCGGCAAGGCCGTGCAGGGCTGATCTGGACATGGCTGATTCTATGGGCTGAGCTCGGGCGAGCGGGGCTCGTCAAGTCTGTCAGGCCATGCCCCGGATGCGGGGCTCCCGAGGTTGCTCATTGCCGATAGGGCCCATATTATGGGCTTTGGAATGACTTTAAATCGCCTGCAATGCCGCCATATCCGGCAGTGCAGCCCAAGAGAGTGCTGATGGCCAAGATTTCCCTGATCGTGAACGGTACCCCCGTCAACGCCAATGTCGATCCCCGTACCCTGCTGGTTCAGTTGCTGCGGGAGAATCTCCGGCTGACGGGCACCCATGTCGGCTGCGACACCTCGCAATGCGGCGCCTGCGTCGTGCATCTCGACGGCAAGGCGGTGAAGTCGTGCACCACGCTCGCGGTCATGGCCGACGGCCACGAGGTCAAGACCATCGAAGGCCTGGCGCCCGACGGCGCGCCGCTGCATCCGATGCAGGAAGCCTTCCGCGAACATCACGGCCTGCAGTGCGGCTTCTGCACCCCCGGCATGATCATGACCGCGGTCGATCTGGTGCATCGCAAGGGGCATGATCTATCCGACCACGTCATTCGCGAAGAGCTCGAAGGCAATCTGTGCCGCTGCACCGGCTACCAGAACATCGTCGCCTCCATCGCGGCCGGCGCCAAGGCGATGGCCAAATCCGACCTCGCCTGAGTCAGATGCTGCTTAAGTCCGGCCTCGCTTAATCGATTTCATCGCGCCTCGCGATCAGGAAGTTCTCATGTACGAATTCAAATATCATCGTCCGGCGACCGTGCGGCAAGCCGCCAATCTCCTGGTGAAGAACGAAGACGCCAAGCTGATCGCCGGCGGCCATACGCTGGTGCCGGTCATGAAGCAGCGGCTCGCCAGCCCGCCGCATCTGGTCGATCTCTCCCATATCGAGGGACTCGATGCCATCGAGATCAAGGGCCGTGCGCTGGTGATCGGCGCGACTGCCAAGCACGCCGACGTGGCGAATTCCGCCACCGTTCGCGAAGCCATTCCGGCGCTCGCTGAACTCGCAAGCCAGATCGGTGATCCCGCGGTGCGCCACAAGGGCACCATCGGCGGTTCGCTCGCCAACAACGATCCGACGGCGGATTACCCCGCCGCGGTTCTGGCGCTCGGCGCCACCATCGTCACCAACAAGCGACGCCTCAAGGCGGAAGAGTTTTTCCAGGGCTTGTTCTCGACTGCGCTCGAGAGCGATGAGATCATCACCAAGGTGATGTTCCCGCTGGCGAAGAAGGCGGCCTATATCAAGTTCCGCAACCAGGCCTCGCGCTACGCGCTGGTCGGCGTGTTCGTCGCCAAGCGTCCGTCGGACGTGCGCGTCGCCGTGACCGGCGCGGGCTCGGACGGCGTGTTCCGTGCCACTGCGTTCGAGGAGGCCTTGAAGAAGCGCTTCTCGCACAAGGTGCTGGACGGCATCCACGTGTCGGCTGAGGGGCTGAACAGCGATCTGCACGGCAGCGCCGAATACCGCGCGCACCTGATCGGCGTGCTGACACGCCGCGCCGTCGAAGCCGCGACGGCGAAGTAGTTGCCAATTCCTAGCTCCTCCAGACTGGTTCTCCCATGAGTGCGTCGGCGTTTCCCAAATCCGTCGATGGCATGATCGAACTGCTGACGTCGCGCGGCTATCTGGCCGAGCGCTCGCTGGCGACGGTGGCCTACCTGTCGCTGCGCATGGGCCGGCCGCTGTTTCTCGAAGGCGAAGCCGGCGTCGGCAAGACGGAAATCGCCAAGGTTCTGTCGGCGGCGCTTGGGCGCAAGCTGATCCGGCTGCAGTGCTACGAGGGGTTGGACGTCGCCTCCGCCGTCTACGAGTGGAACAGCGCGGCGCAGATGATCGCGATCCGGCTGGCGGAAGCCGCCGGCGATACCGACTGCGAGCAATTGTCGTCGGACATTTTCGCCGAGCGCTTTCTCATCAAGCGGCCGCTGCTGCAGGCGCTGGAGCCCGACGTCGCCGGCGCGCCGGTGTTGCTGATCGACGAACTCGACCGCGCCGACGAGGCGTTCGAGGCGTATCTTCTGGAAATCCTCAGCGACTTTCAGGTCACGATCCCCGAATTCGGCACCATCAAGGCGCCGCAGCCGCCGATCGTCATCATCACCTCGAACCGCACCCGCGAGATCCACGACGCGCTGAAGCGCCGCTGCCTCTATCATTGGGTGGATTATCCCGACGCCGAGCGCGAACTCGCCATCGTCAAGTCGCGCGTGCCGGGTATCTCCGCAAAGCTGTCGCAACAGGTGGTGCGCTTCGTGCAGGCGCTGCGCGACCAGGATTTCTACAAGTCGCCGGGCGTCGCCGAGACCATCGACTGGGCCACCGCGCTGACCGAACTCGACGCCCGTTCGCTGACACCGCAAATGGTCGGCGACACGCTCGGTGCGCTCTTGAAATACCAGGACGACATCGCGCGGATGCAGGGCGACACCCTGCAGAAGGTTTTGAAGGAAGCGACGAGCGAGAATTAGTTTTCGCGCGTCGTGATAATTGCCGTCATTCCGGGGCGATGCGCAGCATCGAACCCGGAATCTCGAGATTACGGGTCTGGTGCTGCGCACCATCCCGGAATGACGGAGAGGTTAGCGCCATGACAACCATCGATCACCTCAACCCGCCGACCGGCCACATGGCCGACAATGTCATCGGCTTCGCCCGCGCGCTGCGCGCGGCCGGCATTCCGGTCGGCCCCGGCGGCGTGATCGACGCGCTGAACGCGCTGCAGGTGATCGAGATCGGCAACCGCGCCGATGTCTACGCCACGCTGGAAGCGATCTTCGTCAAGCGCCACGAGCACATGCTGATCTTCGCGCAGGCGTTCGACCTGTTCTTCCGCGCCGCCGAAGACTGGAAGCACATGCTGGATTCGGTGCCGCTGCCGGATCACGCCAAGAAGAAGCCGCCGCCGGCGTCGCGCCGGGTGCAGGAGGCGCTGGCCCAGCCCTCGACGCGCGAAGAGGCCCCGCAGGCCCAGGAGCAGGAGCTGCGGCTGTCGGTCTCCGACAAGGAGATCCTGCAGAAGAAGGATTTTGCGCAGATGAGCGCGGCCGAGATCGCCGAGGTCACCCGCGCCATTGCCAATATGAAACTGCCGCAGGCGGAATTGCGCACCCGCCGCTACCAGTCCGACGCAAAGGGCCTGCGGCTCGACATGCGCCGCACATTGAGAAGCAGCCTGCGCACCGGCGGCGAAATCATCGACATCCGGAAACTCGGGCGGATCGACAAGCCGGCGCCGATCGTCGCGCTGCTCGATATCTCCGGCTCGATGAGCGAATATACCCGCCTGTTCCTGCATTTCCTCCATGCCATCACCGACGCCCGCAAGCGCGTCTCGGTGTTCCTGTTCGGTACACGGCTGACCAACGTGACGCGCTCGCTGCGGGCACGCGACCCGGACGAGGCGCTGGCGAGCTGCTCGTCGTCGGTGGAGGATTGGGCCGGCGGCACCCGCATCGCCACCTCGCTGCACACCTTCAACAAGCTGTGGGGCCGGCGGGTGCTCGGGCAGGGCGCGATCGTGCTGTTGATTTCCGACGGGCTGGAGCGGGAGGCCGACGCCACGCTGGCGTTCGAGATGGACCGGCTGCACCGGTCCTGCCGCCGCCTGATCTGGCTCAACCCTCTGCTGCGCTATGGCGGCTTCGAGGCCAAGGCGCAGGGCATCAAAATGATGCTGCCGCACGTTGACGAATTCCGCCCGGTGCATAATTTGAGTTCGATGGAAGGGCTGATCGAGGCGCTTTCCGCGCCGCCTCCGCCGCACCACATGAGCCGCATCCGCTCCGCAGCTTGAAAGGGCACGATATGCTCAATCGCGACGAAGATATTCTGCAGGCTGCCGAGGATTGGCAGAAGGCCGGCCACGGCGTAGCGCTGGCGACGGTGGTCGAGACCTGGGGCTCGGCCCCGCGGCCGGCCGGATCGAGCCTCGTCATCAACGACGACGGCACGTTCTTAGGGTCCGTCTCCGGCGGCTGCGTCGAGGGCGCCGTGGTCACCGAGGCGCTGGACGTGATCGCCAGCGGCAAGCCCAAGATGCTGGAATTCGGCGTTGCCGACGAGACCGCCTGGAATGTCGGCCTGTCCTGCGGCGGCACCATCCGCGTCTTCGTCGAGAAGGTGGGCCAGTCGTGAAACTCGAAACCCTCACGCAGGTAAACGCCGAGCGCGCCGCGCGCCGTCCGGTGATCGTGGTGACCGACACCGCCAATGGTGAGCAGCGGCTGGTGAAAGCGAAGGATATCGCCACCGATCCGCTGAGCGCCGAGCTTTCAAAGCAGCTTCGCATGGGCAAGAGCGGCATGATCGAGAGTGGCGGCAAGAAGCTGTTTCTCAACGTCTACGCGCCGACCGCACGCCTCGTGATCATCGGTGCGGTCCATATCAGCCAGGCGCTGGCGCCGCTGGCGCGCTCGCTCGATTACGACGTGACGGTGGTGGATCCGCGCACGGCCTTCGCAAGCCCCGAGCGCTTTCCCGATGTGCCGCTCATCGCGGAATGGCCCGACGTGGCGCTGCCGCCGCTCAATATCGACCATTACACGGCATTCGTTGCCGTAACGCATGATCCCAAGATCGACGATCCGGCGCTGCTGCACGCCTTTGCGCGCGACTGCTTCTATATCGGCGCGCTGGGCTCGCGGAAAACCCATGCCAAGCGGGCCGAGCGGCTGAAGGCGCAAGGTGCATCCGATGCCGACATCGCGCGCATCCGTGCGCCGATCGGGCTCAACATCGGCGCGGTGTCGCCATCCGAGATCGCGGTCTCGATCATGGCCGAGATCACCGCCGAACTGCGGTTGCCGAAAGAAACAGCGAAGGTGCAGGCGGCATGAAGTTCGGTCCCGCCAGTCCGGCCGACGCGATTGGCGGCGTCACCGTCCACACGCTGCGGCAGGGTTCGCTGGTGCTCAAGAAAGGCACCACGATCGGACCGGCCGAGGTCGAGGCGCTCAACAAGGCAGGTGTTGCGGAAATCGTCGTGGTGCGGCTGGAGCCGGGCGACGTCTCCGAAGACGTCGCTGCGGCCAGCATCGCGGAGGCCGTCGCGGGTGAGGGCGTCAATGTCGAGCGCGCCTTTACCGGCCGCTCCAACCTGTTCGCGGCGCAGGCCGGCGTGCTGGTGGTGGATCGCGCCGCGGTCGACCGCATCAACGGCGTCGATGAGGCCATCACCTTCGCGACGCTCGCAGCCTTCAAGCCGGTCGTCGAAGGCGAGATGGTCGCGACCGTCAAACTCATTCCGTTCGGCGTCGAGGCGAAGCTGCGCGATGCGGCGGTGGCTGTTGCCGGCGAGGGCGTGCTGCGGATCGCGCCCTACGTCATCAAGCGCGTCGGCGTGGTTTCCACCTTGCTGCCCGGGCTCGCGGCGAAGGTGATCGACAAGACCCTGCGCGTGACGGCGGAACGGCTGGCGCCGGCAGGCGCGACCATCATTGCCGAGCGTAGGGTGCCGCACGACGAGGCGGCGCTTGCAGCGTCGATCAGGGAATTGCTCGCTCTTGGCGCCGAACTCGTGATCGTGTTCGGGGCATCGGCGATCGCCGACCGCCGCGACGTGATCCCAGCGGCGATCACCGAGATCGGCGGCGCGATCGAGCATTTCGGTATGCCGGTCGATCCCGGCAATTTGCTCCTGATCGGAAGCGCCGGCGGCGTACCGGTGCTGGGCGCGCCGGGATGTGCGCGCTCGCCGGTGGAAAACGGCTTTGACTGGGTGCTGATGCGGCTTCTCGCCGGGCTGAAAGTCACGCGTGCCGAGCTTACCGGCATGGGCGTCGGCGGTCTCCTGATGGAGATTGTCACAAGGCCGCAACCGCGTACCAACATTGATACTGAGGCCAACCGCAACGTCACGGCCATCGTGCTCGCCGCTGGCCGCTCGACGCGAATGGGTGGTCCCAATAAGCTGCTGGCCGAACTCGACGGCAAGAAGCTGGTTCGGATCGTTGCCGAACAGGCGCTGGCCTCGAAGGCGACCGACGTGATTGTCGTCACCGGTCACCAGGCCGATCTGGTCGAGCAGGCCCTGGCGGGCCTCAAGGTAAAATTCGTCCGCAACCCCGATTTTGCCGGCGGGCTGGCGTCGTCGGTCAAGGCCGGCATCGGCGCGGTGCCGGAAAATGCCGACGGTGCGATCGTCTGTCTCGGGGACATGCCGCTGATTGACGCGAAGCTGATCGATCAGCTTATCGAGACTTTCGCGCCGGACCGCGGCCATCTGATCGCGGTGCCCGTGAGCGAAGGCCGCCGCGGCAATCCCGTGCTGTGGTCGCGGCGCTTCTTCAAGGAACTGATGACGCTGGACGGCGATGTCGGCGCACGTCATTTGATCGCCAAACACACCGAGGCCGTGGCGGAAGTCCCGGTCGAGGGCAACAGCGCCTTCCTCGACATCGACACGCCGCAGGCGCTGGAAGCGGCGCGGCGGGGATAGGTGGGCAGATCGCCTCGTTCCGAGACGTTAGACCTCATCCTGAGGAGCATCGCGTAAGCGATGCGTCTCGAAGGATGAATGGCACCAGCCGGGCTACATGGTTCGAGACGGCGCTTCCGCGCCTCCTCACCATGAGGATCGAGCAGCCTCCATTCACCAGTTTGAAACCCCCTCTGATTAGATTCCTCACCGTTAGCTCGGGGGAGGGGCTTTTGATCGTTTCGACCGTCGCGGCACAACGCCGCGCGTTGATCATTGTTGTGCTGACCTTGCTGCTGGGCGTCTCGGGCTTCATCACCAAGGCAAGGGCGGCGGGCGCATTCGCGGTCGGCAAATGCGGCGCCTACGGCCAGGCCTATGACTATCCCGCCGAGTCAGCAGCGCGCGCCGCGGCGCTGAGGCAATGCAAGGGCAGCTGCAAGGCCCTGACCATGAAGCGCGCCTGTGCGGCGCTCGCGGTCGATATGGCGAACCCCTGCGGCGCCCACGGCTACGCGGTCAAGCCCAGGATATCGAGCTCGCTCAACGCCGCGACGAAGAAGTGCTACGAATTCGGCGGCAAGGAATGCGTGATCCGCGCCTGGGCCTGCGACGCCAGGGGGTAATTTCAAAGCGACAATTTTGTTATCGTCATTCCGGGGCACGCGTCAGCGCGAATCCGGAATCCATTTCACCGCGGAGTGTGCGGCCGGTTGGATTCGGTGTCCGTTTCGACGCGCCCCGGAATGACATCGCCACTCGGGAGCCATCATGCAGTTCGATACCAAGATCGCTGTCATCATCCGCACCGACCTCGAAGCCTGGCAGAAGCTCAATGTCGCTTCGTTTCTCGCTGGTGGCATCGCCGCCGCGTTTCCCGAATGTATCGGCGAACCCTATGGCGACGGATCGGGCACGAGATACCTCTCGTTGATCGGCCAGCCGATCCTGATCTACGGCGCCGACCGCCCGGCGCTTTCCCGCGCGCTCGAACGCGCGTTGACGAGGGGTGTCACGCCCGCGGTCTATACCGAAGACATGTTCAAGACCACGCATGACGCCGCCAACCGCGAAGTGGTGAGCGCGGTAATCCGCGCCGAACTCAATCTTGTCGGGCTGGCGATGCGGGCCGAACGCAAGGTGATCGACAAGGTCGTCGACGGGTTGAAATTCCACAGCTAGCGGCTCGACCACCTGGAATGCCATGCGCCGTAGAACCAGGAAGTCGCCACCATTGCGCCTTTCCGGCTCCCTTCTTGTAACAAAAAGTTGATCAATTGTGTCAAAAAGACGGGGATATTTCTCAAAAGCGGCTTGATTTCTCGCTCCCTTTGTCAGGGACGCATTTGTTCGATTGTGTCTTGTGGGGTGCAGGGGATGACTGATCAACAATTGGCACTTCAGGCGATCAACGAAGCCCAGCTCATACTCGAAGAATACCTGCGGCCGCAGCCGCAGAACAACGAGCGGATCCTCGACCGATTGGTCGAAGTTCTCGAACGCCCCGATCTGGTGGTCGCCGTAAGCCGCTTGCAACGACAGGGCCTCGCTGTGCGACAATGAGCAAGCTCCCGTCGATCGCTTTGGCCGCCACGCTCCTGTCCGTCGGGATACCGGATGCGCAGGCCAAGCAGCGATGCCGCGACGGGGCGCCCTCCAACAAGCAAGGTGAGTGGTGGTCCTACCGTCTGATCGACGGACGGAAGTGCTGGTACCAGGGCAAGCCCGGGCTTTCGAAGGCGCTGCTGGAATGGCCCAAAGTCGCATCTGCGCGACGACCCGTTACCATAGAAAAAGTTTCAGACACCGTCACGGAGAAGCCAGGCAATCCGTTGGACGCGCAAGCACTGATGGACGCAGGTACCCGGGCATTGAGGGATTCGAATTCTTTCGAAGCGCTGTGGCGCGAAAGAGCGGACCTGCAATAGGCGTTGCCCGAAGGCAGGTCGAGCGCGACAAGTAGTTCGTTTTGGAGACCCGTGAATAGATTCTGTTTAACAACCAGCGGATATTAGTAATGCGTACTGCTGCAGAATTTAATCTCTACTACGCTGCTCCTGACCCCTGGCATATCTCCCACGCGCGATTCAGGGACAAGGTACTGCGCCGGTGCCTGAGGTCGTTCATCCGGGGCAAATCCGTTCTCGAACTCGGTTGTGGTGAAGGCCACTTGACCCAGACCGTTTTCAGGAAAGCCCGATCCGTGGTTGGCATCGACATAAGTGATGTGGCGATTGCTCGCGCGAAATCGCTGAACCTGCCAAACGCGAGGTTTGAAAGCGCCGATTTCCTGCAGGCGTCGTTCGAGGGCTATGACGTGATCGCCGCCATCGAATGCGTCAACTATCTGTCCCTGCCGGAGCGGGGAGCGTTCCTCGAGAAAGTTGCGCGGGAACACGCTGGCAAGATGCTGCTGCTTTCAGGTCCGATTGTGGACTACACCAGACACTTCGGGCACAGGCGATTGATGCACGAGTTCAAGACGCTCGGATTTACATGCCTTGGATTTTATAACCTTTCGGTTTACTGGCATCCGCCGTCGTCCAAGATCATCGCAAGCCTGATCAAGCTGCCGCTTGGACACATCCTACTTGATTGGTTGCCGGAGTCGATGATTTACCAGAGGCTGTATGCGCTTCGAGCACCGAAACGCGCCTGACTTCGTCCTCTGCAATATTGGATAGTCGGCGCAGAAAGGATATTCTGCGTCGGGCCGCTGACCATCATCGGGTGGCGGTTCCAGAAAGTCCGGGGAGCCTGATCCGATTGATGAAAAGACTTTTGGCCGTTTTGCTATCTTTGCCTCTGACTTTTTCCAGCCTGGCAGCCTCGGCAGCCTCTCCCGCAGAACTCATTTCCGATTTCCGTCTCAAGCATGGCGAGGGACGCGTCACCATGGATTCGACGCTGAACCGCATTGCGCTCGATCAGGCCAAGGCGATGGCCGCCAGGGAAAAGCTCGATCACGAAGTCCTCGGGTCCTTCAACTCGCGGGTCGCGCCCGCGCGCGCGGGGCGAGCCGCGGAGAATATCGCCTACGGCTACGATAATTTTCAGAAAACGCTCGGCCAGTGGATTGACTCATCGGGCCATCGAAAGAACCTGCTGCTCCCCAAGGCTTCGCGCGTCGGCGTTGCCAGCGCCAGGAGTTCCAGTTCCCGTACCTATTGGGCCATGGTGATCGCGGGCGACTATGAAAAGCCGGCGAGTGCCACGGCGAAGAAGCCTGCCACCGGGGCAAAGCAAAAAGCGACCGTTCAATCCTGCCGCATCAAGATCCTTGGCGCCTGCTTCTGATTGGCGGAGCGTCAGGTGTCCGCGGAGGCATCACGATTCTCGGTCGCACGGCCGTGGCCCGCGGCTGATCTTGCAGCCAGCGCCCAAACGGCGAATACTCCAGCCTGTCGGTTTCCGGAGGGAAATTCGGCCACGAAAGCCCGGGAGCGGGCAACAGGGAGGAATAAAATGGTGCGGGACGAGGGGAGTTCGACCAACGGCAAGACTTTGGATTTCAGCCGGCGCAGATTTCTGGGTAGCTCGGGCCTGGTTGCGACGGGCGCCATCATCGGCGGTGCGCTCCCGTTCTCTGGAGACGGCGGAATTCCTCAGGCCTATGCGCAGGCCGCTCCGGCTGCCGCGCCGGCTGCAGCGAAGGGGCCACAACTCCTGAAATTCCCCGGCAAGAACGGAGGCCTCGTCGTGCTCGGCGAGAAGCCGCTGGTGGCCGAGACGCCTGAAAGCCTGCTCGATGACGACACCACGCCGATCGAGAAATTCTACATCCGCAACAACGGGCAGATCCCCGAGGAGACGAAGAATCCCGATGCGTGGAAGATCACCATCGACGGCGAGGTCAACAACAAGATCGAGATCACGCTCGGTGAACTGAAATCGAAGTACAAGGCGGTGACGCGGCGCATGGTGCTTGAATGCGGCGGCAACGGCCGTGCGGGCTTCTCGCCGCCGGCGCGAGGCAACCAGTGGACCAATGGCGGCGCGGGTTGCGCGGAATGGACCGGCGTGCCGCTCGCCGACGTGCTCAAGAAGGCCGGCCTGAAGCCGAGCGCAAAATACACCGCCCATTATGCTGCCGATCTGCACCTTTCGGGCGATGCCAGCAAGCCGAGCATCTCGCGCGGCGTGCGCATCGAGAAGGCGATGGACCCGAACACGCTGATCGTGTGGGGCATGAACGGCCAGCCGCTGCCGAATATCCATGGCGGACCGGTGCGCCTGGTGGTGCCGGGCTGGGCCGGCTCGGCGTCGCAGAAATGGCTGACGCGCATCACCATCCGCGACAAGGAGCACGATGGCCCGGGCATGACGGAATTTTCCTACCGTACCGCCATCAAGCCGATGGTGCCCGGCGGCAAGGGCGATCCGGCGAACTTCAGGATTCTGGAATCGATGCCGGTGCGTTCGATCATCAGCAACCCCGCCAATGGCGCCAAGTTCGCGGCCGGCACCAAGGAGCTGAAACTGCGCGGCGCATCCTGGGCCGGCGATCTCACGGTCAGGCAGGTCGACGTCTCGACCGATTTCGGCGCAAGCTGGCAGCGGGCCAAGCTGGAGAAGCCGAAAAACAAATATGACTGGCAGCGCTGGACCGCGACCGTGAAGCTGCCTTCCGATGGCTATTTCGAAATCTGGGCGCGCGCCACCGATTCAAAAGGCGCGATGCAGCCGCATCAGGCGGGTTTCTGGAATCCGCAAGGCTATGGCGGCAACGCCATGCATCGCGTCGCGGTGCTGGTGGGATGATGCAGCGTCTCGCGTGGATCGCAATGGCCGGACTGCTGTGGGGCGCGCCGGCCATTGCGCAAACGACCTTCACGCCACGCGACGAAAGCCCGGAGGAGTTTGCGGCCGGCGCGGGCCGCGATGAAACCTTCTATGCGTGCACGGCCTGCCACGGGTTCAAGCTGGTGGCGCAGCAGGGCATGACGCGCGTGCAATGGGAGGATTCGATCAACCTGATGGTTCGCCGCCACAACATGCCGCCGCTCGACGACAAGGACCGCGACACCGTGCTGAACTATCTCGAGGCGGCCTATCCGCCGCGCGCGCCGGCGGCCCGCGGAGGCTGGGTGAATCCGTTTGCCAAGTGACTTGCTATGAAGTGCAAGTGACTTTCTGTGAAGTGCAAGTGGCTTTCTGTGAAGTGAATAGCTATCAAGTGAATGCGTGCGGCGCCGGCACAACCGGCGCACCCAGCTCGATACGGTTACCGGACCTGGGCGCGCGCAACCTGCACGCCTCCCTTGCGGCGCTGCGTTGAAGCGGTCTTCCTGGTCTTGTGATCGGCCCGCGCAGCCTCCCGCTTGTTCTTCTTCGCATGTGATTCCGCGTGCTGAGCTTTCGCACCACCGCGGCGTGAGGCGTATTCCTTGCCGTCGGTCGGCGCCACGTGCGGCGGATCCCTGTCGAGATACGGTCGCCCGATGCCGTACTGCTTGCCGTTGGCGTCGATCCATTTCCACAGGGCTTCGGTGGAAACCCATCGCTCCGCCTTTGTCCTGCCCTTGACGCTCACGACGTCAGCCGCAACCCCGTGGCCATAGCCGCCGCGGAAGCTGCCGCCATGATACGACCTGTCGCTCGCCGCCTTCAGGCCGCTCGCAATCGATTGACGGTAGTCATCGCGGAACGCGCTGGTGATGCCGGGCGACAGCCCGGCCTGCTCGGCAGCATGGAGTGTATGGAAGAGTTTCAGCTTGAAGCTCCGGTCCATGCCTCCGATTACGTAGTCCTTCATAGGCATGCCGATCTTCGCTGCGGCATGCGGATCCTTCCAGGTGAAGTCCTGCGGCACGAGCTTGGTGAAGGTCCTGGTGACGACCTTGGTGACGGTAACCGTCTTTTTCTTCTTCTTGACCTTGACCTGGACGGTGACTTTCCGCCGTTCCTGCACCTTCATGGTGTCCTGCTTGAGCGTCCGCTCGTAGAGCGCCCACAGGTATCGGTCGATGCAGGGCTCCACCACCAGGCACTCGTCGACGATTTCGAGCGAACTAATCGTTGGTGGAATCACCGCCGCGTCCTCGCCCTCGTCCGGCAACAGTTCGGACGGGTTCACTGTCGCCACCTGCAGGGCCGGCATTTCAGGCGGCAGTACCGGCGACGGATTGGGCGACACAAGTTCGACAATCGCTGCCGGATCAGCCGAAGCCACCACCGTCTTTTCTGTAGCCGGCTTTGTTACCGGTTCAGCGATCGGGGCCACATTGGCCGTGACGACGGCAGCGTTGCTCATCGCCTGCGGTTTGTCCGCGCGCTTTTCAGCGACGAGAGATGGAGATTGGCGAACCTCGACCGGCAGGGCGCCGGCTGCGTTCTCGATGCGGGCCGAACCGACGCCCGCAAGCCCGGCGATGACCCAGCCCGAGAGCAGGGCGGTTCCGCACAGTAACGACGTCACCAGCGCAATTCGCTGCGGGTTCTTCATCCTGTTGCCTCCAAAGACTCAACCGGAGTCACACTGCACAGCCCAGCATGCGACGAGGCTGATCTTTCGGATCAATACGGAATCGCGCAATGGCGCAAAGTGATGGGGTGTCTACTTTTTCAGGAACTGTCGCCGGATTGCAACGGATTGGAACTCGGGAATCGATGGTTAAAGGAAGCGGGGCGAGACAAGAATCGTTCATCCTCGATGATGAGTCATCCAAGCTGTTGAGAGCTGCGGCAGGCTTTTTCTAGGCGCTGCGGCCCGGCGGCAGCACGACGACGATCCCGCCTGGCTTCACCCGATTGACGAGATCGATGACATCCTCATTGGTCATGCGGATGCAGCCGGACGAGATGGCATGACCGATATATTCCGGCTGATTGGTGCCGTGGATGCGATACAGCGTGTCCTTGTTGCCCTGATAGAGATATATCGCTCGCGCGCCGAGCGGGTTCGCAGGGCCTCCGGCGACGCGTTTCGGGTAGGGGCCGAGCCGCTCCTGGATCTCCTCCGTCGGAATCCAGTCCGGCCATTCAGCCGTTTTGCCAATCGTGGCGACACCGGACCAGGCCAGCGCTTCCTCGCCGACGGTCACGCCGTAGCGCACCGCCTTGCCGCCCGGCATGACGTAATACAAAAAACGTGCATTGGTATCGACCAGGATCGTCCCCGGCTGCTCCTTGCGCGTGTAGTCGACGATATGCCGGCGATAGGTCTCCGGGATGCTCGCCTGCGCGTAAGGTGCGCGGGCCAGCAACTGGCGATCCCTCGATGACAAATTGGCATTGGACGTCGGTGAGAGCGTGGCTTGCATACAGCCGCCGAGGGCAGAAGCGAGCAGGCCTACGAGCAGTAACGCCATTCCGGACTTCGGCACAGCGAGTCCTCCCCAAAGCGCTAGATTGGGTTATCTGCTGCTCAAATAGTGCAGAAATAATGGCAACGATGGAAACAACCCGGCGATATCGAGGTCGGGCGTCGTTGCTTGGGCGTCGCTCCCGTTGGCCGGCTGCGCGCTAATCCCGGTTGTTTAGTATCGGCTGGCCTGGTGCGCGATCGAGCGGCGGGTGAGGCCGGGCGAGGCCCGTCGTACCGGGCGGGCTCGCGTTGCTGGCCGTTCTCGTGTCGATCCGCTCAATCGTCGTGATCAGGGCCGCAAATATCGCGACGATCACCGCGACACCGAAAAGGATGACGGCGGTACGGTGGCCATTCGGCTCGTTGCTCATGAGGGAGCCTCCACTCCAGAGTGGAAACGTCATGCGGCCTGCAAGGTTCCAGGCCGCACGCTCCATCTCGTCCGCGCTCTGCCGAGAACTAGCTCTCCAGCGTAAATCCAACCCGCAGCGTGACCTGGTAGTGACGGACAGATCCGCCTTCGATGTGACCTCTGGTTTGCACGACCTCGAACCACTTCATGTCGCGGATGGTCTTTGACGCGCGGGTGATGGCGTTCTGGATCGCATCTTCGATGCTTTTCTCCGAGGATCCGACGAGCTCCAGGATCTTGTAGACGTGGTCTTTCATCTCGATGGTGTTCGGCATGATGAACCTCCGTTGCTGATGTCAGTGGGCGCGATCCTGCTCTTCCTCCGCGGCAAAGCTTCGATCCGATCGTGTACCAAGTCCAGCCCGCGTTGAGATGCATGGCGGCGGAGAGGCAGCCTGCCAACGAGGCAGAAGCGAATTCGTTGCCGGGGCAAATCGCGAAATCGCATCAGCCGTCATTGCGATCCAACGGGTCGCGAATGCGCGCGGGATCGCAATGACGCGGAGAGGCCGCGGCGCCTGGGATACCCCGCGTTCGTGGGATGCATGGATTCCGAAAGCTCACGGAAAGTCCTCGCAACCGGCTTCGGTCGCTGTGGCGTCACGCCGTTGTGAAAGCCCGTCCGCAACCATGCCATTGACGATGACTGACCAGTCAGTCATTATCGACCAATGACAAATGAAGCTACCAAAAGTCCCAGGAAATCCGCCGCGAAGCCGGCCAGTCGCCGTCCTTCGGCCAAGCCGCCGGCTGGCCCGGCGCCGCCACCCAGGCCCGCCACCAACCGCGCCGAGCGTGCGGCCGAGCGGCGAGGGGCCATCATCGAGGCGGCGATGGACGAATTCATCGCCCGCGGGTTCGCGGCGACACGGCTCGACGACGTCGCCAAACGCGCCGGTGTCGCCAAGGGCACGATCTACCTGCACTTCAAGGACAAGGAATCGATGTTCGAGGAACTGATCCGGACTGCGATCGTGCCGCTGGTCGTGCGCCTCAGCGCTTCGCCGCCACCGCCGGGCGCATCGGTCCGCGACATGGTCGAGGGCTTTGCGGAAAACTTCATCAGGGAAGTGGCGACGACGCGGCGTGGCGACATCGTGCGCCTGATCGTGGCCGAGGGGCCGCGATTTCCGGCGGTCGCCGACTTCTATTATCGCGAAGTGGTGTCGAGAGGGCTCGCCGGCATGCGTGCGCTGATCGAACTCGGCATCGCGCGTGGCGAGATCAAGCAGAAGAGCCTGGCGCGCTTTCCGCAGATCCTGGTGGCGCCCGCGATGATCGCCGTGATCTGGCAGAGCCTGTTCAGCAAACACGCGCCGCTCGATGCGCTCGAAATGTTTCGGGTGCATCTCGATCTGATTTTCGGCGAACGGAGCACGACATGACCTCGTCGCGGACGATAGCGCTGCTGGCGGCGTTGGCGCTGGCCGTAACGCTGGGCGGTTGCAAGGAACGCAGGGACCCTGGATTTCAGGGCTGGGTCGAGGCCGACATGATCTTCGTCAGCCCTGACGAAAGCGGCCGTGTCATCAAGCTCAATGTACGCGAGGGCGATGAAGTCAAGCCTGGCGATCCGCTCTATTCCGTCGACGACGATTTGCAGCAGGCCGAGCTTTACCAGAACAACGCCACGCTCGCCAATGCACAGCAGTCCTACGATCGCGCGGCGTCGCTGAGCAAGACTGGTTCAGGCACGCAGGCCAACTATGATTCCGCGCTTTCTGCGCTACGCGTCGCCGAAGCTCGCGTCAACACCTCGCAGACGCGGCTGGCGCGGCGCAAGGGGTTTGCGCCGATCGCCGGCACCATCCAGCAGATCTATTTCCGCGAAGGCGAGATGGTGCAGGCGCAGCGGCCGGTATTGTCGATCATGCCTCCCGGCAACATGAAGCTGCGCTTCTTCGTGCCGGAGACCGAGTTGCCGAAGCTTTCGATCGGCGACGAAGTGAAGGTGACCTGCGATAATTGCGCAGGCGATCTCACGGCGAAGATCTATTTCATCGCGACAACAGCGGAATATACCCCGCCGGTCATCTACAGCCTCGATGAGCGCAACAAGCTGGTCTACCTGATCCAGGCGCGGCCCAGCCGGCCCGACGCCTTGCGCGTCGGCCAACCGATCAGTGTCTTCACCAATGCCCGGACACCGATGGCGGAAAAGAAATGAGTTCGGCTTCAACATCCGCGCCCGACATCGCAATCAATGTCGAGGGGCTCTCGAAGTCATTTGGCAGCCACAAGGTCGTCAGTGACCTATCGATGCAGGTGAAGCGCGGTTCGATCTACGGCTTCCTCGGCCCGAACGGCTCCGGCAAGACCACCACCATCCGCATGCTGTGCGGTCTGCTGACGCCGGATGCCGGCGAGGGCACCTGCCTCGGCTATGACATCCGTCGCGACGCCGACAAGATCAAGCGCCAGGTCGGCTACATGACGCAGCGCTTCAGCCTGTATCAGGATCTTTCGGTGCGGGAGAATCTCGAGTTCGTCGCGCGGCTCTACGGCATGCGCGACGCACGCGGCGCGGCGCGCGACATGATCCAGCGCATCGGCCTCAACGGCCGCGAGGAGCAACTGGCCGGCGAGCTTTCCGGCGGCTGGAAGCAGCGGCTGGCGCTCGGCGCCTGCACGCTGCCCAATCCCAAATTGCTGCTGCTGGACGAGCCGACCGCCGGTGTCGATCCCAAGGCGCGGCGCGATTTCTGGAACGAGATTCACGCGCTCGCCGCCGAAGGGCTGACCGTTCTGGTCTCGACCCATTACATGGACGAGGCCGAGCGCTGTCATGAGATTGCGTACATCGCCTACGGCCATTTGCTCGCGCACGGCACCGTCGACGAGGTGATCGAAAAATCGGCGCTCTCGACCTGGACCGTGACGGGCGGCGATCTCAATGGGCTGGCGGCGGAGCTTGCCGGCCAGCCCGGCGTCGACATGGTGGCGCCGTTCGGCACCAGCCTGCACGTTTCCGGGCGGGACAAATCTGCGCTCGAGGCGACCATCACGCCTTATCGCAACAAGGGTGGATGGCAATGGCAGGATAGCGAGCCCTCGCTGGAGGACGTGTTCATCGATCTCATGACCCGCTCAAAGGACAACTTCCAATGAGCGCCGTCGAAGCGACCGACCAGGATCGCGGCGCCCCGGAGCCGCGCTTCGGCTTCTGGCGGCGCAGCTATGCCATGCTGGTCAAGGAATTCATCCAGCTCCGCCGCGACCGCGTTTCGTTCGCGATGATCGTGATGATCCCGGTCATGCAGTTGCTGCTGTTCGGCTATGCCATCAACACCACGCCACGCCATCTGCCGACGGCGGTGCTGGTCCAGGAGGACAGCGATCTGGCGCGCTCGGTGCTGAAGGCGCTAGAGAATACCAGCTACTTCCGCTTCACGCGCGAGGTGCACAGCGTCGCCGAGTTCGACGACCTCCTGCAGTCCGGCAAGGTGCTGTTCGGCGTCGAGATCCCGCGCGGCTTCGAGCGCGCGGTGCGGCGCGGCGACAAGCCGGCGCTGCTGGTCGCGGCAGATGCGACCGACCCGGTCGCTGCAGGGTCCGCGCTCGGGTCGCTCGGCATGGTGGTGCAGACCGCGCTGGCGCACGACCTTCACATCGGCGATCCGCCGCAGTTGCCATTCGAGATCAGGGCGCATGCGCGCTACAACCCGGCCGCCGAGTCGCGGCTCAACATCGTGCCGGGCCTGGTCGGCACCATCCTGACCATGACCATGCTGATCTTCACTGCGCTTTCGGTGACCCGCGAGATCGAGCGTGGCACCATGGAGAGCCTGCTTTCGATGCCGATCCGGCCGGTTGAGGTCATGTTCGGCAAGATCATTCCCTACGTGCTGGTCGGATTCATCCAGGCCTCGCTCATCATCGGCATCGGTGTGGGCCTGTTCGGGGTGCCGATCCTCGGCAGCATGGTGATGCTGGCGCTGCTGACGACGCTGTTCATCACCACCAATCTTTCGATCGGCTACACGTTCTCGACCATCGTGCAGAACCAGCTGCAGGCGATGCAACTGTCGATGATGTTCTTCCTGCCGAGCATTCTGTTGTCCGGCTTCATGTTTCCGTTCGCGGGCATGCCGGTGTGGGCACAGTATCTCGGCGAAGTCCTGCCGCTGACGCATTACATCCGCATCGTTCGCGCCATCATGCTGAAGGGCGCGACCATCCAGAACCTGCAGTACGACACAATTGCTCTCATTGCACTGATGTTATTTGCAATGACGATCGCCGTGACGCGCTTCCGTCGTACGCTGGATTGAGGCATATAGTTCACCATTCTATCAGCGTCATTCCGGGGCGACGCGCTAGCGTCGAACCCGGAATCTCGAGATTCCGGGTTCACGCTTACGCGTGCCCCGGAATGACAAGAGGAACCAATGTTCGGATGGCTGGGCGACAAGAGCAGAGAGCAGGACGCACCGGTGCCGGACGACTTCCAGCGCGCGCTGACGCAGCAGGTGATGGCGACCGACCTGCTGCGTATCAAGGTGCTGATAGCCACGGCTGTTTTGCTGGGGGCCGCCGTGGGGATCGTCTACTTCTTCGCACCGGACGTGGTGAATAAGGTCTGGCGTCGCGACTTCACGCCGCTTTATCTCTATTCGATCATCGTGCCGCTGGTCCTGTTCGAATGGTGGGTGCACGGCGCCATCCAGCGCCATATGCGGCGGGGGCTCGACCTGCCGTGGTACCGGCGCTACATCGGCGCGCTGATCGAAACCTCGATGCCGACGGTAGCGCTGGCCGTGCACATCGACAGCATGGGATCGGTGGCTGCGCTCGGCTTCGTGGCGCCGATGATCTATTTCATCTTCATCATCCTGTCGACGCTGCGGCTGGACTTCTGGCTCTCCACCTTCACCGGCGCGGTTGCCGCCGTGCAGCTGTTCTGCATGGCGATGTTCTATCATTCGGACACGGGCGCCGACGCTGAGCCCGTCGTGTTCTACCACGCCGCACGCAGCCTGATCGTGCTGGTCTGCGGTGTGCTCGCGGGCGCGGTTGGTCATCAGCTCCGGCGGCAATTCGAGGCGAGCATCATGGCGGCGACCGCGCGTGACCGCATCACCAATTTGTTCGGCCAGCACGTCTCGCCGCAGGTAGTCGAGCGCCTGATGGCCGAGGGCACCCGGACCGACAGCGATATTCGCCGCGTCGCCGTCATGTTCGTCGACTTTCGCAGTTTCACCGCCGGCGCGCGCAACCGCTCGCCGCAAGAGGTGGTGGACCGGCTCGACGGCGCCTTTGCCATCCTGGTCGACATCCTCGATCGTCACGGCGGTATCGTGAACAAGTTTCTCGGCGACGGATTTCTGGCATTGTTCGGCGCGCCGCTCGAAGCACCCGATCCGGCGCACCGGGCGGTCGCCGCGGCGCGCGAAATGCTGGAAGCGAATGCACGGATCAACGAGGCGACGAGCTGGCCGCTGCGTATCGGTATCGGCATTCACCTCGGCGAGGTGGTGGCCGGCAGCATCGGTTCGCCGCGGCGCAAGGAATACACCGTGATCGGCGACACCGTGAACTTCGCCTCGCGGCTCGAGGCGCTCAACAAGGATTTCAATTCGCAGTTCCTGATTTCGGCGGCGGTTCGCGATGCGCTGGGCGAGGCAGGCGGCGATGCCGTTTCGCTCGGCGAGGTCGAGATCAGGGGCTATGAGCAGCCGATGGCGGTTTGTCGGTTGGGATAGAGGAGTATCGAAATGCAGCGTCGCTATGTCACCGTGGACGTTTTCACCGACCGTGCCTTTGGCGGCAATCCGCTCGGCGTGGTGCTCGATGCCGGCGGGCTCTCGACGGCACAGATGCAGGCCATCGCCCGAGAGTTCAATTATTCGGAGACGACCTTCGTATTGCCGCCGGCCGACAAGGCGAACGATGCGCAGGTGCGCATCTTCACCGTGAACCGGGAGATACCGTTTGCGGGCCATCCCAATGTCGGGACCGCCTTCGTGCTGGCGACGCTCGCGGCAAAACCACCGGTGCGGCTGTTGTTTGAAGAACAGGCGGGGCTCGTGCCGGTCGAGATCGTGACCGGGCAGGGCAGGGTCGTCAGCACCGAATTCACCGCGCCGCAACCTCTGAAGAGAATGTCGCAAGTGAGCACCGAACAGGCGGCGGCGCTGCTTTCGCTCCCCGCGAGCGATGTACGAACCGAGCGGCACCCGCCGCAGGTGATCTCGGTAGGGCTGTCGTTCATCGCGGTCGAACTCGCCTCGCGCGACGCGCTGCGACGGGCGAAGCCGGACGCGGCGGCATTCGAACGAACATTTCCGTGCGACGGCAGCGACGCAGTCTATCTCTACACGAGGGACGTTCCGGCGGACGAAAGGCCGTGCGATCTGCAGGCGCGAATGTTCCACCCGGGCGCCAGCGGCCTGTCCGAGGATCCCGCAACCGGCAGCGCAACGGCGGCGGCAGCAGCGCTGCTCGCCGATCTGGACGCCACCAGGGATGGCGAACTGACACTGAAGATCGGACAGGGCGTCGACATGGGCCGGCCGAGCCTGCTGCTGACGCGGGTGCGCAAGAAGAACGGCGCGATCGAGTCCATCCATGTCGGCGGTGGCTCGGTGAAGATAATGGAAGGAACGTTCCGGCTGGCAAGCGAGGGGTGAACCTTGGAGGGATGAACCTTGCGTCATTCCGGGGCGCGCCACTTGGCGCGAAACCGGAATCCATGTTGCCATTTGCGCGGTGGTCAGATGGATTCCGGGCTCGCGCTTTGCGCGCCCAGGAATGACGGCTACACCTGCGGTGCCACCAAATTCTCCACCTTCACGCCATCGCGCTCCTCGATGATCTCGGCGATCCATTGCCGGTGGCAATGAGCGTGGTCGCGCTCGTAGCAGAGAATGCACACTGGGCCGGATTTCTTTACCAGTGCCGATAGCTCGTCGAGTTCTTCTCGAGCCTGCGCGGTCTTCAGGTGCGCCGAATAGATCCTGTGCAGCAGGCCAAGTTTGCCGCTGCGCGCCGCCTCGCGGCCGCTCTTCGGCGTGCCCAGTCCCTTGAGGTGCAGATAGGCGATGCCGCGCTCGTCGAGGCCGGCCGCAAGCTGGTTCTTGGAAAAACCGGGCCGCCGCGAGGAGGCGACCGCACGCACGTCCACCAGCAGCTTGACGCCGGCGCTTTCCAGTTCGTCGAGCACCGCTTTGGAGGGCGTCTGCTCGTAACCGATGGTGAAGAGGCGTTTCTTGCGGGCCATCCGGAGTCCAGACCTTTTGCCGAGCGGAAAGGCTACGTCAGCGCCGTACTGATTGCCACACCGCCGTTGCCGCCGCGGGCCGCATGCCGCATAGTCGCGGAAAAGAGCCAGCTAATGGCTTCAGTGGCTAATACAGCCTCAGGGGGAAACAGCAATGATCCGATTTGGTCGCTCGTTCGCATGGCTGCTCGCGCTTTGCTTTTGTGGCCTCGGCGATGCGCAGGCACAGACCGGCTACCCCGACCGGCCGGTGAAGATCATCGTCCCGATCGGTCCCGGAGGCAGTTACGATCTGGTCGGCCGGCAATTGGCGGACGCCTTGTCGAAGCGGATGGGGCAGGCCTTTGTCGTCGAGAACAAGCCGGGCGCCGGCACTGTCGTCGGCACGCAGGCTGCAAGCCAGAGCGAGCCGGACGGCTATACGCTGGTCGTCGGCGGGCTCTCCAACATGGCTTTCAATTCGGCGCTGTATTCGAAACTCGGCTACGATCCTCTGAAGGACTTTGTGCCGGTCGCCCTGATCTACAAGTTCGGTTACGTGATGGTCGGCCGCAAGGATCTGCCGCATGGGAAGTTGCAGGATATCGTCGCGGCCGCGAAGGCCAATCCCGGTTCGATCTCGGTTGCCACTGCAGGCGTCGGCACCGGTCAGCAACTGGTGGCGGCGGCGTTCATGAAGGCGGCAGGTGTGAAGTTTCAGGAGATACCCTACAAGGGTTCGCCGCCGGCCTTCACCGACCTGCTCGCGGGCCGCATCGACCTGTTCTTCGATTCGATGGCGGCGGGATTGCCTTACGTACAGTCGGGGCAGGCAAGGGGCATCGCGGTGCTGTCGTCGAAACGAAGCCCGCTGGCGCCCGATGTGCCGACGATGTCGGAAGCGGGCGTGCCAGGTCTCGATGTCGATTCCTGGCTCGGAATATTCGCACCTGCCAAAACCCCGCCGGAGGCAATCGCAAAACTGCGCCGGGATATCCGCGCCTCGCTGCCCGAGCTCAAGGAGCGCTTCGAGAAAAGCGGCGGCGAGGTGTGGGACCTGCCGGACGACAAGCTCAATGCGTTCGTCGCCTCCGAATACGAGAGCTGGACCAAGCTGATCCGCGAAGCCGGCATCAAGCTGGACTAACGTTACTTCACCCGCTCGATCAGTTCCATCGCGCCGGCCGGCGCACGCACCTTGCCTTCGTGGATGACGTAGGCGAACACATCGCGTGGCATCTTCTTCGGCTTCGTCGCATCGATGCGCGGCAGGTCGTCGGGTTCGCCGCCCGCGGCCCAGGCCTGAAACCGCTTTGCCCAGGCGTCGAGCTGCTTCGGCGGATAGCAGGTCTTGAGCTCGTCATTGCCCTTCTGCAGCCGCGCATAGACGAAGTCGCTGACGACGTCGGCAATCGCCGGATACTTGCCGTGCTCGGCAAACACCACAGGCGTTTCGAACTTCCGCAGCAGGGCGATGAAGTCGGGCACGCAAAAACTGTCGTGCCGCACCTCGACCACGTGACGCAGCGCGCGTCCTTCGAGCTTGCGCGGCAGCAGTTCGAGGAATTTTCCGAAATCGGCCTCGTCGAACTTCTTGGTCGGCGCGAATTGCCACAGCACCGGGCCGAGCCGGTCGCCGAGTTCGAGCACGCCGGAATCATAAAATCGCTTCACGGAATCGCCGGCCTCCGCCAGCACCCGGCGGTTGGTGGCGAAGCGCGGCCCCTTCAACGAGAACACGAAACCATCGGGCACCTCGCGCGCCCATTTGCGAAAACTCTCCGGCTTCTGCGAGCCGTAATAGGTTCCGTTGATCTCGATCGAGGTCAGCTTCGAGGCGGCGTAAGACAGTTCCTTCGCCTGCGCGAGTTTCTCCGGATAGAACACCCCGCGCCACGGCTCGAAGGTCCAGCCGCCGATGCCGATATAGATATGGCCGCCACTCCTGGCGGCTGATTTTGCAGGCTTGCTCACGGGAAGGCTCGTCGGAAAGGACTAAAGGGCTCGCAGATGTTAAACCAGATCGGTCCTGACTGACCAGTTCGTCTCGCAGCGGGCGACAGCTTTCGGAAAACGCGAGGTGGCCTTGATCGTCCACTAGATAGGGCTCCTTCGGCCGAGGGCAGCTGCTGCATTGGCGCGCTGCTTGCATCAAGAAGCTGCGTTGCCGGACCGTAAAGTCTTCGAAAGATTCTCTCTTGATGTTGCGACGCAGCGAAGGCATTGTTGATTCTTCGTCGGACCCGATTTGGTCGGGTGGCTCGGCCGGGCGCCTATCCCCCGGAAACCCTCAGCGAGTAGCGATCTACCTATTTCAAGGTCGAACGGGCGCAGCCCGTCGCCTCGCTTGTCATATTGGTTCTAAAGAATGAGGTTCTTCCAAACGTTCCGCCGCGAGTGGCTGTCGAATATCCCAAACGAACTCCTGTCGGGCGTCCTCGTCGCGCTGGCCCTCATTCCGGAGGCAATCGGCTTCTCCATTGTTGCTGGGGTTGATCCCAAGGTGGGCCTCTATGCTTCCTTCTCGATCGCTTGCGTCACGGCTATCGTAGGTGGCCGACCCGCCATGATCTCGGCGGCAACGGCATCCACTGCCGTGCTCATGATCATGCTGGTCCGAGACCATGGCCTGCAATACCTGTTCGCAGCCACCGTTCTTATGGGGTTGATCCAAATCGCAGCCGGAGCATTGCGCCTCGGTCTGCTGATGAAGTTCGTATCCCGCTCGGTGATGACGGGCTTCGTCAATGCCCTTGCCATACTGATATTTCTTGCCCAGTTGCCGCAACTGGTGGACGTCGGTTGGGTTACCTACGCGATGGTCGCTGCCGGCCTCGCTATTATCTACCTCTTCCCGTACGTCACCAGGCGGGTGCCGTCGGCGCTTGTGAGCATCGTGGTTCTAACCGGCTTCACGATCTATTCCGGGATCAAGCTGCGAACGGTCGGCGACATGGGTGAACTGCCGTCAACTCTTCCTTTCTTCGCGATGCCTCAAGTCCCGTTCAGTCTGGAAACGCTGAGGATTATCCTGCCGTATTCGTTGACGATGGCTGCAGTTGGGCTGCTGGAAAGCCTGCTAACCGCTTCAATCGTGGATGATATGACCGACACCGGCAGCAACAAGAACCGGGAATGCATCGGCCAGGGCGTCGCCAATTTCGTCACGGGTTTCCTGGGCGGGATGGGCGGATGTGCGATGATAGGCCAATCGGTAATCAACGTCTCCGCCGGTGCCCGGACGAGACTTTCAACATTCTTTGCAGGTGCATTTTTGTTGTTCCTGATTGTCGTTCTGGGCGATTGGGTGAAGCAAATCCCGATGGCGGCGTTAGTGGCTGTGATGATCATGGTCTCGATCAGCACCTTCAACTGGTCGTCGGTCACCAATCTGCGCTCGCACCCGCTTAGTTCAAGTGTGGTGATGCTGGCGACCGTGGTGATTGTGGTGGCAACCGGCGACCTTTCGATGGGCGTCCTCACCGGTGTCGTCCTCAGCGGCGTCTTCTTTGCCGCAAAGGTCGCCCGATTGCTCGGGATCGTCACCGAACTGTCGGTGGACGGTCGGGAGATCACCTATTTCGTAACCGGGCAGGTATTTTTTGCGTCCTCTAGCAGCCTCGTCGATGCCTTTGATTACCAGGATGTCCCCGAGCGCGTCCGCATCGACGTGAGCGCCGCACATTTTTGGGACATCACCGCAATCGGCGCGCTCGATGATATCGTTCTGAAGCTGCGCCGCCACGGAGCGCATGTTGAGGTGATCGGCCTGAACGAGGCGAGCGCGACTATGGTCGAGCGGTTCGGCACTCACCACAAGCCGAACGCGCAGCAGAAGTTGGCGCATTGATAACGGTCGGAGCGAATGTGCGCTCGCGCGCAGCTACTGAGTACAGCGCGGAACGAAGCCTCAGGACTTGTCGCGCGTCTGCCGCGTCTTGCCGACCAGGCCCTGCAGGGGCTGGAAGGTCTGCCGGGCAAGCTTGTTGTGGAGCTCGCAGATCTTCTGCGACTCTGCAACGGAGGTCTCGTAGGCGCGTTTCACGAATTCGCTGTGAACGGACATCGCCTTTTCCAGCGACCGGGCGCTGCTCAGCTGCTCGAAGAACGATCCGAAATCCTCGAACGACTTTCTGGTGTAGTCGCGATAGGCGTTCGCGATGGTCTGCAGGCTAACGGGTGAGAGCTCAGCCGTCGCAGGCTCCGACTTTGCCGGTTGGGCGATTGCAGTTTCTGCGCGCGCAGGTTCGACTACCACAGGTTCGACCGTTGCAGGTGTTGCGGCTTCGACTTTCGCAGGATCGACTTTCGCAGGTTCGATCGTTGCCGGTTTGGCGGGCGAGGGTGCGGCTGCAGGCGGGGGCTCGGGCTCCGCGGCGACTGCAACAACTGGTTCGGCAACAACCGGCTCTTCAATGGCCGGCGGCGGCTCGTCCACCTTCGGGCTCTCGGCGTGAACCGGCTGGGGCTGCAGCGGCTGATCCTGTTCCGGGCTTTGCACCTGGACCGGGGCGGGGATCCCTTGCGGGGCCGGCGCCTTCCTGGCAGCCGTCTTTTTGCTCTCGCCCTTCTTGCTTTCCGTCTTCTTGCTTTCCCCCTTCCGGCTGCGCCGTCCGGATTTCCCGGCCGGTTTGCCCTCGTCTGTATTCGACATTCTCGTCCCCTGTTCCAATCAAACCATATGGCAAGACTCTGCCACGTTTACGATGCAATAGCGGTTCTTGCTTGTCGGTTGCGTGGCACTGGCGTGGTGACATTTTGAAGCGCCACGCCGGTACCCGGTTGTAGCGATCGCAGCCCTGGCTGCTATTCCGTCTGGACTCTTTTCCATGATATTAGTTCCCGATCAGGCGAGGGGACAATCTGGTATGAATTCTCAGTCGATAGCCGGTATTTTGGGAGCGATCGTCGCGTCGATTGTGCTGGTGGCTGCGATCGTTTTCGGGCCGATCGGCCAGTTCGGAAAGCCCGCCAAGCCGGCCAGCGTTCAGCCGGCGCAAGCGGTGCAGCAGGCCCCCGCCGCGCCCGCTCCCCGGGGACCAGTGATTCGGGAAGTGCCAAACTAGTCGTCCGGCCGATCCGTGCTCCTCTTGCGGAATACGTCTGGCGTTCCTATCTAGCTTCTAACGGCGACGTTGATGCTTCAAGGCTCCGGCGCTGGGACGACCATGAATAGTTTGGCTGCGCCGGATGTACGCGCGCCCGCTGTTCGTGGTCGTTGGCATTTTGAAGGCCGTTTTGGTGCGTTATCCCCACTAACTGTCAGCTCCAGGGCTCGCCTTGGCATGTCCGGTTGGCATGTCCGGCGCCGGCGGATATACCGCTGCCCACCATGAATGACACCAGCCAACCGGGGACCGAATTCCTGTCGCAGGCCGCCGGTTTGCCGCAGCTTTCTGTCGTCGTCCCGACCTTCAACGAACGCGACAATGTGACGGTGCTTTACCGAAGGCTGGATGCGACGCTGGCTGGCATCCCCTGGGAAGTGATCTTCGTCGATGACAATTCCCCTGACGGGACCTGGGACGTGGTGCGGGCTCTGGCGCGGAAGGACCCGCGGGTTCGCTGCATCCGCCGGATCGGGCGGCGCGGGCTCTCCGGGGCTTGCATCGAAGGCATCCTGGCGTCGAGCGCGCCCTATGCGGCGGTCATGGACGCCGACCTGCAGCACGACGAAACGCAACTTCCGAAGATGGTCGGTCTTCTGCAAGGCGGCGAGGCGGAACTCGTGGTCGGCAGCCGCTATATCGAAGGCGGCAGCGCCGACAGCTTCAACAAGCAACGCGCCGGCATCAGCGCGCTGGCAACGGAAGTTGCCAGGCGCGTGCTGAAGGTCGGGATTGCCGACCCCATGAGCGGCTTCTTCATGATCCGGCGCGACCGCTTCGAGCAACTGGCGCCGCAGCTCTCCACGCAGGGCTTCAAGATCCTGCTCGACATCGTGGCCACCGCGGAGGGCAAGCTGCGGACGATCGAAATTCCCTTCACTTTCGGCTCGCGCCAGCATGGCGAGAGCAAGCTCGATTCCATGGTGGCGCTGGACTTCCTCGGCCTGGTGCTGGCGAAGCTGACGCACGACGTGGTGTCGCTGCGGTTCCTGATGTTCGCCATGGTCGGAGGCACCGGCCTTGTGGTGCATCTGGCGACGCTGTTCATCGCGCACGAAATCTTCAACGAGCCATTTGCGGAAGCACAAGCTGCCGGCGCGCTGGTCGCCATGACCAGCAACTTCATCCTCAACAATTTTCTCACCTATCGCGATCAGCGCCTGAAGGGGTTTGCGATCCTGCGAGGATTGTTGCTGTTCTATCTGGTCTGTGGCGTCGGCCTTCTTGCCAATGTCGGCGTGGCGTTCTCGGTGTTCGAGCAGGAGCCGATCTGGTGGCTGGCGGGGCTTGCCGGCGCGCTGATGGGCGTGGTCTGGAACTATGCGATGTCGGGAATGTTCGTCTGGCGCAAGCGGTGACCGACCAATGAAACCTGACGAGGCGCGACCTGACGAGGCGCGGCTTGGCCTCATGACGGCGCTGGCGATCCTGGCGCTGGTCGCGCTGCGCCTGATCGCTGCCGCCTGGACGCCGATCACCTTCGACGAAGCCTATTACTGGATGTGGTCGAAGCATCTCGCCGGCGGCTATTACGATCATCCGCCGATGGTCGCCGTGGTGATCTGGCTCGGGACATTGCTTGCGGGCGATACCGAGTTGGGCGTGCGGCTGGTTTCGATCCTGCTGGGGCTGCCGATGAGCTGGGCAGTTTACCAGGCGACGCTGATCCTGTTCGGCGACAAGCGGGTCGCCTCGGCGGCGACGCTTCTGCTGAACGTCACGCTGATGGCGGCCGTGGGCACCATGATCGTGACGCCGGACGCGCCGCTCCTGGTGGCTTCGAGCTTGCTGCTGTTCGCGCTCGCCAAGGTCATGCAGACCGGACACGGCGCGTGGTGGCTGGCGGTCGGCGCGGCGGCGGGTTGCGCGGTGCTGTCGAAATACACCGCCCTGTTCTTTGGACCGGCGATCCTGATCTGGGTGGCGGTCGTTCCCAGATTGAGGCACTGGCTGGTTTCGCCGTGGCTCTATTTCGGCGGCCTCGTCGCGTTCCTGCTGTTTGCGCCGGTCATCTGGTGGAATGCCGATCACGGCTGGGTTTCCTTCATCAAACAGATGGGCCGGGCCCGGATCGAGGACTTCCGCCCGGTCTTCATTGCCGAACTGATCCCGACGCAGATTGCGTTCGCGACGCCGCTGGTATGGATCCTCGGCGCGATGGGGCTTTACGCGCTGTTGCGCCGTCGCGCCGGGACGCTGCCGGCGCGCGTGCTCGTCAGCACGATGTTCTGGACCATCGTCGCGTATTTCGTCTGGCATTCGCTGCATGCCCGCGTCGAGGCCAACTGGTTTGCACCGGTGTACCCGGCGTTTGCCATCGCTGCTGCGGTCGCCGCCCATCTTGTGCAGTGGCAACCGCGTCCGCAGCGCGCGGTTGACTTCTGCCGTCGCTGGGCCGTGCCGTCTGGCGTCGTGATGTTCGTTCTGCTGCTCGTGCAGGCCAATACTGGTGTGCTCTCCGGCTACCGCCGGGATGCCACCGTGCGCAGCGTCGGCGTCGGCTGGCGCGAAACCGCCGACGCCATCGAGGCGGCGAGGGTGCGCGCCGGCGCAACATGCGTGCTCGCGCCGGACTACGGTACCACGGCCTGGCTCGCGTTCTATCTTCCGAAGGGCACTTGCGTCGCGCAGCAGGGCCAGCGTATCCGCTGGGTCAACATGCCTGAACCCGATGCCGCGCAACTCGCGGGCAAGATTCTGTATGTGTACGAGCCGAGGCGCGGCCAGACACCGTTCGCGAAGGAACGGTTCGCGCGCGTCGAACGGGCAGGCGAGGTTCAGCGCAAGCGTGGTCCGCTGGTGATCGAGACCTATGCGCTGGATGTCCTGCAGGGACCGCAGGGCGAGGTGTTGGACCGCTCTCCGCCGCCGGAATTGCGGTAGGGCGCCCTTCGAGCTGGTTATTCCGCAGCGTGCGGATGCGCACCGTTCTCCATCGACCGATCCTCGGCTCGCCACAGCCACACGGTGAGCGCGCCGGACCTGCCGCGAATCTGCGCTTCGACAGGACCCTCGAGGCTGCCGGTTTTCAGCCGAGCGCCGGTGCGTTCGGCCTCGACGCGCAACGTATCGCTCACCGCCAGCCTGACATCGTGCTGTGCAGCCACTTCCATCAGGCGGCTCGACACGTTCACGGTGTCTCCGGTCGCCGTGATGTGCTGATGGTTTCGGCCGCCTAATCGGGAGGCGACGATCGGCCCGAAATGCGCGCCGATCTTGAAACCGATCCTCGTGGCAATCGAAGGCGGCAGGGTCTCGATCCACCGTTCGGTCTTGATGCAGAGCGCGATCGAGCACTCGGCCGCGCGCGTCGCATCGTCGGCAGCTTCCGCCGGCAGCCCGAACAGGATCATGGCGCCATCGCCCAGGAAGCTCGTGACGATGCCGCCGCTTCGCGTGACCTCCCTGTCGACCAGCGCGTGAAACTCCTTCAGCAGGCCTCGAGTTGCTTCCGGGTCGAGCGTCTCGCTGAGCGCCGTAAATCCGGACAGGTCGATGAAGACAACGGCGGCATTCTGCCGGACCGGCGCCAGCAGGAAGTCGGGGTTGCGGGTCAGCCAACCGCGAAGCGCCGGTGTCTGGAATTGTTCGAGCAACTCGTTCTGCGCAGCAAGGCGCTGCGCGCTTCGCCGGCCCGACCATAGCTGCAGGGCGCCGAACAGGATGACCGGCGGCGCGGCGGCCGCGATCGTAGTCGCCGCATCGAGCCATATCCCGTGCGCGAAAGCGACCGCATTCGCCACCGCCCAGATCAGGGCCACTGCGGTGACCGCCAGCAGGCCGATCGCATTGCGCCGCCAGACCAGCAGGCCGACCAGCAGCAGCGGCAGCCCGATCGCCATCGCGGTATCGAAGATGCGCACCGGCTGATTGCGCATGATGCCGTCGCCCGCAACCAGATGCGTGATGGCGGTGGCGATGATTTCCACGCCGGGCATCAGCGAGTCGAACGGCGTCGGGAAGAAATCGCCGGCGCCGGTTGCGGTGGCGCCGAGCACGACAATGCGGTCCCGAACGTCTTTCCGGTCGACCTTGCCGTCGACCAGGTCCGCTGCGCTGATCGTGCGAATGGTGCGGCGGGGACCGTAATAGGAAATCGGAAGCGCGTAGTTGGAACCGGTCGCGATCGGATGATCACCGAACAGCAGGCGGTCGGGCTCGATCGTCAGCGGCTTGCCGACCGCGACCGAGGCTACGCGAAGCGGGAACGACAGTTCGATCTTGTCGCGGGTCCGGAACAGCATCGGGACCGAGAGCGGCGTACCGGTCTGGCCCGTCGTCACGTTGACGATCCCGACTTCCGCGCGCTCGGCGAAGGCCGGCAGCGGGTGCAGGAACCGGTCCGCCGTCGGCAAGCCGGCGAGCGGCCCGTCGCGATCCTCGAACGGCTGCATGGTTTCGGGAAACACCGCAGCGGCAGCCAGCACGGTCGGGTGCGTCGCGAGCGTTTTCGCCAGCGCCACGTCGCCCTCCGCGGGCCCCTTGTCGACCAGCAGCAGATCGACCGCGATGACCTTCGGCTCGAACTGCGCGATCGCATCGACAATCCTGGCTATTTCGGTGCGCGGCAAGGGATAGGTGCCGCCTTGCTTCACGATGTCGTCGTCGATCGCGACGATCGTGACGAGGTCGGGCGGCGCCCTCACGCCGCGGGCGAGGGTTCGCAGGTCTGTGAATGCCGACTCGATCCGGTCGAGCAGCCGCAGCCGGCCGTTCGAATGGCCAAGGGTAATCGCTGTGGCCCACAGTCCCGTGCACAGCAGCGCAACCAGAATGTAAAGCCGTCGATTGCTCATTCGCCCGCTTCTGTTATCCGAGCCTCATTGTCCGAGCCGCGCCATCAGCGCCGCGACGCGCGGTGCGGGCCAGCGCTTGACGATCAACTGGCCCGACGGCTCGACGTCGACGCCATCGCCGGGTCCGAGATCGACCCTGCCGCGGCCGCCGGCGCGCGCGACGTTGACGCGGCCGTTGACGACGAACACGGAAGTCTTTCCGCCCTCGGCGTCCACCGCCCATCTGGTTCCGCGCACCGCGGCAATCGCCTGCGGCGTTACCACATCGAACCGGGTGCGGCCCGATTTCTTCGGCACCTCGAGCAGCAGCGCCTTGTTGCTGAGTTCGACGGAATCGATCTGGCCGTCACGGTTGCGATCTCTCAGTTCGAACTTCGCGCCGTTCTCCGCCACGATCGTGATCGCCGTCTCGCAGCGCAGCGTCTGCGTTCCCAGCAGGCTTTGCGAGGACGTACAAGCGGGTTTCGCCGGTTGCGCCGTCGCGTCTCCGGCGAGGAGGCATAAGCCTGCAAGGGCGATAGATCCGGCGCGCGCCAGCATTGTCATGGCAGCTTCCCCTTCGGGGTGCGAGAAAACGAACATCGTGATTGAGGCGATACGGTACCGTATCGACGGCCGCGCCCCAACAGGTGCAACGACAAGGGTCGGCAATCCGGGTGCGCATTAATATGTCTGTGAGGCGACGGTAAGGTTCGGCGTATTGGTCCAAGCCGGTAGCTCGGCATAGTGATACGGCAGATCGGCAAAGCCACCGCGCGGCCTTCGAAATGTGGCGCGATCGTGGCAAAAATCCCGATTGGCGGAGGGGAATTTCCGCAATAGTTCCATATACTTGGAACTGCCTCGCGGCCGTTAGGGTTTAAGGCTGATTTAACTAAAAGTCGCCTTAATGACGCTCCATGCCTCTGCGAAACGGCTTCCTGGAACTTTTTGGGGGCGGCATCAAAGAGGGACTTGGTGGAATTGTTCTGGGCGGCGTGTGTATGAGTACGAGTAAGCGTGCGTGTGGTCCTGCGGGTCGAAGCCGCGGGAAATCTTCCCGAAGCGTCCTTCCTCACTATTCCCTTGGCAGCGTCGCGGTTGCGGGCCTGGTGCTGGGCTGCGCCTGGACCGTCTACAGCAATGTAATCGGCGCCAGCATCTATCCCACGGTGGGCAGCGTCGCGTTCGAAGCGCCTCCCGTCGCCAGTTCCACCGTCGTTGCCGCGCGGCCAGCGCGACCCAACTTCAATGAGATCTTTGCCTCGCTGCCGGACCGCTCGCCGCTGATCTCCGCGCCGGAGAACGTCTCGGCCTCGCTCATGTTCAGCGAGAGGTTCGCCGCGGCCTCGCCGCGGGGCGAACCGCCGAGGCCCGTCGAGGCGACCAGCGTAGCTGAAGCTCCAGCCGTTGCGCCGAAGGCCGCTGCAACTTCAAGGCTCGCAGACGCCCCGAAGACGAAGGCTTCGACGCCTGCCCAGATCGCAATGAACGTACCGGCGCCGAAGCAGGCGGATGTGAAATCCGCCGATGCCAAATCTGCCGATATCAAATCTGCTGAAGCAAAGTCGTCCGGATCTTCCCTCGCCGACATGGCGCAGCGCGCCAAGGCCGCCGTGATGTCGATCGCCTCCGGCGATCGTCAGAACATGGTCGAGAAACTGTGGGGCAAGCCGCAACCTTCGCAGAACGCGCTTCTCGCTTACGCATCGGCCGATGCGAGCGTGACCGGAAGCATCATCGATACGCGAAGCCAGAACCCGATGCTCGGCGGCTCGCCGCCCTATGATCGCCAGACCGCGGTCTACGATATCTCCGCCAAGATGGTGTATCTGCCCGATGGCACCCGGCTCGAGGCCCATTCGGGGCTCGGCTCCAAGATGGACGACATCCGCTATTCGCACGTCCGGATGCAGGGCGTGACACCGCCGCACATCTACGAGCTGAAGCCGCGCGAAGCGCTGTTTCACGGCGTGCCGGCGCTGCGGATGACGCCGATCGGCGGCCAGGACAAGATCTACGGCCGCGACGGGTTGCTCGCGCACACCTACATGCTCGGGCCGAGCGGCCAGTCCAACGGCTGCGTCTCGTTCAAGGACTACTACGCATTCCTCGACGCCTACCGCAACAAGGGCATCCGCCGCCTAGCGGTGCTGGCGAAGATCCAGTAGACGGCCAATGCCGGCGAAGTTTTATGCCGTGAGATGGCTTCGGGTTCGCGCCATGCGCGCCCCGGAATGACTGGAATGTAAACCAAACCGGGTCCGTCATTCCGGGGCGATGCGAAGCATCGAGCCCGGAATCCACCTATCCAAGTGTCAGGTCGATACTTGCGGATATAGATCGATCCAATGTGGATTTAGCTCTTCGATCAGCCGAATCTTCCACGCTCGTCGCCACTTCTTCAATTCCTTCTCGCGCGTGATCGCGTTCGTCGGATCGTCGTAGAGTTCGAACCAGACCAGCTTGTCTACAGCATATCGTTTCGTGAAGCCGGCAACCGCCTTGCTCTTGTGCTCATACACGCGACGAACGATGTCGTTCGTGACGCCGAGATAGAGCGTTCCGTTCCTGTCGCTTGCGAGGAGATAGACGTAATAGGGCATGAACAAGTGGACAGATGGATTCCGGGCTCGGCACTGCGCGCCGCCCCGGAATGACGGAAGATACTACGTCCGAGCTCGCGAAAAGCACAGCGTCTCTCACCACTGTTGCAAACATCACATTCCGCCTGCGCCGTTTGTGATCTCCTTTGCTCGCACCGCAGATTACGGGCGAACGTGAAGGAGATCAGGCGGGATAAGTGGCAGCAGGTTGAGGTCACCCGCGTACCTCTGCCACTCGAAGGGTGACGCCGCATTTTCTGAAGGTCGAATGCGGCGTCACCTGACGTCTGGCCGGGAAGCCGGCGAAGTGGCGCTTAGGTTTCTGCACGACGTTGCACTTAACCCGGGGTTGGTTAAGTTAGCCGGCGCAGTGAGATTCGAAAGTTCCATGACGACGACGCACGATACCGGCTCTCGATCGCCATGGATCAGCATTTGGCTAAGTCCGCGGCAAACCATCGACTACATTCTGGCAACGAGGCCACGGCGTTTCGTCTGGTTGCTCGCGGCGCTCGGTGCAATCGCCAGTATCTATTCCCAGGCGCTCGGATTCGGTTTCCTGGAGGGCCTGGCCGGCTGGCGCGCCTGGCTCGGCTTTCTTGCAGGCAGCGCTGCAATGGGCATTCTCCTGCTTTATCTGAATGCCTTGATTCTGCGCGGGGTAGGGGGGCTGATCGGCGGTCGGGCGTCCACGCTGGAACTGCGAGCGGTGCTGGCCTGGAGTGCCGTGCCGGCGATTCTCGGGCTCGTGATCGCAGTGCTGTTCAGCGCTGGCGTGAAGTTTTTTGCGACGAGCGCGATATCGCCGGCGGGATTTTCGCCACTGCCGCTGATCATCGTTCTGGTGGCCGGCCTCTGGTCGTTCGTCGCGGTGCTGCTGATGCTTTCGCGCGTCGAACGCTTCGGCTTCTTTCGGACGATCGCGACCTACACCATGGTCTTGATATTTCCGTTTCTGATTGCGCTCGCCATTCGCGCGTTGCTGTTCCACCCCTATAGCCTGCCCAGCGGCTCGATGTATCCGACCATGTTCGTCGGAGACAGCATCTTCGTTTCGAAATATGCCTATGGCTATAGCCGTCATTCGCTCCCGGCCGCGCCGCCGCTGTTCTCGGGGCGTATCTTCGGTGCCGATCCGGCGCGTGGCGAAGTGGTCGCGTTTCGATCGCCAAAGGACGGCATGACGGACTACGTCAAGCGCGTGGTGGGACTGCCGGGCGATCGCATTCAAATGAAGCAGGGCCGGCTCTACCTCAACGACGTCGCCGTGAAACGCGAACGCGTGGAGGATTTCGTCGGCGATGCCTGCGGCACCGATGTCGCCGCCAAGGTGCGGCGCTGGCGAGAGACGCTTCCCAACGGCGCGACCTACGAAACACTCGATTGCATCGAGCGGGGATTCTACGACGACACCAACGTCTACACGGTGCCGTCAGGTCACTTCTTCATGCTGGGCGACAACCGCGACAACTCTACCGACAGCCGCGCGCTGTCGGCGATAGGCTATATTCCGTTCGAGAACCTCATCGGCCGTGTCGAGATGGTCTATCTTTCGAAGACTCCCGGCCACAACGGAGCCGCCGCGACCATTCGCTCCGAGCGCGTAGGTTTGACTGTGCGCTGACTGCACACCATCCCGCATCGGTTCGACCAGGGTTTGTCGATCGGCGCTGCATTCACAAGAATGGAACCGCGGTGCTCGCGCCCTTACGAGTGTACGACCCATGCATAATTTGCGGTTGCATTCAGCAGCTTATTTGCGTCTAAGCTTTCATGCTGCATAGCAATAAAAGTCCCCGTGGTTGTTTGGAACTTTTACGCCGCGACGAGGGCGTACATGTGCGAGCGGCTTTGTGCAGTGAAAGCAGATTCATCCCTATGGTCGCGCCTTTGATTCACGTTTCCCTGCCTGAAGGCCGCCGGCTCGCCGCGGATGCCGCGCAGTGACGCCGCGCGGCGGGAAGGGCAATCGTCTTCTGGCATCCCTGCCGGCATCGGATTTCGATCTGCTGGGGCCCGAGCTCGAGTTGATCGAACTCGAACAGGACGCTGTCCTTTCGCGCACGGGTGACGATATCGATTACGTCGTCTTCCCGCACAAGGGCGCCATCACGCTGATGATCGATATGGCGGACGGACAGACAGTCGCGACCGCGATCATCGGGCGGGAAGGGGCGGTGGGCCTGCTTTCGGTACTCGGGCCGTCGCCTTCGGCGATTACCGCAGTCGTTCGCGCGCCGGGCCCGGCTGCGCGAATTCCTGCATCGCGGTTTCATGCCGCCTTCAGCCGCAGTCCCGCGATCCGGCATGCGGTCCAGAATCACGTCAAGTCGATGTTGATACAGTTTCAGGTCGGCGCGGCCTGCAACGCGTTGCATCCGGTCGAGGCCCGCATGGCGCGCTGGATGCTGCAGCTTCGCGACAGCGTCGACCACGATGAGCTTCCGCTCACCCAGCATGCGCTGGCGCAGATTCTCGGTGTGCGGCGAACGACGGTAACGCTCTTGATGCGCAATCTCCGCGCCAGCGGTGCGATCAGGGCAGACCGACGCGGCTTTATCGAGATCGACCGGGCGCGGCTTGCGGCGGCGGCGTGCGAGTGCCACAGCTTCATGCGTTCTGAAGTCGAGGAGATCTTCTCGTCGAGCCCGGCCCGATCGCGGGCGGCTCTGCCCCATGAGGGGCGCGTGCCGAGAACGGGATCGGGCGGGACGAACTGAGCGCGTTTCCGCGCGACCGCGTCAGGACTGCTCCATCAGGTGCGGCGCTGAAGGCCGATCACCAGCGATCATCCACCCGGAAAGATTCTCCGATGCCATCGGATGTCTCGAGCTTCGCAAGCTCGCGCAACACCTTTGCCGTCTCGCGCAGCTCATTGCGCTCGGGACCCGGCTTCAGCCGTCGGGCTTCGACGAGAAAGTCCCTGGCCTGGTGCAGCAGGGTCGGTGGTTCAGTCGGGATTTGCAGGTGCCCCATGGTGTCCCTCATCGCGCTCATCGCCTGATCTGTATCCATTATGCCTGTGAGCCGGCGCGCAGTCGGATGCCCGGCTCGTCGACCCAGGCCTCGCGCGCGAACCATGGGTGATCGCTGTGGCAAAGCGGACAATGCGTGCGCGAGAAGAATACCGTGCGGCGCCCGAAACTCTCGCGATCCGTTTTGATCCCGGTAGGAATTGCGTGTCCGGTTTGCGGACATCTGACCATGACCATTCCCATGCTGCCCTCACTCACTCCTGGTCTTGATGATGCTTTGCGGAGAAGTACCGGCCGGTTGGAGTGCGCCTCTTGTCGGTGCGGCTTACTGGGGGGGCGTTGCGCACCTTGCTTGAGCGAGCATCGGCCAGTGGGGGCTGCGTGCGCGCCTGCGGGCTTATTCCAACCGGCCGGATCCCTCCTCAGGGAGTCCTCGGTCTGGGTTGAACGGGTTCTTTAACCGGACGGGCGGGGAGCAGCGGTGAAAAGCTCGGCCAGCTCGCCGCCTGCGCCTCGCAAGGCGATATCCGGGACATCCAACTCCGGGATGTCCGAAAACGGCATCCCATTTTTTCTTTTCAACGTGACTTTCATTTCGCTTTCACTCACCGCCACATCACTGCCTTCGAGCGAAAGCCTTCCCCGCGACGCACGACTGCGTCCCGAGAGCTTGAGCGCTCCGCGTCCGATCGATTTTTTGGATGAGCTTTGATTTAGCCCCGACCCGAATACAACTTTGCGCTATGAAAAGTGGAACTGTCGGTTCGGTTTGCGACTCTCGCATCAAATTATTTTCTGGAATGTCAATATCGACCGAAGTCTCGATGCGTTGGCTTGTGCATAACAGGGATAGGCGTGCGGGCAGCCATCGTGTCGCCAGTCCAAACAAAAACCCCGGCATCGCTGCCGGGGTTTTGCATTTCGTGGATCGCTTGAGTGGCCGGACCTTAGAAGTCCATGCCGCCCATGCCGCCGCCCGGAGGCATGGCAGGGCCGCCGGCGTTCTTCTTCGGCAGTTCGGCGATCATGGCTTCGGTGGTGATCAGGAGAGCCGCGACGGACGCCGCGTTCTGGATCGCCGCACGAACGACCTTGGTCGGGTCGATGATGCCCTTGGAGACCAGGTTGCCGTACTCGCCGGTCTGCGAGTCGAAACCATAGTTGTACTGGTCCTTCTCGAGGATCTTGCCGACGATGACGGAGCCGTCTTCACCGGCGTTGATCGCGATCTGGCGGGCCGGCGCGGACAGCGCCTTGCGCACGATCTCGACGCCGGTCTTCTGATCGTCATTCTTGGTGCGGATACCCTTCAGCTGCTCGGAAGCACGGAGCAGGGCGACGCCGCCGCCCGGAACGATGCCTTCCTCAACCGCCGCACGGGTCGCATGCATCGCGTCATCCACGCGATCCTTGCGCTCCTTCACCTCGACTTCGGTCGCGCCGCCGACGCGGATCACGGCTACGCCGCCCGCGAGCTTGGCCAGACGCTCCTGCAGCTTCTCGCGGTCGTAGTCCGAGGTGGTTTCCTCGATCTGCGCCTTGATCTGCTGAACGCGCGCCTCGATGTCGGCCTTCTTGCCGGCGCCGTTGACGATCGTGGTGTTTTCCTTGTCGATCATCACCTTCTTGGCGCGGCCGAGCATCTGCAGGGTGACGTTCTCGAGCTTGATGCCGAGATCTTCCGAGATCGCCTGACCGCCGGTCAGAACGGCGATGTCCTGCAGCATGGCCTTGCGGCGATCGCCGAAGCCCGGAGCCTTGACGGCCGCGACCTTGAGGCCGCCACGCAGACGGTTGACGACGAGGGTGGCGAGGGCTTCGCCTTCGACGTCTTCCGCGACGATGACCAGCGGCTTGCCGGTCTGCACCACGGCCTCGAGCAGCGGCAGCAGCTCGTTCAGCGAGGACAGCTTCTTCTCGTTGATCAGGATGTAGGCGTCGTCCATTTCAACGCGCATCTTGTCGGCGTTGGTGACGAAGTAGGGCGAGATGTAGCCGCGGTCGAACTGCATGCCCTCGACGACGTCGAGTTCGGTCTCGAGCGACTTGGCTTCCTCGACGGTGATGACGCCCTCGTTGCCGACCTTCTTCATGGCGTCAGCCAGGAACTTGCCGATCTCCGAGTCGCCGTTCGCCGAGATGGTGCCGACCTGGGCGATCTCGTCGTTCGAGGTGACCTTCTTGGAATTCTTCTGGAGGTCCGCAACGACGGCTTCCACCGCGAGGTCAATACCGCGCTTCAGGTCCATCGGGTTCATGCCGGCGGCAACCGACTTGGCGCCTTCACGGACGATCGCAGCCGCCAGAACGGTCGCGGTGGTGGTGCCGTCGCCGGCAGCGTCCGCCGACTTGGAGGCGACTTCGCGCACCATCTGCGCGCCCATGTTCTCGAACTTGTCGTCGAGCTCGATCTCCTTGGCGACGGTGACGCCGTCCTTGGTGATGCGGGGAGCGCCGAACGACTTGTCGAGCACGACGTTGCGGCCCTTCGGACCGAGCGTGACCTTGACGGCATTGGCGAGAATGTCGACGCCGCGCAGCATGCGGTCGCGGGCGTCTACGCCGAATTTGACTTCTTTAGCTGACATAGAGGGATCTCCGTTTGAGACTGGGTCCTCATCCTGAGGAGCCCGCCCTTGCGGGCGTCTCGAAGGATGAGATGATTGAGCATGTGGCCCATCCTTCGAGACGCCGGCTGCGCCGGCTCCTCAGGATGAGGGAACGGGCGGTTGGCTTAGGCAGCCTTCTTCTTGCTGCCGGCGGGGACGTCGAGCACGCCCATGACGTCGGACTCCTTCATGATCAGGAGATCTTCACCGTCGATCTTGACCTCGGTGCCCGACCACTTGCCGAACAGGACGCGGTCGCCGACCTTCAGGTCGATCGGGATCAGCTTGCCGGCTTCGTCGCGGCCACCGGGGCCAACGGCGATGACTTCGCCCTGCGAGGGCTTTTCCTTGGCACTGTCCGGAATGATGATGCCGCCAGCGGTCTTCTCTTCGGCGTCGATGCGCTTGACCACGACGCGGTCGTGAAGCGGACGGAATTTCATGCAGTCCTCCTAAGTTTCTGAAGATGTTATCAGATTCTGGAAATTTGGCAGTCCGGGCC
This sequence comes from Pseudomonadota bacterium, assembly GCA_023387735.1. Taxonomy (GTDB): domain Bacteria; phylum Pseudomonadota; class Alphaproteobacteria; order Rhizobiales; family Xanthobacteraceae; genus Bradyrhizobium. The sequence goes on along the minus strand of JAEWHP010000014.1, from coordinate 118,909 downwards.
GGCGAGTGCCAGCTCGGCTCGCAGGACATAGGCCAGACTTGCGCGGGGGACAAGGGCTTCTAGCAGAAAAATTGGCACTCAAATATGACGCCTGCCAATTTCATTAATCATGATTAATCGGCCGTCACGGACGGTCGGAACTCCGTATTAGCACGTGCGGTAAGCTGCTGCTAACGCGACCTTTTTCAACAGATCGTTAAACATTTAGGCTTGTGATGTGTTGGTCTCGTGCGTCACATTTCTCTCATGTGAGCGCATCTCCGCCGGGGTGGCTCGGTGTCTGGGCCACCACGACAAATGCGCTCCGGCAACGGAGGTTTGGCATGGTCTCGCGGGTTGGTGTTGTTTCCGATGATTTCCGGAAGCAGGTGCTGGGTTACGGGCTGACGACGGCGCAAATTCTGTATCGGATGCCGGATCATCCCTCATTGCTGCAGACCTATGTCTGGCAGAACTACGATCTGTTTCCGAAATTTCCGGCGCTGAAGGATTTCCTCGCCTTCTGGCAGGAGAAGCTCGATGGCCCGCTGTACTCGGTGACGGTGGCGCACTCCAAGCTGATCAAGCCGGCCGAACTGCGCGCGGTCGACGGCGTGTTCAGGCTGCATTGAGCTACGCAGGTAGGGTGGGTTAGCGCAGCGTAACCCACCAACGATGCTCCGTTGGTCAAGCGGTGGGTTACGCCTTCGGCTAACCCACCCTACAAACTAAATCTGTGTTACTCTCCTCGCATCAAACAAGATCGGGGAGGCATCGATGGCCAAGAAGAAAGCGACATCCAGACCCGCAGCCAAAACCGCTGTCCGGAAGAAGTGGACCGGGCACAAGGGCGCCGCCAAACCCTCCGCGCGCAAGGCGCTTAAATCCAAGGGACGCGTGTCGGTCGCCAAGGCCAAGCCGGCCAAGAAGGCGCGGCCGAAGCAGCGTATCGCTATCAGCCATCACCGCGAAGAGGACTTCAAGGCCGACGGCCTGCGCACTTACGCAAAATACCGCGACCTCGGCATCGCCGAAGCCTCCCACGGTCTGGCGCATGCGCAGGTGATCCGTCTGCAGGGACCTTGCAATCCGGCTGAAGTCTCGAAGCTGCATTACCATGACATCGAATTCCAGATGGTCTACGTGCTCAAGGGTTGGGTGAAGACCTATATGGAAGGCGAGGGCGAGACGCTGATGCAGGTAGGCAGCGCCTGGACCCAGCCGCCGCGCGTCAAGCACATGATCCTGGACTATTCCGACGACGTCGAACTGCTGGAGGTGATCCTGCCGGCGGAGTTCAAGACGGTGGAACTGGCGGGGTAGCTCTCGCCGTCATTCCGGGGCGATGCGCTGCATCGAACCCGGAATCTCGAGATTCCGGGTCTGGTCCTTCGGACCATCCCGGAATGACGGAATGACCGTCACGTCAAGACCCCCACGACCGCCCCCATCAAGCACGTCGCCAGTGTCCCCGACACGATCGACTTCATCCCGAGCCCGTTGATCTCCTCGCGCCGCTCGGGCGCCATGGTGCCGAGGCCGCCGATCATGATGCCGAGGCTGGCGAAGTTGGCAAAACCGCACAGTGCGTAGAGCATGATCAGCCGCGAGCGCGGATCGAGCGCATCAGTGCCGAGTTTTGACAATTCGACATAGGCGATCAGCTCGTTGAGGACGGTCTTGGTACCCATCAGGCTGCCGGCCGTGATCGCCTGCGGCCATGGCAGGCCCAGCAGCCAGCACACCGGCGCCATCAGAATTCCCAGCAGGCGCTGCAGCGAAATTTTTGCGCCGCCGATCTCGGGCAGTAGCCCGAGTATGGCGTTGGCGAGATAGACCAGCGCCACCAGCACCAGCAGCATGGCGATGATGTTGAGCAACAGCTCGAGCCCGGCGGTGGTGCCCTTGACGATCGCGTCCATGGTGCTCGACGTCTGCGTATCGGGATCCGCCAGCGCGCCGCCGGTGCGCTTGTCGGAAGTCTCCGGCACCATGATCAGGCTGACGAGAATGGCGGCCGGCGCGCCGAGGACGGACGCGATGACGAAATGCGCCGCGGCATCCGGGATCAGCGGCGCGAGGAACGTCGCGTAGAGCACCAGCACGGTGCCGGCGATGCCGGCCATGCCGCCGGTCATCACCATGAACAATTCGCTGCGGGTGAGCTGTGCCAGATAGGGTCGGATGAAAAGCGGCGCCTCGACCATGCCGAGGAAGATGTTGGCCGCCGCGGACAGGCCCACCGCACCGCCGACGCCGAGGGTGCGCTCCAGCAGCCACGCCATGCCGCGCACGATCGGCGGCAGCACGCGCCAGTAGAACAGGAGCGTCGTGAGCACGCTCATGACCAGGATGATCGGCAGCGCCTGGAACGCCAGGATGAAATCCGCGCCCGGCGTCTTGAGGTCGAAGGGCAGGGCGCCGCCGCCGACGTAGCCGAACACGAAAGATGTGCCCGCGCGGGACGCCGCCGAGATCGTGTTGACGGCGTCGTTGATGGCGCCGAATGCCTTTGCCACCGGTGGCAGCTTCAGCAGCACCAGCGCGGTGGCAACGGTGACGGCAAGCCCGACCGCGGCCTGCCACACCGAAACCGCGCGGCGGTTCTCGCTGAGCGCCCAGGCGATCGCCAGCAGCGCCAGCACGCCGAACGCCGATTGCAGTTGCAGCATGAATCCCCCGAAGCCCCGGCGCTCGATTATGCCAGCGGGGAGCCGCCGCGCAATGCCGTGTTGCGGGCCGGGCCGTTGACATCTGCCTCCTGCTCAGCCACCCGTCGCCCATGTCCTCGACGATGCCGCTGGGCGCCCGCGATCTGCTCAGGCACGGGCCGTTCCTGTTCTTCCTGCTGTCCCGCAGCCTGTCGCGCTTCGCCAGCCAGATCGCAGCGGTGGCGATCGGCTGGCAGATCTACGACATCACTGGCAGCGCCTTCCAACTCGGCATGGTGGGGCTGGTGCAGTTCCTGCCCACAGCGCTGCTGGTGTTCGTCGCCGGCCACGCGGCTGACCGCTTCGAGCGCAAGCGCGTGGTGCAGCTCTGCCAGATCGCGGAGGCCGCGACCGCGCTGTTTCTCGCCGTCAGTACCTTTGCCGGCTGGCTCACCGTTCCGCAGATATTCATCGCCACTTTCGTGATCGGCATCGCTGGTGCCTTCGAGAGTCCCGCGACGGCCGCGCTGCTGCCGCTGATCGTCCCCAAAGGCTCGGTGCAGCGCGCGACCGCGATCTCCTCCGGCGCAGCCCAGGTCGCGACCATCACCGGTCCCGCGCTCGGTGGGCTGGCCTATGTGTTCGCGCCGAGCCTGCCTTACTTCGTCATCGTCGCCTTCTGGCTCGTCGGCGCAATTCTCACCGGCTTCATCCATGCTGAGAGGCAGGGGCCTGCGAAGGCGGATTCGATCGCGGACGATGTCTTTGCCGGCGTCCGCTTCATCCGCAACAACCCGGCGATCCTCGGCACCATCTCGCTCGACTTGTTTGCCGTGCTGTTCGGCGGCGTCGTCGCGCTGCTGCCGATCTATGCGCGCGACATTCTGGAAGCCGGGCCGCTCGGTCTCGGCATCCTGCGCGCCGCGCCCGCCGTTGGCGCGCTGCTGATGACGATCGTGCTGGCCCGCCACAGCATCAATCGCCATGTCGGGCTGCGGATGTTTCAGGCCGTCATCGTGTTCGGCGCGGCGACGGTGGTATTCGCGCTGTCGCAATGGATGTGGCTGTCGGTGCTGGCGCTGGCGGTGCTCGGCGCGGCGGATACGATCAGCGTGGTGATCCGGTTCTCGCTGGTGCAGCTTGCCACACCCGACGAGATGCGCGGCCGGGTCGGCGCGGTCAATTTCCTGTTCATCAATGCGAGCAACCAGCTCGGCCAGTTCGAAAGCGGCGTCACGGCGGCGCTGCTCGGGACGGTGCCCGCCGCCGTGCTCGGCGGCGTCGGCACGATCGCGATTGCGCTGCTATGGATGAAGCTGTTTCCGGCGCTGCGGAAGGTGGAGAGGCTGGAGTAGGGCGCCGCTCCATTGCCGACCGTGGACACCCGGGAGCTTACATCCGTCGCCTGGCCAGTCGGGCAACCGTCGCAATCCCCTTGACGCCTACTGTGCATGGGGTTGTTTTGCGGCTTTTGATCAAGCAGGGCTCGCCCGCAAGGACGGTTTTACCCCCGTCCGACGAACGGCATCTTGGTGGCCATGACCGTCATGAACAGCACGTTGGCGTCCAGCGGCAGGCCGGCCATGTAGGCCACCGCGTCGCCGACCGCCTTCGCGTCCATGCGCGGCTCATGCTTCATCGTGCCGTCGGGCTGCATCACGCCGGGGCCGGCGACCATGCGGTCCGTCATCGGGGTCGCGGCGTTGCCAATGTCGACCTGGCCGACGGCGATATCGTACATGCGGCCGTCGAGGTTTGAGGCCTTGGTGAGACCGGTGATCGCGTGCTTGGTCGAGGTATAGGCCGACGAGAACGGCCGCGGCGCATGCGCCGAGATCGAGCCGTTGTTGATGATGCGGCCACCGCGCGGGGTCTGGTCCTTCATGATGCGGAAGGCGTGCTGGGTGCACAGGAACGGCCCGGTGAGGTTGGTGTTCACTACCGCCTGCCACTGCTCGAGTGGGAGGTCCTCGAAATTGACCGGCGGGGCGCCCATGCCGGCGTTGTTGAAGAGGACGTCGAGCCGGCCATAGGTGTCCTTCACCTTGGCGAACAGGGCTGCGATCGAATCCGGCTTGGTCATGTCGGCGGAAACGCACAGGCTCTTGCCGACATTGTCGCCGAGCTTTTTGGTCTCCTCCAGCATCTCCATCCTGCGCCCGGCGAGCACCACGGTGAAGCCGGCATTCATCAGCGCCAGCGACGCCGCGCGTCCGACGCCGGTGCCCGCACCGGTGACTACCGCGATCTTGTTTGTTGCTTCGGCCATGGTTTCCTCGCCTTCAGTTTTTTGCTTCTGTCTGGGTTTTGTAGGGTGGTCTCGGAATATTCTGGTGCGCCGCCCGCAGTGCCGCCGACCAGCGCGAGCGCAGGTCGTGGAAATAGGGCTCGCCAGCCTCGATGCGGTGGTTGAGGTCGGCCTCGCAGGCATCCGCGCGCACCACCAGCACGTCGATCGGCAGGCCGACGCCGAGATTGGAGCGCATCGTCGAATCCATCGAGATCAGTCCGGTCTTCAGCGCCTCATAGAGTTCGACATCGTAGTGCATGGCGCGGTCGAGCACCGGCTTGCCGTATTTGTGTTCGCCGATCTGCAAGTAAGGCGTGTCGGTGGTGCATTCGATGAAATTGCCGGCCGTGTAGACCATGAACAGCCGCATCTTGGAGCCCTTGATCTGGCCGCCGAACAGGAACGACACGTCGAAACTGACGTCTTCCGACTTCAGCGCCTCGCCCTCGGTGGCGTGCACGCTGCGGATGGCGCGGCCGATGCGCTGCGCGGCCTGGAACATGGTCGGCGCATTCATCAGGGTTTCGAGTTCGCCGGTGTTGGGGTCTTCCAGCCCTTCGGTGAGGGTAGAGAGAACCGACTGGCTGATCGCCAGGTTGCCCGCGCTGGCGATCGCCATGATGCGCTCGCCCGGCTTGGAGAAGATGTGGAGCTTGCGGAAGGTCGAGACGTTATCGAGCCCGGCATTGGTGCGCGTATCCGCGATCATGACGAGCCCGTCCCGCACCAGAATTCCGCAGCAATAGGTCATTCCAACTCCCCGGACGCGCCCGATTTCTTCGGCCAAACTAGTAGCCAATTTCAGGGAGGCATCCAACCCCAATTCCCGCGGCGCGGCATGCGCAGGTTGGCCCGAATTGGTCGTGCCGGGTGGTTTGGGCGGATCATAGCCGGGGGCTAACCGGCGCCTGGACCCATCCCGGAGCACGAACCGCGATCATGCACGCGCCAGAACGATGTGCGCCTGAATCCTGGCGGCGACCTCGCCAGTGCCATGCTTGCGTGCAAGCGCGGATGCGGCGTGTTCGGTGGCGGCCTCGAGCTTGTCGGCGCCGCGGGCTTCGATCTCGTTGCGCAGCGGCGTGCCCTGGCAGTAGGCGACCGCGACGAGACGGGCTGAGGGCGCGCGGCTCTCTTCCGCCCTGGTCTCGATCGTGACGTTCGAAAAGCCTGCCTTCGCCAGATCGCCCCGGATCAGCGCAGTGTCGTGATAGCCGTGCGGCGTGCGCGCCATGAAGCGCGGAGGATCCTTCGGGAAAAATTCCGCGAGTGACTTCGTCACATCATCAGCAAACACGTTCTCCTCGATGCGGTCCCATGCGTTGAACAGGAAACATCCATCCGGCTTGAGCACGCGACGCGCCTCGCGGTAGGCAGAGGGGCGGTCGGGGAAGAACATGACGCCGAACTGGCAGCATACGAGATCGAAGGTGGCGTCTTCGAACGGCAAAGCCTGGGCGTCCGCCTGGCGCCAGCTGATGCGGTTGTCCGGATTTTGCCGTGTGGCGGCATAATCGAGCATCGGCTGATTGAAGTCGGTCACTACATAGCGGGCATCGGAAGCGAGGTTGGGCGCCAGCGCGCGAGTCACCGCGCCGCTGCCGGCCGCCGTTTCCAGCACGGCTTTGGGCGAAAGTGCGGCGGCCCTTTGCGCAAGATCCCGCGCATAGCCGGCGAAGATCAGCGGAACCATGTAGCGGTCGTAGTTTTCCGGAATCGAGCCTGCAAAAACCTTGTCGCCTGCTGACATCGGCTGTCCTCTGCGCTAGCTTTTGATCCCTCGTTCGTCCCACAGAAAAAGAAAATACAGGGGAGGCTGCATGCGCACCAGCAATTTGGGCAAGTCACGCGCTGCGCTCATGATGCTCTGTTGCATCGCACTGCTTGCCGCAAGTCCTGCCGCCGCGCAGAAGAAAGGCGGCACGCTCAGGCTCTACCACAACGACAATCCTCCCTCGACCTCGCTGCTGGAAGAATCGACCATCGCCTCGGTGATGCCGTTTGCGGCCGTCTTCAACAACCTCGTCACGTTCGATCCTGCCAAGGTCCACGAGAGCATCGAGACCGTCATTCCCGATCTCGCCGAAAGCTGGGCGTGGGACGATACCAACACCAGGCTGACGTTCAAGCTGCGACAGGGCGTCAAATGGCACGACGGCCAGCCGTTCACCGCGAAGGACGTGCAATGCACCTGGCGGATGCTGATCGGCAAGGCCGAGACGCAGGACTTCAAGCGCAATCCGCGCAAGGTCTGGTACACTAAGCTGAAGGATGTCAGCGTCAACGGCGACTTCGAGGCGACCTTCGAACTGAGCGAGCCACAGCCGAGCCTGCCGGTGCTGCTCGCCAGCGCCTTCTCGGCGGTCTATCCCTGCCACGTGCCGCAGCAGGTGATGCGCACCAAGCCGGTGGGCACCGGCCCGTTCAAATTCGTCGAGTTCAAGCGCGGCGATTCGATCCGCCTCGTGCGCAATCCCGATTACTTCAGGAAAGACCGGCCCTATCTCGACGAGATCACGGTGCGCACCATCGACAGCCGCGCCACGCGCATGCTGGCGTTCTCGACCGGCGATTACGACATCACCTTTCCGTCCGATGTCAGCATTCCCCTGATGAAGGACGTGAAGGCACGGGCGCCAAATGCGATCTGCGAGGTCATCACCACGGGCACGCTGATCAACCTGATGGTCAATCGCGTCAACCCACCGTTCGATAATCCCGACATCCGCCGCGCGATGTCGCTCGCACTGGACCGCAAGCCGTTCAACAGCATCCTGATGGAGGGAACCGGGCGGTTGGGCGGCGCGATGCTGCCGAAGCCGGAGGGTGAGTGGGGCATGCCCGCCGAGATGCAGTCCGCTCTGACCGGCTATGGCTCGGAGGCCGAGAAGAACCTCGCCGAGGCGCAAGCCATCATGCAGAAGCTCGGCTACAGCGATGCCAAGCCGCTGCAGATCAAGATCCAGACGCGCAACCTGCCGACTTACCGCGATCCGGCCGTGATCCTGTCCGACCAGCTCAAGAAGATCTACATCGTCAGCGAACTTGATATTCTCGATACGCCGCGCTGGTACGCCAAGCTGCAGCGCAAGGACTACACCATCGGCCTCAACATCACCGGCGTGAGCGTCGACGACCCCGACGGCAACGTCGTCGAGAACTATTCGTGCAACTCCGAACGCAACTATACCCAGTACTGCAACGCCGACGTCGACAAGCTGCTGGCGGCGCAGTCGCGCGAACTCGACAAGGAGAAGCGGCGCAAACTGGTGTGGGATATCGAGCGGATCCTGGTGGAGGATGCCGCGCGCCCCGTGATCATGCACGGTACCGCCGGCAATTGCTGGCAGCCCTACGTGAAGAACTTCAAGCCGCACGACAACAGCCAGTACAACAATCTGCGCTTCGAGGACGTGTGGCTGGATAAGTGAAGGCGATATAGCCGTCATTCCGGGGCGCGCTTAGCGCGAACCCGGAATCCATCTAACCGCAGTACCAGTGTCGCGATGGATTCCGGGCTCTCGCTTCGCGAGCCCCGGAATGACAACCGATGGAGTGAACCCCGACGGCAGCGACTACTGCTGGCTCTGCCACTGTCCCGATCGTCCGGCCCGGTCGACCCTGACCGAAACCGTCAGCGTCTCCGTTCCCCCGCCATAGCGGGTGCCGCGCACCGGTGCGGCGCCGAGATAGTCGAGGCCGATGGCGACGCGGGCGTGGGCGTCGGTGGTGCAGATGCCGTTGGCGGCATCGAAGCCGACCCAGCCGAGGTCAGGCACGTACGCTTCCGCCCAGGCATGACCGGCCTGCTGGTTGACGGTGCCGTCGGAGCGCAGGAAATGCCCGGAGACGAAGCGCGCCGGCACGCTGCCGGTGCGGGCGCAGGCGATAAAGATATGCGCGTAGTCCTGGCAGACCCCGCGCTTGAGCGCGAAGGCTTCGGCTGCCGAGGTCCCTGAGTTTGTGGGGTCCTCGTCGAACGTCATGTGCTCGTTGATCTGCACCATCAGCGCGTGCAGGAAGCCGAGCACGTCGCCGTCGGACTCCGCGCGCATCTCGCGCGCGAACGTCGCCATCGCCGGATTGACTTCGGTGAGCGGGGTCGTGCGCAGGAACAGGCTAGGCGGAAAGCGCTCGTCGGTGCCGCGCAGTACGCCGCCGGTGTCGTGGGTCTCGATCAGGCCCTCGACGTTGATGGTGAGATCTGCGATCGGCCCGTGCGTCAGCACATGGGTGACGTTGCCGAACGCGTCCTGGTGCATGTCGAGCCGGGAATCGGTGGAGACGTCGATCTGCCACTCAGCGACGTACTGCCCGTCATGACTGCCGGGCGTCATGCGCAGGATCTGGATCACGCCGGTGGCCGGCGGTTCGTAGCGATAGCTGGTGGAATGGGCAATTCGCAGGCGCATGGTGTACCGTTATTTCTGCTGTCATTCCGGGGCGCGAAGCGAACCCGGAATCTCGAGATTCCGGGTCTGGTCCTGCGGACCATCCCGGAATGACGACGTCAAATCAAATACTGCTTGGTGATGATCTCACCCAGCCGTGCGTTGTCCGCGATGAATTCCTGGATGAATTCATGGACGCCATGCTGGAAGATATCGTCCATGTGGCTGTGTTCAAGCCGGTTGCGGACGCCGCGGGCGTGGCGCTGGGAGGCGCCTTGGCGGCCATAGGCGACGCCGATCTGGTCGAGATTGCGTACCAGATTGCTGTAGCAGCTTGCCAGCGAGCGCGGCAGCGTGTCGTTCAGGATCAGGAGATCGGCGATCAGCCAGGGTTTCAGCGTCTCGCGGTAGACCCAGTGATAGGCCGTCAGCGCCGATACCGAGCGCAGGATCGAGGTCCACTGGTAGTAATCCAGCGGGCCGCCGACGTGTTCCTCCTCCGGCAGCAGCACGTGGTACTTCACGTCGAGAATACGTGCGGTGTTGTCCGCGCGCTCCAGATGCAGTCCGAGCCGCGAGAACCAGTACGCGTCGTTGCGCAGCATCGTGCGGTAGGCAGAGCCGTCGAACCGCAATGACGTCTCCTGCACGAAGCGCAGGAACCGCGCGAGTTCCTCGCGGCTCGAGGTGCCCTTGCCCCAGACTTCCTGCAACTCGATCCAGGCCGAGTTGATGGTGTCCCACATCTCGGATGTCAGCGCGGTTCGCACCGAGCGCGAATTGAGCCGCGCGGCCTCGATGCAGTTCTTGATGGAGGAAGGATTGGACGGCGAGAACGCGAGATACTCGACCACGTTCTGCTCGTTGGCTTCCTGGTAGGCCTCGAAGAAGCTGGCGCTGACGCCAGCAGTCAACAGCGCCGATTCCCACTCATTGGTCTTGCCGATATAGGCGGCGGGAAGCGCGGTGACGCGCAGCGTGGCATCGATGGTGCGCGCGATATATTCGGCGCGCTCGACGTAGCGGGCCAGCCAGTACAGGTTTTCGGCAGTGCGCGACAGCATGCGATAATTTCGCTCTCTATTCGTCCAGTATCCAGGTGTCCTTGGTGCCGCCGCCCTGGCTCGAATTGACCACCAGCGAGCCTTCCTTCAGCGCCACCCGCGTCAGCCCGCCCGGCACGATGGTGACATGCTTGCTCCCCGTCAGCACGAAGGGCCTGAGATCGACATGGCGTGGCGCGAGGCCGGACGCCGTGCAGGTCGGGCAGGTCGACAGCGCCAGCGTCGGCTGGGCGATAAAGCCTTCGGGCTCGCGCTTGAGCTTGTCGCGGAACGCCTCGATCGTCGCTTTTGTCGCGGCGGGACCGATCAGCATGCCGTAGCCGCCGGAACCGTGCACTTCCTTGACCACGAGGTCGGCGAGATTGTCGAGCACGTAGGACAGATCCTTTGGCTCGCGGCAGCGCCAGGTCTGCACGTTCTTCAGGATCGGCTCCTCGCCGAGATAGAATTTCACGATCTCCGGCATGTAGGAATAAATCGCCTTGTCATCGGCAATGCCGGTGCCGACCGCGTTCGCCAGCGTGATGTTGCCGGCCGCGTACGCCGACATCAGCCCGGGCACGCCGAGCGCGGAATCCGGGCGGAAGGTGAGGGGATCGAGGAAATCGTCGTCGACGCGGCGGTAGATCACGTCGACGCGCTTCAAGCCCTCGGTGGTGCGCATGAACACCTCGTCGTTCTTGACGATGAGGTCGCGGCCCTCGACCAGCTCGATCCCCAATTTGTCGGCCAGGAACGAGTGTTCGTAATAGGCAGAATTGTAGACGCCGGGCGTCATCAGCGCGACGGTCGGCTCGGACGAGGCCGAGAGCGGCGCGACCGAGCGCAGCGCCGAGAGCAGTTCGTCGGGATAGCGTTCCACGGGCGCCACGCGGTGGCGGGCGAACAGGTCCGGAAACAACCGCATCATGATCTCGCGGTTTTCCAGCATGTAGGACACGCCCGAGGGCGTGCGCGCATTGTCCTCCAGCACGATGAAATTGTCGGCGTCGACCCGGACGATGTCGATCCCGGCGATATGCACATAGACGTCGTGCGGGACGTCCTGGCCGTTCATTTCCGGCCGGAATACCGGGTTCTGGAAGATCAGGTCGTCGGGGATGATGTTGGCGCGCAGGATGTCGCGGCCGTGGTAGATGTCGCGCAGGAACATGTTGAGCGCGCGGACCCGCTGCTTCAGGCCCTTCTCCAGCAGCGTCCATTCCTTGGCCGATATGATCCGGGGGATCACATCGAAGGGGATCAGCCGCTCCTGGGCCTCGGCGTCGCCATAGACCGCGAAGGTGATTCCGATCCGGCGGAACAGCAGTTCCGCCTCCTGGCGGCGATATTCGAGGGCGTCCGGCGGCGTCTCCTTGAGCCAGCGGGAGAGCTCCTGATAGGCCGGGCGGAGCTCCCCGCCGGGGCCGTTCATTTCGTCGAACGCAACTGCCATTAAAATCCCGACTATCCCCAAAGTCTCACAGTGCATGACCTGACGGGATGGTAGCAAGGGTCGGGCCAGCGCGATATGCATTGGCTTGCGGCATTTGGTATGGGTAGCCGGCCGCGCTGCCATAAAAAAAGGCTGCCGGGTGCTTATTTCGGCAGCAAACCCCCGTGACTTCAATGCGTTGCGTAACGCACACTGCAAGCGGGGACAGGGGTGAGGAGAAGTCATGAGCGAGATCGTCACGGCAGGGATTCTGGTCATAGGTGACGAGATCCTGTCCGGCCGGACCAAGGACAAGAACATCGGCTTCATCGCCGAGTACCTGACCAATATAGGTATCGACCTCAAGGAGGTCCGCGTCGTCGCCGACGACGAGGCCGACATCGTCGCGGCGCTGAACGCGCTGCGCAATCGCTACACCTACGTCTTTACCACCGGCGGCATCGGCCCGACCCATGACGACATCACCGCCGACAGCGTGGCGAAGGCGTTCGGCGTCGGCATCGACCATCACCCGGAGGTGGTGGCGCGCTTCCGCGAACGCTGGAGCGAGCAGGATCTGAACGAGGCGCGGCTGCGCATGGCCCGCGTCCCCGATGGCGCCGAGCTGATCCAGAGCGCCACCATCCTCGCGCCCGGTTTCAAGCTCGGCAATGTTATCGTGATGGCCGGCATCCCCTCGATCATGCAGGCGATGATGGACATCGTCGCGCCCACTTTGAAATCCGGTGTGCGGATGCTGTCGGATTCGGTCCGCGCCAACGCCCGCGAAGGCGACATCGGCGGGCCGCTGCGCGAGATCGCCAACGCCCATCCCGACACCATCATCGGCAGCTATCCGTTCATGGACGACGACAAGAAGCCGAACACCAACCTCGTCGTCCGCTCGCGCGATCCGGAAAAGCTCGCTGCCGCAATGACGGCGGTGAAGGCGATGCTGGCGGGATTGAACGTCCTGCGGTAGCAGGCCGGCAAGACAGGGCAACACAGGTGGCAGACAATAATTCAGAGCCGAGTGCCGAGGCGCGGGCAGGCCGGCCGTTTCCGGTCTCCTGGGATCAGTTTCACCGGGATTGCCGGGCGTTGACCTGGCGGCTCAACGAGGTCGGGCCGTTTCACGCGATCATCGCGATCACGCGGGGCGGACTGGTGCCGGCGGCGATCGTCGCTCGCGAACTCGGCATTCGGATTATCGATACGGTCTGCATTGCGAGCTACGACCACACCACCCAGGGCGACCTGCAGGCGCTCAAGGGTGTGTCGGCCGACGTCGCCAGGCTCGGCGGCGGCACGGGCAAGGGACTGCTGATCGTCGACGACCTCGTCGACACCGGCGCCACCGGGCGGATGGTGCGAAAGATGCTGCCCGATGCGCATTTCGCCACTGTCTACGCCAAGCCCAAGGGCAAGCCGCTGGTCGATACGTTCATCACGGAGGTGTCGCAGGATACGTGGATTCATTTTCCATGGGATACCGCGCTGTCGTTCCAGCCGCCGATCCGGCCGTGAGACGTCGGTCATTCCGGGGCGCCTCGAAGAGGCGAACCCGGAATCTCGAGATTCCGGGTCTGGTCCTTCGGACCATCCCGGAATGACGATAGACAATCGGGCTCACCAACCGATGCCCCTGCAAAACCGCGTCAGCCCCACCGGCGACATCATCGCCGCCCCACACCGAGGCCTTTTCACCGGCAACCGCGGCATCATCCACGACCCCGCGACCAGGACGCTCCTAAAAAAGCGCTGGTCCTCTCCCGCCTGGATCACCTGCCTCTGCGAGTTCCGCGGCTGGCGGCGGCCGGTGATGGGCCGGCGGAGCTGGACCGAACTGTTCTTTCTCGACGAGGCGACCGCGTTCGCGGCCGGCCATCGGCCGTGCTTTTTCTGCCGTCGCAACGACGCCAACCGGTTTCGTGCCGCATGGGAAGAAGGCAACGGCGTGAAGAACATTCGCGCGCGCGAGATCGACGCGGTGCTGCATGGCGAACGTCTCGAACGCGGCAGGAAACGGCTGCATCCGCTGCCGACGCCGGTGACGGATTTGCCTGATGGCGCGATGGTGCAGCGGGGCGAGGAGAGTTTTCTGATTGTGCAGGGCAGGGCGCTGCGGTGGTCGATGGCGGGCTATCAGAAGGCGGATAGCGAGGTCAGCGACGCGATGCTGCTGACGCCACCGTCGACCCTGCGCGCGCTGAGTGCGGGATATCGCCCGGTGCTGCATCCGAGTGCGATGAGCTAGGTGCCGTCATTCCGGGACGGTGCGCAAGCACCAGACCCGGAATCTCGAGATTCTCAGGTGCGCAATTGCGCACCATAGTTCGATGCTGCGCATCGCCCCGGAATGACCGCTTGCCTCAGCCCAGCTTCTGCCGCGCCAGCTTCGCCCCCGCACCGAGCGCCATCAGCTTCGCTTCCGCGATATCCCGCCGCATCGGCGCCATGCCGCAATTCGTCGTCGCGACGATGTCACTGAGGGGCACGAACTTCGACACGGCCTCGATCACCTTCACGACATCCTCGGCGGTCTCCACCGTGTCGCTGGCGACATCGATCACGCCGGCCTGGATCTTCTTGCCCTTCAGCAGCGCGAGCAGGTCGAGCGGGACCTTTGAGTTGCGGCATTCGATCGCGACCTGCTGGATCGAGCTTTCAGCGATCGCCGGGAAAATCTCCTCGTATTGCCTCCACTCGCTGCCCAGCGTTCCCTTCCAGTCGACATTGGCCTTGATGCCGTAGCCGTAGCAGATGTGCACGGCGGTCTCGCATTTCAGCCCCTGCGCCGCGCTCTCCAGGGCCTTGATGCCCCAGACCGGCACTTCGTCCATGAACACGTTGAAGGCCGGCTCGTCGAACTGGATCATGTTGATGCCGTCGGCCTCGAGCGCCCTGGCTTCTTCGTTCAATAGTTCGGCGAAGGCGAACGCCATCTTGACGCGGTCGCCATAATGGCTGTCGGCGAGGGTATCGATGATGGTCATCGGGCCGGGCAGGGTGAATTTCAGCTTGCGTGTGGTGTGGGCGCGCGCCACGCGGGCCTCGTCGGCATGAACGCGGCCTTTCAGCTTCAGCGGCGCCACCACCTGCGGCACCATCGCCTTGTAGCGGTCCTTGCGGATTCCCATCTCGACCTTGTGGGCGAAGTCGATGCCGTCCACCTTCTCCAGAAAACCGTGGACGAAATGCTGGCGGGCCTGCTCGCCCTCGGTCACGATATCGACGCCCGCATCCTCCTGCAGCTTGATCGCCAGCATGGTGGCGTCGCGCTTGGCGCGGGCGAGTTCGTCGCCTTTCGATTTCCACGGCGCCCAGAGCATGTCTGGCTCGGCCAGCCATTCCGGCTTGGGCAGGGAGCCTGCGATCGTGGTTGGAAACAGCATGGGAGCCTCCCGGTTGGTCCTGATTGAGCGCCTGTCTGCCATGTCTTATGCTGCAGGTACAGAACAACAAACGTCGCCGACTGGCCTGCCGGGCCGATGGCGACAGCCCGGGGAAAACATGATCAAGACGATGATCGACCTGCACTACGCGCCGACGCCGAACGGCTGGAAGATCTCGATCATGCTGGAGGAACTCGGGCTGCCCTATCGGGTCGTTCCCGTCAACATCCGCGCCGGCGAGCAGTTCAGGCCGGAATTCCTGGCGATCAGCCCGAATAACCGGATTCCGGCCATCGTGGACCACGAGCCCGCCGACGGCGGGGCGCCGTTTTCGGTGTTCGAGACCGGGGCGATCCTGATCTACCTCGCCGACAAGACCGGACGCTTTTTGCCGAAGGAAATGCGGGCGCGGTCGCGCGTCATGCAATGGCTGATGTGGCAGATGAGCGGGCTTGGTCCCATGCTCGGCCAGCACGGTCATTTTGCGCTCTATGCGGCCGAGAAGATCCCGTATGCGATCGAGCGCTACCGCGACGAGACAGCCCGGCTCTACAAGGTGCTCGATACCCAATTGGGCAAGACCGGCGCCTACGTCGCTGGCGACTACTCGATTGCCGATATCGCCTGCTTTCCGTGGACCATGACGCACAAGGCGCAGGGCTTCACGCTCGACGATTACCCGAACATCAAGCGCTGGTACGCCGAGGTGCGCGCGCGGCCGCAGGTGCAGGCGGGATTGGCGATCGGCAAGTTCGTGAAGGAGCCGTTCGACGAGGAGGCGCGACGAAATATGTTCGGCGCGCGTGCCAAGGAGATAGCGGGGAGGAAGCAGTAGTCGTTCCTCATGGTGAGGAGGCGCGTCAGCGCCGTCTCGAACCATGTGGCCCGTAACGTGCCAAACAACTCATCCTTCGAGACGCGCGTTCCGCGCTCGTCCAGCGACAACGGCGAAGCCGTTGCGCAGGGATGAGGATCGAAAAAAATCAAACAAAAGGAAAACGCCATGCTCGAATTCTTCTTCGATTGTTCCAGTCCCTGGACCTATCTCGCCTTTCACAACATCCAGCCGCTCGCCAAAGAGCTCGGCGTCGAGATCACGTGGAGGCCGATTCTGGTCGGCGGCATCTTCAATACCGTGAACCCGAGCGTCTATGCCTCGCGCGAGACGCCGGTGCCGCTGAAGGCGCGTTACATGAAAAAGGATCTCGCCGACTGGGCGCGGTCCGCGGGGCTCGCCATCAAGATGCCGCCCACGGTCTTTCCGGTGAACAGCGTCAAGGCGATGCGCGGCTGCATCTGGTTGGGCCAAGAATCTGGCGTACGCATGGTGCCGTTCGCGACCGCGGTGTTCGAGGCCTATTGGGGCGCCGACAAGGATATCTCGCAGGACTCGGTGCTGACGGAGGTCTGCAAGAAGGCCGGCGTCGATCACGTCAAGTTCTTCGAGGCGATCGGCCAGCAGGCGATCAAGGACCAGCTCAAGGCCAATACGGATGAGGTGATGGCGCGCGGCGGCTTCGGCTCGCCGACGATCTTCGTTGACAAGACCGACATGTATTTCGGCAACGACCGCATGCCGCTGATCCGCGAGGCGCTCGAGCGCGTCAAGGCGCGGGCTGCCTGATGCCGCGCGCCGTCGTCTGCCGCGAGCTCGGCCCGCCCGAAAGCCTGCACCTCGAAACCTTTGCCGCCGCGCCGCTGGCGCCGGGGCAGGTGCGCGTCGCCATCCGTGCCGCCGGGTTGAATTTCCCCGACGTCCTGATGGCCGCGGGCCAGTATCAGCTCAAGCCGCCGTTGCCGTTTACGCCGGGCATGGAAGCCGCCGGCGATGTCGTCGAGATCAACGATGCCAGGGGCGTCGCGCTCGGCGACAGGGTCATCGTCAAGATGCGGCACGGCGCCTACTCCGATGAGGCCGTCGCCACGCCTGCGCAGCTGGTGAAATTGCCATCGACGTTCGACTATGCGGAGGGCGCGACGTTTCTCGCCGGCCACGGCACGGCGTATCACGCGCTGATCGACCGCGGCCAACTGCAGCCGGGCGAGGTGCTGCTGGTGCATGGCGCTGCCGGCGGCGTCGGGCTCGCCGCCGTTGAGATCGGCAAGATGCTGGGCGCGACGGTGATTGCCACGGCTTCCAGCGACGAGAAGCTCGCGATCGCGCAGGCGAGGGGCGCCGATCATCTCATCCGCTACGACCGCGAGCCGTTCCGCGACGCCGTCAAGCGCATCACCGACGGGCGGGGCGCGGACGTGGTGTTCGATCCCGTCGGCGGCGAGGTGTTCGAGAACTCGATGCGCTGCATCAACTGGGGCGCGCGACTCCTGATCATCGGCTTTACCGGCGGCATCGGTCTTGCCAAGACCAATCTGCTGATGATCAAGGGCGCCAGCGTGCTCGGCGTGCGCGCCGGCGAGGCGGTGCGGAAAAACCCGGCGCTCGGCGAAGTCAGGATCAAGGCGCTGACGGAGTGGGCTGAAGCGGGCAAGGTCCGCCCCAACATCTCGCACCGCCTGCCGCTGGAAGATTATGCCAAGGCGATGCGGCTGTTGATCGAGCGCAAGGCGATCGGGCGCGTGGCGCTAACGATGGGGTGATTTCTCTTGTCATGCCCCGCGAAGGCGGGGCATCCAGTATGTGTAGGGTGGGCAAAGCGAAGCGTGCCCACCATGACAACCTCGCGCTCGATGGTGGGCACGCTACGCTTTGCCCACCCTACGACGTCGCGATTTCACCCCTACGGTTTCACGAACGTCCCATCCTGAAGGAACGCGATGGTCTGCGCGACCGCGACGCTGTTTCGCACCAGCCACGGGTGCGATGTGTCGACGACGACATGGTCCGCCATACCATCGATCGCGGTGTTTTTCACCGATACGCGGCCATCATGCGGTTTCGGCAGCATCTTGCCGACCAGCGGATCGATCGAGCGATTTCCCGCGACGATGCCGACCGGGTAATCCAGCGGTGGAAACAGCGCATTGATCGCATCGTCTCGCTTTGTGCCGAGCTGCTGTCCGGCGGGTCCGAAGAAGGCGCGGTAGGCGCCGAAGTTCTTCAGCCGGTCGGCGATTTCGCTGCCGCTGTTGGGCGTGCCCAGCATCACGACGCGGCCGAGGTGTTTCGGCCGGTGCCTTGCAATGTAGACGCGGGCCAGGAGTCCGCCCATGGAATGGCAGACGAAATGAATGGAGCCGTCGATGCGATCGGCAAAGCGCTGGATGGCGGGATGAATGTCCTCTGCCAGCCCCTCCAGCGCCTTGCGGCGGCTTTCATAGTCCAGGTTGAGGGTGGCGAATCCGGCGCGTTCCAGCGCCAGCTGCATCTTTCGAAACGACAGCGCCGTCCTGCTGATGCCGTGCAGCAGGACGACGCCGTCTTGCGTCGCATGGGCCGGTGCGGGCCGCGCGCTCACTTATATTCGCGCTCTTGCCACCACGGGAAATAGTCCGGCATGTCGGTCGACACCTTGTCCTTGAATTGCGCCGGGCGCTTTTCCAAAAACGAGACCACGCCTTCCTTGACGTCGTCCGAGCGGCCGCGGGCGTAGATGCCGCGGCTGTCGACCTTGTGGGCTTCCATCGGGTCGTCGGCGCCGGTCATGCGCCACATCATCTGCCGGATCAGCGCCACCGAAACCGGCGCCGTCTTGGCGGC
Source organism: Pseudomonadota bacterium (assembly GCA_023387735.1). GTDB lineage: Bacteria > Pseudomonadota > Alphaproteobacteria > Rhizobiales > Xanthobacteraceae > Bradyrhizobium. The sequence goes on along the minus strand of JAEWHP010000014.1, from coordinate 100,067 downwards.
AAACTCCTTGGCGAGAGCGCGCGCGGTCGGCAGCAATTGATCTGGCGGCACCACCTTGCTGACGAGGCGGCCGGCGAGGGCCTCCTGTGCCGGGAAGACGCGGCCCGAATAGCACCATTCCAGCGCCTGCGAGATGCCGACGATGCGCGGCAGGAACCAACTGGAAGCGGCCTCGGGCACGATGCCGCGCTGGGAAAACACGAAGCCGAACCGTGCCGCTTCGGATGCGATGCGGATGTCCATCGCCAGCTGCATGGTGACGCCGATGCCGACGGCCGGCCCGTTCACCGCCGCGATGACGGGCTTCAGGCACTTGAAGATACGCAGCGTCACCTGGCCGCCGCCGTCGCGCACCTGCGGATCGCTGTAGTCGACCTTGCCGTCGGCCAGCCGCTTCACCGGGCCGCGGCGGGCGTCGCGGTCGAATGTGTTGGCGCCGGAGGAGAGGTCGGCGCCGGCGCAGAAGCCGCGGCCCGCGCCGGTGACGATGATGGCGCGGATGTTGTCGTCCTTGTCGGCCGCGTCGAACGCGTCGATCATTTCCTGCTGCATCGTGCCGTTGAAAGCGTTGAGCTTGTCGGGCCGGTTCAGGGTGATGGTGAGGATCTGGTCCTCGACCTCGTATTTGATGGTCTCATACGCCATGGGGTGCGTTTCCTTCCTTTGTGTTCTTGTTTGACGGCTAATCCATCGTCATTCCCGGTCTAAAGCGCGAAGCGCGTCTTCGCGCAAGACGTGCCGGGCATCCACGTCGTTCTGTCCGTAGACACCGTAAAGACGTGGATGGCCGGGACAAGCCCGGCCATGACGAAGGTATGGAGATATTATTTTGCCGGCGGCAGCGGCCACGGCCGTTGCGGACCGCGCAGGCCCTCGAAGGCCTTGGCCATGCCGAGCACGCCGAGATCGTCGAAGCGGCGGCCGATGATCTGCACGCCGATCGGAAAGCCCTTCTCGTCATAGCCGCCATTGATGGAGACGGCGGGGTTCTCCGCCATATTCCACGGCATGGTAAAGGCGATGTGCTCGAACGGCTTGGCGGGGTCGTTGAGCGGCGAGGCGAACTCGGCGGGGAAATTCACGACCGGCGATACCGGCGAAATCACGTAGTCGAGTTCGTGGAACAGCTTTGCCGCGGCGGCGCGGATCGCCATGGTGGCGTTGAAGCCCCTGACGACATCGACACCCGAGAGTTTGGCGCCGGCTTCCGCCCAGTTGAGGATGTAAGGCAGTGCCTTGCCGCGCTCCAACGACGACAGCTTCGAAAGATCGTCCCACATCCGCGCACGCCAGAAATTGTCGAGGCCATCGAGCATCTCGCGGGTCAGGATACCGTCGACCTCGGTCACCACGGCGCCGGCGGATTCGAACGCCTTGGCGGCCTTGACGACGACCGTGCGCACCGCCTTCTCCAGCGGCTGGCCGGTGCCGGCATCGAGCATCAGGCCGATGCGCAGCTTGCGCGGCGATTTCTCGTGCGCCTTCCAGTTGATGTTGTCGGCCGGCAGGCTCATGCCGTCACGGCGGTCCGGTTTGGACAGCACGCACATCATCAGCGCGGCATCGTCGACGATGCGGGTCATCGGCCCGGCCACGCGGCCGACATAGGGCGGATCGATCGGAACGCGCCCGAGGCTCGGCTTCAGCGCGACCAGCCCGCACCATGCGGCCGGCAGCCGTACCGAACCGCCGATATCCGTTCCAAGATGCAGTGGTCCGTAACCGGCTGCCGCTGCAGCACCGGCGCCGGAAGACGACCCGCCCGGATTCTTGCTGAGGTCCCACGGGTTGCGGGTGAGGGGATGAAAGCTGGAAAGGCCCGACGACAGCATGCCGTAATCAGGCATCGTGGTCTTGGAGAATATGATGGCACCTGCCTCGCGCAGGCGCGCGGCCGGCGGCGCATCCTTCTCGGCGGGGATCTGCTTGACGCTGGCTGCGCCAAGCGGAATCGGCTGGCCCCTGGTGGCGATATTGTCCTTGATCGTGGCGGGTAAGCCGTCGAGCGTGCCTACGGGTTCGCCCTTTTGCCAGCGGTCAGTCGACGCCCGGGCGGCAGCGCGCGCGCCATCGGGATCGAACAGATAGAGCGCTTTGATGTGCGGCTCCCATGCCGCGACGTGATCGAGCACTTCCTCCATCACTTCCGATGGCGAGAACTGCTTGGCGCGATAGCCCGCGATCAGATCGACGGCGGAAAGGTCATGCAGCGAGGTGACTTCTTCTTCGGCGACCTGCTTATGCATGCGAACCTACCGGGAGACGGGTTTCGATGATGCGGGCGAACATGCTGGCGCCGATCGGCAGGATCTTGTCGTCGAGGACGTAGCCTGGATTGTGCACCGGCACCGAACCGTCATGGCCGATCCAGAAATAGGCGCCGGGCACCGCCTGCATCATGTCGGCGAAATCCTCGCTGCCCATCTTCGGCGTGGCGCGCGTGAATACCTTGGCAGGATCGACCACGGTCTTCGCCACTTCCTCGACCACCTTCGACTGCTCTTCCTTGTTGACCAGCACGCTGAAGATGTCGCGGATGTCGACCGTTATCTCGCACTGAAAGGTCGCGGCAATGCCGGCAGAGATCGCGCGCATGCGCTCGCGGATCAGCGCGCGGACGCCGTCATCGAACGCGCGCACCGTGCCGCAGAGCTTCGCGTCGCCGGGGATCACGTTATAGGCGGAGCCGGCATGGATCTGGGTGATCGACAGCACCGCCGCTTTCAGCGGATCGACGTTGCGGCTGACGATGGTCTGCAGCGCCTGCGCAAGCGTGGTTGCGATCACGACCGCATCCTTTGACCGTTCAGGCATCGCGCCGTGCGCGCCGTAGCCGTTGATGGTGATGTCGAAGAAGTCGGCGCCGGCCATCGCGGGGCCGGGCAGGATCGCGATCTCGCCGTGGTTCATGTCGGGCGCATTGTGCAGCCCGTAGACCTCGTCGCACGGGAACTTCTCGAACAGGCCATCCTTGATCATGGCGCGGGCGCCGCCGAGGCCTTCCTCGGCCGGCTGGAAGATGAAGTGCACGGTGCCGTCGAAATTCTTCGTCTCGGCAAGATAGCGCGCGGTGCCGAGCAGCATGGTGGTGTGGCCGTCATGGCCGCAGCCATGGAAACGTCCGGGAATGGTCGAACGCCATTTCAGGTTGGTGTTCTCCTCCATCGGCAGCGCATCCATGTCGGCGCGCAGTCCGATGCGCCTGGTGCCGCTGCCCTTGCCCTTGAGCACGCCGATCACGCCGGTGCCGCCGAGGCCGCGATGCACCTCGATGCCCCATCCCTTCAGCTTGTCGGCGACGATGCCCGAGGTGCGCACTTCCTCGAAGCCGATCTCGGGGTGGGCATGCAGGTCGCGGCGGATGGCGGTAAGCTCTTCGGCAAAGCCGTCGATGCGTTCGATGTTGGGCATTTCTGTTATCCCGTTACTGAAGATTCGCGTGAATGGGCCGCGGGCGCGAAGGCAGGGCCGTTCGGCTTGATGCGGATGCCCGGACGCAGCCGCGTCCACGGCAATGACGCGGTGTCCGCCGGCATCGCGCCGGGAGCGGCGCAGATCAGGAGTTTTTCGGCGATCGGTTCGAAATCGGCGCGGAAGTGCACCGAACTCTTGTTGACCAGGATCGCCTGTTCGGTCGGCTCGATGCCGACATAGCGGTACATCGACTGATCCGCGAGTTGCGCCTTGTGCGAACTCACGACGACCCTGACGTCGCCGATGCGCAGGCAGGCCGAGGGGCCCATGTCCATGTCGCGGCCGCCGTAATAGGGGCCGGGGGCAACAAACTTCCCGTCGGACAGTTTCTCGACGACGAAGGTTTCCTGATACGGCGCATCACCGGGAATGCCGGACTTGCCGCCGAGCGTCAGCGTTACGGTAGCCCCGACGCCGGCCTGATGCGCGGCCCTGGCGGATTGCGGATCGTAGATCACGCCGGTGGCGGCGCGGGTCGCGTTGTTGCGCACCAGCGCGCGCAGCATGCCGGTGGTGTCGGAATCGCCGCCGGCGCCGGGATTATCCTGGGTGTCGGCGATAATGATCGGCTTCTGCGCGGTCTTCGCCAGTTCCATGGCGTGGCGAATGCCTTCGTCGGGCGAGAATATCCGGCCGTCGAAATCGTCCTCGTGGCCTTCGATCAGCGCGACTATTTTTTCGGCGGCGGCATCCGCGTCCGCCTGTGTCCGGCCATAGGCGAAGACGCTCGGTCCGCAATGCGCAAAGTCTGCAGCCGGAAAGCCCGGCGCGAACGACAGCGTCGGCACTGCGTCGCTCTCCAGCGCCGCCAGCTTTTGATAGATGCCCATGGTCGGCTGGTCGTTGGTGCACTGCCAGCTGATCGGAATCAGGAACGGCAATTGCCGGAACGCTTTTGCAAATCGCGCCTTCGTCTTCAGCATCAGCGCGAGATGTCTTGCCGAGGCGCGGCCGGTGTCGGCCATGTCGACGTGAGGGTAGGTGCGGTAGGCAATCAGCGCGTCCGCATGCTCGACCATTTCAGGCGTCACGTTGGCATGCAGATCGAGGCTGACGACCAGCGGCAGATCCGGACCCACTACCTTGCGCACGCGCGCCAGAATTTCGCCTTCGCCGTCGTCGTAGTGTTCGGTCACCATCGCGCCGTGCAGGTCGAGATAGACCGCATCGAGCGGGCCGGCACTCGCAATGCCCTCGATCATCTCCGTCACGATGCGCTCGAAGGCATCTTTGGTCACATGCGCCGAGGGGCTGGCGCCGCAGGATATCGTCGGCACCATGTCCCAGCCGTTCGCTTCGGCTTCTTCGACAAAGCCGGCCAATCCGACATTGATCTTGCGCATGACCTTGAGAACGTCGTCACCATGCGCCATCGACGGCCAGCCGCCGCCATGGACGAAATCGGCATAGGTCGCCTTGGTCGGCGCGAAGGTATTGGTCTCGTGCAGGAAACCGCCGACGGCGATACGGGTCATGGTGGCTCGGCCAGTGTTTTCGTTGGCAGGGACGTTAAGCGGGTCATTGTGGCAAGCGCAAGCTGGTAAGCAATTCCGTTTTGCATGACGCCCCACCGTCATTGCGAGCGAAGCGAGCGGTACATGCAACAGCATGGGAAAGAATGGACTGCTTCGCTTCGCTCGTATGACGGAAGAGACGTCTACTCTGCCGCCATCAAGGTGTCCTCGTCGTTCCGGGTTCACGCTTCGCGTGCCGCGGAACGACGGAGCCCTGTCTACTCCGCCGCTTCCGCCACGGGCCGGAAATTGGCGAAATCCCAGCCGCGTCCGGGGGCGGCGTCGAGCAGCGCCTTGGTGTAGGCCTGCTGCGGATGGGTCAGCACCTGCGCGGCCGGTCCCTGTTCCACGACCCGGCCATGCTGCATCACGACGACGTCGTCGCAGATTTGCGCGGCGACGCGGAGGTCGTGGGTGATGAACAGCAGTGCGATGCCGAGCCGCTGCTGGATTTCATCGAGCAGTTCGAGCACCTGCGCCTGCACCGACACGTCGAGTGCCGAAACCGCTTCGTCTGCAACCAGAACGTCGGGGTCAAGCGCGAGCGCGCGTGCGATCGCTATACGCTGGCGCTGGCCGCCGGAAAACTGGTGCGGATAGCGCGAGATCGCATCGGGCGGCAGATCGACCAGTTCGAGCAGGTCGCGCGCCTTGGCCAGCGCCTCCGTGCGCGGCATGCCGTAATTGATCGGCCCCTCGGCGATGGACTCGCCGACCGTGATGCGCGGGTTGAGCGAGCGGTAGGGGTCCTGGAAGATGATCTGGATTTTCTTGCGGTGGGGTTGCAGCAGCCGGCGCGACAGTTCGGAGATCTCGCGGCCGGCGAGGCGCACGCCGCCGGAGGTCGGATCGATCAGTCGGACGATGCAGCGTGCCACCGTCGACTTGCCGGAACCGCTTTCGCCGACGATGCCGAGCGTGCGGCCCTTGCGCAGGGTAAGCGTGACGTCCTTGGCGGCGGCGACTTCGCGGGCTTTGCCGAGGAACGAGCGCTCGCGATAGACCTTACCGAGGTCGCTGGTTTCCAGCACGACGGGCTCATTGGTTTCCGCGCGCGGCGCCCGCGGCACCAGGCTCGGAACCGAAGAGAGCAGGTTGCGGGTATATTCCATCGCAGGCGTGCGCAGGATGCTGTCGAGCGTGCCGGTCTCGACCAGACGGCCGTAACGCATGACGGCGACGCGATCGGCGATCTCCGCGACCACCCCCATGTCATGGGTGATGAACAGCACGGCGGTGCCGTGATCGCGCTGCAGGTCGCGGATCAGGGTCAGGATCTGCTTCTGCGTGGTGACGTCGAGCGCCGTGGTCGGCTCGTCCGCGATCAAGAGCTTGGGCTCGAGCACAAGCGCCATCGCGATCATGATGCGCTGACGCTGACCGCCCGACAGCCGGTGCGGATAGGAGGCGAAGATGCGCTCCACGTCGGGCAGCCGGACGTGCTCCATCATCGCCAGGATCTTCTGGCGCCGCGTGCGGGCGTCGAGACTGGTATGGACGCGCAAGACCTCGTCGATCTGGCGGCCGACCGGCACGACCGGGTTGAGCGCGGTCATCGGCTCCTGAAAGATCATCGCCATCCGGGTGGCGCGAAGTTCGCGCAATCGGCGGTCGGAGGCGGTGAGCAACTCCTCGCCGACCAGCTTGACGCTGCCGCCGGTCGGCGTCAGCGCGTCCTTTTGCAGCAGGCCCATCACGGTCAGCGAGGTCACGGACTTGCCAGAGCCGCTTTCGCCGACAACGCACAGGGTTTCGCCGTCGCGTACCTGCAGGGAGACACCGTCAATGATGCGCTGGCCGCCGGGCTTCTTGCCGAGGCTTACGACGAGGTCGTTGATGTCGAGAACGAGGTTGTTCGGTTCGGATGCGCTCACTTTCCAGCCTCCCGCTGTTTCATGCGCGGATCGAGCGCGTCGCGGGCGGCGTCGCCGATCAAATTGACGCTGAGGATCGCGATCGACAGCAGCAGGCCCGGCCAGAAGATCAACGAAGGCTTGACCTGGAAGTAGGCGCGGCCCTCGGCCATGATGTTGCCCCAGGTCGGCGTTTCCGGGCTGATGCCGGCGCCGAGGAACGACAGGATCGCCTCGGTGAGAACCGCGGACGCGCAGACATAGGTGCCTTGCACGATCAGCGGCGCGATCGTGTTCGGCATCAGGTGCCGCCACATGATCTTGGGCAGGCTGGTGCCGACCGAAATCGCGGCCTCGACATAGGGCTCCTCGCGCGCGGACAGTACGACCGAGCGCACCAGCCGCGCCACCCGCGGGATTTCGGGAATGGTGATCGCGATCAGCACCGTCATCAGGCTGGCGCCGGACAGCGAGACAACGGCGATGGCGAGCAGGATGCTCGGGATAGCCATCAGTCCGTCCATGATCCGCATCATGACGGCATCGACCCATTTGAAGAAGCCGGAGACGAGGCCGATCAAGAGGCCGATGCTGATCGAGAAGACCGCAGCGCCAAGTCCGATCAGCAGCGAAATCCGCGCGCCATAGATGATGCGCGACAGCACGTCGCGGCCGTAGGCGTCGGTGCCGAGCAGGAATTGTGCGCTGGAAGGCTTCAGCCGCTGCGCCGGCGCCAGCAATTGCGGGTCGTGCGGCGCGAGCCAAGGTGCCAGGATCGCCATCGCAATGATCAGCGCAAGGCAGGTCGTGGCCACCGCAATGATCGGCGTTGCCGTGAGAAATCCCAGTCGCGGCCGGAACGGCGTGGTGACGGGGATTGATGGTTCGGGAAGGGTTTCGATCGCCATCGTGCCGAACCTCAGTAACGAATTCTAGGATCAAGGAGGGTGTAGGCAACGTCGATCAGGAGATTGACGGTGACATAGATGCCCGACGTCAAGAGGATCATCGCCTGGATTACCGGATAGTCGCGCGCCAGCACCGCATCGACGGTGAGGCGGCCGATGCCGGGCAGGTTGAACACGCTCTCGGTGACGACGACGCCGGAGATCAGGAGCGCAAAACCGGTTCCGATCACGGTGATGACAGGCACGGCGGCGTTGCGCAGCGCGTGGCGCAGCAGCACGCCGGTTTCGCTGATGCCCTTGGCGCGTGCGGTGCGGACGTAATCCTCGCCCAGCACGTCCAGCATCGCCGCCCGCGTCATGCGCGCGATCAGGGCGACGTAGATAAAGGACAGCGTGCAGGTCGGCAGGATGATGCGTTCGAAGAACGGGCCGAAGCCCGCGGTGATGCTGCGGAAGCCCTGCACCGGCACCCAGCGCAGATCGATCGCAAAAATCTGGATCAGGACGTAGCCGATCACGAACACCGGAACGGAGAAGCCCACCACCGACAATCCCATCACGAAGCGGTCGATCCAGGTGCCGTGCTTCCATGCCGCGATCACGCCGAGCGGGACCGCGACAAGAATGGCGAGAATGATGGTGGATAGCGCAATCGAGATCGATGGCTCGATGCGGGTGCTGATCATCTTCAGCACCGGCACGTTCGAAATCAGGGAAACGCCGAGATCGCCCTGCAGCAGCTTGCCGATCCAGGTGAAGAACTGGGTGTACAGCGGTTCATTGAGGCCGAGCGAGGTGCGAATGCGCTCGAGCTGCTCGGGCGTCGCATTGTCGCCGGCAAGGATTGCGGCGGGGTCGCCGGGCGTCAGCCGCAGCAGCAGAAAAACAAACAGCGCGACCACGCCCATGACCGGGATGGCGGCGAGAATGCGGCGTAGCAGATATCCGAGCATCTTGATCCGTTAGTTGTAGGTGAATTGGGCAGCGTCGGCCCTTGTACCGGTTTCCGCGCTGCCAGCGTAACACTTCAGCAAGTCCCGTGCCATCATGCCTGCGTATTTTGCGATGCAGCTAGGCGACCCGATGGCCGCATGCCGTCATTGCGAGCGAAGCGAAGCGTGCTTCCATGCGATGATGGAAGCATTGCTTCGTGGCTCCGCTCTTCGCAATGACGGGTAAAACACATCCTCAGTCCAGCGTCGCCAAAAGTCCTGCCATCAGCCGGCCGCGCTCGGCGAGGCTGTCGATCTCGATATGTTCGTTGAGCGTATGGGCATCGGCGCCGCGGACGCCGAGGCCGTCGAGTGTCGGGATGCCCATCGCGCCGGTGAAATTGCCGTCGGAACCGCCGCCGGCGCTGCCGTGCGGTAGCTCCTGGCCCATCTGCTTGGCAAGGCCTCGCGCCTTTTCGTACAGCGCCATGGTACCGGCGTCCGGCTCCCATACCGGGCGGGTCACGCCGCGGGTTACCGTGAACGTCACGTCGTTGGCGCTGCCTGACAGCGCCAGCATGCGCTCGACGCCGCGGTCGAGATCGGCCTGGCGCTTGGCCATGCTGAGTGCCTCGCCGGTGCAGGTCGTGGCAACGCAATTGACCCATTGGCCGCCGTGCACGATGCCGACCGAGAAGGTGCAATCCTCCGTCGTCATGCCGTCGATGGCGAGGATCTGGCGCGCCATCTCGCGGATCGCGGAGCGGCCCGAGGACAGCGTGGCGCCGGCATGGCTCGGCTTGCCGACCGCCTCGAGATTGAAGCGCGCAATCGCGTAGCGACCGGTGACGACGCCGTTGTTGAGACGCCCCGGTTCAGGCACCAGCACGTATTTGTTGCGCGCGGCTTCGGCTTCGATGATGTCGCGGGTCGAGGGCGTGCCGACTTCCTCGTCCGGCGTGAACAGCACCGTAATCGGCAGCGGTGTCGTGAACGAGGCGCGGGCCAGCTGCCGGATCGCTTCCAAAGAAAGGTAGTTGCCGCCCTTCATGTCGAAGATGCCGGGGCCGAAACATTTGTTGCCTTCGCGCCGCCATTTCAGTTTCTCGATCGTGCCCACGGGGTGGACGGTATCGAGGTGGCCGGCAATCAGGATACCGGGCTCGCCCTGTTTGGGATGGGGAAAGCGGGCGCGGACGCAGCCGGCAAAACCCTGCCGGCCGGCGATGCGCTCGATGGTCGCACCCATGATCGCCATCTCGCGCGCCGCAAGGTCGAGCATGCGCTCGACGGCACTCGCGTCCCAGGTCGGGCTTTCGCACTCCACCCAGCCACGCAGCCCCTGCAGCATGGTCTCGGAATCAAAGGGAAGATTGGCTGGGTTCATGGACTTCTCTCGGTTTTTTCGTTGGGTTTCTGATCTGGATGTTTCGAACAGGCGACGTTGGTCTGGTGTCCCGCGCGTACGAGAATGATCTGCTGCGGATTTGTAAAGCGAAACATGAATGCGGGCTGGACCGATGTGCAGCAAAGCGGCCGACAAACCGGATTGACGAGCCGCTTGCTTGATGCAAGTCTCAAATGTCCAAGATTTACAGCGTGTTAGGTTCGCCTAAATAACGAACCGCATGCATAATGAATCATCCGGATTTGACCAGTTTCACGCCAGGAGAGATCGAATGTTCCACATCGTGCGTTGGAAACGTCCAACGATAGCGTCCGCTCTGTCGGTGTTTGCGCTGTCGGTGGCGCTGACGTCGCAAGCCATGACTTCGCAGGCCATGGCCAAAGGCAAGACCATCACCGCGGTGATGCATTCCGACCTTCGCGTCATCGACCCCGGTTTCACCACCGCCTACATCACCCGCGATCATGGCTACATGGTCTTCGATACGCTGCTGGCGACTGATTCCAATTTCAAGATCCAGCCGCAGATGGCCGACGTGAAGGTCAGCGACGACAAGCTCACCTACACCTTCACCCTGCGCGACGGATTGAAGTGGCACGACGGGGCGCCAGTGACGGCGGAAGACTGCGTCGCCTCGCTGAAACGCTGGGGCCGGAACGACAATATGGGCCAGAAGCTGATGGATTTTACCGCCAGCATCGAACCCATCGATGCCAAGAGCTTCGCGCTGAAACTGAAGGAGCCCTACGGGCTGGTGCTGGAATCGATCGGCAAGCCGTCATCCTACACGCCGTTCATGATGCCGAAGCGCCTCGCCGAAACGCCCGCTGGCCAGCAGATCAAGGAGCAGATCGGCTCAGGTCCGTTCAAGTTCGTGCAGGCCGAATTCCAGCCAGGCGTGAAGGCGGTCTATGAAAAGAATCCGGACTATGTGCCGCGCAAGGAGCCGCCGAGCTGGACCGCCGGCGGCAAGGTAGTGAAGGTCGACCGCGTCGAATGGATCACGATGCCGGACGCACAGACCGCGGTGAACGCGCTGGGGTCGGGCGACATCGACTTCATGGAAAATCCGTCGTTCGATCTGTTGCCGGTGGTGAAGGCCAACAAGGAGATCAAGATCGAGATCTTGAACAAGCTCGGCTTCCAGACGCTTGGCCGGATGAACTTCCTCCATCCGCCCTTCGATAACGTCAAGGTCCGCCGCGCGGCGCTGCTCGCGATGAACCAGAAGGACGTGCTGGACGCGCTGATCGGCAATCCCGAATACTACAAGATCTGCGGCGCGTTCTTCGTCTGCGGTACGCCGCTGGCGACAGAGGAGGGCGCAGGTGCCTTGATCAAGGGCGGTGCCATGGCAGAGGCGAAAAAAGCGCTCGCCGAATCCGGCTACGACGGCACCCCGGTCGTGATCATGGCGCCCGGCGACGTCGTAACGCTGAAGGCGCAGCCGATCGTGGCAGCGCAGCTGCTGCGCGAGGCCGGCTTCAAGGTCGACCTGCAGGCCACCGACTGGCAGACCGTCGTGACGCGCCGCGCCAGCCAGAAGCCGCCGAAGGAGGGTGGCTGGAACATGTTCTTCACCAACTGGGTGGGCGCCGACGTGATGAACCCGATCGCCAACGCCTCGATCGGCGGCCGCGGCACCAAGGGCGGCTGGTTTGGCTGGGCCGAAAGCCCGAAGATCGAGGAGTTGAAGGACAAGTTCGCGCGGGCCTCCTCGCCTGACGATCAGAAGAAGATCGCCGCCGACATCCAGAAGGAAGCGTTTGATCAGGTGATCTACGTTCCGCTCGGCCAGTACCTTGCACCGAGCGCGTGGCGCACGTCGCTGACCGGCGTGCTCGACGGTCCGGCTACCCCGGTGTTCTGGAATATCGACAAGAAAGAGTAGGGCGCTGCGCCCGACTCGGGTCGGAACTCAAGAAAATGCGACGGAGGACTGTTCCTCCGTCGCATTTTTGTCTCTCGCCGGCCAATCAGCAGTGGCTGTCCCGAACCAATTCGGGGCCATAGTTGCACAGCGGCGAGGGGATCTGCGGCTGCTGTGGAGCAGGTGGCCTGCGATCACGCGGCGGCTTTTGGCCGGTCGCTGTGGACTTGTCCTGATATTGATCGCTGGCCATGTCGTCATGCTCCAATTTGCTGCATGACAACATTTATGTAGCCGTCCCGTTCCCTCACAACGGATGGTCACGCAAATGTTCCAGCAATAGCTCGCATACGCGATCCGGCGCCTGATCGGCTGCAAAATGTCCGACGCCGGGCAGTATCTCGAAACGATAGGGCGCGGCGACGAAGTCCATCGTGCCTTCAGCCGCGATGCGGCCGACCGTATCGTCGGCGTCGCCCCAGATGTAGAGCGTCGGCACGCGGATCGGAGCAAGCGTCCCGCGGACCGCGCCGCGCGCGCGATACCAGGCGAGTGCCGCCTCCATCGCGTTCTTGTTGCCGAGCACGGCAAGATGCGCCTCGATCGCATCGGCCGGAACGCCGTTGGCGGCGAGGCGGTCGCGCAGCCATTTGGCGTCGTCGGCCAGCACGACGTCGGCGGCATCCGGCTCCAGGAACGCCTTGTGGTGTCGTGAACGCTGCGCCTGTTCGGCGTCCGTCATCTGCAGCGCGCGGTTGAAGGCGTTGGGGTGCGGGCGGGAGAGTATCGTGAGCGACGCCAGTCGTTCGGGATGGCGGTCGGCCAGGCCCCACGCGATGCTGGCGCCCCAGTCGTGGCCGACCAGATGAAACCGCGCGTCGCCATAGCCGGACGTCGCCACGATCGCCATCGCATCGTCCATCAAGCGGTCGATCAGGTAGTGCGAGAATTCGCGCGGATCCGGCCGCGCGCCCGGCGAATAGCCGCGCTGGCTTGGTGCGATGGCGCGATAGCCCATGTCGCCGAGCGCTGCGACCTGGGCGTGCCAGCAATGCATCGATTCCGCAAAGCCGTGCAGCAGCAGCACCAGCGGCGCACCGTGCTCGCCGGCGGTGATGGCATCAAAAGTGAGATGCGGCGCGATGGTGATCTGTTCGGAAGCCGGCATGCCCTGATCATAGAGCGTTTTCGAGCGAAGAAGACACCGGTTTCGCGTGGAGAAGGCAATCCAAGCCGGAATTGTGCAACTCCCAAAAAGTGCTGTATTGGGAGCGTCGATGCGGGCGCCCGAGGGGCAATACAAGAGGACGGCAGTTGCATTACGTGAGATCGGTCCTGTTCGATGCGGCCGTCGTGATCCTGACGCTGGTCGTTGCGATGAGCGTTCCGTTTCTGTGGCTGTTCAATGCCAGCAGCGCGACCGTGCGCGCGGTATCGCAGGTCTGGGCCAACGGCATCATGCTGCTGATGAAATACGTGGTGGGTCTCGATTACAGGGTGTCGGGCCGCGAGCACGTTCCCGACGGACCCTGCATCATCGCCTGCAATCATCAGTCGCTATGGGAGACCGCCGCGCTCTGCGCGATGTTCCCGGACGCCAGCATCGTCGCCAAGAAGGAGTTGCGGAAGCTGCCGTTCGTCGGCTGGTTCCTCGAACGATATCCGATGATCCTGGTCGACCGCTCGGCGGGCCGGCAGGCGTTGCGGCAGATGGTCGATGAAGCCAGGCGCGCGGTCGGCGAGGGGCGCAAGGTGCTGCTGTTTCCGCAAGGCACGCGCCAGGCGATCGACGACCCCATGACGTTCCAGTCGGCCGGCATCTCAGCCCTCTACACCAATCTCGCCGTTCCCGTGGTGCCGGCGGCGTGTAACTCCGGATTGTTCTGGGGCAAGAAGACGCTGATGATGCACTCGGGCACTATCACGCTGTCGTTTCTTCCGCCGATTGCGCCGGGCCTGCCGCGCAAGGAGTTTCAGGAAAAGATGGAGCGGATGATTTTCGATGAGGCCAGCCGCCTGCTCACGGTGAGCGAGGCGAAGGTTTCGCGCTAGCTCGCGCGGCGACCCAGCCCGCAAAGGGCGCGAGAAACGCCAGACACCACGCGAACTGCGCAGCGTGCGGCGAGATCGGGGCGATCGCCGTTCCCAGCACGAACACGAAAACCGGAAGCAACGCGGTCGCCAGCAATTGCGGATCGCCGCGGCCGCGCAGCGCGAGGATCCAAAGCAACGCGTTGAGCGAAGCGATCAGGGTCAGGTGAAGGCCGTAGATCACCGCGACCACGCTATCCATCCGATAGTTGCCGTAGAGACCGTTGGTTACCGGCAGGATGACGATCGAGAGCAAGAAGATCAGATTCAGAAACACCACGCCGCGCCCGGCTTCCGGCGCCACCGCCAGCCGCCGGTGATGGCTGAACCAGAACAGCCCGGCGACGACGAAGCTGATTGCGAGTGCAATGACCGGCTGCGCATAGACGCGAAGCAGGTCGATCCAGCGCGGCGCGGCGGCAAAGCTGCTGGCTTTCGGCAGATCGTAGGCGAGCAGCGTCATGGCAACGCCGAAGATAGTGTTGCTCAGCATCTCGAGCCGGCGCATTTCGAAAAGATGGGGTTGCGGCAAAATTTATCTCCCAGCCTCATCAGTCCGTCGTCGCTTTCGCTGCGCGCTCAAGCTACGCCGGACACGCTCCGACCTTACGGTCTACGCGTGGCCTGCCAAGCCGTAGCTCGCGGAAACAAGCCCGCCTTCGCCTACAGGCTTCGGCGCGGCGGCCTTCGTCGCTTCGAGCGAAGGCTGGTGCGGGCGGTGGGACTCGAACCCACACGACGTTGCCATCGAGGGATTTTAAGTCCCTTGCGTCTACCAGTTCCGCCACGTCCGCTTACAATCAGGAAATCAATTACTTAGCACGTTTACCGGAGAGCCTTGATTGGGGTATTGTCCGGCCGGAACGCGCCCCTTCCTTTAGCGAGGGAGCGCGTTAAAGCAAAGCCTCAATGCCGACACTTGCGGTTGCTTTAGGCAATCGCAACGTTATCCGCCTACGAAGGTCCGATGCCCCTGTTTCTGCCCGATCGCCGTTCGTTTTCGCACAGCCTCGCCGCGCTGGCGCTGATCGCGCTCGGGGCGGGCATGTCAGGTTGTGCCCAGATGGGCGAGACGATCTCCCCGGCGTTCGTCGATCCCGCCAAATACGACCTCTACGATTGCATGCAGCTCGAGACCGAACGCAAGGCGGTCGCGAGCCGCACCGCGGAACTGCAGGGCCTGATGTCGAAGGCTGAAACCGGCGTCGGGGGCTCGGTGGTGGCGGAGGTTGCCTACCGCAATGACTACATCGCGATGCGTGGACAGTCGAAACTGCTCGAGGAAGCCTGGCGGAAAAACCGCTGCCAGGATTACAAGCCTGATGCCAATGCGGCGGCGCCAACGCCGCCAACGATCAAGCCCGCGCCCGCGGTCAGGGGTAGCCGGCCGAAGGCCGCTGGGGCGAACTAAGCTCACGCCCGCCAGTCGTAGATCCAGTCCTGCCGCGCCAGCATGCGCTGCGGGCCCATCGCCCTGATGGCGAGGTCGCGCGCCAGCGCCAGCGGTCCGGTCAGATGATAGATGCGGCCCTGTAGCCGGGCGGTGCGCTGTACCCGCCGCACGCGGCCACGCCGCAGGCCGCTGTAGCGCTTCAGGGCGGCCGGAACGCCCACGATGTTGTCGCCGGTGCTCTGGCTCAGGCATCCGGCGAGCACGGCGGCGTCCTCGATCGCCATGCCGGCGCCCTGCGCGGCGAACGGCAGCATCGCATGCGCGGCGTCGCCGAGCAAGGCTGTGGCGCCGCTGCTCCAGTCGGCGAGATCGGGCAGCGTAAACAGCGCCCAGCGCCGCCACTCGTCGACGGCCCCGATCAGCATTCGCGCGGTTGCGGGCCAGCGCCTTGAGGCGAATGCGCCCTTCAGTTCGTTGGCGTCGCCTTGCGCGCTCCAGCCCGGCCTGTTCCAGGTTCCCGGCACGATGGCGACGACGTTGATCTGCTTGGCGCCCGATATCGGATAGGCGACGAGATGCGCGTCCGGTCCCATCCAGAGCTGCACGCGCGGCGCGGTATATTCGCGCGGGAGCGTGGTCGCATCGAGGGTTCCGCGCCAGGCGATCAGGCCGGAGAATTGCGGCTGCACCTGCGGGAACAGATGATTGCGGACCGCCGACCAGATGCCGTCGGCGCCGATCAGCGCCATCGCCAGTTCCGACTGCCTTGCATTGCCGCGGCGCTGGATCACGGTGAGCCCCTTGGCATGCGACGTCACGTCCTCGAACTGGCAGCCGAGCCGCAGGTCGATGTCCGGATGGTCGTTAACCCCGGCCAGCAGGGCGGCTTGCAGATCGGCGCGATGCACCACCCAATAGGGTGCGCCAGCGCGCCGGCTGGCGGCTTCGCCGAGCGGCAGGCGGGCGATTTCGCCGCCGGCGCGCGCGCTCACGATGTTGATGGCGTCGGGCGTCACGGCACGAGAAGCTAGCCGCGGCTGCAGGCCGAGCTCGACCAGGATGCGGCTGGCGTTGGGCGAAAGCTGCAGGCCGGCGCCGGCTTCCTCCAGCCGCTCGGCCTTTTCCAGAACGACGACGCGAAAGCCGCGGGCCGCGAGTGCAAGCGCCGCGGTCAGTCCCCCGATCCCGGCACCAGCAACGATGATGGTGCGCGCGACCGCCACCGACCGGTCAGGCGACCTTGTCCTTCAGCACGCATTCCGGCGGCCGGGCTTCGCCCGCGGCGAGGTCGGCGGCGAAACGATAGAGTGTCGAGCAATACGGGCAGATGATCTCGTTGTCGTTGCCGAGATCGAGAAACACATGCGGATGATCGAACGGAGGATTGGCGCCCACGCACATGAACTCCTGCGAGCCGATCTCGATAACCGAGACCCCGGCGTCGTTGTGGAAATGCGGGACGACATGGTCGGACATAGCTACACCTTGGATGGCAATGGCGGGCGGACGCAATCAACACGATGCGGGCGCCCGAAACGCCGCGCACCATACTGGCGGGTACAGATGATTCCTAGTGCCCCGGATTCCCGAAGCCCAAATTCCCAAAGCCCGGATTCCCGGAAGTCTCCACCCTCATTCGCTCATGCAAATTCGACACAATCTTGTCGTCGGAGAGAAGCCCTTCTTTCGTCGGGGCCGTTGTGTCTTAAAAACGGCACACCATGTTGAGGGACGTAAAACATTGGATTTTCGGGGATGAGGCGGTTGCGGGTCGGCTCGGCGCTGGCGGTGGCTTTTGCTTGCATGGCGCTCAGCGCGACCGTGGGCGCGGCGCTGTGGCCGCACGCCCGTGACGCCGGAGCCATCCTGGCGGCGCAGGACGAGCCCGCCAAGCTCGCTGATCTCCAGCTCAATTCTGCCCTGCGGAACAACCCCGCTCTGGTCGCCGAGAATATCGAGGCGGCGCTGGCGGCGAACGATTCCGACCTCGCCGCAAGCTTCGTTGAACTCGCGCGCGACAGGGGCATTGCCGTCAGCGAGGACCTGTCGAAGCGCGTCAGCGACGCGGTCGCGGAATCGAACTCGACCTCGGATGTGGCCAGGCGCTTTGCCACCGGTCTCGTCACCGGCAATGCCGACGATCTTGCAAGCCTCTCGGGCACCGTTGCCGGCGATCTGTTCGTCTACGGCGATATCAGGGACGTCGTGCGCGAGGGCAAGCATCTGGCAACGGGGGAGGAAGTGGACCGTCTGGTGCTTGGCCTTGCGACCGTTGGCTTGGCGGTGACCGCTGCGACCTATGTGACGGTCGGCGGCGTCGGGCCGGTCCGCGCCGGGCTGAGCATGGTCAAGGGCGCGCGCAAGGTCGGCCGGCTTGGCGAGGGCCTGACGCAATGGGCCGGGCGTTCGGCCCGCGAGGTCGTCGATGCGCCTGTGCTGCAGCAGGCGGTCGCAAGGAGTTCGGTGCTGCGGCCGGGCGAAACCGTCAGCGCGATCAAGGCGGCGTTCCGTGCCGAGAAGGCCGGTGCGCTGGTGCGGCTGGCGAAAGACGTCGGACGCGTCGGCGAAAAAGCCGGCACGCGCGGCGCGCTCGATACGCTGCGCATCGCGCAAGGACCGAAGGATGTCGCGCGCGCCGCGCGGCTGGCGGAATCCAAGGGCGGCCAGACCCGCGCCATCCTGAAAACGCTCGGCCGCGGTGGACTGTTGCTGGCGACCGGCGCCTTCAATCTGACGATGTGGGTGTTCGGGGCTTTGCTGGCGCTGTTCGGTTTCCTGTCGTCGATCAAGGCAACCACGGAACGGGCGACCATGGCGTGGCTTCGCCGCAAGAAGGCAAAACGTCTGCGAATGCAGGCAGCGGCATCACCTCTGCCGCAGGGCGTCGCTCTGGCAGGCGTCGGCGCGCAAGGCTAGAATTCAAGGCTGGACTCTAACAACCAGGCTTGCGGTTGCAGGTCGCCAATTCTAATCCGCAAAAAATGGAACCGTCGATGCCGAGTTTTCACAACGGCGATGTCGAAATTGCCTATCTCGACGAAGGCGAGGGCGATCCGATCATCCTCGTGCACGGCTTTGCCTCGAGCAAGAACGTCAACTGGGTCTATCCGACCTGGGTCTCCGATCTGAAGAAGGACGGCCGCCGGGTCATCGCGCTCGACAATCGCGGTCACGGCGATTCCAGCAAGCTCTACGATTCCGCTCAGTACGAGATCGCCATCATGGCGAGTGACGTCATCGCGCTGCTGGATCATCTTTCCATCGATCGCGCCGATATCATGGGTTATTCGCTGGGCTCGCGGATGACAGCGGTGCTGGCGCGCGAGCAGCCGCAGCGGCTGCGCTCGGCGATCCTCGGCGGCATCGGCATCGGCCTGATCGAGGGAGGCGGGCCCGGCGAGAACGTCGCCACGGCGCTGGAGGCGCCGTCGCTGGAGGACGTCACCGATCCGGTCGGGCGGACGTTTCGCGCCTTTGCCGACCAGACCCGCTCCGACCGCGGCGCGCTCGCCGCCTGCCTGCGCGGATCGCGTCGCTTGATGACGCGAGAGGAGGCTGCCGGGATCGGCGTGCCGGTGCTGATTGCGGTCGGAACCAAAGACGAAATCGCCGGCTCGGCGCAGGCGCTCGGAAAGATCATCCCGGGCGCCGAGGTGCTCGATATCCCGAACCGCGATCACATGCGCGCGGTCGGCGACAAGGTCTACAAGGCCGGCGTCACCGACTTCCTGTCACGGCGGCAGTGAGCGCTCTCGCGCTGCGTTCTCACCAGAGAAATGTCTGATCGCCGCGATCAGTGCCACCGTGGTCGCAAGCCACGCCATCCGTGCGCCGTAGCGATCGTGCGGGCCGGAGATGACGGCGCAGATGAAAGCGTTGCCGAGCACGGCGAGCGAGACCGATCCTGCGAGCAGCGTGATGTGATCGAGCCGCCGGCGGAGCAGGCCGTGACCGAACAGCATGACTGTGAGCAGAATCGAGCCGAGCGCGACCGGCACGTGGATATAGTTGATCGTGGTGAAGTCGAAATGCCAGCGTTGCTGCTGTGCCGCGCGCATCGGCTTCACCTGGGCCGGAATAAATCGCTCGATGATGCCATAGGTGTGGCCGAGCCAGCCATCGGTCCCTTCGCCGGTCGCGACGTGGACCAGTTGCTGCGCGGTGCCGACAGCCGCCGCCCGCGCCTGCCAGGCCGGGTATTCGGCAAGCGAGCGCAGCACGATGAAACTCATCTCGTCGTTCATTCCCTTGAAGCGGCCGAGCGTGTTGAACATGCTGTTGCCCCACAGGAACTGGTCGGCCGTGGCGGGCAGCCGATCGCGATAGGGGCACAATTTCAGATTCTGGTGCGAACAATGATCTCGCAGGTATTGCGCGACGATGCCATCCTGCAGCATGCGCCCGAACGCGACGCCGTATCCCCCGGGCGTCCATGCCAACTGTCCCGACAACGCAAAATTCGTGGACAGCAGTAGCGCGGCGCCGGCGACGATTGTCAGGCTGGCCTGCGCCAGCCCGGCCACGGAAATCCGTCCACCCAGAAAGGGGAGGGCGACCCAGCCGACGCAGCACAGACCGAGCAGCACGGCGAGCGTCGCGCTGTGAGAAGATGCGGCGAACGCCGTCAACGCGAACAACAGGCATTTCTCCGGCGTCGAGGTTTTGTCGTCACACGTGGCGAGGATGAAGAGCGCCAGAACGGACAGCCCGGCGAAAATGTCGGTCAGCAGCATGCTCGCAAGCCAGGGTAGCGAGGTGGTGATGCTCAGCGCGAGGCCGATACCCAGCAGCCGCAGCGGCTGGCTCATGCCCAGCACGCGCAACGTCAGTTGCAGGATCCAAAGCGTCGCCAGCGCCTGGATCCCGAGATTGATCCAGAAGCTCGAATCTTCGCCGAAATGGAGATAAACGCCGAACGCCGTGGAGCGGCTCGGCACCAGGTAGCCTTCATACCACCGCGCCAGATAGCCGCCGGTATCCCATTGGAGCAGGGGGTAGCCATTCCACAGGGCGGGCGCGAGCAACATCACCGGGATGGCGATGGCGACCGCCCAAGCCAGCCGCACGTCCGCGACGCGCGCGCTTAAGGTTTGCGTGCTGATGTGACTTCCCCCCGCCAGGCCAGCATCCGGGAACGGAAGGCCGGCCGAAATTCACCAATAGTCGGACCTTAAACGGCTTGATTTCCTGATTTCGCTGACCACCTTGAACGGACCCGAGGGGCCGCCGGGGGTATTATGCCGGGCGCCTGCCCGGGACAGAAGTCTGTCCGCCGTGCTATAAACAAGCCAAATCGCGGGCGCAAACCGAGAGAAAAGCCGATGGCAGTGCATCAGGTCAATCCGCAGGGTTCGAAACTGGCCGCGCTCGATCCGATCTGGGATCGCGTGCGAAGCGAGGCTGAGGACATCGTCCGCCGCGAGCCCGAACTGGCCTCCTTCATCTATTCGACTGTGCTTCATCACGATCGTCTGGAAGATTCGGTGATCCATCGGATCGCCGAGCGGCTCGACCATTCGGCGCTGTCGGGCGACCTGATCCGCCAGACATATGACGAGGCGCTGCGCGACGATCCAGATCTTGGCAATGCGTTTCGCGCCGATCTGGTCGCAGTCTACGACCGCGATCCCGCGACCTCGCGCTTCATCGATCCGCTGCTCTACTTCAAGGGCTTCCATGCCCTGCAGACCCATCGGCTGGCGAATTGGCTGTACAAGAAGGGTCGCAAGGATTTTGCCTATTATCTGCAGAGCCGCTCTTCGGCGGTGTTTCAGACCGACATCAATCCCGCTGCCGTGATCGGCCGTGGCATTTTCCTCGATCATGCGACCGGCTTCGTCTGCGGCGAGACCGCTGTGATCGAGGACGATGTTTCGATCCTGCACGGCGTCACGCTGGGCGGCACCGGCAAGGAGAACGAGGACCGTCATCCGAAGATTCGCCACGGCGTGCTGATCGGGGCGGGGGCAAAAATACTCGGCAATATCGAGATCGGCCATTGCGCGCGCATCGCCGCGGGCTCGGTGGTGGTCAAGCCGGTGCCGCACAATGTGACGGTTGCAGGCGTTCCGGCCAAGATCGTCGGCGAAGCCGGCTGCGCGGAGCCGTCACGCACCATGGATCAGATGCTCAACGCGATCGGGCTTTGATTTTCCACTGTTTTCTGCCGCTAACTTTGTGAACTTACGGCTGGCGGTCAGCATCATCTCGTCCTAAAAACCTCCCGGAAAACATTGATCCGATTGGAGACCGCCGTGGACGTTCAGGAAGTCAGGAAGCTCGACGCTTATCTCAAGCGCGTATTCGGCAATCCCAAGCTCCGCGTCGTGCCGCGCCCGAAGAAGGACGACTCCGCCGAGGTCTATATCGGCGAGGAGTTCATCGGCGTGTTGTTCGTCGATGACGAGGACGACGATCGTTCCTTCCAGTTCCAGATGGCGATTCTCGAGGAAGATCTGGCTGACGTCGGGTAAGGCGCGCAGCCGTAAAAGTCAGGCACATTCCCATTCTCGCGGAGCGAAGCCTAGCCCTTCGGTCCGCGCATCTGCACCGTCAGGCGGTTCATCGCATTCGCAACGTCGCGCCATTGCGCGAGCCAACTTCGCGGAAAGCGAAACGTCAGGTCGGCGCCGTCGACGCGCGTCTCGCTCAGGCACATGCCGGGCGTCAGCCCATCGCGGCTGCAGCGCGCGTTGAAGCCCGGCGCGGCGGCGGAGAACAGATCCTCATTGGCATAGGGCGAGCCGTCGCGAAACGCGCGCATCGTCAACCCGTCGTCGATCGGCGTCGAGGTCTGCTCGAGATAGCGTGGATAGATCGTGCGCACCCGCATGTCGGGCGCCAGCGCGTCGCGATGGGCCGATATCGATACGAAGATCCGATCGATCGGCTGAACCTTCTCCTCGACCGTATCGGCGCTGACGTGCTTCGGCGCCTCGGGCGGCGCGAGCGACGGGAAAAGGAAACTGAGATCGACCCGCTCCTGCGGACCGGTATGGCGCTGGATCTTGCGGCGGACCGCCGATGTCGGAACGTTGAACAACGTCCCGCCGACGCTGACCGGAAGGCGTGACGGTGCATCCAGCGATCGCGCGCCCCAGGTCGGCCACAGCAGATAGGCGACCAGCGCAATGGCTCCGGCGGCAAGGGTGGCCGCGACCAGGATCAGGACGATGTGCGCGCGCGGGTCCTTGCGCGTGTCGCGAGCGATATGCTGGGCCGTGGAAAGCAAGGTCATGAAAATAGCATTGGTTGCAGCGCCGCTGGATCAGCCTGACGCCGAATCACCCTGCGAATATGCCATGGCCGACCAGATTTCTGCATGATTTCGCAGGCGCCGCGCGCCGCCAGCCATGCGCAAACTGAATTGGCGCGATCGGCCGTTAACCTTTCCTTAAGGATACGGTGGCGGCTGGCCGGCATTTTTGCCAAAGCAGGGTGCGCGGTTCGTTGAGTAGCGGATGGTTTGATGTCGCCAGATGCGTTGAATTCCCTGTTTGCCCTGTGCATTGGCTTTGCGATCGCCGGTGCCCTGGCCAGCGGCTACCAGGTCATGGCGGCGCGACCCGCAGGATTTGGGCTGCTCGGCGAGGGTGTTGCGCCGAAGACGTTTGCCGCGGTTCCGTTTCTGGTTTTCGCGGCTCCCTTCATCATCATGCGCAACACGATGCGAGGCGCGAAGATCGAGCGCCGCCGCTTCGAGTTCGTGATGATGGCGACCGTGCTCGCAGGCTTCTGGAGCCTGATGTCCGGAACGTTCTTCCTGATGACATTGCGCGCCGCGGGCGTCCTCGCCTGAGAGGTTCTCGCTTCGCTTGATCACGCCCCGAAGGCTATGCCAAGGTCTCCATGAACGGAGACCTTTTTGCCATGGCGATCTACGAACTCGACGGGCAGGGACCTGAACTTCCCGCTGATGGCAACTACTTCATCGCGGATACCGCCGTCGTGATCGGCAAGGTGCGCCTGCTGAATTCGGCCAGCGTCTGGTTCGGCGCGGTGCTGCGCGGCGACAATGAGTGGATCGAGATCGGCGAAGGCTCCAACGTGCAGGACAATTGCGCTTGCCACACCGACCCCGGCTTTCCGCTCGTGATCGGCACCAACTGCACGGTTGGCCACAACGTGATCCTCCACGGTTGCACGCTCGAAGACGACTCGCTGGTCGGAATGGGCTCGATCGTCATGAACGGCGCACGCATCCGACGCGGCAGCGTCGTTGGCGCGGGCTCGATCATTACCGAGGGCAAGGAGTATCCCGAGTATTCCCTAATCATCGGCGCGCCCGCACGCGTAGTCCGGACGCTGACGCCCGAGCAGTCGGCGGCGATGGGGCGTGCCGCAAAGTCCTACCAGCGCAACGGGCCGCGTTTCAAGAATGGACTAAAGAAGATCGGCTGAGCGGCCTCTCGCGCCCGCCGGCGGCGTTGAGAGTTGCGCTCAGCTTCCTTCGCTCTCGTTTGCCTCGATCGCGCCGGCGACTTTTTCGTGGCCGGCGGCCCACAGCGCGTGTTGTTCGCTGCCATCCTGATACGGATTGGCTTCCGCCGGAATGCCGTCGCGCGCGGCCTGCTCACCTTGCTCGAATGGATCGGAATCTGGCGTCATGATGTCGTCTTTCCGGTTTTCGATCTTGCCCTTTTAGACGTCGATACTTTGGCGACTCCCGCGCTCTTTCGCAGCGCATCCTTGAGATCGACGGGAACGCCGTGCTTCCTGAGCAGGTCGGCAAAAGCTTCGTCCGCCAATTCCTGAAGGGTCCCCATCCGGTCGCGCGCAAGCCGGGTGAGCTTGTCGATTGTGTCGTCGTCGAAGGCGATCAATTTGCGCAAGCGCGGTCAACTCCAGCTATCGCGCGGATGGTGATGCAATGATTTGCGGTGGAAATTGTTCCGCTCAGGAACAAGGGCAGGGCGCTGTCGTTGATTTCGCAAAGGAGATTTTCATGAGAATAAGTTCTGCGATCCTCGCATTGGCGCTCTTGGTGTCGCCGGCCGCCGCGTTTGCACAGAGCGGCGGCGGATCTTCGTCGGGTAGCAGCGGCAGCGCGGCCGGTTCTCCGAGTGCCGGCTCTGCCGGTGCAGGCACGTCCGGCATCAGCGGCGTTCCGCGCGGCCCCGCCAGTCCGGGCGGGGCGAACAATGCCGGCGAAGATCCGAGCGGCGCCGGCAATGCATCCGGGGCCGGCAATGCATCCAGGCTTGCCTCCCCGCCGGCGCCCGGCACCAACAGCGCCGGGACGGCACAGTCGTCCGGTGGCGGCGTCACGACCGGATCGGCGGCATCGAACCGGGCGAGCGGCGATGCTGCGATCACCGAAGAGAACAAGACGATCGATCGCAAGCTGAAGAGCATCTGCCGAGGTTGCTGATCTTCCGACTGCGGCGGCGTGTGCCGAGGCGAGCAAGATTGCCCTGCGGTCTCCACTGGTCTATGGTTGGCGCGGGATCTGCGAGGATCCGACGCTGAAGAAAGCGTCGAGCACTTCAGGGCAAATCACGGCGGAATTGACCCGCGCCACTTCGGTGCCGTGGTGCTAATCCTGCTTCCGTTCGATGAAATGCCGTTTGCATCTGATCGAGGATGTTGAACATGCTCTCAGCCCCGGCATTGACCTTGCTGTTTCTGATCGTCGTGATTGGTCTGGGTGCGGCCTTCGTCTGGATGTTCTGGGAAATGGAGCAGAAGATGTCCAGATCGTATCGCAGGGGCCATCGCACCGGATCGGCCACTCGGCCACGCAGGCTTCTGTAACTCATTGAAGCCTTTGCGGGCGGACGTTCTCAGTCCCACGCCGGGAAGTCCGCCTAAAAAACAAGGCCGTCGACGCAGTATACCGTCAACGACCTTGCCAGCCCCGGATATTGAAATCGGCTCACGCCATCCGGTGAATTTCAAGATGCCCGGGATTCTCACGGGCATGTGTGAACCAGTTCACATTCGGCGAGGAAAATTGGCGAAACCACGCCGGTGGCGGGGCGGACCCTCCCGGGGCGTGCGGGGCCGGTTCGGGACGCTGAAAACCCGCGGAAAAATTCAGGGATTTGATCAGCCGCGCTTGGCGCGGTTGCGGTTGGCGGTTCTGGACGGCCGGTATTTTGCCTTGGCCGACCGTTTGCGCGGCGGGGAATCGGCCGCGGCTTCGGAGGACCGCGTGCTGGCATAGGATTGCCTGAGCCCGTCGATGGCCTCGGTCAGTGATGCCACCTGCTCGGAAAGCTTCTTGGTATCGGTCTGCTGGGAAGCCAGAAGGCGACGCACGGTCTGCAACTGATCCTGCACCATCTGCAACTGGTCGATCGATTCCATCTGGGTGGCTTCGAGGCCCTTGGTCTTTTCAACGAGCTGTTCGGAGGCCTGCGCGGTACGGGCCTGCAGCTGCCGGACGACCACTGCGCGATCGGTCTCGGGCGCGGTACCGGTATAGGCGCGCCATATGGCGATCGAGCCTATTCCCAGCACCACGACGGCCAGAGCGACAGCAGCGATCGCGATCGGCTGTCCGCCGATCCACGCCATGGGGCTGCTACTCCGGGGAGCCGTTTCGATCATGCCAATCCAAATTCCGACGTGATTCCAATGTTCCCGAATACCACAGGCCTTGCTGCCCTAAAACCCGCGATTTGCCATGCAATCGGCGGATCTCGGAGAAAATAGCCAAAAAACGCCTTTTGGGGGCGGTTTGAGCCCGCGAGACGTGCGGCGGCAGATCTCGCGCCGGCGCGGCTAAGCGATATGCGCCCGCATGAACCGGCCGGCGGACGCCAGCGCTCGGCGGCCGTCTTCGAGTTTGGCATTCCAGACCGGCCAGGCGTGGATCATATGTGGCCAGATCTGAAGCGTCACATCGACATCGGCGGCCCCGGCAGTTGCCGCCAGCCGGGTAGCATCCGCCAGCAGCGCCTCGGCCGATCCGACCTGGATCAGTATGGGCGGAAAGCCCGCCAGATCGGCGAACAGCGGCGAAATCAGGGGATCGGTGCGCTCGATCGGCGGCGGCGCATAGGCATCTGCGAGTTCGGTGAGATAGGCGGTGTGGATCAAGGGATCGACCGCATCCTTGGTTTCCAGCGTCGCGCCCGACATCGTGAGGTCGCTCCACGGCGAGACCAGCCAGGCGCAGGCCGGCAATTCCTCGCCCGCCGCGCGCAGCCGGTTGATCAGTCCCAGCGTCAGGTTGCCGCCGGCGCTGTCGCCTCCGACGGCGATGGCCGACGCCGGAAAACCCTGCCTGCGCAGGAAGCGCCATGCCGCAAGAGCATCCTCATGCGCGGCCGGATAGGGGTGCTCAGGCGCGCGGCGGTAGTCGAGCGCGAGCGTGCGCATCCGTGCCGCACGTCCAGCCTCCGTCACCATGCGTCTATGGCTGACGATCGAGCCGGAGCAATAGCCGCCGCCGTGAAAGTACAGCAGCGCACGCGAGGTTTCGCTGCCGGGAACGAGCGACCATTCGCCGGGGACGCCATCGCAATCGACCGCATCACATGTGACGTCGGACGCGACCGGCCAGGTCGATCCGACTTCGTCGAGCCGTTGCCGCCGCTCGGACCATCCGACGGGCCGAGGTTTCGAACCCAGCAATGCGCGGATGGCGTCGATTTCACAGTCGGCCAAGGTGCGTTCTCCCAAGCGGGGCCTGTGCCACGACCGCTTACGGAGACGGGACGTGATTCACGATGAATTTGAGCGCTTTGATCCCCGGAAGGAAGAAGTAGCCGCCTCCCAGCGTTTCTGTAAAGGCGCTCAGGGAAACTTCCTCGCCGCTCGCCAGTCCCGGCATGGAGAACTTCTTCGGAGAGTGCGTCGCCCCTACGACCGGATCATCCTGGTCGTGGAGACAGCCGAAACGAGGATTGCGAACCCAGCGCTGCTGAATGAACTCGAATTGCCGCTCGAGATCCGCATTGCAGGCGATGAAGAAGATGCCGTTGCGCGAAGCTTTGTTATCGCGCTTATCGAGATAGGGCCGGCCACGGCGAAGCAACCTGTGCAGCTTGGTCGACTTGATGCTCGATTGCAGATCGACACCCAGCGAATCCCTCGGATTTACCCGCCGGATATGCGCTCCCTTGGGACAATCGAAGCCATTCGCGTCATCGACACGAAAACGAAATGTATCAGCCCTCGAATCCGATACCGCAACGGAGGAGGTGCCTTTCCACGACAGTGGCAGGCCATTTCTCCGGCGCCCCATCAGTTTCTCGCAGAATGACTTGCCGTTTTTTGCAGCCCGGAATTCCCTAAACGGCTTGACCTTCTGCTCAATCTGACGGACCGCCAGATAGCTTCCATTCAGGGCGAAGCGGCCGGCGGTATACGTGGCGTCGCCGGGCCAACCCTTCACGTTGGGACAGTAGGTGAGTTCGTTGTACTCGTTGCGATAGCCCAGAATGAACTCTCCGGGAGCGACGACGCGATCTTCATACAGGGGGCCGGCATCTTGAATGGCCTGCCTGAGCGTCGCACCCTGTTCTTCCCTGAGTTCTCGGATCACCGGCTGCGCAAGGCCGTCGCGAAAACCGAACGACTCGAACAGTTGGGGGGCCGGGCTGCCGTTTCTTTTCTGGAAAGAATAGGGATCGTTATCGATCTTGATGACGTCGAACACAGCCGGATCAATTATTGGCACCGGCGATTTTGCGCTTTCCGATCTCCATTCGGCAATCAGAATATGCACGATCTCGCCACCGGCTGGCCCTTTGGCGTCCGACCAACACCATTTTCCTGGACCTTCCTTCAGCAGGTCTACTCGCAGCTTGCTGCCCATGCCGCTACTAAAGGGAGTCGGAAACGGGTGCTCATCAGTCTGGACGCAGCCGAGTTTCTCAAGTCCCAGGTAGGTGAATGCGACCGCGATGGCTCCCTCGATGGCATCCTCCCTCGATTTCCCGACGCGCTTGGCGCTGATGACAGGTCCGTCATCTCGGACGAGTGCCGCGAGCCACTCGCGAGCGTCATTCTCGCGGCCGGCCTTGATCGTCAGCAACCAGAAGGTGCTGCTCTGGAGCCAGCCATATCCGCTCCGGAGCATTCCCTGAATGTCTGTCAATTGCTTCGAGAGAACCGCGCTCTTCATGTTTCGATGGCCCTCATGATCAGATCGTCGTTTGCGTCGTTCCGCTCGCCGAACAGGGCGTCCCGCAGTCCGGTGGCGAGGGCGACCTCGTCAAGCGTCGCGTTGCATGCCTCGAAGCGGTACAAATGCGGAAGCATGCTATCGCGCGCGTAGGATTTGAATTTCAACTCGCACTTCACGCCCCGGAAGATGATAAATCGCGTCGGTGGGAAACTGCGTGGCTTCTTGACGTCTGGATGATTGGGCGCCGCCGCCGGCCGTTGCTTCAGCGTGGTCCACCGCCACGCCAGCGTCGTTCCGATCGTCGCACCGTTGATGAAGTCGTCGAGGTAGCCGCCAAAATTGCCGTCGTAGTTGGAGCAAAACAGATAGCGGCGACCATCTTCGATGATGTGCCAGTGGCCGAAATGGATGCCGGGCGCATCGCCCAGCCGTCCCTCGGTGTAGAATACCCGACCGAACAGTGTCACGATACGAAGCGCCGTGCGAATCCACCAGGCGCTCCATCGGTCCGGGATATCCGTCAGGCTGACCATGTGCGCGGTCTTGTCGACCAATCGGGCCTCGCATTCCTCGATCGACTGATGGGCCTGCTGGGCGCGAGGCACGTCCTCCTCGCGCAGATGGAAAAATGCCTCGCTCAGGTCGGGAAACCGACGGTTGATCCAGGAAAACAGCGCGCGGACGACCCGGGAAAGCAGTCCGCCGACGAAAACCAGCCCGCCGATCACGAGCGCCGCGCCGAGGATGAGCTTCCATCCCGGGACATCCGGTGTCCAGTCCCTGATCCTGGCGGCGAGATAATCGGGGCAAAAGGTGTAGACCAGCGCCAACGCGCTGATGACCAAGGCAAGCAGCAGGCTGACGGGCCAGCCAATCGCATAGGTTGCCCGTGACGACCACGTTTCCGTTGGCCGTTCGAGCTCGCGACGGACGCTGTGTAGCCAGCGCCTCCAGGGCGGGAATAGCGCCGGCAACGCGACCAGGAAGAACCACGCCAGGACCCCAACCGCGATCAAGGCGCCCACACCACGTATGCTTACGCCCAGTATCCAGTCGGTGGCCCTGTCCACGGCATCAGTGAGGGCCTGCAAGGGAGGACGCGATAGCCCGAAGAACCACGAGCAACCTTCCATCAACCATCTCGGCACCGCACCTACCAGCCAGACCGCGGCCAACCACAAAAGGAACAGTACCAGCACATAGCCGACCTTCGCGGACATGCTCGCACCGCCGCCACGCCAATAGGATCGCGGCGCAGGCTTGAGCGCCCATTCGAACTGCGGATTCTGGTACGCCCGCCGGGCGAGCGCGAGCGCGAACGACGCGCGGTCCCCGCCGTGCTGGTTTGTCGCCTTCAGGGCACGCGCCTCGTTTCGCGTCCAGTTAAGTAGATCCTGTTCCTGCCGGATCTGACGGGCCGTTCGGTCGCGGGCGCCAACAAAGCCGCCCTCGGCGATGCTGAGCCACTCCATCAGCCAGTCGAGCAATTGCCTGTTGCGCTCCCCCTCAAGGGCAGGACCGTCCTTGGGCCAGTACGAGCTGTAGAGCGACCACATCGCGCCACTCGGATGATTGGCGAGTCGATACAGTATGTCGCGCGGCTCGATTCCTTCCTCGACCGCGAGCTCGAGCATCAATGACGGCAGTTGGTCTCGCGAATCCGCCCTTGGTGGCAACAGCGCAATCGAAGCGAACTGGACTACCTCGACATTCCTGAAGAGGGCCTCCAACGCGGGATGCATGTTCCCCGTCTTCGAGAAATCCATCATAGGGTCGTTCCAGCGCGGCGCGATGATGCAGATCATCTGCTGCCGGACCATCTCAAGCATGGCTGTCTCTTCCCGCTTGCGAGATGAAGCGCACGCGCATGCCTGACATCAGTGCGCCGTCATATGTGATGGCCTTGCTCTCGCGGTCCGCCAACTGCAGCTCAGGCAGTGTAAGCAAGCCGATCAGCGCGCTGGTCAGGATGTCGACTGCGTAGGTCCTGGCGGGACATTGCCGGGTACCGTAACCGAACATCAGCCACCGCAGGTCGTCATGCTTGCCCCAGTCGCGCTCGGGGTAGAATCGTCTGCTGTCGAGGACTGCGCGCGAGTCAAACATGGCGGCGATTGACAATACCGTCATCTTCCCGCCGGCAGGGCATAGCGCATTTCGTCGTGCGCCCGTTTCGAATTCCGTATCGCGCGGCACGTCGCGCGCGAGCAGTGGAAAGATCGGCCGGAAACGCATGAGTTCGAGCACGTGGTCCCGCACCAAGTCACGGAACTTGCGGTCCTGCCAGACTGCGGGAGTCCCGAGCCGCTGGGCTTCCGCCCGCAGGGCCTTGTGAATCTCGGGACGCCGCAGCAGCTCCTGCACGACCAGGGCCCCCGACTGCACCGTCACCGGATGCGAAATCCAGGCTAGTCCTACCGCGTTTCGCTCAATGTCGGGGGAAGCCGGGATCCCCCACGCGCGTTGAATTTCATCTTTCACGCCTGCGATACGGGCACGCAGCGCATCGGCGCAGAGCTCCGCCCTTCGCTGTACGCGTAGCGTGGCCGAGCCGCCGGCCAGCAACTGCCCGGCGACGTATCGGATCTCCATCAGATATTGCTCTTGCAGTCCGGGATCCTTGACGTTGCCACGCGCGCCCGCCGCCACGCTGTCGGTGGCCGAGCCGAACAGTGGGTACATGGCGCGGAACACGATCCACATCAGGTACTGCGCGATGAGATCGAACGGTTCGGTTTCCTGCTTTTTCAGATGCAAGACGAGTCGCTTGACTTCCCGATCGGCACTGGCCGGCAGCGTTGTCGCCAGTATGGCCAGCCGCTTGTCGAGCAACACCTTGTCGGCAGCGTAAGTGGGGCCGGGATCCATCCCGATCAGATATTCGCCTGAAGCCAGATTGGGCGCGTGCGCCGTATTCGAAAAGCTTCGCGGTCGTGTCAGTACGCCCGTGACGGCGCTGGCACGC
The DNA here is from genome assembly GCA_023387735.1 of Pseudomonadota bacterium. GTDB lineage: Bacteria > Pseudomonadota > Alphaproteobacteria > Rhizobiales > Xanthobacteraceae > Bradyrhizobium. The sequence continues at coordinate 68,581 of JAEWHP010000014.1, read as the reverse complement.
GCCGCCACGCCGAACCATCCGCCGACGAAGGGAAAATACCGAAACAATGCACCAAGCCAACGCAAGGCCCCGATGTGACGATTCAGCCAACAAAAGAGAGCATAGGAGAGCCGTCGCACGCCCGGAGGCAAAGCATCGGGTTTCGGGCTGGGGACCTTCATGCTCGGTGCCGGTCGTCGCGGCGATGCGCAAGAGCTGCTGCCGCGCGCTTCTCGTAGTAGGGCATTCTCAGACGACGCGCCGACTCATAGGTCTCCATGAAGCAATCATCCGCGTCGAGTGCATCGCCGGCCTTGCGCAGCGTCTCGGCCAGCTCGAAAAGGGCTTCCGTCCTGTGCCCGTATTCTTCGGCGGCTTGTTCAACGGCCCTGCGTCCGACGCGGATCGCTTCTTCCAGCTTCCCAAGGTTGCGATAGGCGACACCGAGGCCAATTCGCATGAAGGTCCTGCCGTAGGTGCCGGCTGCGTCGTAGATGCGGTCGGCGAAGCCCTTTTCGAGCAGAGTCGCAGCTTCGGAGGCTTTGCCGTTGCGCGCGAGCGCGCTGCCAAGCACGCCGGTGCACATGGCCAACGTGGTCGGCACCTTGTGGGTCAAGCATTGCTGCACAGCTGCGCGGAGCAATGCTTCCGCCCTGTCGAGTTCGTCTTCCTCGATCCAGATCTGTCCCTGGACGGTATCGATCAATATACGGGAGTACGGGTGGTTGACGTTTGACAGAATATCATAAGCGAGAGCGCAAGTTTCGTGCCCGCCCTTGCGATCACCGAGACGCCACAGCGTGCTGGCGTAAAAGGAGTACACACTGATGATGGGGATGGCCGCCCATCCAGGTTGGACCGAGTGCTCCGCCAACTCGGGTCCGTAGTCGGCGAGCATGATCCGCGCTTCCGCCGCTGCTTCGGTATACCGCCCGAGCGCGTGAAAGTTCATGAGGCGTGTTTGATGCGCTCCCATCATCATGTGGCGTCGTTGCGCAAGGCGTGCCGCGTCCAGGCCCCGCGAAGCGTGCTGCAGACTTTGGCCGAATTGGCCACGCATCCAGAGGAACAGCGCCGTCTGGTTCGAGACCGATGCGCGTGCGGGCTGGTCGTTCAGCTGAGCGGCGATGGTCTCGGCGCGTTCCATGTTCTTGAAGATTTCGTCGATGTGCCCGAGAGCCATCATGGCACCGATGGCCTCCAGTCGAAGCGCCAGTTCAAGGGCGAGTGCCGTGGACTCTCCATCGGTCCGCCGGGACGCTTCAACGCCCATCTCGAACAGTTGCAGGGCCTCCTGATTGGCTGTGCGCGAGATGGCCCGCACCATCGACTTGACCGCGAATCTTGCCGCATGCTCCCACTCTTCGCCCTTGAACGCGTGATGAGCGAGTGCCGGTGCGGCATCCGCATCGCCAGCCCCTGGCTGCGCGTGTAAGGCAAGGAAGGCCAGCCGGTGCAGCGCCTTGAGGCGGCCACGGGTGAGGGTTCCAAGCACGACATCCCGCACCAGCGCGTGACGGAACAAGAATGTGCGGGAGTCGGGTAAGCTGCGCTCCTGATCGGGTGTCGTCAGCAAGCCGGACGAGACGCAGAGACCCAGCAATTCTTCCGCACGCGCAGGATCCACCCCCTGCATGGCGACGATCAGTTCTCGCGTGATGGGGTCACCGAGAACGCTGGCGGCCTCCAGTGCGGACTTCGCGGCGTCGGGCAGCCTGTCAACCCGCGCGCTGATCACCGCAGCGATGGAGCCCGGGACTCGCAACTCTCCGAGAGGCTTCTGCAAACGGTAGGCGCCCGGCGTTCCCTCGAGCGATCCGTCATCGATCAGCGTGATGACCAGTTGCTCCAGGAAGAAGGGATTGCCGTCGGCGCGACGGACCAGTTCGCTCGTAACGTCACGCACGGAAGGATCATCGCCAAGCAGGGCGCGGGCGAGATCGAGCATCTCGGCGCCCCTCAAGGGTCCCACCAGGTGCTCGGCGAACCAGGCGGCCTGTCCCCATTGGTGTTCGAAGTCCGGCCGATAGCTGACGCAGATCAGGACCCGGAGCCCCTTGAGCTTGGGGACCAGCGCCTCGAACAGCCGCTGGCTTTCGCGATCGGCCAGGAAGACGTCCTCGAGCACCAGCACGAAGAGGCCTGCCTGCAGGCGCCGGCGGACGAGCCAGAGCAGGGCCTCGCCGATCCGACGTCGCCGTTGTGCAGGATTCAACGCCAGCCATTCTTTCGTCGGCGCCGCCAGTCCGAGCAGGTCGCTCACCGCCTCCAGATGGTCTGCGCCTTCGGCAGGCCATTTCGCGATCAGGGCCTGCATGGCCATTTGCTTTGCTTCGATCGCGCCGGTGCGAGGCAGGCCCACCATGCTCGCGAGGAGATCGGCTGCGGTGCTGTAGGCTCGCGTGCTCGCATATCCCCAAGCCTGGGTAATGCAGACGTCGACGCCGTGGTTCAGGAGCCTGCCAGTCCAATCGGCGATCAATCGGGATTTCCCGATCCCGGCATCACCTCGCAGCCCGATCATGCACATCGTTCCGTTTTGCGCGGCCCCGACGGCATCCTCCAGCACCTGCAACGAGTCTTCGCGTCCGAAGAGAGGCGCCCACCGCTGCTTTCTGGTCAAAGGCGCGGCCGCCGAGCTTTCCGTCCCGACCACGATCTCGTGGAGTTCGATCCGGGCAGCCAGTCCGCGTACGGTGCGCTCGCCGATCGGCCGTGTGTCAATCTGCCGAGCGACCAGCCGCTGTGTCGCTGCGCTGATCAATATGCCGCCCGGGGACGCCAACTTCTCCAGTCGCGACGCGATGTGGATGGTTTTGCCGTCCGCCCCGTAGTGCGACCACTGATACTGCCCGACGATTCCGACCAGCACCTCACCGGAGTTGATGCCAATGCGCAGTTTCGGACTGGCGACGCCGCGGGCTTCGTAGCCGGGAATGGTTGCCCTCTGCATCTTCAAGGCCGCCATGCAAGCCCGCAAGGCGTGATCCTCCTGTGCCAATGGGGCGCCGAACAGGGCAACGAGACCGTCTCCGAGCAGTTGGCTGATCGTGCCTCCAAAGATTTCGACCGCGTCGACCAGCTGATCCAGCGCCTTGCCGAGGTATTCCCGGGCCTCTTCTGGGTCGACATGCTGCAGCAGGAAAGTCGAATCGCAAACGTCGACGAACAGGGCGCTCACCTGCTTGTTCTCCGTCGACATCTGCGCCGGGCGCAATTTGGAATGGTGCTGCCGTCGAAGATTTGCCTCATCGCGAGCCGATCCACTGGCGGGGGGGAGTGGAGAAGGCTTGCCAGCGGCACCGTCGAGGCTGATGCCGCACTGCGGGCAGTAACGGTGCTTGCGAGCAACTCGGGTTGAGCAAACGGGACACAAGGTCATGGCAGAGCACACTGATCGAGGGGTTAAACGAAGCAGCCGACGCTCCCGCGCGTGATCGTCTCCTTCAAAAAATTCTCGGTCGCGTAGCGTCTGATCTGTCGTTCTCGGCAGCCAGTAGATCAAAGCACGATGGTCGGATATTCGAGCGTTCCCCGACCCTCAAAAGGCAAGAGCGTTCGGAACTTTACGAGCACCAGTCTCCACCACGTGAAACATGCGCACGTTCAGGTTCGACAATATTCGAGATTAATGCGCGTCGAAGTCTTCATCCTGGCAACAAATATCAACATTTCCGGCGGTGGCATAAGCAACCGGTCGGGCAATATCGGCCGCGCTCTTCCGGGCGAGAGAACCTGCGCCGTCGATAGAGGTGTCCAATTATACGCCTCTACCAACAATTGAAAAGGATAACTTGCCCGAACGGCGCGGATGGTGTGGCGCGCCCATCAGCGATCGGGGCGTCGCAGGATGGAAAATGCCCGCGCAAGTCCGCGCTTTGTATCCCAAAAAGTTGCGGCCAGGCTTTGGGGGAAGCCTGGCCGCGCGCGAACCGGTCTGGGACGGGGAGGGGTGGGGATGTGACCGGGTCGCGGGTTCGTAAATCCTTGTTATCGATCGCGTGAAGAAGCGGTGGCGACCGCAGGGCGGCTGTCACCGAGCGATACCCACACATTGGGATCGCTCTGCGACTGACGCTTGACGAAGCGGTAGCCGGTATCGGTCCAGGCCAGGACGCTCTCATTCTGGTTGTCCAGAATGAACTCGCCCTTGTCGCTCTTGACGGTCAGCACCGCGTGGCCGTCGCCCTTCTTGTCGCGCACCACCGTGATCAGCAGCGCCTCGCGCGGCCATCCGGCGTCGATCAGCATCTTGCGCTTCAGAAGCACATAGTCTTCGCAGTCGCCGTAACCGTCCGTCGGCAACGACCATTTCTCGACCACTCCCCAGTGATCCATGTCGGTGATCGGCTTGATGGTCTCGTTCACCCACTTGTTGACCCGCACCAGATCCCGCCACGCCGTCTGCGACATCACGATGTCGCGCGGCTGCGTGGTGCCACCGCGGCACTCGCTGGCGTTCTCGGCGCAGAATTCGACCCAGCCGATCGGCGAACGTGCGGCATCGCCAAGGCTCGCATAGACAGCTTCACCGGCTTTCGCCGAGGCGCTCATTCCCAAAAGGATGGCGATGACCGCCAGTCCCTTTCCCTGTCCCCTGAAAAACATTGTGGCCCCCGTTTCTTGTTGGGACCACGTTTCACACAAAGGCTTTGCACCGCCGCTAAGTCAGGCAAGTACATTCGAGTAAAAGCTGGAGCTAATTCGATCTATACTTGAATCGAATTCGACTAAAATTTGAAACAACTGCAATTGATTCAAATTTTATGCATTAGGGGCCGCCATGCTGACGCAGCAGGGAAATCTGCGCGCAAGGGGCGCTGCGTTAACCAACGGGCGGAGGGTGGCGGACGCACAGGGGCGGCGTCCGGAGAACCGGATACCGCTTTTAAGTCAGGATGAGAGGTATCTTGGTGGGCTTGCGCTTTACCGCGCAGTAACCGCGTCTTCGAGCGTCTCGGCAATCTGCTCGTGGACGAACTCCAGCGCGAAACCTTCTTCGAGGTTTCGCACCACGCGCGACTGGACCTTGCCCAGCATTACCAGAGATTTAACGGGCGGCCGGTTCTCCGCAGCGATGGCGGCGCCGGACAGCGACAGGTCGATGATGCGGCAGGTCATCTTGCTGCCGTCCTCGAGGGTGAGCAGCGCGATCGGGTTGCGCGGAATGATGCGGTCGTGGCGGCGATCTTCCGGCAGGTTGAGAATATCGCGGTTGGCGAGCCAGGTGAGCTGGGCGGCGAGCTTGTCGCGCTTGCGCGCGGTCGCGCCGACCGTCATGGCGAAGCCATTGTCGATGATACGGGTAATTCTGCCCTCGACGCGGCCGATATGGTCGAGATAGGCGATCACACGGTCGCCGACATTGCCGATGCCGGGCGCCAGCAGGGCCAATCCGCCCGGCGACATATTAATGATCTGGCAAGGAAACTCGCGGCGGTCGGGCAGCATGTAGCGGCCGAGCAGATGAACCTTGACGCGCTGAAAGCGCCGTCGCTCCTCGGCGGACGGGACAGTGGACGGTTTCTTTTGCGCAAACGACATCTTCGGCACCCGACGGCCGATCCTTCGGCGTCAGACAGACCCTAAGGCCGACAGGGTTAACGATGTCTTATCGGAACCTGCATGAGGCGTTGGCATTCACCGGGTGTGGTAAAATGACGTCGCGCCATCATGACAACAGCTGCTTTTCGATCTCGTAGACCGGCATCTTGACGAGGTCCTTGGCCACCTCGGCGCTGATGGCCTTTCGCAAGGCATCCGAATAGTCCGCCCTGATCATGCCCAGCGCCCGCGGCGAGGCGACAATGGTCAGCGCGGAGGTTTCGCCTGACGTGACCGCGGCATCCAGCCGCTCTGCGAGCTCCTTCAGGAACGATCGCTCGGATTCATCGTGCCAGTCCGTCTGCTCGATCGAGCTGCGCGCCGCGCCGGTCGATTGGTACACGCGTCCTGGCGCCGCGCTGCCTTGATCCTGTGTCGGCAGGTCGGATTGCTCGCGCACTTCCTTCGTGCGCAGGTTGGGAAACATGCGGTCGCCGAGATTTTCGAGGATCAGCGCCTTGCGGCCGTCGCACACGACGATCCAGTCACCCGTACCGATTTTCATCTTGTTCATTGCAATGCTCCGGAATACTTGGTCTCGGGTGGATCAGAGGGGTTCCTCGAAATCCTCAGGCGACATGCCAAACTGCGACAGGGCTTCTTCCAGGTAATCCGCAAGCATCGGTGTTTCGATCAGGTAGGATGCCGTGCGGTTGTTGTGGGCGCGCGAAGCCTCCGAGCGCAGGTCGTTCCAGTTGTCGAGATCGCCGTCGCCGCGGCCGAGCCACATCATGGCGACGAGGTCGATCTGCTCGTCCACATTCAGGTCTTGAATGAAGCCGGAAAGCTCCGAGCGATCGGCCGTCCTGCTCCGGTCTCTGGAGCCGTGGACGGCATCGTCGTCGGCGGAGCCCGAGTTTGCATTCAAGTCCGCCGCCGTGCCGTCGGACTGGCGCGACTTTGTGGCGATGAAGAATACCTTTTCGGGCGAGATCGATAGGTCCGGCGCTTTTCGCATCTGCAAATCCTCAGATGCCATCTGAGTACAGTTTCCCGCGCCAGGGCACTTTGCGCAAGATCAAAGCGATTGCGAGCCCGCCGCGGGGCGGCGTCACAGCCTGCGCGTTTCAGGGCGATTGTCCTTTGTCGCATTGTTTCGGTACCATCAGGGACACTGCCGCGCCCGGCCGGGCCGGCCAAAAAATGCCTGCGAACGGAGGTTTCGATATGCCGGGAGTGAAGCGAGAGCGTGACGGGAGCGTCGGCGTGCTGACTTTGGATGAGCCGGCGACCCTGAACGCCATGACGCCGGATCTGTTGGGCGATCTCGCGATTGCCATTGGCGAGATGACCGATGATCCGGAGGTGAGGGCGCTGGTGCTGACGGGCGCCGGCCGCGGCTTCTGTTCGGGGCAGAACCTCAAGGCTGCGCAGATCCTGGGCGACGACATCGTGGCGGGCGTCATGAACTACTACTGGCCGACGTTCAAGGCGTTGCGCGAATGCCGCGTGCCGGTCGTGGTCGCCGTCAATGGCGTGGCGGCGGGCGGCGGGTTCAGCCTCGCCATGGCGGGCGACGTGATCGTCGCGGCGCGCTCGGCGAGTTTCATCCAGGTGTTCAGCCGCATCGCGCTGGTCCCTGATCTGGGGTCGACCTGGTTGCTGCCGCGCCTCGTCGGCCGGCAGCGCGCGCTCGAACTGATGATGACCAACGAGCCGCTCACGGCCGATCAGGCCAAGGGATGGGGCCTGGTCCGCGAGGTGTTCGACGAAGCAGCTCTTCGTGACGGCGCGCTGGCGCTGGCACGCAAGCTCGCCAGCGGACCGACGCGGGCGCTGGTCGCAACCCGCCGCCTGATCGACGAGAGCGAACACGCCACCTATGCCGAACAGTTCCGCCGCGAGATCGAGACGCAGGCGGAGATCCGCCTCAGCGCCGACGCCGTCGAAGGGCGCAACGCGTTTCTGGAGAAGCGCGCAGCGAAATTCAGCGGCCGCTGAGAGGGATCACGCAACATGAAAATCGATAATGTCGCAGACCTCGTCGCGGAAACGCTGGCCCAGGCCGGCGTCAAGCGCATCTTCGGCGTCGTAGGCGATAGCCTCAACGGCCTCACCGACGCGCTGCGCAAACGAAAGGCCATCGACTGGGTTCACGTTCGCCATGAGGAGGTCGCAGCTTTCGCCGCCTCCGGCGAAGCGCAGGTCACGGGCGAACTGGCAGTGTGTGCGGGATCGTGCGGCCCCGGCAACCTGCATCTCATCAACGGGCTGTTCGACGCGCATCGCAGCCGCACGCCGGTGCTGGCGATTGCCGCGCAGATTCCGTCCGCCGAAATCGGCGGCGGCTATTTTCAGGAGACGCATCCGCAGGATCTGTTCCGGGAATGCAGCCATTTCTGCGAACTCATTTCCGATCCGGCGCAGCTTCCTTATGTGCTGGAAAACGCGATTCGCGCGGCGGTAGGAAAGCGTGGCGTTGCCGTCATCGTGTTGCCGGGCGATGTCGCATTGCGTCCATCGCCAACGCGCAATGTCGCGCCGAGCGGAGGGTTGCTGCCGCCCGCGCCGATCGTGCTGCCGGCGGATGCGGAACTCTCAGCCCTGGCCGAACTCCTGAACGGCGCCAACCGCGTCACGCTGTTCTGCGGCCGCGGCTGCGCCGGCGCGCATGACGGGTTGATGCGGCTGGCCGAGACGCTCAAGAGCCCGATCGTTCACGCGCTCGGCGGCAAGGACCATGTCGAGTTCGATAATCCCTATGATGTCGGCATGACCGGCTTCATCGGTTTCTCGTCCGGCTATGCGGCGATGCATGCGTGCGACGTGTTGCTGATGGGGCACGGACTTTCCCTACAAGCAGTTTTTGCCGACGGACGCGAAGATCGCGCAGGTCGACATCCGACCCGAGAATCTCGGCCGGCGCTGCAAGCTCGACCTCGGCATCGTCGGCGATGTCGGCGCCACCATCGGTGCGCTGCTGCCCAAACTGAAGGCGAAGTCCGATCGCAAGCATCTCGACGACAGCATCGCTCATTATAAGAAGGCCCGCGCCGGGTTGGACGATCTCGCCAAGGGGACGCCCGGACAGAAGCCGATCCACCCGCAATATCTGGCGCGGCTCCTCAGCGAACAGGCGTCGGAGGATGCGGTGTTCACCGCCGATGTCGGCACGCCGACCATCTGGGCCGCGCGTTATCTGGCGATGAACGGCCGCCGCCGCCTGATCGGCTCGTTCGTCCACGGCTCGATGGCCAACGCCATGGCGCAGGCGATCGGCGCGCAGGCGTCGCAGCAGGGGCGGCAGGTGGTCTCGATGTCCGGCGACGGCGGGTTTGCCATGCTGATGGGCGACCTGATCACGCTGACGCAGATGAAGCTGCCGGTGAAGGTCGTGATCTTCAACAACGGCGTGCTCGGGTTTGTCGCAATGGAGATGAAGGCGTCCGGCTTCATCGAGACCGGCGTCGACCTGAAAAATCCGGATTTCGCGGCGATGGCCCGCGCCATGGGCATTCATGCGGTGCGGGTCGAGGACCCCGGCGAACTGGAAGGCGCGATCCGCGACGTGCTGGCCCATGACGGCCCGGCCGTGCTCGATGTCGTCACCGCAACCCAGGAACTGTCGATGCCGCCGACGATCACGGCAGAGCAGATCAAGGGCTTCAGCCTCTGGGTGCTCCGCGCCGTGATGAGCGGACGCGGCGACGAGGTGCTCGACGTGGCGAAGACGAACTTGCTGTCGCGATAGTGCAGCCGGTCTCCGGTGACTACCGCAAGCCCTCATACACCATGAAGCCGCGCGCGATCGCAAGCTTGCGCAGGGCGCGCGGAACCAGCTTTTGCGGCCGGTGCAGGTAACGCCAGGACGTCACCTGGAAATCCCTGATGGCGCCGAGATCGCTTTCGAACGGCGCCAGCACGCCGGTCAGGCTGATCGGGGCATGTGCGCGGTTGTTGAACGGCAGCAGCAGCAATTCGAGATGCGCTGTGGTGCCGTCTTCGGCGGTCGCGGTGAGGCCGGCGATCGCCGCCAGCATTTCCTCGGCGACGTAGCTTATGAGTTCCTCGATCTCGCGGCGGCTGTCCGGCGCAAACAGGGCCGAGAAGCTGGCGTCCTTCAGGTCGCGGCCGAGCAGGGCGCCGACCCGGGTACCGGCAACGCGAAACGGGTAGCCGGCCTGGTTGTCGTAGGACAGTACGAAGATGTCGCTGAGCAGGTCACGCACGGCATCAGGCTGGATCTCGCTGCGGTCGGGCGCCCGCGCATCGCCGCGCTTGGCATCCCAATAGGCGAAGAACTCGCGACAGGATGGGTGTTTCATCTCGGTCCTCGTCTCCGGCGGGCCTTCGCAGGACACATCTGTCCCGCTTTCGTGCACACGCCGCCCCATGTTCGTTGTGCAGGAGGGTCTTTGCAGCGTCCATGCCCGACGACGCGTTTTGGCCACGGCGGGCACGGCTTTGCGTCGTTAAGGTTAAATTAACTATGGGATTGGCGATGGCGGCGCGGGGTGTAGAGTGAGATCCATCAGGCAGCGCCGGCTTGTCCGGCGAGGTTGGTACACAGGTGGCGTCGAACAGTTTGGTCATCGCGCGGGAGGGGTGGGGATGTGATCCCGGCTCCGGCGCGAAAAGACCGGCGAGACAAGGGAGGACGTTCTCAGCGTCCTCCCTTTTTCTTTGGCGATTGTGCACTTGCACGGGGCGGGCAAAGCCGCCTATCTGGGCCAAGCTGTCCCAACGCTGCCTTGCAAGGTCCGGTCCCCTTGGAATCCTATCCTCAATACCCCGGCGAAACCTCGCGCGAGCCGATCCTGACGCTGCCTGGCGCGTTGACGGCCTATATCGCGCTGATCTCAGTGATCCATTTGCGCGTGCTGCTGTCGCCGGAGCTGGAGAACTGGACCATCGACGTGTTCGGTTTCATTCCGAAGCGCTACGATTCCACGCTGCTCGACATTACCTTTCCCGGCGGGGCGGGCGCCAAGGTCTGGACTTTCGTCACCTATTCGCTGCTGCACGCCAATCTCAGCCATATCGGTTTCAACGTGCTGTGGCTGTTGCCGTTCGGCAGCGCGCTGGCGCGCCGGTTTGGCCCGGTCAGATTCTACGTCTTCATGGCGGTGACGGCCGCGGCCGGCGCGCTGGCGCATCTCGTCACCCATGAACACGCGATCGCGCCGATGATCGGCGCCTCGGCGTCGGTGTCGGGCACGATGGCGGCGGCGATTCGCTTCGCATTCGTGAGAGGAAGCTTCCTTTCGTTCAATCGGGGCGATGCGGATGCCGCGGCCAGGGTTCCCGCGCTGTCGCTTGGCCACGCCTTGCGCAACACGCGCGTGCTGGGATTTCTTGCCGTCTGGTTCGGCGTCAACATTATCTTCGGCCTCGGATCGATTGCGATCGGTTCGGACGGCGCCAGCGTCGCCTGGCAGGCGCATATCGGCGGATTTCTTGCCGGCTTGATATTGTTTGCACTCTTCGATCCGGTACCGCGGGCATTGCAGCATGCAGCGGATGCTTCATCGCCTGACGACGCAGGCCGCGTCTGATCGCCGCTTGCGGCGAAGGTCGATTTCATTCATCATCCATGCAAGTTGTAGCGCAAGTGGAAGCCTGCTGGCGGTGCATGACAAGCCGCGCTGCCGCCGGTGCCTGCAACAAGGCCGGTTGGGAAACTGTTGATTGAAGACTCGTGGATGGGCCGGGCTCTTTGGGGGGGCGCGAGCGGATTCAGGGAGACGACAATGACGGTACGTGCGATTCTCGATACCAAGGGCCACAACATTTTAAGCGTCGAGCCCGATGCCAAAATGTCGGCTGCGATCAGGCTGCTGGCGGAACGCAAGATCGGCGCCGTGCTTGTGATGAACCACGGCCGGGTCGAAGGCATCCTTTCCGAGCGCGACATCGTGCGCGTGCTGGGCGAGCGCGGCGCGCGGGTGCTCGAGGAACCGGTGAGCGCTGTCATGACGCGCAAGGTCGTGAGCTGCCGGCAGTCCGATACGGTGGCCGGTATCATGGAGATGATGACGCTCGGAAAATTCCGGCATCTGCCCGTGATCGAGGAGGGCATGGTCGTCGGCCTGATTTCGATCGGCGACGTCGTCAAGTGGCGGGTGAGGGAATTCGAGAACGAACAGGAAGCGCTGCGCGATTATATCAAGACCGCCTGATCATTCCTTCTCGGTCTTTTCCGCAAGCTTGCCGGTTTCGCTCGGGCCTGGCGCCAGGATGTGAATCGCCTCCTGGATCGATTCGATCGCGCGCTCGGCGGCGCGCGTGCCGTGCGCGATGAGTTCGTCGGCGCGATGAAAATCGAACCAGCCGATTTTCCCGACGCGGGGCGAGATCAACAGGTCTGGCGGATCGCCGGCCAGCCGCGCGCGGGTGATACGGTCCTGCATGATGTTGAAGGCGTCGACCATCACCGACGAAATGCCCGGACGGCCGCCACTGCCGAAGAACTCGCGTTTCACCGTGCGCTCGGCGGAGAAGAACTTGCCGATGCCCCGTTTCCGCGGCTCGGGTTCGGGCACTGTTTCCGGCACGACCGGCGCCGCCGCATTGGCGGATGGGCCATGGGCGTAGACCGTGGTGGAATGCGTAAAGACGTCGCTGGAGAGGTTGGCGGCGATCACGATCTCGGCGCCCATGGCGCGCGCCGCCGACACCGGCACCGGATTGACCAGGGCGCCATCGACCAGCCAGCGGTCGCCGATCAGCACCGGCGAGAATATCCCGGGCAGGGCGTAGGAGGCGCGCATCGCATCCACCATCGGGCCATGCGTCAGCCAGATCTCGTGGCCGGTGCGGACTTCGGTCGCAACAGTGGCATATTTGATCGGCAGGTCTTCGATCAGGGTCTGGCCCATCGAAGCCTCGATTTCGGCCGCAAGCTTGGTGCCGCCGATCAGCCCGGAGCCGTTCAGCCTTATGTCGAGATAGGAGAGGATATTTCGCGGCTGCAGGCTGCGCGCCCATTCCTCGACCGCGTCGAGATGTCCGGAGGCGTAGGCGCCGCCGACCACGGCGCCGATCGACGTTCCGACCACGACGTTGGGAACGATGCCGTGGGCTACAAGCGTCCGGATGATGCCGATATGGGCAAAGCCGCGTGCCGCGCCGCCGCCGAGTGCAAGCCCGATGACCGGCCGGCGGATGCTACCGAGCCCTACTTTGTCGGGGGCGTCGGAGCCCTTTTGGCCACGGCCCATCCAGCTATCCAACACGCAAACTCTCCTGCCGCACTAAGGATAATCGGCGCGGCGCGGCCGCGCCAGAATTGTTCCTGCCATTCCGCATGCATGGTTTATGATGGGCGCATGCGAGCCAGGCAGGGAGATTATGACGGGGGTGAGACCGCAGGATCAACTGTGGTGTTCCCACAGGTTCCCTTCGTGCCCGCCCCGAACCTGCCATCCGAGGCTTGAATTTGCCGCGTTTTCGGTGAAAAGCATGGCCATGACTCCAAGGGGCAATGGTTTCGGGGAACACGGGCGGGCCGGCAGGTCTTTCCCGGCGCTGGCGCTTGCCGTGGCGCTCTCGCTGCAGCCTGTCCCGGCCTTCGCGCAGATGTTCCAGGACCGGCCGCCGCCGGTGCCGCCCGGCCTGGTGCCGGATGCTCCAAGCGGTCCCGCGCTTAATCTGGCGCCGCCCTCCGGGCCTGCCGCAAATCCAGCCTTTCCCGCGCCGTTGAACCAGCCGACCACCGTGCCGCCGTCGATCGCTACGGTTCCGCCGGCCGCGGCACCTGCACCGGGCACGCCAGGTTCGAACCAGGCGGTGCTGGCGCTGACGGCGCGCTACGGCAAGGACCTGCCTGTCATCAATGGCGGGTTGGTGTGGCGGGTGTTCACCGACAAGCCCGACGATACCGGCACTTTCAAGCTGGTCCGCGAGGAGCGCGGCGCGACCCCGAACATCGTGCTGCCGCCCGGCAATTACGTCGTCCACGTCGCGCTTGGCCTCGTCAGTGCGGTGCGGGCGGTCAGTCTGAAATCCGACACCGATCGCGAAGCATTCGTGCTCCCGGCGGGTGGCCTGCGCATCGAGGGCCGGGTCGGCACCAGCAAGATTCCGCCGAACCAGATTTCGTTCGCGCTCTACAAGGGCAGCCAGTTCGAGGGCGGCACCGAGCGCTCCCCGATGTTGCCGAGCCTTGCCGCCGGCGACGTGGCGATGCTGCCGGAAGGGACCTACTACATCATCTCCAACTATGGCGACGCCAATTCCGTGGTGCGCTCCGATATCCGCGTGCAGGCCGGCAAGCTGACCGACGTCACCGTCAGCCATCGTGCCGCGGTAATCACGCTCAAGCTCGTCAGCGACAGGGGTGGCGAGGCGCTCGCCAACACCGCGTGGTCCGTCATCACGCCGGGCGGCGACGTCATCAAGGAATCGATCGGCGCGTTTCCGCGCGTGGTGCTGTCGGAAGGCGAATACCGCGCCATCGCCAAGAACGAAGGCAAGGTGTTCGAGCGTCCGTTCAACGTCGTCAACGGCGTCGACGGCGAGGTCGAGGTGATCGCGCGCTGATACGACATCTCCGTCGAGCAGCGTCTCTCTCTCTCTCTCTCTCTCTCTCTCTCTCTCTCTCTCTCTCTCTCTCGTGAGTTCCCAATTTCTCCGAATGATTGTTTCGGCTGTCATGGTCTCTAACGCGCACTAACCATCGCGCCGCTTATTACTGTCATAATTGCCGCCGGTACAGTTTCGCAGCTCGGCGTCAGCATCTCGATGGACGATTTCGGCACCGGCTACTCCAGCCTCAGCTATCTCCGCAGCTTCCCGTTCGACAAGATCAAGATCGACCGTTCGTTCGTGAAGGATCTGGTGGAGCGCTCGGACTGCGTGGCGATCGTGCGGGCGATCTCCGGGCTTGGCCGAAGCCTCAACATCACGACCACGGCTGAAGGCGTCGAGACCGCCGACCAACTCGACTGGCTGCGCGCCGAAGGCTGCAACGAAGTGCAGGGCTTTCCGTTCAGCGCGGCCAGGCCTGCATCGGAGATCGCGGAATTGCTGGCTCGTTTTGGTGCGTGGGTCTCGCAGGCGGCGTAAGTCGTCGCGAGTTCAGACGAGGCCGGGTTTACCTGCGCGTAGAACAGCACAGCTCTTGCTGTTCGGCTGATCAGGTCGCAATGAATCGAAGCGCGGCTTCGGCCTCGTTGGTCGCGATTCCGCATGGGCCATCGTTGCTCGATCTTGCAAAGCTGCGTCGGCTCGTCGCGTATTGCCTATCATTCAATGAGCTTCGTATCGCCCCACTCTTGCCAACGGGAGCCTCACTCTCGTCAACCAGACAGCTTAGGTCTCCGACACTGCGATCTTGAACTACATCAACAGCGAAGGAGACAGCATGGCGGACGATTTCAGCCTCGTGGGCGCGAAATGGGGGTCACCCGAACTGGGCACTGCGGGTGGGACGGTCACCTGGGCCGTCGATGACAGTATCTCGCAGGCGGACCTGCAATCCATCAATGCTGCATTCGCTGAATGGTCGGAGGTCGCCAATATTCAATTCGAGCAAGTCTCGTCCACGGCCGTTTCTGACATCGATTTCTCAGAGGGGGCGATCGATGGCGCCAGCAACGTACTGGGGGTCGCGAGCTACAGTTTTTCAGGGGGCCAGCTTCAGAATGCCGACATCGAGTTCGATAGCGCCGACAATCTGAGCGGCTCGGAGTTGACCCTCGTCGCGACCCACGAAATCGGGCATGCGATTGGACTGGGTCACTTCGACGACGATCCCGCGGTGATGAACTCGACCGCCAATTTCGATCTCACCGGTTTGTCGCAATCCGACATCGACGGCATCGTGGCGCTTTATGGCGCCAACACCACTGATATGGCGGATGCGGGCACGGAGACGACGCCGCCGGACACCGTCACGCCCGATGACGGCACCGGTGCGGGCAATGGCGGTGCTGGCAGCTGTGGCGGAACTCAGACCGCTGCGGGCGACGGCGCCACGGGCGCCGGTGCAGGTATCGGCGATATCGGCGCGCTCCTTGGCTTCGGCGGCGATCTTGGCGGCCGCTTCGCCGATCTCGCATCCCTGCTGAATTCGATCCAGGGTGACCACAGCGATGCAGCCGCCGCATCGGGCGCTGATTTGCAAAGCGCGCAGTTCGCCGAACTGAGCGAGGTAGTGCACCAGTATTTCGACCAACATCTGTGGGGTTGATCGTGCGCGCGATGGTCGTCATGTCGTGACGACGCGACAATGCCCGGCGCAGAACGAGAGTTCTGTGCCGGGCAGCGTCGTTGAATGGCGATGGAGAGAGCTGTCTGAAGTCGCAAACAGCGAATGCCAACCCGGGTCTAAAACCGCGTCACGATATCGGACAGCGCCGGGCGCGGGCGGTCCTCGGCGGGCTTGGCCGGCGTGCCGATATGAATGAATCCGGCAAGCTTTTCGTCCGCCTTCAACCCGAATCCATCCAGCACGTCGCGGTCGAACGCGAACCAGCCGGTGAGCCAGTTGGCGCCATAGCCGAGCGCGGTCGCCGCAGTGACGATGTTCATCGCGCTGGCGCCGGCGGACAGTTCCTGTTCCCACGCCGGCACCTTGGGGTGCGGCCTAGTGAAACTGACGACGGCAATCACCAGCGGCGCGTCCATCAGCCGGCGCTTTTCGACCTCGATATCTGCGGCAGGCGCGGATGGGTTCTTCTTCGCAAAGACCTGCGCGATGATGTCGCCGGCGCGCGCGCGCGCCTCGCCCTCGAACACGATGAAGCGCCACGGCGTCAGCTTGCCATGGTCCGGCACCCGTGACCCGATGGTCAGGATGGTTTCGAGTTCGCTCGCAGAGGGGCCGGGGCCGCTCATCTCGCGCGGCTTTATGGAACGGCGGAGTTTCAGGAGTTCAAGGGCGTCGGGCACAGCGGTCGCTTTCTTCGGGCTGGAGATGGATTACCTACCACGGAGATAGGGCCGCGACGAAGCCGGCGAAACCCTCTTTAGATCGATTTTGAGTTGGCTGGCGGCTCCTGACGTACCAACCCCACCAGCCCGTCAGACGCTCTTGCTGATCAAATTCGCTCTTGGTCCCACTGTGGGACTATGGTACGCTATCCCGGTGAGAGTGATAGCGCTGAGCACGATCAAGGTCTTTCTCGGCCGTGGCGAGAGTGTCGCCGATGCTCGTGAGCCCGTGATGGCTTGGTTTCGGCAGGTGAGGCAGGCGGACTGGTCAAAGCCGGCCGACCTCAAGCGCGATATTCGCAGCGCCGGTATTCTCAAGGATGGCCGAGCTGTCTTCAATATCGCGGGAAACAAATGCCGTATCGTGGTTTGGATTAATTATCCCTACCGCGTCGTCTACATCAGGTTTATCGGCACGCATCGGCAGTGCGATGCCATCGACGCACAGAGCATTTGAGAGTTGAGCCATGGATATCGCACCTATCAAATCCAACCGTGACTATCGCCGGGTTCTCAAGGAGATTGAGGGATTGATGAGTGCCCGTCGCAATTCGCCCGAGGGAGACCGGCTCGACGTGTTAGTGACGCTGGTTGAAGCCTGGGAACGCAGGCATTATCGGCTCGATTTACCGGACCCAGTAGAGGCGATCAGATATCACATGGAGCAGAGTGGACTGGAGCCGCGTGATCTCATCCCATTTATTGGCAGCCGTAATCGCGTTCACGAAGTGCTCAATCGTCGGCGCGAGCTGACGCTGAACATGATTCGGCGATTACACGAGGGACTCGGAATCCCTGCCGAGTCCCTCATTAAGATCGGGCAGAACAAAGCTGCCTAAGTCTCCGCCCGCGCCCGTTTTACGTCCGGTGGCGTCGCTTCATCCACCAGTGCGGCGATCGCCTCGTCGGTCGGCATCACTTTCTGGCCGTCGCTGCCGAGCCGGCGGACGGAGACCGAATGGGATTCGGCTTCCTTCTTGCCGACCACCAGCAGGGCGGGGATCTTCGCCAGCGAGTGCTCGCGGACCTTGTAGTTGATCTTCTCGTTGCGCAGGTCGATCTCGACCCGGAGGCCGGCGCGCCGCGCGGCGGCGGCAACCACCTTGGCGTATTCGTCGCCTTCGGAAGTAATCGTCGTGACCAGCACTTGCGTCGGCGCCAGCCATAGCGGGAAGTTGCCGGCGAAATGCTCGATCAGGATGCCGATGAAGCGCTCCATCGAGCCGCAGATCGCGCGGTGCACCATCACCGGCGCCTTCTTCGAGCCGTCGGCATCGATGTAGAACGCACCGAAGCGCTCCGGCAAGTTGAAGTCGACCTGCGTGGTGCCGCATTGCCAGTCGCGGCCGATAGCGTCGCGCAGCACATACTCGAACTTCGGCCCGTAGAACGCGCCTTCGCCGGGGTTGATCGCGGTCTTGATGCGGTTGCTGCCGCTGGCCTGGATTTGCGACAGCACGGTCGCCATCACGCGCTCGGCATGATCCCACATCTCGTCGGTACCGACGCGCTTCTCCGGCCGGGTCGAGAGCTTTACCGTGAGTTCGCCGTCGAAGCCGAAATCGGCATAGGTCGACAGGATGAGATCGTTGATCTTGAGGCACTCGTCGGCGAGCTGTGCTTCGGTGCAGAACACGTGCGCGTCGTCCTGGGTAAAGCCGCGCACGCGCATCAGGCCGTGCATCGCGCCCGAGGGCTCATAGCGATGCACAACGCCGAACTCGGCCAGACGCAAGGGCAGGTCGCGGTAGCTCTTCAGCCCGTGCTTGAAGATCTGCACATGGCCCGGACAGTTCATCGGCTTGAGCGCAAACCAGCGCTTGTCCTCGGCCTCGTCGCCGGCGGATTGCGCCGCGAACATGTTCTCGCGGTACCAGTCCCAGTGGCCGGAAGTCTCCCACAGCACCTTGTCGAGGATCTGCGGTGCGTTGACCTCGCTGTAGTCGCCGGTCAGGCGGCGGCGCATGTAGGCGATCAGGGCCTGGAACACCGTCCAGCCCTTCGGGTGCCAGAACACCACGCCGGGGCCTTCTTCCTGAAAATGAAACAGGTCGAGCTCGCGGCCGAGCCTGCGGTGATCGCGCTTCTCGGCTTCCTCGATCTGCTTCAGGTAGGCATCGAGCTCTTCCTGCTTGGCGAAGGCCGTGCCGTAGATGCGCGTCAGCATCGGATTGTTGCTGTCGCCGCGCCAATAGGCGCCCGCCACCTTCATCAGCTTGAAGGCGTTGCCGACCTTGCCGGTCGAACTCATATGCGGGCCGCGGCAGAGATCGAACCAGTCGCCCTGGAAATAGATCTTGATCGGCTCGTCGCCGGGAATGGCGTCGACCAGTTCGACCTTGAACGCCTCGCCCTTGTCGCGGAACACCTGCTTGGTCTTCTCGCGATCCCAGACTTCCTTGGTGAAGGGCTTGTCGCGCGCGATGATCTCGCGCATCTTCTTTTCGATCGCGGCAAAGTCTTCCGGCGTGAACGGCTCGTTGCGGAAGAAGTCGTAGTAGAAGCCGTTCTCGATCACGGGCCCGATCGTCACCTGCGTGCCCGGCCACAGCGACTGCACGGCCTCGGCCAGCACATGCGCGCAATCGTGGCGGATCAGTTCCAGCGCGCGCGGATCGTCGCGGTTGATCAGCTCGATCTTCGCGTCCTGCGAAATCGGATCGTTGAGGTCGGCCACCACGCCGTCCAGCGCCATCGCCACGGTGCGCTTGGCGAGCGACGGCGAGATACCCTTGGCGATATCGAAGCCCGTGGTGTCCTTGGGATATTCGCGCTTGGCGCCATCGGGGAAGGTGAGGGTGATTTTTTGCACGGGTTCGGCCGGTTTCAAATTCGCAAGGCCAAATTGGAATCCCGATGCGGGTGCATTGCTGTCAGGCATTGGCGTCTCCGTAAGCTCACTCCTGCGAACGAGCGCAGGTAAGCGGGAACAGCGGTATAGCAGGGGATTCGGCTCCTGCAATCGGGCAATTTGTCGGTCGGGGACGTGCGGAGGCCGCTCGGCGGCGTCAAATCAACAAATCTCATGGTAGCGATGACAGATGGTCGGGCAGCGCGCGCTTTCCTTTGGTGGCGCTGCAGTCTACATGCATCTGCATGAAACATGTGACGTTTGCCGCTCATGTCGAGCGCCGCTTCGCCCCCACTGCATTGATGCTCGGCAACCTCGTTACCGGCTCTTCGTCGATTCCTGGGGCGCGTGGAAGACTTCGGTGCTGTTCACGGCGTTGATGCTGACCGGGGTGACCGGCTGGGCGTCAGCGCCGGCATCTATCCGCTGATGGCGATATCCGTCGCGATCCGGGGGCTGGGCTTTGCTTCCACCAATTCGATGCAGCAGGTGCGGCTGGTCGGCACGGCGCCCTCGCTCGCGTCCGCCTCGGTGTCGCTCAACACGTCGGTGCTCTATATCGGGCAGGCCGTCGGCTCGGCGATCGGCGGCTTCCTGTACGCGCGGGATCTCATCTAGGCCTCAGGCCACGTCTCGGTGGCGTTTATCGCGCTGGCGCTCGTGACGGTGATCCTGACCAGGCCGAAGTAGCGCAATCGGCCTATCGGTTCGTTGCCCACGGCGCGCTGGCAACCCTGGTCAGCGCGGGCGTTGCCGCCATCTTGACCAGCACTTCCTTGACCGGATGTTCGGTCCAGGCCTGCGTCACGTAGTTGCGATGGGTGATGCCGTCGCGGGTTTGCACGAACACCACGCTGCCGGGCCGCAATGGTCCGTCCATGCTTTCGCTGACTGCAATGCCCTTGTCGCGCAGCATCTGCATCAGTTCCAGGTCTCGCCGCTTGGTGTAGCGGGTGTACGAGCTGACGAAGAAGCCGGTACGGTTTTTCTCGATCCACGACGCGAACTTGTCCAGTTCGCCGTAGACGGCGTCGAGCAGGAACACGCCGCGGACGCGGTTCGGGATGCCGCCGACCTCGAGGCTCCAGGCGGTCGGCACGAAGCCGCCGCTGTAGCCGACGATCACGATCGGCAGGTTGGCGAACGCCTGGGCCGATTTCGGATCGCCGTAGAGGCGGGCGAGGTGGCCGGCCGACTCATCGATGAAGCGCTTGAAGCCGCCCGGCTGCCAGAACTTGCCCGCGCTGGAATCGGCGGCGTTCACCGCGAGCTGGGGCGCCAGCAGCACGGCGTTGACGCCGGAATCCGAAATCTGCTGCGGCACCAGTTGCCGGTCGCGAACATCGCGTTCCAGCGTCGCCCCGTTGCCGTGGAAGAACACCACGATCACGCCCGGCTTGCGGACGTCGAACGTCTCGGGGACGTGCACCAGCACGCGGCTGTCGTTGTAGGTCTCGTCCTGCCAGTAGACCCGGCCGTTGTTGCTGCGACGCCCCTTGCGGTCGCCCTTGGAGATGTTGAGGAACGGCGCTTCGGAGCGGGGGTTGTTGCCGAAATAGGGGAAGGCCGATGATTTCATGCTGATTAGCGTGGTCAGCTCCTCGCGCTCGGTGGGAGCGGGCAGGTTCAACGTTGGCGTCAGCGACGCGACCCGCACGGGGTCGGTGCGCCCCGTGCGCTGCTGAGGCGCAAGTGCGACCTCGCGCGACATCTGGAGCAGGCTTTCGTTGGCGGTCGGGAAGCGATCGGCGAATTTCGGCTGCGGGAAACGGTCCTCGAATGTATCGGCCGCTACCTGCGCCTTCCCGCTCATGGCGTGAGCGCCTTCAGTGTTCGCTGCCAGCGCTGCGGCGCCGGGCGACTTGTCGTATTGGACGATCGCGATGGATAGCGGCACGAGCAGTGCGGCCATCGCGACCCAGTGCCATCGAAGGCGGCGGGCACGACGCGGCGTCGCCGGGGAAGACGGCTGCCTCACGCAATCATCTGTCTGGAATTTCGGATTGGCTCCGACCATCCACCCATCGCCCCAAGAATCCACCCAAGATCCACCGTGGATCAGCGTACGCGCGCACCCGTACGGGCGGCGTTAAACTTCCGGAAAAACTCCCCATCCGGAAGCGCTGAGGAGACCATGAAATCGTGTCGCGAATGTGGGACCGTCACGATGTTTTCGCAATCGAGCGTTGCGGACGGTATCATGGAACCGATTTCGCGCTCGATTTAAACCCTTGTTAACATTGCTTGAATTGATTGCTGTCAACCTGCACGATGTGCCCCCGGGCGTTGGGCGCTGAAGGTACGGTCCGTCATGGCGGCATCAGAAACGGGTAGCGTCGCCCGGCCCGGAGCGCTGGCCGGCCCCAACAGCTCCGTCTCGGTTCTCGTTGCAGTTGCGATCGTCGTGGCCGACATGATCGGTGTCGGCGTCTTCACCAGCCTCGGCTTCCAGGTGAAGGACATCCCGTCGGGCTTTTCCATCCTGTTGCTGTGGACCGTCGGCGGCATCGTCGCGCTGTGCGGGGTGTTTTCCTACGGCGAACTCGGCGCGATGTTTCCGCGCTCGAGCGGCGAGTACAATTTTCTCGGCCGGGCCTATCACCCGGCCTTTGGTTTCGTGGCGGGCTGGGTCTCGGCGACTGTCGGCTTCGCGGCGCCCGTGGCGCTGGCGGCGATGGCGTTCGGCGAGTACGGCAAGTCGGTGCTGCCGGATGCTCCGCCGCTCGCGCTCGCGCTAGGCGTGGTGTGGCTGGTGTCGCTGGTGATGCTGACCGGCGTCAAGCATTCCTCGACGTTCCAACTGGTCGCGACCATCCTGAAGGTCCTGCTGATCCTTGCCTTCCTCGTCAGCGGATTTGTCATCGCCACGCCGCAGCCGGTGTCGTTCGCGCCGTCTTCTGCCGACTTCGCGCATATCGTCAGCGCGCCGTTCGCGATCAGCCTCGTGTTCGTGATGTATTCGTTCTCTGGCTGGAACGCGGCGACCTATATCATCGGCGAGGTGAGGTCGCCCGAGCGCAACGTGCCGCGCGCGATGTTCTTCGGAACGCTGGCCGTGCTGGTGCTGTATGTCGCGCTCAACGCCGTGTTTCTGTACACCGCGCCGATCGACAAGCTTGCCGGCCAGATCGACGTCGCCCGGATTTCCGGCAGCTACATCTTCGGCGAGTTCGGCGGCCGCATCGTCGGCGCCATGATCTGTTTCGGGCTGATCTCCTCGATCAGCGCCATGATGTGGATCGGACCGCGCGTGATGATGACGATGGGCGAGGACATCCCGGTGCTGCGGCCGTTCGCGACCCGCTCGGCCAGCGGCGCGCCGTCCTACGCCATCCTGTTTCAGCTCACGGTGGCGAGCCTGTTGCTGTTCACCCGCAGCTTCGAGGCCGTGCTGGATTTCATCCAATTCGCGCTGTTGTTCTGCTCGTTCTTCACCGTGCTCGGCGTGATCAAGCTGCGCATCATGCGCCCCGATTTGCCGCGACCCTACCGCGCCTGGGGCTATCCGGTGACGCCCGTGATTTTCCTGCTCGTGACCGGCTTCATGATGTACTACCTGTTGACGGAACGGCCGCTGCAGTCGGCGCTCGGCATCCTGATCATGATTTCCGGCCTGGTCATTTACGCCGTCTTTCGCGGGCGGGCAGGCGACGGCCCCGTGGCCGCACCGGCGGGTGGCGAATGAATACGCTGCATCATCTGCGCATTGCGGCACTTGCTGCCATCATGCTGTTCGCGGCCATGCTTCCCGGTCGCGCCGATACCGCGACCGTGGACGATACCGCAAGGTTTCTCGCCGGCATGATGCCGTCCGCCGGCTCGCCGCTGACACCGCTGACGACGGATCCGGCATGGCAGCGCCACGCGAAATTTTTCGACGGCGCGTTTGCGCAACTTGAGCAGCGCCAGCTCTCGAAGATCCGAATGTGGGCCGACACCAATCTCGCTGCCCCGCGGCCGACCATGTTCTACATGTTCTCAGGCCCGGATTTTCTCTATGCCGACGTTTTCTATTCGAAGGCCACGACCTATGTGCTGAGCGCGCTGGAGCCCGTGGGATCGGTTCCGGACCTGACGCGATTGCCGCGCGGCGGCATTGCGTCGGCGCTCTACAATGTCGAGCGTTCGCTGGGTTCGATCCTGAGCTTCAGCTTCTTCATCACCAAGGAGATGAAGGTCGACCTGCGCGAGGGCCAGATCAGCGGCACCTTGCCGATCCTCTACGTATTCCTGGCGCGTTCGGGCAAGACCATCAGGAGCGTCGATCCGGTTGCGCTGGACAGCAACGGCGCGATGTATCTCGCCGGCGAAAATCCCGGGCCGAACGCGGCGCGCGGCGCCCGCATCATCTTTGCCGGCACCGACGGCCAGGAAAGAACGCTTTACTATTTCTCGACCGATCTTTCCAATTCCGGCGTGAAGGCGAGCGGTTTCCTGAAATTCTGCGTGACGCTTGCGCCCGGCAACAGCCTGATCAAGAGCGCGTCGTATCTGCTGCACTCCGTCAACTTCACCACCGTGCGCGACTTCCTGCTCGTCAACAGCGCTACCATCATCCAGGATGATTCCGGGATTCCGCTGGCTTACTACGGTTCGAAGAAATGGCGCTTCTTCCCGTTCGGCCGCTATCTCGGGCCGATCGATGAATTCCCCGGCCGCTATCAGGAATCCTACGCCGCGCTGTTCCGGCGCGCGCAGCCGATGGACTTCGGCATCGGCTATCGCTGGCGGACGCCTGAATCGAACCTGCTGCTGTCGGTGAGGTTGCCTGACGACGGCACGGCCAGTTCCGACGCGACGCCGTCGGCCGATACGCCGCCACCAAGGTCATCGGCGCCGCCGCGTCCGCGACGACCGCGGCCGCCGGCGGATGTCGGCGGAGGTCCCCAGCCCAGAGGCGGCGGCCCATTTCCCTTCTTCTGGCGCTGACGCTTCGCGTTTGCCGTCATGGTCCGTTGACGCCGCGCCAGCGGCCGTAGCGCCACGGCAGATACCAGCGCGCGCCCGGCGGCCTCGTCAGGGGAACGTTGTCGATCCCCGACGTGCCGAAGGGATGGCAGCGCAGGATCCGCGCCAGCGTCATCCAGCCGCCGCCCCACAGGCCGAAGCGCTCGATCGCTTCGTCGCCATAGACCGAGCATGTCGGCAGGTGCCTGCAGTTGTAGCCGACGAGCAGCGACAGCGTGTGCCGGTAGATCCAGATCAGCGCGCGACCGAAATTGCGCGGCATTCGCCGCACTGCGGTCGCGCAATCCGGACAGTGCGGAGAGTGCGGTGATGAATGGTGCGATGAGCGGAACATGGGCAAGGTGCTGCAATCACGTACGTAATTTTGCGGGGTTCCTCGGCACGGAACTCAAGGGCGCAGATATTTACGCCACACTTCACGAATAATCGCACGTTTCGGATGGCGGTGCAGCAAACGTATTATGGACGACGCACAACTGTGCAGGTACCGTTTTGATAACGCCGGAATGACAGAATCATGTCGCGTTGAAGTGGGGCCATTGCCGTTGCTCGTTTATGGGGCTTGGGGGAAGGAACCAAATTGAGGCTTCTGACGTCGCTGAAATTTCGCGGCTGGGCGCTCCTCGGCGCCACCGCCCTGTGTCTCGCACTGCCCGGCGCGATCACGACGCTCGGCAATTCGGCCTATGCCGGCGGCACCCTCGAGGAACGCAAGCAGCCGATGCAGTTCACTTGGGTTGGCTGCCAGCCGGATTGCAAGGGCTGGGTCTCGGCGGTCGGCATCGTCACGGCGGATAGCCCCAAGGCGTTCGACGATTTCGCCAGGGATCGCCAACTCGGCGGCGCAACCATCGTGCTGGATTCGAGCGGCGGTTCTGTGAATGACGCTATTGCGCTTGGCCGGCGCTTCCGCAGTCTCGGCGCCCTGACCACCGTCGGCGCCACCGTGCGGAAGCAGGGCGAACGCGCGCGGGTTGTGCCGGAGGCCTATTGCGAATCGATGTGCGCGTTCCTGCTGCTTGCCGGCAAGACCCGGTACGTGCCGCCCACGGCGCATGTCCGCGTCCATCAGATCTGGATGGGCGATCGTGCCGACGATGCCAAGGCCGCGACCTACACCGCCCAGGATCTGATGATCGTGGAGCGCGACATCGGCCGCCTTGCCAAATACACCTTCGACATGGGCGGCACCGGCGATCTGCTGTCGCTCGCGCTCAGCGTGCCGCCGTGGGAAGATCTGCACCGGATGTCGCGCGCCGAATTGCGGCTGGCGAATCTCGTCACCACAGACTCGGCCGCCGATGTGTTCCCGCATGACAATGCAGGCGTGCCGATGGCCGACGCGAAGCCGTCCAAGCCCGTGCAGGACCGTTTCGTCAGTTCCGCCGTCGAGGGCGAGGCGCAGGCCCAACCAGGCAAATCGACCAAGACCGCCGAGGCCACGGCCCCGACCGGCGGTGCCGCGACCGCGCCGGCGCAGCCGCAGAAGTGAAGCTTCAACCGAAGCCGTCATTCCGGAATTGAAGTCGTCATTCCGGGTTCGCGCTTTGCGCGCCCCGGAATGACGAGGAAGGCCTACGCCCTACGCCGGCTGCTTGGCCCTGGCTTCGATCTGGCCGATGGCATCGACCACGGCATCGAAGGTCAGCATGGTCGAGGCGTGACGCGCCTTGTAGTCCCGCACCGGTTCGAGCAGCGCGAGGTCGGCCCATTTGCCTTGCGGCGGGGTGCCGTTTTCCTTCAGCATTTTGCGCATGGTCTCGCGCAGTTCGCGCAGCTCCCCCGCGGTCGAGCCGACCACGTGGCTCGCCATGATCGAGGAGGAGGCCTGGCCCAGCGCGCAGGCCTTCACGTCGTGGGCGAAGTCGCTGACGACGGGGCCGTCCATCTTGAGGTCGATCTTGACCGTGGAACCGCACAGTTTGGAGTGGGCGGTGGCGCTGGCATGGGGGTCGGGGAGGCGGCCAAGGCGGGGGATATTCCCCGCCAATTCGATGATCCGCTTGTTGTAAATGTCGTTCAGCATAGAGCAGGGTCCCGGGCTCGGCGGTGCGAGCGCCCTTGGCGGCTGGGTTTCATCGTCCTATATATGAACAGGAACGGCGGAAAAACAGCCCGGCTGATTTCCCGGGGCCGGAATGGAAACCAGTTCGGCTTTTATCGTACTTGTAATGGGATTCAGGCGTCCGGCGGTAAATTCGCCCCCGTCTGCCCGGTGACACTCCGGTCTTTCGGACCGGTCGAACGGAGAAGACATGGACGCATTGATCAAAACCCTCCGGACCGGCAAGTCTTCTGACTCCAAGCCTTCCGACGTCAAATCGCCCGATGTGGTGCCGGAAACCCGCCCGGCCGAACTGGATCCTGCCGAATTCCTGGCAGCTGCCGTCCGTGCCGACCTGCCGCGCCCGTCGCGCGCCGAGGCCGAGGCGGCTGTGCACACCCTGCTGAGCTATATCGGCGAGAACCCTGATCGCGAGGGCCTGATGGATACCCCCCGCCGGGTGGTCGAGGCGTTCGACGAACTGTATCAGGGCTACCACCAGTGCCCGGCCGAGGTGCTCGACCGGACCTTCGGCGAGACCGCCGGCTACGACGATTTCGTGCTGATCCGCGACATCGAATTCACCTCGCAGTGCGAGCACCACATGATGCCGTTCTACGGCAGGGCCCACATCGCCTATACGCCGGTCGAGCGGGTGGTGGGACTGTCGAAGCTGGCGCGGCTCACCGACATCTTTGCCCGGCGCCTGCAGACCCAGGAACATCTCACCGCGCAGATCGCAGCCGCCATCGACGAGGTGCTCAAGCCGCGCGGCGTTGCGATCCTGATCGAGGCGGAGCATACCTGCATGTCGGTGCGTGGCGTCGCCAAGCATGGCGCAACGACGTTCACCAGCCGCTTCACCGGCATGTTCCGCGACAACCCGGCGGAGCAGCAGCGTTTCCTGTCCCTGGTGCGAGGGCTGAGCCGGTAACCTCGCGGCCTCCTTGAATGTCCGTTTCAAAGCATGACCACCACCGCGAAGAAGGGCTGGATTTCCAGCCCAAGTTCGACGCGTCCGGGCTCGTGACGTGCGTGGCGACCGACGCCGCCACCGGCGACGTGCTGATGGTCGCGCACATGAACGACGAGGCACTGCGCAGGACGATTGCAAGCGGCGATGCCTGGTACTTCAGCCGGTCGCGCAACGCGTTATGGCGAAAGGGTGAGACGTCGGGTCAGACCCAGCGCGTGGTCGAGATGCGCATGGATTGCGACCAGGACGCGGTCTGGATCCGGGTCGAGCAAGTGGGGGCCGCCTGCCACACCGGCCGGCGTTCCTGCTTCTACCGCAAGGTCGATGCGGCCGATGGCGGCGCGCGGCTGTCGTTCGTGGATGCGGAGCGGCAGTTCGATCCGGCGAGCGTTTACCGCAAATGACTCCGTCATTCCGGGGCAGCCCGCAGGGCTGAACCCGGAATCTCGAAATTCCGGGTTCGCGCATGCGCGCGCCCCGGAATGACGCGGCAGAACCCTTAACCCCGCATTAACCATGATCGCGGCAGTCTCGGCCGCATGCAGGTGCTGATAGTCAGCACCTTGAGAGGCCGCGCGGTCGTTTCGCGAGGAGCGGGGCACCAGAGACATGTCGGTCGACGCAACGAACGCCACGGCAGGTGTCGATCCCTCGCGGATGAAGATCGCGGGCTCGATCCGGCAGGCCGCGTCCACCACCGGCGCCAGCTTCGAATACCTGCTCGCCACCGCCAAGATGGAATCCAACTTCAACCCGAAGGCGGCGGCAACGACGTCGTCGGCGCGCGGGCTGTTTCAGTTCATCGACCAGACCTGGCTCGGCACGGTGAAGGAGGCCGGCGCCCATCTCGGCTACGGCAAATATGCCGACGCCATCACCAGGGATCCTTCCGGCAGCTACTCGGTCAGCGATCCCACGGCACGCGCCGCGATCATGCGGCTGCGCGACGATCCGGATGCCGCATCGTCGATGGCGGCGGTGCTGACGCAATCGAACAGTTTCAAGCTGACCGGCAAGATCGGCCGCCGCCCGACCGACGCCGAATTGTACATGGCGCATTTCATGGGCGTCGGCGGCGCCGGCAAGCTGATCCAGAACGCCGAAGACAATCCGAACGCGTCCGCGGTGCGGATGTTTCCGCAGGCCGCGGCGGCCAACCAGTCGATCTTCTACGATCGCGCAGGCCAGCCGCGCAGCGTTTCCCAGGTTTATTCAGTGCTGAATGCGCGCTACGAAAGCGCCGCCAATTCGCCGGTGACGCGCACCGTGATGGCGGCCGCAGGCGGCGATCTGGCGCGGCGCGTCACGGTTGCGGGCGCCGCACCGGCGACGACGGCGATCGACAACGCGGCCTATCTTTCGAGCTTCCCGGAGCAGCGCGCGGTGACGCCGGTGGCGACGACGTCGCAATCGGCTTCAGCGCAGTTCGAGCCGACCTTCCGCTCGCTGTTTCAGGCCGGCGAACGCAGGGAGCCGATCTCGCCCGCGATTCAGGAATTGTGGGGCAGGGGTTCGTCGCTGACTTCGGTTGCGCCAGCTAACCCGGTTGCGCCAGCAAACCCGGTTGCGCCGACGACGTCGGTGGCGTCAGTGACTTCGATCGGCTCGACCACGCCGGAAGTCCGCGCGCCCGGCCGCCTTGATCTGTTCAGCGACCGTTTCGGCACGTTCAGCGGCTAAGCCTCCGAACGGCTCTGCCCGTCGCGCGCAACACCGATCTCCGCACCCTTAACAAAACGTCAATCAAACCAGCCGTTTATGGTGAACCCTTTGTTAAGCGTCATGGTTTATTTTGTATGACAGTGGCACCGCGTCACGGTGTCTTCAAACGTTGCGTAAGCCAGACCATGATCGTTCGGCAGTTCATAAGTTGGATTCGTACCGCTCCGGCAGGCGAGCGGGCAGAAGCGACCCGGGCATTGGCGCGGGCCTGGTTGATCTCGGATCTCACCGAGGAGGATCGCACCGCTGCCGAAGGCGCGCTGCTGATGCTGCTCGACGATCCTTCGCCGCTGGTTCGCCAGGCCATGGCGGAAGTGTTCGCGCGCAGCGCGGAAGCGCCGGCGGCGATCGTGCAGGCGCTCTCGCTCGACCAGCCCTCGATCGCGCTGCCGGTTCTCGAACATTCGCCGCTCCTGATCGATGCCGACCTCGTCGACATCGTGGCGACCGGCACCAGCGACGTCCAGTGCGCCATTGCCCGCCGCATCAATCTGCCGCCGTCGGTCTCCGCCGCCATTGCCGAAGTCGGCTCGGCCGCCGCAGCGCTCGAACTGATCGAAAATGCCCACGCCGAACTGGCGCCGTTTTCATGGGATCGCATCGTAGAACGTCACGGCCATCTTGCTGCGATCCGTGAAGCGTTGCTGGTTCTGGAAGGGTTGCCGGCCGCCACGCGCGCGGCGCTGGTCGCAAAACTTGCCGATACGCTGACGCAATTCGCGGTAGCGCGAAACTGGCTGAGCGCCGACCGGGCAGGCCGGCTTGCCGATGAGGCGCGCGAGCGCTCGGCCGTGAATATCGCGGCGTTCTCCCGCGGCGACGACATGCAGGGCCTGGTGCAGCATTTGCGCGCCACCGGACAGCTGACCGCGGGCCTGATCCTGCGCGCGCTGCTGTCGGGCAATCTCGACCTGTTCGAGTCATCGCTCGCCGAACTCGCGGACCTGCCGCTCGCCCGCGTCACGGCGCTGCTGCACGATCGCGGCGGCGCCAGCGTGCAGGCGCTCCTGATCCGTGCAGGTTTCCCGGAGTCGACCTTCGGCGCCTTCCGTGTCGCGCTCGAGGTCAGCCAGGAGGCCGGCTTTGTCGATACGCTCGGAGGTGCTGCAAGCCTGCGCCGGCGCATGGTCGAACGCGTGCTGACGCATTGCGCGACCGATCGCCAGGCGGCCGAGCCGCTCCTGATCCTGTTGCGACGCTTCGCAACCGAATCCGCGCGCGACGAAGCCCGCGCATTCTGCGAGGAACTGGTCGCCGACGAGGCGTTCGTCCCGCCGGTGCGCGATCTGATCGCGGCATAAGTTCTGATTTTGTAGGGTGGGCAAAGCGAAGCGTGCCCACCATGCAGTGCGCGGTCGTGATGGTGGGCACGCGGCGCTTTGCCCACCCTACATTATTTGCTCAAGAGGATAGGCCGCGGCGCATGAGTCCCGGCGTTCGCCAGGCGTTCGCCGGGACGACGCGTGGAGACGGCTACGCTTATTCCGCGGGCACGATGCTCGGCGCCAGGATGGCTTCGAGATGCTCGGGCCGGTCGCGGTTGACCTTGACCAGGAATTCGTCGGCGACACCGCGCAACTGCTTGCTCAGGGCGCTCGCCATCACCGCGGTGTCGAGCTTGGTGCGTTCGCGCACGATCGCCTGGATGGCATTGATGTGATGGGCGATCAGTTCCTGAGGAACTTGGTCGAGGTCGGGCGCGTGTTCGATGATACGGCACAGGCTTTCGGCGGCCGCACCGGCGGAAGGGAAGCCGAAGGTCGCGGCATCGCCCTTGATGTCATGGGCGGCGCGAAACAGCTCTTCGCGGGTTTCGCTGGTGAAGCCTTCGCTGAGAACGGCCGCATGGGCCGCCGAGAGCCGGTCGGCCTCGATGGTCATCCAGTTCTTGAACTCGCCGGAGAGATCAGCCAGCGCCTTCTCCGCACGCGCAACGGGATCGTCTAGATCGGATTCGGGGACGCGCATCAGCACCTTGCGCAGCGGGTTGGGCTGCGTGATGACGTGATGATCGGCAAACGACTTGATCTGCAGTGGCCCGGGCTTTTCTTTCGCCATGATGATTTCTCCAGGCCGGCGCTAAACGTTGGTCCGTGCCTTGTCGAGCAGCGACGGCTGTTGCAGGACTTCCATCTCGCCGCCGACGCGGCGTTCGGGTCCGATATAGGCGTTGTTGGTGTTGCGCCGGCGGTCGGGGCCGAAATAGGTCTTGGTCTTGATGAAGGGCCGCGGATTGGCGACGACGTTGAGGATGCGCTGGTAGAGTCCCTTGGCCGAGATCGGTTTCGCCAGGAACTCGGTGACGCCGGCATCGCGTGCGACCGTGACGCGGCGCTTCTCCGAATGTCCGGTCAGCATGATGATCGGCGCGTAGGGATTGCCCTTCGATTCCGGCTGCCGGATCATCTGCGCCAGTTCGAGGCCGTCAAAGATCGGCATCGCCCAGTCGGTGATGACGATGTCGGGCACGTAGTGATGGTACATTTCCAGCGCGGTGGCGCCATCCTCGGCTTCATAGGCCTCGCGCGCGCCGAACGAATGCAACAGCGTGCGCAGGATGCGGCGCATATGCGGATTGTCGTCGCAGATGAGGAACCGCAGCTTGTTGAAGTCGATACGATACATGATTCGGTCCGCCAGGACGGGTATACCCGGCGTTAACCGTATCGCGGCGGCAGTTAATGAAGGGTTGCAAACCGGGCCGCGGAGCGCGTCTGCGCGGCGAAATTAATAGCCGAACTGCTCGCGCAGGATGCGTTCTTCCAGGCTGTGGCCGGGATCGAACAGCATCCGCATCGAGATCGTCTTGTCGGACAGCACCTCGACGCGCTGCACGTCGCGCACGTCGTCATGGTCGGCCGCGGCGGCGACGGGACGCTTCTCGCTGTCGAGCACCTCGATCACCACGAAGGCGGTGTTGGGGAGCAGGGCGCCACGCCAGCGCCGCGGGCGAAACGGGCTGATCGGAGTAAGCGCCAGCAGCGCCGCGTTGATCGGCAGGATCGGTCCCTGCGCCGAGAGGTTATAGGCGGTCGAGCCGGCCGGCGTCGCCACCAGAATGCCGTCGGCGATCAGTTCCGGCATGCGCTCGTGCTCGTCGATCAGAATGCGCAGATGCGCCGCCTGGTTGGTCTGGCGAAACAGCGCGACTTCGTTGATGGCGTGATGCAGGTGTACGGCGCCATGGATGTCGGTGGCGCGCATCAAAAGCGGGTTGATCAGGGACTCCCGCGCCGCCGACAGCCGCGTGTGCAGGTCGTGCGTGGTGAACTCGTTCATCAGGAAGCCGACGGTGCCGCGGTGCATGCCGTAGATCGGCTTGCCCGAGCGCATGTGCCGGTGCAGAGTCTGCAGCATCAATCCGTCGCCGCCGAGCGCCACCACCACGTCGGCCTCGTCGGCCTCGTGGTTGCCATAGAGCTTGGTGAGCTGCGCCAATGCGCTTTGCGCCTCGGCGCTCGCGCTCGCGACAAAGGCGATCCGGTCATATCGCTGGGGGCTGGTCATCGGACAACGAACTCATGCTGACGCCGGATTGCGCCGCGCCCGTCTATACACCTTGGCAGGCCTTGTCGAGATGGCCCGCCCAGACTTCCCGCGCGCATGGCAAACGAAATTGGGCGACCGCCGGATGCGATCGCCCAATTCCGCCCCAAATCCGTCCAGGCCCTGGCGGCCGTTCCGATATCAATACCTGGCGACAACCGCCGTGACGGGCGCAAAGCGGTAGTTCAAACCGACCTTGACCTGGCTGATGTCGGATCGGTCGGTGATCGTCGTGGTGCCGTCGGACGCCAGCGCCGTGTGCTGGCCGAACGAGAGATAGTCGTACTCGGCCTTGGCCGACCAGTTCCTGCCGAGGTCGAATTCGGCGCCGTAGCCGATGGTCCAGCCGACGCGGGTGCTCGAAGTGCCGAAGCCCGCCCCGTTCGCAAACACGACGCCTGCCTGGTTGGTGCAAACGTTGTTGACACCCGGCTGGCCACCCTGCGGATTGAAGCAGGTCGCGCTGACACGGCTGTCTTCGAACGCTGCACCACCCTTGCCGTAAAGGAGCGTGCGGCCCCAGGCATAGCCGACACGGGCGGTCGCCGTCGCCATCCAGTTGGTTTTGTCCTGCAGGCCGAAGTAGGCCGTGGTGATGCCGGGACCGGCAAATTGTGCGCCGGAGCTGCGCCCGCCGTGGACGTTGGCGGCGCCGATGTCGCCTTCGAAGCCGAGGACCCAGTTGTTGGGGAACTGGTAATTGTAGCCCAACTGGATGCCGCCGATCGGCCCGAACACCCAGGGGCTGTTGTTCGCCTGGGGCGAGCCCGGGAATTCAATGTCGGTGCCGCCGCCGGCTGCGCCGAAGAAACCGCCGGCGTAGAAGCCGGTCCAGTTCGTCACCCCGATCACCGGGATCGGCGACTTGGGGGCCTTGGTCGGCAGGACGGCCGCGATGGTTTCGGGCGTGAACTGGTAGCGAATGCCGGCATTGCCGGTCCAGCCGTCGATGTTGTTGCCGTTACGATAATCGACACGCACGAAGCCGAGCCAGCCCGTGTTCACGATCTGCCCTGCGAGGCCGAGCGAGTACTGGCCATAGGTGCCGACGCGGGAGGTCGTGGTTGCCTGGCTGTACGTAAAGGCACTGCCGAGAACTTCGCCGTTGATGGATGTGTATTGCGACCTGACATCGCCGGCAAACTCGTGGAAGACGCTGGCCGAAGCAAACGGCTGCCAGACGACGTTCGGCGTCGCGATGGCCTTGCCGACGCGCACCGACGCGCGGCCGATCTGGCTCGTCACGTCTCCGGTCTGAATGACGCCGGTGATGCCGGTGAAGTTGGGGCCGGACACGCCGGGCGCGGTGAAAGCGTCGACCGAGGTCTTCGAATAGATGAAGCCTGCCGACGGTTCGACGAACCAGCCCTGGCCCAGGTCGAAATTGTAGCCCGTCGATGCCGAGATCGACCAGCCGTGTGCCCCGACCGGCTGGTTGGCGAAGGCAAGGCCCGGGTTGTTCAGGTTGATATTGTAGAACTCCTGACGAACCATCACGTCGGCGAAGAAGCGTCCCTTGGTGGCGACGAAGTAGGTACCCCAGAAGGGGACTTCGAAATCGTTGCCGAAGCCAGCGTTGTCGGTGGTCCTCGAGCCGAGATAGCCGGCCGTCGTTCCGAGATGGAGATTCCAGCCGGCGTAGTTGAGGCGGGCAATGTCGGCGCCGACCTGCGCGCCGGCGAAGGTCTGGCGCTGCTGGTTGTTACAATTGGTCGTCGCGGTATTGATGACGGCGCCGCCCTGGGTCGAAATGCCGACGGAATTCGACGTCGAACTGAGGTTGGCCTGGCCGCCGACGCCGCGCGCCCACACGCCGCCGCCCGGCTGATCGGGTGCGGGATCTGCAGGCGCTGACACGAACGCGCTGCCTTGCTGCGTGAGGAAGGCGGTGCTGACGTTGCCGATAGCCGCCGAAATGGCAGCGCTGGCGGCACTGGCGGGGATCGCAAGGGTGCCGATGTTGTTGATAAAGGTCGGGGTCGCGACCTGCGTGGTGGTGCAGTTCTGGAACGTCGTGGTCTGGGCCATGGCAGCGGGCGATGCCAGCACCAAGCCCACAAGACCGGCGCAGGCGACCAAGCCGGAGCGGTGAACTGACTTCAAAAAGACGCTCATTCCTCGTCCCCAAACAAAGAATCGAAAAACAAAAAAATGTCTCGGAAAAAACTAGATGAACGGCGGCCAACCCGAAAGCGTCGTGCTGGCTTAAGGCCCCGTTAACGAAGTGAATCTCGGTTCCTGTACCATTCGAGCAACATTTTGCGGGGGCGAGGTGGGTCGGAAGGGGTATCTTCGTAAGGTGCCCGATCCGTGCTTTTTTCAGCTAGTGAGGTAGGTCACGCTGCGATTTTCGCCCGCCGGGGCATATGGTCGGCAGCTGGTTGAATGTGATTTGATGGCTACCCAGTCCTGTGCCCGTTCACCGGCATCTGGATTGATCGGCGGCCACCAAGACGATATTGCTTTGGACGTCGGCAAATTTCGGGAATGCCGCCGTTCCGCCCGGAGATTGCCCGAAACGGAAATGTGCGGCCGGACCATCAGCCCGCGGCGGAATGCCAATGCTCAAGCGCCTTGTCTCATTGGTGGCGGCCATCGGAGGAATTTTCCTCCCGATGATGCTTGCTGCCGATGCCGCCCGGGCCGAGAAGCGGGTGGCGCTGATCGTCGGAAATTCCACCTACCAGACCGTTCCGCAACTGGCCAATCCGTCGCGGGATGCGACCGCGGTCGCGAAGATGTTTCGCGATGCCGGCTTCGACACCGTCGATGTCCAGCTCAATGTCGGCAATCTCGAATTCAAGCGGGCGATCCGCAAATTCGAAACCACCGCCGACCAGGCCGATATTGCCGTCGTCTACTACGCCGGCCATGGTCTCGAGATCAGCGGGGTCAACTACCTCATTCCGGTCGATGCGCGGCTGGCCAGCGACCGCGACGCGGAAGACGAGGCGATCCCGCTGGAGCGGCTGGTTTCCTCGGCCGATGGCGCCAAGCGCCTGCGGCTGATCGTGCTCGACGCCTGCCGCGACAATCCCTTCGTCCGGGTGATGCGCCGCGAGCGGAAGACGGCCAGCCGCGCGGTGGTGGCGGGCCTCGGCAAGGTCGAGCCAACCAGCACCGATACGTTGATTGCCTATGCGGCGAAGGCCGGCTCGACGGCCGACGACGGCGATGGCCTGCACAGCCCGTTCACGACGGCGGTTCTGAAAAACCTGACCGTCCCCGGTCTCGACGTCCGTCTAGCCTTCGGTCGGGTCAGGGACGAGGTCTTGCGCGTGACCGCGAGCCGGCAGGAGCCGTTCGTCTATGGTTCGCTCGGCGGCGGCAATATCGCGCTGGTGCCGGCGCCGGCGGTCGTGCGCGAAGCGTCGGCCACCGACGTCAAGGCGGATTACGAACTGGTCCAGCAGATCGGCTCGAAGCGTGCCTGGGAGGTGTTTCTGGGCACGCACCCCACCGGGTTCTATGCCGATCTGGCACGTGCCCAGATCGAAGCCTTGAGCAACCAGCCCAACGTCAATCTCGCAGCGCTGCCGCAGCCACCGACGCAAAGTCGCGATACGCCGACAAGAGAGTCGCTGGAGTGGGACCGGGTAAAGGACGCGACCGATCCGGCCGCGTTGCAGCGATTCATCCGCCGCTTCCCGGATTCGCCGCTGACGGTGAACGCGCAGCAGCGCATCGACGTTTTGAAGAAGGCGCGCGAGGAGCGCGAACAGCAGGCGCGCGAAGCGCGCGAGGCAGCGCGCAAGGCGGCGGAAGAAGCGCAGCGGCTTGCTGAACAGCGCCGGGCTGAACAGGCCGCGGCCAAAAAGCGGGAAGACGACGAGCGCCGTGCCCGGGCAGCGGAAGCCGAGCAGAAGGCGAGGGCGGCGGAAGCCGAGCGCAAGGCCGCCGAAGCCAAGCAACGCGCCGAGCAGGCCGAGCGGGATCGCGCCGCCGCGGAAGCCGCGGCGCAGCGCGCGGCCGCCGAGCGGCAGGCCAAGGCGGCCGAAGCCGAACAGAAGGCGAAGGCGGCCGAGGCCGAGCGCAAGGCCAATGAAGAAAAGCGCAAGGCCGAACTCGAGGCCGCCGCCGCGAAGGCTGCGAGCGAAAAGCAGGCCCGCGAAGCCGAGGAGGCGCGCAAGAAGGCCGAACTCGCCGCCGCCAAGGAGGCCGCGTGCAAGGCCGAACAGACCAAGCTCGAACAGATCACCGCCAAGGGCAGCGAGGGATCAGGCATCGAGGATCTGAAAGCCTTCGCCCGGAACCTGACGTGTGACCGGCTTGGCGGATCTGTCGTGGCGACGTTGAATAGTTTTACGGCCGAGGCCGCCAAGCGCGCCGCCGAGCAGCCCAATTCGCCCGAGCTGGTCCGCTCGGCGCAGGCCGAACTGGCCCGGATCGGCTGCTTCACCGGCAAGCCCGACGGCAAGCTGTCGGCCCCGACCAACGCGGCGCTTGGCCGCTATCTGTCGATCGGAGGTCAGCCGTCCGACAATGTCAGCGTGACGACCAAGCTGGTTGCGGAACTCGCCAAGCATACCACCCGCGTCTGCCCGATCGAATGCAGGAGCGGCGAGACGCTGAAGGGCGAGACCTGCGTTGCTGATGAGAAACCCAAGGCCGCGCCGGCGACCGCCTCGCGCAAGAACGAGGACGAGCAGGACGCGCGGTCGCGGCGCAAGCAGACGAGCCGTCAGCCCGATCGCGAGGAACCGCGGCGCGCAAGGCCCGCGCCGGAAGCCCCACGCATCCGCCAGCAGGCTGTGGCGCGGCCGAGTATCGTGAGCGGCGGTGGTGGTGGCGGCAGGGCCCAGGCGATCATTGGCGTCGGCTTCTGACAATTGCCACATTGTGCGGGGCTAATCCCGGCTACAGTCTGCGTCCCTCGCTCGAATTGGGAGGCTTCTTCGATGGCCCGCTACATCAGCTCGACGTTGCCGTTCGCCGCAGTCGCTGCCGTGATGATGCTGTCGACCGCGCCGGCGCAAGCGGCTGAATCCACCTTCGGCCGCGAAGTCAGAAGCACCAGCGCGAGGACCGTGACGCCTAGTGTCAGGTACAGGACGGCGCAACGCGTTCGTTTTGCCGCGTCGCGCGATTATCGGCACGATCGATACACATCCGCGCCCCTGTGGGGCCGGGATTGCTACGGCGCCTGGTGTGGCCGGCAATTCGTCCTGATGATCGGCATCGGTTACTGAGAGCTGCGATAGCCGCCGTGGCGCGCGACAATTGTTCCCGCCCGCGTCATTTCTCCTGCAGCGTCCTGATCGGATCCCAATCGTCACCCGGCGGATTCTCGGTCAATTCCCGGGCCCGCTTGCAAAACAGCGAAGCCGGCCGGTCGACGTCGGCCGAGCGGCCAAAGGCCGTCGCAGCGTCCGCGAATTCGCGCGCACGCCAGTGCGCAAGTCCGTCCGCGTAGTTGTCGATCAAGGCCTGCTGCGCGGACGACAGCCCGCCGGCCAGCGCCATCAGTTCGTAGATTTTCAGCGCCTGGGTTCGCCCCTTGACCCTGATCGCATCGAGTTCGCGCCAGGCAAATTCCCCGCCGGCAAGGGCGACCGTCGTCTCGGAGGCGATGATGGTCGTGCCGTAGAACTTGTTGGCGCCTTCCAGCCGCGAAGCCAGATTCACGGCGTCGCTCATGACCGAGTAGTTGAAGCGTCGCTGCGATCCGAAATTGCCGACCAGCGCCTCGCCGGAATTGATCCCGATCCGCTGCGCCAGCTTGTGCTCGTGGAAGAGGGGCGAAGACGCGTTGAGCTCGGCCAGTTGGGTGCAACAGTCCAGCGCTGCCCGTGCCGCATTGGCGGCATGGTCCGGATCGTCGGCCGGCGCGCCGAACACCGCCACGACCGAATCCCCGATATATTTGTCGACATATCCGCCATGGTCTTCGATGACGTCGGTCATCGCCGAAAGATACTCATTCATCAGCGACATAAGGTCGTCGGGCGACATCTTTTCCGCGATCAGCGAAAACCCTTCGATGTCGGAGAAGAACACCGTCACGTTGCGGGTCTCGCCGCCAAGTTCGGGCAGCTTGTTGGACGAGAGCATCCGGTTGATGACGTGCGGGGCGAGATAGAGCGCAAAGCTCTTCTGCAGCAGGCGGCGGTCCTTGTCGGCGATGACGAAGCGGAAGCCGATCGTGGCGGCCAAGGCGAGGATGCTCGCCAGGACCGGTTCGACGACCGGCAGTGCCAGCGCGTAATTGAAGGCAACCGTGGCGCCGGCCACGCCGAGCGCGATCATGGCCGCCCAGGAAAAGAACGCGACGACCGGCCGCAACGTCCAGGCGGCAGCGGCGGCGAGCGCCGCGATCAGGGCCGCGATCGACAGGCGCGCCAAGGGGCCCGGTTCGACCACCGCGTTGCGCGCAATCAGATTGTTGACCGCAGTCGCATGGACATAGACACCGGCGATCGTGGAGACCCGCGAGCCTGCGATAACGGGCGTACTCTCACCTGCGCAGCGCGGCACGCGCGCGCCCTCGATGCCGGTCGCAAAGCGCTTCGACGTCATGCGGCGATCCTCGATATCGAGGACGGTGCCGAAGATGACGACCTTGCCGTCGAACCAGCGCCGGAAATAATCCTTGTCGTTCTTGACGGCGCAGGCGCGCAGATCGGCAAACGAGAAGGTCGGGATGTCGTCGGCGCCGCCTTCGAAATTCAGTGTCATCGTGTTCGGCACCCGGCCCGGTACCGGGTAGCCCGCCAGCGTCATCCGGCCGCGCTCGTCGAATTGCGGCGCGGTGGCCTGCGCCCGTGCCGCCAGTTCGACCGCCATGGTCGGCATCTTGGCGCCGTCGAGGGTGAAGGTCAGCGGCAGCCGCCGCACGACGTCGTCGCTGTCAGTATGGTCGTTGAGCGGCCGGATGTTCTGCTGCTGGCGTACCGCGATGCGCTGTCCGGGTGATGGCATGATCGGGCGGCCGCCCAGAACTTCGCCCAGCACCACCTTGCCCTTGGCGGATGCTCCCGCAAGGGAGCGGAGGAAGTCGCGGTCGAAGCCGCGGACCTTTTCGCCCAGCATGCCGTCGCCGAACGGTATCTCGGATTGCTCGAGCGAGTTCGGAATCACCACGTCGAAGCCGGCGACCTTGGCGCCGCCTTCCAGCGTGGCGGCCAGCACGCGGCCGATCTCGCCGGTCCAGGTCAGCATCGGCGACCCCTTGAACGGCGGGGTGCGCAAGCTCTCCTCGTCCATCGCGACGACGACCGCGGGCGAGGCGGCCGGGTCGTGCCTTCTGCCGTACGCCTCCCAGCGCAGCGCGGTGAGGAGGTCGATGGAGAGGCCGCGGATCGGCCGGGCGATCGGAGAAACCGAAGCCGCTGCGCAGACCAGCGCGATGGCGGCGATCACGAGCCTGTCGCGCGTGGTGCGCCTTATTCTCAAGATGGATTTCTCAAGATGGCGTGCTCAAGATGGCTTGCCCGACACGCCTATTCCATCCGCAGCAGCCGGCCGACGATCGGCGTCGCGCCGGGCCTGGCTTGCGGATCGACCCGGAACACGATTTTCGCGGACTTGAACGTGGCGCTGTAGAGGCCGCCGGGGGCCAGCGCAACGTTCTCGCTGGCGAAATCGAAAAACTTTCCCTTCAGCTGGGTGCCGCCCAGACTGATCTCCTGGCGTTCGCCTGGAACGTCGATGCGCTGCAGGATCAGCTTGCCACGTCCCTTGGCCTCCACCAGCGGCGAGGCGCCGTAAAGGGTGAGCTGCGGCTCCGGCAACGCGGATTTGCTCTGGTCGACGCTGCGCAGCACGGTGGCTGCGACGCCGCTGGTCTGCCGCGTGGTCGCGTTGGCCTGCTTGGAATCGCAATTCGTCCTCTCGGCCTGGACGTCGGCCAGATGGACGGTGCTCTCCTCGGTGCCGACAATCACCGTGCCGACGCCGCTGATCTTCTCGCGCCGGCAGGAGTTCATGTAGCTCAGAACGATCGCGCCTTTCTCGCCGATCTTGATGACGGATTTGGGCGTCACGTAGTCCATGAACTCGGCGCCGGTCACCTTGCCCTGAACGTCCTCGACAACCGCGACCGGAGACTGGGCCGTGGCGGGAGAAACCAGCGCCAGCAGGCCGAGGCTGACAACAATCGCAAATTTCATTTTAGACCCCATTGGAGAGCGCAGGTTCGTTAGTCGCGCCAGCGCCGGAATGGTTGCATGTTTCAGGCAAAAATAACTGGCCGGCCGGCCGCCGGAACCGATGGTTATCACCTTACCCTTGGCGAGGACAACCTTGAGGCGCGCCAGACCGTTACGGGGATTCCTTCACGCATGTCGAGATTGTGATTTCCACCGATTTCTTCCCGTTGTGTAGCACAGTCGACGGTCGCACTGTCGGGCGGAGGCTTTGGTTGCGTGTCACAGGGAGTAAACGGCATGGTTTTTCGATTCACGGCACAGCGTCATTTGCGCCTGGCCGTCACACTGCTGGCCTTGGTTAGCGTGGCCGCGGCGCGGGCGCAGGACGCCCCCGCCACGTCGCCGCAGCAACAGCCCGCCGCGACACCATCGCCGTCTCCGTCAGGACAGAAGGGCGGAGCAGGGCGCAGTAACGGCGCGGCGGCGCCCGCGGCCGAGCCGCATCGCCTGCCGCCGGATTCCACGACCAGACAGACGCTGGCGCTGCCCGGACGCACGCTCAACTTCACCGCCACGGCGGGCTCGATCCGCCTGTTCGACGACAAGCGCGAGCCGCAGGCCGATATCGCCTACACCTCCTATCAGCTCGACGGCACCGATCGCGCGACCCGTCCGGTGACGTTTCTGTTCAACGGCGGCCCGGGCGCGTCCTCGGCCTGGCTGCAGTTCGGCGCCGCCGGACCGTGGCGACTGCCGATCGGCGGCGATGGCGCGATCTCGTCGGCGACGCCCGAAGTGTCGCCCAACGCCGAGACCTGGCTCGACTTCACCGATCTCGTCTTCATCGATCCCGTCGGTACCGGCTTCAGCCAGTTCGTTGCGTCCGGCGAGGATGTGCGCAAGCGCTTCCTTTCCGTCGACGGCGACGTCAGTTCGATCGCGCTGGTGATCCGGCGCTGGCTCGAAAAACATGACCGCCTGCTGTCGCCGAAGTTCGTCGCCGGCGAAAGCTATGGCGGCATTCGCGGACCGAAGATCGTTCGCAACCTGCAGACCCAGCAGGGCGTCGGCGTGCGCGGGCTGATCCTGGTTTCTCCCTTGCTCGACTTCCGCGACTTTTCCGGCTCGAGCCTGCTGCAATACGTCTACACCCTGCCGAGCATGGCGGCGGTGGCGCGCGAGGCCAAGGGCGGGATGACGCGCGCCGATCTCGCCGACGTCGAACGCTACGCGCAGGGGGAATTTCTCACCGACCTGATGAAGGGGCAGGCGGACAGGGAGGCGACGACTCGGCTCGCCGACAAGGTGGCGGCGCTGACCGGCATCGACCAGGCCGTCAGCCGCAGGCTGGCCGGACGCTTCGATGTCAGCGAATTCCGCCGCGAGTTCGACCGCCGTAGCGGCCGGATCATTGGACGCTATGACGCTACCGTGTCGGGCATCGATCCGTATCCGGATTCGAGCGACGTCCATTTCGGCGATCCTTCCGGCGATTCCCTGATGGCGCCGCTGACGAGCGCCGCGGTCGACGTCACCACGCGCAAGCTCAATTGGCGGCCCGACGGTTCGTATCAATTGCTCAGCGAGAGCGTGAACCGGTCGTGGGATTTCGGCCGCGGGCCGGCGCAGTCGGTTTCGCAGCTGCGCCAGATCCTCGCGCTCGATCCGAAAATGAAATTGCTGGTCAGCCACGGCATGTTCGATCTGGCCACGCCCTATTTCGCGTCCAAGGTGCTGCTCGACCAGTTGCCGGCCTTTGCTGGGGCGCCGCGGGTGAAGCTCGTCGTCTATCCCGGCGGCCACATGTTCTATTCGCGCGACGACACGCGACAGGCGTTCCGCTCGGAAGTCGAAGCGCTGATGAAGTGAACTCCGGACAACAAAAAACCGGCGCAGGTGCTGCGCCGGTCCTTGCCAATCCAGATGAGTGATCCGCGGAAAAGCGAAGGCTGGATTGTTCGTCGTTGCCGCCTCAGTACACCAGCCCGGTGCCCGGCGGCTTTTCCAGGGCGGCGGCGAGCGAGCGATATTCCTCGCTTGCGGTGCCGGTGAGCTGCGCGATCCTGTTGAGGTGATACTGCGCCTGATCGCGGTTGCCCTGTTCGACCTGCCACAGGCCGTAATACTGCCAGGTCTTGACGTGGCCGGGGTCGGCCTTGAGCGAGCGCTCGTACCAGATCTGCGAGACCTTGTAGTCGCCGAGCTTGCGATAGGAATAGCCGATCAGGTTGGCGACGGCGGCGCTGTCGTCTCGGCCGAGCGCCTTCAACTGCTCGATCGCGGCGGCGTAGTCGTGGCGGTCGTAGATCGTGGCGTAGGCGGCGCGGTAGCCATCGGCGAACGCGGTCTGTTCGATGCCCGGACGGGCTTCGCTGGATTTCTTCTTCTTTTGCGGCGGCGGAGGCGGATCGTTGTCGGGCGCGGCGTAGACCGCGGTCACGGCAGGGGCCGCCGCGAGCGTCAGCGACAACATTGCGAGAGTCAAAAGCCTGATCGCTAGCTTATTCATGCATTTCTCCTGATGGCCGATTTGGCAATCCTACACCGAAGGTCGCTGATGTGAACACCCGGGGGCCGAGAACATTCCCTCCCGCGCATCTCGAATCCGCCAATTTCGTAAATGCCGGGGCAAACGTCGCGGAGCATGACGAACTTTTTATCCCGATGAACGAACGCCACAGGTTTGCTTCAGGAGAGGTTCAGCGCGGCCACATCAAAGTCGTCTGTGTGATCGGCGAAGTCAGACCATCCGGTCGAAGATGCGCAGATCCGCTGGATGAGGAGACGATCATGCTCAAGACAATTTCCGCCGCACTGCTTGCGGTTTCCTTTTTTGCCGCGCCCGCGTTCGCCGGCGGCTATGACAGAGACACGCACGCGCCGACCGTCAGGGACGGGCACGCGCCCTCAAGAATGTTCAACGCCTACGGCTGGGCCGGCCGCGACCACCATCATCACTATCGCCATCATCATCGCGACTATCGGCACTTCCGGTTTCATCATCATCGCCATCACCACCATCACTGAGACGTGCGCCAGATCACACAGGCCATCTTGCAACACGCACCCGAACGCGTTGCGTGTTGCTGAAACGGATCCGCCGGCGCGTTGCGATCCCCATTGCCCCGCCGCGCCCGCGGGTTTCACACCAGCCCACGCCATTCCCCCCATGGTCGTGGGCTGGTGCCGTTCTCAGCTTCTCGGGCAC
Organism: Pseudomonadota bacterium; assembly: GCA_023387735.1. Taxonomy (GTDB): domain Bacteria; phylum Pseudomonadota; class Alphaproteobacteria; order Rhizobiales; family Xanthobacteraceae; genus Bradyrhizobium. The sequence goes on along the minus strand of JAEWHP010000014.1, from coordinate 24,721 downwards.
GGGGGGATAACCGGGTTGCGAATTCCATTTCGCCATCGGGCGGTCTAAGAAGCGGCGAAGGCGGCAGGGGATTCGCTTGAGGAGATCAGCCAGGATAGCGGCGATGGTGTTGTTGCCGATGGCGCTTGCGGCCTGTGCCGCCAGCGACGACAGCAAGCCGATCACCTTTACCGAGGATCGCGGCGTCTCCAACCAGCCCTTTCCCAACAACTACCGCGCCGAAGTGCTGGCATTCCTGAGGACCTACCTCAACAACCCCGTCGGCGTGCGCGACGCCGTCATGGCCGAGCCGGTCCAGCGCGTCGTCGGCGGGCGGCTGCGCTACGTCGTCTGCCTCCGGTTCAGCGCCCGCGAATCCGACGGCGGCTACCGCGAGCCGCGCGAGCGCGCCTTCGTGTTCGTCGACGGCCGGTTCGACCGCATCCTCGACAACGCCAGCGAGCCCTGCGCCGGTGTGGCGTATGCGCCGTTTGCCGAGCTGGAGAAGTTGACGCGGTAGCGCCCTGGGGCGCGTTGACCAGGCGGGGGAGCCCGGCCCGACCGGGCTGCTGGGCCGGAACCGTGAACGGAACCGGATCACTTTTCGGCGAGGCTTGAACCTTGCCTTAGGCATCGCGGACATCAACTTAATGGGAAACCGGCCAATTAACTCAAAAAACAACCCTATATGTGAGGAACCAAAGCGGTTTGTGGCTCTTGCGTCACAGCTGAGGGGATTTGGTACGGCGGCTTCGCCGCAAAGCAACCCAAATGAGGTCACGTTGTTTGGTTTGGTACCTGCAACGTCTGTAACGGGGATACGAGTATGAAGAAGGTTTTGATCGGCGCTGCCGCGCTGGCCGCCATGGCGGCGCCAGCCTTTGCGGCGGACATGCCGCCGCGACCTTATGCCAAGGCGCCGGCCTATACCGCGCCCGCGGTCGTCTACAACTGGACCGGTTTCTATATCGGCGGCCACGCCGGCGGCGCCTTTGCCGGAAACGACTCCCTGCAGGGCAGCGATGCCCGCTTCATGGGTGGCGTACAGGGCGGCTTCGATTACCAGTTCGCCCCCAACTGGGTGTTCGGCGCCGAGGCTCAGTACAGCTGGCTGCCCAGCAGCAGCAACAATGGCCTGCTCTTCCCGGGCGGTACGCTGGTGACGTCGAACACCGACCAGATCGGCTCGGTGACCGGCCGGCTCGGCTACACTTGGGGTCCGGCGCTGCTCTATGCCAAGGGCGGTTACGCCTGGCGCGACGGCAACAATGTCGGCGTGACCGTGGGTGGCGTGCCGGCGGCCTTCACCACCAACGGCAACCACAAGGATGGCTACACCGTCGGCGGCGGCCTCGAATACATGTTCGCCCCGAACTGGTCGGCCAAGGCCGAGTACCAGTACTACAATTTCGGCAACACCACCTTTACGTCGGGTCCCGCCGATATTGCCGGTCGCAGTTTCAAGAACGACGAGCACACCGCCAAGGTCGGCGTGAACTACCGCTTCGGCTGGGGTGGCCCGGCGGCTTCCAGATACTGAGACGGACATCCGTCATCGCGAGAAAGGCCGGCTTCGCGCCGGCCTTTTTTATTGGACGGCACATGCGGGGAGGGGCTCGCCGACTTTTCTAGCGGCCGAAAATAATTTTCGCGGTGCACGCAACTTTTCGTCACGATCCGCTATTATGGATTTGCCGGCTGGTGGTGGACAAACAACATGCGTGTTTTTGCGTTAGGGCTGATCTTTTCCGCAGCGGCGTTTCCGTGCCTTGCCCAAACCGTCCTCAAGACCGAACCGCTCATGCTCGCTCCCTATGAAGTCGCCTTCGTGCAGGACCCGTCTTGCGGGGCCGGCAAGGTGCTCAAGGTGACGGGTACGATCAGGGGCGTTCAACGGCGCAAGGCCTGCGTAACCCTCGTTTCGGAACAGGCGTCGCTGGTATCGGCGACCCCGTAGGGCGCTGTCTCTTCGGATGTCTTCCCGTCGAATCGGGATTCAGACATTGCGGACGTTTGTCTGCCCGGCTGCTTAGTTCAATCTATCAAATCGTGAATTATGCCCCGCAATCCGGGCGCCAGACAGGATGGCCGGCGTCTTATGACGCCAGCTGCAACTCGGTGAGGGCCTCGCGCTCGGCGTCGGCCTTGTTGCGGGCAGGGTCCTCATGTGGCTCGGCCTGACAGAACTTGATCTCGTAGTCGTAATCCAGCACCCGGCGGGGCGCGATCTTCGCTTGTTCAGACACCACATCGACCACGAGGCCGCTCTTCTGGGCGACCTTCCAGACGTCGGCTTCGGTGGGGTAGGCCTTGCTCAGCTTGGCCTCGTTGGAGAACAGTGCGTAGGGCATCGTCGGCTCCGGTAAAAACGGTCAACGCGGCAGGCCGGTCCGGGTTTCGGTTATGGCTGCCATGCCGGTCAGCTTCACAGTCGTGTGAGGTCGAAAAACGTCCTTTCCGGGCCATTTTGTGGGACTTCCCAAGCCGTCCCTGAGTCGTAAACGACCGGTAAATTCCGCGAAAAAGAATCCCCGAGACTCGTCTGCTAGAATCGCCGGATGTTTCCGGCCATGAGCCCGATCTGCCAGATCTTCTGCGAGCGCGTCCGACTGGCGCTCACCGTTACGTTGTTCGCCGCCTGCGCGGCCAACGTGGCGTTGGTCTGTGCCTGGCTTTGAAATAATGCATTCGCGCGCAGCGGATTGACGCCCCGGCCAATCTCCTCATCATGCCCGTCAACACGCACCGCGCGACCCAGGCGCGGGCGGGAAGGATGGGACGGAAATGATCGAAACGCTGCAGCAGCGCGTCAACGCAGACGAGGGCCTGGTCCGGCGAGGGCGCTATTTGACGACCACATTCCTGCTGGAAGCAGGCCGCGCCTCCTGGCTGATCTCGATCTACGAGGGCCGGATCGTATCGGTTGCTTCTGGCCCGTTCGTGATGCCGTCGTCCTCCTTTGCGTTGCGCGCTTCCGAGGAGGACTGGCAGAAGTTCTGGAGCAGGCGGCCGCCGCCGGGATCGAACGACCTGATGGCGCTGATCAAGCGGCGCGCGCTGAAGGCCGAGGGCAATCTGCAGGTCTTCATGTCCCACCTGCGCTACTTCAAGGAAGCGCTCGCCAAGCTGCGCGCCGAGGGAGCCGCCGCATGAGCGCGAAGTTCGAACCGATCATCGGCCGCTACATGCATCTCGATCTGTTCGGCCGGTCGCACCGGATCTATGTCGAGGAAGCCGGCGAGGGCACGCCGTTGCTGTGCCTGCACACCGCGGGCTCGGACGGGCGGCAATATCGCGGCCTGATGAACGATGCGCGCGTGACGTCAAGGCATCGCGTGATCGCCTTCGACATGCCCTGGCACGGCAAGTCGTCGCCGCCCGCCGGCTGGCATGACGAGGAGTATCAGCTCACCTCGGCGCAGTATACGACGATGGTGCTGGAGATTTCGGCGGCCCTCGGCCTCGACCGGCCGATCCTGATCGGCTGCTCGATCGGCGGCCGCATCGCGCTGCATTTGGCGCTCGAGCATCCCGAAAGCTTTCGCGCCATCATCGGGCTGCAGGCCGGCGCGCATGTCGATCCCTATTACGACCTCAACTTCCTGTACCGCCCGGACGTGCATGGCGGCGAAGTCTGCGGCGCCATCGTCTCGGGCCTGGTCGGGCCCGATGCGCCCGAAAGTGAGAGGTGGGAGACCATCTGGCACTACATGCAGGGTGGCCCCGGCGTCTTCAAGGGCGACCTGTATTTCTACAAGCTCGACGGCGACATCCGCGGCCGGGTCGCGCAGATCGACACCAGGCGCTGCCCGCTGTTTCTGCTGTCAGGCGAGTACGATTATTCCTGCACGCCGGAGGAAACGCTGGCGGTGGCGAACAGCATTCCCGGCTGCGAGGCCACCATCATGAAGGGCCTCGGCCACTTCCCGATGAGCGAAGATCCGCAGGCGTTCATGACGCACCTGCTGCCGGTGCTGGAGAAGATCGCGAGGGGGTAGTCGTGCTGCCGGCGCCGGCTATTTGTCCAGCCGTGGCGGCAGTTCGGTCTCCTTGATGGAGGCGTGAACCCTGGCCATGGTGGCGCTGCAATAAGCCTCGCGCTCGCGGTTGAACCGCTCCTGGTGGGCGCGGAAATTGGCGACCCGCGCCTTGATCTCGGACTGGAACTCATCCCGCAGGTCGGGCCGCGCCGGCGGGGTCGGTTTCGGCTTTTCGGCGACGCCGCCGCTGACGGCCAGCAGGGCCGCGATGTCGTGGATCTGCGCGGGGCCGTTGATCGGGGCAGGAGCGCTGGCGGTTCGGATGGGGGGCTCGGCTGAGCGCGAGGTAACGGGTGGCGCGACCATGCTCGCGGCGTCCGGCCTCTTGCCGGTCACCGATTGAACAAACTCCATCGTCTGCGCGATCAGGAGATCGCGTTCCGTCATCCATGTCATGAATCACCTCGGCCCGATGCAGTCGATCAAACCGATTCTGCGGAATCAAGCTAGTGCGGAGTGACTGGTGGATAAGTGCAATGCTTTTGTGGAGGAGGTGACAAAACTGCGACAGTTGATGCTGCCGGCGTGCATATGCCGCCGGAGTTGACCGGCCTGCGATCGTTCGACGTGGGTGATGCCTAGCGCTGGCTTGGATTGGTGTTGGGAACGAACGGCGCGCCGATGATTCGGACCTGCGGCTGATCGCTGACATTGATGATCGGCCGTTCGGCGGATCGCGTTAGCGCCGGCGGGCTTGTGTGCTCCGGCGCGGCTGTTTGATCGGCGAGGCGGACCGGCTTGTTGTCGTTCGGCTCGACCAGTGTGGCGCCGCTTGCGACCACCACCGCCATCAGGGTGACGACCGCCAGCAGGACCATGTTGCAGTTTTCTTCGCGTATTTTCATGCCGGGAGAACGAGGGACACGACCGTTGGTTCCCGTCGCAAGTCCGCTCACGTGACCGCCGGCACAGTATTTCATGCTGCGCCGGAGCAGAGTGACCCCCGACCAATCGGAGATATCAAGATGCTGGCCTGGACCGTTCTCGCTGCAACCGCGCCGGCGCTGCTGTGCCTCGGCGGTTCGGCATTTCTCGCCTACAAGGAGAGGGCGCAATGGATCTGGTTCGCGGCCTTTTCCGTCGTGGCAGGCTTCGGCGGCCTGACGGTGCTGCAGACGATCGGCGCGTGGCGGCTGGCTGCGCAGGGGTAGCGGGACGTCGCGCAAGAAAAACACCCCGCCGCTGTTGACGGGGTGAAGTTCGGGAGGAAACGGCGCCAGAGAGCGGCGCGAGGCAGATCATGTCATGATTCGGCCGGTCGAAGTGTGAGCCAACCGACACACTTGTGTCGCTAACGTAGCCTCAACAGATTTTTTGTTGTGCCGTCCACCGGTTTTGCGCGGGAAATTCCCTGAACCCTTTGAACGTCCCCAAAGACAAACCTGATGCCGGGCCTATTCGGGGAGGTGCGCAAATGCAACCCAACAACGACGTGATGTTCGTCGTCACCTATGACAGCGGCCACGAGGAATGGTGCTGGATCGATGCACAACTGACGCGGGGCGGCGATCAGGTGGTAGGGGCGCTGGTGAAACAGCGCCAGCAGCGCGGATGGCTCCCCGAGGGCAACATCGAGAGCATCAAGCGACGCAGTTGAGCATTAGCTCGCCTAAGGCGCTGTCTCGGATACCGGCGCGACGAGGGCGCTTTCAGCCAGCTTATTCGGCTCCGCCATTTCCATCGGGCCCATCCTGTCACAGAACACACACTTCAACTCGGTGCGTCCTGTGTAGCTGGGGGCCGGTACCATTCTCTTGCCGCACTGCAAACAGCGGGTGACACGGTCCATGGCGACCTCCTGCAACGGTGCAGCACAACCGGCGCTGAAAAACTTGGTTCCATCGAACGTCGCAAATTTCTCCAGGGACAGCCGCTCGATCCGCATGCTCACCTTCGAAGGGGCGAGCCCGCCCGCTGCGATGGAGAGTGCAAGCCTGATCCAGGCATGCGCCGGCGCATCCGATTGGCGCGGGAACGGATAGAACATCGGCTGGTTAATTCGGCATGGATCGTTTCTGTCTCCCCATCATCTCCGCAAGCATCCTGCTGCTCGTGACCGCGTTCGCGCTGGCAACGCCAGGATTGAAATCGGACGGCCCTCCGCAGGAGACACTCCTGTTGCGGAGCGTGCCTCGATGAAGCGGTGACGACGCTTCGCCCGAACCGCGGGGCAAGAGCGACCGGCGCGCTGACACAATCGCCTACATAATCATTCGTGCTGGACAGTCGTTGCTGGTGCCGGTTGAGAGGATTGAACTCCCGACCTTCGGTTTACAAAACCGCTGCTCTACCGCTGAGCTAAACCGGCGAATTGAAGCGGTCGTTGAGCGGCGATGCGCCGCCGCGTGGGCCGATCTTCGGCGGTTCGAATACCAGACTTGTCTGCAAAGGGCCAGAACCCCAGAGCGCGCTTCTGTGCGGTCAACGGTAAAAAAGCGGCCGTCGTTAGCGTTTTTGAGCGAAGTGGAAGCCGGGTCGCGTGAAGAAAACGCATCCATAACAAAAGCAGGAGCCCGGTTCCTAAACCGGGCTCCTGGCCGCCTTTTCGTCGTTAATTTTGAACGTCTTATTGGCAGAGATGCGTTCGGCCGTCCTCGCCGCGGAACAAGGTGCCCGGCATGCACACAAAACCGTTGCGGCGGGCGTAGTCCTCACCGACGAACGGGGTGGTGGCGACAGCAGCGGCGGTACCAACGACCACGCCGGCCGCGACATCGCCGGGCGAAATGCCGCTATCGTCGTCCCAGCGGTTGTAGCTGTTCTGCCACGCGCGATCCCGATATGCCTGGTCGCCGTAGACCTGACGCTGGTAGCTGCCGGTATAGGGATTGCCGGGCCCCTTGTTCTGGCAGTTGGCGTTTGGATAAAACTGCGCGCAATAGCCGGGATTGTAGATGACTTCCTGCGCCATCGCGGGGCCGGCCAGCGTAGCGGCGAGGACCGCTGCGGCGGCGAGAATTGCGGATTTCTTCATGGGTGGATGCTCCGTGGCTGATGATGCAGGGCTAAGTGCGCCTGGGGCCGATGGTTCCGGCGTGCTCTTTTTTGCCGGATTCAAACCGGCGTGATGCCGGCCGGCGTCAAAAGCGCGCAAGGACACCGGCCTGGCCTGGTCGATGAAGTGTTGACCTGACAAAGGCTTTGGACTGGTATTTGATGAGGCAGGTGAGAGTGCAAGGGGGCGTATGTTCGGAATTCTTGGGCTGGGGTTTTTGGTGGGCATGCAGCACGCGCTCGAAGCCGATCATATTGCCGCCGTATCCAGCATTGCCGCCCGCCGTCGCCATGTCGCCGACATCGTCAAGCACGGGCTGACCTGGGGGCTCGGCCACACGCTGACGCTTTTCATCTTTGCCGGCGCCGCCATCCTGCTCGGCCGCGCGATCCCCGAGAGCGTCGCCACGCCGTTGGAGACCGCTGTCGGCTTCATGCTGATCGGCCTCGGCGCCCATGTCTTGTGGCGGCTGTGGCGCGACCGGGTGCATTTCCACCAGCACGGCCATGGCGACGGCACGGTGCATTTTCACGCCCATAGCCATGCCGGCGAGACCATGCCGCATGCCCGCACCGCCCACGCACACGAACACGGTTTTCGCTGGCGCACGCTGCTGGTCGGGCTGATGCACGGCATGGCGGGTTCCGCGGCGCTTTTGGTGCTGACGGCGTCGCAGGCGTCCAGCCCCGCTGTCGGGCTCGGCTATGTCGCGCTGTTCGGGGTCGGCTCGATGATCGGCATGGGCGCGCTGTCGGCGGTGATCGCGGTGCCGCTCGCCGTCTCCGCCCGCTGGCTGACCTGGGCCAATCGCGGCTTGCAGGGCGCCGTGGGACTTGCCACCATCGCGATCGGAATGATGACGGTCTACGAAACCGCATTCGCTTGAGGGGAAACATCCATGGATCGCCGGAATTTTCTGGCCGGAAGCGCCGCATGCGCGCTGGTCGCTAGCACGGGCCACGCATTCGCGCAGTCGGGGCCGCTGACAAAGATCATCTTTCCCTTTGCCGCCGGCGGCGGCGGCGACGCATTGTGCCGGGTGCTGGCGCAGCACATCGGCCCGCTGGTCGATCGCAACATGATCGTCGAAAACCGCACCGGCGGCGACGGGCTGATCGGCATCAAGGCGGTCAAAGGCGCCAGTCCCGACGGCTCGACCATCCTGGTCACCACGGGGCCGACGATGTATCTGCTGCCAATGGTCGAGACCACGCCGAGCTTTGACGCGGCAAAGGACTTCGTGCCCGTCAGCCAGCTCGTGCGCTTCGAATTCTGCGTCTTCGTCGGCACGGCGGTTCCGGCCGAGGTCAAGGATTTCAAGCAGTTCGTCGCCTGGCTGAAGGCCAATCCGGACAAGGCCACGTTCGGCGTGCCCTCCAACGGCACCATTCCGCATTTCACGGGATCGCGGCTCGAGCAGGCGCTCGGCATCAAGCTGACGCGGGTGGCCTATCGCGGCAGCGCGCCGATCATCAACGACCTCGTCGGCGGCCATATGCCGTTCGCGATCTCCACGCTGACCGACGCCATCCCGCAGCATCGCGCGGGCAACGTTCGGATTCTCGCGGTCGGCAGCGCGCAGCGTTCGCCGTTCCTGCCCGACGCGCCGACTTTGAAGGAGAGCGGCGTCGATCTGGTGGCCGATGGCTGGTACGGGATGTGGCTGCCGGCGGGCGCCTCGCCGGATCTTGCCAAGAAACTGAGCGAGGCGGCGGCCACCGCGCTCGCCAAGCCCGAGGCCAGGGACAAGCTGGAGGCGATTGGCCTGATCCCGGTCGGCTCGACGCCGGAAGGCCTCACCCAAGCGCTCGCCGCCAACACCGCATTCTGGCGACCGATCGTGGACGCGACGGGCTACAAGATCACAAACTGATTTGGAACGTCATTCCGGAGCGGCTCGAAGAGCCGAATCCGGAATCTCGAGATTCCGGGTTCGTACGCTTCGCGCACGCGCCGGAATGACGGCGAGAGCTTGCCCCCCGTGCATCATCCTGTTCAGCGCGCCGTATTGGTGATTTATTTCCCGGTCTATTGTGACACCAGGCGACCCCGGCTGGCGGAACCGCAACAGGAATTTCAACGCGCCGACATGAGCTCTTTCTGCTGCTGCCGCTGAGCTGCTTCAAGCATCTTCACGCGAACAGGGAGGCAGTACGATGACGATCCGGCCCGACCCGACGTTTCACGCATCGCCGAAGCTTGCCATGGAGGCTCCGGCAGAGAACTTTGCCTACACCTTGCTGCTCAGTCCTGATTTCTCGAAGCCCGACGCGCTCGCCGTGATCGACGTCAAGCCGGGCTCGCCGACCTACAGCAAGGTCGTTCACACCGTGACCATGCCCAACAAGGGTGACGAGTTCCACCATTTCGGCTGGAACGCGTGTTCTTCGGCGCTGTCACCGCTCGCCGGCCACGCGTTTCTCGAGCGGCGCTATCTCATCATCCCCGGCATGCGGTCCTCCCGGATCTACATCATCGATACCAAGCCCGATCCGACGCAGGCGAAAATTCACAAGATCATCGAGCCCGAGGAGATCTTCAAAAAGACCGGCTACTCGCGGCCACACACGATCCATTGCGGGCCGGAAGGCATCTACGTCTCGACGCTCGGCGGTGGCGGCAAGGACGGTACCGATGGACCGCCCGGCATCTTCATCATGGACTGTCAGACGTTCGAGGTTCTCGGGCGCTGGGAGATCGATCGCGGTTCGCAGACCAAGCACTATGATTTCTGGTGGAACCTGCCGCGCGATTACATGGTGAGCAGCGAGTGGGCATTGCCGCCGCAGTTCGAGAACGGGATCGTGCCGGAGGATCTGCTCTCCAACAAATACGGCCACCGGATTCACTTCTGGGACCTGCGCGCGCGCAAGAACGTCCAGACCATCGATCTCGGCGCCAACCATCAAATGGCGCTGGAAGTGCGGCCCGCGCACGATCCGGTGCGCGAGTACGGCTTCGTGGGCGTCGTGGTCGACACCACCAACCTCGAAGGCTCGATCTGGACCTGGTGGCGCGAGGGCGGAAAATTCCACATCGAGAAGACTGCGACGATCCCGCCCGAGCCCGCGCCGAAGGAGCAACTGCCGCCGCTGCTGCAGGGCTTTGGCGCGGTGCCGCCGCTGGTCACCGACATCGACCTGTCGATGGACGACAAGTTTCTCTACGTGTCCTGCTGGGGCACCGGCGAGATGCGTCAATACGATGTCTCTGATCCGAGGAAGCTGAAGCTTGCCGGGTCCGTTCATATCGGCGGCATCGTACGCAAGACGCCGCATCCGAACGGCAAGGCCTATGCAGGCGGTCCGCAAATGGTCGAGATCAGCCGCGACTGCAAGCGGGTGTACTGGACCAACTCGCTGTATTCGACCTGGGACGATCAATTCTATCCCGATGGCATGCCCGCTGCCGAGGTGATGGCGATCGCAAAACCAGGCGGAGGCCTCGAACTGGCCAAGGACTATTGGGTGAGCTTCCCCGAAGGGTACCGGGCGCATCAGATCCGGCTCGATGGCGGGGACTGCTCGACCGATTCATTCTGCTATCCGTCGGTCTGAATTTGAGTGCAACTGACTGGACGCCAGCCTGGCTCTGGCTGGCGGTCGTCGCGAGCGGCCTCTACCATGGCGCCAATCCGGGAATGGGGTGGCCGCTCGCCGTTTCGGCGGGATTGATGGAGCGCAGTCCGCGGGCGCTGGTCTCAGCGCTCGGGCCGCTGGCCATCGGCCATCTGCTGGCGATGCTGCTGGTGATCCTTCCGTTCGCGCTGCTGATCACCTTGGTTGAATGGCAGCGCCAGATCCAGATGGGCGCCAGCCTTCTTGTCATCGCCTTCGGCATCTACCGGCTCGTTAGCCGAAGCCATCCACGGGCGCTGGCGCGTATCCCGCCGACGCAATTGGCGCTGTGGTCGTTTGCGGTCGCCATCGCGCATGGCGCGGGGCTGATGCTGGTGCCGATCTATCTCGGGCTCTGCGGTGAAGCCGACCTCGACAGGGGGCATGCGGCGGCCGGCAGCCTCATCAATGCCAACCTCGGCACGGCGGTGCTGGTCGCCATCGTCCACGCCGCCGCGATGATCGCCGCCGGCGGATGTCTCGCGTGGCTGGTCTACCGCTATCTCGGTCTGAAATTCGTATCGCGGAGCTGGTTCAATCTGGAAACGGTTTGGGCCGTCAGCCTCATTCTGGTCGGCGCCATTGGGCTGGCGTTCAGTCTTGGAGGTTAGTCAGCCTGATGCGTCGTGCCTCTTGGCTTGACCAATCCATATCTCCGTGGTTATACGTCAATCAATAACCAGCGGGTTATAGATCAATGCCAACCGGCCACGACGTGCTGTTCAGAACGCTTGCCGATCCGACCCGCCGGGCGATCTTCGAGCGGCTGTGCCGCGAGGGAGAGCAGACGGTGGGAGCGCTGACCGCGCGCGCCGGAATCTCGCAGCCGGCTGTCTCGAAACATCTGGGCGTGCTGAAGCAGGCCGGCCTGGTGCGCGACCGCCATGAGGGCCGGCAGACGCATTACAGCGCGCAGCTCGGCGCGCTCAGCCCGCTGATCGACTGGACCCGCCAGATGGCCGGCTTCTGGCAGAACCGGTTCGACGATCTCGAAGATCTGCTGAAGAGGATGGACCAATGAACGACACATCGATTGAAACGCGCTCCGTCGTCGTCGAACGGGAGTTTGCGTTTCCGCCGGAAAAACTCTGGCGCGCGCTGACGCAGCCGCATCTGATCGAGGAGTGGCTGATGAAGAACGACTTCAAGCCGGTGGTCGGTCACAGCTTCAATCTTCGCGGCGAATGAGGCGGCGTGCTGGACTGCGAGGTTCTTGCCGTCGATCCCTCCAGAACGCTGTCCTACACCTGGAATTTTGCGAACGACGACCCGGCCTTCAGTCTGAAGAGCGTGGTGACCTTTACGCTCACGCCGACCAGCAGGGGCACCCACTTGCGCATGGAGCAGTCGGGTTTCCGTCCGGATCAGAAGCAGGCCTACGGTGGCGCCAATGCCGGCTGGCAGCAGTTCCTTGCGAAGCTGGATCAGCTTTTGGTCCGGCCGGAGTGAACGCAATGGCTGGCAAAGCATCCAGCAGGTCTGCGAAGGTCGCAAGGAAGACCACCGCCAGAAAGGTCACCACAAAGCCGGTCCTCCTGTCGGGCGGCAATCCGCAGATCGCGAAGGGTAACGGCGACGCGCCCGTGCAGGCCTATATCGCGGCGATGCCGGACTGGAAAAGCGAGGTCGGACGCCGACTTGATGCGCTCATCGTGCGTACCGTCCCCGGTGTGAGCAAGGCAGTGAAATGGAATTCACCCTTCTATGGGATCGAAGGCGAAGGCTGGTTCCTGAGCTTTCACTGCTTCACGAAGTACATCAAAGTGACTTTCTTCCGTGGCACATCGCTGCGACCCGTGCCTCCCGGCGAGTCCAAACATCCGGAGGTGCGCTACCTCGATATCCGCGAGGGCGAGCAACTCGACGAAACTCAGTTCGCTGCATGGGTGAAGCAAGCCAGCCAATTGCCTGGCGAACGCTTGTGAGCGGCAGGCGGACGACAAGAACCATGAAGAAGGCCAAGCCATGAAGAAGACGAGCGGTTCGATGGAAGCAAAGGACGCTTCTCCCTCTCGCATGATCGATGCGCGGATCAAGGAGCTCGGCGACTGGCGCGGCGAGATGCTCGCGCGGGTCCGGACGCTGATCAGGCAGGCCGATCCCGATGTGGTCGAGGAGTGGAAGTGGCGAGGGGTCCCGGTGTGGGAGCATGACGGCATCATCTGCACCGGCGAGACCTACAAGGCGGTCGTGAAGCTGACCTTCGCCAAAGGAGCTTCGCTGGAAGATCCCTCAGGCCTCTTCAATTCCAGCCTCGAAGGCAACGCAAGGCGCGCCATCGATATACACGAGGGCGACAGGCTCGATGAAAAGGCGTTGAAGGCGCTTATTCGCGCCGCTATCGCGTTGAACATGTCGAAGCGAGCCGCATCGCAGCCCGTCCGCGCGCCGAAGCGCGCGAAGAGCGCCTGACCAGATTCAGGTCTGCATCCTCGTGCGATGCCTTCCGCGCCGATGCAGTATGGCGCGGACCAGCGCGGTGAGGAAAGCGGCGACCAATTGATCGAGTATCTGTCCGGCGTTGCCGTGTTCGCGATCGATCTGTTTTGCCTGTGAGTTCATGGCGAAGAAACCTTTGCCACCGACGGGAAGTGCCGCCGGTGGCTCATGAAATAATGAAACGACTTGACGTAACGGCTTTGGTTTATCGCCGCGCTTCGAGCACGATATTGAACGGCGTCTCGGCCGCGATCCGGACACGGCCAAACCCGGCTTCACGCAGGACCGACTCGAGCCGGGCCGGCCCGGCCTGGCCGCCGAGCGCAAGTCCGACCTCTTCGGCAAGAGAAACCGGCGTGCAGATCATGGTGGAGCCGGCGTAGTAAAGCCGGCCGACCGGATTCATGTTGTCTTCCAGCGTGTCGCCCGCACGCGGCTCCACGGCCATGAACGTGCCGTCGGGCGCCATCGCTTCCAGGACCCGGCGCGCCGCGCCGACGGGATCGCCGAGGTCGTGCAGCGCGTCGAAGCAGCAGATCAGGTCGAAGTCGCGGCCTGCGAAATTCTTGGCGGTGGCGACGGCAAATTCGACCCTCGCTGCGACGCCTTCGCACTCCGCCGCGTCACGCGCGCAGGCGATCGAATCCGCGTGGTTGTCGGACCCGAAAAATCTGGATCGTTCGAACGCTTTCGCCATGAGAATGGTCGAGGTGCCATGGCCGCAGCCGATATCGGCGATCTTGGCGCCTCGCTCCAGCTTCTCGACCACGCCTTCCAGTGCGGGCAGCCATTCCTGCACGAGGTGGGCCTTGTAGCTCACGCCGAAGAAACGCGACATGCCGCTGAACAGGCAGTTGCACCGTTCGTGATAGCCCGCGGCGCCGCCGTTGCGGAAGGCCTTGCTCACCTTGGGCTGGTCCACCATGACAGCCTGGCAAACCTCGAACGAGCCCAGCAGGTAGACCGGGCTGTCAGGATTGCCGAACACCATCGCCTGTTCGGGATTCATGACGAAGCGCTTGGTCGCGGCGTCATAGTCCAGATAGCCGGCGGCGGCGTGGGCGCTGAGCCATTCGCGCACCATGCGCTCGACCGTTCCGGTACGCCGCGCCAGTTCTTCCGGCGTCGCCGGTCCTGATTTCGCCAGCGTGCTGTACAGCCCGAGTTCGTCACCGATGCGCACCAGCGGTGCGATCATGGCGGCGCCGAGGTCGTCCAGCATCCGCGCGACGAAACTTTCCAGCTTCTGTTCGTTCAGTTCACTCACCATCTTGTCCATTGCAGTCTCCTTTGACGCGGCGAGACATAGGGCCGAACCAGGGTGCGACAAATGACCAGCCTGCCGGACGGCTTGACTGAACGTCTGAATTCTCTCAACTTTTTGCCGTTCGTCCGGGAAGCGTGACCGAGCGTCCGATTGGAGCTGCGAATATGGGGGCGGATGCTCTCTCCGACGTGTTGCGCGCCGTGCGACTTAGCAGTGCGATGTTCTTCCATCTCGACGTCCGCGCACCCTGGGTGGCCGCGGCGCCGGCATCGTCGGCCTGCGCTGCCGCCGTGCTGCCGGGCGCGCAGCATGTGATCGAATATCACGTCATCATCGACGGCTGCTGCTGGGGCGGGCTGATCGACGAGCCTTCGGTGCGGCTCGATGCCGGCGACATCATCGCATTTCCGCAAGGCGCGGCCCACGTGCTTTCGAGTGCGCCGGGCATGCAGGCTATCCCCGACCTGAGCTACTACCGTCGTCCGACGGACGATCAGCTTCCGCACAGGATCCGCGTCGGCGACAGCGGGCCCACCGACGCGCGCATCCTGTGCGGGTTTCTCGGCTGCGACGTCCGACCTTTCAATCCGCTGCTGGAATCGCTGCCCGCGGTGATGCACCTGCGGCGAAGTTCATATCGCGAGAATTCCGGAATTGCTTTCCTGATCGGCGCGGCGAGGGCGGAAACCGAAGGACGCCGGACGGGCGGGGAGGAAGTGCTCGCGCGCTTGGGCGAATTGTTGTTCGTCGAGGCGATCCGATGCCACATCGACGCGCTCGGTCCCGAACAGACCGGCTGGCTCGCCGGCCTCGGCGACCGGCATGTCGGACAGGCTCTCAATCTTCTGCATGGCGATCCCTCCGCGGACTGGACGCTGGATGAGCTGGCGAGATCGGTGGGACTGTCGCGCTCGACGCTTGCGCAGCGTTTTACGCATTTGATCGGACAGCCGCCGATGCAGTATCTGACGCGCTGGCGCATGCAGCTCGCGGCCGGACTGCTTGCATCCGGACGCGATCCGATCGCGCGCGTGGCCGAAGCGGTCGGCTATGATTCCGAGGCCGCCTTCAATCGTGCATTTCGCAGAACGGTCGGCACGCCACCGGCGGCGTGGCGGCAGGCGCACATTGTGTCGGAGTAAGGCACGCGAACTGCACTATATCTCCGACCTCGGCGATGCGACCGGTTTTCATCGGCGAGAATCGCGCTGGCGACTGGAGGTCGAAGGGGGAGGGCGCGCATGCACACAAGACCGTGACTGTGCCTGGGGGAAATTGTCGAACATTCGCCGGTTCCCGAAGCCCATGGGCCACGCTAGTTGCCTGAATTAACGCATGATTCGCCTGCACATGCGGAGCCGCGCCGAAGGGCCGCAAAACCACCGGGCCAGCGCTTTGACTTGGTGGTGATTCCGAAGTTTAACTAGCCTTGTCTCTCCGACCGGAGTTGGGCAATGAAGCAGGGGCGCCGGGTTTTTGGTTGACCCGTCCAGCCGCGTTTTTCGACAGCACGGGATGAGCACCGCATGAGTTCATATTTTCGGCGGCAGCTTGCGGATTACGTCGAATATCATCGCGATCCATGGAACTGCGCGATGCATGTCTTCGGCATCGTGTTCCTGTTCCTGGCTGCGATCCTTCCGCTCAGCCTGTGGCCCGTCAGGGTATTCGGGATAGAGACCAGCGCGGCCGCTATCGCCGTCATCCCGGTGCTCGTCTACTGGTTCCTGCTCGACTTCGCGCTGGGTGCCGGTATCCTTGCCGCCGCTGTCTTGCTGCTCTCGACGGCTGCGGCGATCGCTGCGCATACGACGACGGCCGGCCTGTGGTCGCTGACGGCGATCCTGATCGTCGTCGGCGTCGCATCGCAGATCATCGGGCATCGTGTGTTCGAAGGGCGGCAGCCGGCGCTGGTCGACAATCCGACCCACCTGTTGCTGGGCCCGATGTTCGTCATGGCGAAGCTGTTTATCGCGCTCGGCTTCCGGCGCGATCTCGCCAGCATCATCGAGGGGCAGCCGCAAGGTGCGGCATCTTGATCTCGAATAAGTTCGGCTTGAGTGCACCCGTAGCATGACGCGTATCCTGGTCACAGGCGGCAGTGGATTCATCGGAAAGCACCTCGCCTCGGCGCTGATCGCGCGGGGCCGGCAGGTGAGGGTGCTCGATCTGCAGCCGCCGCCTCGCGCGCTGCCGCAAGTCGAGTATGTCTGCGGATCGGTGCTCGATCGCGACCTGGTGGACCGCGCGATGGACGGGGTCGACGAGGTCTATCACCTGGCTGGCCTGCCCGGAATGTGGGTGCCGCGAAAGGCCGATTTTCACGACGTCAATTTCGGCGGCACCAAGGTCGTCATCGAGACGGCGCGCGCGCGCGGCATCAAGCGCTTCCTGCACTGCTCGACCGAATCCATTCTGTTCCGTGCCTCTCCCACGATCGCTGCGGTCGCCGACGATGCGCTGTTGCCGGACGACATGCCGGGTCCCTACACGCGTTCGAAAATGCTCGCGGACCGTTTCGCCATGCAGGCGACTGCATCCGGATATCCGGTCATCATCGGCTGTCCCACGATGCCGGTCGGGCCTTACGACCACCACAATACCCCGCCGACGGCGATGCTGCGGTATTTCCTCAGCCGGCGTCTTCAACTGCATCTCGATTTTGTCGTGAACCTCGTCGATGTGCGCGATGCCGCCGAAGGGCTGATCCTTGCGATGGAACGCGGACGCCTCGGACAGCGCTACGTGCTCGGTGGCGAAAGCATGCCGCTGCGACGGGTCCTCGAGATCATGGCCGAGATCAGCGGGCGCAGCGTCCGCTGCATTCACGTCAACGGCAAGGTCGCCGAGCTGGTCACGGGAGCGCTCGAGTTCATCTCCGATCACGTGACGCACAAGCCCCCGTCCGGTACTGCCGAAGGCGTTCGGATCGCAATGCGGGCGGGCGCCTTGTCGATCGAAAAGGCGCAACGCGAACTGGGCTACGCGCCGGGCCCGGTCGAACCGGTCCTGCGCGAAACCATTGCGCACCTGCTGGACGGCGGCCAAGATCAAACCGAATGGGATTTACCGCCGAGCACGCGCCCTCGACCGTTTCGCGCCGAGCGCCGGGCCGGCGGTTGATCGAATAGCAAAAAGACGGACCGCGACATGCTGAACGATCCTGGCCAATGGTTCGGTTTTGCCTTGAGTGGCTGGACCACGACGTGGCCCACGCAATTGCTCGCCATCATCTGGATCCTGTGGGTGATCAGCTGGGTCGTGGCGTCGTTCTGGTCCGGCCAGACCAAGAAGCACGTGATGACCGCGGACTCGCTCAAGTACCGCCTGCCCATTCTCGCTGGCGCTATTCTCTTCATGCCGCTGGCCGGCAAGGTGCTGGGCGAAAAGCCGCTCTGGCAGTTCGGCAGCGTCGGCGTCTACGTGCTGGCGTGCCTGGTGCTCGCAGGGATTTCGTTCACATGGTGGGCGAGAATTCATCTCGGGCGCTTCTGGTCGAACGCGATCACGCACAAGGAAGGCCATCAGGTCATCGACACCGGCCCCTACGGCATGGTGCGCCACCCGATCTATACCGGCCTGATCGCGGGAATGCTGGTGACGGGGATTGCGGTCGGAACGGTGACGGCGATATTGGGGGCGGCGCTGATCTCGCTCGGGATGGGGTTGAAGGCGCGCATGGAGGAGGGTTTCCTCACCGCCGAACTCGGTGCGGATGCCTATGGCTCGTATTGCCGTCGCGTGCCGATGCTGATCCCGTTCCTGCGGCCCACCTGACGCGCTGAATTATCGCTTCGGTCGCGGCGCAGTTGCCGTCGCTGTCGCGACAGGCGGCACGAGACGGCGCGGAACGAGGATGCGCTGGCCGACCGACAGCGGTGCACTGTCCGAGACCTGGTTGACCTGGGCAAGCGACCAGAGCGGCACATTGTTGAGCGCCGCCAACGTCTGCAAGGTGTCGCCCGGACGAGCGAGCTGCGGCGTGCCGCTGTCCCACAGCACCAGTGGGGCACCGGGAGGAACAATGTAGCGCAGCGGCATCGCCTCTTCCCCGGCCGGCAGGCGCATCGTTGCAAGTTGCGCAATGGCGGCGATCAACTGCTCGTGGATCGAGTCCATCTTGTCGATGTTGATGTGGGTGACTTCCGCGTGCTGCTTCATGTCGAAGCTGGCGTAGTGGCCCTGGTAACCTGGCTCCGCCACCACGTCGCCACCGCCCAATACGTTATCGGACAGGAAGACGTTGATGAAGCGCTCGACGTTCAGCGGCACCTTCGGACTTGCCTGCGCGGGATCGATGGTGACCACGAGGCTCACCGGGATGTTCTCGGACTTCAGGATCCCGGCAAACGTCAGGGCGCATAGTCCGCCCATCGAATGGCCGATCAGGACGATCGGCGCGCCTTCGTCACGGAAATCGCGGATGGCCTGGTCGGCGATCAGCCGGCAAATGGTGAATTCGTAGACGTCAGCCCGGATGCCGGCCTTGTGGAGACGGTCGGTCAGGCGATCCATGCCGCGCGAAAAAATCGGGCCGAGCGCGCCGCGGAACAGGTAGACGCGCGCCTGCGGCGAGGTTGCTGCTGGCGGGACGTCGGGAGCGGCGGCTACCGCAGCATTGGTCGTGCGGGGAAGCGGGCTGGCCGCCGCTGGCCTGAAAACGGCCGCCAGCATGCAGACAAAAAGGGCTGCACCGATCGCCATGGCCGCAACTGGCCTCGGACTTCTCATGTACATTCCGCTCGCGACTGGAAAGCCCCGCCTTGCGAGCAATTTATCGTCCAGGAATCGGCAGATTTTGCGGCATTCGTCCCGTTGGCAACGGCGGATGGACTACTCGCGTACCGCTGCGGTGCTCGCGCGCCCGGGTCTTGCGGCACTCTCCGCTCCGGGATCCCGCGGCTTCCGGCCGAACACGACGGCGTCGATCTCGGCGATCACTTTCCGCTGCATGATCTTGTTTTTCTCAATGGACATGTGTCCGACGCCGGGCACGTTCTGCACGTTGATGTTCTCGAGCTTGCCCTGCAGCTGCGCGGTCCTTGCGACCGGCTCGCCGTTGCCGTTGGCAATGTAGAAGTTCACATAGCGTCCGACGCGCCCCGAGAGTTTGGTCCTAAACACCGAATCCAGGCCGATGGCGAGCGTAACGGGCGCGCCTAGCTTATCCAGCTTGGCCACCATGTCGGGCAGGGCGGTCGCGCCCGAGGAATGCCCGACCAGGACAATCGTTTTGATCCTGCCGCTCCTGTATGCGGCGGCGGCTTCGTCGGCGAGCGACGACCACGAGGCGAAGTTCGCGACCGTGACCGGAATGCCCTGCGCGCGGAGCTGTGCCGCAATGTCATCGAGGCCAAACGAAAAGATATTGAGCACACCGCGCAGCAGGTAGACATGCGAGGTCGAAGCCGCCGGCGCCGAAGGCCGCGCCTGGGTGGGGGTTGCGCCGGTCGCCAGCAGCAGCAACGCGGCGACAGCCATCGCATACAGCGGACGCCATGATGCGCGGAGGGACAGAACCGACCGGCCGGCAGATCCGAGTTCGCTGCGATATGGCTTCATTGCGCTCCTCAGTGGGTTGCGAGGTGTTTCGCCGGGCGACCGTAGCTCCGGCGCGCGCGGAACTGCAATAAACGTGGCGTGAACGCGGCAATTTACCGGCACGACGTGTCCCTGCCGCAACACCGAACTCCCCACGGATTCGCGTGCGCCGGCCGGGAGCTCAGGGCTTCAAGCCGATCTTCTCCTTGATCGCGCCGAGTTCCGCCTCATCCCAGATGCCGATCAGGACGCCGTTCTTCACCTGCAGTTGCTGGTTGGCGTAGGCGGCGATCTTGGCGTTCGGCGTCGTGATATGCATCCTGGGATGCAGTGCCCAGTCGAACAGTTCCGATTGCAGCCGCGCCACCACGTCGGCGCAGGCGGGGTCGGCGCCGCGGTCGTAAAATTCCTGCGGATCGGTTTCGAGGTCGTAGAGCATCGGCCGGAAGCCGGAAGCGTGGATGAACTTCCAGCGGCCGTCGAACACCATGAACAGGCGGCAGCGCTCGATCGGCTGGTTCAGCATCAGCCGGACATCCTGCATCGCGTAGTCGTATTCGGAGAACGCTACCTTGCGCCAGTCGGCGGGCCTGTCGCCATGCAACAGCGGCAGCAGCGATCGTCCCTCCAGGATGTGATCCGGTGGGTTGCTGCCGAAATACTCGATGAAGGTCGGCGCCAGGTCGATCGCCTCGACCAGTGCATCGTTCACGGTGCCGCGCGTTGAGTCGGCTGCGTCAGAAGGATCGATCACGATCAGCGGGATCTTCGCCGACTGTTCGTGGAACAGATCCTTCTCGCCCATCCAGTGATCGCCGAGATAGTCGCCATGGTCCGACGTGAACACGATCATCGTGGTGTCGAGCAGGCCGCGCGCTTCGAGGAACTGCATCAGCACGCCCATCTGGTCGTCGATCTGCTTGATCAGGCCCATATAGGCCGGGATGACCTTCTCGCGCGCCTCGTTGCGCGCCATGTTGCGCGAGTAGCGCATCTCCATGTAGGCGACGAACACCGGATGCGCGTTACCGCGCTCTTCCTGCGAGCGGATCACCGGCTTCACGTCATCAGGCCCGTACATGCTGGCGTAGGGCTCCGGCGCGATATAGGGCCAGTGCGGCTTGATGTAGGATAGATGCAGGCACCATGGCCGGCCGTCGTCCTCGGCCTCGGTGATGAAATCCATCGCGCGCCGCGTCATGTAGGGCGTCTCTGAATGCTCGTCGGGCACGCGCGCGGCCTTGTCGGCGTGAACCAGCAGCCAGCCGTTCTGCAGGCTGCCGTCTTCCGCCGCGCCTGAATTGGCCCAGTGCTCCCATGGATTGGGCGCGTCATAGCCGTGCTCGCGCAGATAATTGTCGTAGGCCGGGCGCGGCCGTCCCGTCGGATGCAGGCCGTCGTCGCGCTCATAGGGTTCGAACCCGCATTCCGAGACGTGCACGCCGATGATCGAGTCCTGGGGGATGCCGAGATTCTTCAGGCCTTCGAGGTCGGGCGCCATGTGCGTCTTGCCGACCAGCACGTTGCGCACGCCGATCTTCTTAAGGTGATCGCCGAGTGTGGGTTCGCCGACGCGCAGCGGCCAGCCGTTCCAGTGCGAACCGTGCGAGCGCATGTAGCGACCGGTATAGAACGACATCCGCGACGGGCCGCAGATCGGTGACTGCACATAGGCGTTCGAGAAAAGCACGCCGCGCTTTGCCATCGCATCGATGTTCGGCGTCTTGAGGCTCGGGTGCCCGGTGCAGCCGAGATAGTCGTAGCGAAGCTGGTCGCACATGATCCAGAGCACGTTCTTCGCAGGCTTTTTGGGAGGCGTCATCGCGGAGTCTTCGGCTGGCGTTGGAAGGGGCGGGATGGTGCGATATCGCAGCCCAAATGACAATCGACCGGGTTCTGCCGGCCGGCTGGTCAAAATTGTGATGCCGTCATTCCGGGGCGATGCGCAGCATCGAACCCGGAATCTCGAGATTCCGGGTTCGCATCTTCGATGCGCCCCGGAATGACAGCGGAAGACTCTGCTCCCGCCGCCGGGGCGTTAACGCTTCGATAGCGTAAAATCCCGGATTTGAACGATGCTGCAGCCTTGCGCGTTAGGCTTACCGGCAGTTTCGCCGGTGGCCTTAACCTCTCGAAACGGCCGCTGGATTAGGATGTGAGCGAGGAAAGCGGGGCGTGAAGCAATGCGCATTGGCGTGACACTGGCTGTTTTGATGGCGACGGCGTCGACGGCTCTTGCCGGCGGCGGCTTCGACATCGTCATTCCCGGCCGCCCCGGGGTTCCCGTCATCATTAACGGCGTCGATGCATCCTATGCGGTGGTCGAGGGCGAATGGGGTCTCGGCCAGAACAACCAGGTCCAGCCGACCATCTATGGTGGCCGCTACATCGATCCGGTTCCGAACGTCGGCCGCTATTACCCCAGCGCCGGCCGCATGCCCGGATACGGGCGCCTTGAAATCGAGCCGCCGGCCAACCGCCGTCTGCCGCAGCCGGCCGAAAGCTATCATCAGTCCTGGTCGGTGCAGTCGGCGCCGCTGCCGGCGCAGTCCGACGTACCCGTCAATCCGCCCGCGATCATCTACGCGCCGCAGCAGAATGACTGGCGCGGGCCACCCCATCTTCCACTCCGATAAGACTGAGCCAACGAAGAACACCTACAGGAGAGAGCGTAATGCGTCATTTGATTAAGGGATTTATCGCCGCCGTTGCCGTCATGGCGGCAGCGCCTGCGATGGCTTGCGGTTATAGCGCCTGCTGGCAGCCGCCGGTCGCGGTCGCGCCGGTGGCCTTCGGCTTTGCGGGTTGCGGCGGTTGTGGCGGTTGGGGATGGGGCGTCCGCGAGCGGCTGCCCGATCCGGAGCAGCAGTACTATTACGTCAACCAGGGTCCGACCTATACCGGTCCCGGCAACATCGCGCCGTACCGCGTCTATCGCGAAGGTTCGGTCTCCGGTTACGGCTATGGCTACAACCGCGCGCCCTACGGCTATCGCGTCCACCGCTATGGCCACGCCGGGCGCTACTACGGCCAGCGCGTGCTGCGCCGCTACTACTGATCCCGCAAATACTGGTTCAGCGCCCGTTCGCGTTCCGCGAGCGGGCGTTTCTTATTTCATCAGTCCGAGCCGGCTCGCGCCGATATAGAGCGCCAGCACCGCGGCGTTCGACACGTTCAGGCTCTTGATCTCGCCGGGCATGTCAAGCCGCGCCACCACGCGGCAGGTCTCCCGCGTCAGCTGCCGCAGGCCCTTGCCTTCGGCGCCGAGCACCAGCGCCAGCGGCGGCTGCAGCGTCACCGCGGCGAGATCCTGATCGCCCTGGCTGTCGAGCCCGACCGTCATGAAGCCGCGGTCGTTCAGCTCGGTCAGCGCGCGGGCGAGATTTTGTACTGACACCAGCGGCACCAGCTCGAGCGCGCCGGAGGCGGATTTGGCCAGCACGCCGGTGGCCTCCGGGCTGTGGCGGGCGGTGGTGACGATCGCCTTGACCGCGAACGCCGCCGCCGAGCGCATGATGGCGCCGACATTGTGCGGGTCGGTGATCTGGTCCAGCACCAGCACGATGCCTTCCTGCGGCAGCGTATCGATGTCGGGCGAGGCGAGGGGCTCGGCCTCCGCCAATAGGCCCTGGTGCACGGCGTCGGGCCCGAGCCGCTGGTCGATCAGGTTCGGCCGGACGATCTCCGGGGGGACGCGGGTGTCGATGTTTTCGTCCGAAAGCCTGCGGGCGGCGTTCTCGGTCAGGAACAGCTTTCGGATCTGGCGCTCGGGGTTGGCCAGCGCCGCCGTCACGGTGTGCCAGCCGTAGAGAATCACCGGCCCGTCGGAGTCTGTGTTCCGCTCGCGCCGGCCCGGCGGGCGGGCGAATTTCCGCCCTTTTTCGAAGGGTTTGCCGCCGCCACGGCGGAACGGCGGCTTTCGGTCGCGATCGCTCATGGGGAGCTTGTGTCACGGGTCCCCGAATATGGCAATTTGGCTCTCTCGAGCGTGCTTTTGGTGGCCTGCCTTGGTTGACTTTGCCATCCCGCTTCGCCCATAAACGCGCCGGCCGCAGCCGGTTCGATCCGGCCAGGCCTCAGCGTCATCCATGGTCCGGTCCTCCGCCACTCGGGCGGCCGGTTCCTGACGCTGACGGACGGGGAAGTGTCCCGAGTGGCAAAGGGAGCTGACTGTAAATCAGCCGCCGTATGGCTTCGAAGGTTCGAGTCCTTCCTTCCCCACCAATCTTTTCAATAACTTGTGAGGGATATTGAGCAGGGCCACAAAGCCTGCGCTTCCGTGTCAGTACCGTGTCAGCAACTGCGAGCGCCGGCGCCGTCAACGGTGGCGCGTGTGGGTTATCCGCACCCTGGAAGGCGCTCAGGTCCTCATTGCGAGCGCTCAGGCGCTTATCCCGTGGCCAAGGGGAAGACCTTGATCGCTTCGGCCGTCTCCTGGATCTGGCGCAAATGCCCTGTTCGCTATGTCGAGCCCTCGAGTTCTGATCGCCTTCTGGCGGAGATCCAGGCGCCACCTAATCGCACGTCAGACCTGTCGGCAAAGGGGATGGTGAACCCCGCAGACGACGAGCGTGCCGATGCCGCCTCCCGTTCATGTATGTCCTTGGATCCAGCGTGGGGTTGTTGGAGACCTTCACCCATGCGACGCGCAGCTCGGCGAGCGGCGGAAAGGTCCACCGGATCGCCTTGACGCCCTAGGTCGTGGACTCAAACCTGGCCCATATTCGGGTGGCAGCGAGTAGGACCGCTGCAAGGAAGTTTCGAGCGGTTTTGTCGTAGCGGGTTGCGACGCGACGAAAATGCTTCAGCTTGTTGAAGAAGCGTTCGACCAGGTTGCGTTGCC
>JAEWHP010000041.1 GCA_023387735.1 Pseudomonadota bacterium | reverse complement strand
CCGGCTCGTCGAACCTGACGCTGGCCGACACCAACGAGGAAGCGGCGAACAGCCAGGCGCTGTCGACCCGCCAGTCGATCGCGGTGTCCGCGCTGGCGCTGGCCAACCAGAGCCAGCAGAGCGTGCTCCAGCTACTCCGCTAAGCGGGACGACGTCGACAATAGAGGCGGCGGGGGAGACCCCGCCGTTTTCTTTTTCGTGGTCGAAACGGAAAAAACGCCGAAGTGAAAAATTTCGACGTCGATTTTAATTCCATCAGAACGGATGGCGGGCAAGGTGTTGGAAATATGGAGTTTCGCCGGGCTTCTGACACAATCGGTAACCGCCGCTAACCATATTTAAAGGCGCGATCTGTAAGAAAGTTAGGCAGAATCCTGAAGTCAACGTGGTCGTCCTGCGGACCGCTCTCACCGAGGTCACTGAATGTCTAATGCAGCCCAAGCTTACGCTCGCACGTCGCATACGACGTCGAACCCCCGTGAAATCGAAGCGCAGGCGCTGCTGAAGGCCGCACGACAACTCCAGGAAGTCCAGACCAACTGGGCCGGCCCCGGCCAGGCCATGGAGAGCGCGCTGTTGTTCAATCGCCGGCTTTGGTCGATCTTCATGAGCGCTGCGCAGGCCGAGGAAAATCAGCAGTCGATCGAGGTGCGCCAGAACATTGCCAACATCGGCGTCTTCGTGATGAAGCAGACGGTCGAGATGCAGATGAACCCGGATCCGGCGAAGCTGAAACCGCTGATCGACATCAACTGCAACCTCGCTGCCGGCCTCTCCGGCCGCGCCTGAGGTGGTGTGAGGGAGGCGGGGAGATAGCCATGGCCGACATGATGAGCATCATTGCGGCCAACTACAAGAAGGTTGGGATGACGATCCCGACCAAGACGCCCTATGTGGCGGTCGATCCGGCCCTCTATGAGGGCAAATGGACCGGAAAATACGCCGACCAGAAGACGTTCAACATCACGGTCTCGAACGTAACGGGTTTCCGCGCCAAGGTGCAGTACCAGAGCGGTGGCACCAACAAGTTTCAGGAAGTGCTGATCAAGGACAACGCGTTCCGGGTCGGCGACACCAAGTTCACGCTCACCGGCAGGAAAACCGCGCTGATCAAGAACGTGGTGACGGATCCGGCCAGCGGACAGACCTATATGGACCAGGCCTACGCGACGCGCTCGTAAGCGCAGCCGCGAGACCGCCGTTCCGAAATCCCACGAAGCCGGTTCCGGCTTTACCGGAACCAGAGCGGATCAAGCCGTGCGGTCGGTGGCGCCAAGGCGCTGCGGAGCGTCCCTGGTCAGGTCGAGGGTGTGGAAATAAGCGCGGCGGCGCAGCACGGCTTCCTCTGGAAACTGCTTGACCACCTGGCTCGTCCTGGTGTCGACGACCTGATAGACGACGGCGCGCGCATCGCGATCGATCACCACCTGGTTCGATGTCGAGGCACTCGAAATGGAAACACGGACGGCGTCGGAATCGATATTGGCGCGCGAAGGTGCATCCGCTGCCGAGACGCTCTGGCTCGGCGGCAGTTGGGTTGCGACTGCGTGTTGCGCCGCATCGCTCACATGCTGAACGACCGGCGCGGCAACCGGTGCCCCCACCGGTTTGATGTTGAAATCTGTACTCATGGCAGCCCTCCAGGCTTGCTGCGAGTCAAATCCCAACCCCTCGTCGTCAGCAATATAGCCCGCGACCTCTCAACGCGGTGTTAGGGAATACGCTAAACCTCGTTCTGACGCGGCCGCGTAAATTTGGCTAAAATT
The DNA here is from genome assembly GCA_023387735.1 of Pseudomonadota bacterium. Taxonomy (GTDB): domain Bacteria; phylum Pseudomonadota; class Alphaproteobacteria; order Rhizobiales; family Xanthobacteraceae; genus Bradyrhizobium. The sequence goes on along the minus strand of JAEWHP010000041.1, from coordinate 86,110 downwards.
GTAACGAACGGGATGCCGCCTGGTTAGAGCGAGCGGCTGACCGCGAGTGGGGCGATGTTGCGCGATCCGGGCGCCGCGCGCTGTCCCGATGCTGTATAGGTGTTCGGGATGTTCTTGCGCTGCATCTCGGTGTTGACGCCGCGCACGATGCCTTCGGACACCGCATGCGCCGTCGCAAGCACGGTGAGGTTGATCTGCAGCATGGCGCGGAAAGTGTCGTGATGGCGCCGCAGCGTGGTCAGCAATTCCGGCGAGACCTGCGCCAGATACTTTTGCGCGTTCTTCAGCGTCTCGACCGCCACCATGTAGCGCCGTGACTGTTCGCCTTTCTGCGCTTCGAGCCGTAGCGCTTCGCGGATCTGGCCGGCGCGCACCAGTTCGGTTTCGCGCTCGATGATGCCGAGCAGGGCGCTCATCACATCCATCAGCTCTTCGGCGAGCTTGCGTGCCTCCAGCGGCGTGGAGATCGCTTTCACGGGAGCGGGCGTTGCTTGAAGACGCTGGTTCATGTCGATTTCTCTTTATGCGTCAGGCGGTGCGGTCGGCTTGTTGCAGGATCAGGCTGCGGAAGACGTCGTTGGAAATGCCGACGCCGCCGGACCTGGCGAAGGATTTCGCGTATTCGTCAGTGATCATCGAGCGCCAGGCGCCGGTGCCGGGCGTATCGCCGAACGGGCCGTCGCCTTTGATGCCGGTGGTCATCTGCGAAAACATCGAATTGAGGAACATCGCCTCGAACTCCTGCGCCTTGGCGCGGGTTTTCTGCTGCGCTTCGGGCGAAATCTTTCGCAGGGCATCGGCAAGCTGCGGATCGTTGCGGCCGTTGATGCGCGAAGTCCCGGACTTCGTGTACGCGGCGATGCCGTTGACCAGGCCCGTTTCCATCACATCACCTCGATGTCGGCCTGGATCGCGCCGGCGGCCTTGATCGCCTGCAGGATGCTGATGAGGTCGCGCGGGCCGATGCCGAGGCCGTTGAGGCCGTCGACGAGCTGCTGCAGCGAGACGCCGTCTTTCACGACAGCGAATTTCTTGCCGTCTTCGGAAACGCTGACGCCGGTGCGCGGCGTCACCACGGTCCGGCCGCGCGACAGCGGGTTGGGCTGGCTGACTTGCGGGCTCTCCGAAATCGAGACGGTGAGATTGCCCTGCGCCACCGCAACAGTGGCGACGCGGACGTCGCGGCCCATCACGATGATGCCCGAGCGCTCGTCGATCACGATCTTGGCGGCGAGATCGGGATCGACCTGCAACTGCTCGATCTCGGTCAGGAAGGCGACGACGTTGCCCTTGAACTCGGCGGGGATCGCGAGCTGCACGGTGGAGGGATCGATCGGCTCGGCGGTCTTGACGCCGAGGAAATCGTTGACGGCGGCCGCGATGCGCTTGGCGGTAGTGAAGTCGGCGTTGCGCAGCGCGAGGCGAACATTGGGCAGGCGATTGAGCGCGAATTCGATCTCGCGTTCGATGATCGCGCCGTTGGGGATCCGGCCGTTGGTCGGCACGCCGCGCGTGACGCTGGCGGCGGCGCCTTCGGCCGCGAACCCGGCGATGGCGAGCGAGCCCTGGGCCACCGCATAGACGTTGCCGTCGGCGCCGAGCAGGGGGGTGACGAGGAGGGTGCCGCCCTGCAGGTTCTTGGCGTCGCCGAGCGCGGAGACGGTGACGTCCATCCGCGTGCCCTGCGTCCCGAAGGCCGGCAGGTTGCCGGTGACCATGACGGCGGCGACGTTGCCGGTGCGGATGGTGGCGCCGCGGATGTTGACGCCCATGCGCTCGAGCATCGCCTGCAGCGATTGCTTGGTGAAGGGGATGTTGTTCAGCGTGTCGCCGGTGCCGTTGAGGCCGACGACGAGGCCGTAGCCGATCAACTGGTTCTGCCGCACGCCTTCGATATTGGCGAGATCCTTGATCCGCGAGGTCGCGCCTGCGGAGGAAGGCGATAGCGCCAGCGCCAGCAGCGCGGCGCAGGCCACCCAAAATGCGTTTGCCGAACGGATGCCGGGCATCCTGTGCTCCCCTCGAGGTCATCAACCGGACCGCTGCGCCACTCCCATGACGATGGTCCGCCATTAACTATGCGAGCGCCGTGCCACGTTGCTTTGCTGAAGCAATGTCTTGATGTTGCTTGTTATTCTTTGGGATGCCGGACGGCGGCGGCTTCACCACGATGGGCGAAACTGCCGGAGCGCGGCAGATTTTGCCGGGGCGTTTACGCGTCATTAACCATAGCGAGGCGAAGCTTGCGCGCATTCCACTGGCGGAATCATCACGATGCGCATCTACGGACCAAACGGCACCACGCTGGGATCGCCCGCCAGCCACACGCGGCGAACCAGTTCGACCGGCTTCTCGCTGCCGGATACGCCGGCCACGCCCGAGGAGCCGCGCTCCGCGACGGCACCGAAAGCCGCAGGCAGCATCGATGCGCTGCTCGCCATGCAGGGCGTCGAGGATCCGACCGAGCGCCGCAAGCGTTCGGTGGCGCGGGGCAGGGGCGCTCTCGACGTGCTCGACGAACTCAAGATCGGGCTGCTCTCGGGCAACCTCGATGCTTCCACGGTTAACCGGCTGCGCGATGCGGCAGCCAACCTGAAATCCTCCTCCGGCGATCCCGGCCTCGATTCGGTGCTGTCCGAGATCGAGCTGCGCGTCGAAGTGGAACTGGCCAAGGCAGGACGAGTCTAGACCAGCCAGGATAAGCCGCCGGCCTTTTCTGAATCGCGGCGCACAACGTTCAGCCCAGATTACTCAGGTGCTGTTCCCATAGTAGCCGGTATTCATCCGACGTTTCGAGCAACTGCGCATGCGTGCCTACTTCGGAGGTTCTGCCCTCCTTGAGGACGATGATCTGTGAAGCGTTCTTCGTTGCGGAAAGATTGTGCGACACCATCAGAAGCAATCGATCGTCGGCCAGCCTGAGCAACGACTGGTCGAGGTTGCGGGCGGCCTCTGCGTCCAGAAACGCCGTGGGCTCGTCCAGCACAATGACGCTCGGAGACCCAATGAGCGACCGCGCTATGGCAATGCGCTGCCGCTGCCCACCTGACAGGTTTCGGCCAGCTTCGAAGATTTCTTTCGACAGCTCGGTCTCGGATACTGCCGCCCCGGCAACTCTCAGAGCGGCCAACATGTCACTGGATGTCCGCGCGCTCAGCCCGACATCGAGATTGCTGAAAATTGTTCCGCTCAGCAACGTCGCTTCCTGACTTGCAATGCCTATCGCATTCCTCAGGACGCGGGGATGAATGGTTCTAATCTCCATGCCGCCGAGCCAAACAGAACCTTCATAATCCCTTTGAAAACCGAGCAGAATGTTGATGAGCGTCGTCTTGCCAGCCCCATTCTTCCCGACGATGGCTACCAGACCTTTGGCGGGCGTGCGGAATGTGATGTCGCTGACCGCCGGGGTCGAACTTCCTGGATAGCTGAGCGAGACGTTCTCGAAGGCAAGGGCCGCGCGACGCGGCAGCGACCTCTGGCCCCGGCCAGTGATGGCGCGCTCCTTGTTCGCCTGTATGGAGGCACTGATATGCCGCAGGGCGTGATCCGCCTCATTGTATTGCCGCGCAACGTCGCCGAGGGTCGCCAGGGGAACGAGCGCCCGGAAGGCGAAGAGCTGAAGTGCGATCAAATCGCCGATGGTGATCTCGCCACGACCGATCTGATAACATCCGATACTAATCACCACCAGGCTTACGCATCTCGACGCAACAAGTGAGCCAAGCGCGAACTGCTGACCTAGTACGAAGACCCGGGTTATCCCGTCGACAAAGTTTCTGGTTAGCTGATGCCACTGACGGTATCGCCGCCCTTCCACGGCAAGCGCCTTTACGGTTTCAAGCGCATTGTAAGTCTCATTGAGGAAGCTTTGGCGCTTCCCGTCTGCCTCGAACTGCAATTTGGACGCTGTGGTAATATCCAGAACCTGCCGCTTCATCAGGATGGACAGGCAGCCCAACAGCACCACCGTGCCTGCTGTGACGGCAGCACTGTAGAACGCCATGGCGATCAGAGCCGCAAGTGCGCTTCCAATGTCGAAAATCACGCGCGGCATCAACGACAATATAAAGCCGCGAAGCCGAGTGACATGCTGGAATGAAACGCCAATGCTCGCCCCCGGCGTTTTGCGATCGGCCCGCAGCCTCAAAACATTGAGGAAGAATTGGTTCGAGAACCGCTCGTCGAGCATTGTGCCCAGCGAGACCAGCAGCCCGTGACGCATGTTCGAAAAGTATACTTCCAGGCTCAGCGCCAGCAATGCAGCGACTAGGTATCCGGCGAATACGACATACGATCGATGAACGACGATGCCATCGACGGCATGCTGCGTCAGAATCGGAAAAGCGATGGCAATGGCATACGTGATTAGCGTAAGCGCCAGGAGACCAACGACAGCCGTCCGGCGCAACAAAGCTTGCCGCGCAAACCAACGCCAATGTTTCGACATTCTATTCCAGCCGCCCAATTTGAAGGTCGCGCCTTAGAGCGCAGGGTCGGAGGCTGCGTCAACCAATGCAGGCTGTTCATCTGCGATGCAATTCGATGGCTTGTAATCGCGAGGCGGGGAAGTAGACTTACACCGTTCAAATTTTGCGCCGTCAGCCGATTTGAATTATTCTATTTTCAGGCGAACGCGTTCAAGCTCCCATCGATGTTTCAAGCCGCAATCGATTTGCGCTGCGCGTCGTAACGGCGCTGCGCATTCAAGACTTCCTTCAGATTGTTCTCCGCCCAGTCGCGCAGGGGATCAACGGCGCCAGCCAGCGTGGTGCCGAGCGGCGTGATCGAATACTCGACCGTCACCGGCACGGTCGCGATCGCGCGGCGCCTGATCAGCCCGTCGCGCTCGAGCGATTTGAGAACCTGGCTCAGCATCTTCTGTGAGATGCCTTCAATCGCGCGCCGCAACGCGTTGAAACGCATGGGCTCGTCGCGGACGAGAAGCAGGATGAGGACCGCCCATTTGTCGCCGACGCGATCGAGGGTCTGGCGGGTCGGACAATCGGCCGAATAGGCGTTCGGGATTTTGGCGTTGGCGGATTTCACGGCGGTTACTCCGGCGTAATCAGGTGACCCAAAAGTGCTCTCTTAACACTTAGCTCCTTTTCGCTATCTAGTCACCATTAGATACCGCATCCGCGGTTCGACAATGGAGACTTTCATGAAAATCGCCGTCATCGGCGCGTCCGGCAATGCCGGCTCGCGCATCACCGCCGAACTCGCCCGCCGCGGCCATGCCGTCACCGCCATCGCCCGCAATCCTGAAAGGATCGCGGCCCAAGCCAACGTCACGCGGACGAAAGGCGACCTTTTCGATCAGGCGGCACTCACCGGACTCCTGGCCGGTCACGATGTGGCGATCAGTTCGGTCCACTTTCTCGCCAGCGATCCGCTCAAGCTGATCGCGGCGGCGAGAGATTCGAAGGTGGGCCGTTACCTCGTCGTCGGCGGTGCCGGCAGCCTCGAAGTGGCGCCGGGCGTCCGGCTGGTGACCACCCCGGGTTTTCCCGTGGCATACAAGGCGGAGGCCGAAAAGGGGGCGGCATTTCTCGACATGCTCAGGGCCGAAAAGGAATTGAACTGGACCTTTCTGTCGCCCGCGGCGCTGTTCGCGGCCGGCGAGCGGACCGGCAGGTTCCGGCTCGGAACCGACCAGCTTTTGACCGCAGCCGACGGCAAAAGCTGGATTTCCTACGAGGATTTCGCAGTTGCACTCGCCGACGAAATCGAGCGCCCGGCCCATATCCGCCGGCGCTTCACGGTCGGCTACTAGACCGGCCGGCCGGCCGATAAGTTTGCCTGTGCAAGGCTTTGAGGGCGGTGTTCCCAAGGGGATAGACGATATTGTCTGTCACAACCCTCCGCTATATAAGGCCCGCGCGGACGGACCATTTTCCGTCCCGCCTTGCACGCGAAGATGGGCTGACCTTGGAAAAGTTGAAGAATTATCGACCCTCCGAAAAAGAGCCTTTCATGAACGACCGCCAGCGCGATTATTTTCGCGCGAAGCTGTTGGCGTGGAAGGACGAGATCCTGAGGGAATCGAAGATCACCCTGCAGACCCTCCAGGAAGAGAACGTCAATCATCCCGATCTGGCTGATCGCGCCTCTTCCGAAACCGATCGCGCCATCGAACTGCGCGCCCGCGACCGCCAGCGCAAGCTGATCTCCAAGATCGACGCCGCGCTGCAACGCATCGAGGACAACACCTACGGCTATTGCGAGGAGACCGGCGAGCCGATCTCCCTGAAGCGGCTGGAGGCGCGTCCGATTGCCACGCTGTCGGTGGAAGCGCAGGAGCGTCACGAGAAGCGCGAAAAGGTCTATAGGGACGAGTAGAGTTTTTTCGGAAGCGTCGGGCCGCCGCGCGCGGTCAGCGCTGCCATTTGTAAGTATGAAAGCCGCCGGCGATGGACAAAATTCTCGCGGCCGCCCAGACCATTGCCACCGCGCGGCGTAATCATACGCCGCTGGCAGCGCTTTCCCCTGAACTCGCGCCCGACGACGAGGCGGAAGGCTATCGCATTCAACGCGCGGTCCACGACCTGGTGCTGCCGAGCGCAGGCCCCCTGGTTGGATACAAGATCGGCTGCACCAGCGCGGTCATGCAGCAATATCTCGACATTCCTCATCCCTGCGGCGGCGGCGTGTTCGCCAAGGGCGTGCATGAGAGCGGTGCGAAACTGCGATTCGGCGATTATGTCCGCGTCGGCGTCGAATGCGAGATCGCGGTGCGGCTGGCGCGCAACCTGTCGCCGAGCGAGGAGCCGTTCACGGCAGAATGGGTGATGGAAGCGATCGAGGCTTATTTCCCCGCGATCGAGATCGTCGACGACCGCTACGTCAAATGGGAGACGATGGGGGCGCCGACGCTCATCGCCGATGATTTCTTTGCCGCCGGTTGCGTGCTCGGCAAGCCAGTGCCGCGCACCAAGGCGCCCGACCTGCTCAAGGTCTCCGGTCGCGCGCTCATCAATGGCGACGAAGCCGGGCGCGGCACCGGCGCCGACGTGCTCGGCCATCCGCACAACGCGCTGGCGTGGCTCGCCAACCATCTGGCCGAGGAAGGCAAGGGCCTGCATGCAGGCCAGATCGTGCTCACGGGAAGTCTCGTGAAAACCGTGTGGCTCAACGCCGGTGACAAGGTGAAGATGGAGCTCGATGGGCTCGGCACCGTGACGGCCGATTTTCGGGACTGAGCAAGGCCGATGGCAGAGAGCGTTCCGTCGGTTCTCGAGTCCGATGCCAAAGGCGAGATCGCCGACATCTATGCCGACATCCGAAAGGTCCTCGGCACCAGCGTCGTCAACCTGATCTGGCGCAACCTCGCGACGATGCCGGGCGCGCTGGAATGGACGTGGTCCACCGTGCGGCCGCTCTATCTCGGCGATGCCCCGCTGCACGCCGAAGCCGTGAGGGGGGGAATCGCGCTGCCGGAGTGGCCGGTGTTCTCCGCCGACACCTTGCTGGCGGCCGGCATCGACGAGACCGAGCAGGTAATGATTGGCGACGTGCTCGACAGCTATCAATATACCAACGCGCTGGCGCTGGTCGTGCTGTCGGCGCTGCTGGCGCATTACCAACCGCGCGCGGCCGATACCGTCGCACCCGCCGGCGCCGCGCCGAAGCCATCGGGCACCAGGATTCCGGAATTGCCGCCGATGGATGCGCTGGATCCTGAAGTCGCGGCCCTGGTTTCCGAGTTGAACACGTTCGGCGAGGATACTGAGCCGCAGCTGATTGCCAGCATGTACCGGCATCTCGCCTACTGGCCGTCCTATCTAGCGCTGGTGCGCACCATGCTGGTGCCGCTGCAACAGCAGGGGCGGCTCGACGCACTTACCCAATCCACCCGCGCGCTCGGGCACGCCCACGGCGCCGTGCTGGCGCGGCAGCTGAAACCATCAGCGCCGCCGCAGACGCTGCAATCGGCGCTCGCGTCCTGCCGCCTGTTCGTCGAACATCCGATCGCGCGCATGACCGGAATCTGCGCCCTGATCCGGCGGGCCACCGGGCGGTGACCCGGTGGTGATGACCGGGCGGTGATCGGTAGACGCTGACCAGGCGGTGACCGAGGGGTCAGACCGCGCGGCTCCGCCCGGCCACCAGCCCGTAGACGAACAGCACGATGATGGCGCCTACGATGGCCCCGATAAAGCCGGCACCTTGTCCCGGACTATACCATCCGAGTGCCTGGCCCAGCCAGGTCGCCACGAACGCGCCGACGATTCCCAGAATGGTAGTGAGAATGAAGCCGGATGGTTCGTTGTCACCAGGCATGATGAACTTTGCAATCACGCCTGCGACAAACCCGATGATGATCGTCCAGATGATGCCCATTGTACTTTATCCTTTTGATGAAACTTGAAAAACCGCAGCTCATGCGGCGGGCAAACGGCCTTCGGGGGTGTATTTGTCGACCGCGGACGGAAGTTCGCGCGACAGCCTGGCGAGAAGCTCGTCCTGCGAAAGTCCGGTCTGCTGTTCAAGCTCCGCCAGCACGTCGGCGCCAATCGCCCGCTTGAGCTGCGGCGGCGAGACGTCTTTGTTGGGACCTTGGTTGATCCACGATTCAGCCGTTTCGCCTTCGCCGCTCTGCTTGAATTTGTCGAGCAACTCGCCGAGGCCGCCGCTGAGCAGGCCGCCTGCGCCGGCGCCGCCCAGCATCCCGCCGAGATTGCCGAGCATCCCGCTCAGCGGATCGCCGGCGCCTGGCTTGGCCTGGTTACCTCCCGCATTGCGGAGCATTTCTGCGATCTTGTCCCGGTTCTGATACCCGGCAATGGCAAGCAGTCCCAGAAGGGCTGTCATCGATGGAAATCCGCGGCTCATGTGACGCTCCTGTAAGAGTTGAGGCCCTCGGCAACGCCGATCACGGGTTTCGGTTCCATCGGAAAGGTCGAGCCGCAACCCAGCTTCCCGTCATAAGGCTTCGCTAGGCAAGTGATACGAGGCGCACTGCGTGGTGCCGATTCACCAACCCGGTCCGCGGGTCAAATCAATTGGCGGAGCACTTCAGCGTTGCATTGTCCCAGAACGACCTGATCGCCGCGAAGGGCACCGTCAACCGTTCCGGGTGGGTCGCAGGCCACAGGATGACCTCGAAGCGATCTTCCCTGACGATCAGCTGCCTGAACTCGTTCTGCAGCATGACGGTCATCGCGTCGGGATATTTTAACTTGAGATTATCCGACATCTTCACGCCTTCGGCCCTTGTCTGGAAGGTGAGATTGACCGGCCGTTCCTCTGCGGCGCGCCGCAGTGTCTCGGCGATGGTGTTGCGTGACGCCACCGTACTGCACGGCTCGGCGGCCGCGGGCGAGGCGGCCGCGATCGCCGCCAGCAGGGAAAGCAGCATGCGGATTTTCATGTGATGCCTGAATTCGGTTTGCTTCGTTCTCTCGGCGTGGCGTCGGTTGAGGGAGGGTACAAGCGCGGTCCTGGTTTGCTGGCGATGGCAGCAATATTGTCATACCTTCGCGGGGAGCGGGTATCCAGTCACCTGCGGCCTATCGCTGCAATCCCCAATGCCTATGGTGAATGCGAAATGCAGATTTCGACTTCGTCGAGATTTCGCAACGCAGCAGCGCCGAAACTTTAGCGAAAACTTTAGCGATGAAGAGAGGCCGCGCGCGAAGACGCAGTCGGCGATTCCGTGGCTCGAAGAGCCCGAGGGTTTCCACCAACCTTGTCGCTGGAGGCCGAGGAATACCGGGTGCTCATCCGCGGTCTCGCGTCCAGTAGGCCGCAGGAGGAGCGTACACAGGCATACGGTACAGCCGGAGCAATCCGGCACTTCGTGCGGAATGGCTCACGGCTGATGCTGCCTTGCTCGCTCGCGGACCGCAAATGCCGGCCCGCTCAGCGAAAGGCCCGGCAAACAAAGGCAGCCCGCGCGAAGCGGATTGCTCCGGCAACCAACTGGCGCGGCCTTCGGTCCAACGCCAGCCGCTCTATTCGAGTTTGGCCGGTACCGCCGCTTTGGCCTCCGCCAGCGCTGCCTGCAAGGCGGCTTCCTTGGTGTGGTCGAGCGACGTCTTCATGACGGTGCCACCTTCACCTTTGAGCCTTTCAAGGACCTTGTCAGCCGTGGCCTTGCGCACCAGCACGAACAGTGCCGCCGTACCCGGGGCAATGGCGGCGGCCGTTTCCTTCATCCACTTGTCATTGATGCCGAGGTCGGTCAAAGCTCCGCCAAGCGCGCCGGAGGCCGCGCCCACTGCGGCGCCAACCAGAGGCATCAGGAAAATCAGGCCGATGAGCGTGCCCCAGAAGGTGCCGGAGACCGCCCCTGTGGTCGTCATGTTGATCAACTGGTTCAGCTTGATGTTGCCCTGAGCATCCTTTACGGCGACGACCGCATCGTCCAGTTCGAGCAGATATTCCTTCTGCATCGCCAGCAGCTTTTGCCGGACTTCCTCCGCCTTGGCTTCGGTGGGGAATCCAATCACCACGAGATCACTCATTTTCGACACTCCGTTGGACCGGTCACGATCGCCTTACCTGGAGGCGGCGGCAGGCCTCGCGGCCAAACCGCCGTCCACGCCAGCTGATGCGCTCAGTATCCATACTGACCCGGGCAAACCCAGGCGCCGTAGGAATTGTAGTAGCAGCCGCTGTTATAGCCGCCGCCGTAATAGCCGTAGGCTCCCGCCGCCGCTGCGCCGACTGCGGCACCGTAGACGCCTCTGCGCACCGCCGTGCGCGCTACCGGATGATACCCGCGCGCGACGTATCCTCGACCGGCATATCCGCGAGCGGCATATCCCCGGCCGGCGACGCCGACACGGCCGGCATGAACGCCGCCGCCGTGAAAGCCTCCAGCGCGGGCGCCGCCGCCCCGTCGCGCGGACGCGTCATCCGGGATCAGGCTGGCGACGACTATGATGGTTGCTGCCAAGGCAGCGAGGGCACAACGAACCATGGTCTCCTCCTGCGAATGGGGGCGCAACTGGGCTTCGATCCCGGCGCACCCACAACAGACCTGCACCCGAGGGCATCCTCTTGCGTGTGTGCGATCCGGGCTTGAGCTAGATCAACGGTCCTGCCGCGTTTGATCGCGTTTGGTTTGTGATCTGTTCGCCGTGCCGAGCGACGCTGGCGTACCAAAGCAAATGATTGGCGAGCGATAACAAGTCTCGATGCGGGCTCATCTGCTAAGGCCTCACCGCTTGCGCGCAATGCCACGCCTGCCTCGTGCACGCCTGGGCTTCGGCAAACCAGTCTGACCAGTTTCTACAGCCATGGGATCGAGACGCTCGGTCCTGCCCGATGATTTTGATCGCAGGTCATTTGAAGGACACGTCCGCACCAGATGGCGCGGAAAGGCAAAATTGAATTCTCCGCTTCCTTTCCTGGAGTACCAGCATTATGCCGCCGGCCAGTTCCAGCAGGATCGCTCTCTTTATTGACGGCGCCAATCTGCACGCGACGTCGCGAACGCTCGGCTTCGATATCGATTACAAGCGCCTGCTTGCGGAGTTTGGCAGCCGCGGCGTGTTGCTGCGCGCATTCTATTATTCCGCGATGGACCCCGAACTGTCGTCGCTTCGTCCGCTGCTCGATTGGCTTGACTACAACGGTTACACCGTCGTCACCAGATCGTCGCGGGATGCCGTCGATGCTGGCGGCGGCCGCAAGGTGAAGGGCAATCTGGAGGTGGACCTCGCGGTCGATGCGATGGAACTCGCCGCTGAAATCGACGAGATGATATTGTTCTCCGGCGACGGAGATTTTCGTTCGCTCATCGAGGCGGTGCAACGACGTGGCGTTCGCGTAACCGTCGTCTCCACGGCGTCGAGCAAGCCGCCGATCGTCGCGGATGAACTGCGCCGCCAGGCTGACGTCTTCATCGACCTGGCAAAATTGCGCACGAAGATCGGCCGCGATCCCATCGAGCGACCAGTCCCGCGCGACACGAGTGAGCGCCCGACCGACCGCACGACGTAATGGCGCGCAGGCACACGGTCAACCCACGGGGCTCAAGTGCGAGAGACGCTGAAACCCCGTCATCGCAACGTGGCCTGTAAAAGTCTCCCGCTTTTGGCTCCGCGTCAGATCATTACAGCCCGATGATATGGATGCCCGTCGCCACGAGGATGGCGATGCTCAAAGCCACGATGAACAAGAAAAATTTTCCCACGGCCGTGCCTCCCGCTAGCCACAACGCCGAAGCAGCGAAATGGTTCGTGGGCACCGGCGATTGATCCGTCGATTGGAAAAAGGCCCGCTGTCGCGGCGGGCCCTTCGATGCCAGTGTGCGAGAACTCAGATCGCGACGCCGTAATAATCGTTTACGGAGCGGGCCCTGGTCGGGTCGCCCCAGTTCCAGGCGTTGTCGTTGCCATAGTGTGGCGCGCCCTTGAGCTGGCTTTCGGTCACGCCGGTGACGTAACCGCCGAGCGAGGTGTCATATTTCAGCGACTGCCAGGGCAGCGGGTAATGGTCATCGCCGATGCCGAGAAAGCCGCCGAAAGAAAGCACGGCATAGGACACCTTGCCGCTCATCTTGTCGATCATGACGCGCTCGATCGAACCGATCTTGTTCCGGTCGGCGCCATATACTGCGGTTCCCTCGACCTTGTCGCTGCCGATCAGGTTGCCGGTTTCGTTCGCTTCCAAAGACATAACTTTCTCCTCCAGATGGGATGGAGAAAGGAAAACAGGAGGTGAGGGGGATTGTTCCTAACGGCAAAGGCTACGCATTGACGCAACGCCGCAGGGAGACTACCGGAACGGTCCCCCGAATGCTCCACGGTGTTCTTCCGAGAATACGTGCGCATACAGGTTGGCGATCCATTGCTTGCCTTCCTGGGTCACTTGCAGATAGCGAAGCGCGTCGCCGATATAGGGCCTGACCATCTTCCAGAAAAAGCCGGGGTAGGCTGCCCTCAAATCATCCGGCGACTGATATCCGCGCTTCTCGGCTTCGCCGGTTTCCCGGAATTCGGCAAACAACGCCGACGTCTTGCGCAGGTAGCCGATGTCCGCCAATTGGCCGATCAGGTCGGCCGCGCGAAGCAGGCCCGGATAATCCGCCGTGCTGGGATGCTGCTCGTTTTCCGGCACCGGGAAACGCGTGTGCTCGATGTTCGCCTCGATCTCTTTTGTATCGATGTGAGTCAGGCTCTTCTTTCCGAAGCGCTCGCGGACGAACAGCTTGGATCGCGCGACGTGGTAGGGGGTCAGGCTTGCGTCGGTGGCGCCTGCGGATATCGGCACGAGCTTGCCGTTCTCGCCGCTGACATAATGTCCGTCGCGGTCACCCCGGCATACGCCGCGCACGTAGCCGATGTCGTGGCACAGCAGGGAAATCATGAAATGGAGCCAGTCGCGCGGGGTGACCCCGCCCTCGCTGGTGTGCTTGCCGAGCAGGATCTCCTGGCCGACCAGCGTCACCATGATGGTGTGGTTCATATCGTGGTAAGGCGCGTCGCTATTGGCAATGTTCTCCAATGCGAGCCGGCCGACGAAGCCGATGATGTCGGGATAGGCCGGTTCAAGGACGCCGTAGATCTGGCCGTACTTTGCCTTGAGCTCTCCGACAAATGCTTCGATGACGATTTCAGTAGGATTGAACATGGTCGCCCCCGCCGTGCCGGTTCGGGCGCCGATGCCACGACCAGACGCCAACTCAACGAGGGGAGCATAATCGGTTTCGCGTATATCGGCTATCGGCCGGTCACGTCATTTCGCCGCGATCGGGCAGGCGATGGATGGTGAGGACATCGTGACGATGGTCACTCTGCCTTGAGTCACTCTGCCTTGCTTGCCTCTTTCGTCTGCGGGCGCGCGGCGACGGCGGCGCCGTTGCCGAAAATGCTGGCGAGGCTTCGCGTGCGGCCGGTGTCGATGCTGACATAGGCGGTCATGCCGGCGCGCAGCGGCGGCTCGCCGGGACGCTCGAGCAATTGCAGCCGCACCGGCAGGCGCTGCACCACTTTCACCCAGTTGCCCGAGGCGTTCTGCGCCGGCAGGATCGCGAACTCGGCGCCGGTTGCCGGGCTGATGCTTTCGACCTCGGCATCCCAGGTGATGTCCGGGTGCATGTCGAGCACGACCTTCGCCTTCTGTCCGACGGTAACGTGGGTAAGGTCCGTCTCCTTGAAATTGGCCTCCAGCCAGGGCCGCCGGTCGGCAACCATGGCAAACAGTGACGTCTGCGCCTTGACCTGCTCGCCGACCTGGAGCTTGAAATTGACCACGACGCCGGCCCGTGGCGCCTTGATCTCGGTGTAGGCGAGATCAAGCGCCGCGCGGTCGCGCAGTGCGAGCTTCTCGCGGACGGCAGCAAACGCATCGGTCGGCCGGTCCGGCTTGCCGCCAAGCGCCGCCTCGACGCGCGCGATGCGCTGGTGCAGCACCGCGACGCGATCCAGCCCTTCCTGTTCTTCGCTGTTGGTCTGCTCGAGCTTCACGGCCGACGTCACGCCGCGTCCCGACAGGTCGCGCGCCCGCTGCGCCTGCGCCTGCAGGAACGTCAGCTTGTTCTCGGCCTCCTTGGTTTCGGCCCGGATCTCGCGCAGGTTCGCCTTCATCTGCTCGACAGCGGCGCGTGCGGAATCGACATCGGCCTCGGCCTTGGCCAGTGCAAGCTCGTAAGGCGCCGGATCGAGCCGCACCAGCAACTCGCCAGCCTTGACCGTCGAATGGTCCCTGATCCGGACCTCGATGATGCGACCCGGAATTTCGCTGGCGATCTGGGTGATGTCGGCCTTGACGAAGGCGTTCTCGGTGGTGACGTGGCGGCCGCCCTGCAGCCAGAAGCCAAGTGCGCCGGCAACGATCAGCACGGGCACGCCAATCAGCGTCGCCAGTTTTCGCTGCCGCGGTGTCACGGTGCGACCCTCCCGTTACCGTTCAGCCGGCGCACCCCGCGCGAAGCGGAATTCGCACCCTTCGCCGGAGTATCGGCGCCGGAGACCAACGTTTCCTTGACGCGCTGCAGCAATGCGAACAACTGCTTGCTCTCGCGCGCGGAAAGATCGGCGAGCGCGGCTTCGACAGTATCTTCGGCGACGCGCCAGATGCGCTTGTGCACCCGTTCGGCCTCCGGCGTCAGGTAAACCCGCTTGATCCGCTTGTCGCCGGGCTCGCTGCGACGCTCGACCCAGCCGTTGGCCACGAGGCGGTCGATCATGCGGCCGGCGGTGGCCTTTTCGACCTCCATCATCTCGGCGAGCTCGGAATGCGACGCGCCGGGGCGGCGGTGCAGACGCGTGAGCACCAGCCACTGCGCGCGGGTGATCCCGAGCCGGCGTACGCGGCGATCGAACTCGGTTCGCAACAGGCGGGCGACATCCGAGAGCACGACACCGATGTATTCTTCGGTATTTGGCATGGCCGCAATTGTAGCCGCCGGGCAATTGGTAAGCTAGGTTATTATCTAGTAAGCTAGGTTATAATCGGCGCGATGCCGCAACGGAAGCCGCTATTGGACAGGGTGGGGAACGCCAAGGGAGGCCGGGCTTGAGCTCCGCCGAAATCGACGCCGACGAGGCCGCCGGGTTCATGCCCCCGGCGCAGCGCTATCTGACCATGGCGACCGTCGTTCTGGGCTCCTCGCTCTACGGCACTGCCTTGCTGACTACGTCAACCATCCTGCCGCAGATGCAGGGCGCGCTGTCGGCGACCCAGGACGAGATCGCCTGGGTGATGACCTTCAACATTCTCGCGACCGCGGTGGTGACGCCGATGACCGGCTGGCTGGTGTCGCGCTTCGGCACCAGGCGCGTCGTCGTCTATTCGATCGGTTCCTTTACGCTCGCAACGCTGTTGTGCGGCATGTCGCAATCGCTCGAGATGCTGGTGCTCTGGCGTATCCTGCAGGGCGGAGCGGGGGCGCCGATCGTGCCGCTGTCGCAATCAATCCTGTTCAATACGTTTCCGCGGCGCCAACACACGATGGTGATGTCGATCTTCGGCATGGCGGTCGCGGTCGCACCGGCATTCGGTCCCGTCATCGGCGGCTACCTTGCCGAGGCGTACAGCTGGCGCTGGTCCTTCTACATGCTGGTGCCGATCGGCGTCTGCGCCACGATCGGCATGAGCTGGACGCTGCCGCGGGACAACAGCCTCACCAAGGTGCGCTTCGACTGGACCGGCTTCATCGCGCTCGCTACCGCCTTGGCGGCCGTGCAGCTCGTGCTCGCGCGTGGCGTGCGGCTGGACTGGTTCGATTCGATGGAAATCGTCATCGAGTGCCTGATCGCGGTCATCGCATTATACGTTTTCCTGGTGCACAGCCTGAGCACCCGCGAACCGTTCCTGAACCTCAAGCTGCTCGCCGACCGCAATTACGCGATCGGGCTGGCGCTGGTGACGATCTACGGCATGCTGAACTTCACGCCGATGGTGCTGCTGCCGCCGCTGCTGCAGCAGCAGGCCGGCTTTCCCGATACCCTGGTCGGGCAGGTGATCGGATGCCGCGGCGTCGGAATGCTGGTCGGGTTCATGACCGCAGGCTTCATGAGCCGGATGGATCCGCGCATCAGCATGGCCTTCGGCTTCGGCCTGCAAACCCTGGCAGGGTTGTGGATGCTGACGTTCGATCTCAACGTCAGCATGGAGGTGCTTGTCGTCAATAGCGCGATCCAGGGCTTTGCCGTGGGCATCGTCTGGGTGCCGATCACGGCGGTGGCCTTCGGCACGCTGGACCCGAAGCACTACGCCGAGGCGTCGGCAGTGTTTCATCTGCTGCGCAACATCGGCTCCAGCTTCTTCATCTCGCTGTCGATCGCCGAGATCGTGCGCGCCTCTGGCGCCAATTACAGCCGCATGACCGAGATGATCACGCCCTACAACCGCGCGCTGACGACACCCGGGATCACGGGAGGATGGATTTTCGATACCGTGCCGGGCCTGGCAAGGTTCGCCAGGGAAATCGCGCGCCAGTCGGCGATGATCGGCTACCTGAACGCGTTCGCGATGTACACCGCGACATCGGCACTCGCCGTGGTTTTCGCGCTGATGGTCCGGCGGCGCCAGTCGTAAGCCGCTTCCTAAAACGACCACGGCCCTCGCCAGGGGAGCTGGCAAGGGCCGCGTTAGTACACTTCATCGCGCCTAGGTTCGCAATGGAGTGTGGGAGCTCTGAATTGGCTAGAACGGCAGCACGATGTCCATGAACTGCTGGCCGTAGCGGGGTTGCTGCACGTCGGTGATCTGGCCGCGGCCGCCATAGGCAATGCGGGCCTGCGCGATCTTCGAGGAGTCGATGGTGTTGTCGCTCTGGATGTCCTCGGGGCGGACGATGCCGGCGACGATCAATTCGCGGATTTCGAAATTGACGCGGATTTCCTGCTTGCCTTCGACCACGAGGTTTCCGTTCGGCAACACCTGCGTCACCACGGCCGCGACGTTGGTCTGCAACGCCTCCTGGCGGTTGACCGAACCCTTGCCGTCGCTCGACGACGTCGAGTCCGTGGTCAAGAGGCGTCCGGGCAGGATCTTGTTCGGCTGCGTGATTGTCTGGGAGCCGATGAAGTCGGTAATCCCGGAATCTTCCTTGGCGGAGCGGCTGCGCTGGGTCTCGTTGGCGATGTTGGCCTTGTCGGTGATGTTGACGGTCACCGTCAGGATGTCGCCGATTCGCGCGGCGCGCTGGTCCTTGAAGAAGGCACGACTGCCGTTCCGCCACAGCGAGTTCGCATTGTAGGAGGCCTGTTCCGGCTTCGGCATCGGCATCTGCACCGGCTTGTAGCCGGGTTGCGTGGTCGGGTTTTCGATCTCGGTCAGCCTCGGCTTTTCGCCGATCTGGGAGAGACGGTCGATCGATGAGCAACCGCTCGCGGCGGCGGCCAGGGAGAGCAGGGCGCCGGACAGAACGATGCGGTTGATGCGGGAGACTGACATATACTTTACTCGGCTTTGGGAGCGACTGGTGAATTGACGGTGGCGACAGCGACGGGGGCCGCGCCGGCGACGGGAGCTGCCGAGGCGGCGGCACCGCTGGTCCGTGCCGGACCGGATGGAACGACCGTGATCGAAACCTGGCCGCGGCCGATCACGGTGCCGGATACCGTGCGCTTCGACTGCAGGTTCATCACGCTGACGGCGTCGCCTTCGGTGCCGTTGTCCAGCGCCTTGCCGCGCATGGTGAGATAGAGCCCGGCCGCCTCGTAGATCAGCGTCACGTTCTGGTCGCGCTGCACGAGATCGGGCTTGGCAAGATCGGCGGTCCTGATCGCCTGTCCGGCGCGGAGCTGGCGGCGGGCCTGCATGCCAACCGTGCGTTCGTGCGGGGCGGCGTCCGCGCCGACTTCGGCCTTCGGCCGGCGCTCGACCACCACGTCGGAGGCTTTGATGACTTCGTTGCGGTCGACATTGCGCGCCAGCACCGCGGCCTCGACGGTCTCGATCGCCGTGCCGGTGAAGCGCAGCTTGGTCGGTGCCGTGCCGTTCTCGTTGGCGATTTCAAAGGTGAGGTCGAAGCGGCCGTTGCGGTTGTCGTAGCGTACGATCGTCGGCTGCAGGCCGCCGGTGAAGCTCGGCTCCAGCCTGACGTCGCCCGGATCGCGGTCGAAGGTCATGCTGAGGTTGGCGGCGTCGCCGAGGCCGTTGCGGCGCTCCAGCGCGCGTGCGATCTGCAGTTCGATGTCCTTGCCCTCGAGCGTACGTGCGAGGCGGGTGACCGAAATCTCCTTCAGATCACGGGTGTCGACGCCGATGACATGGTGGGCGCGAAGGGTGTTGAGCACCTGCGCCACCGGCAGCGAGCCCGTGGTGCCGAGGTCCGGCGCGCGGTAGATCGCGGTCTGCGCAGCAGTGCCGGCATTGTCGATGATGTCGCCGATCCGCACGAGGTCGCCGGTCACCTGCACGTTGGCGCGCAACGCGGGGACCGTGATGATTTCGTTTCGGGTCTGCGCGAGCGCATGCGTCGCAGCGCTTGCGAGCAGGGCGGTGGCGAGAAGAATCGCGCGGGCGATCATGGCTGGTCCTCAGCGGAACATGTTCGAGGTCGATTGCATCATCTGGTCGGCGGCGCTGACCACCTTGGCGTTCATCTCGTAGGCGCGCTGGGCGGCGATCAGGTCGGAGATTTCGGTGACGACCTCGACATTGGCCTGTTCGAGGTTGGACTGCTGCATGTCGCCGAAGCCGTCGGTGTTGGCGACGCCGTCCTGCGGCGTGCCGGAAGCCGGCGTGTCCGTGAACAGATTGTCGCCGATCGGGTTGAGGCCGGCCTTGTTGATGAAGCGCGTCAGGCCGATCTGGCCGACCAGCGTCGGCGTGGTCGAGCCGGGCAGCATCACGGTGACCTGGCCCTGCGCGTTGATCGTGATCTGCGAGGAGTTCTGCGGGATCGTGATCGTCGGCTGCACCGGATTGCCCTGTGCGGTGACGACGCGGCCCTGCGCATCCATCATGAACGAGCCGTCGCGGGTATAGGCGTAGGTGCCGTCGGGCACCTGGATCTTGAAGAAACCTTCGCCGCGGATCGCGATGTCGAGGTCGTTGCCGGTCGGCGACAGCGTGCCCTGGCCCATCAGGCGCGGGGTGCCGACGGTCTTGACGCCGCCGCCGATGTCGACGCCGACGGGCAGGATGGTGCCCTGGTCCGAGGCCTGCGCGCCGACGCGGCGCACATGGTCGTAGATCAGGTCCTGGAACGCTGCGCGCTGCTTCTTGTAGCCGGTAGTGCGCATGTTCGCGATGTTGTTGGAGATCACCTGAACGTTGAGTTCCTGTGCCGCCATGCCGGTCGCTGCTGTGTATAGAGCGCGCATCGATCAGTGCCTTACGGTTATGCCGGAACGTCGGCGAGTTTCTCGATTGCAGTTCGGTGCAGGTCGTGCTGCTGCTGCAGCAGCGAGGAGATCTTCGTGTAGGTCCGCGTGATCTCGATCAGGCGGCTCATCTCATGGACGGAATTGACGTTCGATCTCTCGATGAAGCCCTGGCGCACCCGCGAAGTCGTGTCGGGCTCGGGCGCGATGCCCTGGCCGGCGGAGTAGAGGTTGCTGCCTTCCTTGACGAGCTTCTGGGCGTCGGCAAACGAGACCAGCCGCAGCTTGCCGCGCACTGAATCGGTGCGGCCGGTGCCCTCGACCACGGTGACGTTGCCGTCGGCCGCAATGTTGATCTGCTTGTCGGTCGGCTGGAACACGATCGGGCCGGAGATGCCCATCACAGGATCGCCGCCCGCGGTCACGAGCTGGCCCTGGTTGTTGATCTGCAGGCCGCCGTCACGGGTGTAGCGCTCGCCGGCGGCAGTCTGCACCGCCAGGAAGGCCTTGCCGTCGATTGAGACGTCGAGCGGGTTCTTGGTCGCCTCGGAGGGGCCGGCCGAGAAATCGTGGAAGGTCGCGCGGTCCTGCACAAAGGAGACGCGGCGGTCGGCGGGCACGAAATTGTCTTCACGCGCAGGCGAGCGCAGGTATTCCTCGAACAGCGACCGGTCGGCCTTGAAACCGGTCGTGTTGATGTTGGCGACGTTGTTGGCAACGACATCGAGCTGTCGCTCCAGCGTGATCTGCCGCGAAAGTCCGACGAGAAGCGTGTTCTCCATCGGTGGTTCTCCCCTTGATCGATCCGAGGCCAAGCTCTCCCAAGCTCGCCGTCCGGATCCCTTAACCCTCCGGCTCTCCCAAGCCTTCCGGTCGCGATCTACTCAGCGAAAGCCGTGCCAAGTCGGGAAATGATTGTTTCTCAATGGGGTAGGCACTTTTCGAAGCGCGGCGCGGGCGGCAGAAAGGTCTTGTTGACCATGTTTGCCCGGCAGATTTTTCCTAGCTGGACGCAAACGGAAAGGTTCCGTTAACCATTACTACCCTAGCGTTGCACCTATTGAGGGCGCGTGTGCGCTGGCGGCTTTTGTTTCGCGTTGTGGGGGCTCTGTTACCCAGGCTGGTGGCAACCGCGTTCGTTCCAGATCGGAAACGGACGGGGCAATGGCTGACAACGAGCAGGCAGAAGGCGCGGTCGACGGCGAAGCCGCGCCGGCGAAAAAAGGCAAGCTCAAGCTGATCATTGCGGCTGCAGGCTTCGTCGCCATCCTCGCCGCCGGCGGAGGCGCATGGTTCTTCATGATGAAGGGCCATGGCGAGGAGAAGCACGCCGAAGCGCCGCCGCCGAAGCCGTCTTCGTTCCTCGAAGTGCCCGACATGATGGTCAACCTGGTCGGCGCGCCGGGCGAGCGCGTGCAATATCTCCGCGTCAAGGTCGTGCTCGAGATCAAGGAGGGCAAGGAGGTCGAGGCCATCAAGCCGAACCTGCCGCGCGTCACCGACCTGTTCCAGACTTACCTGCGCGAGTTGCGCCCCTCCGACCTCAACGGTTCGGCCGGGCTTTTCCGCCTCAAGGAGGAACTGACCAAGCGCGTCAATTACGCGGTGGCGCCGCAGCAGGTCAGCGCGGTGCTGTTCAAGGAAATCGTGGTTCAGTGACGCGGCGGATCCAGAGATCATGGTAAGCAAGGACCAGATGGACCAGGACGCGATTGCCGCCCAATGGGAGGCGTCGCTCGATTCCGAGGATCCCGCGGCGGCTGCGGAAGAGGCCGCCGCCAACGAACTCTCCGAGAGCATGGCGCTGCAATGGGCGGCCATGGTCGAGGACGGCAGCCGCGACTTCGGCAACAAGAACTCCGGCGAGCGGGTCCTGTCGCAGGAGGAAATCGACAATCTGCTCGGCTTCACCGTCGGCGACGTCAGCCTCGACGACAATTCCGGCATTCGCGCCATCATCGATTCGGCGATGGTGTCCTACGAGCGCCTGCCGATGCTGGAAATCGTGTTCGACCGCCTGGTGCGGTTGATGACCACGTCCTTGCGCAATTTCACCTCCGACAACGTCGAAGTCTCGCTTGACCGCATTACTTCGGTCCGCTTCGGCGACTACATGAACTCGATCCCGCTGCCGGCGGTACTGTCCGTTTTCAAGGCCGAGGAGTGGGAAAACTTTGGCCTGGCCACGGTCGATTCCAGCCTGATCTATTCGATCATCGACGTGCTGCTCGGCGGCCGCCGCGGCCAGACCTCGCTGCGCATCGAAGGCCGGCCCTACACCACGATCGAAACCAACCTGGTCAAGCGCCTGGTTGAAGTCATTCTTGCAGATGCCGAACAGGCTTTCCGCCCGCTGTCGCCCGTGACCTTCTCGATCGACCGGCTTGAAACCAATCCGCGCTTTGCCGCGATCAGCCGTCCCGCCAACGCTGCGATCCTGGTGCGGCTGCGCATCGATATGGAAGACCGCGGCGGTATTGTCGAACTTCTGCTGCCCTACGCCACCATCGAGCCGATCCGCCCGGTTCTGCTCCAGATGTTCATGGGCGAAAAGTTCGGCCGCGATCCGATCTGGGAAGGGCATTTCGCGACCGAGGTGGCGCAGGCCGAGATTTCGGTCGATGCGGTGCTGTATGAGGCCGACATTCCGCTCAAGCAGCTGATGAAGCTCAAGGTCGGCGACACCCTGCCGCTGGAAATGCGCCCCGAGGCGCTGGTGCAGGTCCGCTGCGGCAACGTGCTGTTGACCGAGGGGCGGATGGGCCGGGTCGGCGACCGCGTCGCCATCCGCGTCACCAAGCAGTTGCGCAAACCCCATACGACCTTCGCGATGTTCGAGAAGGCCGACGAGCAAACCAAGTTGATGGAGGCACAATGAGTCATTCCCTTGGCATTGTGATCGAGAGTCTGGTAGCGGTGCTGCTGATGCTCACGATCGGCTACTGCATGCTGCTCAACAAGCGGCTGAAGCGGCTGAAGGCGGACGAGCATTCGCTGAAGGCCACGATCGCCGAACTGATCACCGCGACCGAAATCGCCGAACGCGCGATCGGCGGCCTCAAGCACACCGTGCGCGACGTCAACGAGAATCTCGGCAGCCAGCTTTCCGCCGCGACGCAGATGGCAGGGCACCTGAAGGATATGCTGGCCGAAGGCGACGGCGTCATTCGCCGGTTGTCCAAGATCGCGATTGCGGCGCGGCCTTCGCAGGAGACCGAACCCGCCGCGCCCAGGGCGTCGAATGCCAAGGCAGTGGCCGCGGCGGCGGAAGCCTTCGCTGAACGCCGCAGGGCGAGTGGCATAGCTGCATGAAATCGTTCCGCGATATCCGCGTCATTCCGGTCGTGCTGGTCGCGATCTTCGGCCTCGTGGTGCTGAAGATCGCGGGCCTCGTGATCGATGGCGGATACGTGTTCGAATACCAGCCGAGCCAGCCGAGCCCGCCGCCACCGGCAAAGCGATCCTGGGCGCAGGACAATCTGGGTTTCCCGGGCGCCAGGGGCGACGCCGACGTCACCGGCTCGGTCAAGAAGGAAGAGCCCAAGAAAGAGGAGGCCCCGAAGCCCGCCGCTCCCGCAGTGGAAGCGCCGAAGCCCGACGGGGTCGTGGTGTTTCCGGACCAGAGCCCGCAATCGGTGTCGCCGTCGGAGCGCGCCATTCTCGAACGGCTGCAGTCGCGTCGCCAGGAACTGGAACAGCGCGCACGTGAAATCGAAATCCGCGAAAGCCTGCTGAAATCGGCCGAGAAGCGCATCGAGGGCCGCGTCGAGGAGGCGAAGGCGACGGAAGCAAAGATCTCGACTGCGGCCGGGCAAAAGGCGGAGCAGGATGCCGCGCGCTTCAAGGGCATCATCACGATGTATGAGGGCATGAAACCAAAGGACGCCGCCAAGGTGTTCGACCGGCTCGAGATGTCGGTGCTCTACGATATTGCCTCGCAGATCGCGCCGCGGAAGATGTCGGACATCCTGGGCCTGATGCAGCCGGAAGCGGCCGAGCGGCTCACGGTCGAACTGGCGCGCCGCGCCGGTAGCGACAAATCCACCTCCACCGCCGAACTGCCGAAGATCGAAGGCAAGATCCTGCCGCAGAAGCCGAACTGACGCGGAATCGGCTCCGCGGCAGCTCGGATTCACGTCACCCTGTGAAACGCTCCACGGTCGGGACGGGCGTAGGAGCGATTTGCCACCATGAGCGCGCTACGTTCGTTGGTTTCGAGAGCGATCTTTTGTGTCAGCATGACATCCCCGGCGGCGAGGTTGCCGTCAGGCCCGAAGCACCATTTGCAGACAAGGCGCCCGTTGCTGCCGAGCTCCTCGATGTTGGTCTGGGTACCGTGGTGAATCCGGAAGCGTGTTCCGGTATCGCTGCCGATCACGTCGAAAAAGCTGTAGCGCTCGTAGCAGGCGAGTTGTTCCGGCGAGAGCCAGTCCTTCAACAGCTTGAGAGCCCGGCGATCACGCGACAGGTGAATCGGGTCAGCCGTCGAAGCGTAACGCGCCAACGCTACCGAAAGCGTTGACAGCGTCACTGCGGCAATCAGGGCCAGGATGAACGAGCACACCGCAAGTGCGGCCTGCGCGGTCATGGTGGTCAGCCACCGACGAGGCGCGGATAAAACAGGGTCTCTTCCGCCGTCGGATCGAAACTGCGGATCACACGCTGCTCGCCGGGGCCCGTGCGGGTCGCGGCCGTAAAGCCCGCGCCGGTCAATTCCATAAAACGCCGCTCGGCCTTTGCGACAGCTGCACGATCATTGACGTCGAATGTGTGCCGGGTGTCGCCAGTACGGTCCATCACGATCTGGGTTGCCATGCCAAACACTCCACTGCCGGCTCTACGAGCCGGGGTTTGCCGTGCGCCCCCAACTGCATTCTGTTCTAGAACGGAACGGTATTGAAGATGGTTCCTTGCATGGCTGCGATTAAATGCTGGGCGGCGGTTGGGCGCGGTTGTCGCTGTCGGCGGCCCGGATTCGGTCGTCTGGGCCGCGAAGTGACCGGAAACAGGCTTACTCTCCGCGTCCAGGACCCGCTCGGCGGCATTGAATGAAATCAATAAGTTGATGTTAACAAAGCCTTAAGCCCGCCGATCCAAGATTCAGAACCGCAGGCGAGGGCGCTTCGCCGCGCTGTATCGTTGAGGCCAAAGAGAATTTCCCGGATGGGGCGACGGGCTGCCATTGGAATTGGGTCGCCGGGCCGCGCATTGGCGCGGACGGCATCCCATTGCCTTGACCGTTACGGCCGTTATCTGGGTCTTTTCCTGCTGCTCGTAGGCCTGACTCTGTCTCAGCCCTGCCGCGCCGACGATCCGGTGCGGGGCGAGGCGACATTTGCCTCCGCGGGCGGCTTCGCCCGGCTGGTGCTCAGGCTTGCCGAGGACGTCGAGTCCGAGGTGTCGACTGCGGGCTCGATCATCATCATCCACTTCAAGCGCCCGGTGGATATTCCCGTCGATAAATTGTCGGATGCCGTCCCGGACTATGTCGGTTCAGCGCGGCGCGACCCTGACGGCACTGCAATCCGGCTGTCGCTGGCGCGGCGGGTCACCGTCAACACCATGACGGCGGGCGAGCGGATCTTCGTCGACTTTCTCCCCGATAGCTGGACCGGTCCGCCGCCGCCGCTTCCCGCCGAAGTCATTCGCGAACTGGCGGCGAGGGCACGGGCCGCCGAGCGGGCGCTTCGCGCGCAGATGGCAGTCGCCGCCGCCAAGAAGAGGCCGCCGGTTCGGGTCCGCGCGCTGGTGCAGCCTACCTTCGTGCGCTTCGTGTTCGAGATGCCCGACGGCGTCAATGTGTCGTCGGTCCTCAACGAGCAGAAGCTGACGCTGCAGTTCAACAACGTGCTCAGCTTCGATCTCGCCGACGCCAAGGTGGCTGCGCCACCGAATGTCGCCTCGATCAGCCAGCGGGCCGACGTTGAATCGTCCGCCGTCGATATCGTGCTGATCGGCGATGTCGATGTGCATTCCTTCCGCGAGGAAAAGAACTATGTGATCGACGTCGCCTTCCAGCAGGCGGAAAAGACGACGCTGCCGGAGCCGCAGGCCGCAGCGACGCCTCCGGCCAAGCCGCAGACAGCCGCGCGGGCTTCCCGCGACAAGCGGCTCAAGGAAGCGATGCCGCCCCCGCAGCAGTCCGCGGAGCCTCCGCCCGTCACCTCTGAGCAGATTGCCGAGCAGGCCGGGATCGAGATCAAGCCCGGACAGGCGCGTGAAGCGCCCGAAAAGATTCCAGCCGCAACAGAGATCGCCACACCCACTGCCGACAAGGCCGTGCCGTTGATCGAGAACGCAGCGCCCGCGGTCGCGACTGCAAACACATCGCCGGTGCAAGCCGCGAAGCCCGCGCCGCCGGCAGAGCCGGTCCAGATGGCGGCGGAAGCACCAAAGGCCGCCACCCCCAAGCAGGCGCCCGTACCGGTCGAGGCGGCAAAACCAGCGATGCCGGCGATATCGCCTCAGCCAAAAGAGAGTGGTCAGAAAAATAACGTCACATCCGTCGAGGCGAGGCGCGACAGCGACGCCCTTCGGATGACGTTCACCTTTGCCGGGCCGACGCCCGCGGCGCTGTTCCGCCGGGCCGACACCGTGTGGCTGGTGTTCGACCAGGCTACGCCGATCGACGTCGAGCCGATCCGCGCCAAGGGCGGATCCATCATCGGCGATGTCAGCCGGCTGCCGCTGGAGAAGGGGCAGGCCATCCGTATCAGGCTCAACCGGCCCCAGATTGCCTCGCTCGAGAGTGAAGGCCGCGCCAACGGCACGGAGTGGACGCTGACGCTTGCCGATCGCGGCCAGGCTCCGCCGCTGCCGCTGGCAGTGCTGCGCAACGTCACCGATCCCGCGCTCGCCAGTGTCAGCGTGCCGCTCGCCAGTCCGGGGGCGATGCACCGGCTGATCGATCCCGACGCCGGCGATGCGCTCGTCGTTGTCACCGCGCCGCCGCCGACCCGCGGCCTTCTCAAGCGGCAGGATTTCGTCGAGCTGTCGCTGCTGGAAACCGTGCACGGCGTGGTGGTTCTTCCCAATTCCGACGATGTCAGCGCCGAGGTCGGCGCCGACAAGGTGCTGCTTGGCCGGCCAGGCGGCTTGACGCTGTCGTCGGCCGACGTTGCCGCCGAGCGCGCGACCGCCGCGGTGCGGCCGCTGTTCGACGCTGAGGAGTGGCGCAAGAACCGCGAGGAAAGGTTTTTCACGCGGCTTGATACGCTGATCAACGCCGTTGCTGCCACCCCGCCGGAACAGAGGACGCCGGTCCGTCTCGAGCTTGCCAATTTCTACATGGCGCGGGAAATGTATCAGGAAGCCCGCGGCGTCACCAATCTCATTCTCTCCGAGACCAAGCAGGGCTCCGAAGAGGCTGCCGTGCTGATGGTGAATGCGATCGCCAGCATCCTGATCGGCCATCCCGAGCGGGGGCTCAGGGTTCTCGCCAGTCCTGCGATCGGCAACGGCTACGACGCCCAATTGTGGAAGGGTTTTGCCTTCGCGCGTCAGGAAAAATGGGCCGACGCGCGTGAAAAATTCAAGAACGCCGAATTCTCGATCGCCTCGCTGCCGCTCGAACTGCAGCGCCTCATCACGCTCGACGCGATGCGGGCCGCGCTCGAGGTGAAGGATTACGCTGGCGCCTCGCGCCGGCGCAGCGAACTTGACGTGATCGGCATCCCCGCCGACATGAAGCCCGAGATGGCCGTGCTGCGCGGGCGGCTGGCCGAGGCGCTGGGACACGACAAGGACGCGATCGACGCTTACAGGTTTGCAGCGCACTCCAGCGACCGGCAGGCGTCGGCCGAGGCGAGGCTGCTCGGATCACTCTTGAGCCACAAGCGCGGCGAACTCGGCCAGGCCGAACTGCTGCGTGAACTGGAGACGCTGTCAGCGATCTGGCGCGGCGACGCGATCGAGCTGATGACGTTGAACCGGATGGTGCAGATCTACGCCGACACCGGACGATATGTGGACTCGCTCTCGGCCGCCAAGACCGCGACCCGGATGCAGCCCAATGCCGAACTGTCGCGGCAGAGCCAGGACGCGGCGTCCGCGCTGTTTGCGCAGCTCTTTCTCAGCCCGAAGGGCGAGGACATGAAGCCGGTCGACGCGCTGGCCATGTTCTACGAATATCGCGAACTGACGCCGATCGGCCGCCGTGGCGATGAAATGATCCGTCGTCTTGCGGAGCGGCTGGCCTCGATCGACCTGCTCGACCAGGCTGCCGAGCTGCTGCAATACCAGGTCGACAAGCGGCTGGAGGGGGCGGCGCGCGCGCAGGTGGCCGCGCGGCTGGCCATGGTCTACCTCACCAACCGCAAGCCGGACCGCGCGATCGCAGCGCTGCGCTCGTCGCGCATCGCCGATCTCTCCGGCGAACTGCGGCAGCAGCGGCTGTTGCTGGAGGCCCGCGCCCAGAGCGACGTCGGTCGCCACGACCTCGCGCTCGACATCGTGTCCAACATCACAGGCCGCGAGGCGATCCGGCTGCGCTCGGACATCTACTGGGCCCAGCGGCAGTGGCGAGAGGCCTCCGAACAGATCGAACTGTATTACGCCGACCGCTGGCGCGACTTCAAACCGCTGAACGCAGCCGAGAAGGGCGACGTGATCCGCGCCGTTGTCGGATATGCGCTGGCCGAGGATGCGATCGGCCTGGCGCGCTTCCGCGAAAAATTCGCGCCGCTGATGTCGGGCGAGGCTGACAAGCTGCAGTTCGACACCGCGAGCAGGCCGGCCGCTTCCAACAGCGCCGAGTTCGCCCTGATCGCCAGGATGGCGGCCAGCGTCGACACGCTCGAAGGGTTCATCCGCGAAATGAAGATCCGCTTCCCGGACGCCACGGCGCGTGCACCGCAATCGCCGGAAATGACCAGGGGCGAGCCGGTTCATACCGGCTCCTTGCCCACGATCGCAGGCAAGCGGGCCGGGGCGACGAGGTAGAGGCCTCGTCCGGCGGAGGATGCCGCCGGAGAGGAGACCTTCCGGCGGTATCGATCTCTGTGGCGTTTAAAGCGAAAGCCTGACCGGGACTTGAACCGGGTCGATCGCGGTTTGCGTGGCAGTCAAGCTCGCGCCGATTTGCCTGCGGTATAAAATTTCATCAAACCAAGAATTTGGAGCTTCGGTTCTGATTCAATCAGAACCGAAATGCTCGAGCTCCGATTCAATTCGGAGATTGCCGTCAAATGGCAGGTCCGCTTCCGTGTCAACCGGCGGACGTCAGCGTGCCCGGCGGATAATGTCCGCCAGGTATCAACTCCTCGGGTGAATGCCGTTTCTGCGGATGAGGTCCGACAGCTGGACCAAGAGCTCCCGAAGCCGGGCATTTTCTTCAAGCAGCGCGTTTGTTTCGTCGGCACGATCGTCGACACAGTCGGCCGGTCCGTCCCCTTGAAGGGCCGGCCCCAGTAGCGAAAGCGCGTCGTCGGCAGATTCGTCGGCCCAGAGGGAGGGTTCACTGCGGCGGATACGCTTAGTATGCGGCGGATGATCTATGCGCATGATTGATACTCCAATTTCAAAATACCGAACGCGCCCCCAGTCGCTTTGTTCGCGCGGCGAGAGTGGGGTGAGTCGCCCGGCGAATTTGCGACTAAAATTGGAATCGCCATGCGCCGACCCTGGCGCGAAAGCGGCGTCATTGCGGCGAGTCTGTTGGGAAAATGCAGCCTGTGCGGCTATTCTGAGAAAATACAGCCTGAGCGTGGCGCCTTAATGGACCAGCTTGGCCAATTGATAGAGCGCGTAAATGACCTCGAGACCCAGGAGAACAAACGCCGCATTCATCAGATAAAAATTGAAGTGCATCAGAGACTTGAAACCAAATGCTTCCCGCGGCCCGAGCGAAGATCGCGCGAGGTCGTGAACCAGAGCCAATACGCGTCGGATAGGGCGAACACCCGGCGAAGGCCTCGCCGGCAAAGGAAACAGAAGGCTTCCGCCGCCGCGGAAGTGATGGCTTTGTCGCGAACCTCTTCTTTGTCGGAGGATTCGAGTTCGACTACAGCTACCTGCCTGTTTACGCGCCGTAGACAATTTTGATTGCCCACAGCACGACGACGATGGCCGTTACCAGCGTGGCCGCCGTCAGTACACTTTCTAAGGAAGCGACTCTCATACTAACTCTCCGCTTCCCAGCCCCACTAGCGGTCTAGTTGATTCGTTAATTCAACTGCAATTGCGCGGTCGCAAGGCGATGAACGCTGTTGGCGAGTGTGATTTGTGCGCCACACATTCCCGTAGGATCCCGGATATCTGGGCTTGTTCTGGCGCCTTTGGCTTGGCCAGCGGACGATCAGGAAGCCACCTTCGGGCGGCTTGGGTCGCGCCGAGACTGACGCGATCCGGCCCCGCGGCGCGCACCATTTCGGGCGACGCGCGCACGACCGATCCGGCAGCTTCATCCGCCGGGCCAAGATGCCGTGCAGCGAAAATGCCTGTTTGAACGAGGGAGATTATTCGTGGCGGCCCGACGGTGCGTACCTGCTCGTCTGGACCGTGCTTCGCCGTCCTTCTGCGAGAGTAGCCAGCCTGTCATACTCTTCCGCTACCTTGAGCAGGCGGCCCTGATCCTTCACCGCATTCGCGGCCAAGGCCCTTGTCCGCTCCGCGCGCTTGCGCCAGTGATCCGCATTGGTCAAAAAATCTGTCATTGATACGCCCCTGACGCGGTTAAATACTCCGATCCGCGCGGTGGCTAGGATGCTTTGTCATACGTCAAAAATTTGGCCGGATCCGATCCGCCATGTGACTTGAAAACATGTGGCTTGAAAAAGTATCGGCTGTGACGGCTCTGCAACAAGCGAATATCTTGTGCTGATCTTTTTCCCGACTCAAATTTGCCCCGGACTCAATCGAAGTTGGTCCTTTGAAAGGACGACAGGGAGCACGTCCGTCCGCATTGGGGATTCGTCATGAGTTTCGAACATTCGCTGCAGAACAAGTCGGTCCGCCTCGATGGACGTCGGGGGCATGCGGACAACGTCGCGCCATTGCTTCAGGACAATATCTTTCAGGGCGGACGTCCGTCTCAGCGTAGTGATGAATTTTTCGCCGTGCTGTCGCCGCTGCTCGAACAAGCGGATGGCCTTCGGCAGGATCAATCCAGGCAGCAGGAAACCAGAGACGTTCTGGTGCTGCTCGAGGAGAATGCCCGGCTCCGCAAGCTTGCCATCCAGCTGTCGAACCTTCTTGGCGACCTTCCCGCAGGTCGCTAGCGGCATAGCCGATCTCCGATCGAATTCCAAGCAAGTGGCGAGATCCGAGTCCGGCCTCGGCTTCGACCAACTTTTGACGCGTTGGCGCAATAGGAGATTGCCAGCGCCGCAGAGGCGCTCCTCGCACTTTTGCCGTTCAAGAGCTGGCTGTCTGATGCCGTTGACGCGGGACCGAATAATAGGACACGACAACGAACGCTTCGCGTTCAGGTTCACGATGCTCAACGACGGCGTTGCCGTCGAGTGTCAGATCAGTGACGCCGCCATGGATGAACTTGGAGGCGCAAAGGGCACCGAGAGCATTGCGAGGCAGGCGCAATTCCTGGCGCTGCGGGATGCGGTAGAGGGCATCGCATCCGATGTTTTCGACAGGGGGCCGTGCTTCAAGGGCCAGATCGTCAGGATATTCACCAAGCACGTTCAGCAAGCGTCGCCATCGCGCCGCGATCCGATCGGCATGAGCCCGGAGCCCGATCCGGACCAGGCCGCCTCGCTGCGGATCATTGCCGAGGCGAAGCCGGCGAGCCCGGCGCCTTAGCGCGCCGAACTCCCGGCACGTTGGCAACCCGCGCACGTTCCAGGCCGGGAGTGGCCCACGCCTTTGAGAAGCGCGACCAGTTGGCGCGTCCGTTTCTTCGTCCCTCGACAGAGGCGCGTCAAAGCGCCAACCTGCGGGCCAACAACCTGCCGGGGGAGGCGCCACGATGACCAAGCCAGCCAGGACCGAAGCCGAACTGATCGCGATGGCGCGGGCCGAATTGAAGGTTCATGTCGATTGTCCCGACGGCATCGTCATCTCGGTGCTTCGCGACGGCGACAGCTGGGAATTCCGTGCCAGTGCCGACGCCGCCACGGTTGCCAAGCCCGGCTATCCCGAATGCGTCGCCATGATGGTCCAGATCGGCGATCACCTCTGCAAGCAATACGACTTCAAGGAGTGAGCGCCTCTGCTGACCGGGATGGCTGCGTCTAGACCGTAAAAATCCGTCCCGGGTTGAGGATGTTCTTCGGATCGAGCGCGCGCTTGAGCGTGCGCATGGTTTCGATTTCAGCTTCGGTCCGGCTCATCTTCAGGTACGGCCGCTTCAGGATGCCGATGCCGTGTTCGGCCGAGATCGAGCCGCCGAACTCGCCCGTGAGGTCGTAGACCAGTCTTTCGAATTGATCGTGCTTGTCCGGCGTATGCTCGTGATACACGCTGGGATGCAGATTGCCGTCGCCGACATGTCCCATCACGATGGTGAAGGCCTGCGGATCGATCGCTTTCACTCGCGCATCGAGCGTATCGGCATATTCCTCCATCCTGTCGATGGCGATACTGACGTCGAATCCCATCCTTGCTGCGAACGGAAAGCTGCGGCCGAGTTCGACGCTGGAATCGCGGATGCGCCAGATTGCTGCCGCAGATGCGTTCGAGGTCGACAGCGTGGCGTCGAGTATCAGATCTTCGCCCATCGCCGTTTCCAGCATTTGCTCGAGGCTGTTGCGCATCCGCTCGGCGTCGCTTCCGGAGGCTTCCAGCAGCACATAGAACGGATGATCGGTCGACAGCGGACCAACCACGCCTTTCACGCGCTCGACGGTCTGGCGGTAGTAGGCGTTCCACATCACCTCGAACGCGGTCAGTTCGCCGCCGAGCGATCGTCGCGCCAGCTTGAGAAACGCCGTGACTTTCCCGAACGAGGGGAGCGCGCAAAGCGCCACCTGGCGTTCGGCCGGCGCCGGAAATATCCGAAGAGCTGCGCGCGTCACCACGCCCAGAATGCCTTCGGTGCCGATATAGAGATGCTTCAGGTCGATGCCGGTGTTGTTCTTGATGTACTTGCGCAGTCCCTTGAGCACGGTACCGTCGGGAGTGACCACTTCGAGGCCGAGGATCAGGTCGCGCGTCATTCCGTAGCGGATGACGCGATTGCCGCCGGCATTGGTCGAGATATTGCCGCCGATGGTGCAACTGCCGCGTGCGCCAAGATCGAGCGGAAACATCATGCCGTCCTGTTCGACCCGTTCCTGGAGTTTCTGCAGCGGCGTGCCAGCCTGCGCGATCGCGACGCCGCCCGGGACATCCACTTCCTCGACGGCGTTCATGCGCTCCATCGACAGCACGATTTCGTCCGCATTCGGCAGCGTGGCGCGCACCAGACCGGTCATGCCGCCCTGGGTCGTGACCGGCACGCCGTGACGGTGGCAGAGCCGCAGCAGGGCGGATACGTCTTCGGTCGTCTTCGGGCGGACGACGGCACGCGGCTTCGGGACCGGAATTCCGGACATGTCGTGATGATAGCGCGCGTCGATCTCGTCCCCGCACAGGACCGAGCCCTTGTCCAGAGTGCTGCGCAGTTCGTCGATGAAGCCGTCGGGCATGCCCCTGCCTTCTTTTTTGCCGAGTTGGCCTGCAGCTTTACATCCGACCGGCCCGGGATCAAACCCGGTCAGGCGCCATCGCCACGTTTTCCTTCAGGAAAACGCATGCGCGCGGGCGCATTCGGCGGACAGGTGGCCGGCGCTCGCCGTCAGACCGTGTGCGGGGCTTTCTTGTTTGCAGTCACCATCGGCGGGGCAAGGGTTGGGCTGATGGTGGGGCTATCGTGCCGCTCGGGCTCGATCGAGGTGATCTGGTTGCAGGCGCTGCACTTGTACACGTAGAGGAGGGGGCGTAGTCCGATGGGGGGCAGTTTTCCAAGCCTCGCCGTGCCCGTACCGCAGCTCTCGCAGCGCGGAGGCAGACCGGCTTCTGAAGGCACTGCGGGCATTTTCAACTATCTTTAAAGCAACAAATGACACTTCGGTAATGTTGGCCGCCGATTGCATCGTAATCGTGGACAAAAACCCCGTAAGACTACGAGGTCGTGCCGCCCGTTCGCCGCAGGCGTCCATCTTTTGCCATCAAATCGACCTCGCTCGCAATTCTTGCCGCAAAGTCGTCATGACGGCGCAATAGTGTAAGGAAGTTCGACCGAGGCCCTCGATTTGTAAGGCGTACAGATGGCTTCCACCAAGAGTGACCAGTCGCCGTGGTTCGTGCCGAGAACGGAGGCGTCGCGCCCTTCGCCGGCCGACAAATTCAACATCGACCGGGACGTGCAGGCGAAACGGGCCTGGAAGCTCCGGGTGCTGGAGCAGCAATTCCAGAAGCTGAACAAATATTGCGACGAGACGGTCGCCGAAATTCGCGCCTCGCTCGACAGGACGCCGTCGCGATAGACCGGGGGCGTTGCGAAAGATCGAAGCCCGCTACCTGATCAGTCGAAGCGGCATCCAGAACCGAATGCCGCTTCGACGCATCTCACTTCTTGTCGATTTTCGTGAGGGTCTTGGTCCCCGAAGATTCACTGACCGCGAATGTGACGCGGTCGCCGGCGTGAATCTCGTTCAGGCGCGAGCTATCCGGCACCTTGAATTCCTCGGTCGCAAGGGTGGTGTTCGCGCCGACCGTGCCGTCAGGAACATCCTTGATCGTGATGGTGCCGCTGATCCGATCGATCCTGGTCACCATTCCTGTACGCGTCTGCTGGGCAAACGCCGACGAACCGACGATGCTGAGGGCTGCGGTTGCAGCCATAATCAACCCTGCGATTTTCATGGAATACTCCCGGCATTGAGGCGTCGTAGATAAGCCGCGACGGCCCGGATTTGTTCCCGGCGGCAGCCCGGCGCTGCGATCAATGCCTTAGCGCGCAAATGGGGCAGGCTGGTGATCTCGCAGCCGCCGCGCCAAGTCGCTGGATATTCGGTCTGTCTTGATTTGGCCGCGATCGCGCCAGAGCGTTTTCGAGCGAAGTGGATACCGGTTCGCGTAAAGAAAACGCGTCAAAACAAAAGACTAGAGCCCGGTTCTGATTCAATCAGAACCGATGAGGCTCTAGGCGGCGCCAGCCTCGGGCTCGCGTTCGAGGTCGATTTCCGTGATGGTGCGATTGCGCCCGGTTCGCTTGGCCTTGTACAGCCCGCGGTCGCATCGCTCGATCATCGCTTCGGCGGATTCCGCCAGTCGGAATTGCGCCACCCCGATCGAAACCGTGATGCTGCCGATCTCCTTGCCGGTTGCGCGGCGGGTCAGTTTGGCTTCGGCAATACGGCGGCGAATACGTTCGGCGGCCGACGCACACGTTTCGAGGTCGGCGCCCGGAAGCACCGCTATCAATTCCTCGCCGCCATAGCGCGCGGCGAGATCGACTTCGCGGACACCTTCCTGCAGAACCTTGGCGACCAGCCGCAGCACCTGGTCGCCGACCTGGTGGCCGTAATCGTCGTTGAATTTCTTGAAGTGATCGATGTCGATCAGGAATACGCTGAGCGCCTCATCCTTTTCCATGGCGTCGATCTGGGCCTGGCGAAGGAATTCGTCCATCGAGTGCCGATTGGCCAGCCCGGTCAGCGCATCGGTGTTGGAGCGCTGCTCGGCCGCCTTCAGCGAGTCGCGGATGGTGTCCAGTTCCTGCGAGGTGGCGGCGAAGTTTGCCTCCAGCGCGGAAGCGCGCGCGGTCGCCTTTGACAATTCATCGACGAGCTTGGCGATGATCGGTTTCGGATCGGCTGACGCTGCGGCCTGCGATGAGACTTCGCCAAGCGCTGCGATCTGCGTGCGGCTGTCGGTGACGGCGGTGTTGAGAAATTGCTGGGCGCAGGCGATCAGGCCGCTCAACTGCTCCGGAAGACCCGCCAGCGGGTTCGGGGGCGAGTGCGGGGAGATGTAGGTGATGTAGAGTTCGTGATTGGTCGCGTTGTCGAACGGGCGCTTGCCGGCGATCAGGATGTCGATGGTTTTGCGCAGCGGCAGCGAGCTGCCCATGCAGTATTCGAACCACACCGCGAAATTGTTCGGGGTGGACGGAACCGACTGCTGCGACATCAACCGTATGGCGCGTTCGGCAATCGTCGTGGCATATTCGACGTCCAAATCGCCGATCGACTGGCCTGCCATCTTCCTGACCCGGTGAGTGCGCTTATTGAGAAAAGCCTCTCCCGTTGTGTCATGAAGGAGCTAATCCGGCCTTAAACTTCCGGGACAAACCGGCAGCAAAACCTCCGCAATAGTGCGGAGAAAATAAGGCAGCAGTACTGACATACCACTGATGGGGGTGGCTGGTTACCCGCCTCCATAGCTCTGCACCAGGCTTCCCGCCACCAGCGACCAGCCGTCCACCAGCACGAAAAAGATCAGCTTGAACGGCAGCGACACCACGACCGGCGGTAGCATCATCATACCCATCGACATCAGGACGGAGGCGACCACGAGGTCGATGATCAGGAAGGGGAGGAACAGCAGGAAGCCTATTTCGAAGGCGCGCTTCAGTTCGGAGATCATGAAGGCGGGGACCAGGATCCGCAGCGACAGGTCTTCCGGCGTCGCCGGCGGCGGTTCGCCGGAGAGGTCCAGGAACAGCTTCAGGTCCTTCTCGCGGACGTTCTTCTGCATGAAGCCGCGGAGCGGTACCGAGGCCTTCTGCAGCGCTTCCTCGACGCCGATCTGGTTGGCGACCAGGGGCTTGATGCCGTCGTCATAGGACCGCTGCAGTACCGGCCCCATCACGAACGCGGTCAGAAACATCGCAAGCGCAATGATCACGGAGTTGGGCGGGGCGGTCGCGGTGCCGAGCGCGGTGCGCAGCAACGAGAGCACGACGACGATCCGCGTGAACGACGTCATCATGATCAGGATCGACGGCGCGATCGAGAGAATCGTCAACAGCGCGATCAGCTGGATTGCGCGCTCGGTGACGCCGCCGCCGCCCTGGCCGAAATTGATGCTGATATCCTGCGCCAACCCCGGGTCGGCGAGCGATCCGGCGGCTATCAGGGTTACAAGAAATAAAACTCTACGCGGGAATGCCGGCGGCCTCACGAAGGATTCTTCGGACGGCCCAGCAACGATGCCATCTCGTCTTCGAGATTTTCAAAGCCGCTCTTCGGCGGAGCAGGAACCGGTGCGGGTGGTGGGGTCTCGCTGCGCGGCGGACGGGCAGGCGGCGTTTCCGGCGCAACCGGCGGTGCCACTGGCTCGGCGGGCCGACGCAGCGCGGCCTCGAGCCGTTGTGCCATCTCGGCGAGATTCTGGTCGGCGCTCGACGGCGCAGGGGCCGGAGGGGGAGCGGGTGGAGGCGGCGGTGGTGGCGGCGGCGCCGCGACACGCTCCGGCGGGCGCACCGGCAGCACGACATCACGGGGCGGTGCCTCACGCGAAGGTGCCTCACGGGAAGCTGCCTCACGGGAAGGCGGCTTGGGCGGCTCGCCTGCGCGCTGCGGCCGGGGCATCAACGGTTCGGCGCGGGGCATGCGCGGCGGGACCGGTTCGCTACGAGCGCCGAGCGACTCCGGCGAAAAGCCGGTCAGCTGATCGCTGCGACGCTCCGCCATCGGCGGGGGCGCCGGCCGGCGAAGTTCATCGGCGAAAGCCGGGCGCGCGGGGCGCGGCGGCGGTTCGGGCATTTGCGGTTCGGCAGGTTCGAACGCGTCCGTCGATCGTGCTTCGGTTTTTGTCGCCTCGTCGCTCCAGACGGCGTCCGGCAGCGGCGCAATCCGGGGCGGCTGCTCGCCGACCGCAGGCCGCGGCGCCATGTCGCGACCGGGCATTGCGCGCACGATGTTCGGTTCCACCACGATGTCGCTCGGACCGCCGATCATCAAGAGATGCTCGACATTGTCGCGCCGCACCAGCACCAGGCGGCGGCGGCCGTCCACCGCTGCCGCGTCGATCACGGCCAGCCGCGGCATCCGCCCGCGCTGGGTGTTGGCACCGATGCGATTGTTGGCGAAGCGGCGAACCAGCCATGCGGCGACGCCGATCAGCGCCAGAACGGCGATGAATGCGAAAAGGAATGTCAGTGTCTGCATTCTTTAGTCCCCGGCCAACGGCCGTTCTCACATACTGGCTTCGACGAGTGCGGTCTGGTCTTCCGGTCGGTCAAGTTCCGTAGGGAATGCGGTTCCCGCCTTGCCGGACCATGCTCCGAAGCGATCGGCATACGGCGAATCACGCCCGAGGTCAGCCTTATTTCTTAACGCCCCACGGCAAACCCTGCCGTCCCGTTAATTAATAGACCAAGAATCGTGCGATCCAAAACGACTTCTCAGCGCCCCGGGCCGCGTGGTTAACGCAGCTTTCGTGGCAAAAATGCGCTGGTTTGGCCAGCACGCACCGATATTGGCCGCAGTCCGCGGCCGGAAGAGGCGATTTTAACCAGCCGTTAACCATGCACCGGGCAAATTCTGCCTACCTCGCGGCGTCTGCCAGAGGTTAACGGGAGCCGCTCGACATGGCCATCAACGACCTTCCGATCCTGTCGGCGCTGCGCACCAAGATGCAGTGGCACCAGGAACGCCAGCGCGTGCTCGCCGAGAACATTTCCAACGCCAACACCCCCAATTTCAGGCCGAACGATCTGGTCGCGCCGAAATTCAACGGCAGGGGGGCAAACATCGACGGAGGGATGGGGTCGCTTGCGATGATGCGCACCTCGTCGACCCATATCGGCGTCTCCGGCGGCGGACAGAGCTTTCGGGACGACGGCGGCAGGAACGCCTTTCTGACCAAACCCGCCGGCAACTCGGTCAATCTCGAAGACCAGATGCTGAAGGTGTCGGCCAATCAGATGGACTACGCGGCCGCCACCTCGCTCTACAGCCGCAGCCTCGGGCTTCTCAAGACCGCGATTGGAAAGCGCTGATGCTGGCGCGCGACTTAAAGGATCCTGACAATGGCAGATGACGGAAGCGACTTCGCGCGCTCGATGAGCATCGCGACGTCGGGCCTGCGTGCGCAGGCGGGGCGGATGCGGGTGATTTCCGAGAACATCGCCAATGCGGATTCAACCGCGCCGACCGCCGCCGGCGATCCGTATCGTCGCAAGGTGCCGACATTCTCGTCCGCGCTCGACCGGTCGCTGGATGCGCGAGTGGTGACGCTCGGCAAGGTCCGCGCCGACCAGTCGGCGTTTCGCATCAAGCATGAGCCGAGCAATCCGGCGGCCGATGCTGCGGGCAACGTCAAGTACCCGAACGTCAATCCGCTGGTCGAAATGACCGACATGCGCGAGGCGCAGCGTTCATACGAGGCCAATCTCAACATCATCAGCGCCACGCGCCGCATGATCCAGCGCACGCTCGACATCCTCAAGGCCTGAACAGGGATCCTAGAAAATGGCTTCACCGACCGTTGCAGCAAATGCCTACGCCGCACTTTCCCGCATCGTGGAAACCGGCGGCGCCGAGAAGGGCGGCCAGTCCACCGGCGGCCCGTCCTTCAGCGCCCTGCTCAAGGATGCGGTGGGGAGCGTGATGGAAGCGGGCAAGAAATCCGACGCCCAGTCCATCGCGATGAGTTCGGGCAAGGCCAACGTCATGGACGTCGTGACCGCGGTGGCCGAGACGGACGTCGCGGTGTCGACGCTGGTCTCGGTGCGCGACCGCGTCATCCAGTCCTACGAGGACATCATGAGAATGCCGATCTAGTCGTCATTCCGGGGCGCGCGAAGCGCGAACCCGGAATCTCGAGGTTCCGGGTTCGATGCTCCGCATCGCCCCGGAACGACAGAACAAAGTGAAGAGCGAGAGCAAGACAATGACCGGTGCTGAAACCCTCGAAGTCGCGCGCGATGCGATCTGGACCATCGTGGTGGTGTCGTCGCCGCTGATGGTCATCGGCCTCGTGGTCGGTGTCGTAGTGTCGCTGTTCCAGGCGCTGACCCAGATCCAGGAGCAGACGCTGATCTTCGTGCCGAAGATCCTTGCCATGTTCGTGACGCTGCTGCTGGCGCTGCCGTTCATGGCGGATTCGATGCACGGCCATATGATGCGGATATCGTCGCGAATCATCGGCGGCTGATGCATTGTCCATGAATGCGCGTCGACATATCCATGCTGCCGGCCCTTGCCGCCACCTTCATGCTGGTGTTCGCCCGCGTGGGGTCCATGATGATGCTGATGCCTGGATTCGGCGAGAGCAACATCCCGGTGCGCATCAAGCTCGCGATCGCGCTGCTGCTGACACTGATCATCCTGCCGCTGCACCGCAACGCCTATCAGGTCGATCTGACATCGGTCAGCGCGCTCGGCGTGCTGATGGTGCACGAGATCGTCATCGGCATCGTGCTCGGCGCCACCGCGCGCGTCACGCTGTCGGCGCTGGCGGTCGCGGGATCGGTGATCGCCCAGCAACTTGGCCTCGGCTTCGTCACCGCGGTCGATCCAACCCAGGGCCAGCAGGGCGTGCTGATCGGCAACTTCCTGTCGATACTTGGCATGACGTTGCTGTTCGCCACCGACAGCCATCACCTTGTCATCGCGGCGCTGAACGAAAGCTACCGGATATTCTCGCCGGGCGAGGTGATGCCGAGCGGCGACGTCGCCGCACTGGCGACGCGCGCCTTTGCCACCGCCTTCAAGATCGGCATGCAGCTCTCGGCACCGTTCCTGGTGTTCGGCCTCGTCTTCAATATCGGCCTTGGCGTGCTGGCGCGGCTGATGCCGGCGATGCAGGTCTATTTCGTCGGCGTGCCGCTGTCGATCATGATCGGATTTTTGATCTTCGGCCTCGTCCTCGCGGGGATGATGGGAACCTATCTCGACTACTTCGCCCGCGTGATGCACGAACTGACGCCGCTGAAATAGCGGGTGATCCGGAACGCTGGATATCGGCCTTCAGCCAATTGTTAGGGCGCCGCGGTGGCTGAAGATTCTGACGATAAAACAGAAGACCCTACACAAAAGCGTCTCGACGACGCGCATGCCAAGGGAGACGTCGTCAAGAGCCAGGAGGTCAACACCTGGTTCATCATCGCCGGCGGCACGCTGGTGCTGTCGACGTTCTCGGGATCGGCGGGCGGCGGCATTCTGGTGCCGCTGCGGAACCTGATCGCCAATGCGGGCCAGCTTCGCACCGACGGCGCAGCGCTGCTCGCGCTCGGCAATACGCTCGGCTATGCCGTGCTTGGCGCCATCGGCGTGCCGCTCTTGATGCTGGCGATCGCCGCGATCGCCGGCAACATGATCCAGCACCGGCTGGTGTGGTCGGCCGAATCGCTGACGCCGAAATTCAACAAGGTGTCGCCCGGCGCGGGATTCAAGCGCATCTTCGGCAAGCAGGCGCTGGCCAATTTCGCCAAGGGGCTGTTCAAGCTGATCGCGCTCGGCGCCGTCATGATGGCGGTGCTCTGGCCGGAGCGCGACCGCCTCGAATCGTTCCTGCGGTTCGACCCTTCGGCGATTCTCGGCGTCACCACCAGCCTGACGCTGCAACTGTTGGGCGCCGTCGTGGCGATGCTCGCCGCGGTCGCGATTGCCGACTACTTCTTCCAGTATCGTCAGTGGTTTGAGCGGCAGAAAATGTCGCTGCAGGAGATCAAGGACGAATACAAGCAGTCCGAAGGCGACCCCCACATCAAGGGCCGGATCCGGCAGTTGCGGATCCAGCAGATGAAGAAGCGCATGATGGCCTCGGTTCCCAAGGCCAGCGTGATCATCACCAATCCGACCCACTATTCGGTGGCGCTGTCCTACGACCGCGGCATGTCGGCGCCGGTCTGCGTCGCCAAGGGTGTCGACAACATCGCGTTCAAGATCCGGGAAATCGCCCGGAAGCACGATATTCCGATCGTCGAGAACGTGCCGCTTGCGCGCGCGCTCTACGCCACCGTCGATATCGACGAGGAGATCCCGGTCGAGCATTATCAGGCTGTCGCCGAGATCATCGGCTACGTCATGGGCCTCAAGCGAGGGCTTTCGGGGCGCCCGGCGTGAGAAAACCGGCCAGAAAACGCCTTGAAATGCCTTCAACCTGTCAATTAGCCGCCTGATGGACTTGCGCTTGCAGGCCCGATTCAGGCACTCAGGAGCGGCGCGCAAGACCGCGCGTGACCTCCATGCCGAAGGGCAGCGCCTCTTGCGATGACCGCCGAGACCCACAGCCATCCGCCCACCGAGCCGCTTGCGGCTCACGAATCGGCGCGGCGCGGCGGCAGCATCGTGATGGTTCTGCTGGTGGCAGCCGGCATCGTCGCGGTGGCGGTGGCGCTGATGACCATCGGCCGCGCGCAAGCCCAGCCCTATATCCTCGGCCTGCTGGCGCTGCTGGCGATGGTCGGCCTGTTCAACCTGTTCGCGTTCGCCGCCGGCATCATCCGCTTCACCGACCGCAGCGCCGACGATCCCGTCATTGGCCGCATCGCCGACCATTCCCATGACGGGCTGGCGGTGACCGATTCCAAGGGGCACATCGTCTATTCCAATGCCGCCTATCTGGCGCTGACGGGGGCGGCGACAGCGCATGACGTGCGGCCGGTCGAACGCGTCTTCATCGGCAATCCCGACGTCTCGGAGGCAGTGTTCCGCCTTCTCAAGGCGGCGCGCGAGGGCAGGCGGCAGCAGGAAGAGGTTCGCATCGCCGGCAGCGAAGGCGCCCATGGCCGCTGGCTCAGGATGCGGGTTCGCCCGCTCGGCCACGGCAAGCGCGAAGCGAAATACGCCGTGTGGTCGATCGCCGACATCACGCGGGACCGCGAGCGCCAGGAAGACGTATTCAAGGAACTGCAGCACGCGATCGAATATCTCGATCACGCGCCTTGCGGCTTCTTCTCGGTCAATCCGGCCGGCGACGTCATCTACGTCAACGCGACGCTGGCGAACTGGCTCGATCACGACCTTGCCGAGATCGGATCGGGCGGGCTGAAGCTCGCCGACATCGTTTCCGGCGACGGCGCGGCGCTGCTGACCTCGATCGTGGCGGTGCCGGGCGAAGTCAAAACCGAAGTGTTCGACATTGATCTGCGCATGCGCGGCGGCAAGACCATGCCGGTGCGGCTCTATCACAAGCTCGCCTTCGGCGCCGACGGTGCGCCCGGGGCGTCGCGGACGCTGGTAATCAGCCGCGCGCGCGACGAACACTCCGACCCCGAGCGTGCCGCCGAAGTCCGCTTCATGCGGTTCTTCGACCATACGCCGATGGCGATTGCGACCGTAGACCGCGGCGGCGCGGTGGTGCGCGCCAACGCCCGCTTCGCCAAGCTGGCGCAAAGCCTCAGCCCCGACGGCGCGGCGAACAAGTCGATCGTCCGCGCGGTGAATGCGCGCGACCGCAACCTCCTGATCGCGGCGATTAACCGGGCGGCGGAGGGGCAGGGCGATATCGAACCGGTCGAGGCCATGCTGGATGGCGCAAAGGAGCGTTGGGGGCAGTTCTTCGTCACGGCGGTCGAGGAAGACGAGCGCGACACCGAAGCGGCGATCGTCTATTTGCTGGAAACCACCGAGCGGCGCACGCTGGAAAACCAGATCAACCAGTCGCAGAAGATGGACATGGTCGGCCAGCTCGCCGGCGGTATCGCCCATGACTTCAACAACGTGCTCTCGGCCATCATGATGGCTAACGACTTCCTGCTGAACGCGCACAAGCCGACCGATCCGTCGTTCCAGGACATCATGCAGATCAAGCAGAATGCGACCCGCGCGGCGACGCTGGTGCGGCAGCTGCTCGCGTTCTCGCGCCGCCAGACGCTGCGGCCGCAGGTGCTCGCCCTCGGCGATGCCTTGTCCGATCTCACCATGCTGCTGCGGCGGCTGATCGGCGAAAAGGTCAAGCTCGACCTCATGCACGGCCGCGATCTCTGGCCGGTCAAGGTCGACGTCTCGCAGTTCGAGCAGGTGATCGTCAATCTTGCGGTCAACGCCCGCGACGCGATGCCCGACGGCGGCAAGCTGACGGTGAAGACCGCCAACGTCACAGCGGATGAATCCGCGCAGCTCTCCTACAAGGGATTGCCGGTCGCCGATTATGTGCGCATCGATATCGCCGATACCGGCACCGGAATCCCGGCTGACATTGTCGACAAGATCTTCGAGCCGTTCTTTTCGACCAAGGAAGTCGGCAAGGGTACCGGACTCGGCCTCTCGACGGTGTACGGCATCGTCAAGCAGACCGGCGGCTTCGTGTATGTGGACTCGACGCCGGGCGAGGGCACCACGTTCCGCATCTTCCTGCCACGGCATCGTCCGGAACTTGACGTTCAGCCCGAAGCGGTGGCTGCGGCCGGCGCGGCAAAGGACGTGCCGGTGGCAACGCCGAAGCCGCGGCCGGACCTGACCGGGCAGGGAACCATTTTGCTGGT
The DNA here is from genome assembly GCA_023387735.1 of Pseudomonadota bacterium. Lineage (GTDB taxonomy): Bacteria > Pseudomonadota > Alphaproteobacteria > Rhizobiales > Xanthobacteraceae > Bradyrhizobium. The sequence goes on along the minus strand of JAEWHP010000041.1, from coordinate 42,061 downwards.
CGAGGACGAGGACGGCTTGCGGTCGCTGAATGCGCGCGGCCTGCGCTCGCGCGGCTACAGCGTCATCGAGGCTTCCAACGGCATCGAGGCGATGGAGGCGCTGGAGGAGAAGGACGGCGCCGTCGATCTCGTCGTGTCCGACGTGGTGATGCCGGAGATGGACGGCCCGACGCTGCTGCGCGAGATGCGCAAGCGGAACCCGAACCTGAAGATCATCTTCGTTTCAGGTTATGCCGAAGAAGCCTTCGACAAGAGCCTGCCGGAAAACGAACAATTCGCGTTCCTGCCGAAGCCGTTTGCGCTGAGCGCGCTGGTGGAAAAGGTCAAGGAGACCATGACGGCGTAGCGCCTGACAGGTCTAATCCCCGGCCCCGGAATGCCGGCGGTTCAGGCCCGGTAACGAGCCCACAGCCATAACGTCACATCCCCGCGACCGAGCGCCGCAGCGGTGCGTCTCTATGGCGGCTTCACTTTTATGCGGCTCTGCCCATCTTAGGGGCACTTCTCCAATACCGGGGAATGAGGAAAAAGACATGAATTTCACGCAGACTGCGCGCGGAATTGTACGGACAATCGCTCTGATGATGGCGGTGGCGGTTCCGCTTGCGATCACGATCGAGGCGGCTGACGCCCGCGTTGGCAAGGGCGGCAGCTCCGGTTCGCGGGGATCGCGGACCTATTCGGCGCCCCCGAGCACGACCACCGCGCCGGGCACGGCGCAACCGATGAATCGAAGCTTCACCCAGCCGGGAACCCCCGCAGCGGGCGCTCCGGCGGCCGGCGCGGCCGCCAAGGGCGGCTTCTTCAACCGGCCCGGAATGATGGGGGGCATGCTTGGCGGTCTCGCCATGGGCTTCCTTGGCGCCGGCCTGTTCGGCATGCTGTCCGGCAGCGGCCTGTTCTCCGGCCTCGGCAGCCTCTCGTCGATCATCGGCCTGTTGCTGCAGATCGGCCTGATCATCATCGTGGTGCGGTTGGCGATGTCGTGGTGGCAGCGCCGCCACGCTCCGGCCTCCGCCTACGCGACCGGCCCTGCCGCTGGTACCGGTGGCCCGGCCGAAGGCCCCGGCGCCCAGACCAGCTTCCGCTCCGGAATGGGGTTCGGACTGGGATCGAGCCAGCCCGCGCTGGAAATCCAGCCGGCCGACTATGAGGCGTTCGAGCGGCTGCTTGGCGAAGTCCAGGCCGCATGGTCGAATGAGGATGTTGACAAACTTCATACGCTGGCCACGCCGGAGATGGTCTCCTACCTCTCCAAGGATCTCGAGGAGAACAAGGCCCGCAACGACGTCAACAAGGTGACTGACGTCAAGCTGCTGCAAGGCGACCTCGCCGAGGCCTGGCGCGAAGGCGAGACCGATTACGCCAGCGTTGCGATGCGATTCTCGCTGGTCGACAAGACCCTGGAGCGCGCCACCGGCCGTGTGGTCGCGGGCAGCGATACGCCGATCGAAGCCACTGAAGTGTGGACCTTCGCCCGGCGGCGCGGCGGCGATTGGGAACTCTCGGCGATCCAGCAGACCAGCTGATCGCCACAAATTGACAGGGAAGGCGCTGCGGTTCGTTCCGCGGCGCCTTTTTCTTTGCCAGAATGCCGTTCCATTTCGCGCGGAATAATCGTCGCCGCGATGTGTTGAAGGCAAACGAACAGGAAAATCAGGGAGAAACGACATGAAGAGCTTCGCCAGGATGATCTCGCCGGCCTGCCTTGCGCTTGCCGCCATTTCAGCGCTCGCCGGCGCGCCGGCACGGGCGCAATCGGCCGATACCAGTTTCTTCCTGACCAGCAACGGCATTGGCAACGGCGGCAATCTCGGCGGCCTTGCAGGCGCCGACAATCATTGCCAGACGCTGGCGCAGGCTGCCGGCGCCGGCGCAAAGACCTGGCGCGCCTATCTCTCGACACAGGCCGCCGACGGCGCGCCGGCCGTGAACGCGCGCGATCGCATCGGCAAGGGACCCTGGAAGAACGCCAAGGGCACCGTGGTCGCCAAGGACGTCGCCGACCTGCACAGTGCGAGCAACAACCTGACCAAGCAGACCGCGCTGAGCGAGAAGGGCGAGGTCATCAACGGCCGCGGCGACAGCCCGAACCGCCACGACGTGCTGACGGGATCGCAGGCGGACGGCACCGCATTCGCCGCCGGCGAGGACCGCACCTGCAAGAACTGGACGAGTTCGACGCAGGGCGCCGCGATGGTCGGACACTCCGACCGCGTCGGCCTGCGCGACGACGATGCCTCGAAATCCTGGAACACGTCGCATCCCTCGCGCGGCCCCGATGGCGGCTGCTCGCAGGCCGACCTAAAGAGCACCGGCGGCGACGGGCTGATGTATTGCTTCGCGACGAACTGACGGGAAGAACCGCGTAGCCCGGGTGGAGCGAAGCGCAACCCGGGGTCTGTTACCGTGAGTCCCGGGTTGCGCTTCGCTCCACCCGGGCTGTGCCTCGTCAGGCGGCCTTTTTCTTCGCGCGCTTCTTTGCGGTTTTCTTGGCTGTCTTCTTCGATGCTTTCTTCGCGGTCTTCTTCTTGCTGCCAGTGAGATAGGCGCCGACGTTCTTGGACGAATGCCCGACGGCGGCCACCGCGGCCTTCAGTTTGGCCGGCGTGACCTTGAATTTCTTCGACCAGTAGCTGACTTCGTAGGGCTGGCTCACCGCGATCCGCATCCGGTCGGCGGCCTTGTGCTTCTGCAGCTTGAGATAGGCCTCGACGTTCTTCGCCGAGCGTCCCGCTTTCTTGACGGCGGTTTTCAGTTTGGCCGGCGTGATCTTGAATTTCTTCGACCAGTAGGCGACCTCGTAGGGCTCGCCCAACGCGATCAGCCCACGATCCGCCCCGCCGCGCTTCTTCTTGTCGTCCGCCATCCCCATTCTCCTGTCACGTTGAGAAAATCGATGCCTGAAAGTGCGATCAGCGTAACACGCTCCCTCGCATTCGGACAGATTTGGGCTGTGGAGATCTGTGCGATTGGCCGACCAGCGTGACGAACAGGAATGATTTGCTAAGCTCGTCAGACAGCCATCGGGAGGCGCCGGCGATGCGTTACGAGCTCTATTACTGGCCGAGCATACAGGGGCGCGGCGAATATGTCCGCCTCGCGCTCGAAGAAGCGGGGGCCGGCTACGCGGATGTTGCCCGCAGCGGCAACGGCATGGCCGCGATGACGCGGATGATGAAGGTGGGGAAAGGGACGCCGCCGTTTGCGCCGCCGTTCCTGAAAGCCGGCAAGCTCGTGATCGGGCAGACCGCCAACATTCTGTTCTATCTGGGATCGCGCCACGGCCTGGCGCCGAAGGCGGAAGCCGGCAGATTGTGGGTGCACCAGCTGCAGCTGACGATCGCTGACCTCGTGCTCGAAATTCACGACACCCATCATCCACTAGGGCCGTCGCTTTACTACGAGGACCAGAAGGTCCCGGCAAAGAAGCGAACCGAGGAGTTCTGGAACGAGCGTGTGCCGAAATATCTGGGTTACTTCGAAGGGCTGCTGGAGGCCAATGGCGGGACCTACGTCACCGGCCGCCGCCTGACCTATGTCGACCTCTCGCTTTTCCAGATCGTGGAAGGACTGCGCTACGCGTTTCCAAAGCGCATGAAGGCGTTCGAGCCGGACATTCCGGGACTGGTCGACCTGCGCGACCGCGTCGCGGCCCGGCCGAACATCAAGGCCTATCTGGCGAGCGACCGGCGGATCGCGTTCAACGAGGATGGGATTTTCCGGCGGTACAAGGAACTGGATGGGTGAGGCTGTCATTCCGGGATGGTCCGCCAGGACCAGACCCGGAATCTCGAGATTCCGGGTTCGTCGCTTCGCGACACCCCGGAATGACGGCGGTGCCCTCACATGCTCCTGCCATCCACCGGCGTCATCTTCAGCTTCGAAAGTTCGATGCCGTCGATGCAGCTCACGTTCAGCGCGATCACGTCCGAGCCGTCGGGCTTCTTGCCGCGCGCAAACACATCGACGCCGCAATCGACGCAGAGCTGGTGGTGGATCGCGTGCTTGTTGAAGAGATATTCCTTCAAATTTTCTTCGCCGGCGCGGAGCTGAAAGCTCTTCGGATCGAGGAAGGTGAAATGCAGGCCCTTCTTGGTGCAGATCGAGCAGTTGCAGGCCGTCACCATGGAAAGATCCGTGGTGCATTCGAAGCGCACCTGGCCGCAATGGCAGCCGCCGGTGTAGGTCTTGCTATCGGGCATTCGTGTCCGCCATCATTGTTGTTCACCAGAGTCCAGGCACCAGACGATACCGCACGCGTGCGGCGTAGTCAGCATAATCGGGCAGGCCTTCGACCAGCGCGCGCTCCTCGATGCGGGCGCGAACGGCGAACAGGGCGGCGAACAATGGCGCGATCGCCAGCCCCCACAACGACCCCAGCAGCAGCGGCACGCCGAGGAAGAACAGCATGACGCCGCTGTACATGGGATGCCGGACGAAGGCATAGGGCCCGGTGGATACCACGCGATGATGACGCGCCGCCTGCACCTTTACGACAGGGGCGGCAAAGGAATTCTCGCGAAACACCCACATGATGAGGGCGGTCGACAGGAGATACATCGCAAGCCCCAGCGCTTGCAGGAGCAGCGGAACCCCTGACGCGTGCGCGCGCCGATCGAGGCCGATGGCGATCAGCCAGACCGGCACGGCCGCGGCGAATGCCAGCATGAACTTCTTGTCCGCGACCGGCTGGTCGGCCTGAAAGGTCGGCCGCAGACGTTCGGCGAGCAGGGCTGGATCAGTCCTGGCAAGCCACAAACCACAGGCGGGACCGAGGATTGCGCTGATCGCGAGGAACATCCATGCCGCAGGCCAATGCAGCGAACCTGCGGCGGTGAACAGCAGTGCGCCGATCGCGACGATGAATGTGGCGTTTTGCAAAAGGAGTTTTGCGATCATGCGCGGGTTCCATCACCCACGCCATGATCGTGCGCTTTTCCGGCGAACTTGCGGCGTTCGGTTGCCGCGACCCGCAGGGCGGGCCTGCTTGCCGTTACGCGAACCGGTCGATCCGCGTTCCCTGTCCGGGCGGCAGGGGAGCCAGCGGCGCCGGCCGTGCCGTGCGCGTGCCGTCGGCGGGAGCGCCGTTCTGCACGTCGGGATTGTTGTCGGGAGCCTTGAACACAGGGACTTCAGGCGGCTTGACCACCACCGTCGGGGGGACAGCAGACACGTTCATCGGAACCATCCTTTTCGTTGTCACCGACATTGGCCGGTTTGAAACGAACGATTGGTGAATTTGAACGTCTGCTGCCGCGCCAACGCCGGCCAATCCCGATCGATGGTGAAGGCGGGGCTCAGGATTTCATTAGAATTGTACGAGTTCGGATGCGCGGGCGTCGGGCCGGCGAGACGGCTATTCGTCCTTGCCGCGGGTCACCACGATCGAGGCCTCTTTCTTGTTGCGCGTGCATTCCATGTTGAGGCGGCGGAAGCGCATGGAGACCTTGTCGCCGCGCAGAAGGCCCATGCGCTTGATGCAGCGCGAGGTACCGGTCAGCGCGTCAGACTTCGGAATCGTGAAGATGATGGCGCCGGCGGACGCGACCAGCGCGAAGAACTCCGGCTTGGGCTTGCGGTCGGCCTTGGCGTAGAGCTCGATGGCATAGCTGCTGCCGCGGCAGCCGATCGACAACTCCTTCGCGGCCGGATGCGACAGATAGATCATCCTGCCGGTATTGACGCTGATCTTGATGCCGTCGATCTGGCCCTTCAACTCCTTGGCGATATCCTCGCAGCGATCGGCCCGCGCCGGCGACGTGGTCAATGCAGCCAGCAGTGACAACGTCGCGGCAAGCAGGGTCGGTCGGCGAAGTCGTGATCCCAAAGCCATCTGTGAATGCCCCTTTGCGTCATTGAAACCCGCGCGCGGATTTCCTGCAAGGGGGGCGTCGGGAAGTCAACTTGATCCTGCTATCCGGCCTCAGAACCCGTGGAGAAAAACGCCGATTCCGAAGGCGATTACGGCGCGCAGGACCGTGAAGGCAGGGAGCGTTAGGGCCGCGCGATCTGCCAAAAAGCTCCCTTTCCTTTGGGCAAAAAGTGCTTAGAACGGGTCTATCGCCGCAGCGCCGTTTGGGCTGCTGCCGGCTTCCAACCCGAGATCATGTCATGAACGCCCCGACTGCTTTTCCCGACCAGAAGCCCGTTCCGCCCTACAAGCACACGCCGCTGTTTCCGCTGGGTGCCGATACCACACCCTACAAGAAGATCACGGCCGAGGGCGTGAAGGTCGAGAAAGTTCTGGGAAGGGACATGCTGGTGGTGTCACGCGAGGCGCTGCGGGCGCTGTCGGAGGCCGCCTTCGGCGACATCAATCACTATCTGCGGCCGGGACATCTGCAGCAGCTGCGCTCGATCCTGGACGACAAGGAGGCCAGCGACAACGACAAGTTCGTTGCCTTCGACTTTCTGAAGAACGCCAACATCGCCGCCGGCGGCGTGCTGCCGATGTGCCAGGATACCGGCACCGCGATCATCATGGGCAAGAAGGGCTGCAACGTCATCACCGACGGCGAGGACGAGGCTGCGCTCTCCGAAGGCGCGCGCGACGCGTATCTGCGCCGTAACCTCCGCTACTCGCAGGTGGCGCCGCTTTCGATGTACGAGGAAAAGAACACTGCCAACAACATGCCGGCGCAGTGCGAGATCTATGCCGAGGGCGATGACGCCTACAAGTTCATGTTCATGGCCAAGGGCGGCGGCTCCGCCAACAAGAGTTTTCTGTTCCAGGCAACGCCCGCCGTGCTGACCAGGGATCGCCTGCTGGCGTTCCTGAAGGAGAAGGTGCTGACGCTGGGCACCGCGGCGTGTCCACCATATCACCTCGCGATCGTGATCGGCGGCACTTCGGCCGAACTCTGCATGAAGACGGTGAAGCTAGCGTCGGCGCGCTATCTCGATGCGCTGCCCACGCAGGGGTCTGCCGACGGCAACGCCTTCCGCGATCTGGAGATGGAGCAGGAGATTCTGAAGATGACGCAGTCGCTCGGCGTCGGCGCGCAGTTCGGCGGCAAGTATTTCTGCCACGACGTGCGCGTGATCCGGATGCCGCGGCACGGCGCCTCGCTGCCGATCGGGCTCGGCGTATCCTGCTCGGCGGACCGCCAGGTGCTCGGCAAGATCACGAAGGACGGCGTCTATCTCGAAGAGCTCGAGCATAACCCGGCGCAGTATCTGCCGGCGGTCGAGCAGTCGCTCGGCGGTGAGGTCGTGAAGATCGATCTCGACAAGCCGATGAAGGAAATCCTGGCGACGCTGTCGCAGTATCCGATCAAGACCCGGGTCTCGATGACCGGCACCATGATCGTGGCGCGCGATTCCGCGCACGGCAAACTGCGCGAGCGGCTGGAGAAGGGCGAGCCGCTGCCGGACTATTTCAAGAACCATCCGGTGTATTACGCCGGCCCCGCCAAGACCCCCGACGGCTACGCCTCCGGCGCGTTCGGCCCGACCACCGCGGGGCGGATGGACTCCTTCGTCGACCAGTTCCAGGCGGCGGGCGGCTCGATGGTGATGGTGGCCAAGGGCAACCGCGCTGTCGCGGTGCGCGAGGCCTGCAAGAAATACGGCGGCTTCTATCTCGGTTCGATCGGCGGCGCGGCGGCGAACCTCGCCGAGCACTGCATCAAGAAGGTCGAAGTGGTAGAATATCCCGAACTCGGCATGGAAGCGATCTGGCGCATCGAGGTCGAGGACTTTCCGGCCTTCATCATCGTCGACGACAAGGGCAACGACTTCTTCAAGGAATTGAATCTGGGGTGAGGGCGGATGGTCGAGTGGTTCGAGGACCTCAAGGTCGGCATGCGCTTCAAGAGCGAAGCGGTGGTGGTGTCGAAGGACGACATCATCCGCTTCGCCGCGGAGTATGACCCGCAGCCCTTTCACCTCGACGACGAGGCGGCGAAGAAGACGATCCTCGGCGGGCTGGCTGCATCAGGCTGGCACACGGCAGCCATTGCCATGCGGCTCGCGGCAAGCACGCAACCATTCGGACCACATCCGCTGTTCGGCGCCGGCGTCGACGGTCTGCGCTGGCTGATGCCGGTGCGCCCCGGCGATTCCATCCATCTCGAAGGGGAACTGGTGGAGCTGGTGCCTTCGCGCTCGAAGCCGCACGGCGTCGCCCGCGTGATCTGGACTGCCTATAACCAGCATGGCGAGGCGGTCTATACCTTCAATCCGATCGCGATCGTGCCGAGCCGGCCGAAGTGAGCGCGGACGCCCGCGTCAGGGCGCTCGGCCTCGATGGATACAGCAAGGGCTGTGTCGCCGTACTCCTCGACGGCGGCCATTGCGAAATCAGGTTCTGCCGCGACGTTGCAGAGGCGCTCTCCATCGGGTTCGACCGCGCGGCCATCGACATTCCCATTGGTATGACCGACGACGGAGAGCGGGCGTGTGATCTGCTGGCACGCGAGAGGTTGCGGCCGCATTCATCACGCGTGTTCACCGGCGCGCGGCGCTGGCTCTGGCAGGAATTCTCCGATCCCGACCAAGCCAACCGGGATGCATTGCGCCGCGGCGAGAAGCGGGTTTCGCGCCAGCTCTGGCACCTCGGACCGAAGATCATGGAGGTGGATGCGTTCCTGCGGACCAACCCTGCGCGCGATATCCGGGAGGCTCACCCCGAACTGGTGTTCCTGCGCCTGAACGACGGCAGGCCATTGCCCTCGAAGAAGTCCGAAGCCGGAATCGATCTGCGCCGCACGCTGCTGAGGCGGGAAGGAATCAGGGACATCGACAAATGGCTAACCGATGCGCGCATCGGCACCGGGGCCAAGATCGACGACGTCCTTGACGCCTGTGCTGTCGCGATAGCTGCGCGCGACGTCACAGGCTGTGTCCCGGAAGGGATGCCGCCGCGCGATGCGTATGGCCTGCCGATGCAGATCTGGTCGTAGGCCGCCTCGCGATCGGCTTACACCCGCGTGCCGGTGAACGGAAAGCTGCCCATCGGGCCAATACCCGCTTCGCCGGACATGCTGTCGCCGGAGACCTTGCCGATGAACTCGAGCGTCAGCGGCATCGGGTTGGTGATCGAGACCTTCCAGTTGACGGTGTCGCCGCTAACGGCGCCGTCGAAGATTTCGGTGGACTGGCCATCGGCGCCCTGGGTGCCCGTCAGCGTGCCGCCGGAGTTCAAAAGGGTCAGCGTGGTCTTGCGCTCGCCCATCGGCGTGCTGAGGGTGATATTCCAGTTTCCGTCCACGGCCATTGCTGTCCTCCCCGATATTTCCCCTGCAAGCCGGAATGGCTTGCGAGATCCGCTAAACGCGTGCGGCGGTATAGCCTATCTCGCCATACAAGCCCAAGCGCCTCAAGTGTACTTTTGACGCGTATTTTCAGGCGCGCTGGGCGGCGGCGCGGAGGCGGCTGCCGACCAGAATTCGAAACGCGATGTATTGAATTGCAAAGGCGGCAATCTTGGCGCCGACCAGCACGACCGTCACGTAGAACGTCCACAGCTTCATGTCGCCGGTCATCGCGATGCCGATCGTGCCGGCGCCGAGCGCAAACATCAGCGCGGCCCAGGCGTAGCCCGCAAACGTCGCGTATTCGGGAATGGTCTGGGTCACGATCGGAGGCAGGTAGCGCAGCATCCAGCCGCGCTTGAGCATGATGGCGCCGATCGCGAAATGACCGATGGCAGGCTTCGCCAGTACGAAGCGAGGGTCATGCGTGAGCAGCGTCGCGCTGCCGAGCACGATGACGAGTGCGAGGCTCGCCCAGGTCATGTAGCCGAGTTCCTTGCCCTTGATGCGGAAGTAGATCACCTGCGCCACCGCGCCCGCGATGGCGACGCCGGTCGCCAGCAGCACGTTGTCGGTGGCGAGATAGATCGCAAGGAACAGGATGGTGGAGAAAAAATCGGCGCCCAGTCTGGCGAACACGTCCTTCATCGTTTTGCTCTCTGCTGAATGGCTGGTTCGGCTTTGAAAGAAAGGTCTCAATTGGTGCCGGGCAGGGCGTTTGCCGGCGGGGCAGCATACTTCGCCTTGCGATATTGGGGATACCATGTCGTGAAATAGGCGGCACTGTTGCGGGCGGCAAACGCAATGGCGAGCCCCGACCAGAGCGGCAGGCCCGGTACGTAGATCGTGAGCACGTTGCCGATGATCATCAGGACGAAGGCGCCGGTCCACGCCCAGGTGATGACGTAGGTCGCCTTCATGAAGCCTGGCAGCTTTGCCGTCTCGGCATCGACCGCCTCGAGCGCATATTGCAGCACGAATGGCTTGCGGATGATCAGCGACGCCAGCGAGATCGCGAGCACGCCGACATCGGTCGCAAGCTTAACGGCGGAGGTGCTCAGGGTGGGGTCGACGAGCGTGACATAGGCGCCAAGGCCGGTGAAGACGACGACGCAGCCCGCGCCGAGCATCTTGATCGACCGGCCGCGATAGATGTCCACGCCGATGACGGCGATGCAGATCGCCGCCGCCGCGAACAGGCTGACTTGCGCTGAGGTCACCAGCATCAGCAGCGCGAACGAACCGAAGGGGGCTAGGATCAGGAAGATGGCCATGGCAGCGTCTCGGGGCTTAATCTTTACACCGTAAAGATACACTAGGATCGAGCGCAGCATTCGTCAAGGAAAATCTTTACAGTGTCAAAATAGCAGCTGATCTGGCAAAAAGTGACGTATTCGCAGTTGCATACGCTGGGAGGGGCCGCAGCTAAGCTCCGACCAGGGCGCGCAACAGGATCGTCAGGGCGGAGGCGAGGAGCAAAACCAGCGTGATGGTGATGCCGCCGACCCGGCCGATGCGGAATTGCAGCGTATTGGGCGCGGCGTACATGCCAAACGGATGCAGCAGCCGCGAGACCAGCAGCGCGCCCATCAACAGATGCACCCACACACCTGCGAGTCCGGACATCTCAAGCATCGCAACCATCAGCGTGATGATCGGCACGTATTCGATGAAGTTGGCATGCGCGCGGATCGCGCTGCGCAGCGCCAGGCTTCCATTGTCGCCGAAGGCGGCGCGGTCCCGCTGGCGCAGCCGCCCGACCTGAAGGGCGAGGACGGTGTAGAGCAGGGCGAGGACGGCGAGATACGCCGACGTGATCGAGGGCAGGTACATGGGGGCTCCTCGGGGGTTTATCCATCAACGACGTCATTCCGGGGCGATGCGCAGCATCGAACCCGGAATCTCGAGATAAGTAACCTCTGGATTCCGGGTTCGCGCTCTGCGCGCCCCGGAATGACAGTGCTTGGCTCTACTCCGCGCTAACCCAGTTGCCGTGAAAACCATCCGGCACGCGATGGCCGAGATGTACGAGAGCGACCGGGCCGGCTTCGACGTCTTTCGCGTTGAACACCGCGAGATCGCTGCGGTTCTCCTGCGCGCGCCAGACGGCGGCGAGCAGCCAGCCGTCGCCTTCTGCCGCATCGGCGCCGCGCTCGACGAACACGGGTTCGGAAATGGTGTCGCCGGCGGGCAGCAGGTAATTGCCGAGGCGCTTGCCCTTGCCGTCGACATGCACGATGCCGGAAAGCGCGCCGAACATCGGCAGGTCAGGGTTGGCGCAGGCGTACCAGCCGTGGCTGTTGGCCTGGCCCGCGCGGCGGTCGTCGATGCGCGGGAATTCGCCGGTGAGATCGTCGAGATAGGTCTGCGTGAAGCGGTCGGTATTGCCCGCGAGGTCGAAGGTCCAACGGCAATATCGCGCGCGCGATTTCTGCGGGTCGGTCTTGGAGCCGTCGGGGTGGGTGAACAGCGGCGCTTCCTCGAACTGCATCACGTCGGCGACGATGCGGTTGCGTTCTTCCCACGCATTCATGATGTGGAAGACGTAGCAGCTTTCGGCGCGGAACCAGACGAGGTCGCTGGTCGAGCCATTGCGCTTCATGATGCAGACATAGGCGCCTTTCTCGGGCTCCCAGGCGTAGGGCGGCCTGCCGCGCATCGCCCGCTCCATGCTGCCGGTGATCGGCAGGATCGGAAACAGCATATGGTTTTCGGTGACGATGAAGTCGTGCACCATGCTGGCATAGGGCGCATCGAAACGATCGAACCGCGTCACCTCGCCGTCGGCGTTGACCGATCCGAAGGAGAGGGCAGGCGTGAGGGGCCCCGCCGCGTTGTAGCCGAAGAACACCATTTCGCCTGTGACAGGGTCGATCTTTGGATGCGCGGTGAAGGGGCCCTTGATCGCGCCCTTGTAGTCGCAATAGCCGAGGCGATTTAGCGTGCCTGGCTCGATCTCGGTCGGCAGATGGCCTTCCTCAAGCGCCAGCAGCTTTCCGGCGTGGAAGATGACGTTGGTGTTGGCGACGCCGGTATCGGTGCATGAGGTGGCGGGGGCGTCCGGCAGTTTCCTGCCGCCGAAGCCGCCGAATATCGCGCGGCCGGCGTCGTGCTCGGCCAGCCATTTCGGGGTGCGGACCCAGCGGTTGCGATAGCTGGCGCGGCCGTTCTCCAGGTGGAAGGCGTGCAGCATGCCGTCGCCGAGGAACCAGTGCGCGCCGGGCGCGTCGAACTGCGGGTTGGGGCCGTTGCGATAGAGCGTGCCGTTGAGTTCGCGCGGCAGTTCGCCCGTCACTTTGAGGAACGGCGCATCGCACTCCATCGGGATCGGCGCCAGATTGGTTCGGGCCGCCTCGGTCTTGACCTGGTCGAGCATCGCACGCTTCCTCCGGTTGATTATCTTTACATCGTAAAGATATCAGTAAGGACGTTGTGATCCACGGTCAAGCAAAATCTTTACAGTGTAAAAATTGTGACTATAAGGATTCACATGACCAGAACTTCGAGAGAAACCCGAACGACCCGTCCCGTAGCGAAGCGCAGGCCGGCGAGGGCCGTGACTGAGCGGCCAGCCAACCGGCGGCGCCGTGCGTCGGGCGAGACGCCTTATCATCACGGCGATCTGCACGACGCTCTGCTGGCTGCTGCCGAGCGGGTGCTGGAGCGTGAGGGGCTGCCGGGCCTGACGCTGCGCGCAGTGGCGCGCGAGGCCGGCGTCTCGCATGCCGCCCCGACCCATCATTTCGGCGATCTCTCCGGACTTCTGAGCGAGCTCGCCGCGATCGGTTTCCGCCGATTCAACGAGGCGATGGTCGCGGCGGGGAAGACCGATACCAACCCGCTGATGCAGGCATTGGCGCGCGCCAAGGCCTATGTCGCCTACGCGCAGGCGTGCCCCGGAATGTACGGGCTGATGTTCCGCACCGAGCGGCTCGACATGTCGCGGCCGTCGCTGCACGAGGCGGCGACCGCATCCTTCGAGGGCCTCGCGAAAGCAGTCGGTGCCGGCCGCAATGAAAACCTCGCCGGAGAGGCGCTGGGAGCGTTGTCGCTTGACCAGGCCGCTGCGATCGCGCGCGCGTGGTCGCTGGTGCATGGCTTCACCACGCTGCTGCTCGATGGAAGGCTGGAGGACATCCTGCACCGGCTGCCCGCGGGAACTGGTGTCGATCAGTTGCTGGACGCCATGCTGCGCTCGACCGTGCCACGGCCGCTGGGCGCGACCTAGGCGAGGTGGAAACTCTCGACGCATTCGGGCGTTGAGAGCGCATGGCAAGAACACCACGTGCTCCCTGGAAGCGTCCCAATCCGCGCAAGCGCGCGGGCAAGTCATCAAGACATTTGACGTCTTCGCAGAAATCGGCGGCGAAGGCGCGTGCACGCCGGGCGGGCCGTCCTTACCCCAATCTCGTGGACAACATGCGCATGGCATCGAAGACTTCGGCCAGGAAAGCCGCCAAGAAGAACGCCAAGAAAACAACCAGGAAAGCCGCGAAGAAACGCACGGCGCAGAAGGCAGGGCGCAAGCGTGCCGCCACGAAGAAGGCCACCAGGAAGGCCTCCGGGAAATCTGCGAAGGCCCGTGAGAAAGATCCGAAGGGTGGACTGACCGCCGCCGGACGCAAGGCGTTCGCGCGCAAGGACGGCTCGCACCTCAAGCCCGGCGTGACGACGAAATCATCCGAGATGACGCCACAGGACATGCGCCGCAAAGGCAGCTGGGCGGTACGGTTTTCCGGCCGCAAGAAATTGCCGCCGCTGGTTGACGAGGACGGAAGGCCGACGCGGCATGCGTTGTCGGCTCATGCCTGGGGTGAGCCGGTTCCGAAGACGGCAGCGGCGGCACGTCGGATTGCCGCTAGGGGCGAACGGCTATTGCAGCGCTATCGGCAGGCGAAGGAAAAGGCGTGACATCAGTCACGTCTGTCGTCGTGCCACATCAGCAATCGCGAGCGGATCAGCAGTTCCGGCAGATCTTGATTTGCCGCGCGAGTCTCGCGTCGGCTTCCGGATCTTCGTTGGGCAGGCGCGTCCACTCGTCGTACCGCGCCTTGGCTTCGGTCCGGGGCGGGGCATCGCCGAGCGGGCCGACGATGATCTCCTGATTGCGCGCAGTGCGCCGCTTCGGTCGCTTGACCTCGCCGGGCTCGGCACTTCCCGTCGGTGCCTCACCCAAGCCGTCCCAGGCAATCGGCGCTGCGGCCACCGGCGCGTTGCAGCCGGTGCCGGAAACACAGCAGCCGGACAGCGCAAGGCCGGTAACGAGGAGTGCCAGGAGTTTCGTATACATCGCTGCTCCGCTCGAGGCCGCGTTAGATACCATGGTTCGACAACAACATCATTGCACTCAAGCCGGTAGCTTTGACGTTAATACGGCAAAAACACGCCCAGCCCGTTATCGGATTGGATTGAATAAGGAAATGCCACGGGGCCGTCCGGCATCATGGCTTCGCCAATTCGACGGCGCGGCCGCGTTCGCCAACTACCTTCACTTCGTCCTTGCCGCAGTTGAAATCACGGGCATATTTGTCCGCGGCCGCGCGGGCGAGTTCGTTCGGATTGCGATTGGCCTGGCCATCGATGTAGGCGACATGGCAGACCGGCCCGGGCGGCAATCGTGTCACGGCCAGCATCGGTTTTGTCGTCGGCCGTCCGTTCCTGTCCTCATCGGCGCTGTCGGCGATCAACCAGCGCTGGATGATCGCGAACGGCTTGCCGTCCGCCGCCCGCCATTCGACGGTATGGGCGGTCGAATTGAAGGGGCCGAACCAGATCTGAGACGCCGGTTCCCCGGCAGCAGCCTTGTGGTTGCGGCCGACCGAGACGGTTTCGCGCAGATCGTCCTCGCTGACCAACACCGCAAGGCCCGCTTTGCCGGGACACGCCCGTGTGGCGCTGCTGTTGCGTTCGCTGGACTTGCCGATCGTGCGACAGTCCTTTGGCGCTGATGACGTATAGCTGCTGCTGAATGTTTGGGCTTTCGCCGATGAAAGCGGGCCGGACAGCGCGACAACGGCCAATCCGGTCAACAAGCAGGAGAAACGTTTCATCCGAACAGTCTTCGCATGGGGAACCTCGATGGTCAGACGCGTGCAAGCTGGGGAAGGTTCAACGGAATGCCGCGAAATACCTGACATCGTCACGGAATCGTCCTAGAAAGTCGGCTTCGCAATTTCCCTCGTTTCCCGAGCGTGCAGTAAATCGATCGTCATGCCCTCCATTCCTTCGAATAAACCCTATCGCGTCGGCCGTTCCCGTACCGGACTTGGTCTCTTCGCCACCAAACCGATCAAGAAGGGTAGCAAGATCATCCGCTATTTCGGCCCGCTGCTGGATTCCAAGAAGAAAAAAGACGACGCGATCGAGAACAAGTATTTGTTCGAACTGAACGACCGCTGGACCATCGATGGCTCGGTGCGCAAGAACATCGCGCGCTACATCAACCACGCCTGCAAGCCGAACGCGGAATCCGACGTCAAGCCGCGCAAGCGCAAGGTTATCATCCGCGCCATCAAGAACATCGAGCCGGGCGAGGAGATCAATTACGACTACGGCACGGATTACTTCAAAGCCTATCTGAAGCCGATCGGCTGCAAGTGCGCGGCCTGCGAGAAGAAGCGGAAGAAGCAGCGCGCCGAGGCGAGGGCGGAGAAGGCCCGTCTCAGGGCCAAGGCCGAGCGCAAGGCGCTGAAGGAGGCTGAAAAGCTCGCCAAGGAGAAGGCGAAGGCCAAAGCCAAGCTAAAGGCGAAGGCGGAGCGGGAGGCGCTCAAGCTGAACGGCGGTTCGCCCGCGGGCAAGGCGCCCAAAGGCAAGTCTCTCAAAAAGACGGTTTCCAAAGGCAAGGCGCTCAAGGCGAAGTCGGGCGCCGGCAAACCGCTCAATGGCAAGCACGCGAACGGCAACGGCCGCGTCAGGGGTGTCCGCAAAAAATCGAGCGAAGAGCAGCCGGCGGATATGACGATTCAGGCCGCCGCGCCGGCGCCGGTGTTCCAGCCGGAGCCAGCGGCACTCCCCGAGGTTTCATCCGCCGGGCTTGTGCACTGATTTCGGCAGCGAGGAATCCCCGAAGTCGACCGCCGAGCGCTGAATGATGAGGCCTGTCGCGTCGACCACGACGCGAAAGCGCCGGTGTGCAGAGAAGAAGGTCAGGCGATGCCGGCCGCTGTCGGCGTCGATCCCACGCTCGGCAAGGCTCGTGATCTTGCCTTCGCGCATGTCCCGCTGAAGCCTGGGCAGGGCAAGCCCGAGCCCTTCGGCGACGATGGAAGCGTCGATCTGCACGGCGCCATCCTCGAATTCGATCGCTTTCATGTGGTGCACCTCGTTGCTAGTGGTCATGCGGGCGCAGGGACTCGTCGGGGCTGCGCCGGATAGGCGCATTCCGCAAGCGTGGTGGTATCGAGCTCGCGCATGAAGGCTTCGCGCGCGGCCGCCAGCTTTGCCTTCAGCCGGCAGCGCGGCTTCAGCACGCAATTGCCGCCATCCTCGCGAAAACATTCGACCAGCGCCGGCCCTTCCAGCGCCCGCACCACTTCGCCGATGGTGATCGACTGCGCCGGGCGCGCCAGCGTGAACCCGCCGCCAACGCCGCGCTGGGTGCTGATGAAGCCGCTATCGGCGAGGTCGCGCACCACCTTGGCCAGATGATTGCGGGAAATCCCGAACTCGGTCGCGATCTCGTTGGTCGCGAACGACCGGCCCGGCTCGCCGGCCAGCCGCATCAGCGCGCGCAAGGCAAAATCCGTGAACGACGTCAGGCGCATGGGACCCTCGAAAGTTTTGGCTTGCAAATCCTCTATAGCAATCTAAATAGGTATTTGAAATACCTATTTAAGGGCTAGCAACATGGAAGCGATCGTGACAGGGCCGGAGCGGCGCGAGCGCATCACCGCCGATATTGTGCAAAGAACCGGGATCACCGAGGCGTTGATCGAGCGCCTGGTTCACGGCTTCTACGCCAAGGTCCGCGCCGACGCCGTGCTGGGCCCGGTCTTCGACGCCAGGATCAGGGATTGGGAGCCGCATCTCGCACAGATGTGCGCATTCTGGTCGTCGGTGGCGCTGATGACAGGGCGTTACCACGGCACGCCGATGGCCAAACATCTGCCGCTGCCGGTCGACGCCGATCATTTCGATCGCTGGCTCGAACTTTTCGAGGCCACCGCCCGCGATATCTGTCCGCCCGAAGCGGAAGCGCATTTCGTCGAACGGGCGCGGCGGATTGCATCGAGCCTCGAACTCGGCATAGCCGGCGGGCAGGGCGTCATGCTCGGCAAAGGTGAAAGATTTCGGCGCAATCAGGCAGGAGCAGTGTGATGGCTTATCGTGCGCATGTTGTAAAGAACGAGGATGCAGCTAATCCATACGCCGGAAGCAGCCTGGTGCCGATGCTCATCATCGGGCTTGTGCTGACGTTTGCGGGAATGATTGCGGCTGTGGTCTTGAGTTGACCTAGGTTCGTCATTCCGGGGCGATGCTTAAGCATCGAACCCGGAATCTCGAGATTCCCCGATGTGCAATTGCACATCTGAGGTCTGGTGCTTCGCACCATCCCGGAATGACGATGTCGCGATCAAGCCGTTACCGTTTCCCCGCTCTTGCGCAGCCCGACATATTGAAGCTCCGCAAATACGCCGGTCGCGATCGCCTGCGCCACGATGAAGACCTGGCCAAGCAGGTTCGGGCTCACTGCGCCCGAGAACAACAGCGCGATGCTGCCGAGCGTCCACGCGGCGTTGCCTACGATCACGACCCATACCAGCGCCTTCATCACTGACGAGCGCGTGCCGAGCCAGCCGACCAGCGCCGTGTAGGCGATCAGGAACAGGCCGGACTCGCGCAGCAGGGCGTCGGGCAGATTGAGGAGCGGGGCGAGCATGCCCGCGCCGAGCGTCAGGGCGACCGCCGCGACGCCGCTGAAGACGGCGTCGGCGAGCAGGGCGCGGCTCAGGAATGTCGAGGGGCGGATCATGGTTCTCTCCTTGGTTGCTTTGGGGTTAAGGGATCGATCAGCGCTGCAGCAGCGACCGCAACCGGCGCACCAGACGCATCGGGCAGAGTGCTTTTGCGATCCTGGTCTCGATCGTCTGCACCTGCACGAACACGAAGACGCCGGTGTCGTGCACCACGGGTTCAGGCATGTTCAGCGAGCGTGCTACCAGCCAGGTGGCCAGGTTGAGCGACCAGCGGACCATGGCGGCGGCGAACTGGAATAGGGAAAGCATCAGCATCGGTCATCTCCTGTGCCCCCAAGATGACCCGGCCCGCGACCGGTTTCGATTACCTCGGACGTAATGGAATGCATGAAATTCCATGGTAGGTTTTCCACCATGAACGCACATGCTTCCGCGGCGCGAGCCGAACGAACCAAGGCCCACCATATCGGCGATCACCTGCGCGAATGGCGGCAGCGCCGTCACCTGAGTCAGCTCGATCTCGCAGGCGATGCCGAGATATCCGCGCGACACCTCAGTTTCGTTGAAACCGGCCGTGCGGCGCCGTCGCGCGAAATGGTGCTCAGGCTCGCCGAACGATTGGAGGTTCCCTTGCGTGAACGCAACGTGCTGCTGGTCGCGGCTGGGTTTGCACCGGCGTTCCCGCAGCGTTCGCTCGACGACCCCGCGCTCAAATCGGCGCGGGCCGCGATCGAACTCGTGCTGAAGGCGCACGAGCCCAATCCGGCACTGGCCTATGACCGGCACTGGAATCTCGTGACGGCCAACCGGATGGTGGCGCCGCTGCTCGCAGGCCTGCCGCCGCATCTGCTCGGGCAGCCCCTCAACATTCTGAGGCTGGCCTTTCATCCCGAGGGACTGGCGCCGCGCACGGTCAATCTCGCCGAATGGTGCGCGCATCTTCTGGAGCGCTTGCATCGGCAGTGCGAGGCGACGGCCGATCCTGAACTGCTCAAGCTGTATCAGGAATTGAAAGCCTACCGGATGCCTGCGCGTTCGGGCCCGGTCTCGGCCGACAACGCCGCGATCCCCTTCAAGCTGCGTCTCAATGACGACGTGCTGAGCTTCATCTCGACCACGATGGTGTTCGGCACACCGGTCGACATCACGCTGCAGGAGTTGGCGCTGGAAACCTTCTTCCCCGCCGACGACCTCACCGCCCAGCGCATGCGGGAGATGGCGGCGAGTTTGTCGTGATCCGAAACCCGTCCCACGCGCCGGCGCAGGTCAGTTCGCCTTCTCGATCAAACCTTCCAGCAGGCGTTTCAATTCCGCCGTGGCCTTGTCGCCGTAATTCTCCGCGATGAACGCCTCCTGGCTGAGTGCCAGCGAGTTCAGGCGCTGGGTCAGTGCCTTGCCGCGATCGGACGAGAACATCAGCACCTTGCGCCGGTCGTCGGCATCCTGGACCCGGTAGACGAGGGCGTCGGACACCATGCGGTCGACCATCTTGGTCAGGGTCGGATGATTGAGCAATACGGCTTCGGCGAGTTCACCCATCGAGTGCCCCTTGCCGTCGGAAAGAACTTTCAGAATGCGCCACTGCTCGACCGGGACGCCTTCCTTGCGGAAACGCGCGTCGAGCTGACGATTGATCTCCCGGTTCGCCTGCGCAAGCAGATAGGCGAGATGCTCGGTGATGGGTTTGCTGGGCGATTTTGCCAAGGGTTTGAACTTCGTAATGGGGTTTTGGATGAATATTCAGCGCTTCCTGCTTGATCTATATGCATGGGAATCGTTGAATATTCAATATTTTCCACTAGGATATTTTTGTTGTCGATCGTCTTGCCGATGGTAGTCTGATCAGCGCCGGACGTGAGTTGAAAGGAGAGCGAATTGCTCTCGCTGACGCAATTTGGAGCTGCCGGTGCGCCGTCGATGCCGCCGGAATGGCTGCTCAGGGGATTCTCAGGCATCGGGGAGGGCACCTCGGGGCCGGCGCTCGGCCCGCTTCGCGCGCGCGGCGACCGCAAGAAATTGCGCATCGCCAATTTTGTCGGACTGTCGGGGCCGTCGGGGATCTGGGGCCCGGCCTCCATCAACAGCACGCTGCTCGGTGTTTCCGAGATCAACCGCCGCGGCGGCGTTCTCGGCCGCGAAATCGAGGTCGCGTTCCACGACACCGGCGGCGACATCAACGAGGTAACGCGGACGGCTGCCGACATCGTTGCGTCCGAAGAGGCCGACCTCGTCATGGGTTCGCATATCAGCGCGGTCCGGGTGGCTTTGCGCAAGGTCGTCGCCGGACACATTCCCTACCTTTACACGCCGGTCTATGAGGGTGGCGAGCGAACGCCCGGCGTCATGGCCATCGGCGAGACGCCGGGGGCGCAATGGCGCCCGGCCATCGAGTGGCTCGCCAACGCGAGGCAGGCGTCGAACTTCTATCTGATCGGAAGCGACTATGTCTGGCCGTGGCTCTCCCACAAGGCGATCAAGGAATACATTGCCGATGCCGGCGGGCGCGTGGTCGGCGAAGAGTTCGTTCCGATCGGCGAGCACGATCACTCTGGCCAGCTCGAGCGGATCGAGGCCGCCAGGCCCGACGTGGTTCTGATCACGCTGATCGGCGCTGACAGCGTCGTCTTCAATCGTGCCTTTGCCGAGCAGGGGCTCGGCTCCCGGATGCTCCGTCTGGCCGGCGCGATGGACGAGACCGTGCTGCTCGGGATCGGCGCCGACAACACCGAAAACCTGTACTGCGCGTCCGGCTATTTCATCGACAGGGCCTCGTCGGACAACGATGCTTTCCGCAGCCAGTATGAAGCGGAGTTCGGCCGCCACGCGCCGCCGCTCGGCTCGATCGCGCAGTCAAACTACGAGGGGTTGCGCTTTCTGGAGACGGTTGCAGCGCGCGCAGGATCGCTGGCGCGGAAGCCTTTGCTCTCAGCTGCGGCCAATGTCGACTATCAGGGCGCGCGCGGCACTATCGGCATCCGGCGAGGCAACGCGCGCATGCCGATCTATCTTGCGGCCGCCAGCGGACTCGACTTCCACCTGATCAAGCAGTTCTGACGGCGACGCGCACGCATCGTCGCATCGAAATGGAGGCTTTGCGAAATAATACTTGAAAAGGAAAATATTTCCGTTTCTATTGATGCGGGCGGGATCGCTTTCGGGCGGCAACCTGCCTCGCGCGTTCAGGAGAAACAGGAGGAATCATCGTGACAGTAGCGCTTCCAACCCCCGATCAACTGCGCGCGGTCGCCGACCAGTGCGGTCTGGCATTGACCGATGAGGACGTCGCTTCCTTCCGTGGGCTGATGCAGGGCTCCGTCGATGCCTACAACGCCGTTGGCGCGATGCCCGACGAAGTGCCGGTCGTCAAATACCCACGCACGCCGGGTTACCGGCCTGGCCCGGAAGAGAATCCGCGCAACGCCTGGTATCGCAAGGCGACCGTCAAGGGTGCGGCGAGCGGCAAGCTGAAGGGCAAGGTGGTGGCGCTGAAGGACAACATCATGCTGGCCGGCGTGCCGATGATGAACGGCTCCGCGACGCTCGAGGGCTACGTGCCGGATTTCGACGCCACCATCGTCACGCGCATGCTCGATGCCGGCGCCGAGATTGCCGGCAAGGTGCATTGTGAGTCGTTCTGTATTTCCGGCGGCAGCCACACCAATTCGACCGGCCCGGTGCACAATCCGCACAAGATGGGATTCTCCGCCGGCGGCTCGTCCTCGGGCAGCGCCGTCGTCGTCGCGCTTGGCGAAGTCGACATGGCGATTGGCGGCGACCAGGGCGGATCGATCCGGATGCCATCCTCGTTCAGCGGCACCTACGGCATGAAGCCAACCTGGGGGCTGGTGCCCTACACCGGCGTGATGCCGATCGAAATCTTCGTTGACCACACCGGGCCGATGACCGCGAACGTCGCCGACAACGCCCTGTTGCTTGAAGTGCTCGCTGGCGACGATGGCTACGATCCGCGCATCAAGGCGCCGAAGGTGGAGGAATACACCAAGGCGCTGGGCGGTGGCGTCAAGGGCATGAAGATCGCCGTCGTCAAGGAAGGTTTTGAGCAGGCCGGCGCCGAAGCCGCCGTCAACGAAAGCGTGCGGGAGGCGGCAAAGCGGCTGGCGAGCCTCGGCGCTACCGTCGAGGAAGTCTCGATCCCGATGCACATGATTGCACCGGCGGTCTGGACGCCCATCGGCGCCGAAGGCATCGCGCAGACCATGATGTTCGGCGACGGATACGGCCTCAGCCGTGCGGATCTCTACTCGACGTCGCTGATGGATTTCCACCGCGGCTGGCGCGGGCAGGCGGACTCGCTGTCGGAAACCACAAAGCTGTTCCTGATGCTTGGCGTCTACATCAACAACAATTTCGGTCCGCGTTACTACGGCAAGTCCGTGAACATCTCCCGGCGCGTGACCGCGGCCTATGACAAGGTTCTGGAGAGCTACGATCTCCTGTTGATGCCGACCACGCCGATGAAGGCGACGCCGTTGCCGGCGCCGGGCGCTCCCCGTGAGGAGGTGTGCCAGCGCGCGTTCGAAATGATCACCAACACCGCGCCGTTCGATATCACGCACCATCCGGCAATGTCGGTGCCCTGCGGCATGGTCGACGGACTGCCCATTGGCCTGATGCTGATCGGCAAGCATTTCGATGAAATGACCATCTATCGCGCCGCGCATGCCTTCGAGCAGTCCGGCGACTGGAAGAAGATGTAGCAGCCCGCCACGGGGATTGGTGACAAGGGTGCTGGTGATGCCACATGGATAACCTGTTCGTCGCACTGTTCGAGATCCTGAGTTTCGGCGCGATCGTCGTTCTGGTCGTGCTGGGGCTCGGGATCATCGCCAGCATGATGGGCATCTTCAACTTCGCGCAGGGCGAGTTCGTCCTGCTCGGAGCCTACGTCACCTATCTCGTCTACAGCGCCGGCCTGCCGGTCTGGCTTGGCATGCTGGCGGCGCCCTTTGTCGTCGGCGCGCTGGGGTTCGTCCTGGAGCGGTCCATCGTCCGGCGATTCTATGCTGCACCGATCGTTGCGATGCTCGGCACCTACGCGCTCGGGCTCATCATCCGCGAGATCGTCCGTGGCTTGATCGGAGGCTTGTACCTATCGGTCCCCGAGCCACTCGGAGGCTCGGTCAACATCGGCACCATGCATTTCTCGACCTGGCGGCTGGTGATCATTCTCATCACGGCGCTGGTGATGGTCGGCAGCTATTTGCTGCTGTCGCGCACCGCCTTCGGGTTGCGCATCCGGGCGTCGCTGGAAAATCCCGCGCTCGCCCGTGCATCGGGCATTTCGACCAATGCGATCTATGGCGCGACGTTCGCGTTCGGTGCCGCGCTCGCGGGCCTTGCGGGTGCGCTGATCGTGCCGGTGTTCTCGCTGTTTGCCGATCTCGGCCTGCGCTTCCTGATCCAGGGGTTCGTCGCCGTCATGGTCGGCGGCGTCGGCTCGTTCGCAGGCCCGGTGGCGGGCGCGGGCGTGATCGGCACGCTCGCGGCGGCACTGCCATGGGTCATCCAGCCCGTGATCGCCGACGTGCTCGTGTTCGTTCTCGCCATCATCTTCATCAAGTTTCGGCCGCAAGGCCTGATTTCAGCAAAGGGGGTCTAGTCCATGTCCAGCGACCGCAACAATCTCAGCCGTCGGCGGTTTCTCTCCAACTTCGCCTTTGCCAGCACCGCGATCGCCACCGGCGTCGGCAGCTGGGTCGTCCGCCCCGACTGGGCCAATGCGGCTGCGGCTCCGATCAAGGTCGGCGTCGCGACCGATCTGACCGGTCCGATCGGCTATGCCGGCAATGCGAACGCCAATGTCGCCAGGATGGTGGTCAAGGAAATCAACGACGCCGGCGGGTTGCTTGGCCGGC
Organism: Pseudomonadota bacterium; assembly: GCA_023387735.1. Taxonomy (GTDB): domain Bacteria; phylum Pseudomonadota; class Alphaproteobacteria; order Rhizobiales; family Xanthobacteraceae; genus Bradyrhizobium. The sequence continues at coordinate 18,013 of JAEWHP010000041.1, read as the reverse complement.
CGCTGGAACTGTTCATCGAGGACACCGCATCGAATGAATCGGTTGCGGTCGGCAACGTCCGCAAGCTCATTCAGCGCGACAAGGTCGACCTGGTGCTCGGCGGCATCACCAGTTCGATGCGTAATGCCATCAAGGATGTGATCGTCGCGCGCGGCAAGACGCTCTACATCTATCCGCAGCTGTACGAGGGCAAGGAATGCACGCCCTATCTGTTCTGCACCGGTCCGACGCCGGCGCAGCAGTGCGACGAATTCATTCCCTGGCTGATCAAGAACGGCGGCAAGCGGTTCGCGCTGCCGAGCGCCAACTATGTCTGGCCGCATACCCTCAACGTCTACGCCCGCAAGGTGATCGAGGCCAATGGCGGCGAAGTCGTCTTCGAGGAATACTATCCGCTCGACCAGATCGACTTCTCGGCGACGGTTAACCGGGTGATTTCTAACAAGGTGGACGTGGTGTTCAACACCGTGATCCCGCCCGGTGTTGGACCGTTCTTCAAGCAGCTTTACGAGGCGGGCTTCCTGAAAAACGGCGGCCGGCTGGCGTGCGTCTACTACGACGAGAACACGCTCAACATCAACCAGGCCACCGAGATCGAAGGGCTTGCGAGTTGCCTGGATTATTTCAAGGCGCTGACGCCGGAGGATCCGTTCAGCGCGAAGCTTCAGGCGGCCTATGAGAAGCAGTTCCCGGGCACGTTCCTGTTCGCCGCCGGAAGTGCCGCGACCGGAGCCTATCGCGCGCTCAAGCTCTGGGAAGCCGCCGTCAAGGAGGCCGGCAAGGTCGATCGCGACGCGGTCGCGGCTGCGCTCGATCACGCGAAGATCGCCGAAGGTCCGGGCGGGCCCGCGGAGATGGTTCCCGGCAAGCGGCACTGCAAGATGAAAATGTACACGGCCGTGGCCAAGGGCGGCAATTACCAGATCGTCGCGCGCAGCGCCGGCCTCGTCGATCCCAAGGAATGTTGAGTTCAGTGCCGAACACGCGGCAGCGGCGACCCGTCGCTGCAAACCGAGGGGCGAATTTGCTGGCAACTTGATGACAGAAACGACACAGACGACGCCGTTGAGGCTACCGCTTCATGCCAGCCGTTCGCGCCGATGGCAGGTGCTTCCGATCATCGAGATCCTGGTACTGCTGATCGCAGCGCTGCTGCCGCTGGTGCTGAAGGATTATCTGACGATCTATGCGACGCGGGTCCTGATCCTCTGCCTGTTCGCGCTCTCGTTCGATCTGGTGTGGGGATACGCCGGCATCATGAGTTTTGGCCAGGCTGTGTTCTTCGGCACCGCCGGATATGGCGTCGCCCTGATCGCACGCGATCTCGGCGTCACATCGATCCTGCTGGTGCTGCCGGCCGGGCTGTTGATCGGGCTGGCGTTCGCCTTGCTGCTAGGTGGCTTCCTGCTGCTCGGCCGACATCCGGCCAGCGTGATATTCGTATCTCTGGGCACGCTCACCGGTTCATACGCGGCGGATCGCGTGGCGCGGGGCTGGTACTATCTCGGAGGCCAGAACGGCATTCCATCGATTCCCCCGATGTCGCTCGGCAGCTACGACATCACCGAGGGGCCGGTCTATTACTATCTGGCGCTCGGCATTCTTGTGCTGGTTTATCTCCTGTGTCGCTTCCTGGTGCGGTCGCAGTTCGGGCTTGCGCTGGCGGGCCTGCGCGAGAACGAGCAACGGATTGCCTTCTTCGGCTATCAGGTGCAACGCCTCAAGGCGATCATCTTTTCCTTCGCCGGCGCCATTGCAGGGCTCGCCGGCAGCCTCTACGCCTTCCATGAAGGCTTCGTCTGGCCCAACATTCTGGGCGTGGTGATGTCGACCCAGGTCGTGCTCTACGTCCTGTTCGGCGGCTCCGGCACGCTGATCGGGGCCGTGATCGGCACGATTGCGATCGAGGCGGTCAGTTTCTGGTTGTCGAACAGCTACCAGGACATCTGGCCGATCATTCTCGGCGTCCTGCTGCTGCTTGTCATTCTGTTTCGTCCCGCAGGCCTCGTCAGCCTGATCCTCAGCGAACGCGAGCGCGTCGGCAATTTCGGCCGGCCGCCGGGGAAGGGCGACCATGGCTCTTCTTGAGGCGCGAGGCCTGGTCAAGATATTCGGCAAGCTCACCGCCCTGAACGGTGCCGATCTGACGGTTGCAGAGAACGAATTCCACGGCCTGATCGGGCCCAACGGCTCCGGCAAGAGCACGCTGATGAAATGCGTCGCCGGTGCGGAGATCCCGACATCGGGTACGGTGACCTTTGGCGGCCGCGATATCTCGCAAGCCTCACCGGCCGAGCGGGCGCGCGCCGGCATGAGCCTCAAGTTCCAGATCACCAGCGTGCTGCCGGCGCTGACACTGTACGACAACATCCTGCTGGCGCTGCAGGCGCAGACCTCGCTTCCCCGGCTGGTATTTTCGCGCACCCGTGGAATCCTGCACGACCGCGTCATGGCCATGCTCGAACAATTCCGTCTGGTCGATCGCGCGATGGACCCGGCCTCGGCGCTGTCGCACGGCCAGCAGCAGTGGCTTGAAATCGCGATGGCGCTGGCGCCCGAGCCGAAACTCCTGCTGCTGGATGAACCCACCGGCGGCATGAGCCTCGAGGAACGGCGGGTCACCGGCGAACTGCTGCAGCCGATCAAGAAGCGATGCTCCCTCGTCATCGTCGAGCACGATCTCGATTTCATTCGCGACATCTGCGATCGGCTGACCGTGCTCGACCAGGGCAGCGTGCTGGATTGCGGTACGGTCCAACATATTCAGTCGAGCGCCCGGGTTCAGGAGGTCTATCTTCGCCGTGCCTGACCAGGACAAATATCTCGATATCCAGAATGTCGACGCGGGCTACGGCCGCAGCCAGGTGCTGTTCGGCGTCACGCTCGGCGTTCCCTGGCGCGGCGGCGTCGCCATCCTCGGCCGCAACGGCGCCGGGAAGACGACACTGATGAAGGCCATCGTCGGTGAATTGCCGCTGCTCGGCGGCTCCGTCAGCCTCGACGCGCGCAGCGTCGGGCAATTGCCGACCGAGCGGCGGATTCGCCTCGGCCTCGGCTACGTCCCTCAGGAACATGCGGTCTTCGGCCGGCTCTCGGTGCGCGACAACCTTGCCGTCGGTGCACTGACCAACCGCGACAGTCAGGCCGTCAATCGTGTGCTGGAGATCTTTCCGAAACTCGGCCAACGGATGGACCAGGTGGCCGGCACGCTGTCGGGCGGCGAACGCAAGATGTTGGCGATCGGACGCGCCTTGTTGTCGAACCCCCGCGTGCTGCTGCTGGATGAGCCCACCGAAGGCGTCTGGATCGGCGTGATCGAGGAAATCACCGAGCGCCTGATCCTGCTCGCCAGGGAGATCGCCGTCGTGATCGTGGAACAGCATCTCGATCTCGCGCTGCGCGTCGCGGACCGGGCCTTTGTCCTCGATCGCGGAAGGGTCGCGCTTACGGGGTCGGCGCATGAGGTTCGCAACGATCCGAGGCTGCTGCAGTATCTGGCGCCCTGACACGTCCGCGCGACCGCGCTGCCCTGCAGCATAGTCGGCGACCAAGGCACGCCGGCCTGCTCGGAGACGCCAAACAGGGCCTTCCGGCCTGAAACGACGGTCATCGCCGCCCTCCGCGCCTCCAACTGATACGCAGGGTGATGCGAGACATGCGGGCAGCGGCCTTGTGCGATGGCTCATTCCGCCTATTTTGGGCTCCAGCCAACCCACGAGGAGATGCCGATGAGCACCCTGAAACCATTGAAGATCGACATCGTCTCCGACGTGGTCTGCCCGTGGTGCTATATCGGCAAGCGTCGGATCGAGAATGCGCTGGCGCTGGTGCCGGATGTCCCCGTTGAAGTGCGCTGGCGACCGTTCTTCCTCAATTCCTGGGTCCCGCGCGAGGGCATCAGCCGCGACGAATATCTCACCGCCAAGTTCGGCTCGGTCGATGCCTATAAGGGCATCGCAGGCCGCGTCGTCGCCGCTGCTGACGAGGAGGGGCTGACTTATCGGCCCGAACTGGTGAAGCGCCAGCCCAACACGATCGATTGCCACCGGCTGATCCACTGGGCCGAGGCGGTGGGCAAATCGGCCGAGATGAAGCAGCGCCTGATGGAATTGTATTTCCGCGATGGCGGCGACCTGACCGATGTGAACGTGCTGGTGCAGGCCGGGGCCGATATCGGCCTCGACGCCGACGATATCCGCAAGCGCCTTGCCACCGACGAGGACGTCGCGCTGATCTCCGGCCAGGCGCAGGAGGCCTCCGACAAGGGCATCTCCGGCGTACCGACTTTCGTGTTCGCGCAGAAATACGCGGTGTCGGGCGCGCAGCCGGCCGAGCAGCTGGCGCGTGCGATCCGTCAGGTGTCCGGCGAAATCAACGCGCAGGCGGCGGAGTAGCCGAGCAATCTTCTCCCTCGCCCCGCGCTTGCGGGGAGAGGGTCGGGGTGAGGGGCTCTCTCAGCAAAACGCAGTGCGGCGTTTGATCGTGAGTGTCGTTCAACAATCAACAACAATCTTGGGGAGAGACGTCATGATCTACGAACTGCGAACCTACACCGTAAAGCCTGGCACGCTCGGCGACATGGTGAAGGCGGCGAGCACCGTGTCGCGCGATATCCGCAAGGATGATTACGGCAAGCTCGAAGGCTACTGGTTGACCGAGATCGGGCCTCTGAATCAGGTCCTGCACATGTGGAGCTACAATAGTTACGATGAGCGCGCGCGGTTGCGGGCCGAACTCGCCAGGAATCCGCGCTGGACCGGCGACTATGTTCCGCTGATCCGTCCCTTGCTGGTTTGTCAGGAAGTCCGCCTGATGAACGCGGTGCGGGCGCCGGTTGCGCCGGCTTCGACGGGTAACGTCTACGAACTGCGCAACTATCGCGGCAAGGCCGCCGGCGGCCTCAAGCAGTGGCTCGATGCGTTCACGGCGGTGCTGCCGGAGCGCGAAAAATATTCGAAGATCGTGGGCCTCTGGACCACCGAAGCCGGGCAGCCGAACGAGGCCTGCCACATCTGGGCCTATCCCAGCCTGAACGCCCGCGCCGAAGCGCGCGGCAATGCCATGAAGGATCCTGCCTGGCAGGCATTCCTTGGCAAGGGGCCGGGTTTCCTCGAGGAAATGCACTCGACCATCATGCTGCCGGCGCCGCACTCGCCGTTGCAGTGATGCGCGCCGCGCCGACTGACCTCAAGTGCCCTTCAGGTAGTAGTTGGCGCGCTTTCCGAGCGCGATCCGCCGCAGTACGCGGCGCATCGCCATGGAGGCGCGCAGCGGCCTGATGGCGGTCGTGACGGTGCGATAGAACGCCAGCTTGAGCGTATCGAGCAGCGGCTGCGTCCCGGGCGGCTGCTGCGGCAGGCCGACGCCGCGCAGCATCGAATTGAAGAAGTGCAGGTCGTTCATCCGCCGCACTTCGCGCGTCTTCCAGGTGATCGCCATCGAGATCGAGAACGAGCCTGCCGTACGTACCCAGTGCGGCCACTGATAAGGCACGTAGCAGCCGTCGCCCGCGAACAGATGGAATTCCTGGCCGCGAGGCGCAAAGCTCTCGTCGTATTTCAGGTTGCGATGCTTGGTCATCGAGCGCTCGATCTCGTCGTCGGAGACGATCGAGCGGTCGGCATTGTCGAAGATCGTGAAGTATTTTTCGCCGTGGATGTGCACGAAAAAGTTGTCTTCGCTGTCGAGATGGAACGGCGTGGTCGAATTCGGCGAAGACACGAACAGGAAGCCCTCGATCTGCTCGAAGCCGGCGTCGGCCACGCTGTTGAAGCCGCGCGCGCGGGCGACCGACAGCAGCGTGTCCTCCAGCAGGGTGCGATATTCCGGCGAGTTCTCGACGCGCTTGAGCACCATCCAGGCGCCGGCGGTTTCGATGCTCTTGACTACTTCGACCGGGTCAAGGTCCACGGAAGGAATCGCGTCGGGATCCTGACTGATCGCGACCTTGCCGGAATTGTATTCGATCAGGTCGCGCGGCAGTTCGGAGGCCAACTGGGCGATGCGCGGCAGCATCAGCAGCGGATGGCCGGCCAGCCTGTGACGGATCGCGAACGGTTTCAGCGGAAAGTCGCGCCGCAGCGCGTCACGATCGGCCGTGATCACGGGCGCGACGGATGTAAGTGTGTTCACGAGGATTTCTCCTGATTTTTTCTAAGCAGATGAACGAGGCGCCGCGCCGGTTCGCGGATTGCGCCACGCAGCGCGAGCGAAGCGCGGGCCAGCGGGACGACCAGGTCGCCGCGCCGCAGCGGGATCAGGACGTCGCCGATAGCAAGGCGGCCGCGCCAGATCGGATTGATCATGGGATGATCGGCGGCTGCGGTGGAATCGACCGTGACGATGGCCGGGTCGGCGCAGAGATGCCGTGTCAGGTCCAGCGTCAGCTGCACGCCGGGCGAAAATCGTGCGAAGCTCTCGTCGACGCCGAGCTTGAAGTAGAAGGCGCGATCCTGGTGGCGCAGTACGATCGCGGCGGCCACCGCGGTCTCGCCGGCGCGCAACGTCACAATCTCGCACTGGCCGGTCTCGGCCAGCGCCGCAGTGGCTCGGCGGACGAAGGCTGCGTCGCCTGCCTCCTGTATGAGCGCAGTACCCCGTTTGCCTTTCCAGCCGCTGGCTTCCAGCCTCAGGAACGTTTCGACCGCAACGGCCATTTCGGCCGGCGTGCGCGCCACCTCGAAGTCGACGGTGCCGTGTTCGGCGAGGCGGTTGCGCTGGCGGCGCAGTTCCTTCAGCTTCTTGGCGCCCAGCGCATCGCGCAGCGCCTCGTCGGCGTCGCGCGAGGCATCGAGGCAGGCGCGGACGTGCGATTGCAGCACGAGCGGCGCCATGCCGTCGCGATGCAGCACGCTGGTGAAGGCTTTCATCGCCGCGCCATCGAGCGAGGTGTCGCGCAGCATCAGCGCGTGGGCGCCTGCCTGCCGGGCCTGTTGCAGAATGCTTGCGACGGCATCTTCCGCCGCGTCGTGATCGAGCAGGGGGGTGCAAAGCGTGCCATAGGGATCGGCGCTGACGAGCACAGGCAGCGGGATCTTGTAGGCACGCCACATCGAAATGACCGGCATGAGCCCGATCAGTTTCGAAGCATCGCTCCATGCATCAAGTGCCGAGGCACCGGTGCGGCCCCGTGCGGTTGCGTTCACCGCCAGCTCCCAATCGGCCAGATGATAGCCGTTCGGCTCGATGGCGCGCTCAGCGAGCGCGCGCCATGCGAGCGCGGAGATGTCTGCGAGCGGCGTCAGACCGCGGTTCGCATTCGCGGCCGGCGCAGATGCTCGCTTGGCATCCTTGTTCGATGCAGGACGGACTACCGCTGCTTCAGCAATATCGACCACTTCCCCGTATCCCCATTCGCGATTTATTCGTCGCCGACGCCCGCGGGCGCTGCCTGCTTTCATCGCGTTCACGGTGCGATGTTAGGCGAGAGAAGTGGAAAATACGGATCGTGCCATCCATTGATTTGAATGGTCGTGTTAACCGGTCGTCCACCATACGTGGGCGCCGACCGCCGTCAGGCCACCTCGGCGGCCGCCTCGGTGAAGAATTTGGCTTCGAATTCGTCAGCCGGCATGGGTCGCCCGAAGAAATAGCCCTGGCCTTCCTCGCAGCCCATGCCAACGAGGAAGTCCGCGGTGGCGCGGTTTTCGATGCCTTCGGCGATGACCGAGAGGCCCAATTGCCTGGAAAGCCCGATGGTCGAACTGACGATTGCCGCGTCGTCGGGATTGGCCAGCAGGCCGAACACGAAGGAACTGTCGATCTTCAGGCCGTCCAGCGGGAATTTCTTCAGATAGCTGAGGCTGGCAAAGCCGGTGCCGAAATCGTCGAATACGATGCGGACGCCGAGTTCCTGAATCTTCAGGAAGGTGTTCAGCGCGGCCTGTTCGTCGTGCAGCAGGATGTCTTCGGTGACCTCAAGTTCGAGGCTGGTCGGACTTAGACCGGTCCGCATCAGCGCCTGCGCGACCGAAGCGGCAAGGTCGCCCGAGCGGAATTGCGAGGGCGAAAGATTGACGCCGATCCGCAGCTTGTGACCGGCACGTTCCCAGGCGGCGGCCTTGGCGCAGGCGGTCTGCAGAACCCATTCGGCGATCCGTTCGGAAATCGGGGAGGTGTTGACCACGGGCATGAACGCCCCGGGCGAGACCAGGCCGCGGAGGGGGTGACGCCAGCGGATCAGCGCTTCGGCGCCGATCAGGCGGCTGTCGGCCAGATGCAGTTGCGGCTGGTAGAACAATTCGAACTCGCCGCGTTCCGCAGCCTGCGCCAGTTCCGCTTCCAGCGTGAGGCGGGTTTCAAGTTCGCGACGGATAGCGTCCTCGAACATCACATAGCCGCCGCGCCTGGTGGCCCTGGCGCGGCTCAGCGCCATATGGGAATTGCTCAGTAGTTCATCCGCGCTACGGCCGCCATCCGGAAAAACGGCGGCGCCGATACTGACCCTGACGCGATGCTCGCGGTTGCCGGCCAGCAGCGGCGCGTTGAAGCTGGCGCCGATCTGGTCGGCGAAGCGGCTGACGTCTTCGTCGATATCGGTTGTCCGAACCGCGATCGCGAACTCGTCGCCGCTCAGTCGCGCGACCATCCCCGCTGCCGGAATTGCCTTCGTCAGCCTTTCTGAAATGGCGCGCAGCACGAGATCGCCGCTGGCGTGGCCCAGCATGTGGTTGATCTGCTGGAAGCCCTCCAGGCCGATCACCAACAGCGCCACCTCGCGTCCGTCTTCTTCGGCGCGCGAGATCATCGTGGCCAATCCGGCATGAAGTGTATTGCGGTTGATGAGGCCCGTCAGCGTATCGTGCTCCGCCAGGTAGCGAATTCGCTCGGCTTCGCGCTTGCGCACGGAGATGTCGCGCAGGATCGCACCGAACTGGATGCCGTCGGTGCCTTGCCAGCGGGAGAAGCTGGCCTCGACCGGAAACTCTTCGCCGTTGCGGCGGCGTCCGTTGAATTCGACCAGCGTTCCGGCGGTGAGCTGTGCGACGTTCCTGATCGAGAATGAAGGCGCAGCGCCGGTTTCATCTCGGGCGCAAATCTCGTCGAACGCCCGGCCGATCATCTCTTCCGGCAGATAGCCGAAGATCGCCGTCGCGCCGGGATTCCATACCGTGATCAGGTAATTGGAATCGGTGCAGACCAGGCCGTCGCCAAGCGACATCGCCACGCGCTGAAACCGGTTCTCGGCGACCCGCCCCAGCAGATCCCTGATGTCGATCTCGTCGAGCGCGATGGCTACGATGTAGACGATGATGGCGATGTGGAACAGCGACGTGTCCAGGATAAGCGGGAATACCGCCTGTAGCAGGCAGGCTGTGGCCTCGATGCCGACCGCCAACACGGCGAGCATCGCCACGCGTCTGCCAGCGGAGAGACGACGCCACGTGAGCAGCATGATCAATCCGAGCAGGACCAGCCCCGCCAGCGTGACGACAGGTGAAGTCCATTGCAGGGCACGGTTCTGCAGAAGCGATTCCGCCGCCAGCGTTTGCAGAACGGGGCCTGACAGGATCACGCCGTTCGGTACGCTGAAGCGATCACCCAGTTCGAGTGCGGTGCCGCCGACGATGACCTTCTTGCCGCTCAGTCCTTGCAGCGTCGCTTCGTCGCCGCGCAGCACGTCGATAAACGATACCTTCGGTATGCCAGCAGTCCGGATGCTGAAATCGATCAGGAAGGGCGAGCGCTTGTCGGCGTATTGCCCTGAGAGCACGGCGGCCATCGAGGGTACGAACTCACCGTTCAGTTTCTCACCGAACGGGTAACGGCGAACCAGGCCGTCGGGCCCGACCTCGACATTGACGACCGCGGGCCACGAGTGCTCGGAGAATTGCTTCAGGGGACGATTGACGTGAAGGGTCGTCCGGTCGGTGCGGGGCTGCTGGAAGGAAGGCAGCACCACCGATCCGCCGGCGCTCTCCAGCGCATCCGCGAAGTTGCGGTCGGACGCTGCGTCTGATGGCGTGGAGAAGTCGACATCGAGCGCGATGTCGTGCGCGCCCGCCTTCTGGAACTGCCGGAGCAATTCGGCGTACAGCGGCCGCGGCCAGGGCCAGACGCCGATCCTGTCGATGGACTGGGCGTCGATCGCGACGACCACGATTTCGCCGCTGGCCTGCCGCGACTGCCAGGCGAACCGCAGATCGGCCAGGGCATGGCGAAGCGCGCCATGCCAGCCGCCTGACAAAATGATTGCCAGCGCGACCATCACGAACAGATGCGGACGATATCGTTTCAAGGGAGCACCATTCTGGTGTTTTGTCTCGTTGTCGGGCCTGCCAGACCACGGTCCTGCGCGGTTGATTTCGACTAGCTATTTGTAGCGTCCGTAGGCGTGGCCGCGGCCATTGCCATTGGCGCCGTTTCCATTTCCGTTGCCGTTGTTTCCGTTCGCGTTGCCGTTGCCGTTGCCGTTTCCGTTATTGCCGTTTCCATGATTGCCATTGTTGCCATTGTTGCCATTGCTGCCGCCGTCTGAGCCGCTGACGGCTGCGATCGTGCTGCTGACGCCCGAAGTGGCTGCGCTGCTTGCGCTCGCAGCACTGTTGTTGCCGTTACCCTGGCCGTTGTTCGAGAGGGCCTGATTGTCGCCGGGGCCGGATGAACCCCAGACCGTGGCCTTGTTGCTGGCTGCATTCCGCGCCCTGCCATGCGCCACCGCGTTGTCGCGGGCGAGACCGTGCGTGGCGCGGTGGACGTTCAGGCGGACTTCGCCGATCGCCGACGAAATCCGTGTGACGCCATGTCCTGCGGGATGTGCGCCCGCCTGCCGCGACGATTGGGCGCTCGCTCGATCGTTGCCGTCGCGCGGCGCGGGGAGGCCTGCGCGCTGCACTGGAACTTGCTGAACGGAAGGCGCGCGCGGTTTGCCTTGCTCGATCGGGCTGAACGTGCCCTTGCCGCCCAGCGACAGGCCGGCCTTGCCATTCGCGAAGGCGGTCGCATGTTGACCGGCCATCACCTGGGCGATCTGGCCGGTCTTGAAATCGGCGACCTGGACCTGGCCACGGATCACGTCGACGCTGGTCTTGCCGGCAGCGATGGTGACGCGAAACTGCGTGCCCTTCACCACGGCGGCGAGATACGGCGTCTCGACCTCGAAATGCTGGACGTTGCGCTTTTCGACCTCGAGCAGGATCGAGCCGGCCTGCTGCACGATTGTCGTCGACAGCCCTTCCTGCTTCTTGGCGGGTACGCCGACCACCGAATTCGGCGACACGAGGATGGTCTCTTCGCCGCGCCTGAGGAGTACACGTCCGGTACGGCCGGTGAGGATGGTATCGCCCGGCTGCACGAGATCTTCATGCTTCACCGAGGCCTGCTGCACGCCGGTGCTGGTGAGCCAGACCTCGCCCGACGATTTGCCGACGATCCAGTTGTCACCGTCGGCAGCGAGAGCGGCGGGGGCGGTCGCCAGGATGAACGCTGCCGTGAGTATTCCCGAGACGCGGTGGATTGCACGCATGAGACGCTCCGATTGCCGGTTTGTCCCGAAGGCTATTGGAAATGTTTCAACATTGCGTGAGTGGGTCCCGCATCCTGCAGGGTGCGGATTAACCATTCATTGACCATAAAATTCTATTGAAAATCATATGGCTAGGGGACCCACCAGCGCGGGGCGATCGGCCTCCGTAGATCTACGGAGGTGCGCATGCTCACCTTTGATCGGGTACCGGCTAATCACGGCCGCGCTCGGCTTTTGGGGGGCAATCCTCTGTTTTCCGGCGCAGGCGCAACCGGCGAACCAGCCCGGCTACGCACCGCTGCAGACCGAAAGGCGATTTGAGGACCAGCAATCGGCCCAGTCGTCGGCCCGACGGCCGCGATTGCCGATGCCGCAACTCACGCAACCGGCCGGGCAGGGCGACTCCAGGCCGATGTTCGTGCTGCGGAGCGTTTCCATCACCGGCGCTGCCGCAATACCGCAAGACCGCCTGGTTACGGCGTATCAACCCTATGTCGGGAAAAAGGTGTCGCAGGCCGACCTGGCTGCGATTTCCGCCGCGGTCGGCGACGTCTATCGCGACGCAGGGTTTCACCTCAGCCGCGCGATCGTTCCGCCGCAGGACATCCAGAATGGTCGGGTTCACCTGCAGGTCATCGAGGGCAGCATCACCGAAGTGGCGTTGAAGGGCGATGGCGCCGAACAGTTCGGCATCCGGCCGATGCTCGATGTTGTAGTCGTCGAACGGCCCTCGAAGCTCTCCACGCTCGAGCGGCAACTGCTCCTGATCAATGGCCGGCCCGGCGTGCGCATCGAGGACACCGCGATCGAGGAGATCGGCGCCGCGAGCGGACATTTCCGCCTGATCGTTTCGCTGAAGACCTGGCACCTATTCGGTTCGGTCGGCGTCGACAATTTCGGATCCGCGTCGGTCGGACCGTGGCAGAGTTACGGGACGGCGGCCTTCAATTCCATACTCGCGCCCGGCGATTCCCTGGTGGTCAATCTTGCGACCACGCCCGGCGATCTGCGACAACTCGCGTTCGGGCGGATGGCCTACGACGTGCCTGTCGGCACCGACGGCGCCCGCATCGGCGCGTCGGGCTTCTACAGCGAGGTCCGGCCCGGCGACTACAGGCGTCTCTTCGGCGATACCATCAAGACCGAATGGTTCGAAATCCGCGGCAGCATCGCGCCCGTGCAATCGCAGAAGTCCAGCCTGGTCCTCACGGCCGCCGCCGGCTTCAGCAACGTCTATGAGAACGATGTGTTCGGGCCGATCTACGCCGATCATATCCGCACCCTGAGCCTGACGTCCGACTACCGGCTGCAGGACAATCTCGGCGGCAGCAACTTCCTGACGGTGAACTATCGCCAGGGCATCGACATTCTCGGCGCCTCGCATCGCGGCGATGATTACCTTTCGCACGATGGCGCGTCCGGCAAATTCTCGGTGCTGAATTTCTGGTACACGCGCTACCAGACGCTCTCGGATGCATGGTCGCTGAAGCTGGCTTCCGCCGGTCAGACGGCGTCCGGCCCGCTCTTCACCTCGCAGCAATTCTATCTCGGCGGCCTGGCGTTCGGGCGCGGCTACGGCAGCGCCGAGATCAGCGGCGATAACGGGATCGCCGGGACGGTCGAATTGCGCTTCGACCAAAAGGCGAACTCTCAATATCTGAGCGGCTATCAGTTCTACGGTTTCGTCGACACGGGCCTCGCCTGGAACGACGGTTACCGGCCGAGCGATGGCCTTTCGCTCACCTCGGCGGGCGGCGGCGTCAGGTTCTTCCTGACAGAAGGCCTGCAAGCGGACATCGGCGCGGCCGCGCCGCTCAGCTATCGCGCGCCCGACAATCCCGGCCGCGGCGCACGGGTGCTGTTCTCGCTGACGAGTGCCTTGAAACTCTGCCCGGTCCGGACGCAGACGCGCTGCCAGTGACATCAGGCGAGAGCCTTGCACTGTCGTTGCCGGATCAGGCGCTATATCGGCTCGTAGTTCTCGCCAAAGCAGGCGTCGTCGGCTTCGACCTGGCGGCGATCCGAGATGACGCCATCGGAAATCTCGATGCGATAGATCTGCACGCCCAGCGGCTTGCCGATGACGGAAATCACTTCGGCCTTGACGCATGCAGTCCAGCCCGGTCCACGCAGATTAGGGCGTGGCTCGGAGACGCGTACCTGCGTCGGACGCGCGGTCTGCATGAATACCGCGTCCAGTTTCTCTCTCAGCATCGTCTTGACGTCGGGCGGCGCTGCGAGAGGCGGCGGCTCGGGCGCCTTGGCGCGCATGAACTCCGGCACCGGCGAGCGGATGTCGGCGAAGCCGCACCCTGCAAGCATCAGCGCCGCGCCCGCCATCAGCGCCATATGAATTCCGATCCGCCGCATCCGAACGCATTTTACCTCGGAGCGGCCACTCGCGGAACTGGATATGTTGCATGATTAACAATCCCAGGATTGTGACTTGCATCACCGAGGCCGATTCCAACCTGCGGCATAAACGTCGTTGATTTCAGTCGATGTCACGCCCCACATGGCGCCGCGGATTGAACCTGCTGCTCGAAGGATGTGACCAATCTGTACCCTGCAAACGCCGCTGGAGGTGCCTGCAATGTTCCGTCGCGCTATGCTCAAGTTGATGATTTCAGGTGCGGTCCTCCTCGGCGCGCAGTCCGCGTTCGCGGAAAATCGCCTCGCTCTGGTGATTGGACAATCCGCCTACCGTTCGGTGCCGGCGCTGCCCAATCCGGCCAATGATGCCAGGGCGGTGACACAATTGCTCACCGATTCCGGCTTCGAAGTGTCGACGGCTTCCGATCTGTCGCAAGGCCAGATGCGGGAGAAGGTCAGCGAATTCGCCGGCAAGGTGGCAGCGAAGGGCGCCGATACGGTTGCTCTCGTATTTTACGCCGGCCACGGCCTGCAGATCGACGGTGAGAACTATCTTGTTCCGGTCGACATCGACGTGAAACGCGAAGCGGACATTCCGCTGCAGGCGGTGCGGCTCAACGACATCCTGAACACGCTGGCGTCGGTGCCGAGCAAGATGCGCATCCTGATGCTCGACGCCTGCCGCAACAATCCGTTCCCTGACATCAACAAGACCACCGGCGGCGGACTTGCGATCGTCGATGCCAAGGTCGGCTCCCCCGGCACATTCCTGTCGTTCTCGACTTCGCCGGGCGCGGTGGCGGAAGACGGTACCGGCTCGAACAGCCCGTACACGACGGCGCTGCTTACGGCCGGCAAGGAATCCGGCATCCCGATCGAGGAAACCTTCAAGCGTGTGCGCCTTGCCGTGAACAAGGTCACCGAAGGTCGTCAGACGCCGTGGGACAGTTCTTCGCTCACCGAGGACTTCAGGTTCTCCGGTCCGTCGGTCGCGGGGCCGAAGCCGGCCGCGCCTGCCAAGAAGTCGGTCGCCGAGTGGACGCGCGACCTGAAGGGCAAGCCGGTCGAGGCGGCCAACGAGATCATCGTGGCCGACGGCACCGACGAAGCCTACGAGGCTTTTGCCGGCCTGTACGCGCAGACGCCGCTCGGGAAGCTGGCGCGTGAGTGGCTCGATCGCCATCTCCGCATGGTGGCGTGGAACAACGCCGTGCTCCTCAATACGTCGGCCGGCTATCGCGCGTTCCTGGCGAAATATCCCAACAGCGATCTCACCGCGACCGCGCGCAAGCTCGAAGATCGGCTGCGCAACCGTCCCGACTTCGCGCCGCCGGTTGTCGCCGCCAGCGGCCCGGCTTCCGTGCCGCAGACCGTCGCGCTCGCCGCGCCGACCTGTCCCTGCAACACGCAGCCGCCGTCGCCGGCGATCAAGAAGGTCAATGTGCCGCCGGTCATCAAGCGCGTCGATCCCGTGCCGCCGAAGCGGGCCGATCGCAAGCCGCCGCGGCGCGTGACTCCCGAGCCCGAGGATGAGGTGGTCGTGGTTCGCCGTCCGCCCCCGGTCGTGGTTTACCAGCCGGCACCGCCTCCGCCGGTTGGCATTGGCATCGGCATCGGTATCGGCGGTGGTGGCAGGTACGGTGGCGGCAACTATGGCGGTGGTGGCTACGGCGGCAGCTATGGCGGCCGGGGTAGATACTGAGGCTGTAATCGCGTAATCGATCCCGCAAGCGTTGCGCTTCGCTTGCGGGGTCATGATGCGAATTCGGTCCGGTCTGCTCGCCTTCTTCATCGGTATCCTCTTTCCCGGTATCCAGCCCAACGCATTCGCGTGGGAGCACTGGGGCGGCGATCGCGGCGGATCGCGGTTTTCGCCGCTCAATCAGATCACGCCGGGCAATGTCGATAGTCTCGTCCGCGCGTGGGAGTTTCGCACCGGCGATCTGGACCGTCGCGCGCCCGAGATCATGAGGCGGACGAAGTTTCAGGCTACCCCGCTGCTGGTCGAAGACAGCCTGATCTTCTGCTCGCCGTTCAACGAGGTCATCGCGCTCGATCCCGGCAGCGGTGCGCAGAAGTGGCGGTTCGATCCGAAAATCCCGACTAATCAACGCCCGGCCAACCGCTACAATTGCCGCGGCGTGGCCTATTGGGTCGACGACAAGGCCGTTGCGACGGCCGCTTGCCGCGCGCGTATCTTCACGGGCACCAACGACGCGCGCGTGATCGCGCTCGATGCGAGGACCGGCATTCCCTGCGCCGATTTCGGCGCCAATGGCGAAGTCAGGATCGATACCGGCATGCCGCTGGATTGGCCCGGCGAATTCCAGATCACGTCGCCGCCAATCGTCGCGCGAGACACCGTCATCATAGGCTCCGCAATCGCCGACAACCGCCGCGTCGAGGCGCCGCCCGGGACGGTGCGCGCGTTCGATGCGCGCACGGGGCAGCCGCGCTGGAGTTTTGATCCGCTTGTGCATGATGGCGTCGTCGCCGGTCACGCCAATGTCTGGGCGCCGATGTCGTTGGACGACGAACGCGGCCTGGTGTTCCTGCCGACATCCTCGCCGAGCCCCGACTTCTGGGGCGGCAAGCGGCCCGGCAACAACGAGCATGCCAATTCGGTGGTGGCCTTGCGCGCCGAGACTGGCGAACTCCTCTGGTCGTATCAGACCGTGCACCACGACGTCTGGGATTACGACCTGGCGGCGCAGCCGACGCTGGCGCGCATCGACACCGGCGGGGGCGAGCGCGATGTCGTTATCCAGCCGACCAAGCAGGGTTTTGTGTTCGTGCTCGACCGCGACACCGGCAAGCCGGTTTGGCCGGTGGAGGAACGCAACGTTCCGCAGGGCGGTGCCGAGGGGGAAGTGCTGTCGCCGACGCAGCCGTTTCCGACCCACGTGCCGGCGCTGCTGCCGCAACGGATTTCGGCCGACGACGTGTTCGGCGTGATTCCATTCCGCGATAGCGGGATCTGCCGCGAACAGATTGCGTCGGCACGCAACGAGGGCCTCTACACGCCGCCGTCGACGCAAGGCACGGTGGTGTATCCGATGACCGGCGGCGGTGTGAACTGGGGCGGGGCCGCGTTCGATCCCGTCAACCAGATCCTCTATGCCAACACCTCGCGCGCGGTTCACATCGTCAAGCTGCTGCCGCGCGCTACCGTGGCCGAGGGATTCAACCCGCCGCCCGGTCACGATTTCGGACGGCAGCAGGGCGCGCCGTTCGCGATGACGCGCGCGGTTGCGGTGTCGCCGTTGGGTCTGCTGTGCAACAGGCCGCCATGGGGCGAGATGGTCGCGGTCGACCTGAAGGCCGGCAAAATTCTCTGGCGCTCGCGGGTCGGCACCACGGAGGATCGCGCGCCGCTTGGCATCGCCTTCTCGTGGGGGACGCCGCTCGTCAACGGCGTTGCGATCACGGCGGGCGGTCTCGCTTTCTCCGGCGCGCTGGACGCTTACCTGCGCGCCTTCGACGCCAAGTCCGGGCAGGAGCTGTGGCAGGGACGGCTGCCGGTGCCCGGCGTCGCCAATCCGATGACGTACATGTGGAAGGGCGAGCAATATGTCGCGATCGGCGCCGGCGGCCATTCGGAGTCGGGTACGACGATCGGCGATAGCGTGGTGGCGTTCCGGCTCGCGCGGCCGGGTGAATCGCCCTCGCTGTGGTCGCGCACCATCGATCGGCCCGGTGGGCGCTTTATCGGCGGGGCAGTGGTGGCCGGGCTCGTGGCCTTGATGATGGCGGCCTTGGTGCGGCGATGGTGGCGGAGCAGGGCGCATCGGGTGTAACGGGAGTCTCGTAGGATGGGTAGAGCGCAGCGAAACCCATCGATCAATATGCGCGGAGAGATGATGGGTTTCGCTGCGCTCTACCCATCCTACGAATGCAACTTCGCGTTCTCGCGACATGTTCTGCCCGAGGTTTGCATCTTGGTTTGCCCTCTCGAAGTGGAGGGCGCAGGGAAGACCGGGTGCGCGCTGCACCCGCGGTCTCGTGTGCAGTTGCGCACATGAAGACGCGCACACGAGCATACAGGTTCAGCGGGAGCATCCCGGCCTTCCCTGCGCAGTGGCTTTACGACTTACTTCGTGCTCTCCCCAGTGAACGGCTCTTTTGCCACTGTCACCCGCGCAAGCTTGCTTCCGCGAACTTGACGCCAGCACCGCG
>JAEWHP010000013.1 GCA_023387735.1 Pseudomonadota bacterium | reverse complement strand
TCGTCGATGTTCTCCGGCGGCCAGCCCGGCACTTCCATGCCGAGATGCAGACCCATCTGGGCCAGCACTTCCTTGATCTCGTTCAGCGACTTGCGGCCGAAGTTCGGGGTGCGGAGCATTTCCGCTTCCGACTTCTGCACGAGGTCGCCGATGTAGACGATGTTGTCGTTCTTCAGGCAGTTTGCCGAACGCACCGACAGTTCGAGCTCGTCAACCTTCTTGAGGAACGCCGGATTGAACGCGAGATCGGGGATGATCTCCTGCGCCACTTCCTTGCGCGGCTCTTCGAAGTTCACGAACACGTTGAGCTGATCCTGCAGGATGCGGGCGGCGTAGGCCACCGCGTCTTCCGGCGTGATCGCGCCGTTGGTCTCGATCGTCATGGTCAGCTTGTCGTAGTCGAGGATCTGGCCCTCGCGGGTGTTCTCGACCTTGTAGGAGACCTTGCGCACGGGCGAGAACAGGCTGTCGACCGGGATCAGGCCGATCGGCGCGTCCTCGGGCCGGTTGCGCTCGGCGGCGACATAGCCTTTGCCGGCGGCGACCGTGAACTCCATGCGGATCTCGGCGCCCTCGTCCAGCGTGCAGATCTGCAGGTCGGGATTGAGCACCACGACGTCGCCGACGGTCTGGATGTCACCGGCGGTGACGACGCCCGGACCCGACTTCTTCACGACCATGCGCTTGGGGCCATCGCCCTGCATCTTGATCGAGATGTCCTTGATGTTGAGCACGATGTCGGTGACGTCCTCGCGAACGCCCGCGATCGAGGAGAACTCGTGCAGCACGCCGTCGATGTGCACCGACTGCACCGCCGCGCCTTGCAGCGACGACAGCAGGATGCGGCGCAGCGCATTGCCGAGGGTCTGGCCGAAGCCGCGCTCGAGCGGCTCGGCGACGACGGTCGCAAACCGGGTCGCGTCGGTGCCCGGCGTTACCTGCAGCTTGTTCGGTCGAATAAGTTCTTGCCAATTTTTCTGGATCGTCACTTTGTCACCCCTTCGGGTCCATGGACCGGCCTGTCGACCTGCCTTCAGGTCACTGGCGTTGGAGATCGCGGATCAGTCCGCGCCGTCAAATTCCAAAAAACAATCGCGAGACGGATGAGCCGTCCCGCGACCAAACATCAGACCCGCCGGCGCTTGCGCGGACGGCAGCCATTGTGCGGGATCGTCGTCACGTCACGGATCGATGTGACGGTGAAGCCCGCCGCCTGCAGCGCGCGAAGCGCCGATTCACGGCCCGAGCCGGGGCCAGCAACTTCCACTTCCAGTGTGCGCATGCCGTGTTCCTGCGCCTTCTTGGAAACGTCTTCGGCCGCAACCTGCGCGGCATAGGGGGTCGACTTGCGCGAGCCCTTGAAGCCCATCGTGCCGGCCGACGACCAGGCAATGGTGTTGCCCTGCGCGTCGGTGATGGTGATGGTCGTGTTGTTGAACGATGAATTCACGTGCGCGATGCCGGATGCGATGTTCTTGCGTTCGCGGCGGCGTACGCGGGTGGCTTCCTTGCCCATTAGCTCAAAACCTTTCCTGTGATCTCAAACGCCGCCGTAGTGCCAGCGGCTACACCTCAAACAGCAAGCGGCGAATGCATCCGCCGCTTCCTGCGCTAAATCGAAATTTACTTCTTCTTGCCGGCGATCGACTTGGCCGGGCCCTTGCGCGTGCGCGCATTGGTGTGGGTACGCTGGCCGCGCACCGGCAGGCCGCGACGATGACGCAGGCCGCGATAGCAGCCGAGGTCCATCAGGCGCTTGATGTTGATGCCGGTCTCGCGGCGAAGGTCGCCTTCGACGAGATAGTCGCGGTCGATCACTTCGCGGATCTGCAGGACTTCCTGGTCGCTCAGCTGGCTGACGCGACGATCCACCGGGATCTTCACCTTTTCGATGATCTCGGCCGCGTTCTTCTGGCCGATGCCATGGATGTACTGGAGCGCGATCAGAACGCGCTTGTTGGTCGGAATATTCACGCCGGCGATACGGGCCACGGACTTCTCTCCTGTCGCCGATCCCTCATGGACCGGATCATGTTCATTGCTAACTCGGGCTGGTGTCCGCAAACGCGAACACGACGCCCTTCCCCTCATCTTCTTCGGGGCCCGGCATCGTCATAAAACTATCCGACTTGGATGCGGGGCTTATTAAAGGACTCAACTCGGTTTCGTCAACCGTCTCTATCGTTTAGCTCGCTTTTTCGTGACCTTTTTCGAGGCCTTGGCGGCGGCCTTTCTGGCCGTATTCTTGGCCTTTCCGGCCTTACCGCCCCTGGCGGCGGCAGCGGCCTTCCGGCCCGCCTTCTTGCTTGCCTTCTTGCTTGCCTTCTTGACACCCTTGGAAGCCGCTTTTCCGGCCTTACGGGCGGCTTTTGGGGCCTTCCGGGCCGTTTTGGCTGCCTTTTTGCCTGCCGGGCGGGCCGTCTTGCGGGCAGCCTTGGTGGCCTTCCTGGCGGGCGCGGCGGCCTTGGCACCCCCCTTGGGTTCCACCGCCCCGATCGCGGACAGGATGCGGTTGATCTCGCGGGTGACGTGCTCGATGGTCATCATGCCGTCGACCGTCAGCAACTTGCGTCGCTCGGAGTAGTAGTGAATCAGCGGCTCCGTCAACGTACGGTAGTTCGCGAGCCGTTTCGACAGCACCTCCGGAGTATCGTCGATTCGGACTTCCTCGCCGCGGGCCCGCATTTCGGCGACGCGCGTTTCGACCCGATCCAGGAGCGCGCTCTCGTTGACGCGCAGTTCGACCACGGCATCGAGCTTGATGTGCTTCTTCTTCAGGAGCTCGTCGAGCGCGGCCGCCTGCGGCACCGTCCGCGGAAAGCCGTCGAGAATGAAGCCGTTCTTCATGTCTGGCTGGTCGAGACGATCAGAGATGATCCCGATCACGATCTCGTCCGGCACCAGCGAGCCGCTGGCCATGAGATCCTTGGCCTGCAGACCGACCGGCGTTTCGGCTGCAACGGCGGCGCGCAGCATCTCGCCGGTCGAGAGCTGGATGATGCCGTGCTTCTGGACCAGTCGCTGCGCCTGGGTCCCCTTGCCCGCGCCCGGCGGACCCAAAAGGATCAATCTCATGACTATTCGCCCCCCGGCTTGGTGAGCGAATATCCGCACACCCCGTTATTGATTTCAGGCCGCTGCCTTCCCGCCGGTCAGCGGCGGCGGCCCCTGAGCTTGGATTTCCTGATCAGCCCCTCGTACTGATGGGCGAGCAGATAGCCTTGCACCTGCGCCACCGTATCCATCGTGACGCTGACCACGATCAGAAGCGAGGTGCCGCCGAAGTAGAATGGCACCGAGGCGTAGGAGATCAGAATTTCGGGGATCAGACACACGATCGCCAGATAGATCGCACCCAGCACCGTGACGCGCGACAGCACATAGTCGATGTATTCCGCGGTGCGCTCGCCCGGACGGATGCCGGGGATGAAGCCGCCATGCTTCTTCAGGTTGTCGGCCGTCTCGGTCGGGTTGAACACGATCGCAGTGTAGAAGAATGCGAAGAACACGATCAGCGACAGATAGAGCACCAGGAACAGCGGACGGCCGTGGCTGAGCTGCGTGTTGAGCCACTGGAACCATTCGGGCCCAGTGCCGGCGTTGAAGTTCGCAACGGTCGCCGGCAGCAGCAGCAGCGACGAGGCGAAGATCGGCGGGATCACGCCCGAGGTGTTGAGCTTGAGCGGCAGATGCGAGGACTGGCCCTCGAACATCTTGTTGCCGACCTGGCGCTTCGGATACTGGATCAGCAGCCGCCGCTGCGCGCGCTCCATGAACACGATGAAGGCGATCACGGCGACCGCCATCACGATCACGATCAGGATCAGGCCGGTGGAGAGCGCGCCCTGGCGGCCCAGTTCCAGCATGTTGGCGAGCGCCGAGGGCAGCTCGGCAACGATGCCGGCCAGAATGATCAGCGAAATGCCGTTGCCGATGCCGCGCGAGGTAATCTGCTCGCCGAGCCACATCAGGAACATGGTGCCGCCGGTCAGCGTGACCGTGGTCGAAATCAGGAAGAACATCCCGGGCTCGCTCACCACGTTGCCTGCCCCCTGCAGGCCGACCGCGATGCCGTAAGCCTGGAACGTGGCGAGGATCACCGTGAGATAGCGGGTATACTGGTTGAGCGTCTTGCGGCCCGCCTCGCCTTCCTTCTTCAGCGCTTCGAGCTTGGGCGAGACCGTCGTCAGCAGCTGGATGATGATCGATGCCGAGATGTACGGCATGATGTTCAGCGCGAAAATCGCCATGCGGTTGATGCCGCCGCCGGCGAACATGTTGAACATGCCGAGGATGCCGCCGGCCTGCGACTTGAACACCTGCTCCCAGATCGCGGGATCGATGCCGGGCAGCGGAATATAGGTACCGAGCCGATAAACAAGCAGCGCACCCAGTGTGAACCAGATGCGCTTCTTCAGTTCGTCGGCCTTGGCCAGAGCGCCGAAATTGAGGTTTGCCGCAAGTTGTTCTGCTGCTGAGACCATGTTCAGGCTTTCTCCCGCCGCCCCTCAGGCCGACGCCCCAGCGGGGCGGTCGGCAGACGCCGGACATTATTTGGTGCTCGGCTTCGATAAGTCCATCGTTCCATCGTGCGGATTGCCCGCGACAAAACGGGCAATGACGCAGATGTTACGCCGCCTCGCCTTCTTCCTTCTTGGCCGGGGCCAGGATCTTCACGGTGCCGCCGGCCTTCTCGACCGCCGCGACCGCGGACTTGGAGGCGCCGTGCACCTCGATCGCGAGCTTGGCCTTGAGTTCGCCGCGGCCGAGCAGCCGCAGGCCGTCCTTGGCGCGGCGGACCACGCCGGCCTTCACCAGCGATTCCACAGTGACGGTTTCCTTGACGTCGACCAGCTTGGCGTCGACCGCCTGCTGCAGACGGTCGAGGTTGATCTCGGCGAAGTCGAGCCGGAAGATGTTGTTGAAGCCGCGCTTCGGCAGGCGGCGATGCAGCGGCATCTGGCCGCCCTCGAAGCCCTTGATGCGCACGCCCGAACGCGCGGTCTGGCCCTTGCCGCCGCGACCCGACGTCTTGCCCTTGCCTGAACCGATGCCACGGCCGACACGCATGCGCTTCTTGCGCGAGCCGGCGTTGTCGGCGATATCGCTGAGCTTCATCGCCCTGTCTCCTTATCTACTGCTTACTCGCCGACGACGCGGACGAGATGCTGGACCTTGCTGATCATGCCGCGAACCTCAGGCGTATCCTGAAGCTCGGCAACCCGGCCGATCTTGTTGAGCTTGAGGCCGATCAGCGTCGAACGCTGCGAGTGGTGGCGGCGGATTGCGCTGCCGGTCTGCTCGACCTTGATCGTCTTTGCGGCCTTGGCCATCGTCTTAACTCCAAATAGCGCCTAAGAGATCGCGCCGGTTATTCAGCCACCAGTTCGGCGTCGCCGCCGACGCGGCGCGACTGCAGCGTCGACACCTTGATGTTGCGGCGTGCCGCCACCGAACGCGGCGAATCCTGATGCTTCAGCGCGTCGAAGGTGGCGCGAACCATGTTGTAGGGGTTCGACGAGCCGATCGACTTCGCCACCACGTCCTGGATGCCGAGCGTTTCGAACACCGCGCGCATCGGGCCGCCGGCGATGATGCCGGTACCGGCCGGAGCGGCGCGGAGATAGACACGGCCCGCGCCGTGACGGCCGGCGATGTCGTGATGCAGCGTGCGGCCTTCGCGGAGCGCGACACGCGTCAAATTGCGCTTCGCCGACTCGGTCGCCTTGCGGATCGCCTCGGGAACTTCGCGCGCCTTGCCGTGGCCGAAACCGACCCGGCCCTTCTGGTCGCCGATCACGACCAGCGCCGCAAAGCCGAAGCGCTTGCCGCCCTTGACGACCTTCGCCACGCGATTGATGTGGACGAGCTTGTCGACGAACTCGCTGTCGCGCTCCTCGCGATCCCTGCTCCGTTCGCGTCCGCCGCGTTCGCGTTCACCTGCCATGGTGTTTTCCAATCTTTAGGGGAAGAAAGCCCCTGTCCTCGTAAATGTTCAAAACCGGTTAGAAGCTCAATCCGCTCTCGCGGGCCGCATCCGCAAGCGCCTTGACGCGCCCGTGGTAAAGATAGCCGCCGCGATCGAAAATCACTTCCTTGACGCCGTTCTTCACGGCGCGTTCCGCCAGCAACTTGCCGACGGCCTTCGCCGCATCGATGTTGGCGCCCGTGTTGCCGCTCTCGCGCATCGCCTTTTCCAGCGACGACGCGGAAGCCAGCGTCTCGCCCTTCAGGTCGTCGATGACCTGGGCGTAGATGTGCTTCGACGAACGGAACACCGACAGACGCGGGCGTCCGTTGGCAGACCGGCGCAGCGAATTGCGTACGCGCTGCTTGCGCCGGGCATTCGTGACCTTGAGTGACATGACCGGCTCCGTTACTTCTTCTTGCCTTCCTTGCGGAAGATGAATTCGTTGGCGTACTTCACGCCCTTGCCCTTGTACGGCTCCGGCGGACGGTAGGCGCGGATCTCGGCGGCGACCTGGCCGACGCGCTGCGAATCGGTGCCCGTGATCGTGATCTCGGTCGGCTTCGGCACCGCGATGGTGATGCCTTCCGGGATCGCGTAGACGACGTCGTGGCTGTAGCCGAGCGCGAGCTGCAGGTTCTTGCCCTGCATCGCGGCGCGGTAGCCGACGCCGGTGATCTCGAGCTTCTTCTCGAAGCCCTTGGTGACGCCTTCGACCAGGTTGGCGACCTGCGCGCGCGCGGTGCCGTACATGGCCTGCGCACGATTGGTCTTGAACTTCGGCGCGACCTTGACCTCGCCCTTGTCGAGCTTCACTTCGACGTCGTCATGCACGACGAACTGAAGCTGGCCCTTCGGTCCCTTCACCTTGACGGTCTGCCCTTCGACGCTCGCCGTCACACCGGACGGGATCGCCACAGGCCGTTTGCCAACACGTGACATGGCTCTAAATCCTTCCTCAGAACACCGTGAAGAGAACTTCGCCGCCCACGTTCGCGTCGCGCGCTTCGTGGTCAGCCATGATTCCCTTCGGCGTCGACAACACCGAAATGCCGAGACCATTGTTCACGCGCGGCAGGTTCTTCACCGAGGCGTAAACCCGACGGCCCGGCTTGGAGACCCGCTCGATCTCGCGAATGACGGGCTCGCCGTCGAAATATTTCAGCTCGATCTCGAGCTCGCTGCGGCCGGAAGCGTGTTCGACGCTGGCATAGCCGCGGATATAGCCTTCCGACTTCAGCACTTCGAGCACGCTGGCGCGCATCTTCGAGCCCGGGGTCGAGACCTTGGACTTCGAGCGCATCTGCGCATTGCGGATGCGGGTGATGAGATCGGAGATCGGATCGTGCGTTGACATGGTTCCGACCCTCCTTACCAGCTCGACTTCACGAGCCCGGGAACCAGGCCCTTGGAGCCGAGCTCACGCAGCGCGATGCGGGACAGCTTGTTCTTGCGGTAGTTCGAGCGCGGACGGCCGGTCAGCTCGCAGCGGTTGCGAATGCGCGTGGTCGACGAATTGCGCGGCATCTCGGCAAGCTTCAGCGTCGCCGCGAACCGCTCTTCCATCGGCTTGGTCTTGTCGGCGATGATCGCCTTCAGACGCGCGCGCGCGGGCGCGGCGTTCTTGGCCATCCGCTTGCGCCGGTTGTTCTTCTCGATCGAACTCTTCTTTGCCATGCTTGGCTCCTGGGTTTCCGCGTTTGAGAGGCTTTAGCTGCGTCTCACTGCCGGAACGGGAAATTGAAAGCGGTCAACAAGGCCCTTGCCTCGTCGTCGGTACGCGCCGTGGTGCAAACCGTGATGTCCATGCCGCGGGCTTCCGAAACCTTGTCGAAGTCGATTTCGGGGAAAATGATGTGCTCCTTGAGGCCGAGCGAATAGTTGCCGCGGCCGTCGAAGCTCTTCGGATTGAGGCCACGGAAGTCGCGCACGCGCGGCAGGGCCACGTTCACCAGGCGGTCGATGAACTCGTACATCTTGGCCTTGCGCAGCGTGACCTTGCAGCCGATCGGCTGGTTTTCACGCAGCTTGAAGGTCGCGATCGCGATCCGCGAATAGGTCACGACCGCCTTCTGGCCGGCGATCTGCGTCAGTTCGCCGGCTGCGGTCTCGGCCTTCTTGCGGTCGTTGACGGCATCGCCGACGCCCATGTTGAGCACGACCTTGTCCAGGCGCGGCACCTGCATGACGTTGGCATAGCCGAACTGTTCGGTCAGCTTGCTGCGAATGCTCTTGTCATACTCCGCGCGCAGGCGCGGCACGTAAGCGGTATCAGCCATCGATCTCTGCTCCCGAGCTCTTGGCAATGCGTACCTTCTTGCCATCAGCCTGAATCTTGAAGCCCACGCGGGTCGGCTTTCCGTCCTTGCCGACATAGGCGATGTTGGACAGGTGGATCGGCGACTCCTTGGAGATGATGCCGCCCTCCTGGTTCTGGGTCTGCTTCTGGTGACGCTTCACCATGTTGACGCCGCGCACCAGCGCCTTGTTCTCGGCGGGGCGGACCTCGAATACTTCGCCGGTACGGCCCTTGTCGCGGCCGTTCAGCACGATGACCTTGTCACCTTTCCGGATCTTGGCAGCCATCACAGCACCTCCGGCGCGAGCGAAATGATCTTCATGTGGTTCTTGGCGCGCAGCTCGCGCGGCACCGGCCCGAAGATACGGGTGCCGACCGGCTCCGACTGGTTGTTGATCAGCACGGCGGCGTTGCGGTCGAAGCGGATGACCGAGCCGTCGGCGCGGCGGATGTCCTTGCGGACCCGCACCACGACGGCCTTCATCACGTCGCCCTTCTTCACCTTTCCGCGCGGAATGGCTTCCTTGATCGACACGACGATAACGTCGCCCACGGTGGCATAGCGGCGCTTGGAGCCCCCCAGCACCTTGATGCACATGACACGGCGTGCGCCTGAATTGTCGGCCACGTCGAGGTTGGTCTGCATCTGAATCATTGATGCACCTCGTCCTCTTTCTGATGCGCTCGAATTAGCGCCTAAAATTTTTCCTGTTCACTCATCCGGCCCTGGCCGGATGAATCTCAGGCGGTTTTCTTCTGCTCGCCCCGGACCACGGTCCAGCGCTTCAGTTTCGAGATCGGCTTGCTCTCCTCGATCCAGACCATGTCACCCGGCTTGAACTGGTTGTTCTCGTCGTGCGCGTGGTAGTTCTTGGAGCGGCGGATCGTCTTCTTGTAGATCGGATGGGTGAAGCGGCGATCGACGCGCACCACCACCGTCTTGGCTTGCTTGTCGCTGACGACTACGCCCTGAAGGGTACGTTTCGGCATAGCTGGCCCCTTACTTCTTCTTCGCGCGCGCTTGCGCGGCGATGGTCTTGATGCGGGCGATATCGCGGCGGGCTTCGCGCAGCCGCGAGGTGTTCTCCAACTGCCCGGTGGCGCGCTGGAAACGCAGGTTGAAGCGCTCCTTCTTCAGATTGAGGACGGCGTCCTCCCTCTGGTCGTCGCTCATCGCGCGTATGTCTTCGACTTTCATCTGTGCCATGACGATTACTCCGCAATGCGCGCGACGAAGCGCGTCTTGATCGGCAGCTTGGCGGCGGCGAGCGAAAGCGCTTCCTTTGCGGTCTGCACCGTGACGCCGTCGATCTCGAAAATCACGCGGCCAGGCTTGACCCGCGCCACCCACAATTCGGGCGTACCCTTGCCGGAGCCCATGCGGACTTCGGCGGGCTTCTTCGACACCGGAAGGTCCGGAAACACGCGGATCCAGACGCGGCCGGCGCGCTTCATGTGGCGGGTCAGCGCGCGGCGTGCGGCTTCGATCTGGCGGGCGGTGATGCGCTCTGGCGCCATCGCCTTCAGGCCGAATTGACCGAACGACAACGTCGCACCCGAAGTCGCAACGCCGTGGATACGGCCCTTATGCGCCTTCCGGAACTTCGTCTTCTTTGGTTGCATCATGGCTTTAAGCCCTCAAACTTCTTATGTGTCTCACGCAGCGTCGCGGCGCGGGCGCGTGTTGTCGCCTTCGGCCATCTTCTTGTCCTGGGCCATCGGATCGTGCTCGAGGATCTCACCCTTGAAGATCCAGACCTTGACGCCGCAGGTGCCGAAGGTCGTGAACGCGGTCGCCACGCCGTAATCGACGTCGGCGCGCAGCGTGTGCAGCGGCACGCGGCCTTCGCGATACCATTCCATCCGCGCGATTTCGGCGCCGCCGAGACGGCCCGAGCAGTTGATGCGGATGCCTTCGGCGCCAAGACGCATCGCCGACTGCACGGCGCGCTTCATGGCGCGGCGGAACGCGACGCGGCGCTCGAGCTGCTGGGCGATCGATTCGGCGACCAGGGTGGCATCGAGTTCAGGCTTGCGGATTTCGACGATGTTGATGACGACGTCGGAATCCGTGATGTCGGCAACGCGCTTGCGCAGCTTGTCGATGTCGGCGCCCTTCTTGCCGATCACGACGCCGGGACGCGCTGAATGGATCGTCACGCGGCACTTCTTGTGCGGACGCTCGATCACGATGCGGGCAACCGCAGCCTGCTTGAGCTCCTTGTGCAGGATCTCGCGGATCTTCACATCCTCATGCAGCAGCTTGCCGTATTCGTTCTTGCCGGCGAACCAACGGGAATCCCACGTACGGTTGATGCCGAGACGCAGTCCGATTGGATTGATCTTTTGACCCATCGTTTTCTCCTGCGCCTCTTTACGCGCCAGCCTCGGCCTCGACCTGACGAACCACGATGGTCAGGTGCGAGAACGGTTTATACACACGCCCCGAACGGCCACGGCCGCGCGGCGAAAAACGCTTCATCACGATGCCGTTGCCGACATGGGCCTCGGCAACGACGAGATCGTCGACTTCGAGGTCATGGTTGTTCTCGGCATTCGCGATCGCCGATTCCAGGCACTTCTTGACGTCGACCGCGATCCGCTTGCGCGAGAACTGCAGGTCGGCGAGCGCAGCCGAAGCCTTCCGGCCGCGGATCAGCTGCGCGACAAGATTGAGCTTCTGCGGGCTGACGCGCAGCATCCGGGCAACCGCCTTGGCCTCGTTCTCGGCGAGGCTACGTTCGCGCTTTGGTTTGCTCATCGTCTATTCCTCAAGCCTTCTTGGCTTTCTTGTCGCCAGAATGGCCATGGAAGGTACGGGTCGGCGAGAACTCGCCGAACTTGTGACCCACCATTTCCTCGTTGACCGATACCGGCACATGCTTCTGGCCGTTGTAGACGCCGAACGTCAGGCCGACGAATTGCGGCAGGATGGTCGAGCGGCGGCTCCAGATCTTGATGACGTCGTGACGGCCGGACGCACGCGCGGCATCTGCCTTCTTGAGCAGAGAGCCTTCGACGAACGGGCCTTTCCAGACTGAACGAACCATGTCCGGCGTTCCTTACTTCTTCCGCTTGTGGCGGCTTAGGAGGATGAATCGATTGGTCGACTTGTTCGACCGGGTCTTCTTGCCCTTGGTCGGCTTGCCCCACGGGGTAACCGGGTGGCGGCCGCCCGAGGTGCGGCCTTCGCCGCCGCCGTGCGGATGGTCGATCGGGTTCATGACGACGCCGCGGTTATGCGGACGCCAGCCCATCCAGCGGGTACGGCCGGCCTTGCCGATCGAGATGTTCATGTGGTCGGGGTTCGACACCGCACCGATGGTGCCGCGGCAACGGCCATGCACCAGGCGCTGCTCGCCCGAGTTCAGGCGCAGAATGACGTAGTCCTGATCGCGACCGACGATCTGGGCGTAGGTACCGGCCGAACGCGCGATCTGGCCGCCCTTCCCGATTTTCATCTCGATGTTGTGGACGATCGTGCCGACCGGCATGTTGCCGAGCGGCATGACGTTGCCGGGCTTCACGTCGACATAGTTGCCGGCAACCACCGTGTCGCCCGCAGCCAGACGCTGCGGCGCCAGGATGTAGGCCTGCTCGCCGTCCTGATACTTGATCAGCGCGATGAACGCGGTGCGGTTCGGATCGTATTCCAGCCGTTCGACGACGGCGGGAACGTCGACCTTGTTACGCTTGAAGTCCACCATGCGGTAGGCCTTCTTGTGGCCACCGCCGCGGAAGCGCACCGTGATACGGCCGGTGTTGTTGCGGCCGCCATTGCCGAGCTTACCCTCGGTCAACGCCTTGACCGGCTTGCCCTTGTAGAGCGCCGAACGGTCGACCATCACCAGCTGGCGCTGGCCTGGCGTCGTCGGATTGTAGGTTTTCAATGCCATCGCTGTGTCGCCTTATAGTCCGGTGGTGACGTCGATGCGGTGGCCCTCTTCGAGGGTCACGATCGCCCGCTTGACGTCCGACTGCGAACCGAAATTGCCGCGGAACACCTTGGTCTTGCCCTTGCGGACAAGGGTGTTCACGCTCTTCACCTTGACGTCGAACAGCTTCTCGACGGCTTCCTTGATTTGCGGCTTGGTCGCCTTGCCGGCGACCTTGAACACGACCTTGTTGTGCTCGGACGCCACCGTCGCCTTTTCGGTGACGACGGGCGCGACGATCACGTCGTAATGGCGCGGATCGGTAATCTTCATTTGAAGCGCGCCTCCAGCGCATCGACAGCCGCCTTCGTCAGCACCAGCTTGTGACGGCGCAGAATGTCATAGACGTTGATGCCCTGGATCGGCAGCACGTCGATGTTCGGAATGTTGCGGACTGCGGTCGCGAAACCGGTGTTCAGCTCGGCACCATCGATGATCAGCGCATTGGTCAGGCCGAGACCCGAGAAATGGCCGACCAGCGCCTTGGTCTTGGCTTCCTGGACCTGCGCATTGTCGATCACGATCAACCCGCCGTCCTTGGCCTTCGCCGACAGCGCGTGCTTGAGCGCCAGCGCGCGCACCTTCTTCGGCAGATCGGTCGCATGCGAGCGAACGACCGGACCGAACGCACGGCCACCGCCGCGGAACTGCGGCACGCGGGCCGAGCCGTGACGGGCGCCGCCGGTGCCCTTCTGCTTGTACATCTTCTTGCCGGTGCGCCAGATCTCGGCGCGGCCCTTTGCCTTGTGCGTTCCGGCCTGGCGCTTGTTGAGCTGCCATTGCACGCAACGCTGGATGATATCGGCGCGGGGCTCGAGACCGAAGATCGCGTCCGAGAGCTGGACCGATCCGGCTTCCTTGCCTTCAAGGGTCGTGACTTTCAGTTCCATCTCACGCGCCCTCCTGCTCGGCCGGAGCCTCGGCCTGCTCGCCGCCGGCGACCTTGAACTTGCCGGGCTTCGGAGCTTCCTTCGGCAGCGGCTTCTTGACGGCGTCGCGCACCGAGATCCAGCCGCCCTTGGAGCCGGGAACGGCCCCTTCGACGAGGATCAGGCCGCGCTCGACGTCGGTCTGCACCACACGCAGATTGAGCGTGGTGATGCGATCGACACCCATGTGACCGGGCATCTTCTTGTTCTTGAAGGTCTTGCCGGGATCCTGACGTCCGCCGGTCGAACCGATCGAACGATGCGAAACCGACACACCGTGGGTGGCGCGCAGACCGCCGAAATTCCAGCGCTTCATGCCGCCGGCAAAACCCTTACCGACCGAGGTGCCGGTAACGTCGACGAACTGGCCGACCACGAAATGGTCCGCCTGGATCTCGGCGCCAACCGGAATCAGCGCGTCTTCGGACACGCGGAACTCGGTAACCTTCCGCTTGGGCTCGACCTTGGACACCGCAAACTGGCCGCGCTCCGCCTTCGGCAGATAGACGGTCTTGCGGGTGCCCGACCCGAGCTGCAGCGCGACGTAACCGTTCTTCTCGGTCGTGCGGTGGCCCAGCACCTGGCAGTTGCCCAGCTTCAGCACGGTCACAGGGACGTGCTCGCCGGTCTCCGTAAAGACCCGCGTCATCCCGACCTTTTGTGCGATCACTCCGGAGCGCATCGGCGTGCTTCCTGTTCTTTCTGTCCGCTAACGTTCGGACGATCTAAAAAATTAGAGCTTGATCTCGACGTCGACACCGGCGGCCAGGTCGAGCTTCATCAAAGCGTCGACGGTCTGCGGGGTCGGGTCGACAATGTCGAGAAGGCGCTTGTGCGTGCGCATCTCGAATTGCTCGCGGCTCTTCTTGTCCACGTGCGGCGAACGGTTGACGGTGAACTTCTCGATGCGGGTGGGCAGCGGAATGGGTCCGCGAACCTGGGCACCGGTGCGTTTCGCCGTGTTCACGATCTCGCGGGTCGACGTATCGAGGATACGATGGTCGAACGCCTTGAGACGGATGCGAATATTTTGGCCGTTCATTGCCGTTGTCTCTTTCTTCGTCGCTTGGTGCGAGTAGTGAGCGGCGGATAGCGAATGAAACATTCGCTATCCGCTTTTCGATTTCTCTTTACTCGATGATGCTGGCGACGACGCCGGCGCCGACGGTACGGCCGCCTTCACGGATCGCGAAGCGCAGCTTTTCTTCCATCGCGATCGGCACGATCAGGTGCACTTCCATCGCGATGTTGTCGCCCGGCATCACCATCTCGGTGCCTTCGGGCAGATGCACGACACCGGTCACGTCGGTGGTGCGGAAGTAGAACTGGGGCCGGTAGTTGGTGAAGAACGGGGTGTGACGACCGCCCTCTTCCTTGGTCAGGATGTAGGCCTCAGCCTTGAACTTGGTGTGCGGCTTGACCGAACCCGGCTTGCACAGCACCTGGCCACGCTCGACTTCCTCGCGCTTGGTACCGCGGAGCAGCGCACCGATGTTGTCGCCTGCCTGGCCCTGATCGAGCAGCTTGCGGAACATTTCGACGCCGGTGACGATGGTCTTCTGGGTGTCGCGCAGACCGACGATTTCGATTTCCTCGCCGACCTTGATGATGCCGCGCTCGACACGGCCGGTGACGACCGTACCACGACCCGAGATCGAGAACACGTCTTCCACCGGCATCAGGAACGGCTGGTCGACCGGACGCTCCGGCTGCGGAATGTATTCGTCGACATTGCGCATCAGCTCGAGGATGGCGTCATGACCGAGCTTCTTGTCCTTGTCTTCGAGAGCGGCCAGCGCCGAGCCCTTGATGATCGGGATGGTGTCGCCCGGGAATTCATACTTCGAGAGCAGCTCGCGGACTTCGAGCTCGACGAGTTCGAGCAGTTCCGGATCGTCGACCATGTCGCACTTGTTGAGGAACACGACGAGCGCGGGAACGCCGACCTGACGGGCGAGCAGGATGTGCTCGCGGGTCTGCGGCATCGGGCCGTCGGCGGCCGACACCACCAGGATCGCGCCGTCCATCTGCGCGGCACCGGTGATCATGTTCTTCACGTAGTCGGCGTGGCCGGGGCAGTCGACGTGGGCGTAGTGCCGGTTCTGGGTCTCGTACTCGACGTGAGCGGTCGAGATCGTGATGCCGCGCGCCTTCTCTTCCGGCGCCTTGTCGATCTGGTCGTACGCCGTGAACGTCGCACCGCCGGTTTCAGCCAGCACCTTGGTGATCGCTGCGGTCAGCGATGTCTTGCCATGGTCGACGTGACCGAT
The DNA here is from genome assembly GCA_023387735.1 of Pseudomonadota bacterium. Classification (GTDB taxonomy): domain Bacteria; phylum Pseudomonadota; class Alphaproteobacteria; order Rhizobiales; family Xanthobacteraceae; genus Bradyrhizobium. The sequence goes on along the minus strand of JAEWHP010000013.1, from coordinate 11,555 downwards.
GGTTCCGATGTTGCAGTGCGGTTTATTACGTTCAAACTTTGCTTTGGCCATTTGACTCTCCGTTCAGTCGTCAGCTTCGAACCAACGACAATCAGGCAAACTTCTTCTGGACTTCTGCCGACACGTTCGCCGGCGCTTCAGCGTAGTGATCGAATTGCATCGTAAAGGTCGCGCGTCCCTGGCTCATCGAGCGCAGGTTATTCACGTACCCGAACATGTTCATGAGCGGCACCATCGCGTTGATGACGTTGGCGTTGCCGCGCATGTCCTGGCCCTGGATCTGGCCGCGCCGGGAATTCAGGTCGCCGATGACGGAGCCGGTGTAGTCTTCCGGGGTCACCACTTCGACCTTCATGATCGGCTCGAGCAGAACGGACTTGCCCTTCTGCAGCGCTTCGCGGAACGCCGCGCGCGATGCGATTTCGAAGGCCAGCGCCGAGGAGTCGACGTCGTGATACTTGCCGTCGACCAGCTGGACCTTGACGTCCACCACCGGGAAGCCGGCGACCACGCCCGAGCCCATCACGCTGTTAAGGCCCTTTTCGACGCCGGGGATGTATTCCTTCGGCACCGCGCCGCCGACGATCTTCGACTCGAACTCGTAGCCCTTGCCGGGCTCGTTCGGCTCGACGATGATCGACACTTCGGCGAACTGACCGGTACCACCGGTCTGCTTCTTGTGCGTGTACTTGACCTCGGCGCGCTTGGTGACCCGCTCACGGAACGCCACCTGCGGCGCGCCGATGTTGGCGTCGACCTTGTAGGTGCGCTTGAGGATGTCGACCTTGATGTCGAGATGGAGTTCGCCCATGCCCTTGAGAATGGTCTGGCCGGACTCCTGGTCGGTCGACACGCGGAACGACGGATCTTCGGCGGCGAGCTTCGCCAGCGCGACACCCAGCTTTTCCTGGTCGGCCTTCGACTTCGGCTCGATCGCGATTTCGATCACCGGCTCCGGGAATTCCATCTTTTCGAGGATCACCGGCTTGTCGGGATCGCACAGCGTGTCACCGGTCCGCGCTTCCTTCAGGCCAGCCAGCGCGACGATGTCGCCGGCATAGGCTTCCTTGATGTCTTCACGGTTGTTCGCATGCATCAGCAGCATGCGGCCGATACGTTCTTTCTTCTCGCGGGTCGAGTTGACGACACCGGTGCCGCTCTGCAGCACACCCGAATAGATGCGGCAGAAGGTGATGGTGCCGACGAACGGGTCGTCCATGATCTTGAACGCGAGCAGCGCCAGCGGCTCCTTGTCGTCCGCCTTGCGCACGACTTCGTTGCCGTCATCATCGGTGCCCTTGATCGCGGGCACGTCGATCGGCGACGGCAGATAGTCGACCACGGCGTCGAGCAGCGGCTGCACGCCCTTGTTCTTGAAGGCCGAGCCGCACAGCACGGGATAGAAGGCGCCGGTCAGCACGGCCTTGCGGATCAGCCGCTTCAGCGTCGCTTCATCGGGCTCATTGCCGTCGAGATAGGCAGCCATCGCGTCGTCGTCGAGCTCGACGGCGGCTTCGATCATCTTCTCGCGATATTCCTTGGCCTGGTCGACGAGGTCGGCCGGGATGTCGACGTAGTCGAACTTCGCGCCGAGCGATTCATCGTTCCAGATGATGCCCTGCATCTTCACGAGGTCGACGAGACCCTTGAAGTTGTTCTCGGCACCGATCGGAAGCTGGATCGCGATCGGCTTGGCGCCGAGGCGGTCGACGATGTCGGCGAGACACTTGAAGAAGTCGGCGCCGGTCTTGTCCATCTTGTTGGCGAAGACAATGCGCGGAACCTTGTACTTGTCGCCCTGGCGCCAGACCGTCTCGGTCTGCGGCTCGACGCCCTGGTTGGAGTCGAGCACGCACACGGCGCCGTCGAGCACGCGCAACGAACGCTCGACTTCGATGGTGAAGTCGACGTGGCCGGGGGTGTCGATGATGTTCAGGCGCTTGCCGTTCCAGAACGCGGTGGTCGCAGCCGAGGTGATCGTGATGCCACGCTCCTGCTCCTGCTCCATCCAGTCCATCGTCGCGGCACCTTCGTGCACTTCGCCGATCTTGTGGCTCTTGCCGGTGTAATAGAGGATGCGCTCGGTGGTCGTGGTCTTGCCGGCGTCGATATGCGCCATGATACCGAAGTTGCGGTAGTTCTCGATGGCATGTTGGCGGGGCATGGGCTGTTCCTTAAATCCGTTCTTCGCTGTTACCAGCGATAGTGCGAGAAGGCACGGTTGGCTTCCGCCATCCGGTGCACGTCTTCACGCTTCTTGACAGCATTTCCCCTGTTGTTCGACGCGTCGAGCAACTCGGCCGAGAGCCGCTCCGTCATCGTCTTTTCGTTGCGATCGCGCGCAGCCGTGATGATCCAGCGAATGCCCAGCGCCTGACGGCGCACCGAGCGAACCTCGACCGGCACCTGGTAGGTGGCGCCGCCGACGCGGCGGGAGCGCACTTCGATGGTCGGCATGACGTTTTCCAGCGCCTGCTCGAACACCGGCAGCGGGCCCTGCTTGGTCTTGGCTTCGATCATGGCGAGCGCGCCGTACACGATGCTCTCGGCGGCGGACTTCTTGCCGTCGTACATGATCGAGTTCATGAACTTCGTGATGATGACGTTCCCGAACTTCGGATCCGGGTTCACTTCACGCTTCTCAGCAGAATGGCGACGAGACATCGATTCCGTTCCTGATTACTTCGGACGCTTCGCGCCGTACTTCGAACGGCGCTGCTTACGGTTCTTGACGCCCTGGGTATCGAGGACGCCGCGGAGGATGTGGTAGCGAACGCCGGGCAAGTCCTTGACGCGGCCGCCGCGGATCATGACCACCGAGTGCTCCTGAAGGTTATGGCCTTCACCCGGGATGTAGCCGATCACCTCGAAGCCGTTGGTCAGGCGCACCTTGGCGACCTTGCGAAGCGCCGAGTTCGGCTTCTTCGGGGTCGTGGTGTAGACGCGCGTGCAAACACCGCGCTTCTGCGGCGACTGCTGCAGCGCCGGCACCTTCTTGCGTGACTTCTGCACCGCACGCGGATTTGCGATCAGCTGGTTGATCGTCGGCATGTCAGCCTTCACCCTTTAGTTCGCGCGGAACCTCGAATGGCTCCGCAAATTCTTCTCGGAACTAGCCGTTCCGTTCGGCCCGCCCTGCGCGAAAAAACTTCCACGCAAAACGAAATCGCGCCAACCACTCATCGCTGAGCGGAAAGCGCTTCGACGCCACAGAGGACCGCGAATTGGGACCGTTCAGCGTCCGCTGTCCGGCCTGCTTCCGAGGTCATGCATCCGAGTTCACTCTCAAGAGGACGTGCTCAAGAGAACTAAAATCGTCCTGGCATTGCCTAGCAATATAATCGACAGCGTTTGAGCAGCATTCGTCGAGGTTGGTGCCCGTCTCAGTCCAAAGCGGATTTGAAAGGGTGTTCCGTTCCGACGCTGGCGTAGCTCACCGCCTGTCGTTAAGTGGCCGTCTTCTATAAGCGGTGGATAGTGAAGTCAAGCGAAAGAACAACTCTGGAAATGCCTATGGCGGCAGCGGATTCAGCGCTTGCCGCGAATTCGGAAACAGCGTCGGCGCCACTCTCCGCCGGCACCCCTCCTCCGACTCGCAGCCCCGAGTCGGCGATTCCGCCCCTAACAGGGGCATAATTATACCCGGATAAATTTATCTGAGATTGCATCCTTAAGATTGAGCAGCCCAGGCGAGCGCCCGATCAAGCGCTCATTGCCTCCCGCAGGGCCGGACCGAGGGGAAATCGGCATGCGATCAAACGCCGCGCCTATTCCTCCTCATCCTCGTCGTCGTCATCATCGTCTTCGTTGGCATCATCAGCCTGGCCGGTTGCATCATGCTGCCGGTGGCCCTGGTCGTCCCAGAGCTTGCGATAGACGCCGTTGGCCGCGAGCAACTGCGCGTGCGAGCCGCGCTCGATCGCCCTGCCGCCCGAAATCACGATGATCTCGTCCATTTCGACCACCGACGTCAGGCGGTGGGTCGACCAGATCATGGTCCGCCCCTCCGCCACGTTCAGGAGCGTGCGGTTGATCGCGGCTTCCGTGGTCTGGTCGAGCGCCGAGGTCGCTTCGTCGAGCAGCAGCAGCGCGGGATTGCGGATGATGGCGCGCGCGATCGCGATGCGCTGGCGCTGGCCGCCCGACAGCGTATCGCCGCGCTCGCCGACTGGCGTGTCGTATTTCTGCGGCAGGCTCATGATGTAGCTGTGGATCTCGGCCTTGCGCGCGGCCTCCACGACCTCCGCGTCGCTGGCGCCCTCCTTGCCGAGCCGGATGTTTTCCCGGATCGACATGTTGAACAGCATGTTCTCCTGGAACACGATCGCCATGCCCTTGCGCAGCGACTCGCGCGTCACCCTTCTTATGTCGACGCCGTCGATGGTCACGCGGCCCTCGTCCGGCGTGTAGAGGCGCAGGATCAGGTTGAGCAGCGTGCTCTTGCCCGAACCGCTGGGTCCGACGATCGCGATGCGCTTGCCGACATCGAGCTTGAGGCTGAAATTGTCCAGCACCGGCACTTCGCTGCCTTCGTACTTGAAGGTGACGCGTTCGAAGCTGATGTCGTTGGTGATAGGCGGCAGATCCGGCGCGCCGGCGCGATCGGCGCCGCGGGTCGGTTCATCCAGCAGTTCCTGCATGTGCCGCACCGCCGCCGCCGACTGGATCGACACCGGAATGAAATGCATCAGGTGGGCGATGTTGTACGACACCTCCCAGAACGCGCTCTCGAAGGTGACGAAAGTGCCGATGGTGATCTGGCCCTTGGTGGCGAGATATGCGCCGATCGCCAGCACCACGAGGTGCAGAAGCAATACCGAGATCGTGACGGTACGCTCGACCATGGTCGACAGGAACACGGCGGACGCAGTCTTGATGCGCACATCCTGGTTGCGCATCGTGAACCAGCCGAGCGTCCGGCGCTGCAGGCTGAACGCCTTCACCACCGCCTGCGCCGCCACGTTTTCCTGAACGGTGCCGAGCAACGCCGACTCGTTGAGCTTCTGCTCGTAATTGGCCTGTACTGCTTTCGGGGTCAGGATCCGCGGCCCGATCAGCGTGATCGGAAACACCAGCAGCGCGATCGCCGCGAGCTGCCAGTTCAGGAACAGCATCAGGATGATGCCGGCGATCAGTTCCAGGAACGGCAGCGCCGCGCTGTTGGCGAACGTCTTGATCGAGCTTTCGTAGGCTGCGAGGTCGATCGAGAAGCGCGAGAGAATCTCGCCGCGCTTGGTCTTTGCGAAATAGGATGAAGGCAGGTTCTGGACGTGTTCGAACAGCCGCGTCCGCGTGTCGGCGATCAGCCCTGCAGCCAGCCGGGCATCCCAGCGCTCGTACCAGACCGCGATGATCGAGGTGATGATGCCCGCAACCGCGAGCACGCCGAGGATCTTGTACAGCGCCTGGAAATCCTCCTCGCCGAGCGCATCGTCGATCAGGAATTTCAGGCTCAACGGCATGATGACGTTGAACAGCGTCTCCACCAGCACGCCGAACGTGACGAACGCTACCAGCTTCTTGTATTTGCCCAGATCCGGCTTGACGAAGCCGTAGATCGTTGCCATCGCGCCAGCGGCTTCCTTGGCGGTGAAGACGACGAGATCCTCGTCGTCTTCATCGTCATCGAGCTCCAGCTCGTCATCCTCGTCGCCGTCATCGTTGGGAGCACCGCCAGCCGCCTTGCCGGTGGTACCGGAGCCCGGCGGAACAGCCCCCGGCGCGAGCTTCTTCTCGAGCTCAGGATCGTCAGCCGACGCGGGATTCCGATCATCCGAGGGAGGAGGCTTGGGCGCCATGAAACCAACCGATGCTGCACGGCCGGCATGACCGCAAAACGAGCGCGGTAGCCGCAAATGCTACCGCGGCGATCCTATGCGATCGGGATGAATTCGGCAAAACAATTGGCGCAGCCGGTGCTGAACACCGGCCCTGCCGGCCGTTTAGTCGTCCGATTCGACCTTGTCGAAGAACGAATAACGCAGGCTGTCGGCGTCTGCGTACCACTGCCCGGGCCCCTTGTTGGCGGCCAGCGTCGCCGCCCACAGCGCATCGGTGCAGTCGCGCCGATGCATCGAGAGGTCGAATCCGTTGCCGAAGAACAACTCCGACCATTCCCACCAGGTGCCGAGTTTCTTTACCCCGCGCAGCAGGTCGTAGCGGTCGATCAGCGCCGGCGCCATGTCGGACGTGACCGATCCAAACACCAGCCCCGTCTTCACGACACGGTTCAGTTCGCGCACCGCCCGAGGCACCTGCTTTTCTGCGACGTGACACAGGCTGGTCTCGAACACGAAATCGAACTCATCGTCCTTGAACGGCATGTCGACGATGGAGCCGAGCTTGTTGAATTTCCGCAGCGCCTTCGGCGTCCTGGCATGGATCGCCCGGTTGTTTTCGATGCCCCAGGCATCGATGCCGCGTTCGCGCAGCGCACCGACCAGTTCGCCGCTGGCGGAGCCAGCAACAAGCAGCTTGTATCCCTTCGCCCTGTTCCAGACGATCTTGATCAGGTCGGTCAGATAGGCCGGATCGGTAAACTGGTTCCAGGCCTCGCTGTAGGGTCCGAGGCCACGGTAATTGTCGAAATAGCCGCGGTCGATCTTGTCGGAAACAGCCCCTGCCTCCTGCGCACGGGCGCGCCGCAGCCGGATCATCTCGGTGAGAATGATGTCGGTCGCGGCATCGGAGGAGTCGAGCAGGCCGTTGAGGGTCGAATCGAACAGATAGTCGCCGACGACAACGATTCCCGGATGCTGCTTCGGCTCGGGCCGATGATTGGTCATGACGTCGCGCACCGGCAAACCGCCAGGCAGCGCATTCACCGACGACAGCCAGCGGTGAATCTTGCCTTCAAGGAAATGGTCGCGGGCGTTGCCGAACGACGCCGGCAGCGATTTCAGCGCGGCGTCGATCAGTTCCTGGTCGCTCAGGTTGGCGAACGCCAGCGCATCGGAGCCGGCGATCAGCCAGTTCAGCACGCCATGCCTGCCGACGTCATGGCGCGCGCCTTCGTTGTAGACGCAACAGCCGCCGAAGGCTTCCGACATGAACCAGGCGCCCTGGATCTGCTCGCCCCAGAACGGCTCGTCGAACAGGATCGAAACCCGCAGGTAATGCGCCGGCCGGTCGAAATAGGCGACATGCTTGACCATCGACTTGCGCAGCTCTTCACCATCCCAGCGCATGGTCGCGAGCCATGAGTGCGGCAGGCACATCAACACGAGATCGAAATCGCGCGTCTCCGGCCCCTTCCCGTTCATCATGTCGAGTTGATAGCGGCCGGAGCCGGTCTTGCCGACCTTGAGCACGCGATGATTGAGCTGGATGTCGGCGTCGACCTCGGAACGAAGACACTCGATCAGCTGCTCGTTGCCGTTCTGGATCGAATACAGGCCGATATAGCCGTCGATATCCATTACGAAGTTCTTCAGCGCATTCAGCCCGTTGGTGTTGTGGCTTTCGGTCGCGATGTCCGATCGCGCCATGACTTTCAGGAAGCGCTTCGCGGTGGGATCGGCGACTTCCTTGTCGAGCACTTCCTCGCAGGTCATGTAGGCCCAGGGATGCTCGTTGTCGTGCGCGCCGACGCCTTCGTAATATTCGATTGGCGACACCAGGTCGGAGCAACGCTTGCGGAACGCCTCGATCGCAGCAGCGGTCTTGGCGCCGTACTTGCGGCGCATGCCCGGCACGTCGTCGAGCAGTTCGCCGTCAAGCTGCACCTGCTCGGCGTCCATCGGTATCGTCTGCAGGCCGAAATGCTGGATCAACTCACGCAGCGGATCGGGACCGCTCATCGAATAATCGTAGATCTCGGCGACGCCGGCCTCGTACAGCGCAGGCGCTGAATCGAACTTGCGCGACAGGATCTTGCCGCCGACTCGGTCGGACGCCTCGTAGATCGTCACGCGGCAGAGATCGCCGAGCTTTTTCTTCAGGTACCAGGCGCTCATCAGCCCGCCCGGGCCGCCGCCAACGATTGCAAGATCAAGCATGTCCGTTCCGTCGCCCCTCCGCCGCGTCCTGCCCTCAGGAACGGTCGGTATGATCCACACTAGCAAAAACGCCTTTCACCCTGAAAGAAAGATGAACAAAGCGAGCCCTCGCACCGCAACAAGGAAAGAAAGCAGCAAAAAGGCCGGCTTGCGCCGGCCTTTTGTCTCGGTACCGTATTTCTGCGGACGCTCTATTCCGCAGGCGGCAGGGCCAGCGGCTCGGCCTCCGGGGCGGTCGGCACGATCGCCGTCTGCTTCTCGCGCTCGTCGAGGATCAGCTTGTCGCGCTTGACCGCGACTTCGCGGATCTTGGCCATCGACGCGCCGGTGCCCGCCGGGATCAGCCGACCGACAATGACGTTTTCCTTGAGGCCTTCCAGCGGGTCCACCTTGCCGTTGACGGCGGCTTCGGTGAGCACGCGGGTGGTTTCCTGGAACGAGGCCGCCGAGAAGAACGAGCGGGTCTGCAGGCTCGCCTTGGTGATGCCGAGCAGAACCGGCGTTCCCGTGGCGGGCTTCTTGCCCTCCTCCTTGGCCTTCAGGTTGAGCGCGTCGAACTCGATCTTGTCGACCTGTTCGCCCGAGATCATGTCGGTGTCGCCCTGGTCGGTGATCTCGACCTTCTGCAGCATCTGACGGACAATCACCTCGATGTGCTTGTCGTTGATGAGCACGCCCTGCAACCGGTAGACCTCCTGGATTTCGTTGACCAGATAGGCCGCGAGTTCCTCGATGCCCTTGATCGCCAGGATGTCGTGCGGCGCCGGATTGCCTTCGACGATGAAATCGCCCTTTTCGACGATGTCGCCGTCCTGCAGATGGATGTGCTTGCCCTTCGGGATCAGGTACTCTCTGGTCTCCTCGGTCTTGTCCATCGGCTCGATCGAGATGCGGCGCTTGTTCTTGTAGTCGCGGCCGAAGCGGATGGTGCCCGCGATTTCCGCGATGATCGCCGCGTCCTTTGGCTTGCGGGCCTCGAACAGTTCGGCCACCCGCGGCAAACCGCCGGTGATGTCGCGGGTCTTGGCGCTCTCCGTGGAGATACGCGCCAGGATGTCGCCGGCCTTGACCTTGGCGCCGATGTCGACCGACAGAATGCCGTCGACCGACAGCATGTAGCGGGCATCGCCGCCACGGGCGAGCTTGAGCACCTTGCCATCCTTGCCCTTGACGACGATCGCCGGACGCAGGTCCGCGCCGCCCCGCGACGCGCGCCAGTCGATGACGACGCGCTTGGCGATACCCGTGGATTCGTCCAGCGTTTCCGAAATCGACTGGCCCTCGACCAGGTCTTCGAACCCGATCGTGCCCTCGACTTCGGTGAGAACCGGACGGCTGTACGGATCCCATTCCGCGATGCGCTGGCCGCGCTTGACCATATCGCCGTCGTCGACGTGCATGCGCGCGCCGTACTGAATGCGGTGGGTCGCACGCTCGGTGCCGTCGGCATCGACGATGGCAACGACCATGTTGCGGACCATCGCGATCAGGTGACCTTCGCTGTTCCTGGCGATGGCCTTGTTCCTGATGGTCACCTTGCCTTCGAAGTTCGACTCGACGAACGACTGCTCATTGATCTGCGCCGCGCCGCCGATGTGGAACGTGCGCATCGTCAGCTGCGTGCCGGGTTCACCGATCGACTGGGCGGCGATGACGCCGACCGCTTCACCGTGGTTGACCGGCGTGCCGCGGGCGAGATCGCGGCCATAGCACTTGCCGCAGATGCCGTTGACGAGTTCGCAGGTCAGTGCCGAACGGATCTTCACTTCCTGGATGCCGGCCTGCTGGATGGCGTCGACATGCGACTCCTCCATCAGCGTGCCGCGCTTGACCACGACGCTGTTGGACGCGGGATCGCGCAGATCCTCGCCCGCAGTGCGGCCGAGAATACGCGACGCCAGCGACGCCACGACCGTGCCGGCATCGACGATGGCGCGCATCTTGATGCCGAGCTTGGTGCCGCAGTCGTCCTGCGTGATGATGCAGTCCTGCGCCACGTCGACCAGACGGCGGGTCAGGTAGCCGGAGTTGGCGGTCTTCAACGCGGTGTCCGCGAGACCCTTGCGGGCGCCGTGGGTCGAGTTGAAGTATTCGAGCACCGACAGACCTTCCTTGAAGTTGGAAATGATCGGCGTCTCGATGATTTCACCCGACGGTTTCGCCATCAGGCCGCGCATGCCGGCGAGCTGACGCATCTGCGCCGGCGAACCGCGCGCGCCCGAATGCGCCATCATGTAGATCGAGTTGATGTCGGCGTCGGCGCCCTTCGGCGTCTTCTTGGTCGAGGAGATTTCCTTCATCATCTCCTTGGCGATTTCTTCGGTCGCCTTCGACCAGGCGTCGACCACCTTGTTGTACTTCTCGCCATGGGTGATCAGGCCGTCGTTGTACTGCTGCTCGAAATCCTTCGCCAGCGTACGGGTGGTGTCGACGATCTTCCACTTCGAGTGCGGCACGACCATGTCGTCCTTGCCGAACGAGATGCCGGCCTTGAACGCGTTGTAGAAGCCGAGCGCCATGATGCGATCGCAGAAGATCACCGTCTCCTTCTGACCGCAGTGACGATAGACCTGGTCGATCACGCCGGAAATTTCGCGCTTGGTCATCAGCTTGTTGATGATGTCGTACGAAATCCTGGGCGACTTCGGCAGCAGGGTGCCGAGCATGACGCGGCCGGCGGTGGTCTCGATCCAGCGCTTGCTGACCTTGCCGGTCTCGTCGGTGCCCTCCCACCGGTACTTGATCTTGGTGTGGAGGTGGATGACCTTCGAATGCAGGGCGTGCTCGAGTTCGGCCATGTCGCCGAAGATCTTGCCCTCGCCGGGCAGGCCTTCGCGCATGATCGACACGTAGTAGAGGCCGAGCACGATGTCCTGCGACGGCACGATGATCGGCTGGCCGTTCGCGGGATGCAGGATGTTGTTGGTCGACATCATCAGCACGCGCGCTTCCAGCTGCGCTTCCAGCGACAGCGGGACGTGCACGGCCATCTGGTCGCCGTCGAAGTCGGCGTTGAACGCCGCGCAGACCAGCGGATGCAGCTGGATCGCCTTGCCTTCGATCAGGACCGGCTCGAACGCCTGAATGCCGAGGCGATGCAGCGTCGGCGCGCGGTTCAGGAGCACCGGATGCTCGCGGATCACCTCGTCGAGGATGTCCCAGACCTCGGGACGCTCTTTTTCAACGAGCTTCTTCGCCTGCTTCACGGTGGTCGACAGGCCCTTGGCGTCGAGCCGCGAATAGATGAACGGCTTGAACAGTTCGAGCGCCATCTTCTTCGGCAGGCCGCACTGATGCAGCCGCAGTTCGGGACCGACCACGATCACCGAACGGCCGGAATAGTCGACGCGCTTGCCGAGCAGGTTCTGCCGGAAGCGGCCCTGCTTGCCCTTGAGCATGTCGGCCAGCGACTTCAGCGGCCGCTTGTTGGCGCCGGTGATGACGCGGCCGCGGCGGCCGTTGTCGAACAGCGCGTCGACGGCCTCCTGCAGCATGCGCTTTTCGTTGCGGATGATGATGTCAGGCGCGCGCAGTTCCATCAGCCGCTTCAAACGGTTG
>JAEWHP010000008.1 GCA_023387735.1 Pseudomonadota bacterium | reverse complement strand
GCGCCAGCGGCAGTGCAGCATAGCTATGTACGGACGGGATAACCGCTGAAAGCATCTAAGCGGGAAACCCACCTCAAAACGAGCATTCCCTTGAGAACCGTGGAAGACGACCACGTTGATAGGCCGGGTGTGGAAGTGCAGTAATGCATGTAGCTTACCGGTACTAATCGTTCGATTGGCTTGATTGCTCTCATTTTCAGTGTCCATAGCGCTTCATGCGCATGAACTACCAAGATCAAACGCTTGCTTCGTATCTTTGTCCTTCGCCGGCCTGGTGGTTCTAGCGAGGAGCTTGAACCCGATCCCATCCCGAACTCGGCCGTTAAACTCCTCAGCGCCAATGGTACTATGGCTTAAGCCCTGGGAGAGTAGGTCGCTGCCAGGCCTGCCAAGGACAAAGCAATTCCTCTTTACGTGTCACGATCAAACAAAACGCCGCTTCCTTCTGGAGGCGGCGTTTTTGTTTTGCGCGCGAGGTATCGGCAAATGCCTTCGCAGCGTCCGCGGTTCGCGCGAGTCCGAATATTCGTCTCGTCTCCATTCGGAGCTCAGCCTGCTTCGAATTTGACTGCTCATCGCGCCAACGTGCGATTCCGCGCCGACGTCGATTCGTGGTGCGCATCAAGTGGTCGCGATCCGTAAACTCCCGCCCGGGATGGTCCACAAAAACGTACCGCGAGCGATCACCAAACTCTGAACTGGTCGTGATCATTCGGCCACGATTCGGCATCAGCTTGCCGCGCAAGTTCAGGAGCCATTCACTCGGGTTCCCTCAACCTCGTCGTCCAGGACCGAACACTCCCATTCTCTCAAGGAGCCTACCCATGCGTCAGATCTTTCGCCCCGCTGCCACCGCCCTGAGCATCGCGTGTCTCGCGCTGGCGGTGTCGGTGGTTTCCAGCGGCGACGTGCTGGCGCAGTCCAAGCAGGCCGCGCCGAAAGAGGCCGCGCCGCCGGCCCAGGCTGCGCCGCAGGCGGCAGACGCTCCCGCGATCAAGCAGATCGCGCTGACCGAGAAGCAGATCGAGGGCGTGCTCGCGGCGCAGAAGGAGGTCGATGCGATCGTCGACAAGCTCCCGGAAGCTGCCACGCCGGACCCAAAGGTCGACGCCCAGCTCGAGGCCATCGTCAAGAAGAACGGCTTTGCCGGCTATGACGAGTACAACACCGTGATCGACAATATCAGCCTGGTGCTCGGCGGCTTCGATCCCGCCGCCAAGAAGTATGTCGGCCCCGAGGCCGTCGCCAAGGCGCAGATCGCCCAGGTCCAGGCCGACAAGAAAATGTCGGCCAAGGACAAAAAGGAAGTGCTCGCGGAACTCGACGAAGTGCTGAAGTCGCCGCCGCCGGCGATCGAGAACAAGGGCAACATCGAGCTCGTTGCCAAATATTACGACAAACTCGCCGACGCGCTCGGCGAAGGCGAGGAATAACGGTCGATCGAAGCGATCAATGAAAAAGCCCCGGAGAGATCTCCGGGGCTTTTTTGTTGTTGCAGCCGTCAGGTGCGGGTGCGCATCCGCATCATGAAGCTGTCGTAGCTCAATTCAGCCACCTGGTTCCACGCCAGCGATTCGGCACGGAACGCCGACAAGCTCGTGTACATCTTGTTGAAGTGCGGATTATCCTTCGACAGACCCGCGTAGATTTCGTTGGCGGCGTTGTAGCAGGCCTCCAGCACTTCCTGCGGGAACGGTTTCAGGATGGCGCCGGCTACCAGCAGCCGCTTCAACGCGGCCGGATTGGCGTAGTCGTACTTGCCAGTGACCCAGGTGAAGGTGTCGTTCGAAGCGGTTTCGATCGCGGCCTGATAGTGCTTCGGCAGCGCATTCCACTTGTCGGTGTTCATGATGTTGTGGCCCTGGCCGGTGCCTTCCCACCAACCCGGATAATAGTAGTACTTCGCGACCTTGACGAAGCCCAGCTTCTCGTCGTCGTAGGGCCCGACCCACTCCGCCGCGTCGATGGTGCCCTTTTCAAGCGCCGGATAAATGTCGCCGCCAGCGATCTGCTGCGGCACGCCGCCGACCTTGGAGATGATGGTGCCGGCGAATCCGCCGACGCGGAACTTCAGGCCCCGGAAGTCATCCATCGACTTGATTTCCTTCCGGAACCAGCCGCCCATCTGGGCTCCGGTGGAACCGGTCGGAATGCCGACGCACTTGTACTCCTTCAGGAGGTCGTTGAGCATATCCGTGCCGCCGCCGAACCGCAGCCAGGAAATGTGCGCACGGGTGTTGAGGCCGAACGGCAGCGAGGTGCCGAAAGTGAAGGCAGGGTTCTTGCCCCAGTAGTAGTAGAGCGCGGTGTTGCCCATCTCGACCGTGCCGTTCGAGACGGCGTCGAGCACCTGCAGGCCCGGCACGATTTCGCCGGCGGCGAACGGCTGGATCTGGAATTTGTTGTCGGTGATTTCGGCCACGCGCTTGCAGAAATGTTCGCAGCCGCCGTACAGCGTATCGAGTGCTTTCGGCCAGCTGGCCGCCAATCGCCACTTTATTTCAGGGTTCGATTGCGCGATCGCAGGAGCTGCAATCGCCGTCGTGGCAAGACCGACGCCACCGACTTTGAGAAAATCACGACGCTTCATTTTTCCTTCCCCTCTGTTTTTGCCGATACCCGACCAAGGGACAACGATCTTGCGCCGTCTTGTCTATTTCCGATGGTCGGTGCTGGACTGTTTGAAATTTGAATATGGCCCTGAAACCAAGGCTCTTGGTTTTTCGATAAGCAATTCCCGGCTCAATGGACCTGAGGGCAGGATGACGAATTGGTGATGGATAATCAAGGGTTCTGGTTCCACTGCAGTGCGAAGAATTGCCCGAATACTGAGCGTGCCACATGCGACCAAAGGCCAAGACGGGAGCAGACGTCGATCGCCGGTGTCTGCTAGTGAAAGCGGCAATCGGGACGGGAGCTCTCCAATGGCTGAGAAAAAAGTGGTGGTGGCGGGTGCGACTGGGCTGGTTGGAAATGCCGCATTGCGGCACTTCGGACAGGCCGATACCTGCGAAATCATCGCACTATCACGTCGCAAACCGCGCGATCTCCATGGCGCCCGCCACGTGCCGATCGACTTGACCGATCCGGCGCAATGCACGCAAGCCGCATCAGCGCTGAAGGATACAACCCACCTTGTCTATGCCGCGCTCTATGAAGCGCCAAGTCTGGTCGACGGCTGGCGCGATCCGGACCAAATCAGAACCAACGACCTGATGCTGCGCAACCTGATGGCGGCACTCGAGCCCGTGGCGCCTGCCCTCCGCCACGTGGCGCTGCTGCAGGGTACCAAGGCCTATGGCGTGCACGTCCGTCCGCTCACCGTGCCGGCGCGCGAAGGGCGTTCGGAAATGTACGAGCAGCCGAATTTCTATTGGGCGCAGGAGAATTTTCTGCGCGAGTTGCAGCAGGGCAAGGCATGGCACTGGAGCATTCTGCGCCCGGTGCTGATCGTCGGCGAAGCCATGGGCGGCGCCATGGACCTGATCCCGCCGCTCGGCGTTTACGCGGCCATGCTGCGCGAGCAGGGCCGCGCGCTTGATTATCCCGGCGGCGCCGCGCGCGTGTCGCAAGCGGTCGATGTCGATCTGCTCGCGCGTGCCATCGCGTGGTCGGGCGAAACCGTCGCAGCGCGCAACGAGGCCTTCAACGTCACCAACGGCGATGTCTTCACCTGGGAGAATGTCTGGCCGGCGATTGCGGATGCGCTGGAAATGAAGCCGGGCGTCGCGGCGCCCCTTTCGATGGCGCAGGAATATCCGAAATGGATCGCGCCGTGGGACGAACTACGCCGCAAGCACGATCTCGTTTCACCCGGCCTGGAGGAGTTCGTCGGGCTCTCGTTTCAATATGCCGATTACAGCATGCGTTATGGCCAGACGTAGTCGGGGCCGCCGTCGATCGTCTCGACCGTGAAGATCAACCAGGCGGGCTTTACCGAGATGATGGATACCGAGGCGATGTTCCGCAAATGGTTCGCCCATGCGCGGGCGAGCCGACTGCTGCCTTAACGCGAGGAAGCAAAAGCCGCTTCCATCGCCTTGCGCGTCTTGATGGTGTCGCTGTTAGCGTCGACCTCGACGTCGTTCCAGCGAACCACCGCGCCGTGGGCGACGTCGTTCTTCAGCTTGACGCGATGGGCAAGCCCGATCGGCAGCGCGCCGACGGCGAGGCTTTTCGCGGCCGGCATCAGCTTGCCCCACACCGTGTAGCCGCCTTCGCCGTCGAGCATTTCGCCGGCGCGCAGGTTGCGCTTGGCGACCGCCGCGACATCGCCGCGAAAACCATACGGCTGCCCGGTCGGTTCATTGCGCAGCGCTGCCGACAGGATCGATATGTTCAACTCCAGCCCGATCAGGTGATACGGCTTGTACATCGCCGCGTAGCGTCCCGAGGCGTCGGTCTTCAGCCCGTACTGCTTGAAGCAATCGGCGGCGTAGTCGTTCGGTGCTTCCAGCACGACGTAGACGCCCCAGCGCAGATCGCGAAACACCGGGCGTCCGTCGCGTTCCAGCGACGACACCACTTCCGCAAGGCCAGCCTTTTCCAGCACTCCGCCCTTGTCGCGCGGGCGCATCACGTGCGGCAAATCGTCGACGCCGCAGGGTGGAAACAGCAAACCATCCGACGGAACGTCCAGCCCGGTGGCGTTGGCAATCGCTGCCATTTCGATCGCGGACTTGGTGCCGTCGAGGAACGAGTTGAACATCTGCGGATTCATGCCGGCCGATTGGGCTTCGCCCGCGGTCAGCCCGTAGTGTCCCCAGACGCCTTCCGGCGTCACGTCGTGATAGGCCGGCAGATATTTGGTGCCCTTGCCGGCAGCGACGACGCGAAACCCCGTCGCACGCGCCCAGTCCACCATCTCGGCGGTCAGCGCGGGCTGGTCGCCATAGGCGAGCGAATAGACCACGCCGGCCTTGCGCGCCTCTTCCGCGAGCAATGGACCCGCCAGCACGTCGGCCTCGACATTGACCATGACGACATGCTTGCCCGCCGCAATCGCCGCGCGGGCATGGCGGATGCCGACGGCGGGATTGCCGGTGGCTTCCACCACCACGTCCATCGCGCCGTCCGCAATTGCGCGCGCGCCGTCGTCGGTGAAGGCCGTCCGCGCGATCCGGTCGGCATCCCAGCCGACGGTGCGGCACGCCTCGCGGGCGCGGTCACGGTCGAGATCGACGATGACGGACACTTCCAGCCCCGGCGTGTGCGGCACCTGCGACAGGAACATCGATCCGAACTTGCCGGCGCCGATCAGTGCGACGCGAACAGGCCTTCCGGCAGCGGCGCGGGCCTTGAGGAGGTGATGGAGGTTCATCAGTTGAATCCGATCAAGCCGTCATTCCGGGATGCGCCGCTCGGCGCAGACCCGGAATCCAGAGGTGAAAGGCAATATCGAGATTCCGGGTTTGACGCTATCGCGTCGCCCCGGAATGACGGTGTGAAACCTACTCCGCCGCCTGGCGATGGGCGCGCGCGAGCCGCACCAATGCGTCGTCGTCCACGGTCTCGATCGGCGTGAAGTCGCGATGGGCGATGTATTCCGGCCGCGTCGGGGTGCGGATGTAGTTCGAGACCGCGTTCAGCGTCAGGTAGACGATCTTGCGCGGGTAGGGCGTGATGTTGCCGGCGGAGCCGTGCACGAGGTTGCCGTGGAACATCAGCATGCCGCCGGCCTTGCCGGTCGGGGCGACAATGCCGCCTTCGTTGACGAGCCTGGTGACGGTTTCCTCGTCCAGCGTCCACAGCGGATAGGACGTTGTTTCAAGATCGTGCGAAGCCTTGAGGTCGCCGGCATGCTGGCTCTTCGGCACCAGCATCAGCGGTCCGTTGATCGGCATCACCTCGTCAAGGAAGATCGCGATGTTCATCGCGCGGGGTTCGGGCATGCCGTCGTCGCGCTTCCAGGTGCCGTAGTCCTGATGCCATTGCCAGACGTCGCCCGTGAAGGCAGCTTTGGCGTTGATCTTGAACTGGTGCATGTAGAGCTTTTCGCCAAAGATCTGCTCGATCGGCTCGATCATGCGCGGATGCGCGCCGAGCGCGCCGAACGCCTCGTTATAGAGATGCGCGGCAAAAGCCGTGCGCGGCGCGCCGCTCTTCTCGCGCCACACCTCGGGGCGGTTGGCGTCGTAGATATTGACCGCCTCGCGCGCGAGATAATCCACTTCCTCCTGGCTGAACAGCTCGGGCAGGAACAGCCAGCCCTCCCGGTTGAAGAATTCGATCTGCTGTGGCGTCAGTTTCATGGCGTCTTCTCCTGTGGTTTTTGTTTTACTGCTTTGTATTTTTTCATTCCGGGGCGATGCGAAGCATCGAGCCCGGAATCTCGAGGTTCTCAGGTGCGCAATTGCGCACCATAGTTCACGCTTCGCGTGCCCCGGAACGACGGCTAGTTACGCGGCTTTGTCCGTCGCCCTCAGTCTTTCCTCCGTCATCCGCCCCGCAGTCTGCGCATGGGCAAGCGCTGCGGCTTCCGCTGCCTCGGCGTTGCCGGCTAAAATCTGCGCGGCGATCGTTTCGTGTTCGGTCCAGGCGCTCTCGCGGTAATCCAGTTCGGCGAGCACGGTCGCCATCGAGCGGCGCATATGCGGCCATTGCGGCGCGATCATTTCCTCGATCGCGGGGTTGCCGGCGAGCCGATAGATCGCGCTGTGAAATTCGACGTCGAGCGCGATCAGCCGTGCCAGCGGCGTATTCCCGTCGATCGTCCGCCCGGCCTGCAGCGCCGCCTCGAGCTGCGCGCGGCCGGAAGAATCGAGCTTGGCGCGTCCGGCGGCCAGCCGCGCCGCCAGCGCATCGATCGCGCCGCGTACCTCGTAGAGCTGACCGATCCGTTCCGGGTCGAGCCGGGTGACCTCGAAGCCGCGGCGGCCGCTTTCGGCGACGAGGCCTTGACGATGCAGCAAATGCAGCGCGTGAGAAACCGGCTGGCGCGAAACGCCGAGCTTGTCCGCAAGCTCGTTCTGCCGGATGCGGTGCCCCGGCGGCAGGGTGCGGTCTGTGATCGCCTCGAGGATCCGGGCGTAGACCTGATCGATCAGGTTGGGGAGTGGATCCAAGGGGATCATAGGGATGCGTCCGATTAGGAATACGGAATTCCGTATTCAATACTCTTCTACTGAGCGGCCGTCAACCACCCTTTAGCGGGGAACGTGCCAAATCGGGCGCCGCGCGCTAAGCAACGGGCGGGCGCCAATCTGCGCCAGCCGCACCTCCGGTTGATCCGCCATGTCCTTCGCTTCAGAACGAGAGTCCATGCTGCGACCGACGATTCGAAAGCGAATCCTCGGCATCGCCATCGGGTTGATATTCCTGATGGCAATCACGTCGGCGCTGTCGACGGTGATGACGCGCCGGATTGCCCATCAGCTTGACGAACTCAGCGGCAAATATGTCGAAGCTTACGGACATCTGGCGCGGATGAACGTCCGTTCGCTGGAGCAGGCTCTGGCGGCTCGCCGGATGATGATCGGCAAGATGCAGTCGCCGCCCGACGAGCCTTTCGTTGCGGAGCAGCGAAAAATCTATGAGGCCAAGGGTCAGGAACTCGATCGGGAAGCGCAGCAGGCGCGCGCCCTGATCAATGCGATTATCGACGACCCCTCGACTGCCTCCGACAACGCCCAACTGGGCCGGATCGACGATCGCGTCGAGCGCGTCATCAGCGATCTCCATCGCTTCCTCGGTGAGGAATACCAGAGGTTGCTAATGCTGCTGGAGGCCAGGAATTTCACGGAGGCAAGGGCCAGCCTTGCCCGAACCGACATGCTGCGGGACGAGGTCAACCAGAGGATCGAAGTCATCCGCACCGACATGCTCGCGCTGGTGCGCGGCGATGCCCTCGTGACGATGCGCGACCAGAACACGGCCATTGTCATTTCCGTGGTGCTGACCTTACTTGCCGGCATTCTCGGCCTGGTGTTTTCGTTTTTCATCAGTACCGGAATCACCGGACCGGTGCGGCGTCTGCTGGAAGGCACGCAGGCGGTCGAAGCGGGCCGGCTCGATGGATCGATCGACGTCACCACGCGCGACGAAATCGGCCAGTTGACGAAAGCCTTCAACAACATGGTCGAGCAATTGCGCCACAAGGAGCGCCTGCGCGAGACGTTCGGCCGCTACGTCGACCCGCGCGTCGTAGAGGGGTTGATCGAGCGGCAGTCGCAAACCGCCTTCGACGGCGAGCGGCGGGTGATGACGGTGCTTTTTTGTGACATGAAGGGATTTACACGGCTCAGCGAAGGCATGACGCCGCAAGGCCTCGTCAAGGTGATGAACCATTATCTGTCGACGATGTCGGGGCCGATCCGCAGCCATCGCGGCATCATCGACAAGTACATCGGCGACGCGATCATGGCCTATTGGGGTCCTCCGTTCACCGAGCATGGCGAGCAGGCGAGTCTGGCCTGCCTCGCCGCCATCGAGATGGCCAGTCGCGGCGCGGCGCTGCGAACGGAACTGCCCGAATTGATCGGCGTGCGCGCGGTGCCGAGCGACTGCGATGTCCGCATCGGCATCGCCACCGGTGAGGTGCTGGTCGGCAGCATCGGCTCGGAGTTCATGATGAGCTACACCGTGATGGGCGATGCGGTGAATCTGGCATCGCGGCTGGAGGGCGCCAACAAGATCTATGGCAGCCACTCGCTGGCGTCAGCGCCCGTGATCGCTGCCGCCGGCGATGCGATCGAGGTTCGGGAGATCGACCGGCTGGTGGTTGTTGGCCAGACCAAGCCCGAAGCCGTGTTCGAGATCATTGGACGGAAGGGCGAACTGACCGAAAAACAATCGGTCTTGTTGGCGCGCTATGCCGAAGGGCTCGCCGCTTACCGCGCGCGCCGTTGGGATGACGCGCGCCGGGGTTTCCAAGCCGCACTGGACGCCGTCCCCGGTGACGGCCCATCGATGGCGATGGCCGCGCGTGTCGATAATTTCCAGGCCAATCCGCCCGCCGCCGATTGGGACGGTTCGTGGCAACTCGATCAGAAATAGCGCCGCCAGCGGCGCGTCTACGCCGCCAGAAAATCCAGCACGATCTCGCAATATTTCTGCGGCGCCTGTTCGAACATCGGATGTGTGGTGTTCGGGATCATCTCGATGCGCGACCCCGTTACGTTGGCCGCGAGTGCATGCAGCACCTGTGGAATCGTGCCTTTGGTGTTGGCGCCGCCGATAAACAGGGTCGGCGTCTTGATCGCCTCAGCGTCTGTCCTGGAGAACGGCGGACGCTGGTCGCGCATCTGCCCGATCAGGGTCGCGGCGTTGTCGCGCAACTGCTGCTTCGGTGTCGCCGGCAGCCGCTTCCAGGCGCCGGGACCTTCCAGCGCATCCAAAAATATCTGCAGGCCGCCATCGATGTCGCCCTTGGCGATTACCTCGGCGGACGCCGCGATACGTGCCGCCAGCGGTGACGGGCCGGGCTTGTAGGCAGGGTCGAGTGTACCGTCGAGTTCGCCGCCGGGCTCGGCCAGGATCAGCTTGCGCAATAGATCCGGTCGCCGCTGCGCCACGCGAAAGCAGATATGGCCGCCGCGCGAATGCCCCATCAGGTCGACCGGCTTGGTATCCAGTCTCTCGATGAAGGCGATGACGTCGTCGACATGCTGGGAGATCGAATAGGTGTCGCCGACGCCATCCCAATGTTCGGGGAAGAAGTGCCGCAACGACGGCGCAATCACGCGGTGCTTGCGCGTCAGCGGGCCCAGTACGCACGACCAGATTCGGAAATCGCACAGCGAGCCGTGTATGCAGACGAGCGGGGGAGCGTTGGCCGCACCCTGGCCAACCTCGAGATAGGCCATGTCGTAGCCGTTGACGTTTATCGTTTGCATGCGGACTCGTGTGGTGGGGAGGGCCAAGGGCCATTGAATGGCGTCGCGATAACCCAGATCACCGGAAGTTGTTCATGCCGTCAAGGTTCCTCGGGATTCGGGTGGATAGCAATAATCTCCAAGCCTAGATTTGCCGATGACAGAAAGCTGAAGCATTGACCGGAGAGTATGGAGCCAAGCCATGACCGGGCACCATTTTGCGATATTCGACACCGCGATCGGCCGCTGCGGCATCGTGTGGGGCGAGCGCGGCATTACCTCGGTGCAACTGCCGATGGGTGACGAGAAGAAGACCCGCACCCGGCTGCAACAGCGGCACGATGACCTCGTGGAAGCGCCTCCGCCGGCGAAGGTACAGGCGGCCATCGACGGCATCGTCGAACTGCTTGAGGGCAAGCCGAACGACCTTGCCGACGTCGTGCTCGACCTCGACGGCGTTCCCGAATTCAACCGCGGCGTCTACGACATCGCGCGTCAGATACCTCCCGGCAAAACCCTGACCTATGGCGATATCGCCAAGCGTCTCGGCGGTGTCGAATTGTCGCGCGACGTCGGCCAGGCGCTCGGGCGCAACCCCTGTCCGATCGTGGTGCCGTGCCACCGTGTACTGGCGGCCGGCAACAAGCCGGGCGGCTTCTCCGCCAATGGCGGCGTGGTGACGAAACTGAAAATGCTGGCGATCGAAGGCGCGGCCGTGAACCACACGCCGAGCCTGTTCGATTGAGTTGGCTCTTTACCTCTCCCAATGGGAGAGGTGAGGACAAACTTCATTTGCCTCTGAAATTCGGTGTCCGCTTCTCGTTGAAGGCCAGCACGCCTTCGCGGCGGTCTTCGGTCGGGACCATGCGGTTATAGGCCTCGATCTCCAACGCGAGGCCGTCCCGCAGCGAAAGTTGCAGGCCGCGGTGGATCGACAGTTTGGCCTGACGGGTGGAGATCGGGGCATTGCGCGCGATCCGCGCTGCGGTCGCCAGCGCCGCCGGCAGCAGTTCCGCCAGCGGAAATACCTCGTTCACGAAACCCCAGGCGTGAGCCTCGGCCGCGGTAAACGGCTTGCCGGTCAGGATCAGCTCCTTGGCCCGGCGCTCGCCGACGGCCCGCGGCAAAGTCTGCGTGCCGCCGCCGCCCGGCATGATGCCGAGCGTCACCTCGGTCAGCGCGAAGCGCGCGGTGTCCGCGGCGTAGAGGAAATCGCAAGCGCCCGCGATTTCGCAGCCGCCGCCATAGGCGGCACCATTGACTGCGCCGATGATCGGGACCGGGCAATCGATCAATGCACGCACCATGCGCTCGAAGATGACGTGCTGACGCGCCCACGCCTCGTCGGTCATGCCGCGGCGTTCCTTCAGATCGCCGCCGGCGCAGAACGCCTTGTCGCCTGTACCCGTCAGGACGATACAACGCAGGCCCTTCGGATCGAGCGCGATGTCCTCGAAGCAGCGCACGAGGTCGCGGCCCATCTGGGTGTTGAGCGCGTTGGAGGCATCCGGCCGGTTCAGGCGAACGACCGTGACGTGGTCGTCAATTAGTTCGACGGCGAGCGTCTCGAAGCCTGATGCTTCCGCGGCCGTGCTCACATCGCCTCGCAGGAGAATCCATTGCCGGAACGGCGAATTTTGCCCGTCGACGGGGAGGGGAAATGCGCCGTGCAGCACAGCGTATCGGTGTCGCAATAGCGCTCCAGAAAGCCGCGCCGGGTCGCTGCCGCCTGCGCCTGGTCGACATCGAACTTCGCGGACAGTTCCGGATAGCGCGTCTGCAGCGGCGAATGCATCAGGTCGCCGGAGAACACCGCTGCATCCTTGCCGCGGCCGAAGGTGAAGGCGACATGGCCGGGCGTGTGGCCCGGCGTCGGCAGGATGCGCGTGTGGTCGCCGATCGCGAAGTCATCGCGCACGACTTCGGCGAGCTTCGCCTCGACCACCGGCAACACGCTGTCGGCAAACGGCGGCACAGGCGTTTTCGCATGGGTTTCGGTCCAGTAATCGAATTCGGTCTTGCCGAACACGTGACGCGCCTTCGGGAAGGTCGGCACCCAGCGGCCATTGTCGAGGCGTGTGTTCCAGCCGACATGATCCACGTGCAGATGTGTGCACATGACGTAGTCGATATCGTTGACCGAAAACCCGGCGGCGGCCAGCGCCCGCATGTAGGTGTCGTCGGTCTTCATGTTCCATTTCGGCCGCTGCGGCCGCGGCTTGTCGTTGCCGATGCAGCTGTCGATCAGGATGGTGTGATGCGGCGTCTGCACCACGTAGGACTGGAAGCACAGGATCAGCACGTCGTTGGCATCGAGCGCGCCGGCCTTTTGCATCCAGCCCCGGTTCTCCGCCAGCAGCTCCGGCGTCAGTCCCGGCAGCATCTCCAGCGCCGGCAGGAAGGTGGTTTCCTGCTCGATGATGCGGTGGATGGTGAGATCGCCGACGGTGAACTTGAGGCTCATGCTGATGTCCTGCCTTCTTCCGGAATGAGATCGCCTCCGTCTCTCGTTGCTTAAGCCGGCGGCGGGACCGAGACCTTCACCGACGGCCGCTCCAGCATCTTCTGATGGAAGGCATCGAGCTTCGGATAGGCCTTGCGCCAGCCGCAATCGGCAAAACGAAAATCGGCATAGCCGAGCACGCAAACAAGGCCGATTTGCGTGATGTTGAACGGGCCCGACAGCACCTCGGGCTTGTTCTCGAACCGCGCCATGCCGGCCCATGCCCGGTTCCAGTGATCGTCGGACCACGCCTTCCACCGCAGCGGCTCCGGCCGCACCATGCCCTCGTAGCGGCACAGCAGCATGGAATCGAGCATGCCCTGCAGCAGCGAATGATCGCTCTTGACCTTCCACCGGTCAGAGCCGGATGCCGGGATCAGCTTGCCGCCGCCGGCGAGTTCGTCGAGATATTCGACGATGACGTAGGAATCGAGAATGACGTCGCCATTGTCGAGGATCAGCACCGGCAGCTTCTTCAGCGGCGTGATTTTCGAGTATTCCTCATTGGGCTGGCCCGGCGCGACGGTTGCCGGAACGAGTTCGATCTTGTCGATCAGGCCGGTCTCGATCGCGGCGATGCGTACCTTGCGGGCGAACGGCGAGGCGGGGGAGAAGGTGAGTTTCATTTTGATTCCTGGAAGGTTTTCTTTTTATCACCGGTCAAGATGACCTCTCGATGTCATCATCCGCGAAGGCGGATGATCCAGTACTCCGCGGCCGTTCGGTTCGCTCACCCAACGCCGCGGCGTACTGGATACCCCGCCTTCGCGGGGTATGACGTGTTAGGCCGCGATGATTTCCTGGCGCTGCTCGCCGAGGCCTTCGATGCCGAGCGTGACGACGTCGCCGACATTGAGGAACTGCGGCGGCTTCATGCCGGCCCCGACGCCGGGCGGGGTGCCCGTGGTGATGATGTCGCCGGGCATCAGCGTGAGGAAGGTCGAGACGTAGGAAATGCACTTCGCCATCGAGAAGATCATGGTCGAGGTCGATCCGGTCTGGCAGCGCTTGCCGTTGACGTCGAGCCACATCGAGAGCTTCTGCACGTCGGGGATCTCGTCCTTGGTGACGAGCCACGGGCCGACCGGGCCGAATGTGTCGTGCGACTTGCCCTTGGTCCATTGGCCGCCGCGCTCGGTCTGGAAGTAGCGCTCGGAGACGTCGTTGCAGACGCAGTAGCCGGCGACATGATTGAGGGCATCGGCCTCGGAAACGTATTTGGCGCGGGTGCCGATGATCGCGGCGATTTCGACTTCCCAGTCGAGCTTCTTGGATTCGCGCGGCTTCTCTACCGCGTCATTCGGACCTGACAGCGAGGTGTTGGCCTTCAGGAAGAAGATCGGCTCGGGCGGGATCGGATTGCCGGTTTCCTTGGCGTGATCGACATAGTTGAGGCCGATCGCGACGAACTTCGAGATGCCGGTGACCGGCGCGCCGAAGCGCTGCTTGCCATCCACGGCCGGGAGTTTGGACGTGTCCAGCGCGGCGAGCTTGGCCAGCGAGGCCGGCGAATAGGCTTCGCCGTCGAGATCCCTGATTTGCGCCGAAAGATCGCGCAACTGGCCGGATTTATCGATCAGGCCGGGCTTTTCCGAACCCTTGGCGCCGTAACGAACAAGCTTCATTTTTATCACTCCCTACGGGTTTTCTTGGAATTTCTCGACGTGGAATGCTTTTGGAACAGCGGGGCGGGAAATTCAACTGCCGACCTGCTTCGGCCCGCCACATACCAGACCCTCATCCTGAGGAGGCCGCAACGCGCCCGTCTCGAAGGATGTGGCCGCAGTCGGGGCCTTCATGGTTCGCCCGGCGATGCGAAGCATCGTCCGGAGACGGCGCTAACGCGCCTCCTCACCATGAGGGGAGAGGCTACAGGGCGATGAACTTGAAGGCATCCCCCTCGCGCTTGATATGGCCGGCATTGAAGTGCCCGCCGATCACGAGCGTCGGCGTGTCGGCGAAGCGCGAAAACAGCGCGCGGCGGGTCGCGGCCGACTGCTTGGGGTCGGAATCCGCGGTCGACGACCAGCCGAGATGGGCCATCTGGCAGGGATGGTGGGCGACGTCGCCGGTCAGCAGGCCTTCCTCGCCGGCCGACTTGATATGGATGCTCATATGGCCGGGGCTGTGGCCAGGTGTCGGGATCAGGGTGATCTCGTCCGCAAGCCTGGCGTCGCTGGCGACGAGGTCGGCCTTGCCGGCGTCGGCGATCGGCTTCACGGAATCGCCGAACACCGCCTGATGCGCCGGCTCGTGGCTGTGGTCGCGCCAGTGCTCGAACTCGGTCCTGCCGAACACGTAGCGGGCGTTGGCAAACGTCGGCACCCATTTGCCGTCGACCAGGATGGTGTTCCAGCCGACATGGTCGACATGCAGGTGCGTGCACAGCACGGTGTCGATGCTGTCGGGCGGAAAGCCCGCCGCCGTCAGGGTATCGAGAAACGGATCCTTGCGGTCGTTCCAGGTCGGCACGTTGCGGCCCTGCTTGTCATTGCCGAGCCCGGTATCGACGATGATGCGGCGCGACGGCGTTTCCACCAGCAGCGAGTGGATCGACATTTTCAGCCGGCCCTCTTCGTTCGCATAATGTGGAATGAGCCAGGGCAGTTTCTGGATTTCCTCGTTGGTCGCGAGCGGCAGGATGAAGCGCGTGCTGCCGACCGTCTCCAGTTCTACGACCTTGGTGATCTTGACCTTGCCCACGGTCCAGTGCATCCGGCGTTTCCCTCTATTGTTATTGTCGATCCGGTTTTGATTTTTTACCGCGCGCAGTCCACGATGACGGTGCCGAGCTTGTCGCCTTTCTCGACCGCCAGATGTGCCTGCGCCGTATCCGAGAGCGCAAACTGCCCGGCGACGTTGTGAATGCGCGTGCCGGCCGCCAGCCATTTCGTGATGTCGGCCTGTGCTGCCGCCAGTAGCGGCGGCGGCAGCGCGAACAGCACCAGCGCGCGCATCGCGATGCACTTCTCCATCAATTCGCGCATCGGCACCACGGGCGTCCGGTTACCATTGGTGGCGTAGACCGCGATCGTCGAATTCATGCCCATCAGCTTCAGCGTAGTCTCGATGTTGCCGCCGAAATCGACATCGACCACACGGTCGACGCCGCGCTGGCCGGTGAACGCGAGCGCCTTCGCGACCACGTCGTCGGTCTTGTAGTTGATGACGAGGTCGGCGCCGGCGAGCCGCGCCTGCTCAGCCTTGGTCGCCGAACTGACGGTGGCGATCACCTGCGCGCCGCCCCACTTCGCGAGTTGCACCGCATAATGCCCGACGGCTCCGGCGCCGCCGGTGACCAGCACCGTTTGGCCTGCGATCGGGCCGTCGCAGAACAGGCAGGTCCAGGCCGTCATGGCGGGGATGCCGAGCGTCGCGCCTTCCGCAAAGGACAGCTTGTCCGGCAGCGGTGTCACCAGGTGTTCGGCGAGCGAAATATATTCAGCCGCGGTGCCGAATGCGCGGCCGTTGCGCTGGCCGTTGAACAGCCAGACGCGCTGGCCGGGCTTCAGTCTCGTGACGCCGTCGCCAACCTGGTCGATGATCCCGGCGCCATCGCTGTTCGGAACGACGCGCGGATACTCCACCGCGCGATAGCCGCCGCCGCGACGGCCGACATCGGCTGGATTGACGCCGGACGCCTCCAGCCGCACCCGGACTTCGCCCGGGCCGGCCACCGGCGTCGGCATCTCGCCATGGACCAGCACTTCGGGTGCTGGCCCCGTTCGTTCGTACCAGACGGCCTTCACAGCGTGCCCGGAAACGCGCCGCCGTCGAGCAGGATGTTTTGGCCGGTGATGAAGCCGGCCTTGTCGGCGCACAGGAACGCGCAGGCGAGACCGAATTCCTCCGGCGTGCCGAACCGGCCGGCGGGATTGAGCTTGGCGCGCTCCTTCAGGATCTGTTCGACGTCGACGCCGCGCTTCTCCGCTTCACCCTTCGCGGTGCCGCGCAGGCGATCCGTATCGAACGGGCCCGGCAGCAGGCCGTTGATGGTGACGTTGTTGATCACGGTCTTGCGCGAAATTCCGGCGACGAAGCCGGTGAGGCCGGCGCGGGCGCCGTTGGATAATCCCAGGATCTCGATCGGCGCCTTCACCGCGGCCGAGGTGATGTTGACGATGCGGCCGAACTTGCGCGCCATCATGCCGTCCACGGTGGCCTTGATCAGCTCGATCGGCGTCAGCATGTTGGCGTCGATGGCCTTGATCCAGTCGTCACGGTTCCAGTTGCGGAAATCGCCGGGCGGCGGGCCGCCGGCATTGTTGATCAGGATGTCCGGATCGGGGCAGGCCTTCAGCGCGGCTTCGCGCCCGGCCGGCGTGGTGATGTCGCCGGCGACCTCGTTCACGGTGACGCCGGGGTTGGCCTTGCGGATCTCGTCGGCGGTCTTTTTCAGCGCCTCCGCGCCGCGTGCCGTCAGCGTGACATGCACGCCTTCGCCGGCCAGCGCCATGGCGCAGGCGCGGCCGAGGCCCTTGCTCGATGCACATACGATGGCGCGGCGGCCTTTGATCCCAAGATCCACTGTTTCACTCCCGTCATGTCAGGTGATGGCTAGAAGAACGATGGCGGGCACTCTAGCCAAGTCGAACGCGCCTGATAAGTGGCTCCTCGCCACTTCAAATGCATGGCAGCGTGTCCGGACGACTATATCTGCTGCTTCAGGCGATCGATGGTTGCGGCGAGGTCTGGCGGCAACGAACTGAAACCCTTCTGCCCGGCTGCCGACAGGAATGGCCGCAGCTTCGACCTGCCAGCCATTGCGGCTGAAGCGGCGACGGCACGATCCGTTCAAAGACCAGCACGATCGTGACCGCAATCAGGCCGACGCGCGCCGCGCCCAGCATGGCGCCGCAGAGCCGATCCACCGGTCCGGCATGCCCGGCGGCGTCATCGATCGCCAGCCGCGCCAGCTTTCCGAGCGCGATGCCGGAGAACAGAAACACGCCGGCGAACACCAGTCCGTTCTGCGCAAATAACGAGACGGCCTTGCCGTTTGCCGGCGGCGCCAGCGTTGACATCGCAAAGATCGCGATCGGCACGCCGATCATATAGGCCACGATCGTGACCGCGCTGCGGATCAGGCCGGTGTTGAAGCCGGCGATCATCGCAAACACCAGGCCGATATAGATCACGGCATCGAAAGGGTTCATGGCGGAATGCTCCGCTCGTACCCTTAACTTCGCCCGGTCAATAAACCGGGCCGACGATCGCTAAAATCGTCCGCATCGCGGAAACTAATCAATTCGCGCGCATCCCGGCCCTGATCATGTCGGCGGCCTTTTCGCCGATCATGATCGTCGGCGCATTGGTGTTGCCGCCGACGAGCGTCGGCATCACCGAAGCATCGACCACGCGCAACCCTTCGAGGCCGTAGACCCTGAGTTGCGGATCGACCACGGCCATCGGATCGTTGACGCCCATCTTGGCGGTGCCGACGGGGTGATAGACGGTGTCGACGCGGGCGCGCAGCAGGTTGCGGATGTCGTCGTCGGTGCGTACGCCTTCGGTGAACATGTCCTTTTTCTGCAAGGCGCGCAGCGCCGGCGTCTCCATCAGCCGCCGCGTGGTCTTGAAGCCCGCGACCATGGTTTCGAGATCGTCCTCCTCGCCGAGGAAATTCGGATCGATCAGCGGAGGTGCCAGGGGATCGGCACTGCCGAGCGCAACGCTGCCGCGGCTCTTCGGCCGCAGCAGGCAGACGTGGCAGGAAAAGCCCGTGCCGCGGTGCCGCTTGCGGCCATGGTCGTCGGCCATCGCCATGCCGAAATGCAGCTGGATATCGGGGATATCGAGATCGGGCCGCGTCTTCAGGAAGCCGCCGCACTCGGCGAAGTTCGACGTCATCGGCCCGGTGCGCTCGCGCCGGTACTGGCGGATCGCGCGCAACAGCCGCGGCATGGCTTTGATCGAGATGCCGTTGAAGTTCGGATTGTCCGACATGTAGCCGAACACGAAATCCGGATGGTCCTGCAGGTTCTGTCCGACGCCCGGCAGGTGATGCACGGTGGCGATTCCGTGCCTTGCCAGTTCCTTGCTGTCGCCGATGCCGGAGAGCATCAGCAATTGCGGGGTCTGGAATGCGCCGGACGAGACGATGACCTCGCGCCGGGCGCGGATCTGCTTGACCTCCTTGCCCTGCCGGTACTCGACGCCGACCGCGCGCTTGCCTTCGAACAGGATGCGGGTGGCATGCGCGCCGGTCTCGACGCGAAGGTTGCCGCGGCTTCCCATGTGCGGATGGATGTAGGCGCGCGCGGCGCTCCAGCGCTCGCCGTTCTTCTGCGTGACCTGGTAGATGCCGAGTCCTTCATGTTCGTCGGCATTGAAGTCCTCGCGCAGGCGAAATTGCGCTTCCTGCGCCGCCTGCAGGAAGATCTGCTGCACGGGGTTCTGCGTGCGCAGCTTGTTGACCGCAAGCGGGCCACCCTTGCCGTGATACTCGCCGCCGAAATCGGCGTTGTTCTCCGCGCGCTTGAAGTAGGGCAGCACGTCGGCGAAAGACCAGCCGGCATTGCCGAGCGCAGCCCATTGATCGTAATCAGTGCGGTGGCCGCGGATATAGACCATGGCGTTGATCGCCGACGATCCGCCGAGCCCCTTGCCGCGCGGCTGATAGCCGATGCGGCCGTTCAGGCCCTTTTGCGGCACGGTGTTGAAGGCCCAGTTGTTGACGTTGCCGGCGACCATCAGCACCAGCGCAAATGGCGTCGTCACCACCCAATTGTCGTTCCGGCCACCGGCGTCCAGCAGCACCACCGACGTTTTCGGATCTTCCGAAAGCCGCCCCGCCACGGTGCAGCCGCCGGAGCCGCCGCCCACCACCACGAAATCGAACGTATCGGTCACGTGCGTCCCCCCGGATTTTGTGTTCTGGCGGACCTTTTTCGGTCGCGCTTTTGGGTGCAAACCTCCGCTTTTGCGGCCATTATGGCAAGAGCGGTTCCATGAGGCGGTTCTGGCCTCCTAACCCATGCATTTTGCGCCCGTTTTTGCCGTCATAAAATCCTCAAAAGCCGGTATTGCCCCTTTCCAAAGCGGGGGGAGGTTGATACATAGCCCTCGCACCCGATGGCTTTGCCCGGGTTGCCTTCTCAGGAAGCCTCCGGACGGGATCGATCGGCGCCCACCAAGCGTTGGCCGAATTCGCATCTGGTCTGGTTTTTGGGAAGGCGTGCAACGGTTTAACGCGGGGTGGAGCAGCCCGGTAGCTCGTCAGGCTCATAACCTGAAGGTCATAGGTTCAAATCCTATCCCCGCAACCAGAAAAAGCCGCCAAGTCAAAGACTTGGTGGCTTTTGCTTTTTGATGTCTTCCGCCTGAAACGGACGTGTCAACACAGTGTCAACAAAGGCCGTGGCGGCCAGTTTCAGCAAGAGGCGGTGGCTGCGCGCTCGGTCCTTGGGGATCATGCGCTGTAGCTGCTCCTGTTATTGCGCGAGCTGAGCCAGCCCCTTCCAGTCGAAGCTGATACCGTGGCCGGGTCGCGTCGGCGCCAATGCCATTCCCTGGTCTAAGACGAGCGGGTGCTCGATATAACGATCTAGCCCAAAGCCATGAGCCTCGAGATAGGAGCGATTTGGGCAGGCCGCGAGCAGGTGCACAGTGACGTCATGCGCTCCGTGGCTGGTTACCGGAAGGTTGAACGCCTCTGCTAGCCGCGCGATCTTCATAAAGGCCGTGACGCCCCCGCAGTTAGTGACGTCGGGCTCAGGATAGGACACGGCGCCCGCCGAGATGTAGTTCTTGAACTCCCAGAGCGAGCGCAGATTTTCGCCAGCCGCGATCGGCACGCCGCCGGCTGCCATGATGCGGGCGTGACCGGCAATATCATCGGGAATAATAGGCTCTTCAAGCCAAGTAAGGTCGTAGGGTTGCAGCGCCCGGGCGGCGCGGATGGCTTCCTCGACCGTCCATTTCATGTTGGCATCCGCCATCAGAGGAAAGCCGTCACCGAGATGTTTGCGCATCGCCTGCACCCGCGTGACGTCGGATGCGAGATTCGGGCGGCCCACCTTCATCTTGATGGCGCGAAAGCCCTTGGCGAGATTTTCGTCGGTCTGCCTTAGAAGGGCCTCGACAGAGAGATCAAGGTCGATGCCGCCGGCGTAACAGGGCACACGGGCGTCGAAACCGCCGAGTAGGCCAAACAGGGGCAGATTGGCGCCTTCAGGTCCCACAGCGCAATATCAAGCGCCGAGAGCGCGAGCACTGCGGGTCCGCCACGTCCGCCGTAATGCAACGCCCACCAGACGTGATGCCAAATCGCCTCTGTATCTTCGGCTTCGCGGCCCTTAATTAGCTCTGGGATCTCCCGCCGGAGCACGTCGGCAACCGCACCGCCATTGCGCCCCACGGTATAAGTATAACCGACGCCCTCAGCCCCATCCGAATCCCGAACGCGGCACGTTAATAATTCAAAGGCGCTAATTTGGCCGTGCGTGCTGTCTGAAAGGACAACAGTCAGCGGGATCCGGTATAATTCGGACTCGGCTAGCTTGATCTTTGCCATTGCTTTTCGCCGGCCTCTTTTGCGCGTTAGCGTTGTCTGGAGAACAACCTGGGAAGGCCGCTTTGAGGCGCCGTGTATCGGAAAGGTGAGAGATCAATATGGCGATGCCGCCACAAGGTGGGAGGAGCACCAGACTACGAATCTGGGGGGCAGGAGTTCGAATCTCTTCGGGCGCGCCACCTAACCCATTGTCCATCTTAGTTTTTTCTGTTCTTCTTTTCGTCTCTGGGGGCCTGAGTTTGCAGTTGGTTTGCAAATTTTGTTCGCTTTGAGTTCTCGAAATTTTCAATAGCCGCATCGGAAAGATGGCGTGTTACCAATTCCAGCCCCCGCCGAATCATCGAGCGGCCTGACTATACTGGAGGTCGGTCGGATTCGCAGAAAGGCTCAATAGCTCATAAGAAACGCGAGCCTTAATTCAGGATTAGTTTCTGAGGATTCCAGCTATCTGTGTTTCTTCCGTCGAACATCCATAATTCTGGAGTTTGGTTCGAAGGCACCTGAATTGGCGGTACGTAAAATGTTGCGGCGTCTGGCTCGACAAGTTCTACTCTGAACCAATCGTTGAGCTTGAAGGCCGCATCGTGTCCCCAATCGCCTCCCATCGGAATGGAATACTGCGCACAGTAAACAGCGGTTACTGCCGCTATAGCATCGATGCAGTGTCGAAGACTGGCAAGGTGAAGTGAGTTGGCTCGGTCATGTTTGACAGAGTTATAGGCTTCATACCACTGCAGCGACTGTGTGGGCTTTGCTGCGTCCCAATCAACGAAGGGGCGGAAGCGTCCCAGATGTTGGTAGTGTCGCAACTCGATCGAGAATTCCTTCAGAAAGAGTGGCTGACAGAGTCGGTGGTAGTCCCGAGTCGAAAGACGGGTTTCAGGGGTAATTGAAGTATCAGCACTCGATAGCAATATTCGAAGAGAAGCCTCCACCTCAGTGCAAGCTAAGATCAATAGTTCCCGAAGTTGATGGCCAAACGCAGCCAAATTTCGCTCGTCCAACTGAATGCATCGCGCGATGTCGTTAAAACGAGAAAGCAGCAATGAAAGGGAAACCCCTGCTTCAGTCATTGTGGGCACGTCAGGAACAAGAGCGCTCAATACGTTGTCTCGACCATCGATCCCCGGACGCCAGAGTCTTTGAGTGCACCACCCGGGCCGGTTCTTCATGGTTCGTATCTCGTGAGCCCCAAACTTGTTGGTGACCCACCCTTTAATGTCGCCTTCTGCTTTCTCCGTGAAGCAAATGCCGGGCGCAATTCCCCGAAGACCGGAACTATGGCCGTACAGACACACGAAATAGCCATTCTGCTTATAAGCAACGCCTCGATTCATGTTCTGAGCATCGAACGTATGTCCGCCGCCGTACACGATGGGGTTCGTTCGTATTTCAAAAGTGATTGGGTGGTCCGTCATACGTTCGCCCTCGCAATCCGGTGGGGAGATTAAGTCCTGCTCGCGCGACCACCTCCGCGCTTCAACTGTGTCACATTTCAACAATTAACGATCAGATCGCACAACCAGCACGATCAATAGGTTGCGTGTGTCATAAGTCCGTGTCATAATAGGGGATGAAAATCGGATACGCGAGGGTCAGTACCACCGGCCAATCATCTGATGGTCAAGTCGAGCAACTCAAGTCCGCTGGGTGCGAGCGGGTGGTTCAGGAGACCGCCAGCGGCGCGAAGACAGACAGGCCCGTGTTGGCCAAGATAGTAGCCTCCCTGAAGCCGGGAGACGTTCTGGTAGTCACGCGGCTGGATAGGCTGGCTAGGTCTACAATAGACCTGCTAACGCTCCTCAAGGCTGTGGGAGACCGCAAGGCATCATTCCAGTCCCTCACGGAGCAATGGGCCGATACCACGACCGCTGCCGGTCGGCTGATGCTGACCATATTGGGCGGGCTGGCCGAGTTTGAAAGGGAATTGATTAAAGCCCGGACTGCAGAGGGCAGGGCGCGAGCCAAGGGCCGTGGCGTCCGTATGGGCCGCAAGCACAAGCTGACGCCCCATCAGCAGGAAGAGGTCCGGAAGCGAAAGGCAGAGGGGCAGTCGGTTCGAGAGTTGGGGCGGTCGTACAACGTTTCGCCTAATACGATCAGTCGCATCAAATAGCGACTCAAAAACCCCAATCGGGGGGCCTAGCCTCCAAACCGCTCGCTATGCTCTTATGGGCCGCGCAACGTACTTGGGGGCACCCTGATGAGCGACCGCGTCCAACGGCGGTTGGCGGCAGTGCTGGCGGCAGATGTCGCCGGTTATTCCCGGCTCATGGAGCTCGACGAGGTCGGCACAGCCCGCATCCTCCGCGAACACCGCAAGGTCACCGATGCTCTCGTGGAAAAGCACGGAGGTCGCCTCGTGAAGAGCACGGGGGACGGTGTGTTGCTTGAGTTTCCTTCGGTTGTTGATGCAGTTGAGTGCGCGGTCGCTGTGCAGGCCGTGATGGGTCAGAGGAACGAAGGCGTTCCCGCTGACCGCAGAATGCTATTCAGGATCGGGATCAATCTCGGGGACATCCTTATCGAAGGTGACGACATTCTCGGTGATGGCGTCAACATAGCCGCTAGGCTTGAGGGCATCGCGGAACCCGGTGGGATTTGCATCTCGGCATCCGCGCACGATCAGGTTCGGGGTAAGGTCACAGCTGAGTTTAATGACATTGGTGAACTAAACCTCAAGAACATCGTACGTCCGATACGTGCCTACGCGGTTCTCCCGAGCGCGGATGCTCATCGCGCTGTCCCGTCGTCGTCTTCAGTTCCGCGTCTATCTATCGTTGTCCTCCCGTTCGCCAACATCGGTGGCGATCCTGAGCAAGAGTACTTCGTCGATGGTGTAACAGAGAGCCTGACGACGGATCTGTCACGCATCAGTGGCGCGTTCGTGATTGCTCGCAATACCGCCTTCACGTTCAAGGACAGGCCAGTGAACGTGAAAGCGCTTGGGCGCGAATTGAACGTTCGATATGTGCTCGAAGGTTCAGTGCAGCGGGGACGTAACCGTTTTCGTGTGAACGTCCAGCTGATTGATGCCGAGACCGGAAATCACGTTTGGGCCGAGCGCTTCGACAAGCCTATTGCCGACCTTTTAGAGATGCAGGATGAAATAGTATCTCGGTTAGCTAACAATTTAGATGCACAGCTAATCTTCGCGGAGGCAAGCCGCTCTGAGCACAAGCCTAATCCAGACGCGACGGACCTAACCTTCCAAGGTTGGGCGTGGACAAACAAGGGCGTGGCGGCAGAGCATCTGACACAGGGACGTAGTTTCTTCCAGCGGGCACTTCTCCTTGAGCCCAATAACGTCGAGGCCCTTGTTGGTATAGCAGCAGTCGATGCTAGAGCCGGCGTAAGCATTTTTGCCAAAGATCGGGTAGCAGCACTCGCGGCGGCCGAGGAGGCGGTCATCAAGGCGTTGTCGATGGCTCCAGACCATGCTGTTGCTCACGTCGTGCTGGGCGGCATACAGGTGTTCACATATAGAGCCGCGCAAAGCATTTCAGAGTTCGAGCGAGCGCTGGCCATCAACCAAAATCTAGCAATGGCCCATGGCTTTATCGGGTGCGCCAAATACTATCTCGGTCGGAGCACCGAGACCGAGGAGCATGTGCAGGAAGCGCTACGCATCTCGCCTCGGGATACTTTGGCATACTGGTGGTTTACTTGGGTCGGTCTAAGCAAAATTGCGCACGATGCCGGTGCAGCGGCGCTTTGGTTTCGCCGCAGTATCGAAGCCAATAGAAATGCTCCTGTGGTGCATTTCCTGCTTGCCAGCGCCTTAGCGCTCTCGGGATCGTTAGACGAGGCGAAAAGTGTTGCACAAGAGGGATTTAGCATTCTCCCGAATTACACCATTCGTGACAGTCACGCGAGTGCGGGAAGCAACAATCCATCGTTTCTCAGGGAACGAGAACGTCTTTATGAGGGCTTACGCCTAGCAGGAGTGCCGGAATAGAGTCTTCGCTACACTGCTGTTGCGGGCAGGGAACGGCGTCCCGCTCCTCATCACGTAGAGGTTCACTTACCTTTCGCAGATGACTGTCACAATACCGCTAGGAAGTCGTCCGCTTCCTGCTCCCCCAGCCCCTTATCGCCCTCGACCCCCTTCTGACGGTTAGCATCCGCCTTGATCAGGCTGGCATCAACCGCGAAGCCTTCTCCGCCAACCAGACCCTCGTCGATGCAGCGGCGCAAGATGGCCTCGAACAGCCGCCGCAGAAGATCGCTGTCGCGGAAGCGCCCATGCCGGTTCTTGGAGAAAGTCGAATGATTGGGCACGTCAGCATCGAGCCCAAGCCGGCAGAACCAGTGGTATGCCAGGTTGAGATGAACCTCCTCGCACAAGCGCCGCTCCGAACGAATGCCAGAGCAATACCCGACCAACAGCATCCGGATCATCAGTTCAGGATCAATCGAAGGTCGACCGATACTACTGTAAAATAGCGCCAGGTCCTGCCGGATCTCTTGAAGGTCGACAAACCTGTCAATCAACCGGATCAAGTGGTCAGCGGGGACGTGCCTCTCAAGCGAAAACTCATAAAACAAAACAGCCTGTTCGACTTGCCGAGTTTCGTCGGCTGTTGGATAGACATGTCGGCTAGTGCAACGCCATTGAGAGTTTGGCCGACCTCATCCGCCTAGATACGGAAATAGTACGGATAGTCTGGCGCATAGGCCGAATATACCTGTTCACTTTCGGCAATGCCCGTCCACCAAGTGATGGATGGCAGTCGATATTTCACTGCCAGTCTAAGTATCAGCACTCGGTGTACGGAATTGGGAGGGAATCTGGCTGCTCCGACCAATACTGCGACGTGAAGGTTCTTCTTGCCAACGCGGAGCCGTCCACACATGGCGCAAAACGGAATTAATTTAGTCTGGCGTTATCCCGGCCCGTTTCACGACCTTCGACCACTTTGCCTTCTCATCTGCGATGAAGGCTGCGAACGTAGCGGGTGATCCCACAAATGCATTTGCGCCAAGTCCTTCGATGCGCGACCTAATCGATTGATCGGCCAAGATCGCATCGAACTCGCTGGCAAGCTTAGTGATGACTTCACGCGGCGTCGCATTCGGGGCACAGGCACCAAACCATGTGCTGGCTTCATAACCCGGCACCGTTTCCGCCAACGATGGCGTATCTGGGAGAGATAACACGCGCTCCCTGGTCGTCACCGCTAAAGCTCTCAACTTGCCGCCCCGAACGTATCCGATCGACGAGGGAACAGGGTCAAAGAGTATGTCCACCTGGCCGCCCAACAGGTCCGTCGCTGCCTGTGCGGCACCCCGATACGGCACATGTACCATGTCGATGCCCGACATCATCTTAAACAATTCACCCGCAACATGGGGTGGGGTGCCCCTGCCGGCGGACGCCATGTTGAGTTTACCGGGATGGGCCTTCGCAAGCGCGATGAACTCCACCACTGTTCTCGCCGGGAATGGCGGCGCGACCAGCATGATAAGGGCACTGCGTGCGATGCTGGCGATCGGCGTAGTGTCGCGGACAAAGTCAAAACCAAGGTTGTCATACAGCGCGGCGTTGATCGTATTCGGGGCTGCCGCAAATAGCAGTGTATGTCCGTCAGGTGGGGCATTGATCACGGCCTGTGTGCCAATGTTGCCATTTCCGCCGACGCGGTTCTCGATTACGACGGGATGGCCCAGCCGAGTCGACAGCGCCTGACCGATCACGCGCGCGAGAATGTCGCTCGGACCTCCCGCCGGAAACGGCACTATCCAGTGGATCGGCCGCGTGGGAAAGCTCTGTGCCCGCGCGCTGTGAAACGACACTGGCAGAGCCACCGTCGAGCCCACGAGGCGAAGGAAAGTTCGACGCGATATCGTCATGGGTCGCATGCTTGTGTAGTTCAGCGTACGCGTCGCAATACAGCGACGCCAGATGCTCCAGTCGACACAGTCGGATTTCTCCATGTGAGTTGGTCGTCGATCAGCGTAAAGGCACGGCGTTGTTCGGCGCCTTCCTCGTTCGGATAGGTACTGGCTTCGATCCGCATGGCCAAAATGTCGTGGTGAACCGAATAGGTGCCGCAATAGGCGAGGCTCCCTTGCACCGTAGCTTTGTTCTCGTCTGGCGTGCCTTGATCGCGCCGACTGCTTGCAAACTTGGCGCGGCCTGGCCTAGAAATTAGCCAGAAGAACCGACCGTCAGAGTCAAAAATAAGGTAACCACTCGGCTTGGGACCGAATGGCTGTGTCCGCGAACCGTCAGGGGCCGTGTTATCGACCGAAACCCATTCCCACGTCCCGACAAGTTTCTCGTCACGTTGCGCTGAGGCGTTGAGCCCAGACATTGCCAGTCCTAACGCCGCTATGGCAATGATCCCGGTAAGTCGTCCTGCCAATGTGCCAGCCTCCAAATTCGTTGTATCACCAATTTATCAGTTTTCGGCGTCCGGATAATCGGCAATTAATCAGCGTCACTCGTGAATGGAGTTCACGAATGGAAAATCTTGCTGGAGAAATGGCAGTCTTCGCGCGCGTTATCGAGCGTGGAAGCTTCGCCGCAGCGGCTGACGACCTGGGTCTTTCGCCTTCGGCGGTGTCAAAACTCATGACGCGGCTGGAAAAGCGCCTCGGCGTGCGACTCATCACCCGGACCACTCGCCGTCTCGCTCTGACCGCCGAAGGCGAATTGTTTCTTGATCGCTCTCGAAAAATTCTCGACGCAATTGAAGCGGCGGAGTGGGAGGTCGCATCGGGCCGCCGAGGACCGCAGGGGCATCTCAGGGTTCACGTCTTTCCAACTTTTGCGGTGGATCACCTGTCGGCCGCGCTTCTGAACTTCCTGGTTCGCTATCCTCGAATCGGCTTCGAATTCGTAGTGACAAACCGGGAGGTCGATCCCGTTGATGATAACATCGACATCGTATTGCAGGTGGGGCAACTCGGCAAATCGTCGTTAGTCGCGCGGAAGATCGCCAATCTGACACAGATCGCCTGCGCTAGCCCTGCGTACTTGGCCCGCCGTGGACGGCCGTCTCATCCGTCGGAACTTGCACAGCACGCATGTCTGACGCTGAGCCACGTAGAGGGGTCTCGGACCTGGTCGTTCGCGGCCGCCAACGAGATCGTACGCGTTGAGGTCAGCGGGCCGATTGCCGCAGACAGCGCACACATGCTTCTCAAGCTCGCGATTGCCGGCGCCGGCATCATCCGCTTCGGCGACATTATTGTGGCTCAAGCTATTCGGGATGGCTTGCTTGTGCCTTTGTTAGAGGATTGGCAGGAACCGGAAAGCTTTCCGCTGTGGGTCCTTTACCAAGCAGGCCGGCAACGCACGCCTCGGGTCAAAGCGTTCGTCGATTTCCTGACCGAACACTTCGGTCACTCGCCATGGCGATCGCATTTGTGACGTATCTGCTTACGGCCCGGAAGCGAAGTCGGGCGAGCACTGGAATGGTCTGCTTGTCGGCGCAGATCGGAAGTGGCTGGCCAGTCTGCTCAACCGACGCTTTTGACCCAAAGCCGTCCTGCGCCTCACCTCTCCCTTGCGCACCATCCGCCCCAGTATTGGGTGCGACCTCCATCCAGGCGTGATACTTTGCGCACTGTCGTCCTCAAGCCTTGATGAGGATCGAATGAAGCGGCGGGAATTCGTAGCCGTTGCTGCGGCGTTGCTTGTTTCGCCAACGTGTTCGTGGGCGCAGGGGAAGCCTCGTCGAATTGGTTTCTTGAGCTCTTTCTTGGACCCGCCAGGTCGCGACGCGTGGCGCAGCGGACTACGTAAAAGCGGCTGGATTGAAGGCCAGAACCTGATCGTCGAATATCGACTGTTTGCCGAGACGCCGGATCGCCTGCCAAGCTTCGCCGCAGAATTGGTGGCTTTAAATCCCGACCTGGCAATTGCCGCCGGGCCGCAAGCAGCCGTAGCCCTGAAATCGGCAACTGCCACTACTCCGATTATCTTTGTAGCTGTGGCCGATCCCGTGGGGCTCGGGCTCGTACAAAGCCTCTCGCAACCAGGCGGCAACGTAACGGGCTTTGCGACCTTTGTTCCGGGAACTTTCGCCACAAAACAAATAGAAATCCTCCTGGAATTGGTTCCCAGCGCCTCGAAAATCGCGCTCTTGGCCAATCCGAATAATCCAATCCACAGGCGGGCATTTGCTGAAGAGGTGCCCGGCGCAGTCCGGAGGCTGGGCGTGTCTCTGCCGATAGTTGAAGCGACCACGCCAGAGGAACTTGATACCGCGTTTGCTTCGGCCGCTGCCCAGCAAGCCGATGCAATCATGGTCTGGAGTGATGATCTGACCAATCGACAGGCCCCAAGAGTTGTCGCACTCGCAGCGAAGCATCATCTGCCCGCGGGCTATCTTTTCCGACAATTCGCCAATGGCGGATTGGTCGTCTACGGCCCCGATCTACCCGATCTATTTCGCCGTGCAGGCGGCTATGTAGATAAGATCCTCAAAGGCACCAAGCCTGCCGATCTGCCGGTAGAGCAGCCGACTAAATTCGAGCTTGTAATCAACATGAAGACG
Source organism: Pseudomonadota bacterium (assembly GCA_023387735.1). Lineage (GTDB taxonomy): Bacteria > Pseudomonadota > Alphaproteobacteria > Rhizobiales > Xanthobacteraceae > Bradyrhizobium. The sequence continues at coordinate 8,780 of JAEWHP010000008.1, read as the reverse complement.
GCCAAAGCGCTCGGCCTCACCGTGCCGCCTTCCTTACTCGTTCGCGCCGACGAGGTGATTGAGTAGCTTCCATTCTCCGCAACTCATCAGTCCGGTTGTGTTGAAGAAGTCCGTCCGCAGCCGAGGCGGCCGCAAATTGCAGCGCGACCCCACGGCCTCTCAGGCAGGTCTTGGCTGAGGCATTGGGATCAGTTTGGCCAGTTTCCGAAGGTTCTGCGCAGTTGCTGCGAGGATAAACTCGTCGTGGGCACCATTGGGTCCGCGCAGTCGCAGTCGGTCCAGCCTAAGAATGCGTTTGAAGTGAGCGAACAGCATCTCGATCTAATTGCGTAAGGGATAGCGCATTGGCGGATACTGTTGAGGCGCTGATGTCGGTGTTGGGTCATAAGAGGCGGTAGAGTCGAAGGGCCCGGCGTCGGTCTGCCCCTATCAGCCGACATGACAAAGGGCTTCGGCGGTGTTCGGCTTAGGGCAATAGCGAAATCCTCACTTTAGCTTTGCCATCAAGAGAGCCCATTTAGAAAAAGCTCGGATCGAAGACATTCTAGGGTGCGTAGGCAAATGCAAGAGATAAAAGCCGTAACCTGGTAGCGTGAACTTGGAGACCTGAACCAACGCCCCATTCGCAAGCTCCGATGCCACCAACACATCGCTGCAGATCGCAATGCCCTGACCTGAAATCGCCGCTTCGATGGCGTGCAATTCTTCGCGGAATGCCAGGTTCGGTAACCGTGCGAGGTCCGGCACCCGGTTGAAGCGGCGAAGCGCGCTTGTTTGCCAGCGTCGCCAGGTCGGCGCGTCCCGATCTCCGGATGGCCATTCGATTTCTATCAGCGGAAAGCTTGCTAATTCGGTTGGACTGAGCGATTTGCCGCGGTTGCCAACAAGTTTCGGACTTCCAACGACGCGGAAAGTGTCGCGTGTCAGCTCGACGCTATGACCGCCGACCGGCGGCCGGCGGGCGTATCGGATCGCAATATCGGCCTCGCCATCCGCGAGATCGAGAACGGCATCGGTACCAAGAATGTCGAGCTTCAGACGTGGATGCGCCTCCCGCCATTTTGGAAGACGTGGCACCAGCCAACGCGCTGCAAAAGCATTTGTCGCCGTGATGCGCAGCCGCGCAGTTCGGTCAGCTTGCACCTTTGCCAACCCGTCTGCAAAGGTTTTAAAACCGTCGCGAATGATCGGGAAAAGAAGTTCGCCCGCCGCCGTCAGTTTGAGCGGGCGTGGTCGCCGGCGAAATAAGTCTCGCCCACAATGACGTTCGAGCAGCTTGATTTGATGGCTGATGGCGGTCGGCGTGACGAACAGCTCGGCCGCCGCCTTCTTGAAGCTTAGATGACGGGCCGCGGCTTCGAAGGCCCGCAATTCTGTCAGGGGCGGAAGCTGGTGCATAAGTCAGTCTAGATGAATTCAGTTCATCTTGCACCTGAATTATCCGAGCTTGCAAATTTCATCCATTGCGGCCGAGACTGGCACCGGATTGGCAGGAGCAATTGCGATATGCTGGCGAAATCCCCCGGTCAGGTGCCCGACTATCTCGACGCGATCGCGCGGCTTGCCCCCCTCGTCGCCGAACATCGACCAGCGTTCGACGGTGAGCGCCGAATTCCGGACCCGGTTTTCAACGCGCTGGCCGACGCCGGGCTCTTTCGCCTGTGGCTGCCTCAAGCGCTTGGCGGGCCGGAGCTGTCCCCGGTCGATTTCATGTCGGTGGTGGAGGCCGCCGCCGCGCTCGACGGTTCGATCGGATGGCTCGTCGGCAACGGCGGAGGGATGAGCCGCGTCGGTGGATACCTGCCGGAATCGGTCGCGCGCAACTTCTTTTCCGATCCGCGCGCCTTCATTGTGGCAGCCACCGGCGCCGTCGGCACAGCTCAGAAGGTGGAAGGTGGTTATCTCATCACCGGCCGCTGGCCGTTTGGTAGCGGCGCTCATCACGCGTCGCACTTCATGTCGCTCGCATGTACCAAAGGGCAGGACGGCAAGGATGAACCGCCGATCTGCTTCTATTTTGAGCGCGGCAACGTCGTGTTCCACGACAATTGGCATGTGTCCGGGCTGCGTGCGACGGGGAGCTGCGACTTCGAAGTTCGCGATCTCTTTGTACCCAATGAGCAAACGCATGCCTTCATGGAAAGCCAGCCAACCCACGGCGGGATCGTCTACCGCCTGCCTGCGATCTCGGTTTTCGCCTGGACGGTTGCCACCGTGCCGCTTGGCGTAGCGCGTGCCGCGATGGACACGTTCGTCGAGCTTGCCGGACGAAAGACCCGACAAGGCGTGAGCACGCTGTTGCGCGATCGCGAGATCGTTCAAGGCAATTATGGCCGTGCAGATGCGCTGCACCGTGCTGCTCGCGCCTTCCTGATCACTTCAATGTCGGAATTGACGGCAGCATTGTCAGAGGGCGGACCGCGATTGATCGAGGCCCGTACGGTGTTCAGGACGGCCTGCACCCATGCGGCTGAAAGCGCGATGCGAATCGGTGATTTGCTGGCCGCCGAAGCCGGAGCTGCGGCGATTTTCGAAACCTCGCCCATTGAGCGCCAAGTGCGCGACATTCAAGCTGCATCCAAGCACATCGCCATGAGCCCCAACAACTATGTCGTGTCGGGTCGTGTAGGCCTCGGTCTTGACCCGGGTACGCCACGTTTTTAGGCAGGGAGGAAAAGCGATGCCTTGTGTGAGAATAGCGACTGGCACGTGGGCAGCAGGCTCCGAGATGAAACTGATCGAGGCCGTTCAATCCCTTTAGTGGCAACGTTCAAGATCCCGCAAACCGATCGTGACGTCGTGCTCGACCTTTATGATGAAAGCCGCCGTATCGTGGCGACTGGTCGCTCAGAGCGTTACACCCGGGTAGAGATCATCGGTATAGGAACTCGTTCGCTGGATGCCGAGCGTGCGTTGTTTGCAGCGATTTCCGATAATCTCGAAGCAGCAGGAGTGCCTCGCCACGAAACACGATTCTTCCTGGTCGAACCACCGGCAGAGAGATGGGGTATCAAGGGCGGGGTGTTGGCATCTGAAACCGACTTAGGTGCCCGCCAAGGCGCTAATGTAGTGAAGGCTGCCGGTGCGGCTGACCGGGTGGAGGGCCTACCCCCGAATGGAAGGCTACTGCGGCCCGTGTCAGCGATCTACGGACCTCACCGGCCATGCCCTGTCTTCCGACGGAAGCTTTTACCTCTTGATGGATTGCCCGCCTATTTTGGCTTCGACTCCGGAGGGCAATCGGGGCGAACTTTCATCGGCGAACCGCCGCTCTGCACTGTCGGCGCAGCCGAATTGGCATGTCCACCGGCAGATGGCAGAATGGCACTCTTTTCCATCGCCATGGAATTCGATGTCTGACCGGCGCTGCCTGATGTCGCGGCGGCCGACGTGTTGCAGCTCGTCTCCTGCTTTTCGCTCGACGGCGTCGTCGTTTGTGCGGCAGCGGGGCGCACAACCAACAAGCCTACAAGAACTGCCGATCCCACGAGAACTTCGGCCATGACGCGCTGAATCATTATAAACTCCTGTGAGCGAAATCCGTCCAATGAGGTACAGAAGAACGATCCGCCTTGGCTGATGGTTCCATGAGGCCACGAACTCGTTGCCGCAGCCGTCCGCTGAACCGCAGGTCGGAAGTTGGAGTCTTCGCGGGATCGCCATCTATTCGCACGACTTGCCTAATCGCGAGATCTGGAATGAACGAAGGCGGCGTGCCGGTGCTTGTGGCGTGCGGGAAATGCGCCGGAGAGGCACAACCCTTGACCGATCTCGATGAGATTGGACTTTGGTGTGGAATTGCGGAGACTCTTGCTGACCGGTCCTACGGGAGGAGGCGGTACAAGCCGTCGTGCATATGATAAAGCCACAGGTGCCCGGGAGGTCGGGCCATAAAAATGGATACATCTAATGACGGAGGGTGAAGTCCAATACGCGAACTCAGGCCACGAGGCAAGCGCGATTAGTACTATTGTGCTCGGCTTTGCCGCCGACCCGATGACGCGGTGGGTTTGGCCCGATACGTTCGAATACCTCAAAATGATGCCTCGATTCGTCCGAGCCTTCGGCGGCCCGGCATTCGGACATGGCACAGCGTATATCACCCCGGAGGTTCGCGCTGCCGCCCTATGGCTTCCGCCCGGCGTAGAGCCGGACCATGCGGCAATGGGCGCAATCATAGAGGAATCCCTTCGGCCTGATATCGCCGAAGACCTTGGCTCCATCGTGAAGGGCATGGCAGAGCATCATCCCAATGAGCCACATTGGTATCTGCCGCTCATCGCGGCCGACCCGCGCTGGGTCGGGAAGGGTCTCGGCGGATTGCTGATGAAACACGCTCTTCGACGATGCGATGAGGAGGGCATCCCGGCCTACCTTGAAAGCTCAAACCCCCGCAACATTCCCTTATACGAGCGCCTCGGCTTCAACCTCATCGGTAAGATACAATGCGGCTCTTCTCCGGTGCTGACGCCAATGCTGCGGCCTCCGAAGATGATTTGGGCGTAGTCCCTTGCGGGGATAAAGTTGATACAGGCTGACCGGACCCGAATGTCTGCCAATGAGCACATTCGGGAGCACGATTGCGTTGCATCACTTCTGCCATGTGCCTATCCAGCACTTGACCATCCATGCCTCGCCGTATCAGTTCACACTATCCAAAGGCGGGGAGGAGAACGCATGGCAGTCAGTGAAGACATAGGCTCCATAGCTGCGTTGTGGAGATTTCCGGTGAAATCCATGGGAGGCGAACAACTCCACGCCATGGAGTTGTCCGTGCGAGGTGTCGTGGGTGATCGTGCCTACGGGCTCGTCGATAAAGACACGGGAAGGGTTGCAAGTGCGAAGAGCGTGAAGCTTTTTCCCAACTTACTCGACTGCAAGGCAGCTTTCCTTGAGGAACCACGGGCAGGGGGCGACTTACCCCGGTGGAAACCTTCTGCATGGCATAGATGGCGACACTTCCCGCGCCCGAAACTATGACCCTTTTTCCGTCGAATGAATCCTTTCTCGTTGCCAGCATGCTTTGCACGAAGTAAGTCGCGCCGTAGCCGGTCGCCTCCCTGCGAGCGCGAGAGCCGCCATAGACAAGTCCTTTGCCGGTGAGAACACCCGCTTCATAGCGATTGGTCAACCGCTTATATTGACCGAACATGAAGCACCAATTTCGCGCCCGCCGACTCCGATGTCGCCCGCCGGCACGTCGGTATACTCCCCAAGATGACGGTGAAGTTCTGTCATGAAAGACTGACAGAACCGCATGATCTCGCCGTCGGAGCGGCCGCGCGGATTGAAGTCGGATCCTCCTTTTCCTCCTCCGATGGGGAGGCCGGTCAACGCGTTCTCGAATGTCTGCTCAAACCCTAGAAACTTGATAATGCCGGCATTGACGGAAGGATGGAAACGCAGGCCCCCCTTGTAAGGCCCGAGCGCCGAGTTGAACTGCACGCGGAAGCCACGATTAATGCGCACCTGCCTGCTGTCATCAGTCCACGGAACGCGGAAGATAATCTGGCGTTCCGGCTCGCAAAGCCGCTCGATCAGCGCATCGTCGGCATAGCGGGGATGCTTGGCTACCACGCGACCGAGACTATCGAGTACCTCTCTGACTGCCTGATGGAATTCCTGTTCGCCTGCATTTCGGCGCAGCACTTCTGCTAGTATGGGTTCAAGTTTCTCATCGATACGGGCCATGACACGCGCATTCCAGTTATGAAGAGCAGCTCATAGCGTATTCTGCGGGGGGATTGTAATTTTTCATCAAAGGGGCTTCGCCGCCCACGCCGGAGGCGATTTGAAGAGCGCGGCAAGGCTCGTGGGTTGCTTCCACGTCTCCTGACGAGCCGCTCCCCTACCGGGCAAGCCCGACCGAAGTAGCGAACTCAATCGGCGGAGCTGCATCGCAGCGCCAAAAACTGATCATCGGGCATCCCGAGATTGTAGCAGCCGTGGCCGACCCTCTGTGGGCCTGGGTGGCTTTCGGGCAACGAAACCTGAGCTGGGTGCCGGCAACTTTAAGCATCAGCGTGCGGACCTGAGTATTGCCTGAGGCCGTCGATCTGGAAACCGTGATGACGTTTTTCTGGTCATCGAGAAGAGCCAGCTCCATCGAGTTTGGCTGCAAGTCATAATCCGCGTTTGCGCGCGCCGGGGTCCGGCTGGTTCTCAAGACGTGAAACGGTAGGCCGGTGTCGGCAAGGCTGCAGGTTACACCGCAGTGATGGGGTTCTGACGACGGCGCTATGCCGGGCCGCTAGGGAAGGACTTCGGCCGCGGCAATCCGACCCAAGTTAGGCGATCGTGCGCGATCGAATGAGGCGGTAGATCAATTGGTTCGATGTATATGTGAAGGCCCGGTCGAAGTGGCTGCATTCTAGTTTAATCGGTCGTACCCCTCGAAAGGCACCCGATCGGTTGGCTGCGGAGTGACAACAAGCTGGTCCAGCACGCGGCTGACGCAAACTACTCGGGTACTGCGCCGTTTCGTCACATGCTGCGGAGATAACTCCTGACTATACTTCCTGCATCATGACCTACGTTGTCGAAATCGATCCGCGCATTGCGCGTCATGGTCTGCACGCCGGTCGCCTCCACGCAGGCGATTAGCCGGACGGTTCGTCGCGCCGTCCGGACTGTTTTCCCACAGCACTGTTATCTCCCCTTTGGGAGAGCCTGTCTCGGAACAGAAGGAGCGTGCCGTGCCGCGTCTTCCTAGAATCGCGTTGACTTCGTCTGATTATCCCCGCCTCGAACGACTAGCGCGCATCGCCGCAGAAAAGGGTGATATGGACGCTATCTTCCTTTTGGGCGAAATCAGCCGAGCGGAGATCCTGGCTGATGAGTCGAATGACGCTCGATCGCGGGTCACTGTCGGCTCATGGGTCACTTACTGGATCAATTGGGGATTTCCGCCGAGAACCGTGCAACTGGTGTGGCCTGAAGAGCGCCCGTCGACCTCGCTGCGCATCCCAGTCCTTTCGTCGCTAGGGGCCGCTCTGCTTGGTCTGAAGGTGGGCGATGAGATGCCCTTCCTCCTAGCCGGGTGCCGCAACCTCGTAAAAGTGCAGGACGTAAGCCGATCGGCGCCAAACGTGATCCCTTTATTCCGGACCGGGACGGCCAAAGTGGAAATGCCGTTCGACGATGGTTCCGGCCCAACTGCAGCATAATGAGAATAACGGTGACCAATATGAAGGTGAATAACGTTCGCAAGGGAGCGGTTTTGCCGCCGGCCATTCGAATCACGGAAGAGGAGTTGCACCGCGTAAGTGCACTTGCCAGTTCGTGCATGGAACTGTTTCCCCATGTCGCTAACTTTCTTGCTCGCGAAATGGAACGGGCCACGACGGTCGCCAATGAAGAAGACCTGCACGGTGCGATCCGGATGGGATCGAAAGTGACTTACCGCGACGAGGGGACGGGCATTACTCGTGATGTCTTCTTGGTTTATCCTCACGAAGCGGACATCGAATTCAATCGTATCTCGATTCTCACTCCCGTTGGGGCAGCACTTATCGGTCTGTCGGCGGGCCAAAGGATCGAATTTCAAACTCCCAGCAGCGCGACTCGGTGCATCAGCGTGCTTGCCGTGTCCGAAGACCGGCAGGTAATCGATTCACCCAAAAAATAGTCGCGGCCGCCTCTGACTGCAGCCGCGGCCAAACCTGAAATTTATCTTGAGATGACTTAGGCGGGGCGTCCGGACCTTCCGGTAGGCTCCCGCCTTCGCCACGAACGCAAAGCTATCCCTGTGACTCGAACGGCGCGTTTTTCATCAGAGAAAGCGAAACGGATGACCATCTGACCGACATTGGGCAATGGGACGAGCTGCCGCGCCGCGAACTGAAGGCATCTTGAGTTGCTCGCGCTTGGCGCGAAAAATATGGCTCACCGCCCCACGACATCACGCAGAAGGGGGATGCGACTTGTATTAGACAACGACCGCGACAGAAAGGCTTGCACGGGATGCCGCAGGTATGCGGCAAAAATCCACAGCTGCCTTTGTTTCGCAGCTGCTAGGCATATATGAACATCATGTTGGATCAGCGTACCAGCCTGCGTTTTTGCAGTTCGGAGTATCGCCAAGCCCGCTCGTGACCCGGGTTTGCGCCGCTTTGCGTGCGCACTCCCGGATATTCGAAGTCCCATCTAGTCCCTCGTGAAGCAGGGGCTTTGTTTGCGGCTCCATTTTCACGAGGTTTTGAAATGAACATCCTTATTGCGACTGACTTCTCCATCCGTTCGAACCGCGCCTTGCGACAGGCCGGCCTGCTGGCGCAGGCTGGCAAAGCACAGCTGCACATTCTCCACGTGGTGGACGAAGACCAGCCTGAGGACCTCGTTCGTATGGAAAAGCGCGAGGCTACCCGTCTGTTGGTGGAGCAGGTCGCTTCCATGCCTGAGCTGAGGGGAGTTCGCTGCAATCCAATAGTGACAACAGGGCATGCTTTCGGTGGTATATTGCGAACTGCTGAATCCGTGGGCCCAGAACTCATTGTGATGGGACAACATCGCAAGCAGGTCCTGCTCGATATGTTCGTTGGCACGACCATTGAACGTGTTGTTCGAGGAGGCCGATATCCAGTCCTCATGGTCAACAATGAGGCGCAGCGAAACTACAATCGTGTGGTGGTACCTGTCGATATGTCGGAAGCGGCGGCCAACGCGATGCGTGTTGCGCTGGCTATCGGGTTGATGAGTGAGGATACGGCGACAATCCTTCATGCTTTTTCACCAATGGGAAAATCCAAGATGATCAGCGCCGGTGCACACCCGACTACGAT
>JAEWHP010000039.1 GCA_023387735.1 Pseudomonadota bacterium | reverse complement strand
TTCGTCGACCGGTTGCAGCACCTGGTGCTGCCGACGCTGACCCTGGCGCTCGGCGGCATCGCGGGTTTCAGTCGCTACCAGCGCAACGCGATGCTCGATGTGCTGAGCCAGGACTACATCCGCACCGCACGGGCCAAGGGCCTGACCCGCAGGCGCGCGCTGTTCAAACACGGCCTGCGCACCGCGCTGATCCCGATGGCGACGCTGTTCGCCTACACCGTCGCGGGTCTGGTCACCGGCGCGGTGTTCGTGGAGAAGATCTTCGGCTGGCACGGCATGGGTGAGTGGGTGGTGCAGGGCATCGCCACGCAGGACACCAACATCATCGCCGCGATCACGGTGTTCACCGGTGCGACGGTGCTGCTGGCCGGGCTGCTGTCGGACGTGCTGTACGCCGCACTCGACCCGCGAGTGCGGGTGTCATGACCGAGCCCGAATTCGCCTCGCGGCGCGCGCTGGTGTGGCGGCGCTTCCTGCGCAACCGGCCCGCGGTGGTGTCGCTGGTGATCCTGATGGCGCTGTTCGTCGGCTGCTACGCGCTGCCGCCGCTGTTGCCGTTCTCGCACACCGACCTCGACTACTACGCGCTGCAGCAACCGCCGACCACGACGCACTGGTTCGGCACCAACGCGCTGGGCCAGGACATCCTGGCGCAGACGCTGCGCGGCATGCAGAAGTCGATGCTGATCGGGGTGTGCGTGGCGGTCCTGTCGACGGTGATCGCCGCGACGGCGGGCGCGATCGCCGGCTACTTCGGTGCGTGGCGCAGTTCGGTGCTGATGTGGATCGTCGACCTGCTTCTGGTGGTGCCCAGCTTCCTGCTGATCGCGATCGTGACCCCCCGCACCCGCGATTCCGGCACCATCCTGTGGCTGATCCTGCTGTTGTCGGCGTTCAGCTGGATGATCAGCGCCCGTATCGTGCGAGGCCTCACGCTGAGCCTGCGGGAGCGCGAATTCGTCACCGCGGCACGCTATATGGGCGTGAGCAATTGGCGGATCATCGTCCGGCACGTGATGCCCAACGTCGCGTCGATCCTGATCATCGACACCACGCTCAACGTCGGGCTCGCGGTGCTGGCCGAGACCAGCCTGAGCTTCCTCGGGTTCGGGGTACAGCCGCCGGACGTATCGCTGGGCACCCTGATCGCCGACGGCACCCGATCGGTGACGACGTTCCCGTGGGTGTTCCTGTTCCCGGCCGGGGTGCTGGTGCTGATCGTGTTCTGCGCCAATCTGGCCGGCGACGGGCTGCGCGACGCGCTCGATCCCGGGGTGCGGCCGGCGCGCCGGCGCAGGCGGGCCGCCGCATGAGCCTGCTCGAGGTGCGGGATCTGGCGGTGACGTTCCCGACGGACACCGAGACGGTCCCGGCGGTGCGCGGCCTGACCTATCACGTGGACGCCGGTGAGGTCGTCGCGCTGGTCGGCGAGTCCGGCGCGGGCAAGTCCGCGGGCGCGATGGCCGTGGTCGGATTGCTGCCCGAATACGCCGAGGTGTCCGGGTCGGTGCGGCTGGGCGGTGACGAACTGCTCGGCCTGGACGACCGGCAGATGTCACGCATCCGGGGCGCCCGGATCGGCACGGTGTTCCAGGACCCGATGTCGGCGCTGACGCCGGTGTACACCGTCGGCGACCAGATCGCCGAGGCCATCCGCATCCATCAGCGCGGCGTCGACGCCAAGACGGCCCGCGCCCGCGCGGTCGAACTGCTCGAGCTCGTCGGCATCGGACAGCCCGCGCAGCGCGCCCGCGCCTTTCCCCACGAGCTCTCCGGCGGGGAACGCCAGCGGGTGGTCATCGCGATCGCGATCGCCAATGATCCTGACCTGCTGATCTGCGATGAGCCCACCACCGCGCTCGACGTCACGGTGCAGGCGCAGATCCTCGACGTGCTGCGCACCGCGCGCGACGCGACCGGCGCCGGCGTGCTGATCATCACCCACGACCTCGGGGTGGTCGCCGAGTTCGCCGACCGCGCGCTGGTGATGTACGCCGGGCGGGCCGTCGAGACCGCACCCGTGGCCGACCTGTACCACCGGCGCCGGATGCCCTACACCGCCGGGCTGCTGGGCTCCGCACCCCGGCTGGACGCCACCCAGGGCACCCGCCTGGTGCCCATCCCGGGCGCGCCGCCTGCGATGGCGGCCCTGCCGAAGGGCTGCCCGTTCGCCCCGCGCTGCCCGCTGGCGGTCGACGAATGCCGTTCCGCCGAACCTGAACTGGACATCGTCGGCACCGGCCACCGGGTGGCCTGCATCCGCCACGAACTGGTGGCCGGGCGCAGTGCCGCCGAGATCTACGGAGTGTCGACGGCCCCGCCCACCGAGTCCGCGGCGCCCGACGACGCCGTCGTCGTCCGTGTCACCGACCTGACCAAGACCTATCCGCTGACCAAGGGCGTGGTGCTGCGGCGCCGCATCGGCGAGGTCCGCGCGGTCGACGGTGTCAGCTTCGCACTGCGGCAGGGCCGCACGCTGGGCATCGTCGGCGAGTCGGGGTCCGGCAAATCCACCACGCTGCACCAGATCCTGGACCTGGCGCCGCCGCAGGCGGGCACCATCGAAATCCTCGGTCGCGACGTCGCCACGCTGGACCGCGGTGCGC
>JAEWHP010000001.1 GCA_023387735.1 Pseudomonadota bacterium | reverse complement strand
ACGTCAGGACCACACGACTTCGCCGTACGCGTCATGCGCGCTCGTCTATTGCGCAATCCGCGTCCACCGCATCTCACCGCGCGTTCGTGACGATCGCGAGCCGCCCCTCGTAACGGGTGAGACGCGCGGAATTATGCCGCTGATTTGCCCGACGGCGCGAGCCGAATATTTTTGCGCGATGGGGTAGACAGGTTTTTGACTGATTTGCCCGTCGTGTTGATGTGTCGCAGGGAGATGCAAACTTCGTTGTTGCGCAGGAAAACGACGCATCTGCGTAGGGTGGGCAAAGCGCAAGCGTGCCCACCATCAAGCGCACTGCTCGCAATGGTGGGCACGCTGCGCTTTGCCCACCCTACGAAGCGACGAGAAGACGCCCTACTCTTCCACGCCTGCTTCGTGCGGCGTGAACTGGTAGACCGAAGAGCAGAACTCGCAGGTCACGATCACCTTGCCGTCCTTCACCATCTCGGCGCGGTCCTTGGCGGCAAAGCTTTTCAGCATCGATGACACCGCATCGCGCGAGCACGAGCATTGCGCGCGCAGCGGCAGCGGCTGGAACACCCGCACGCCGCGTTCGTGGAACAGCCGGTACAGCAGGCGCTCGCCCGACAGGTCCGGATCGATCAGTTCGACATCCTCGACGGTGCCGATCAGCGACTGGCCCTCGACCCATGCGTCGTCCTCGGCGACCTCATGCGTCACCGCGCCATCGGGCGCATCGCCCGGATGCAGGTCGGCCTGCCGCGCCCGCTCCGGCGCCTTGGGCAGGAATTGCAGCAGCATGCCGCCGGCACGCCAGCGGTGTTTCGGACCGCTACCGTCGCCGCCACGCCATTCCTCGCCGACCGCGAGCCGCACCCTTGTCGGGATCTGTTCGGAGCGCAGGAAGTATTCATGCGCGGCATCTTCGAGATTGCCGCCGTCGAGCGCCACCAAACCCTGATAGCGGCTCATGTCCGGTCCCTGATCGATGGTCATCGCAAGATGACCCTTGCCGAGCAGCGCGCCGGAATCCTGGCCGTCCTTCAAGCGCCTGACATCGTAGCGCGCATAGGCGCGCAGGCGATCGGGCGCCTGGAAATCCACGATCAGGAACGACACCGGGCCGTCGGTCTGCGTCTGCATGATGAAGCGGCCGTCGAATTTCAGCGCCGAGCCGAGCAGCGTCGCCAGCACGATCGCCTCGCCGAGCAGCTTGCCGACCGGCGCGGGATAATCATGCTTGGTCAGGATGTCGTCGAGCGCAGGGCCGAGCCGGGTCAGCCGGCCGCGCAGATCGAGCGCATCGACCTCGAACGGCAGCACCGCATCATCGACGGGAACGGACGAGGGCGCGCGCACGGGCGCCTCGGTCGTGATTTTCATATCGGGGGATTCTGAGACCATGGCGGGTTATCTGGGGGCTCGGAAAGCAAAATGGAAGGGGTTTGAGAGTGGCGAATCTATCTCCACACGTCGTCCCTGCAAACGCAGGGACCCATAACCACAGGCTTTAATTGTAGCGCAGTGCGTCTGCCACAGCGCCTTATCGAGAGATCATGCGGTATGGGTCCCTGCGTTCGCAGGGACGACGGAGAGCGCTACGCCACTTCGTTAAAGCACCACGCCAGAATGCCCTTTTGCGCGTGGAGACGGTTTTCGGCTTCGTCGAACACGACCGACTGCGGACCGTCGATCACCTCGTCGGTGACTTCATCGCCGCGATGCGCCGGCAGGCAATGCATGAAGAGCGCATCAGGCTTCGCCAGCGACATCAGCTTGGCATTGACCTGGTAGGGCTTGAGCACGTTGTGACGGTGTTCGCCGTCCTTGTCGCCCATCGAGACCCAGGTGTCGGTGACGACGCAATCGGCGCCGCGGACCGCGGCTTCGGGATCGGTGCCGAGCACGATCGGGGCTTGCGTGGCCTTGATCCAGTCCTTCATCGCCTTGTTCGGCGCGAGCTGCGGCGGGGTTGCGACATTGAGCTGGAACTTGAAACGCTCCGCCGCATGCGCCCACGACGCCAGCACGTTGTTGTCGTCGCCGGTCCAGGCCACGGTGCGGCCTTCGATCGGCCCGCGATGCTCCTCGAAGGTCATCAGGTCGGCCATCACCTGGCAGGGGTGCGAGCGCCGCGTCAGCCCGTTGATGACGGGCACGGTGGCGTGCGCGGCGAGCTCCAGCAGCGCATCATGGTTGAGAATGCGGATCATGATCGCATCGACGTAGCGTGAGAGCACGCGCGCGGTATCGGCGATGGTCTCGCCGCGGCCGAGCTGCATCTCCGCGCCGGTCAGCATGATTGCCTCGCCGCCGAGCTGGCGCATGCCGACGTCGAACGACACCCGCGTGCGGGTCGAGGGCCTCTCGAAGATCATCGCCAGCGTCTTGCCTTCGAGCGGCTTCTTGACCTTTTCGTGCGCCTTCAGCTTCGCCTTCATGGCGATGCTGGCGGCTAGCATGTTGCGCAGCTCTGTCGGCGGCAGCTCGCTGATATCGAGGAAGTGGCGGAGGGACTTGCTCATCACCCCGCCGCCTTCTTCTTTTGTCCGGCAGCCAGCGCCACGCAGGCGTTCTCGAGCATCTGCACGGATTGCTCGACCTCGGCCTCGTTGACGATCAGGGGCGCGAGGAAGCGCACGACGTTATCGCCGGCGCCGACGGTGAGAAGCTTCTGGTCGCGCAGCGCGTTGACCAGATCGCCCGACGGCACCACGGCCTTGACGCCCACCAGAAGGCCTTCGCCGCGCACTTCGGAGAGCACGGCGGGATAGCGGTCGACGACGGAGGCGAGCTTCTGCTTGAGCAGCAGCGACATCTTCTGCACGTGGTCGAAGAAGCCGGGCTTGAGCATCACGTCGAGCACGGCGTTGGCAGCGGCAACCGCCAGTGGATTGCCGCCGAAGGTGGAACCATGCGAGCCCGGCGTCATGCCGGATGCGGCTTCCGCGGTGGCCAGACAGGCGCCGATCGGGAATCCGCCGCCGAGGGCCTTTGCAAGCGACATGATGTCCGGCGTGACGCCGAGACGTTTGTAGGCAAACAGGTCGCCGGTGCGGCCCATGCCGGTCTGCACCTCGTCGAAGATCAGCAGCAGGCCGTTGTCATCGCACAACTGGCGGAGCGCCTTGAAGAACGCGTTCGGCGCCGAGCGCACGCCGCCCTCGCCCTGCACCGGCTCGATCAGGATGGCCGCGGTCTGCGGACCGATGGCCTTCTTGACCGCTTCGAGATCGCCATGCGGTACCTGGTCGAAGCCATCGAGCGGCGGCCCGAAACCTTCGAGGTATTTTGCCGAGCCGGTCGCGGCGAGCGTGCCCAGCGTGCGGCCATGGAAGGCGCCCTCGAAGGTGACAAGACGATAGCGCTCGGGATGGCCCTTGGCGGCGTGATAGCGGCGCGCGACCTTGATGGCGCACTCCATCGCTTCCGCGCCGGAGTTACAGAAGAACACGAAATCGGCAAAGCTCTGCTCGCACAGCCGCGCCGCCAGCCTGTCGCCGTCGGGCGACTTGAACAGGTTGGACATGTGCCAGAGTTTCGTGGCCTGCTCCTGCAGCGCCGCCACCAGATGCGGATGACAATGGCCCAAGGCGTTGACCGCGACGCCCGAGGTGAAGTCGAGGTAGCGCTCGCCATTGGTTGCGATCAGCCAGGCGCCCTCGCCGCGCTCGAAGCCGAGATCGACCCTGGCAAAGACGGGGAGCAGATGCGACGTGGCGCTATTGGTCATGGCAATCACTGAGGTTCTGACCGGCTACGGAACGCGCGAGCATTGGCGCGAACGCGGCAGCAGCCGGTCTTGCGAAAACGAAACGTGCCGCCTCTTAAGGGCGGCACGTGAGAGGTATTCTATGTGGGCGGCGGTCGCTGTCAACACGCCACGAGCCTGCATTTCCAGCACCGGAAGCGGCCTTCCTGCAGCGCGACAAAGGCTAATTCCGTAGGATTGCGGTGTGGTGCAAAACACGCACTGCAATACAGAGATGCCGGAACATGTGGACGCATCGGCGCGGACTCTTGCGCCCGAGTCCCGCCATATTGTAGTTTTTCGGCTGTCGGGTACGACATCTCGTGCAGCGGTTCTGAATCCCAATAGTACATTTTGTAGAGCGTAAACGTTCGGGCGCAAAATTCGCGCCCGGCGAGGGCTAAGGGATTCTGACCGCAGGGATTTTTGAGACCAACGGCGTCGTCAATTTGACACCGAAAGACGTCTCCAGCGCCGCCCCGATTGGCCGGCGCGATGCGAAGGGAAGAATGCGATGACGGTATTGACCTGGTCCGACGATCGCGTCGAGCAACTGAAAAAGCTCTGGGAGGCCGGGCTCTCGGCCAGCCAGATCGCGGCGGAACTCGGAAATGTCACCCGGAACGCGGTGATCGGCAAGGTGCACCGGCTGGGCCTGTCCGGCCGCGCCAAGAGCCCCTCCTCGGCAGCGCCGCGGCAGCGCAAGGCGCGCCCTGCGCAGCACATGATGCGGGTGTCGCGCCCGGTCTCGCGCGGCAACACCGCACTTGCGCACGCCTTCGAGGTCGAGCTGGAGCCCGATCCGATCGCCTTCGACAACGTGGTGCCGATGAGCCAGCGTCTGTCGCTCTTGGAATTGAACGAGGCCACCTGCCACTGGCCCGTCGGCGATCCCTCGAGCCCCGAGTTCTTCTTCTGCGGCGGCAAGGCGCTCACCGGCCTGCCCTACTGCGCGCATCACTCGCGCGTCGCCTATCAGCCGGCCGCTGATCGGCGCAGGCAGCCGCCGAAGCAGACGCGGTAAGCGGAGCAAGACATCTCAACGTTTGTCGTCGCGGCCTAGTGCGCAATTGCGCACGGGGGCCGGGACCCATAACCACCGGTGTTTGTGGTTAGACCTCGCTGGGGCTCCAGCGCACTTCACAATCGAGATTTGTAACTATGGGTCCCGGCTCAAGGCCGGGACAACGGCGGAGTTTTGCTGCTCCACTACTCCGCCTTCGCGAAGCGATCGTCCAGCGCGTAGCCGGCGCCGCGGACGGTGCGGATCGGGTCCTGTTCGCGGCCGGGGTTCAGCAGCTTGCGCAGGCGTCCAATATGCACGTCGACGGTTCGCTCGTCGATGTAGATGTCACGGCCCCAGACGCTGTCGAGCAATTGCTCGCGGCTGAACACGCGGCCGGGATGCTCCAGGAAGAACTCCAGCAGACGATATTCGGTCGGGCCGAGATCGATCGAGCGGCCCGAACGCGCGACGCGACGTTTCTCGCGGTCGAGTTCGATATCGCCATAGGTCAGCACGGTGGCGAGACGCTCGGGGCTTGCCCGCCGCAACAGGCCCTTCACCCGCGCCAGCAATTCCGGCACCGAGAACGGCTTGACGATGTAGTCGTCGGCACCGGTCGCCAGACCCCTGATGCGCTCGCTCTCCTCGCCGCGCGCGGTCAGCATGATGATCGGCAGCTGTCGCGTCTCCGGCCGCGCCCGCAGGCGGCGGCACAGTTCGATGCCGGACAGGCCCGGCAGCATCCAGTCGAGCACGACGAGATCGGGCACCCGCTCCTTCAGCCTGGTATCGGCGTCGTCGCCGCGGCCGACGGTTTCGACATCATAGCCTTCGGCGTCGAGGTTGTAGCGCAACAGCGTAGTCAGCGCTTCCTCGTCTTCGACCACCATAATGCGCGCGCTCATATTGCTTCAGCCTCTTCCAAGTACTTAGTTCCCGGGGACCGTGGTCGCAAACGCCGTCGTGTCGCCCTTCGGGCGCTTGTCGAGCATCTGCTGGCCTTCGATCATGTAGAAAACGGTTTCGGCGATGTTGGTGGCGTGATCGCCGATCCGCTCGATGTTCTTGGCGCAGAACATCAGATGGATGCAGAACGAGATGTTGCGCGGATCTTCCATCATGTAGGTGAGCAGTTCGCGGAACAGCGAGGTGCAGATGGCGTCGACTTCCTCGTCGCCCTTCCAGACCGCCATCGCCGCCGGCAGGTCGTGCGCCGCGTAGGCGTCGAGCACCGACTTCACCTGCGACTGCACCAGATCGGTCATGTGCTCCAGTCCGCGGATCAGCTTCAGCGGCTGGAAATCGTTCTCCAGCGCGGCAACACGTTTGCCCATGTTCTTGGCGAGGTCGCCGATCCGCTCCAGGTCGGTGGCGACGCGCATGGCGCCGACGATCTCGCGCAGGTCGATCGCCATCGGCTGGCGCCGCGCGATGGTCAGCACCGCGCGTTCCTCGATCGCATGCTGCAGGCGGTCGATCTCGAGGTCGGCGGCGACGACGCGCTTGCCGAGCGCGACGTCGCGGCGGACCAGCGCGTCGACGGATTCGGTGATCATGCGTTCGACCAGCCCGCCCATCTCGGCGACGAGGCGGGTCAGTTCCTGAAGATCGCTGTCGAACGCCTTGGCGGTATGTTCTGAAGCCATGTCAATCTCCTCGCGGCGTGCGCTTAGCCGAACCGGCCGGTGATGTAGTCCTGGGTACGTCGATCGCTCGGCGAGGTGAAAATCTTGTTGGTGTCGTCGAACTCGACCAGTTCGCCGAGATACATGAACGCGGTCTTGTCGGAGACGCGCGCCGCCTGCTGCATGTTATGGGTGACGATGGCGATGGTGTAGTCCTCCGCCAGTTCCTGGATCAGCTCTTCGACCTTGGCGGTCGAGATCGGGTCCAGCGCCGAGCAGGGTTCGTCGAACAGGATCACTTCGGGCCGCACCGCAACGGTGCGGGCGATGCAGAGCCGCTGCTGCTGGCCGCCGGACAGCGACAGCCCGCTCGCATTGAGCTTGTCCTTGACCTCGTTCCACAGCGCGCCGCCGCGCAGCGCCTTCTCGACCCGGCCGTCCATCTCCGACTTGGAGATCTTCTCGTAGAGGCGGATGCCGAACGCGATGTTTTCGTAGATCGTCATCGGGAACGGCGTCGGCTTCTGGAACACCATGCCGACGCGGGCGCGCAGCAAATTGAGGTCGAGCTTGGGGTCGAGGATGTTGGTCTGGTCGAGCATGAGCTGGCCGGTCGCGCGCTGGCCGGGATAGAGGTCGTACATCCGGTTGAAGATCCGCAGCAGGGTGGACTTGCCGCAGCCGGACGGGCCAATGAAGGCGGTGACGCGATTGGTACCGAGCGTGAGGTTGATGTTCTTCAGCGCATGGTGCTCGCCATAATAGAAGTTGAGATTGCGCGCCGTCACCTTTGGCGCGGCTTCCGGCAAGGTCACCGGCGCGGCGGGGCCGCTCGCATTACTCACGGATACGGAGAGATCGTTCATTTGGATGTCCTCTCGGCGCCGAGGATGCGCGCGCCAATGTTAAGGGCAAGTACGGTGAGCGTGATCAGCAGGGCGCCGGCCCAGGCGAGCTGCTTCCAGTAGGCATAGGGGCTCTGGACGAAGTTGTTGATGGTGACCGGAAGGTTCGCCATCGTCCTCGTCATGTCGAGGCTGAAGAACTGGTTCGAGAGCGCGGTGAACAGCAATGGCGCAGTCTCGCCGGCGACGCGGGCGGTCGCCAGCAGCACGCCGGTGATGAGGCCGGCACGCGCCGCGCGATAGGCAATCCGCTTGATGACGAGCGAGCGCGGCATGCCGAGCGCAGACGCCGCCTCGCGCAACGGATTGGGCACCAGTCCCAGCATGTCCTCGGTGGTGCGGACCACCACCGGGATCACGATCACGGCGAGCGCCAGTGCGCCGGCGAAGGCCGAGAAGCCGCCCATCGGCACCACGATGGCGCCGTAGATGAACAGGCCGATGATGATCGAGGGTGCGCTCAGCAGGATGTCGTTGATGAAGCGGATCACCGAAGTGAGCTTGTCGTGCTTGCCGTATTCGGCAAGGTACGTTCCGGCAAACAGCCCCAGCGGCGCGCCGATGCCGACGCCGATCACGGTCATCATGATCGAACCGACGATGGCGTTGCGCAGTCCGCCGTCGGTCGATCCCGGCGGCGGGGTATCCTGGGTGAAGACGGCGAGATTGATGCCGGAAAGGCCGTTGTAGAACAGCGTGAACAGGATCAGCGCGAGCCAGGTGACGCCGAACGCAGCAGCCCCCAGGCACAGGAACTTGATGATGATATTGTTGCGGCGGCGGGCGGCGTAAATCGGGTTCATGTCAGTTGCCCGCCTTCTTTTCCAGCCGCATCAGCATCAGCCGCGCGGCAGCGAGGACGAAGAACGTCAGCACGAACAGCAGGAGGCCGAGCAGGATCAGGCCGGACTGGTGCAGGCCGTCGCTCTCGGCGAATTCGGAGGCGATCGCCGCCGAGATCGTGGTGCCCGGCGCGAAGATCGAGGACTGGATCTTGAACGAGTTGCCGATGATGAAGGTGACCGCCATGGTCTCGCCCAGCGCGCGGCCAAGCGCCAGCATGATGCCGCCGATGACGCCGACGCGGGTGTATGGGATGACGACGTTGCGGACGACTTCCCAGGTGGTGCAGCCGATGCCGTAGGCGGCTTCCTTCAGGACCGGCGGCACCGTCTTGAAGACGTCGACCGAGATCGCGGTGATGAAGGGCAGCACCATGATGGCGAGGATCAGCGAGGCGTTGAACAGGCTGAGATAGGACGGCGGGCCGGCGAAGATCGTGCCCAGCACGGGAACGCCGTCGAAGACGCTGATCATGAACGGCTGAAAGCTGTCAGCCAAAAACGGCCCCAGAACGAAGAAGCCCCACATGCCGTAGATGATCGAGGGAATCCCTGCGAGCAGTTCGATCGCGAGGCCAATCGGCCGGCGCAGCCAGAGCGGGCAGATCTCGGTGAGGAACACCGCAATCCCGAGGCCGACCGGAATGGCGATCATCATCGCGATCACCGACGTGACCAGCGTGCCGTAGATCGGACCGAGCGCGCCGAGTACGGGCGGATCGGCTGACGGCGCCCAGCGCTGCGTCCACAGGAACGCCGCGCCGTACTCCCGGATCGCGGGCCAGGCGCCAACGATCAGCGACAGGATGATGCCGCCGAGGATGAGGAGCACCGAGATCGCGCAGGCGCGCGTGATCCAGTAGAAAGTGACGTCGCCAAACTTGAAGGCTGAGAGGGCCCGCGCACGATCGTAGGGTCCGGCCGCATTCATCACGTCGCTCTGAACCGCCATTTCTGCCACGCTCAATCCCCTGTATTTACTGCAACGCTGGAAAAATGTCGCTTCCGCTTCGAGCGATCTTGCTGACGATTTGCCCCGCGTCATTCCGGGATGGTCCGAAGGACCAGACCCGGAATCTCGGGATTCCGGGTTCGCTCGCTTTGCTCGCGCCCCGGAATGACAGAGCGCGAGCAAGTCCCACTTCAGGCTCAGCTCTTGATGTCGGCGGACCAGGTCTTCTCGATCATCTTGACCACCGAATCCGGCATCGGGATGTAGTCGAGTTCCTCGGCCATCTTGTCGCCCTTCTCGAAAGCCCAGGTGAAGAACTTGATGGCTTCCTTGGCGGCCGCCTTGTCGGTGGGATCCTTGTGCATCAGGATGAAGGTCGCACCGGTGATCGGCCAGGAGGCTTCGCCCGGCTGGTCGGTCAGGATCACGAAGTAGTTCTTCGCACCCGCCCAGTCGGCGTTCGACGCAGCCGCCTGGAACGCCTGGATGGTCGGCTGCACGGGCTTGCCAGCCTTGTTGATCACCGCGCCGTAGGTCAGCTTGTTCTGCTTGGCATAGGCATATTCGACATAACCGATCGAATTCTTGGTCTGGCTGACATTGCCGGCGACGCCTTCGTTACCCTTGGCGCCAACGCCCGTCGGCCACTCCACGGCGGTACCAGCACCGACCTTGGTCTTCCACTCGGCGTTGACCTTGGAGAGGTAGTCGGTCCAGATGAACGTGGTGCCGGAGCCGTCCGAACGCCGAACGACGGTGATCGCATCGCTCGGCAGCTTCACCTTCGGATTGAGCTTGGCAATGGCGGGATCGTCCCACTTCTTGACCTTGCCGAGGTAGATGTCGCCGAGCAGTTCGCCCGAGAATACCAGCTCACCCGGCTTGATGCCTTCGAGGTTTACGACGGGCACCAGAGCACCCATGGCTTGCGGCCACTGGATCATGCCGTCCTTTTCGAGCTGCTCCGGCTTGAGCGGCATGTCGCTCGCTCCGAAGGTCACGGTCTTGGCCTGGATCTGCTTGATGCCCGCGCCGGAACCGATCGACTGGTAGTTCAGGCCGTTGCCGGTCTCCTTCTTGTAGGCGTCGGCCCACTTGGAATAGAGCGGGAACGGGAACGTGGCGCCCGCGCCGGTGATGTCGGCAGCGAAAGCCGACGTCGATGCGGCAACCAGGCCGGCAGCGACGATATCCTTGATGAAATTCATGGTTGGTCTCCATCTTTGTGAGCGAAGCGCCCGGTGCGCCCGATCGCGCTCACCCCGCCCGTTTAGGTGCGGTCGATAGAGCTTTTACGAAGGTTGGATGACAGTTGGATGACAGCGACAAGCGGTTGAAAACGCTCAGGTTTGATCGGATGCGAGGGGTTTTGCCTGGGGAAAACAGGCGGTAAAGGTTGCCCCTTTCCGGGGCACGCTTTCGATCACGAGGCGGCCGCGATGGCGGTTAAGGATGTGTTTCACCAAGGATAATCCGAGCCCGGTTCCGCCCTGCGCGCGGCTGTCGCCGACATCGACCCGGTAGAAGCGCTCGGTCAGCCGCGGCAGGTGTTCCGGGGCAATCCCGGGCCCGAAATCCCTGACCATGACCCGGACTTCCGGCGCCCCCTCGCCAGAGGCAGCCCGGATCAGGGAAACGATTACCCGCCCGCCGGAGGCGCCATATTTGAGCGCATTCTCGATCAGGTTTTCGAACAGCCGCAGCAGTTCCTCGCGGTCGCCCGCGATCGTCACCGGCGCCTCCGGCAGTTCGATTTCGATGGCGACCTGGCGTTCCCGGGCCAGCGGCTCCAGCCCGTCGACGACCTGGCGCAGGATCGGAACGATATCGACGGACGCATCGGGGCGGACATGGGCCGACAATTCGACCCGGGACAGCGACAGCAGGTCGTCGATCAGCCGCGCCATCCGTGTCGCCTGCGTATGCATGATGCCGAGGAACCGCTCGCGCGCCTTGGCGTCGTCCCTCGCCGGGCCCTGCAGCGTATCGATGAAGCCCGACAGCGCGGCAAGCGGCGTACGCAGTTCGTGGCTGGCATTGGCGACGAAATCGGCGCGCATCTCCTCGACCCGGCGCAGCGGCGTCTGGTCGTGGAACGTCATCAGCATGCACTTCTCGGTGCCGCCGAACAGGGTCGGCACCGGCACCGGGGTGATGATGAGCTCCATCCAGCGATCGACCGGCACCTGGTCGAGATAGGTCGCCCGGCGCGGCTCGCTGGTCGCGATCGCCTCGCGCAGTGCGGTGATGATTTCGGGCGAGCGCAGCGCAAACTGCGCCAGCTCGTTCTTGCGCAGCGCCGGCGCGAGCTGGGCGGCGGCGGCGTTGAGGTGCAGGACGCGGCCGGCGCGATCGAGCAGGACGGCGGGGTCCGGCATGCCGGCCACCACCGCGCTGACGGCTGCCGACTCGACCGGGCTGACGGCGCGGACATCCTCGCGGGCAGCGACCGCATTGTGCAGCCGCCACGGCACCAGGGCTGCGGCCGCGATGCAGATGAAGACCGCCACCGCACGTGCCAGCGAGAGATCGGCCAATATCACAAGGGCGCAAAGCGCAAGCCCGGCGGCGATCAGGATGATGGCCGAATGCCGCAGCCGGTCCGGCCACGGGGCAAAGAAAGAGGAAGAACTGGAATCGTCTATCGCCATCGCGCCGGCTTCTTCCCTCGGTTCAACGGGTGCTTCCTCGCGACGCTGGAACACCTCCGGGCCGTGTCGTCAGGCGCCACCGTCTCCACGCTCGCGCACATAGACCGCCTCGTGTCTCGGCTCGGCGTCAGAACCGGGCTTTGACCGGCGCTGGCGCTTGATTCGCGCGCCAAGGATAATTTCCCGAAGCGTCAGCAAGATTACAGATATGACAAAGGGAGCAATATAGTAGAGGAGACGGAACAGCAGCATCCCCGCCAGCAGTTCCTCCCGGTCCATCTGCCACAGGCCGACCAGCATGGCGGCGTCGAACACGCCGAGCCCGCCGGGCGAATGGCTGGCGAAACCCAACAGCGTCGCCGAGACGAAAATGACCGCGACGACGACAAAGCCGACATCGGGTTCGTCCGGCACCAGCACGTACATCGCCAGCGCGCAGAAGCCGAGATCGACGATGCCGATCGCGATCTGCAGCAGCGTCAGCGGGCCGCCCGGCAAGGTGACGCTCCACGGCCCGCGGCCGACGCTACGCGGCTGGGCCCAGACCCAGGCGACGTATCCGATCAGCCCGATGATGATGCCGAAGGCCGCCAGGCGGTTGAGCCAGGCCGGCAACTGGTCGATCGAGGCGGCGGCTTCCGGGTGATAGGCGATACCCAATCCCAGCACCGCGGCATTGCCGAGCCAGAAGGTCAGCCCGGCGAGAAAGCAGATTTTGGCGACATCGATCGCGTTCAGGTTCCACGCCGAGTAGATCCGGTAGCGCACGGCGCCGCCGGTAAAGACGCTGGCGCCGACATTATGGCCGATCGAGTAGGAGGTGAAGGCCGCGAGCGCATTGACGCGGTAGGGGACGTGGCGGTGGCCGATGGTGCGGACCGCGAACCAGTCATAGAAGGTCAGCGTGAAATAGCCCGCCGCCACGAACAGGGCCGCCAGGGCGATCCGGCTTGGCTCGGTGCTCTTGATGGCATCGATCACTTCGCCGGAGTCGATACCGCGGAGCATGTGATAGAGCACGTAGCACGCGATGGCGATGACCGCGACACTGATCACAACCCCGAGCTTATGCAGGACCTGCTTCTGGCGCAGAAACGAGATCGCCCTGCGTATTGCTTCCAGCATCTAGACCTCGAAATGCGATCCGACAGCGACGGCATCGGTGCGAACCCCGCCAGCGCCACCCTGCTCCCTGGCCCCTCTGGTAGCGCGTTTTGAGCCGGAGTGGAATTCGCCTGACGGCCATAAAACGCGCTTCTTCAACCTATTAGATGACAGTCGAAGCACAGATTTGCTGCAAACGCGCGGCTTGACAGCGGTTCCGCGGCATCGGGGACCGGCCGGCAAACCGACCAGAGAACCAGCCACGAACCCGTGATGACGGCAGATATGCGCGGGGCTGGCCATCGATGCGATCATGCCGCCGGCGTGCTGCGTGAAACGACCCAGGCACGCAGCCATGATCCGACCGCACAACCGAAGAGATAGAGCGCGAACATGATCAGTCCCAGGTCGAGCCAGTAGCCGAAGCGGCCGGGCACGACACGCGCGACAGCGATCGCAATTACCGCCGCCGCCAGCGCCAGGAGCCACCATTGCAGTTTCCTCGAGACGCCGTCGCCGTGCTGAACCACGGATATCCAGCCCATGCCGAAGCCGAGCAGCAGCGACGCCAGCAGCCAGCCCCAGTAGAATGTTGCGAGACTGGCCATGCTACTTCACCACGAAATCGATGCGGCGGTTCTGCGCCTTGCCATCGTCGGAATCGTTGGTTGCGACCGGCTGGGTCTCGCCGTAGCCGACCGCGCTGAACCGGGTCGCCGGCAGCCCCGCCTTGACCAGGTAGTCGGCGACCGCCTGCGCGCGTTTCTCGGACAGTTCCTGGTTGGCCGCGTCTTCGCCATCGCTGTCGGTATGTCCGGCGATCTCGATATTGGCGTTCGGACAGCGCAACGCGGTTTCGATCAGGCGGTCGAGCAGGCCTGCGGAATCCGCCACGATGTCGGCCCTGCCGGATTCGAAGCGGATCCTGGCCTTGCCGAGCAGATCGGCAAACAGTTGCTGGCAGACGGTGGCATCCACCGGCGCAGCGGGCGGCCTGACCGAGATTTCCGGTTTGAACTGCCAGCCCTGGGGAAAGTCCTTGCCGAGTCCGGCGCGGATCTGAACCGCGGCGGCCTCATAAAGCGCATCGCCCGACAACTTCACTTCCCGGTCCGAGACGACCAGCGTACCGGTCGACACCCGCGACAGCCCGCCGAGCGCAGCCACCACCGCGTTGGCAAAGCCCGCGGGCGCACCGATGCTGACCTTGAGGTTGTCGACGACCTTTTCCTTGAAGAACTTGCGTCTTGCTGCCGCCACCAGCGCAGCGTGGACATTGCTGTCGGGCACATTGCCCGTCAGCGTCACCGTCACCGCGACCGGATCCTTGTAGGCCTGGAAGACGTAGGGCGGAGCCTTGACGTCGTTGGCTGCGACCGAAAAGCCCTCCGGAAGATTTTTCAGCGCCGCGGCAATGGCTTCCCTGCCGCCAAGTTCGCGGGCCATGCCGGACAGGCTGACCTTGGTGTCCGACAGCGTGATCTTGCCCTCTTTCAACCTGGCGATCTGGTCGAGCAGCAGCAGCGCGACGCTGTCAAAGCGCGGCGGCGCGCCGCGCGCCAGCGTCGTCCTGTCGACGACCTCGACACCACCGAGATTGGCGCGCGCGGCTTCGAGCAACCTGCCCTTGCTCGCCGGCAGCGGCGAACTGCCTGACAACGTGACCCGAACGACGTCGCGTTCGGCCGACCACACAAACGGCTTTGCTTCGGGCACGAGGCGGGTTTCATCGTTGACCAGCCGCACGCCCGGCACGGCTTCGACCGACGCCACCGCGCCGTTGCGGCCATCTTCCGAAAATGCTTCCGCGGCGAGCGTCACGTCGCGACCGTCGACCGAGATTCGTCGCTTGTCGAGGATGGTATCCTTCAGCGCAGCGGTCGAACGCTGCGCCAGATCGGCTTCCAGGGGCTCAGTGCTGGTCCAGGCCGCGATGGCCCAGAAGATGACCAGAGGAATGACGCCCGGCCACCATTTTCTACTCCACCTGAAAAGTCCGTGCATCCGAGGTCTCGCGGGGTCTGAAACAGAGAGAAAACAAACCCTTGCAGGGCTGTCAAACCCGAAATGATACGGAAATGGGACGCCACGGATATTTGTCGGGCTAAGAGTTTCTTCAGCGGTCTGCCGCTAATTTTCACAGGCAATGCAACAGGGTCGCCGCGCGTCAATGAAACTGCTCCGCAACACCGTTATTCGTGCCGGACTGGAGGCGCTTTACTTTTCCGGCGCGCATTTCCTGCTGCGACCAATCTTCGCAGGTGTCGGCGCCATCTTCATGCTGCACCACGTGCGCCCGGGGCGTGAAGGCGAATTCCAGCCGAACCACCATCTGGAGGTTGAGCCGGAATTCCTGCGCGCCGTGCTCGGGCATCTTCGCGCCCTGGATGTCGATCTCGTCACCATGGACGAGGTCCACCAGAGACTTTCGGAACGCAATTTCGAGCGGCGGTTCGCCTGCTTCACCCTCGACGACGGCTATCGCGACAACCGCGATTTCGCATTGCCTGTGATGCGCGAATTTGACGCGCCCCTCACCGTCTATGCCGCGAGCGATTTCGCAGAGGGCACTGGGCGGCTGTGGTGGATCGGGCTCGAGCGGGTCATCGACAAGGCCTCCTCGATCGAAGTCCCGATCGGCGGCACGCCCACCAGTCTCGACACCTCGACGCCGGCAGCCAAACAGGCCGCCTTCGACAGGGTTCACGACTGGCTGCGCACCCTGCCCGGCGAGCACGACCTGCCGCGCGAGGTCTCCGCACTGTGTTCGCGCCATGACGTCGACGAGACCACGATCGCCCGCGACTTCTGCATGTCCTGGGACGAACTCAGGGCATTTGCCAACGATCCGCTGGTGACCATCGGCGCGCATACGATCACGCATTGCAATCTGGCGAGACAGAGCAAAGAGACCGCCGCGTTCGAACTGACCGAAAGCCGCGCCCGGATCGAGGCGGCGTTGCAGCGGCCGGTGCACCACCTCGCCTACCCCTACGGCGACCGGATCGCCGCTGGCCAGCGCGAATTCAGGCTGGCGAAGGCGGCCGGATTCAGGACCGCGGTGACGACGCGGCCGGGCATGCTTTTTCCGGAAAGCGCCGATCACCTGACGGCGCTGCAGCGCGTCTCCCTCAACGGCAACTACCAGGACGCGCGGATGATCCCGGTCCTGACATCAGGCACCGCCACCGCGGTGTGGAACGGCTTTCGCCGCATCGACGCGGCGTAAGTCTCCGCAATTGCACATCTACTTCCCCTCTCCCCTTGTGGGAGAAGGTGGCAGCGAAGCTGCCGGATGAGGGATTCTCTCCACGAGTAATGTGCGCGCGGAGAACCCCTCACCCGTCTCGAACGAGCTACGCTCGTTCGATCCACCCTCTCCCACCAGGGGAGAGGGGAAGGTGCGTCCTTCCTTGACTCACACCGCTGCCCCGCCCAAAACCTGCGGCAAAGCAATGGAGGTGCGCATGTTCAAGGATCTGTTTTCGCTGAAAGGCCGCGTCGCGGTGGTGACGGGCGGCTCGCGCGGCATCGGCAAGATGATCGCTGCCGGATTTCTCGCGCAGGGCGCGGCGAGGGTCTACATCACGGCGCGCAAGGCAGGCCCCTGCGAGGCCACCGCAAAGGAACTCTCGGCCGCCTATGACGGTGAATGCATCGCGCTGCCGATCGACATCTCCACCGTCGAGGGCTGCGACAGGCTCGCCGCCGAGCTCATCAAGCGGGAACCGAAACTCGACATCCTCGTCAACAATGCCGGAGCTGCATGGGGCGCGGAGTTCGACGAGTTTCCGGAGAACGGCTGGGACAAGGTCATGGACCTCAACGTCAAGTCGGTCTTCTTCCTCACCAAGGCGCTGGCAAAGCCGCTGCGCGCGGCGGCGTCACCCGAGCGTCCCGCCAAGGTGATCAATATCGCCTCGATCGACGGCATCTTCGTCAACCCGGGCGAGACCTATTCCTACGGCGCCAGCAAGGCGGCCGTGATCCACCTGACGCGGCGCATGGCGACGAAACTGATCAAGGACAACATCAACGTCACCGCGATCGCACCCGGCGCGTTCGCGTCCGACATGAACCGTGCCGCGCGCGACCAGTCGGACGAACTCGCCAAGCGCATTCCATCGCGGCGCATCGGAACCGATGAAGACATGGCAGGCATTGCAATTTATCTCGCCTCGCGCGCCGGCGACTACGTCGTCGGCAACACCATCGCGGTCGATGGCGGCGTGGTGTACGCCAATGCCGGGCTGGAGATTTCGGGGTAGAGCAAAGCGCGAAACCCCAACCGTCGTCACACCCCGCGAAGGCGGGGTATCCAGTACGCCGCAGCCTTACTGGTTGGCCGCGCCGTCTCCACAATTCACGCTGGCGTTTACTGGATCACCCGCCTTCGCGGGTGATGACAGTTTGCATTAAAGGCGAGAGCCAAGACCTGCTCTCACGTCTCGATCTTCACGTACTCGAAATCGCCGGGCTTGTTGTCGATGCCGACCTTCGGTGGCGAGATCCAATTGGCGTAGGCGCCGGCTTCGGTGACCGGCTTCATCAGCGAGGCGATGAAGTCGCCGTCGTCGGTTGACGGCAGCCACTCGTTCTTGCGGGCGTTCCAGGTGGCGTCGTCGATCAGCACGCCCTCGGGCGTCGCATGGATGTCCTTGAACTCGCCGATCTGGCGGTGGAACGCGACGTTCGGCAGCGTCAGCTTGTACTGGTAGCCTGATGTCGAGATCACCTTGTTCCAGCGCAGCATGCCCTTGACGCAGTCCTGCGTGTAGTCGTCGCGCAGCCGCATGTTGAGCGCGGTCAGCGCCGGCTCGTCGACGCGCTTGATCACGCCGTCGACGAGCTTGAGCACGGGATAGGTCGAGTTCTTGAGCTGGTGATCGTCGTCGATCTGGGTTTCGCGGTAGCGGCCCTTGATGCCGGCGTTGAAGGCGTTGGCGGCGTTGGTCGAGACCTCGGAGCCGAACAGATCAAGCGACAGCGAATAGTGCAGATGCAGCTTCTTCTGGATGGTCGGCAGGTCGATGACGCCGAGCGCCCGCACCTTGGCGATATCGGTGGGATCGGTGATGCCGGCTTCCCGCATCGCCTCGCAGGTGCGCTGCACGACGCGGCTGATGCCGGTCTCGCCGACGAACATGTGATGCGCCTCTTCGGTCAGCATGAAGCGGCAGGTGCGCGACAGCGGATCGAAGCCGGACTGCGCCAGCGAGTGCAGCTGCATCTTGCCGTCGCGGTCGGTGAAGTAGGTGAACATGAAGAACGACAGCCAGTCCGGCGTCGCTTCATTGAAGGCGCCGAGCATGCGTGGTGAATCCGCGTCGCCGGAGCGGCGGCGCAACAGATCGTCAGCCTCCTCGCGCCCGTCGCGGCCGAAATATTTCTGCAAGAGGTAGACCATCGCCCAGAGATGACGGCCTTCCTCGACATTGACCTGGAACAGGTTGCGCAAATCGTAGAGCGAGGGCGCGGTCTTGCCGAGATGGCGCTGCTGTTCGACCGAGGCCGGCTCGGTATCGCCCTGGATCACGATCAGGCGGCGCAGGGTGGCGCGGTGCTCGCCCGGGACTTCCTGCCAGG
Organism: Pseudomonadota bacterium; assembly: GCA_023387735.1. GTDB lineage: Bacteria > Pseudomonadota > Alphaproteobacteria > Rhizobiales > Xanthobacteraceae > Bradyrhizobium. Next base: position 84,042 of record JAEWHP010000001.1, on the reverse strand, counting down.
CCGGCTTGCCGTAATTCTCGCCGAAGGGAATGACGCGGTTCTCTTCCTGCGGCGCCAGCAGAATGCCCCAGCGATATTCCGGCATCTTCACATAGTCGAACTTGGCCCAGCCGCGCGGATCGACCGAATACGCCGTGCGCAGATAGACCAGCGACTGCTGGAAACCCTCCGGCCCCATGTCGCCCCACCAGTCCATGTAGCCAGGATGCCAGCCCTCGAGCGCCTTCAGCACCTGGCGGTCCTCGCTGAGGTTCACGTTGTTGGGGATCTTGGTGGAGTAGTCGACGTTCATGAAGTTCATGGCGTGCTCCTTAAACCCGCGTCATATCGAACTGCGCCTTCTGGCCGGTGCCGTAGCGGCGCAGCGCGCCGTCTTCTCCGACCGCATTGGGGCGCTGGAAGATCCAGTTCTGCCACGCCGTCAGGCGCGAGAAGATTTTCGATTCCATGGTCTCGGGCCCGACGAAGCGCAGATTGGCTTCCATGCCGGTGAGGCCGTCGGGCGAGAATGACGTGCGCTCCTCCAGGAACACGCGCACCTCGTCGTCCCAATCGATGTCGTCGAGCGCGAAGGTGACGAGGCCGAGCTCTTCGGCCTCCTCCGCGTCCAGCGTGGTGCCGATGGTGGCTTCCGCGCGCTCCAGATCGGACGGATCAGCCTGGAAGCGCGATTGCAGCCGGGTCAGGCCATGGCTCATCGGATAGGGACCGAAATTCATCGCGGTCAACTGCAGCGCCGGCGGCTTGCGGTTGTCGCCCTGGCGCGAACCGATCAGCATGTAGGAGCGGTCGGCGGCGAACACGAGTTCGGCCAGCGTACCCGCAAAACATGATCCGGGCTCGACCAGCGTCACCAGGGTGCGCGAGGTGACGTCGATGCGCTTGAGCACCCGCTTCCAGTAATGTCTGACCTCGTTGACCAGCCAGTGCGCCTTGTTGGCTTCGAGGAAGGCATCATGGGCGACGATGTTGGCGGGATCGCCGTGGCTCTTGAACACCAGCATGGCGATTTCGAGTTCGTTGATGCGCAGATGGAGGATGGCATCGTCGAGTTCGCGCGCCACCTGCAGCGGCCAGAACGACGCGCCCTGCGCCAGCAGACCGTCGATATCCGCGGGCGGGGCCGCCTCCGGCGCCTTGATCGAGATGGTGGCGATCCGGGCCGCACGGTCGATGTCAACGCTGACGAAGCCATAGCGTATGCCGGTATCGTCGATGGTGCGATCGAGCGGCGCGAGCGTGATACCGTTGCCGTCGCCCTTCCGCTTCGAGCTTGCGGCGAATTCTTTTGCGCGCTCGGCGACCCTGGCCTCAAGCTTGCTGTTGGGCGCGATCTCGTCGACCAGCCGCCACGCGACGGCGCGCTTGCCCTTGATGCCTTCCTCGATGGTGCAGAAGAAATCCGCATGGTCGCGGCGCACCTTGCGCTTGTCGACGACGCGCGTCAGGCCGCCGGTACCCGGCAGCACCGCCAGCAGCGGCACCTCGGGCAGCGCCACAGCCGCCGCGCCATCGTCGGCGAGGATGATGTGATCGGTCGCGAGCGCCAGTTCGTAACCGCCGCCGGCCGCGGTGCCGTTGACGACGGTGATGAAGCGCTGCCCGGAATTCTCCGAGGAGTCTTCCAGGCCGTTGCGGGTCTCGTTGGTGAATTTGCAGAAATTGACCTTGTGGGCGTGTGTCGACCCGGCGAGCATGCGGATATTGGCGCCGGCGCAGAACACCCGGTTCTTGCCGGAGCGCACCACCACCGCCTTCACCTCGGGGTGCTCGAAACGCAGCCGCTGCACGGCATCCGCGAGTTCGATGTCGACGCCGAGATCGTAGGAATTCAGCTTGAGCTGGTAGCCTTCGAACAGGCCGCCATTCTCGTCGACGTCCATGGTCAACGTCGCGACGTCGCCGTCGACGGCAAGCTTCCAGTGCCGGTAGCGCGACGGATCGGTCTGAAAATCGATGTACTTGGCGCCGCCTGCGAGGACGCGATCTTCACCGGCCATGAGCCACCCTTGAGCGTTTATTGGTCTAGCTATTATGCACAATAGTGCATGTTTTAGATCTCGTCCAGCCCAGAATACCAAAACATGCATTTTGTTGCATGTTCGGGAAAATGGCGCTCGGCCAATGGCCTAGCTGCGCCGCAGGGCGCCTCAGGCCGCCAGCGCCCCGCCGGGACGCAGCACGGCCGTCGCGAAATCGGCGATCGCAGCCAACGTCTCGCCCGGCGCCTCGCGATGCGGAGAATGGCCGGCATTGGCGATGATGGTGACATCGACCGGGCAGTAGCATTCCTCCTGCGCGGTCTCGACCTGCCGCATGGTGCCGTACTGATCCCGCGCACCCTGCACGATCGCGACCGGCACACGGATATAGGCGAGATACTCGGAAATATCCCAGTCGCGGAATTTCGGATCGAGCCACGCGCCGTTCCAGCCGTAGAAGGCGTTGTCGACGTCCTTGTGCCAGCGCGACAGTTTCTCTTTCAGGTTCGTGGTCTCGTAGGCCGTCCTGATCTCGGCGATGGAGGCGACCGAGATATCCTCGACGATGAAATGCGGGGCGATCAGCGCGATGCCCTCGACGCGGTGATCCTGGCGCGAGCCTGCATAGATCGCCGCGATCGAGGCGCCGTCGGAATGGCCGAGCAGCAGCCCTCTACTGAAACCAATGACATCGAGCAGTTTCGGCAGCACATCGAGCGCCTCGGTATGCATGTAGGCGAGCGGGCGCGGCAGTTTTGCCGGCGTCGAGGCGCCGTAGCCGGCGCGCGAATAGGCGAACACGCCGGCGCCGGTCGCGGCTTGAAGCTTTTCCGGGAAGTCGCCCCACAGCCCGGCGGAGCCGAGGCCTTCGTGCAGCATCACGATGGTCGGCGCCTGTTCGGGCGACGGGCCGATCATGCGGTATTCGAGATCGGAGTTGCCGATGGTTAGGAAGCCAGAGGGGGAAAGGGTTGTCATGGTCTCACTCCGTCATTCCGGACGGGTCGCGACAGCGAGCCGATCCGGAATCTCGAGATTCCGGGTTCGCGCTGACGCGCGCCCCGGAATGACGACACTAATTATGTTCGCGCAACTTGAAGCGTTGAATCTTTCCCGTCGCGGTCTTCGGCAGACTTTCCACCACGTCGATCCAGCGCGGATATTTCCACGGGCCGATCTTCTGCTTGACGTGCTCCTTCAGCGCATCGTGCAGGCCGTCGGTTTTCGTATCGGCACGCAGCACCACGAAGGCCTTTGGCTTCAACAACCCTTCCGGATCGGCCTCGGGCACGACGGCGGCCTCCAGCACGGCCGGATGCGTGATCAGCGCGCTCTCGACCTCGAACGGCGAAACCCAGATGCCGGAGACCTTGAACATGTCGTCGCTGCGGCCGCAGAACGTATAGCGGCCGTCGGCATCGCGAATGTATTTGTCGCCGGTGCGGGTCCAGTGGCCTTCGAACGTCTGCCGGCTTTTGCTGCGCTGGTTCCAGTAGCCTTCGCCGGCCGAGGGCGCATCGACCAGCAACTCGCCGACCTCGCCATCGGGCACGTCGGCCCCCGCTTCATTGACCAGCCGCACCTTGTAGCCGGGAACGGGGCGGCCGGAGGAGCCGTACTTGATGTCGCCGGGCGCGTTGGAGAGGAAGATATGCAACAACTCTGTCGAGCCGACGCCGTCGAGAATGTCGACGCCGAACCGCGCCTTCCAGGCGTTGCCGACCGATTCCGGCAGCGCCTCCCCGGCCGAGGTGCAGATGCGCAGCCGGCTGCCGGCGCGCGTTTCCTTCAGCGTCTCGTCGTTGAGCATCGCGGCAAACAGCGTCGGCACGCCGAAGAAGATGCTCGGGTTGTATTTGTTCATCAGCGCAAACATCGCCGCCGGTGTCGGCCGCTCGCTGTTCAGCACCGTGGACGCGCCGACCGACATCGGAAACGTCAGCGCGTTGCCGAGGCCATAGGCGAAGAAGAGTTTTGCCGCCGACAGACCGACATCGTCCTCGCGAATGCCGAGTACCTGCTTCGCGTAGGTCTCGGCGGTGGCGGCGAGATTGGCGTGCAGGTGCCGCACGCCCTTGGGCATGCCGGTCGAGCCTGAGGAATAGAGCCAGAATGCCGGTTCGTCCGGATGCGTTGCCGCGGTCGCAAATGAAACGCTCTCGCCCGCGAGTTCGTCGGAGAGCTTCTTGTGCCCATGCGCGTCGTTGCCGGAGACGACGACATGCTCGAGGTCAGGCATCCGCCCGACCATGTCTTTCACGACAGGCAGCAGCGCCTCGGAAATGAACAGCACGCGCGCGCGGCAATCCGCCAGCACGTAGGCATATTGGTCCGAGGTCAGCAGCGTATTGAGCGGCACCGGCACGATGCCGGCACGGATCGCGCCGAGGAAGACCGCGGGGAAGTCAACGGTATCCAGCATGATCATCGCGACGCGTTCTTCGCGGCGGACGCCGAGCCGGCGCAGCATGTTGGCGACACGGCAAGTCTGCTTCTGCAGTTCGCCATAGCTGAGTTCGGAGACGGTATCGGTGAAGGCGAGTTTAGCTCCGCGGCCCTCCTCGACATTGCGGTCGAGCAGCCAGGTCACTGCATTGTAGGAACCGGACGTGCCGCTCACGACGCGCTCTCCCCAGATTATAAGAATTATAATTCATAGAAAGACACTGGCTACGCTTGCTGTCAATCCTCATCGGCATTATGTTTCCGAAATCCGTTCACCCGCAAGAAGCTTCACCCAGAGCCAAAGCCGAACGAGGGCAATGACCGAGGCCAGCGACCCCGAAACCGGCTTTCTCGAGCAGCTCGGCCAGCGCGTCCGCACCATGCGCGCCCTCCGCGGGATGTCGCGAAAGGTGCTCGCCAAGGTATCCGGGATTTCCGAGCGCTACATCGCGCAGCTCGAAAGCGGCAAAGGCAACGTCTCGATCGTGCTGTTGCGCCGGGTCTCCAACGCGATGGGCGCGCATCTCGAAGACCTCATCCCCTCCTCCGAGCCTGCACCCGACTGGGCCGTGATCCGCGATCTCCTGCGGAAAGCGTCGCCGGCGCAGATCGCGCAGGCCAAGGACATGCTCGCCGGCAGCAGCCATTCGGCGCAGCGTCGGATTTCGTTCTCCGGTATCGCGCTGATCGGCCTGCGCGGCGCCGGCAAATCCACGCTCGGCAAGATGCTGGCGAAGAAGATCGGCTGGAGCTTTGTCGAGCTCAACAAGGAGATCGAGGCGCAGAACGGATTGTCCGTGGCCGAAATCATCGCGCTCTATGGCCAGGAAGGCTTTCGCCGCATGGAGCAGGCCGCGCTGACGCAATTGCTGGCGCGGAAGGAACTGATGGTGCTGGCGACCGGCGGCGGCATCGTCTCCGAGCCGCTGACGTTCGATTTGATCCTGTCGTCGTTCTACACCATCTGGCTCAAGGCCGAGCCGGAAGAGCACATGGCGCGGGTGCGCCGCCAGGGCGATTTGCGCCCGATGGCGGATGATCGCTCCGCGATGGCCGAGTTGCGCAACATCCTGGTCAGCCGCGAACCGCTCTATGCCCGCGCCTCGGCCGTGGTCGATACTGCCGGTCTTTCGGTCGATGCCGCGGCCGCGCGCCTGATCGATGCGGTGGCGCCGGTGCTGCACGACCAGCACGCTTTCGGCCTGCGCAGCGCGGCCTCCTGAAGCCACGCGCCCGAAGGTTGCGGGCATCGACGGGCGCCACCGTTAACTACCGTAACACTTTGGTGCGAGCGTAAACTTCAATGCACCCTCAGATGGTGATACCGGTCCTGTAGCGTTACCAAACCGTTAACGGAACGGGAGACGGATCATGCAGGAGCGGCGCCGACAACCGAGGGACCGCGTCTACTACGGTGGAATGGTCACGTTCAATGACCGCACCTCGAATATCGCCTGCGTCGTGCGCAACTTCAGCATGTTCGGGGCAAGAATCGAGTTCGAGGGCGCAGCCCTTGTCCCCGACAAGGTGGATTTCGAGATCAGGCGCAAGAGCATCTCCTGCCTGGCGCACATGGTCTGGCGCGACCGTGACGCTGCAGGGCTGGTATTCGCCCACGCGCACGAGACGGACGGCGTCGTTCCGCTGGACTTCGCGCGCAAGCTCCGCGCCAGCGAGCGGACCAACCGGCAACTGCAGCGGCGGATCGAGCAACTCCGCTCCGAACACTAGAGTGGAAACGGCATGAGCAGCATCGAAGGCGAAGACGGATTAATCGCCGTTGCCGCACGCCCGCCGAAGGTCCTTCGGCGACGCCTGCGCACGATATTGCTGGCCGTGTTCACGGCGCAGTACACGATCGTCGCGATCCTCGTCAGCCTGTCGGTCGCGGCCGCGCTCCGCTATCAGGTGACACCGCAGATCGTCGAACAGTTCGAGGCGATCGCTGCGGCGCTCAAGCGCTAGACCCGTCACCAAACCCCGCGCATTGTTCAACATCGCTATTCGAGACCTGCAAAAGCGGGCGCGTACTTGATGGTGCCCGTATCTGCCGGAAGTTCGTTCCTTCCGGGAGAGAGCGCCATCAAATGCGGCCCTGCATAAGGCGAGGTGAAACCGCGCGCCTTGCGGACATCGAATCCAAAACGCCGATAGAACGCGGGATCGCCGAGGACAAAGATCGCGGCCCAGCCCGCGGCCTCGCTGTACGCCATCCCCTCGCGGATCAGTTGGCTGGCGATGCCAGTGCGCCGGTATTCAGGCAGTACCGCGATGGGACCGAGCGCCAGCGCGGGAAATGGCGCCGTCATCCGCGAGAACATCGCATGACCGGCGACGATCCCGTCATCGACGGCGACCAGCGAGAACACCGCGTCGCCCGCGGCGCGCAGATCGTCGACCAGCCGCGCTTCGTCTCGCCGGCCGAACGCGATCTCCTCGGCGATTCGGATCGCCGTGAGATCGCCGGGCGTTTCAGGACGGACAAGCATCCGTCACACCAGCATCGATTTGACCGATGCCGCCGTCTCGCGCAGCAGCGGCAGGAAGCGCTCGACCATCTCGCTCGCGGAAACGCGGTCGACATGCGCGCCCATGTTGATCGCAGCGATGATCGCGCCGTCGTAGCGGCGGACCGGCACCGAGATCGAACGGAAGCCGGGCTCGGCCTCGCGATCGACCAGCGAATAACCCCGGGCGCGATCGGCGATGATCGTCTTCAGCAGCGCCTTCCTGTCGGTCACCGTGAACGGCGTCAGCGGCTCGAGATCCATTGCCTTGAGCGCGGCGGCGAGTTCATCGTCCGGCAGGCGTGACAGCAGCACGCGGCCGACCGAGGTGCAGAACGCCGGCAGCCGATAGCCGACATCGATGCCTGCGGAGAAGATCCGCGTCGGGCTGGCGCGGGCGATGAAGACGACGTCGTTGCCATCGAGGATCGCCATCGAACTGATCTCCTGCGCCTCGCTCGACAATTTATCGAGCGCGGGCTGCAGTACGGATACAACGTGATTGGAGGCGAGATAGCCGGACGCCAGCACCAGCACGCGCGGTGTCAGCCGGAACAGCTTGCCGTCGCTTTCGACGAAGCCGGCGCGCTCGAAGGTGAAGAGGATCCGCCGTGCCGTGGCGCGCGGTAGCCCGGCGGCCTTGGCGATATTACTGAGCGTCATCGGCTGCCGTCCGCCGCCGAGCAGTTCCAGCACGCGCAGGCCGCGGTCCAGGCTTTCGATGAAATCGGTGGCGCCGCGGTTGTCTGCGTCCTCGCTGCGCTTAAGCTTGGGCACCGCTGCCTCCATAATCCACTTGCCTCACGCCCAGCCTACGTTAAAATCGCACAAAAGTTCAATAGGCGAACATTTCGATTCTCAAAGCTACCTTGGAGACCCTCGCCATGATGAGCCAGGAGCAGAACGACCTGATCACCCGCACCGGCCGCAAGGATCCGTGCGGGAAGCTGATGCGGATGTACTGGCAGCCGGCGGCGCTGGTGGACGAGTTGCAGGGGCCGCGGCCGGTGCGGCCGGTCAGGCTGCTGGGCGAAAATCTGGTGCTGTTTCGCGACGAGCAAGGCCGCTACGGCCTGATCGACCGCCACTGCGCGCATCGCGGCGCCGATCTCGCCTTCGGTCGCCTGGAGAATGGCGGACTGCGCTGCGCCTTCCATGGCTGGCTGTTCGATGTATCCGGGCAATGCCTGGAGACCCCCGCCGAGCCGAAGGACTCCAAGCTGTGCCAGGGCATCCGGCAACGCTCCTATCCGGTGGTCGAGAAGAGCGGCATCCTCTGGGCGTATCTCGGTGAAGGCGAGCCGCCGGCGTTTCCGGAAATCGACTGCTTCGTTGCGCCCGACAGCCACACGTTCGCATTCAAAGGCCACATGAACTGCAACTGGCTGCAGGCGCTGGAAGTCGGCATCGATCCGGCGCACGCCTCGTTCCTGCACCGCTTCTTCGAGGACGAGGACACGGCCACGGCCTACGGCAAGCAGTTCCGCGGCGCGTCCGCCGGCAGCGACATGCCGATGACGAAGATTCTGCGCGAGTACGACAACCCGATCATCAATGTCGAGCACACCGAATACTGCCTGCGGCTGATCGCGCTGCGCGAACTCGACGCGGAGCGGACGCATGTGCGCGTCACCAACCAGCTATTCCCGCACGGCTTCGTCATTCCGATGAGCACGGAGATGACGATCACGCAGTGGCACGTGCCGGTCGATGACGAGAACTGCTACTGGTACGCGATCTTCACCAGCTACACGACGCCGGTCGACAAGAAGAAGATGCGCGACCAGCGGCTCGAACTGTACGAACTGCCCGACTACAAATCGCGCAAGAACAGGAGCAACGATTACGGCTTCGATCCGCACGAACAGGCGACCGAGACCTATACCGGCATGGGCACCGACATCAACGTCCACGACCAGTGGGCGGTGGAATCGATGGGCGCGATCCAGGACCGCACCAACGAGCATCTCGGCACATCGGACAAGGCGATCGTGCAGTACCGCCGCCTGTTGCGGCAGGAGATCGAAAAGGTCTCCGGCGGCGAGAAGCCGATGCTGTTTCTGGATGCGGCACACGCGCGAAGCATCCAGGGGCCGGCGACGATGGACGGCATCGGACCGACGCAGGGCTGGGAAATCTACTGGATGGAAGTCGACGTGAAACGCCGCCGCGGCGCGCCATGGGCGGCACCGGTGCCGAGCGAGATTGCCGGCAAGATCCGGCATCTGTCGGCCGCGGAGTGATGTTCATGGCACCGTCATTCCGGGATGGTCCGCAGGACCAGACCTCAGGTGTGCACTGCACACCGGGGAATCTCGAGATTCCGGGTTCGATGCTACGCATCGCCCCGGAATGACGGAAGAGGGGGAATGACGCGTTGAGTTTCGTCGAACGTCACGGTCTTTGGTCGAAAGAGCAGCAGGACGCAGCCGCTCGCCTGCGCCGAATCGTCGAAGAAAAGAACCTCGAAGTCGTCCGCCTCTCCTTCCCCGACCAGCACGGCGTCCTGCGCGGCAAGACGCTGATCGCGAGCGAAGCGATTGCCTCGCTGGAGAACGGCTGCTCCATCACGACAACGATGCTGGCCAAGGACACCTCGCACAAGACGGTGTTTCCGGTGTTCACGTCGGGCGGCGGCTTCGGCATGAAGGAGATGGAAGGCGCCGCCGACGTGCTGATGGTGGCGGACCCCTCGACGTTTCGCGTGCTGCCGTGGGCGCCGACCACAGGCTGGGTGCTGTGCGATCTCTACTTCAACGACGGCCGCCCGGTGCCGTTCGCGACCCGTCATCTCTATCGCAAGGTGATCGATCAGTTGGGACAGCGCGGCTACGATTTCGTCGCCGGGCTGGAGGTCGAGTTCCACCTGTTCAAGCTCGAAGACGCGCACATGGCGCCGGAAGATGCCGGCCAGCCCGGACGTCCGCCGTCCGTCAGCCTGCTGTCGCACGGCTATCAATATCTGACCGAGCAGCGCTTCGACCAGATGGAGCCGGCACTGGAAATCATCCGCCGCGACGTGCTGGCGCTCGGCCTGCCGCTTCGGTCGGTCGAGGTCGAGTTCGGCCCGAGCCAATGCGAATTCACCTTTGCGCCGGCCAGGGGGCTTGCGCCCGCCGACAACATGGTGCTGTTCCGTTCGGCCGTGAAGCAGATCGCGCGCCGGCATGGCTTTCACGCGACCTTCATGTGCCGGCCGAAACTGCCCAATGTATTCGCCTCCGGCTGGCACTTGCATCAATCGCTGGTGTCGCGCACCGATGGCGCGAACGCGTTCATGACGAGCCACAAGAGCGAAGCGCTGAGCCCGTTCGGCCGCGCCTATCTCGCCGGTCTTCTGGAGCATGCGCGTGCGTCGACCGTGTTCACCACGCCGACCATCAACGGCTACAAGCGCTACCGCTCCTACTCACTGGCGCCGGATCGCGCGATCTGGGGCCGCGACAACCGCGGCGTGATGATCCGCGTGCTCGGCGGCGCAGGCGACAGCGCGACGCGGCTGGAGAACCGGATCGGCGAGCCGGCGGCGAACCCGTACCTCTACATGGCCTCGCAGATTCTCTCAGGGCTAGACGGCGTCGACCGCAAGCTCGATCCCGGACCATCCGCGGATACGCCGTACGAGACCAAGGCCGCGCTGTTGCCGAAGAGTTTGCGCGAGGCGGTGTTCGCGCTGAACGACGATCCGTTCTTCCGGCACGCGCTCGGCGCGGAGTTCGTGGATTACTACGTCCACATCAAGAACGCGGAGATCGAACGGTTTCAGGCCGAGGTGTCGGACTGGGAGCACCGCGAATATTTCGAGATGTTTTGATCACGTCGTCCCGGCGAAGGCCGGGACGACGACGGAGTAGCTCAAAGCCTCGGCTTAAGCGGCGCGGATGCCTGGATAGAAGCGGCTCAGCCAGTTTACGATCTCGTCGCGGGCCAGCGCCGAATTGCCGACCTGGCAGTGCTGCTCGCCGCCTTCGCGCGCGGTGAAGATGCGTGCCGTTACCGACCGTGCGCAGACGAGTTCGCGCATGGCGCGATAAATCCAGTCGACGTTGAACAGGTGGTCCTGCTCGCCCTCGGTCAGGAGGATATCCTGTTTGACATGATGCAGGATGCCATCCAGCGAGTGCTGCGCAATCGAGGTGAGGAAATCGAACGGCGTCGTCGTGCCGGTGATGTGCATGCCCTGGGTAACGCACCAGTCGAACACGGAATTTGGCAGGCGCTCGCCTGCGATCAGGGCTTCGCAGGCCTTGCGGTCGCCGGCCCTGAACAGCGAAACCAGTTCCTGCGCCTTGCCGGGACGCATCTGCTTCAGCGTCATGTCGAGGCCCGAATAGGTCAGCGGCATCGATATGATGTGCTTGATGCGCGGCTCGAAGGCTGCGGCCCGCACCGACAGGTAGCCGCCGCAGGACGCGCCGAGCCATTCGACGGCGTCGAGGTCGAAATGGTCAAGCACAGCCTTGGCGGGCTTCTCCCATTCATGCTCGAAGAAGATTCCCTGTCGCAGCGCGCCGCCCTGACCCGGACCGTCGAAGCCGATCACGGTGAAGCCGAGATCGGTGAGCGGCAGCAGGAAGGCGTAAAACTCCTCGACGAAGGAATCGTAGCCGCCGTGGAAAATGAAGGTGCCAATCTCCCTGGTCTTCGCCTGCAGGCGGAAGCCCGGAAGATGTCCACCGGGGTAGGGTACCTCGATGCGTTCGTAACCCGCGACGCCCTGCATGGCGAGCGCCCAGCAGCGCTTGAACGCGTCGTAGAGCCGGTTACGCGCTTCGCCCGCGGGCAGGTAGAATTCGGCGCCGTGATAATAGGATGCAGCATCCGCCCAGCGCTTTTCGGATTCGGCCTTCGTCGCCAGTTCGAGCCAGACCTGATGCCAGGACCCGTAGTCCTTGATACGCGGCGCCTCCGCGCCGATTTCCTTCATCCGCGCCGGCGAACTGCCAGCCGGTTGAGGGTGTAGTTCATGCCGGGGTCGGGGAGCATCTGAATAAAGGGCACCGATAGCCTCCATCACTCGGGGTGAAGTTTCGAGCCGTACAATCCCGTACAATCGACCCAAACCGGCCTTGATGCCATTCAATTAAACACTGTGCGGTCGCTTGAGATGCCCCCCGGAAGCCGCGATCGTCAGATCGACCAGTTCATCGACTGACCGCAATCGATATCAAATCCCCAGATACCTATGCTGCAGGTCCGGCTCGGCGACCAGTTGCTCGCTCGTCCCCGTCCACACCGTCTTCCCGCGTTCGATGATGTAGTGGCGGTCGGCGATCCTGGCGAGATTGGCGACGTTCTTGTCGATGACGAGCACCGATTGCCCGCGACCTTTCAGCATCGACAAACAATTCCAGATTTCCTCGCGGATCAGCGGCGCGAGGCCTTCGGTGGCTTCGTCGAGGACCAGCAGTTTCGGATTGGTCATCAGCGCACGGCCGATTGCCAGCATCTGCTGCTCGCCGCCGGACAGGGTGGCACCCATGTTGCTGCTGCGCTCGGCGAGCCGCGGGAACAGCGCGTGGATTTTGTCGATGGTCCAGGGATCGGAATTGCCGGCGCGGTTGCCGGAGGCGGCGACGAGATTCTCGTACACCGTCAGGTTCGGAAAGATCTGGCGGCCTTCCGGCACCAGACCGATGCCCAGCTTTGCAATTTTGTAGGACGGCAGACTGCGCACCTTCTCGCCGGCGAAGCGGATAGTACCGGTTCTGGCCGGCGTCATGCCCATGATGGAGCGGATGGTGGTGGTCTTGCCCATACCGTTGCGGCCCATCAGCGCGACCATCTCGCCTGCGCGCACCGAGAGCGACAGGCCGAACAGCACCTGGCTGAGGCCGTAGCAGGTTTCGATGCCGTCGACTTCGAGCAGCGTGTCAGCCGTTTTGCTTTCAGCCATGACGCGTCACCGCATGCTGGTCGCCGAGATAGGCGCGCTTGACTTCCTCATTGTTGCGGATCGCGTCGGGGTCGCCCGAGGCGATGACGCGGCCATAGACCAGCACGGTGATGCGGTCGGCGAGCGCGAACACGGCCTCCATGTCGTGCTCGACCAGCACGATGGTGACTTCCTTCCGCAGCTCCTTCAGCAGCGCCACCATGCGCGCGGATTCGGTAACGCCGAGACCGGCCATCGGCTCGTCGAGCAGCAGCAGTTGCGGTTTGGTGGCCAGCGCCACCGCGAGTTCGAGCTCGCGCTGCTCGCCATGGCTGAGCTCGGATACCACCACGTCCGCGCGTTTCGCGAGCCCTACCCGCGCCAGTGCCGAATGCGCGGCTTCGCGGAGATGCCGTTCCTTGCGCGCGCTGCCCCAGAAGCGGAACGAGTGCCCGTCATGGGCTTGCGCGGCGAGCGCGACGTTGTCGGCGGCGGTGAAATCCGGCAGCAAACAGGTGATCTGGAACGAGCGCGCCAGCCCGAGCCGGCTGCGCTGGTAGGACGGCAGCCGGGTGACGTCGCGGCCGGCGAAACGAACGACGCCGGAATTCGGCATCAACTGCCCGGTCAACTGGCTGATCAGCGTGGTCTTGCCGGCGCCGTTGGGACCGATGATGGCGTGCAACTCGCCCGGCGCGACGTCGAGCGACAGATTGTCGGTGGCCTTGATGCCACCGAAGCTGCGGACCAGGTTTTCGACGCGAAGCAGGGGTTCAGCCACGACTCAACCTCCCGAGCAAACCCATGATACCGCCGCGCGCGAACAGCACGATCAGCAGCAACAGCGGGCCCATGATCAGCGCCCAGTATTCGGTGAACTGCGACAGCAGTTCCTCCAGCAGCAGGAATATGATGGTGCCGAGCACCGGTCCGAACAAGGAGCCCATGCCGCCGAACACGACCATCACCATGAGTTCGCCGGAGCGGGTCCAGTACATCGTGGCCGGGCTGATGAAATCGGTATTGTTGGCCAGCAGCGCACCGGCGAGACCGCAGATCGTGCCCGAGATGACGAAGCAGACCAGGCGATAGCGGTTGGCATGATAGCCGATCGCCTGCATGCGCTGCTCGTTGGAACGAACGCCCTGCACCACCATGCCGAAGCGCGAGTTGATGATGCGCCAGATCAGGTAGATGCCGCCGAACAGGCAGGCAAGGCAGAGGTAGTAGAACTGCACGCGGTTCGACAGGTCGATCACGCCGCCGAAAGTACTGCGCTTGTAGATGGTGAGACCGTCGTCGCCGCCATAGCGCGACATGCCGGAGGCGATGTAATAGGCCATCTGGGCAAAGGCGAGCGTGATCATGATAAAATAGACGCCGCGGGTGCGGAGCGACAGCGCGCCGATGACAAGCGCATACAGCGCCGACGCCGCCAGCGCCACCGGCCACTGGATGAAGCCGGAGCCTGTGCCTTCAAAGGCGAGGATGCCGACGGCATAGCCGCCGATGCCGAGATAGGCGGCATGGCCGAAACTCATCATGCCGCCATAGCCCATGATGAGGTTGAGGCTGGCGGCGGCGAGCGCGAAGATGACGATGCGGGTGAACAGCGTCAGGATGAAGATGTTGCCCGTGAGGTGCGAATAGAGCGGCAGCAACAGCAGGCCGAGCGCGGTGAGCGCCACGACGACATTGCGGACGTTGAACTGAAACTTCATCGCTTGGCGGCCGGAAACAGCCCCTCCGGACGCAGCACCAGCACGATCGCCATCAGCAGGTAGATCAGCATCGACGACAGCGCAGGCGCCGCGGTCGAGGCGGCGGCGGAACTCAGCACGGTGCGCAAGAGATCAGGCAGGAAGGCGCGGCCGAGCGTATCGATCATGCCGACGAAGATCGCGGCCAGGAACGCGCCGCGGATCGAGCCGATGCCGCCGATGACAATGATGACGAAGGCGAGAATGAGAATGTTCTCACCCATGCCGATCTGCACCGTGAGGATCGGCGCCTGCATCAGCCCGGCAAGGCCGGCGAGCGCGGCGCCAAGGCCGAACACCAGCGTGAACAGCAACTTGATGTTGATGCCGAGCGCGCCGATCATTTCGCGGTTCGAGGCGCCGGCGCGGATCAGCATGCCGACGCGGGTCCGCATCACGACGATATACAACAGCGCGGCGACCGCGAGCGCGACCACGATGATCGACAACCGGTAGGCCGGATAGAACACGCCGGGAAGGATCTGCACCGGCACCGTCAACCAGGCCGGCAGCGGCAGCGCGAGACCGGCCGGACCCCAGATCAGCCGCACCGCGTCGTTGAAAAACAAAATAAGTCCGAAGGTCGCCAGCACCTGGTCGAGATGGTCCCGCCCGTAGAGATGCCGCAGCGCGACGAATTCGAGCACGATGCCCAACAGCAGCGTCGCGCCCAGAGCGAGCAGGATGCCGAGCAGGAAGCTGCCCGTCCACGCCACGAAGGTGGCGGCGAAATAGGCCCCCATCATGTAAAGCG
This sequence comes from Pseudomonadota bacterium, assembly GCA_023387735.1. GTDB lineage: Bacteria > Pseudomonadota > Alphaproteobacteria > Rhizobiales > Xanthobacteraceae > Bradyrhizobium. Next base: position 68,719 of record JAEWHP010000001.1, on the reverse strand, counting down.
AGCCGTGCGCCAGGTTGACGAAGTCCATGATGCCGAACACCAGCGTCAGGCCGGCCGCCAGCAAGAACAGCAACAGGCCGAACTGCAGGCCGTTCAGCGATTGTTCGATAAGGACGAGCATGGCCCCCTGGAATACTCTCTGTACCTAACAAAACAGCGGCAGCACATCTGCGCCGCCGCCATTTTCTTGTTGGGCGGATGATCTGTCGCAAACTGCCCCCGGGTCAAGCCCGAGGGCAGAGTTGCGCGAGATCATGCACCGGTCATGCCAACATCACTTCATCGGGCACTTCTGGGCGAAGCGGTCCTGGTCGTCCTTGACGATGGTGGCCACCGTCTTGAGCGAGAGCTGGCCGTCGGCGTCCTTGACCACGTCCTGCAGGTAGAAATTCTGGATCGGGATCTGGTTGTTGCCGTACTTGAACGGACCGCGCACCGACTTGAAGTTGACCTTCTTCATCTCGGCCCGCATCTCGTCCTTCTTCGACGTGTCGCCCTTGACCGCGACCACCGCGCTGTTGATGAGCTGCGCGGCGTCATAGGACTGCGCGCCGTAGAAGGTCGGGCGCAGGCCGGTGTACTTCTTGCGATAGTCCTCGACGAACTTCTTGTTCTCCGGGAACGGCAGGTCGTTGACCCACTGCTGGGCGCCGGGAACGCCGAGCGCGTTTTCCTTCTGCAGCGGCAGCGACAATTCGTCGATGGTGAAGGCCGTATAGAGCGGGATCTGCGCCTTGATGCCGGCCTGCGCATACTGGTTGAGGAACTGCACGCCGGCCGCACCCGGATAGAACACGAAGATCGACTCGGCCTTGGAGTTCTTGGCCTTGGTCAGCTCGGCGGAGAAATCGAGCTGGCTCGGCCACACCGTGTATTCCTCGCCGACCACCTCGCCCTTGAACGTGCTCTTGACGCCGGCCAGCATGTCCTTGCCGGCCGCATAGTTCGGGCCGATCAGGAACACCGACTTGACGCCCTTCTGGTTCATGTAGGTGCCGACCGCCTGCGGGGTCTGGTCGTTCTGCCAGGAGGTCGAGAACACGTAGGGTGAGCATAGTTCGCCGGCGAGTTGCGACGGACCGGCATTGGCCGAGATCAGGAAGGTCTTGGCGTCGACCGCGGTCTTCAGCGAGGCCAGCAGCACATTCGACCAGATGTATCCGGCGATGAAATCGACCTTGTCGGACTGGATCAGCTTTTCGGTCTTCTGCTTGCCGACGTCGGGCTTCTGGCCGTCGTCCTCGTAGATCACCTCGACCGGCTTGCCGCCCATCTTGCGGCCCAGATGGTCGAGCGCCAGTTCGAACGAGTTGCGCATATCATTGCCGATCACAGCGGTCGGGCCGCTGAAGGTCGAGACAAAGCCGATTTTGATGGTGTCGCCAGCGGACGCGGGCTGCGCCAGCGCCAGAACCGTTGCGCTCGCCAGCCAGAATGCCTTCTTCATGATCACTCCCCTCCTCGTTATCGAACCACGCCCGCCGCTTCGCGACGGGCCGCGCCTGTTCCGCGCGCCTCTTATCAGGTGAGGTGTTTTGTGCGCGAAATGGCCGGGCAGCGGCAAGCATGAACCCACGGCCCCGGTTAGAACCTTCGGCCCATACTCCCAGCGGCCTGCACCATAATTCGCAGACCGCGACCATGGCAAGAATTATAATGCCGGTTGCGTAGGCAACGATTGTCGCACTTGCCGGCGCCCCAGGACGTCCGTTCGAGCACGGCTGGGACGTCCTTTGCGCGAATAGGCAATGCGTGTTCGCTATCGAACCGATCGGTAAGCACGTTTGGACCGTAGCGCCGAATGATTACATAATCGGAGAGCCGCAGACATCGAACCGGGGCCACGACCATGACGACAGCGCCGAAACAGCCGCACCGCGTTGTCATCGTCGGCGCCGGTTTCGGCGGACTCGAAACCGCCTTCGGCCTGGCCGGCGCACCGGTCGAGATCACGCTGGTGGATCGCCGCAACCACCATCTGTTCCAGCCGCTGCTCTATCAGGTCGCGACGGCTTCGCTCGCGACGTCGGAGATTGCCTGGCCAATCCGCTATTTGTTGCGCGGACGCCGCGAGGTGACGACGCTGTTTGCCAACGTGAACGGCGTCGACGCGGCAGAGAAGCGCGTGCTGCTCGATGACGGCGACGCCCTGCCCTATGACACGCTGGTGCTGGCGACCGGCGCGCGCCACGCCTATTTCGGCCACGACGAATGGGAGCCGTTCGCGCCAGGCCTGAAGACACTGGAAGATGCCACTACGCTGCGGCGGCGCATCCTCGTCGCCTTCGAGCGCGCCGAGCGCGAGACCGATCCGGCGAAGCGCGCCGCGCTCTTGACCTTCGTCATCATCGGCGCCGGCCCGACCGGGGTCGAAATGGCCGGGACCATCGCCGATCTCGCCAAGGACACGCTGCCGCCGGATTTTCGCAACATCGACACCCACAAGACCCGCGTCGTGCTGGTTGAGGCCGGCCCGCGCGTGCTCGCTGGATTCCCCGAGGATCTCTCCGCCTATGCACAGCGCTCGCTGGAAGATATCGGCGTCGAGGTGGTGCTGGGGCAGCCTGTCACCGAGTGTGCGGCCGATGGCGTCGTCTATGGCGGCAAAAAGCTCGAAGCCAGGACCATTGTCTGGGCCGCCGGCGTGCGTGCCTCGCGCGCGGCGGAATGGATGAGCGCGCCGGCCGACCGCGCCTACCGTCTGAAAGTCGAGCCTGATCTCACCGTGCCCGGCCATCCCGACGTGTTCGCGATCGGCGATACCGTGACCATCGCCGGCCCCGACGGCAATCCGGTGCCAGGCATCGCGCCCGCGGCCAAGCAGCAAGGGCGTTACGTCGCCGCCCTCATCAAGGCGCGCCTCAACGGCAGCACGCTGCCGCCGTTCCGCTACAAACACGCCGGCAGCCTCGCCCAGATCGGGAAGAGAAAGGCGGTGATCGATTTCGGCTGGATGAAGCTGCGCGGCAATCTTGCCTGGTGGATCTGGGGCCTCGCCCACATCTACTTCCTGATCGGCCTGCGCAACCGCCTCAGCGTGGCGCTGAGCTGGCTCTGGATCCACGCCCGCGACCAGCGCGCCGCGCGGCTGATCACGCAGGGCTCGAGCAAGGTCTCGGGTTAGGTTCTGCCTGACCAGCCACATCACGAAGCGGTTACGCTCGTTTCGGTTGACGTCCGCAGCGGCCCGGCCATTGTAGCGCAGCCGCGAGAACAAACGCGGATGCAGCTGTGGCGGGAGGTGACGATGCAGGGGCTCGGGATCAAGGCGCGCGCATCGGCTCAACTGGCCTTGCTGGTCGCAGCAGCCTCACTCTGTTCCACCGACGCGATGGCCGCCAAGATGGCCGGCGATCCGGCCGTAACCTGCGGCGACCTCATCCGACCGGCCGACAATGTGGTCCGGATCGATTCCGCCACCATGGTCGGGCCGACACCGCGCACCATTGCCGAAAAAGGGCCGACGCCGGCAGCGCGCATCACCCCGGCCAATCCGCAATTCTGCAGGGTGCTCGGCCAGATCGCACCGTCCGATCCCAAGGCTCCGCCGATCAAGTTCCAGGTCAACCTGCCGATCGAGTGGAACGGCCGTTCGCTGCAGTATGGCGGCGGCGGCTTCAACGGTGTGCTGATCACTGGACTTGCGCTGCCGCCGGCCTTTCCGTTCGACACCACGTCGCCGCTGGCGCGGGGCTTTGTCACCTACGGCACCGATTCCGGCCACGAGACCAAGCCGGGCGAACCACCGCAACTGTTCGCGCTCAACGACGAAGCCTTCGAGAATTTCGCCCACCGGTCCTACAAGCGCGTGCGCGATGCTGCCGTCGCCTTGATGATACGCGCCTACGGCAACCCGCCGGCCAAACTGTATTTCATGGGTTCGTCCGAAGGCGGCCGCGAGGGCCTGACGATGGCGCAACGATACCCGGACGATTTCGACGGCATTTTCGCACGCGTCCCCGTGATCAACTGGGTTGGCCTCCAGCATGCGGGAACGCGCGCCGGGCTGGCGACGATGGGCGAAGGCTGGATCCGCCCCGCGCAGGTCGAACTCGTTGCGAACGCGGTGCTGCAGGCATGCGACAAGGCCGATGGGTCGGACGATCAACTGATTCAGGATCCCGTCGGTTGCAAGGCGAAATTTCAGCCGGAGACGCTGCGCTGCGCGGCCGGCCAGAGCGGCGATGCGTGCCTGAGCGATGCGCAGATCAACGCGATCAGGACGCTGCATGCGACCTACAAGTTTCCGTTCGCACTGGAGAACGGGCTCGATGATTATCCGGGCTGGGGCGTGTCGGGCGAAAACATCCCGCCTTTCGGCCCGACCGGCGGCTGGAACGCCTGGTGGCTCGGCAAGGCGGCGCCGACGCTGCCGCCATCGCCGACCAACGGCATCGCCTGGATCTACGGCGCGGGCGGCATTCAATACGTGTTCGCGCGCGACCCGCAGCTCGACGTCAGCAAGTACAGGCCGGAAGATTACAAGGAGCGCCTGCTTTACGTCTCGAAGCTGATGGATTCGACCAACCCCGACCTCAGCCGATTCAGCGCACGCGGCGGCAAGCTCGTCATCCTCGAGCACATGGCCGACTATGCGCAAAGCCCATACGCAGGAATCCGCTATTTCGAGAACGTCCAGCGCACGATGGGCAAGGAAAAGACCGCGGAGTTCGCCCGGCTCTACACCGCGCCCGGCGTCGATCACGTCGGCTCCGGCGCGCCCGCCAACGTCGACATGCTGGCCGTGCTCGTCGACTGGGTCGAGCACGGCAAGGCACCCGGCGATCTCGAGGTGATCGAGCAGAAGGTCGAAGCGCCGGCCTTCGAGACGATCCGCTCGCTGCCGCTGTGCCAGTGGCCCCAATGGCCGCGCCACAAGGCCGGACTGCCGGTCAACAAGGCGGAAAGTTTTACCTGCGATCCGTGAGCAGCTCGGCCGCCAAGCACGCAACCTCATCCTGAGGAGGCGCGAAAGCGCCGTCTCGAAGGATGGGCCGCGGGCCTCATGGTTCTCCTGGCGATGCGCAGCATCGTCCAGAGACGCCGCTTCGCGGCTCCTCACCATGAGGGATCGGCCTACTTCACCAGCGAGCAACCGCCGTCCGCGATCGGTCGGAATGCCTGGTCGGCCGGGATGGTCGAAATGAGCCGGTAATAATCGTAGGGATATTTCGACTCGTCCGGCTTCTTCACCTCGAACAGATACATCGGGTGAATGACGCGGCCGTCCTGGCGGATGGTGACGTCGCCGAACAGCTTGTCCTTGCCTTTGAACTTCTTCATCTGCGGCACGACGTCCCTGGCATGGTCGCTGCCCGTTGCCGCCACGGCGTTGAGGTAAGCGAGCGTGGAGGCGTAGACGCCGGCCTGGTTTCCGCTCGGCATCTTGCCGTTCATGCCGGGCCGCGCCGCAAAGCGCTTGGCAAACGCGCGGGTGTCGTCGTCCATGTCCCAATAGAAGGCTTCGAGCAGCTGCAGGCCCTGGGCCACCTTCAGCCCCATGCCGTGGATGTCGTTGACGAACAGCAGGAACGCCACCATGGTCTGGCCGCTCTGCTGGATGCCGAACTCGTTGGCCTGCTTGACCGCGTTGATGGTGTCGCCGCCGGCGTTGGCGAGCCCGATCACCTTGGCCTTCGAGTTCTGCGCCTGCAGCAGGAACGAGGCGAAGTCGGAGGTGCCGAGCGGATGCTTGCTCGAACCCAGCACCTTGCCGCCGTGCTTCTCGATGTAGTTGGTGGCTTCAGCCTCGATGCCCTTGCCGAGCGCGTAGTCGACCGTGATGAAGTACCAGTCCTTGCCGCCGCGCGCCATCATCGCCGCCGCCGTCGTATTGCCGGTGGCCCAGGCGTCGTTGACCCACTGGATGGTATTGGGCGAACAGGCCTTGCCGGTGAGATCGGAACTCGCGGTGGACGACGCCAGGAACGTCATCCGCGAATCCCGCAGCAGCGCATTGATGGAAAGGCCCACGGCCGAGTTCGGCACGTCGACGATGGCATCGACGCCTTCGACGTCGAGCCATTTGCGCGCGATCGCCTGTCCGACGTCGGCCTTGTTCTGATGATCGGCATAGACGATCTCGACCTTGATGTTGTTGCCTCCGCCGTTGAAATCCTCCGCCGCCATGCGCGCAGCCTCGACCGAACCCATGCCGTTGGTGTCCTGGAAGATTCCGGAGATGTCGTTGAGCACGCCGACCCGGACGACGTTGTCGGAGACTTGCGCTTGCGCCGCGTTCGCGCCAGCCAATGACAAGACGCCTGATAGCGCCAGCGCCAGATGATTGCCAAAACTCTTCATTGCGTTCTCCCCTCGGATTTTTTTGTTTGAGAAACTAACTTGCAGCGACGGCGTCAGGCCGGCGTGATGGTCACGGGAAGGCTCTCAAGCCCGCGCAGCGTGTTGTTGTAGCGGCGCTTGACGGGACCGGTGATCTCGATGCTGCCAACCTTGCGCGCCAGCGCCGCCAGCATGGTTTCGCCTTCGAGGCGGGCGACGAGCTGGCCGACGCACATATGAATGCCGGAGCCGTAGCCGACATGGCCGCTGGTCCGCCGCGTGATGTCGTAGCTGTCTGGGTTTTCCCAGCGGCGCGGATCGCGGTTGGCCGCGCCGAGAAACATCAGCACCTTCTCCCCCTCGCCGATGCGATGGCCGCCGATTTCTACCTCGCGCGTCGTGGTGCGAAAGAACGTCTGCACCGGGCTCTCGAACCGCACGGCCTCCTCGAACGCATTGCGGGCCAACGTGACGTCCTGGCGCAACCGCGCCAGCTGTTCGGGATAGCGCGCCAGGCAATAGACCGCGGCGCCGATGCCGTTGACCGTGGTGTCGAGCCCGGCCGACAGCAGCGAGCGTACCAGCAGCGGCGCCTCGGCCGCGGTGATATCGCCGGCATCGACGCGCGCATGGATGCAGGCGCCGAACCCGCCGGGTGCGAGGTTTTCGCGCTGGCACTGTTCAGCGACATAGGCCTGGTGCGGCGCCGAGCGCTCGATCGCGTCCTGCCGCAGCTTGTTGGGCGGGCCGAACGCATTGAAAACGACGCCGGCATAGGGCAGCAGATGCTCGCGCCCCTCCTGCTTCAGCCCGAGCGCATCGGGGAAGATCGCCAGCGGATAGGCTTCCGCAAGATCGGCGACGGCGTCGAAACTTCGCTGCTCCAGCAGGCGGTCGACGGTTGCGGCAGCCGCAGCCGCGAACCGGTCGCGGACCTGCTTCAGTGCAGTCGGCGACAGCACCTGGCTCAGCACCGCGCGGGTGCGGGTGTGCGCCGGAGGATCCGCCTCGAGGATGATGCTCGGCGGACGCCACGGTTTCTCCTTGGCGAAGTCGCTCAAGCCGACGCCACGACTCGAACAGAACGTGGCTGGATCGTTCAGGACGGCGTGCACCTCCGCATGCCGCGCCACGCCGTAGACATTCCACTTGTCGAGATAGACCAGTGGCCCGGCCTCACGCAGCAGTTCCTGGGAAGGATACAGATCGTCGAAGAACTCGATCGAGAACGGATCGAGCGCGAGATGCGGTACGGTCGCGCCGTGGCCGGCCGAGGTGCTGGAATTCGTCGAAGTCATCGAGACCTCCCGAAGTTTGCCCTTGTAAAGCCCTGCCCCATGTCCCTATTGCTCGGTCGCAATTCCGCAGCGATGATCGAGACATGAGCCAGATTCCCGTTAGCCGGAAACCGCGCCGGCCGCGCCCAGTGGAGCCCGCCGCCGATGACGGCCCGTTGCTCGATCTCGACCGCTACGTTCCGGCGTTCATCACCTTCATCGCCAACAAGCTGTCGAACAGCGCGACGGTGTTCTATCAGCGCAATTTCGGCGTCAACGTCACGGAATGGCGGATCATGTCGCTGCTGGCGATCGAGCCCGGCATCCCCGCCTCGCGGATCTGCAACGTGATCGGCTTCGACAAGGGGCCGGTCAGCCGCAATCTTTCGGTGCTGCAGAAGCGCGGCCTGGTCGCGATCCGCACCGCGCCCGACGACGGCCGCACCCACGCCATCTCGCTGACCCCGCGCGGACGCGCGATCCACGACAAGGTGATCATGGCAGCCCTCGAACGCGAACGGCGGCTGTTGTCCTGCCTGAAGAAAGACGAACGGGAAGTGCTGATCGACCTGCTGCGGCGGCTGCACGAAAATCTCGGCGCCGTGACCGGGCAGAGCAGCACCTGATCGCACGGCGGCGACCGCGATTGGCCTAGTGTCAGAATTTCGGCCGGCCGAGCGAACGCCGGCATTCGGCCATGATGGGCCGTTCCTCTCGAGCATCGTTTTCTCCCGGCACGGGTGGCAGTTTCATCTGCTCTGTCGGTGAGCCGTGCGCAGCGCGGAAGCTTTCACAAGTTAGTTGCCTTGGCAACAAATTTGTCGGCGAGAGATTTTTCCCCGCCCGATCAGTTATTTGGTCCGAAGGTTCCGCGCCTACCCGGCGCAGCCGATCCATTCGGCGGAGGCCGCATCGTCCAGCGTCGCTACCGCCTGCACCCGCCGCGTCAGCACCGCGCGCTGGTTGATGTAGCCCTTGTCGGTGATCTCGCCGCCATCGACCGACGCAGGCTCGGCCAGCAGCAGCGCACGCGTGGCGTGGCCGGACGAGTTGCCGCTTTGCGCCTTGAGCTTTGCGAGCCCTGAAGCGATCGCGCTGCGAACCTTGTCGTGGCCGATCACGTCTTTCGCATCGGCGCTGTCAGGCAGGCCAGCATGGGCACGGCACGCCGCAATGTTCGGAAATACCAGGAAGCGCACCTCGTCGCCGCCATGGCCGGTCACGACGATGTCCTGCGCCAGCGGCGCCAGTGCGGCAATCCCCGCGACGCGCAAGGTACCGACGCTGACCCAGGTGCCGGAGTTGAGCTTGAAGTCCTCCGCGACGCGGCCGTCGAAAAACAGACCGAGTTCCGGGCGCGCCGGGTCAGCAAATGTCACGGCATCGCCGATCAGATAGAAGCCTTCGGCGTCAAAGGCCTGCGCGGTCAGTTCCGGCGCCTTCCAATAACCCGGCGTGACGTTCGGGCCGCGCACGCGCACCTCCAGCTTGTCGCCCGACGGCACCAGTTTTAGTTCGGTGCCCGGGATCGGCACGCCGATATTGCCGGAGCGCTGCGCCTGGAAATGGCAATCGGTCGCGAGCGGCGAGGTTTCGGTCGAGCCCCAGGCCGACACCATCGGCAGCGCGCGGCCGACGGTTTTGACCGAGAGCTCTTCCAGCGCATCCCAGAGATTCTGCGGCAGTGCCGCGCCGGCGTAGAAGGCGAATTTCACTTCGCTGAAGAACCTTTGCCGCAGGTCGTCGTCACCGCGCAGCGCCGCGATCAGCATGTCGAAACCGCGCGGCACGTTGAAATAGACCGTAGGCATCACGCTGCGCAGATTGGCCAGCGACGTCGCGAACAGCCCTGGCGCCGGCTTGCCGCCGTCGACATGGAGCGTGCCGCCGTTGCGCAGCACCAGATTGAAATTGTGGTTGGCGCCAAAAGTGTGGCTCCACGGCAGCCAGTCGAGGATCACGAGATCCTCGCCGCTCGCTTCGAGGAACGACCAGGTCTGCGCCTTGGCCTGCTGGCTCGAGGTCAGCATGCGCTGGGTGTTGATGACGGCCTTCGGCGTGCCGGTCGAGCCCGAGGTGAACAGGAATTTTGCGATCGTATCCGGCGTCACCGCAGCAAACGCTTTTGCCACATCGGGCGTTTCCGGCGTTGCCGCGATGCTGCGAAACGAGGTCGCGCCTGTGTCGGCGGGATCGCCGCTGACGATCGTCGCTGAATGCAGCGGCTGGATCGCCGCCAGCGCCGCCGCGAACGGCTTCATGGCGGAAACATAGATCACTCCCGGCTCCAGCAGCCTGATCATGCTCCCGAGCTTGTCGAAATCCTTGGACATCAGCGAATAGGCCGGCGAGATCGCCGCCGAGGGCACGCCGACATGCTGGGCCGCCAGCGCGAACAGCGCGTGCTCGACGCTGTTGTCGGACAGAATCACCAGCGGACGCTCGGCGCTCAGACCTTGCGCGAGAATCCACGCCCCCGCAGAGCGCACCTGCTTCAAGGCGTCCCGGTAGGTAACGGTCGACCACGGCGCATCGGTCCCGGCGCGGTCGGCCAGGAAGATGCGCTCGGGCGCCTGCCGCGCCCAATGCTCCAGCCAGTCGCCGATGCAACGCGCGCTCGGTTGAAGCGGCGTCATCGATTTCAGGACGATGCTGCCGTCAGCCCGGCGGTCGGCCATGATTGCAGGGGGCGCGAACAGCGCTTCGGTTCGGTCGCGGCTTGGGGCTGCGGCTGGCGTCATCGATTTCCTCCGCTGCCCCTCTTGTCATGTTTCTCGGGCAGGCCGCCTGCTCTACGCGAGATCGGCTCGGCCCGGCAACACGTCGTCAGGCGCCGGGACACCATGGCGGGATTGAGAACAATCTGCCCAATTATTATGCAAACACGATGCGGCCGGATCAATCAGGCCGCCTACGTCCTTTCGCTGCGAGCATCTAACTCTCTGAAATCACGCTGATACTCACTCCATTCCATTTGTGCAATTGATGTACACAATGGCACATCGCTTGCTATGGCCACGGTAACATTTGCTCGCTGGAGTTTTGCTCGCCATGGGGTCTGACGCGCCTGAAACCGTCGCCGCGATCGTCGCCGCGCACCGCGCCGGCGCGATCACGCCGGCGCAGACCGTTGCGCGCAGCTATCAGCGCATCCGCGACCACAACGACCCTGCCGTGTTCATCAGCCTGCGCGACGAGAGGGATGCGGTCGCAGAAGCCGAGGCGCTGGCATCGAAGGATCCATCCGCGCTTCCGCTTCTTGGCGTGCCGGTTGCCGTCAAGGATAACATCGACGCGCAGGGGATGCCGACCACCGCCGCCTGCCCGGCGTTCTCCACCATGCCCGCGGAGGATTCGACGGCCGTGGCAAAGCTGCGCGCGGCTGGCGCCATCATCATCGGCAAGACCAACCTCGATCAGTTCGCAACCGGCCTCGTCGGCGTCCGCTCGCCCTACGGCATTCCCGTCAATCCGGTCCGCGGCGATCTCGTTCCGGGCGGATCGAGTTCGGGATCGGCGGTCGCGGTTTCCGCCGGCCTGGTGCCGCTCGCGCTCGGCACCGATACGGCCGGAAGCGGCCGCGTGCCGGCGATGCTCAACAACATCGTCGGACTGAAGCCGAGCCTTGGGCTGATTTCGAACGCAGGCCTGGTGCCGGCATGCCGGACGCTGGATTGCATCTCGGTATTCTCGCTGACGGTGGACGACGCGATGACGGCGCTCTCGGCCATGGCCGGCACCGACGGTGCCGATCCGTTCTCGCGCGACCGGCCGCTCGGAAAGATGGCGGCGCTTCCCGGCCAGTTCCGGCTCGGCGTCCCGCGCAACGGCCAGTTGATCTTCTTCGGCGATCGCGCCTCGGAGAAAGCCTATGGCGAGGCGCTCGAGCGCTGGACGTCGCTCGGCGCTACGCTGGTCGAGTTCGATCTCGAACCGTTCTATGAGACCGCGCGGCTGCTCTACGAGGGACCGTGGGTCGCCGAGCGCTATCTGGTGATCCGCGACCTGCTGGCGTCATCGCCGGACTCGATCCATCCGGTGACGCGCGAGATCACCGCGCCCGGCGCGCGGCTGACGGCGGCGGAAACGTTCGCCTCGCTCTATCGCCTGCAGGCGCTGCGGCGCACCGCCGAACGCGCCTTTGCCAAATTTGATGCGATCGTGCTGCCGACCGCGCCGACGGCCTACACGACGGCGCAGGTGCTGGCCAATCCGATCGAATTGAACTCCAGGCTCGGCACCTACACCAACTTCGTGAACCTGCTCGACCTCTGCGGCCTGGCGCTGCCGGCCGCGATGCGGCCCGACGGCATTCCGTTCGGCATCACGCTGCTGGCGCCCGCCGGGCGCGACGCGCAACTTGCCAGCATCGGCCGCGCGTTCCACGCCGACACCGGGCTGGCGATGGGCGGCAAGGGCCTGGCGCAGCCGCCGCTCGCGGCACTGCCGGTGGAAGTTGGTGACGACGAAATCACCATCGCAGTGGTCGGCGCGCATCTATCCGGCATGGCGCTTAATGGCGAATTGCAGGTGCTGGGTGGGCGGCTGCTCGAAGCCACAGCAACGGCGCCGGACTACAAGCTTTACGCGCTCGACACCACGCCGCCCAAGCCCGGCATGCTGCGCGTCGATGCCGGCGGTGGGAGTTCGATCAAGGTTGAGCTCTGGGCGCTGTCGGCGGCGGCATTCGGAAAGTTCGTCGCCGCGATCCCGCCGCCGCTCGGCATCGGCACGGTGCGACTTGCGGATGGGCGCGGTGTGAAGGGGTTCGTGGTGGAGCCCGTCGCGATCGAAGGCGCGCGCGATATCTCATCGTTCGGCGGCTGGCGCGCGTTTATGGCGGAGAGTTGGATTCCGGGTTCGCCGCGTTGCGGCGCCCCGGAATAACGACAGAGGCAGCTCTACGACAGAGGGGCTACACCGACACCGCGTAGAGCTCGTACTCCCCGCGCACCAGTTCGATATGCGCGCGCATCGCACCGGCTGCACCATTCTTGTCGCCGCGCATGATGGCGACGACGACGCGGTCGTGTTCGGCGTGCGATTTTGCCAGCCGCCCCAGATTGCGGAACTGGGCGCGGCGGAACGGCTGCACCCGCACCCGCGTCGCCAACGTCATCTCGGCGATATAGCTGTTCTGGGACCCCGCATAGATCGCGTTGTGGAAGCGCTCGTTGACTTCGTGGAAGCGCTCGGGATTGCCGGCATGACTCAGGACCCGCAACTCCTCGTGGATTGCTTCCAGCTTCTGCCGGTCCGCCGGCGACATTCGTTCGGCGGCAAACCACGCGCACAGCGCTTCGAGCTCCGCCATCGCCTCGAACATTTCAGTCAAACGATCGAGCGACGGCTGCGCCACCACGGCACCGCGATGGGGCCGGGCTTCGACAAGGCCGCTCGCCACCAATTGGCGCAACGCTTCGCGGACCGGCGTGCGCGACACGGAAAAGCGGCGCGCAATATCGGTCTCGTCGAGCGCCGATCCCGGCGGCAGCACGCCGCGCACGATCTCGTCGGCGAGCTGCAGCCGTAACTCCTCCGCACGCGTGACCTTGTCCCGTTGCGGCGACGGACGGTCGACCCGCCGGACCACCGTCCCGGGCTCGGCGCCCGGCGGCGGCGCGCGGATGGGAAGGTCATCCAGACTCATGTCGATGAATCCTTCGGCTCGTCGATCACGCTGACATGGGCCGCGACGATCCTCCACCCTTCGGGAAATCGAACCCAGGTCTGCATCTGCCGCCCCACCCTGCCCTTCGCGTTCTCGCGATAGAACAGCGTCGAGGCCACCGCGGTGTCGCGGCCATAGGTCGTGATCACGGTCTTGTCGGTCTTGCGCATCAGCCCGACCGGTGAACGCGCGGCGCGAAAGCCCTTGATCGCCTCGTAGCCGTAGAGGTTTTCGCCGATGCCGTAGCGCAGCGTGCGGGGATCGTTGCGGAACAGTTCGTCGAGCACCGCCACGTCGTTGGACACCAGCGCCTTCTCGTAGCGCGCGAATTGCGCGGATACCTCGGCCAGCACGTCCGGAAGATCGATTTCCATGATTACAGTCCTCTCGGGGCTGGCGCTGCGGCCACACCCATGCGTTCCAGCGCATGCGCGACGCGCAGCGCGATATCCTCGCGCCAGGGCGCTGCGATGACCTGCACGCCGATCGGCATCGGCTCCAGCGGCACCGGCACCGCGACGACAGGCAGGCCGATGAACGAGATCGGCTGGGTGTGGATGCCGATATTGGCGCGCACGGGGAGTTCGACGCCGTCGAGCACGAACGTCACCTGTCCGAGCTTGGGTGCGATGCAGGGCGTCGCCGGCGCGATGATCACGTCCACCGACTTGAACAGTTCGAGCACCTTTGCGCGATACCAGCGGCGGAATTTCTGTGCGCGGTCGACCAGGGGCGCCGGGACCATCGCGCCGGCGATCAGGCGGTCGCGCACCGCCGGATCGAAATCGTTCGGGCGCTTGCGCAGGCGGTCGAGGTGCAGCGAGGCGCCTTCGGTGGTGGAGATCACGTATGCCGCGGCGCGGGCGCGCGCGGCCTCCGGAATTTCGATCGTTTGCGTCGCGTCCAGCGCCCTGGCGACACGCGTCACGGCTTCGACCGCCTCGGGGAATACGTTCTTCTGAAAATATCCGCCGGCAATCGCGATCCGCAGGCCGGAGAGCCCTTGCGTCAGCAGCGGCGTGGCCGGCTCTAACGGCCGCGTCGTGCACGCCGCGTCGGCAGCGTCAGGGCCCTGCATGGCATCATAGGCCAGTGCGAGATCGCCGACGCTGCGCGCGAACGGGCCGAGATGATCGAAGCTTGCGACAAAGGGAAACGAGCGCGCCCGCGACAGCCGGCCATAGGTCGGCTTCAGGCCGAAGATGCCGCAGAACGACGACGGCACCCGGATCGATCCGTTGGTGTCGGAGCCCAGCGCAATCGGAACCAGCGCGCCGCCGACCGCGCTGCCGGAGCCCCCGGAGGAGCCGCCGCTCATCCGCGTCGGATCGTGCGGATTGCGCGACGGGCCGTCATGCACGTTCTCGCCGGTGAAATCGTAGGCGTATTCGCCCATGTTGAGCGCACCGACCAGCACGGCACCGGCCGCCTCCATGCGCTCGATCAGCGTGGCATCGCGCGCCGCGGGGCTGAGGTCGCGGTTGATCTTCGACCCGGCGCGGGTGGAAAGGCCCTTCACGTCGAACAGGTTCTTGACTGCGAACGGCACGCCGGCGAGCGGTCCGACGTTTTCGCCGGCGGCGATCTTCTCATCAACCGCCTTCGCCGTGGCGCGCGCGCGATCCGCGGTGACATCGGTAAATGAATTCAGCACGCCATCATGCGCGGCGATCCTCGCCAGCGCGGCCTCTGTCGCCTCGAGGGCGGAAAGCTTGCGGTCGGTGATCGCCTGCGCGATCTGCTGGGCCGACAGCCCGTCTGATTTTACGGTCATGATCAGGCCGAGTAGATGCTGGCCGGCTCGGTTTCATCCGGCAGCGGGAATCCATCGACCAGCTTTGCCAGTCTCAGCGACACTTCGAGGTTCGCCCGCACCGCGGGACGCCAGGCTTCCTCGATCGGCAGCGCCAGCGCTTTGGCGACGGCGTCAATGTAATCGTCCAGCGGATTTTCGGTCGTCACAGTTCTCTCCCTCTTGGTCATCGCCCGGCTTGACCGGGCGATCCAGTATCCACCGGCATCAGTGAGTACTGGATGCCCCGCCTTCGCGGGGCATGACAACTAAACCGGCAACGGCGGATGCGGGATCGCCGTCAGCAGTTCCTTCGTATAGGCGTCCTGCGGATCGCCGAGCACGCGTTCGGACGAGCCCTGTTCGACGATACGCCCGCTCCGCATCACGATGACACGATCGCACAATAAACGCACGACATTCAGATCATGCGACACGAACAAATAGCTCATGCCCATCGACGCCTTGAGATCCTGCAGCAGGTTGAGCACTACTGCCTGCACGGAAACGTCGAGCGCCGCGGTCGGCTCGTCGAGGATCACGAGCTTTGGATGCAGCGCGATCGCACGCGCGATGCCGACGCGGGCCTTCTGGCCGCCGGACAACTGGTGCGGAAAGCGATCGAGCAGGTTGACGGGAAGGCCTACCAGGCCGGCGAGTTCCTCGCAGCGGGCGCGAAGCGCGTCGCGGCCCTTGATATTGCCGAGTTGCAGGATCGGATCGGCGATAGCGCGCGCCGCGGTGAAGCGCGGGTTGAGGCTGTCGGTCGGGTCCTGGAACACCATCTGGATGCTCTTGCGCAGCGGCAGCCGGGCAAACGCCTGCGGCTGGATGGCGCCGATCTCGTCGCCGTCGAACACGATGCGGCCCGAGGTCTGGTCCAGCAGCCGCATCACCATCATCGACGTCGTCGACTTGCCGCAGCCGGATTCGCCGACGAGGCCGACGCTCTCGCCATGGCCGACGTTGAAACTGATGCCGTCCACCGCGCGGAACTGCTCGGCCTCGACCGGCGGCTTGCGGGAGAACAGTTTTGACAGCACCGCGCTCGCGCCCTGGCGCGGATATTCCTTGACGAGCTTCTCGACGAGGAGGAGCGGTTGCTGTTCCCCCCTCTCCCCGCCCTTTGCGGGGAGAGGGTCGGGGTGAGGGGCTGCTTCAGCGAGTTCTGTCTGCGGAGACAGCCCCTCACCCGCCGCACTTCGTGCGTCGGCCTCTCCCCGCAAGCGGGGCGAGGCGGAAGAAGCCGCCTCCTCCTCCGGCAGCAAGTCCCGCAGCGACACGCCGAGCCGCGGCGTGGCGCGCATCAGCTTCCTGGTATAGGCGTGCGCGGGCCTCGCAAAAATATCCGCTGACTTTGCGGTCTCCACCACGTGGCCCTTCTCCATCACCACCACGCGATCGCAATAGGCGGCGGCGAGGCCGAGGTCATGGGTGATCAGGATGGTCGACATATTGCGGCGCTTCGTGAGTTCCACGACCAGATCCATCACCGCCTTCTGCGTCGTGACGTCGAGGCCGGTGGTCGGTTCATCCGCGATCAGAAGCTGCGGATTGCAGGCGAGCGCCAGCGCGATCACGACGCGCTGGCACATGCCTCCGGAGAGTTCGAACGGATACGCATGATATCGCTCGCGCGGACGGGCGATCTTGACCTGCTCCAACGCCTCGATCGCCTTTTCGCCGCGATCGCCGACCTGCGACTGCTGCACGTGCTGGCGCAGCACGTCCTCGATCTGGTCGCCGACCTTGCGGATCGGGTTGAGCGCCGCGCGCGGGTTCTGGAAGATCATCGAGATCTCGCGGCCACGCAAATCTCGCATCTGGTTCTCGGTCGCGGCCTTGACGTCGATGCCGGAGAACATCACCGAGCCCTCGGCGATCCGCCCCGCCCGGTCGAGAATGCGCATCACGGCATAGGATGTCACCGACTTGCCGGAACCGGATTCGCCGACGATGCCGAGCGTCTCGCCCTTGGCCACGGAGATATTGACGTGCTGCACGGCCTTGACGATGCCGCGGCGCGTGGTGAATTCGACCGTGAGGTCGCTGACGTCGAGCAGCGGCTGCACGGTCATGATCACGTCCTCCGCTGCGGATCGACGATGTCGCGCAGGCCGTCGCCGAGCAGGTTGAAGCAGAACACGGCCAGCATCAGCGCAAGACCCGGGAACAGCGCGATCCACCATTCGCCCGACACCATGAAGCCTGCACCTTCGGCAACCATGATGCCCCACTCCGCCGTCGGCGGCCGGACGCCGAGGCCGATGAAGGAAAGGCCGGCGGCGTTGAGGATGGCGTAGCCCATGGTCAGCGACATCTGCACGATCATGATCGGCATGATATTGGGCAGAATGTGCACCAGCAGAATCCGCATTTCGCCGTTGCCCGACAGCCGCGCCGCCTGCACGAAGCCGGCGTTGCGGCGGACATTGGCCTCGGCGCGGGCGACGCGCGCGTAAAGCGGAAAGTTGACGATCGCGGTCGCGATGATGATGTTCTGCACGGTGTTGCCGAGCGCAGCGACGATGCCCATCGCCAGCACGAAAAGCGGGAACGCCATGATGGTGTCGGCGATGCGGCCTACGATGCGGTCGGTCCAGCCGCCGAAATAGCCGGCGGCGATGCCGGCGAGGCCTCCCATCAGGAACACCAGCGCCACCGAGGCGACCGCGATGAACACGTCCAGTCGGGTCGCGACGATGACGCGGCTGAAGATATCGCGGCCGAGTTGATCGGTGCCGAACCAGTGCGCCGCCGACGGCGGCTTCAGCGCCGAGGCGGTGTCGCTGGCAAGCGGATCGTAGGGAACGATATAGGGGCCGAAGATCGCGGCGAACAGTATGATGACCAGCAGGCCGAAGGCAAAGGCGGTGACGCGGTTCTCGCCCAGCACATATCGGGTGTGTTCGAGGATCGCGACCAATCCCGAGGTGCGCGCGGGACCGGCGGGTTCAACGGCAGGCAGAACAGCACTCATCTTCCAACCTCATCCTTCGAGCCGGACTCGTGGATCGATCACGCCGTAGAGAATGTCGATAATCAGGTTCAGCAGCACGTACATGACGGCCATGGTCAGCACGAAACCCTGCACCGGGGCGAAATCCGAGGAGATCAGCGCTTCGACCGCGTAGGAGCCGATGCCGGGCCAGGCGAACACCTTCTCGACCAGCACGTTGGCGCCGAGCAGGAACGAGAACACCATGCTGAGCGTGGTGATGACGGGCAGCATCGCGTTGCGGAACGCGTAGGTGACGATCACGGTCGACGGCGACAGCCCGCTCGCCCGCGCAGTGCGGACGAATTCGGACGCCAGCACCGCCAGCATCGAGGCCCGCGTCATGCGCGCGATCGGCGCCAGCGAGAAGATCGCAAGCGTCGTCGCCGGCAGGATGAGCTGGCTCAGCGCAGAGCGAAACGCCTCGAAATCGCGCGCGATCAAAGTGTCGATCAGGTAGAAGCCCGTGATCGTCGGCGGCGCGCTGTAGAACACGTCGAGCCGGCCGAGCGGCGCCGGCGACCAGCCGAGCCTGAAATAGAACACGTAGACCAGCACCAAACCGGTAAAGAACACCGGCAGCGATACGCCGGCGGTGGTCGTGACGCGGCAGAGGTGGTCGATCCACGAGCCCGGCCGGGTGGCGGCAAGCACGCCGAGCGGAATGGCGATGATGACCGAAACGAACAGACCGAGCAGCGTCAGTTCGGCCGATGCCGGCAGGCGGTTGCGGATCTCGGTGGCGACCGGCTGGCCGGTCGTCAGCGAGTTGCCGAAATCGCCGCGCGCAAGATCGCCGGTGTAGCGCAGGAACTGCTCGATCAGGGGCTTGTCGAGGCCGAGCTTCTTGCGGATCTGCTCGACCGCTTCCTTGGTCGCGGCCGGTCCGGCAAAATATGCGGCCGGATCGCCCGGCAGCGCCCGCGTCAGCAGGAACGTGACGATCACGACCCCGATCAGCGACGGGATCGCAAACATCAGCCGCTTGCCGATCATCGTCAGCATGGCGGATTACGCTTTCACCAGCGTGCGATAATCCAGCCGGCGGTGGAACCAGTACTGATAGCCCGAGACATTCTTCTGCATCGCGACGTTGACGAACGGCTGATACAGCGGGATGCGCGGGATGTCGGTGAAGGCGAGATCGACGAACCCCTTGACGTCCTTGTCGTAGGTCGCGGTGTCGCCGTTGGAGGCGGCCGTTCGCGCGCCGTCGATCAGCTTGTCCATCTCCGGCGACTTGTAGCTCATGGTGTTGAAGACGGAATTATTGCCGTGATAGCACCAGTAGAAGAAGTATTCGGGGTAATCGAGCCAGCCCGAGAACACGTTGGTGTAGAGCGGCATTTCCTTCTTGTTCAGTTCGGTGCGCCAGTTGGCGCCGGGCACCTTGTTGATCGTGGTCTTGATGCCGAGTTGCGCGAGAGATTCCTGCACCAGGATGCAGAGCGGCTCGTTGACCCCTGCGAAATTCAGGTCGAACGAGATCGTCGTTTCGAAACCGTTGGCGTAGCCGGCCTCTGCGAGCAGCGCCTTGGCCTTGGCCATGTCGGTGGAATATTTGGTCGGCTGCGGCCAGGCGACCTCGGTGGCCTTGTCCGCAGCGGCGCCGAACATCGGATTGGCGAGGCCGAACAGCACGGCGTCGATGATCTTCTGATACGGCATCGCATAAGCCATCGCCTGACGCACCTTCGGATTGTCGAACGGCGGCTTGGTGACGTTCATGCCGATATACTGGATACCGTTGGAGAACGGCAGCGACACCACGTTGAGCTTGCCGTTGGCCTTCATCTCCTGGAAATCCTTGAACGGCAGTTCGTAGGAGATGTCGGCGTCACCGCGCTCGAGCAGCGCGCGGCGATTGCCGGCCTGCGGCACCATGCGCCAGATCACGCGCTTGATCTTCGGCAGGGGACCGCCAACCCACTCGTCGTTGCGCTCCATGATCACTTCGGTGCCGGCGGTCCATTTCGCCAGCTTGTAGGCGCCGGAGCCCGCGGTCTGCTGCTTGGTGTATTCGAGCCCCCAGGGGTCCTTCTCGCTGGCGTGCTTCTTCACCAGTTCGGAATTGACGATGCAGGGCACGATGACGGCGAGATCGGGAATCGTCAGGCGATCCTTCCTGGCAAAGTCCACCCGTACCGTGCTGTCGTCGACGACGACGAACTGCTCGGCCTTGGTCAGCGAGCCCGCGCTCATCTGGAAAGTCGGGAAGCCGCCAACGGAGACCGCGCGATCGAGCGACCATTTGACGTCCTTGGCCGTCACCGGCGCGCCGTCGTGGAATTTGGCGTTCTTCTTCAGCTTGAAGGTCACCGACATGTCGTCGATCTTCATGTCGTCGGCGAGTTCGCCCTTGAACTTGTCGCGGTCGTAATACGGCACGCCGCCGGGACCGCTCTTCATCTCGTGGGTGATCAGGCGGTCGTAGCAATTCCACGACACCTCGTAGCCGGGCACGTTGGTGCCGACGCCATGGATGTCGAGGTTGTTGGGACCGCCCTCCGACACGATCAGCAGCGTCTCCGACCGCGACTGGGCTTTTGCCGAGGACCAGATCGCAGGCGCCGGCACCAGCGCGCCCGCGGCCACGCCGGTGACGGATTTGAGAAAATCGCGACGCTTCATGGGGAATGCTCCAACGCCAGAGGGAAACGGGCTTTGGAACAGGGATCGCAAGGTTCGTGCCAATCCTTAAGGAAAGGCTAATTTTGGCTCAAGCTGCTGATTTTGCTTCGGAATGACCCGAATCGAGCGAAAGAGCCATCCTGGCGGATTGCATACAAAGGTGCAGAATTGCTCACAATTCGTGCAGAAATTTTGAGCGCTCGTTTGCTGTGCGAGGCTTCTACCGGTCCGGATTCGCCCGCTCGAACTGCCGCAGCAGGCGGTTGCCGCGCTCGACGGCGTGGTCGAGGGCGGCCTGCGCGGATCTCTTACCGCTGAAAACCTGCTCGAGTTCGTCCTCGATGACGTCGCGGATCAGGACGAAGGATCCGAGCCGGATCCCTCTCGAATTCGCCGTCGGCGGCTTCAACGTCAGCTGTTCGATGCCACTGGCCGCGCCCGGATTGCGATCGTAGAAGCCCTGCGTGCGACTGAGGTCGAAGGCGGCGCGGGTGATCGGCAGGTAGCCGGTGTTCTGGTGCCAGGCCGCCTGGACTTCCGGCCGCGAGAGATAGGCGAAGAACCGCGCTACGCCGGCGTATTCGGCACGCGGCCGGTCGCGCAGCACCCACAGCGTGGCGCCGCCGATGATGCTGTTTTGCGGCGCGGCGTCAATTTCGGGCCAATACGGAATCATGCCGTAACCGACTTCGAACTTCGAATTGGCCTTGATGTCCGCGCGCGTCGCCGAGGAACCGATGAAGATTCCGCATTCGCCTTTCTGGAAGCGCGGCTCGGCCGACTGCCCCCGGCCGCTGTAGTCGAAGACTTTCGTGCCCTGCCATTCCGCAAGCTGGGCGATGTGGTGGACCACCCGCGGATTGTTGAAGGCAAGCTCGGCATCGAGACCACTGAAACCGTTGGTCCGGGTCGCCAACGGCAGATTATGGAACGCCGAAAAATTCTCGACATTGATCCAGGAGGGCCAGGATGTGGTCAGCCCGCAAGGCGAACCCGCCGCGCGCAGGCGCTTGGCGGCAGCGCCAACCTCGGGCCAGGTCTTCGGCGCCATCTCCGGATCGAGGCCGGCAGAGCGGAAAACGTCCTTGTTGTAGTAGAGGATCGGCGTCGAGACGTTGAACGGAAACGACAACATGTTGCCGGCAACGTCGGAGTAGTAGCCGGTCACGGCCGGCAGATACGCCTCCGGCGAGAACGGCTCCGACTGGTCGCGCATCAATTCGAATACCGGATAGATCGCGCCCTTCGCCGCCATCATGGTGGCGGTCGCAACTTCGTTGACCTGAACGATCGCGGGTTGGCTGCGCGAGCGGAAGGCGAAAATTGCGGCCGTGACCGTCTCGGTGTAGCTGCCCTTGTAAGCGGGTACGATCCTGTAGTCGGGCTGCGAGGCGTTGAAATCGGCCGCCAGCTTTTCCAGCTGCTTGCCGAGCTGCCCCGACATCGCATGCCACCACATGATCTCGGTCGCAGCCTGCGCGGGAGATGACAGCGCCAATGCTGCAAGCCCGACGAGTTGCAAGAATTTCAAGGCCCGTTTCACCGATGATCATCCTGCTTTACGGCGGCGCGCGATGCGCATGTTCGCAAATGCCCTCATAGATCGCTGCGGCCACGGTTTCAATCCATCTCGACGTCGCTCGCAGCGCACAATTGACGATTGCAGTCGAACAGCCGGGATAACCTGAGGATCAAGCCTCCGGCGGCCGCCAGCGAGATAGCCAAGTATCGACAAATTCTGCTAAAAACGGCGTTGAACCTTTTGTTCCCGCCGCCGACTCAATCACTAAGGGGATGTGTCGCCTGTGTACCGCCGCGCCGAACTTTCGCGGACCGTGATGCTTGTTGTTTCGCTGTCGGTAACGGCGCTTTCAACGGGCGTTTATGCGCGCGATTTTCGTACTGCGTTTCGCGAGGTGGCAATAAATTGACGGGCAAGCCGCAACAGGACCGGGCGACGGATCGACTGGCGGGCTTTGCCACGCGCAGCCGTTCCCGCATTGTCCAGTTGTTGCGCGCGGTGCCGATCCGCTGGCGCATCCTGTCGATCGCCGGACTGAACTCCGCCGTCGTCGTCGTGCTCGCCATCCTGATCTGGAACGGCGTCAAGGTGCTCGGATCGGCCTGGGACGACGTCCGCCATGTGCGCGAGTCCGACAAGATCCTGGCGCTGCTGGAAAGCGAAACCAGCCGGCTGCAGAACCTGATCCATCGCTACATCAACCAGCCGAGCCCCGAACTGTTCGCCGAGATCCTGCTGCTGCGCGAAGCGGTGCTCGGCACGCTCACCACGCGCGCCTCCAACGATCCGATGCTTTCAGGATCGGTCGAGCGGCTCGAACAGGTCACCGACCGCTTCCTCAACGGTTTCGGCGAATTGCGCGCGGTGCAGACGACCATCACCAGGACCTATGAGCAGCAGGTGCTGGGGCCGGCGCGGGAAATGGCCGGGCTTTATTCGATCATCGAAGGCGCCACCGGCCATCGCGACGCGGCGATCTGGCCGTCGCTCGGAAAATCCCGCGAGGCGTTCACGGCGATGCTGGTCGCCGCCAACTCCTATTATTTGTCGCTCGCGACGGCATCGGCCGAGGACGCGCGCAAGAATACCGAGACGATCGAAAAGACCATTCCCGCGATGTCCGACCTTGCCGACAACGACCTGCAGCGCATGGCGCTGACGCGGCTGGGCGCGCGGACCGTGGCGCTGCGCGAGGGCATGGCGAAGCTGACCGAGCAGCTTGCGATCCGCACCGCGCTGCTGCGCAACACCATCGACGCCAGCCAGGCGGAGGCGATCGGCGTGATCGACGAATTGTCGGTCAAGATGCGCCAGCGCGAGCAGAAGGCGCAGGAAACCTTCGACCGGACGCTGTCGGCCATTTCAAGACGCGTGCTGTCGATCGCCGTGATCTTCCTCGGGATCATCCTGTCCGCCGGCGTCCTTATCGCACTTTCGATCCGCCTGCCGCTGCAGCAGATCCTGGCCGCGATGCATGCGATCACATCCGGCAACTACGATCGCAGCGTCCAGGGCACCACCGCGAGAGACGAGGTCGGCGCCATGGCGCGCGCGGTCGAAGTATTCCGAGAGAACGCCATCGCCAAGCGCAAGACCGAGGACGAATTGCGCGCCTCGAAGGAAAAGGCCGAGAGCGCACTGCTCGAACTCAACACCGCGCAGCAGAACCTCATCGACGCCGAACGGCTTGCGGCGCTCGGTGGCCTCGTCGCCGGCGTCGCCCATGAAGTGAACAACCCGATCGGCATCAGCCTGACCGTGGCGTCGAGTTTTGCGCGCCGCGCCGACACCTTCGAGCAGGAGCTGCGAACCGAGCCGTTGCGCCGTTCCAAGCTCGACGATTTCGTCAAGTCCTCGCGCGATGCCGCCCAGCAACTGGTCGCCAACCTGCATCGGGCCGGCGAACTGATCCAGTCGTTCAAGCAGGTGGCGGTCGACCGCTCGCACGCCGAACGCCGGCAATTCATGCTCAGCGAGGCCACCGATCAGATCGTCGCCAGCCTGCGGCCGGTGCTGAAAAAGGCGGCGATCAGCCTGTCGGTCGACGTGCCGGAGGGCCTCATGATCGACGGCTATCCCGGCTCCTACGGCCAGATATTAACCAATCTTTTCCTCAACGCGGCCAACCACGCCTTTGCCGACGGCCGTTCCGGGACGATCTCGATCTCGGCCCGGGCCCGCGGCAGCGACGATGTCGAGATCATTTTTGCCGATAACGGGGCCGGAATGACCCCGGACGTTCAGCGGCAGGCGTTCGACCCGTTTTTTACGACGCGCCGCAACGAAGGCGGTACCGGACTGGGCTTGCATATCGTCTATAATCTTGTCACTCAACAGCTCGGCGGCCGGATGATGCTGGAGTCGAGGCTGGGACAGGGCACCACCTTCCGCATTATCATGCCGAAAGTCGCCAAGGGCGAACCCACGATTCCAGACCAGGCAGCAGCCGACGGAACCTCTCAATGGCCGAACAGGACGATGTCCTCCACCTGATCGACGATACCGGGACCGTTCCGGAGGACTCGTCTGTACGCAAATGGAAGATCGCCGTCATAGACGACGATGCCGCCGTCCACGAAGGCACCCGCTTTGCGCTGAGCGACTACAACCTCCACGGCGCCACGCTGGAAATCCTGTCGGCCTACTCGGCAGCCGAAGGCCGCGTCCTGATGCGCGACAACCCTGATGTCGCGGCCGTGCTGCTCGACGTCATCATGGAAACGGATATCGCGGGCCTGGAGCTCGTCGAATACATCCGCAACGAGATCAAGAACGAGACCGTGCGCATCATCCTGCGCACCGGCCAGCCCGGCCAGGCCCCCGAACGCCGCGTCATCGTGCAGTACGACATCAACGACTACAAGGCCAAGACCGAGTTGACGGCCGACAAGCTGTTCACCTCGCTGACGGCGGCGCTGCGCAGCTACCAGCAGCTCGAGCGCATGGTGCAGACCCGGCGCGGGCTGGAAATCATCATCGACGCCGCCTCGACCCTTTACGACTTCAAGTCGATGCAGCGCCTTGCGGAAGGCGTGCTGACGCAGCTCGCCTCGCTGCTCAATGTCGATTGCGCCGGCATTCTGGTGCTGCGCGACGACGGCGCGCCCGGCAGCGAGTTTTCGGTGCTGGCGGGCTCGGGCTGCTACAGCCGCTTCATCGGCTCGACCAGCTCCAAGTCGCTCGACGCGGATTTGCGGCAGATGGTGGAGGCCGCTTTCCAGCGTCGCAAGAACGAGTTCGCCGACCACCGCAGCGTGCTCTATCTGCGCACCGGCTCTGGCCGCGAAGTGGTGGTGCTGCTGCAGGCGGAGCGCCAGCTTTCCGATACCGACCGCGCCCTGGTCGAGATCTTCTCGAGCCGCCTGTCGATCGCGTTCGACAACGTCATCCTCTACCGGCAATTGCACGAGGCCAACACCCAGCTCGAGGACCGCGTCGCCCAGCGCACCCGCGCGCTGATGCAGGCCAACCGCCGCCTGTCGGCGCAGTGGCTGCGGCTGCAGCGCGCCAACGGCTTCAAGAACGAAATCCTGGGGACCGTTGCGCACGACCTGAAGAACCCGCTCGGCGTGATCCTCGGCCGCACCGAAATGCTGACCGAACTGATCGGCGCCGGCTCACCCAAGGAGAACGTCACCGCGCAGGTCGAGCACATCCGCGACGCCACCAAGCGCCTGACCTCGATGGTCGACCACCTGATTTCCGATGCGATGGCGGACGCCTTCGACATCACGATCCGCCGCGAGCCGGTCGACATCGCGGCCCTCGTTGCCGAAGTAACCGATTCCAACCTGCCCTCGGCGGTCAACAAGCAGCAGCGGATCAACGTATCGGCGCCGCCAAACATCGTCACCATGTGCGACGCCGACCGGATCCGCGAGGCGATCGACAATCTCGTCAGCAACGCCATCAAATATTCGCCGATCGGCGGCAAGATCGCGGTTGCGGTTACTCATGAGGACAGCGACACTGTGATCCGCATTGCCGATGAGGGCGCGGGCCTCAGCCCCGAGGATCTCGGCCGGTTGTTCGGTCGGTTCCAGCGGCTGTCGGCCAAGCCGACGGCGGGAGAGAGTTCGACCGGCCTCGGCCTGTCGATCGTCAAACGCATCATCGACATGCATGGCGGCCATGTGACCGCCGAGAGCGGCGGCCCCGGACAGGGATCGACGTTTACGGTTAAACTGCCGGCATCAGAGACGTCATGACCCAGAGCCCGCACATCATCATCGTCGATGACGAGGCACCGGCCCGCGAAATGGTCGGTGACTATCTGAAGATGCACGGCTTTGGGGTGACGCTGTGCGACGGCGGCAAGAGCCTGCGCAGCGTGATCGAGACCAACGTGCCCGACCTCGTGGTGCTCGACCTCAACATGCCCGAGGAAGACGGGCTCTCGATCATCCGCGACCTCAAGAGCCGGATCAACGTCCCCGTCATCATGCTGACGGCGACCGCAAGCCCGATCGACCGCGTCGTCGGGCTCGAGCTCGGCGCCGACGATTACATCGCAAAACCCTGCGAACTGCGCGAACTGATGGCACGCATTCGCTCCGTGCTTCGACGCAGCACGCCGGCAAAGGCGGCCGCCGCGCCGGAGACTGCCGCTGCAAAGGCGGAGAAGGAGCAGCTGGTGCGATTCGGCACCAAATGGCTCGACCTCGAAGCGCAGGCGCTGCGCGACGACGAAGGCAACGAGCATCCACTGACGGCTTCCGAATTCGGGCTGTTGAAAGTGTTCGCCGCCAACCCCAAGCGCGTGCTGTCGCGCGAGCGGCTGCTTGAACTGGCCAACGCGCGCGACGCCGAGGCGTTCGACCGCGCCGTCGACCTGCGGATCATGCGGATTCGCCGCAAGATCGAGATCGACCCGACCAAGCCCGCCGTCATCCGCACCATCCGGGGCGGCGGCTACCTGTTCTCCCCGACCGGCGAGAAGGGCTGAGCCCGTCCGTCGGCTAAACCCAGCGGCCGGTGGTACTAAGTCTCCCATCGCCCTCGCCGGTTCAGGACCGCGGGATTTGTTCCGTGGGGCAAAAATCGCGCCTTCGCATTTTCCGCCTATTGAAATTATTCGTGTTTTTCTCCCGAATGTTTCGTCGCAGGTGCTGCGACGAAACAATTCTCCCCTCCACGAAACCATTTTTCCCTTTTGGTGCAGACGTCCCGAAACCGAGGCTGACTAACAATCCTCTCAACGAACCGCCGTAGTCACGGCGAATTGGGAGCCTGTCATGCCGAACGTCGTCGCCATCAACGCCGCAGCCCGCAAGTCGATCGCCGCTGCCCGTGCGATTTCGGATGAGATGCTTCTCGACAGCATCGCCAAGGCCGATCGGCACGCGATGCATGTACTCTATTCACGCCACAACGTACGCGTTTATCGCTTCGTGCTGCGCATGGTGCGCGACACCACCATGGCGGAAGATCTGGTGAGTCAGGTGTTCCTCGACGTCTGGCGCACCGCCAGCCAGTTCGAAGGCCGTTCGCAGGTCTCCACCTGGCTGCTGTCGATCGCCCGCTTCAAGGCGCTGACCGCGCTGCGCCAGCGCAAACATGAAGACATCGACCAGGAAGACGTCCTCGAGATCGCCGACGAGGCCGATACGCCGGAAGCGTCGCTGGACCGCAACAACACCAGCGCCATCCTGCGCGCCTGCATCGCAAAGCTGTCGCCGGCGCACCGCGAGATCATCAACCTGGTCTACTACCACGAGAAGTCGGTCGAGGAGGCAGGCGAGATCATCGGTATTCCCCAGAGCACGGTGAAGACCCGGATGTTCTATGCCCGCAAACAATTGGCCGAATTGCTTAAGGGCGCCGGCGTGGACAGCCTTGCCGCCTAAAGACCGGCTATTTCAATGCGTTAAACAAGGGATGGGAGCGAGAAACGGGTCGGTTTCGGCGGACAAAGATTAACCCCGACGAAACAAATGAAACAATTGGCGACATCACCCGGAAAAACTCACCCCCTATACCGATCATCACCAACGCAACGCCAACGCCGAACAGGAGAGCGAACATGCTGAAGCCGTCCTTCCGCTTTTTCATCGTCCCGCTCGGCGCAGTTGCAACCCTGGCCACCCTATCGGCTCAGAACATCCAGCCGCGCGCCCAGCGTGACGCCGGCTCGACGTTCGTGCGTGAGCAGGTGGTCGATTGCAGCAGCAAGAATCCAAAAGAGATCTGTGTGATCTCCTACGACAGCGTGACCCCCCGCTGAATTTCTACCTCCAAGCCTATCAAGTCCTAGCCTCCCAACTATCAGACCTCCAAGCGACCTCCAACGACCCGGCCGGGATGACCCCCCTCGGCCGGGTCGCTCTGCTTCTGGCGTCCTTCGTCAAGGCTTGATGGGGGCAACTGGGACCTGCCGCATTTCAGCCGCACACTTTGCCATTTGATGCGCCCACGGTGGTCGTGATGCCTGCCGCCGGCGATGGATGCTGTGGCGAACGAGAATGAAGTGAGATTGCGCAAGGGCACGTCGCTCAAGGAGCGGCTCGTTCTCGCAGGCATCGCCATCCTAGTGTGCCTGATCGCCCTGCCCGGCCTTGCCCATCTGGCGAACGGCCAGTGGCTCGGCATCGCCGCACTGTGTGCGCTGTTGTTCGGCTGCCTGCTGCTGGTCGCAGCGCTGTTTGATCACAACGTGGTGTGGATCGTCACGCCGGGCGAAATCCTGATCGGCGAACAGCGCCCGTTCGGAAAGCTGCGCAGCAGATCGATCCGGGAGGATGAACTCTCGGAGATGCGGCTGCGGAGGAGCATCGGCAAGTCGGTCGAGTTCACGCTCATCTTCGAGACCGGCTCGGGCGAAACGCTGATCTCGCCGCCGCTGCCTGACATCACCCAGGTGAAACGGACCACCGTGCAGATTGCGCGGCTGTTGAAATTGCCCGCGCCGGAACTGGCCGAAAATCCGCTCGACGCCGCGAATGCGGCGATACGGCTGGGTAAGCCGGTCAGTGCCCGACGATTGTGGGCGTTCCGGGCGCTCACCGGGTTATTGGTTTGTTCTGTGGTTCTTCCACCCGCGTTCGCGCTGTGGAGCGGCAAACTGACCGGGCCTGGCGTCGCCGTCTGGTCATTCGGCGCAATCGTGGCCTTCCTGCTGACGAGATACCTTTACCGGGCCAGCGGATGCTGGATTGTCAGGGATGGCGGCCTGCGGATGGAACGGCTGTCACTGACCGGCACGATCGAGGTCATCACCGCCGGCGGCGACGACGTCACCGACGTCGATGTCGAAAGTGGCGGCCGGCGCGGCTCGCATTACGCGCTCACGGCCCGTCTCCACTCCGGCCGAAGGGTCTGCAGTCCGGTGCTGGTCGGCAAGGAACAGACCCGCGCCGTGCAGGCCGAAATCACCAGGCGGCTGGGGTTGCATCGATCCGGTGCGGGATAGCGCCGCACGCCTGTTCCGCGCACGGCGCGGCTACTATCGTCATCGGGGCATGATAGAGTAAGCGGAAGCGATCTTTCGAAAGCGCTTTGCCTTTCGAAAGCGGTCGCGGCGAGCGAAACTTGTGACGGATGGTGCCGATGTTCGAAGGCTGGGATGCGGTCGTGTTGGCCCGGGCGCAGTTTGCTTTCACGATGTCGTTCCACATCATATTTCCCGCCTTCTCGATTGGGCTCGCCAGCTATCTCGCCGTGCTCGAAGCGCTCTGGCTCGCGACCGGGCGCGAGGTCTACATCAACCTGTTCAACTACTGGCTCAAGATCTTCGCCGTCGCGTTCGGCATGGGCGTCGTGTCCGGCATCGTGATGTCGTACCAGTTCGGCACCAACTGGTCGGCCTTCTCCGACAAGACCGGCCCCGTGCTCGGCCCGCTGATGGCCTATGAGGTGCTGACCGCATTCTTCCTCGAAGCGGGCTTCCTCGGCGTGATGCTGTTCGGCCTCAAGCGCGTCGGTCCCAGGCTGCATTTTCTGGCGACGCTGATGGTCGCGATCGGCACGCTGATTTCGGCGTTCTGGATTCTCTCCGCCAATTCCTGGATGCAGACCCCGGCGGGCTACGCCTTCAACGCCGAAGGGCAGTTCATCGCCGCCGACTGGTTCAAGGTGATCTTCAACCCGTCCTTCCCCTACCGCCTCGTGCACATGGTGCTGGCGGCCTACCTGACCACCGCGCTGGTGGTCGGCGCGGTCGGCGCCTGGCATCTGCTGCGCGACCGGCACCTCGCCGGCCCGCGCGTGATGTTCTCGATGGCGATGTGGATGGCCGCATTGGTGGCGCCGATCCAGATCATCGCCGGCGACCAGCACGGGCTCAACACGCTGGAACATCAGCCGGTGAAGATCATGGCGATGGAAGGCCACTTCACGAGTCACAAGCATGGCGCGCCCCTGATCCTGTTCGGCCTGCCCAACCAGGCCGCCGGAAGGGTAGATTATGCGGTGGAAGTGCCGAAGCTGGGCTCGCTGATTCTCAAGCATTCGCCCGATGCGGCGATGGATGGTCTCGACACCGTGCCGCGCGAAAACTGGCCGCCGGTGGCGATCACGTTCTGGTCGTTCCGGATCATGGTCGGCATGGGGCTGCTGATGCTGGCGCTGGGGCTGTTCAGCCTGCTGATGCGGCTGCAGGGCAAGCTCTACGATTCCCGGCTCCTGCACATGTTCGCGGTCGCCATGGCGCCGTCCGGCTTCATCGCCGTGCTCGCGGGCTGGATCACGACCGAGACCGGACGTCAGCCTTTCACGGTCTATGGACTATTGCGAACGGCTGAATCCGCTTCGCCGCTGGCGGCGCCTGCGGTCGCCTCCTCGCTGATCGCGTTCATCATCGTCTACTTCGTGGTGTTCACGGCCGGGGTGATCTACCTGCTGCGCCTGATGGCCGCCCCGCCGCATCCGGGCGAACAGGGACCGCCGAAGGAGGTCCCGACCCGCACCGCCGGCATCACGCCCGCCGCTGGCGCGGCAGCCGAAGGAGCCGCCCCATGATGGCCATCGACCTTCCGATCATCTGGGCCTTCATCATCGCGTTCGCGGTCTTCGTCTATGTCGTCATGGACGGGTTCGACCTCGGCCTCGGCATCCTCTTTCCGCTATTCCCGGAGAAGAAAGACCGCGACGTCATCATGAACAGCGTCGCCCCGGTCTGGGACGGCAACGAAACCTGGCTGGTGCTCGGCGGCGGCGGCCTAATGGCGGCGTTTCCACTGGCCTATGCGATCCTGATGCCGGCGCTTTATACGCCGATGATCGTGATGCTGCTCGGGCTGGTGTTTCGCGGCGTCGCCTTCGAATTCCGCTGGCGAACCCAGCGCGAACGCAACCTTTGGGACATCGCCTTTGCCGGCGGATCAATGCTCGCGACGATGGCGCAGGGGGTGGCACTCGGCGCCATTCTGCAAGGCGTGCATGTCGAGGGGCGGCAATATGCCGGCGGCTGGTGGGACTGGCTGACGCCGTTCAGCATCCTGACCGGCGTGGCGCTGGTGATCGGCTATGCCCTGCTCGGCGCGACCTGGCTTGTCATGAAGACGGAAGGCGAGTTGCGCGATCGCGCCTATCATCTGAGCTGGTTTCTGCTGTTCGCGATGCTCGGCGCCATAGGCGCGGTCAGTCTTGCGACGCCGTTCCTTAGCCTGCAGTACACGCAGCGCTGGTTCACCTGGCCGAATATCGTCCTGACCGCACCGGTGCCGGTCGCGGTGGCTGCCGTCACGGTGCTGTTGCTGCGCAGCCTTGCCAACAAATACGACTATCAGCCGTTCTTCCTGACGCTGGCGCTGTTCGCGCTGTCCTATGCCGGCCTCGGCATCAGCATGTTTCCCTACGTCGTGCCGCAGAGCGTCACCATCTGGCAGGCGGCTTCGCCTCCTAACAGCCAGCTCTTCATGCTGTTCGGCGTCGCCGTGCTGATTCCCCTGATCCTCGGCTATACCGTCTGGGCCTACTGGGTATTCCGCGGCAAGGTCAAACCGGAGAGCGGCTATCATTGACCCAGATCAAGCCAGAGCAACGCCCGCTGGCGCAGCGTCTTTTGTGGTTCGCAGTCCTGTGGCTCGGCGGCGTCGGCACCGTGACGCTGATTTCATTCTGCCTCCGGCTGTGGATCGCGCCGAAATAAGGGAACGGAATACCCATGAATGAGGTGGCGACGAAAATAGAAGACATTTCAGTCACCTGTTTGCCGCATTCGCCCTAAACTTGCCATCAAGCTGGCCCTGAGATTTTATGGTTCCGCTGATTTAGCCAAGTTGCCTACCGTTGGCCGATATTCCACCAAGGAGAGCTCTGCGATGACGAAGTTTCGGCACCTGATCTGGATGTTGATCGCCGCAAGCGGTCTGATCCTTTCGGCTCAGCAAAGCCAGGCGCAACTGCGCCAGCCCGATGTCGGCGACCAGCCGGGACTGCTCCCGGACGAATCCGTCGAGCTCGAACCGCAGTGGAAGAAGACGGCCGTGCTCTACCGTACCAGCGAAGCGCCGGGCACCATCATCGTCGTCACCGCCGAACGCCATCTGTATCTGATCCAGGGCAACGGCCGCGCGTTGCGCTACGGCATCGGCGTCGGCCGCGAAGGATTCCAGTGGCAGGGTCTCGTCAACATCACGCGCAAGGCGGAATGGCCGGACTGGACGCCGCCGCCGGAGATGATCGCGCGCCAGCCCTACCTGCCGCGCTTCATGGCCGGCGGCCCCGGCAATCCGATGGGCGCCCGCGCGATGTATCTCGGCACCACCGTCTACCGCATCCACGGCACCAACCGGCCCGACACCATCGGCACCGCCGTCTCCTCCGGCTGTTTCCGTCTGGTCAATGCCGACGTCGCCGATCTCTATGAGCGCGTCCCGGTCGGCACCAAGGTGATCATCCGCCAGAAGCCCGAACTGTAATCCAAAAAGCCTGAACAGCGATTGCGCCGCGGCTGCTCCAGCCGATCCATTTCCCTGAAATTGGTGAGTTAAAAAATGCTACGGACTTTTCGAGGCGGCCTCCTCATTGGACTGGCGGTCGCAATCGCGATTGCGGCTGCGGCAATCACCTATGAGCGTTATGACACCAAGACCCTGAAGCGGACGCTCAAGCGCGGCGAAGTGCTGTGCGGCGTCAACAAGGGCCTGCCCGGCTTCTCGATCCCCGACGACAAGGGCGACTGGACCGGCTTCGACGTCGATTTCTGCCGCGCGGTGGCCGCCGCGATCTTCGACGATCCCAAGAAGATAAAATTCCTGCCGCTCGACGCCAACGAGCGCTTCAAGGAATTGCAGAGCCGCAAGGTCGATATCCTCTCCCGCAATACGACCTGGAGCATGTCACGCGAGAGCAATTACGCGCTCTATTTCCCGGCGGTCGCCTACTATGACGGCCAGGGCTTCATGGTGCCGCGCTCGCGCAACATCGATTCGGCGCTGGACCTCAACAACAGCAAGGTTTGCGTGCAGGAGGGGACGACGACGCTGCTCAACCTCGCCGACTACTTCCGCGCCAATAACATGAAATACACGGAGATGAAGTTTCCGAGGCTGGAGGAGGTGCTCAAGGCCTATGAGGGTGGCAAATGCGACACCTTCACCGCTGACGTCTCCCAGCTCTATGCACTGCGGTTGAACCTCACCCAGCCAAACGACAACGTCATCCTGCCCGACGTCATTTCCAAGGAGCCGCTCGCGCCCGTGGTGCGGCAACGCGACGACGACTGGATGATGATCGTTAAATGGACGCTGTACGCCATGCTCAACGCCGAGGAACTCGGCATCACCTCGAAGAACATCGACGAGGCGCTGAAGTCGAAGAAGCCGGACGTGATGCGACTGGTCGGCACCGAAGGCGCCTACGGCGAAGATCTCGGCCTGCCCAAGGACTGGGCCGCCCGCATCATCCGCCACGTCGGCAATTACGGCGAGGTCTACGAGCGCAATGTCGGCGAAGGATCGAAGCTGAAGATCCCGCGCGGGTTGAATTCGCTGTGGAGCAACGGCGGCATCCAGTACGCGCCGCCGATCAGGTGACGGCCGAAAGGCCGTCATTCCGGGGCGCGCTTAGCGCGAACTACGGTGCGCGATTGCGCACCTGAGAATCTCGAGATTCCGGGTCTGGTCCTTCGGACCATCCCGGAACGACGGTGCAACGAGTTCAATAACTCTTCATCCGCGCCAGCTGATCGGCGTGGTAGTTGCTGTCGCCGAACAATTCCTGGCAGACCCGGGCGCGCTTCATGAAGAAGCCGATGTCGAACTGGTCGGTCATGCCCATGCCACCATGCATCTGCACGCCTTCCTGCACAGCCAGCGTGGCGGTGGTGCCGGCCTTGGCCTTGGCGACGGCAACCGCGGCGCCTGCATGCTCGAAATCGCCATCGAGCGCCTGCAGCGCCTTCAGCAACGCGGCGCGGGTGATCTCGATGTCGACATAGAGCTCGGCGGCGCGGTGCTGCAGCGCCTGGAATTCGCCGATCAGCTTGCCGAACTGCTTGCGCTCCTTGAGATACGTCACGGTACGGCCGAACACCTCTTCGCTCAGGCCGACCATTTCGGAGGCCACCGCGCCGCGGCCGATGTTGAGCACGCCTTCGAGCAGCGCCCCGCCCTGGTCGACCTCGCCTAGCACGCTGTCGGCATTGACCTCGACATTGTCGAATTCGATCCGCGCCGCATTGTGCGCGTCGACCATCACGGTGCGTTCGACGGCGATGCCTTTGGCCTTGGGATCGACCAGGAACAGCGTCAGCCCGTTGCGCTCGCCGGCCGCGCCGCCCGTCCGCGCCGCGACGATCAGGAGATCGGCGGTGTGGCCGTCGACGACGAACGCCTTGGCCCCGCTCAGCCTGAAGCCATTGCCCGCACGCACCGCCTGCAGACTGGTCTGCAGCGGACGATGCTTTGCCCCTTCGTCGACCGCGAGGGCTGCAAGCAGCGCGCCGTTCGAGATTTTCGGCAGGTGCGCCGACTTCTGCGCCTCGCTGCCGCCGCGCGCGATCGCGGACGCGGCCAGCACGGCGGTCGAAAGGAACGGCGACGGCATCAGCGTGCGGCCGATCTCCTCCATCACCACGCCGGCCTCGACGCAGCCAAGCCCGCTGCCGCCAAAATTCTCCGGCACCAGCAGGCCGCAAAAGCCCATCTCGGCAAACGCCTTCCAGAGGTCGCGGGAAAAGCCGGTGGCGTCCTTGCTGTCGCGCAGCTGGCGCAGATGCGACACCGGCGCCTTGTCGCTGATGAGGCCGCGCGCGCTGTCGCGCAGCATGGATTGTTCTTCGGTGAGGACGAGGGCCATGAGAGGTTCCGGTTCAGTAGTTACGCGTGATTTTTGCGGCGTCATTCCGGGGCGCGTCGCAGACGCGAACCCGGAATCTCGAGGTTCCGGGTTCGACGCTTCGCGTCGCCCCGGAACGACAGGAAACTTAAGCCCCCGGCAGATCGAGGATACGCTTAGCGACGATGCCGAGCATCACCTCCGAGGTGCCGCCTTCGATCGAGTTGGCCTTGGTGCGCAGCCAGGCGCGCGGGCGGGCGCCGCCCTTCGAGCGCTCGCTTTCCCACTCCAGCGCGTCGGCGCCGCCGGCCGACATCAGGATTTCGTGGCGACGCTTGTTGAGCTCGGTGCCGTAATATTTCATCGCCGAGGAAAACGCCGGATGCGACTGGCCGGCTTTCACCAGATCGACCGCGCGTTCGGCCGCCGCCGACAGCGCGGCCTCGTCGATCTCGAAGGTCGAGATCTGGCTGCGCAGCATCGCATCGTCCAGCCGGCCCTGCCCGTCGGTGCCGACGGAATCAGCAGCGACCTGGCCGAGCGGACGGCCGACGCCGCGCTCGCCCATGCCGGAGATCATCGCGCGCTCGTGCTGCAGCAGATATTTCGCCACGTCCCAGCCGCGGTTGACGGTGCCGACCACATGCGATTTCGGCACCCGCACATTGTCGAAGAAGGTTTCGCAGAACGGCGAATAGCCCGAGATCAAAAGGATCGGCTTGGTCGACACGCCCTTGGAGGCCATGTCGAACAGGATGAAGCTGATGCCGTCATGCTTCTTCGCCGTGGGATCGGTGCGCACCAGGCAGAAGATCCAGTCGGCGTAGTTCGCGTAAGAGGTCCAGATCTTCTGACCGTTGATGACGTAGTCGTCGCCATCGCTCTCGGCGCGGGTCTGCAGCGAGGCGAGGTCCGATCCGGCGTTCGGCTCGGAATAGCCCTGGCACCAGCGGATCAGCCCGGCGGCGATCTTCGGCAGGTGCTCCTTCTTCTGCGCCTCGCTGCCGTACTTCAGGAGCGCCGGGCCGAGCATCCAGATGCCGAAGCTCGACAGCGGCGGGCGCGCGCCCATCGCTGCCATCTCCTCGCGCAGCACCTTGTGCTGGGCGGGATCCAGCCCGCCGCCGCCGTATTCCTTCGGCCAGTCCGGCACGGTCCAGCCCCTGTCGCGCATCCGCTCGAACCAGAGACGCTGTGGCTCGGACGAGAATTTGGTGTTGCGGCCGCCCCAGAACGTATCGCCCTCGGAGGTCATCGGCCGCCGCATCTCCGGCGGACAGTTCGCCTCCAGCCAAGCGCGGGTCTCACGGCGGAATGTTTCCAGATCGGACATGTGAGCGTTTCCATATGGGAATGTTTGGATCGACCTTAGCCGCCGCATCGCGGAATTCAACACATGTCTGGCATCAGCCCATGCTGTGACGGCGGTGGTCACGGCATCCGATCAGGTGTATGCGCAACGGGAACGATTGAAAAACAAGAGGAAACGGGCATGCGGCTGAAGTTGCTTTCGCCTGGCGAAATGAGCGCCGAGCAAAAAGAAACCTATGATGAGGCGATCGCCGGAAAGCGCGGCGCGCCGCCGGCGCCGATGATGGCCTGGCTCAACAGCCCCGACATGGCGCGGCACGCCACGCGCCTGGGCGAGCAGCTTCGCTTCAACACGATCTTTCCCGCCAAGCTTTCCGAGATCGCGATCCTCGTCACCGCGCGGCACTGGACCTCGCACTACGAATGGTATGCGCACAAGCGGCTGGCGTTGAACGGCGGCATGGATCCGAAGATCATCGACGACATCCGCGACCGCCGCACGCCAACCTTCGACGACCCCAAGGGAAAGATGATCTACGACCTCGCCAAGTCGCTGCATGAAGGCAAGGGCGTCTCGAAGCCGCTGTACGACGAGGCCGTAAAAGTGCTCACCGAACGCGGGATCGTCGAGGTGATCGGGCTGTGCGGCTATTACACGATGGTGTCGATGACGCTGAACACGTTCGAGTTCGGGCTGCCGGACGGCGAGGTGTCAGATCTTGCCGGAACTCCTGGCGCTGCATAAATCGCCTTGAGACGGCCGGAACGCAGGAGAAGTGCATGCCTCAGAATCCACCCGTCATCGCCGGTACGCGGATCGGGCATGTCCATCTCAAGGTCGCCGATCTCGATCGTGCGCTCGGCTTTTATTGCGGCGTGCTCGGCTTCGAGGTGATGCAGCGGATGGGTTCCGGTGCGGCGTTCATTTCGGCCGGCGGCTATCACCATCACATCGGGCTCAATACCTGGGAAAGCAAGGGCGGCCACCCACCGCCGCCAGGCACGACCGGTCTGTTTCACACCGCCATTCTCTATCCCACGCGCGCGGCGCTGGCGGATGCGCTGCATCGCGTGATCGAGGCCGGCATTCAGCTCGACGGCGCCAGCGACCATGGCGTCAGCGAGGCGCTCTATCTGCGCGATCCCGATGAGAACGGCGTGGAGCTCTATCGCGACCGGCCTGCGGAAGAATGGCCGCGCGCGCCGGATGGATCGCTCGCGATGTTCACGAAACGGCTCGATCTCGAGGACCTGTTGAGGGCACGGGAAGCATGACTTTCGCCGTCATTCCGGGGCGATGCGCAGCATCGAACCCGGAATCTCGAGATTCCGGGTCTGGTGCTAGCGCACCAGCCCGGAATGACGAGGCCGCCCGCGAATCATGATCAGCACGGCGGCTATCAGTTCCAGCGCGATGCAGCCGTAGAATGGCAGCGTGTAACCACCCGATACATCGCGCAGCAAGCCGATCACGCCGGGGCCGAACGCGTAGGTGATCTGGTTGATCGCCGTGATCAGGCTGACCAGCACGCCGAACGAACGCGGATCGAACTCGCGCTGCACGATCAGCGCCGGCAGCGTGATCAGATTGCCGACCGAGAAGCCGAACAGCGCGCAGGCTGCGATCAGTGCGTAGTCATTGTGGATGTTGATGACGACGAGCAGCGCCACTGCCTGGCTGACAAACGACAGCGACGACGCCAGCCGCTGGTTCATACGGTCGATCACGAATGAGAACAGCACCCGCCCGACCACCGCCATCGCGGTCAGCACCGCCACCGCCAGCGCCGCCTGTTGCCGGCCAATCACCGAATCCAGAAACGAGATCAGGTGAACGATGAAGCCGACCTGTGCGAACAGCACCAATGCGAACGCCGCCGACACCGACAGGAAGCCGATGTCGCGAAATGCGCGGGCGCGGATCTGCGTCGGCGACGGCGCGTCGGCGGCACCGACGACGCT
Organism: Pseudomonadota bacterium; assembly: GCA_023387735.1. GTDB lineage: Bacteria > Pseudomonadota > Alphaproteobacteria > Rhizobiales > Xanthobacteraceae > Bradyrhizobium. Next base: position 30,055 of record JAEWHP010000001.1, on the reverse strand, counting down.
CGCGCTCGCATGAGCGGGCGGCTGCCCCATGAACAGCAGGATCACCGGAATCATCACCACGACCATCACCACGGCCGAGGCGGTCATCCCGCCCGAAAACCCGAATTGGCCGATCGCGGCCACCAGCAGCGGCACGCCGGCGATACCGCCAAAGCTCGCGCCATTCAGGGCCAGGCTGATCGCCATGCCCCGTTTTTTGTCGAACCAGAGACCGAGCGTGTTGGTGATCATGCCGAGGCTGGTCCCTGCCCAGCCAAACGCGAGCACGGCGTTGGCGAGAAAGAGCTGCCAGGGCTCATGCACCCGACCGATTGAGATCGCGGCCACCGCCATCGTGCAGATGCCCGCGATCATGCAATTGCGGGGCCCGAATCCCTTGATCGCCTCGCTGACAAAGGCGACGAGCGCCGCGCCCGACAGATAGAAGAACGTCGTGCCAGCCGAGATCAGCGACGCCGGCCAGCCGTGCAACCGCTGCAACTCGGCGACGTAGACGCTCTGTCCATAGAAGCCGAAGGCCCAGCCGAAGGTAGCGAGCAGGAAGCAGACGACGACGATGCGCCAGCCGTCGTAGCGGATCGAGGTTTCGTCGATGGAGGTGTGAGTGGAGGCGTCCAAGGCTTCTTGCTTCTTTGCTTTACGTCGTCATGGCCGGGCTTGTCCCGGCCATGAAGTCTTGCCCTCTACGAGGGGAGAAGACGTGGATGCCCAGGTCAAGCCGGGCATGACGACTGGTAGCAGATCGAAATGTCAATCGCTTCGACCCACGCCGAACTGTCAGCAGATGTCAGCTATGCCGGCTTGCCCGGATCGTAGAAGAACCGCTCGCGAAAAATCCTGTCGCCGCGCCATTCCTGCAGCGCGACCTCGTCGAAGCGGCCGGTCTTGCCGGAATGATAGATGAACTCGAACACCCAGTTGATCGCGACACGGTCGCCCTCGACCACCGAGGCGACGCAGGTCGATGTCACGCTCTTGACCCGTTCCAGCACCGCGCGCTCATGCGCCACGAGCACGTCGCGGCCGACCCGCGGCGGCGCGGCATTCTCCTGCATGCTGGCGTCTTCCGTGTAGTAGCGTTCGATCGCGCCGGCATGATCGCCGGAGACGACGGCCGCGATGAACTCATCGAGACGGGCACGCGACGGCATGGGCCCTCCAGCAATAGTTAGATACCCGGATCGGGAACTTGCTCGACCGTCCGCGATCTTGCGCGCCGTTTGGCGAACGATGCAAGCGACAACACCACAAGCCCGAGCAGCACCGGCGGGAACACCACCATGTTGACCATCGACCAGCCGTAATGCGCCAGCAACTGGCCGGACGAGAACGATCCGAGCGCCATCATCCCGAACACCAGGAAATCGTTGAAGGCCTGCACCTTGTTGCGCTCCTGCGGCCGGTGCGTTTCCAGCACCATCGCGGAAGCGCCGATGAAGGCGAAGTTCCAACCGACCCCGAGCACGATCAGCGTGGCCCAGAAATGCAACGCGGTAATACCCGAGAGTCCGATCGCGGCGGCGGCGCCCTCCAGCACCAGGCCGAGCGCCACGATCGTGGGCGCGCCGAAGCGCGCGATCAGCGAACCGGTAAAGAAGCTCGGCCCGTACATCGCCACGATGTGCCACTGGATGCCGAAATTGGAATCGCTGACGGTAAGCCCGCACATCTTCATGGCGAGCGGCGCCGAGGTCATCACCAGGTTCATCATGGGATAGGCGATCACGCCGCACAGTGCTGCGGCGATGAAGCGCGGCTGCCGCGCGATCTCGAACAGCGGCCGGCCGCCATGCAGATCCGACGGCGCGGGCTTCGGCGCATCCACACCCGACAGCACTGCCATCGCCACCAGCGCGACGACGGCCTGCACCACGAACGAGAAGGAAAACAGGTAGGGCGGCCAGATGTCCATGGTCCACTGCACGAGTTGCGGGCCAAGCACGCCGGCGAACACGCCGCCCGCCATTACCCACGACAAGGCCTTGGGACGGAATGCGACGCTGGCGCCGTCGGCGGCGGCGAAGCGATAGGATTGCGCCACCGCACCATAGAGCCCACCGAGGAAGGTCGCGCAGCAAAACAGCCAGAACTGCGCATGCAGGATCGCGAACGCGCCGAGCAGGCCGGTGAGGACGCCGCAGAAGGTGCCGATGATGAAGGCGACGCGGCGGCCATAGGCCCGCGAAATCGCGCCGGTCGGCAGCGTGCCCGCGGCAAGGCCCAGCACGTACATCGACAGCGGCACGGTGGCGAGCGAGACGTCGGGCGCCAGCGTCGCGCCGACGATCGAGCCGGTGGCGAAAATCACCGCCGAATTGGCCCCGGTCAACGCCTGCGCCGCCGCGAGCCGCAGCACATTGGCGCGCGCACGCGCGTCGTCGGCTATCTCCCTGGTGGCAGTCGCGTCCATCGGCATTCCCGCCCGGCTAACCCCGGGCGGGGAGCCTCATCGATCGATTTCCGGCACTATGGAGATACGAAGGGATGCGATCAACCGACGCAAACGGGCGCGCGCTATGCGCGCGTGTCGCCTTAGGTGGATCGCGCGAAGGCCAAAATCATGTTGTTGGCCGGCATCTCCGTGGTTTCGATCAATGCCAAACCCACCGCCTCCGCGAGCTTCTCGAGATCGGCGATGTCACGCACACCCCATTCGGGGTTCTGCTCGCGAAGGCTGGTGTCGAATACGGCGTTGCTCAGCGCGGTGTGCCTGCCGTCGCGCTTGAAGGGGCCATAGAGAAACAGCCTGCCGTCGCTGCGCAGGTAGCGCGCCGCGCCGTCGAACAGGCCCTCGGCGACCCGCCATGGCGCGATGTGAACCACGTTGGCGCAAAACACCGCCAGCAGGCCAGCGGGTCCGCTGGCATCGTGCATTTGCGGACACCAGGCGGGATCGGTGAGATCGATGCGCAGCGGTCGACGAATGTTCGCCAGGCCGGAATGCGCGCGCCATGCCTCGATGCTCTTCAGGTGGTTTTCGTTGAGATCGCTCGGCCACCACGTGATGCGAGGCGCATGCGTTGCGAAATGGACGACATGCTGGCCGGTGCCGCTTCCGACCTCCACCACATCGCCGGATTGGCCTGCGAGGAATTTTTCCAGCACGGCCCAGATCGGCGCATGATTGCGGTGAAACGCCGCCGCATCGAGACGGCCGTCCGCTTCGACCGGCCGGCCATCCTTGCCGAACTCCACCACGAACTCAGCCACATCAACCTCGCCGCAACCGCTTGAGCCGGATTGTTACGCGCCGCGCGTCACTTTACGTCGCCACAATAGATGTCTTTCAGCACCTGCAGCAGCCGCAGCGCGCGCTGGTCGGCGACACGGTAATGCAGGGTCTGCGAGGCCCGCCGGAATTCCACGAGGCCGTCGGCGCGCAGCTTCGCAAGATGCTGCGACAACGCCGACTGGCTCAGCTTCACGACGCCGACGAGTTCCCCCACCGTCATCTCGCCGCGCGCGGCCAGGAAGCAAAGGATCAGGAGGCGCTTCTCGTTGGCGAGCATTTTCAGCAGTTGCGCAGCGCCACCGGCCTGCTTCACCAGTTTTTTCAGCGCCGCCGCATCGCTGGCGCCACGGGCCAATTGAGCCTGTTCGGCTGCCGTCATAACTGCATTATCCAGAGTGGTTTTCCGCACCTGCGAAGTGCGGATATCATAGCACTGCCTCGCCATAAATTAGAATTGACTAAATTAGCAAATGTGGCTACCGGTTCGAAAAAGCAATAAATAATGCGGCGAGGCGGCCGCAAGGGGAAGAAAACGTGCGGCGGAACTCTTTTCGCGACAAAACGATTCTCTCCGATCCTTCCGGCCCGTCGCGGCCGATGGGGCGCCGCGGCTTCCTCGGCCTTGGCGCTGCAGTGACCGGCAGCCTCGCCCTCGGCGCTCGCCCCGCCATTGCCGACCCTGCGCCAGCATCTCCTCCGGCCGACGCACCCTGGTCGCAATCGATCGGCGCCGGCGTGGTGGATCGGCCTTATGGCAGGCCCGCCGACCCGGAAGCCTCCGTGATCCGGCGCAACGTCCCCTGGCTCACCGCCGGAACCGAATCCTCCGTCAGCTTTTCGCCGCTGCAGGATCTGCACGGCATCATCACACCCAACGGGCTGTTCTTCGAACGCCATCATGCCGGACGGGCGGATATCGATCCCGCTCAACACAAACTGATGATCCACGGCCTCGTCGAGCGTCCGCTGCTCCTCACCATGAAGGACATCCTGCGCTTCCCGTCAGTGTCGCGCATTCATTTCATCGAATGCCCGGCCAATGGCGGCATGAACTGGCGCGCCGCGCAGATGAACTCGCTGCAGTTCAGCCACGGCATGATCAGTTGTGCCGAGTGGACCGGCGTCAAGCTGTCGACGCTGCTGGAAGAAGTGGGCGTCCGGAAAGAGGCGAAGTGGGCGATGGTCGAGGGCGCCGATGGCGCGCACATGAACCGCAGCCTGCCGCTCGACAAATGTCTCGACGATTGCCTCGTGGTCTACGCGCAGAACGGCGAAGCGCTGCGGCCCGAACAGGGCTATCCGCTGCGGCTGGTGGTGCCGGGCTGGGAAGGCAACGTCAACATCAAATGGCTGCGCCGGATCAAGCTCGGCGAAAAGCCCTGGCATTCCCGCGAGGAAACCTCGAAATACACCGACCTGATGCCGGACGGCAGGTCGCGCGGGTTTACGTGGCTGATCGACGCCAAGTCCGTCGTCACCTTTCCCTGCCCGGAAAAGCCGCTCGACGGCCCCGGCCTCTACGAGATCAGGGGACTGGCCTGGACCGGCAACGGCAAGGTCAAGCGCGTCGACGTCTCGATGGATGGCGGCGTCAACTGGGAGACCGCGCGACTGCACGATCCGGTGCTGTCGAAGGCACTGACGAGATTCTCCCTGCCCTGGCGATGGGACGGCCGGCCGGCGCTGGTGGCATCCCGCGTCATCGACGAGACCGATTACGTGCAGCCGACGATTGCGCAGTTGCGGCAGCAGCGCGGCTCGAACTCGATCTATCACAACAATTCGATTCAGACCTGGCAGGTCAAGCCCGACGGGAGCGTCTTCAATGTACAGCTCGCGTAAGCTCAGCCTGTTGCTCGCCGCAGCACTGCTTGCGACGACGGCCGCTGATTTCGCAGGCGCGGCCGAGCCCGGTCATTTCAGCTACGGCAGCGCAGCGACGCCCGAACAGATCGCCGGATGGGACATCGATGCGCGCGGCGAGGATGGCGCAGGCCTGCCGCCGGGCAAGGGCACGGTCGACCGGGGAGCAGACGTCTACGCCGAGCAATGCGCGGCCTGTCATGGAACCTTCGGCGAAGGTGAAGGCCGCTTTCCCAAGCTCGTGGGCGGCGTCGGATCGCTTCGGGACGAGCGCCCGGAGCCGACGGTCGGCAGCTACTGGCCGTTTGCCCCGACCCTGTGGGACTATATTAACCGCGCCATGCCGATGCCTGCGCCGCACACATTGTCAGCGGATGACGTTTATGCTTTGACCGCCTATATTCTGAACCTGAACGACCTCGTTCCCAATGAATTCGTCGCCGATCGCACCAGCTTGCCGAAAGTCAAAATGCGCAATCGCGACAGTTTCATTTGGACAGACCCTCGACCTGATACGAAAGCGCAACCCTGCATGAGCGCATGCGCCGACGCGGCCGGGCTCAGGATATCGTCGACGGCCGAAGGCAAGAACCTGACGCCACGCACGACCGGACCGCTCGACACGATGCAACCAAAATAGAAACGACGGAAACGCCTGTGATCGACCAACCCCTGACGAAATACGTACGGCTGCCGGCGTTCGCACTTGCGCTTGCGATCGGCGCGTTCACAGGCGACGCGCAGGCGCAATCTGCCGTGGCCGAAGGCCAAAAACTCGCGTTCGACCGCAGCAAGGGCAATTGCCTGACCTGCCATGTCATCAAGGGCGGCATCCTGCCCGGCTCGATCGGGCCGGAGCTGATCGACATCAAGAGCAAATATCCCAATCGCGAGGATCTGGTCGCCATCATCACGGACGAAACCGTGCGCAATCCGCTGACGGTGATGCCGCCGTTCGGGCGCAACCGGATCCTGACCCCAAAGGAAATCGAGGCGGTGGTCGATTTCCTGCAGACGCTGTGACGCCGGGCGACAACGCAAGGACGGTTTAGGAGAACGGAAATGAGTGACATCGGATTCTCGGCCACAAGGCGCCTGATCCTGCAAGGCGCAGGTGCGGTCGTGCTCGTCGGCCTCGGCAACATTCCCTTTGGCCTGACACCGGCGCTTGCCGCCGCCAACGACAAATATCCGGAAGACGCGTTCAAGGCGAAGAGCGAAGCCGACGCGATCAAGGCGCTTTACGGCCAGAGCCCGGAGCCCTCGGACAAGGTCAAGATGGACGCACCTGAAATCGCGGAGAACGGCGCCGTGGTCCCGATATCGGTCTCCACGACACTTACCGACGTGACCTCGATCGCCTTCCTGGTCAGCGAAAATCCGGTTGCGCTGGTCGCGACCTACAGGATTCCCGCAGGCACCGCTGCCAGCGTGGCGAACCGCATCAAGATGGCGCGGACCAGCAACGTGACCGTGGTCGTGGAAGCCGGCGGCAAGCTCTACAGCGCCACCAAGGAAGTCAAGGTCACCGTCGGCGGCTGCGGCGGCTAGCGCGCATGTTTCGGAAATACGGCATCCGGTTTTCCGACATGATCGCGTGCAAACGATAGGCTAGGGAGTATTCAAATGGCATCGAGCATTCGCGTGCGCGCTACCGCAAGCGGCGAGAACACGGAAGTGCAGGCGCTGATCCAGCACCCGATGGACTCGGGATTCATCAAGGACGCCAAGGGCGAGCTCATTCCGCCGCACTTCATCACGCAGCTGAAGTTCGAACACGACGGCAAGACGGTGTTCGCGGCCGACTGGGGCGGCGGCGTTTCCAAGGACCCGTACGTCAAATTTTCCTTCAAGGGCGCCAAGAAGGGCGACGAGTTGAAGATCAGCTGGATCGACAACAAGGGCGCGACCGACACCACCACGGCGAAGATCCAATGAAACTGCGATCCGCAATCTACCTGGCTTTCGCCGCGCTGGCGCTGGCGGTGCTGACGGTGGCGGGCACGCTGCCCTCTGCGGCAGCCGACAAGGCCGCGACCGACAAGATCGATCCCGTCGCCGACGCCAAGGCGTTCCAGAAATTCTTCACCGACAAGTTTCCCAAGGTGAAGTTCGAGGATTTCGTCAACGGTCCCTACTCGATGAACGAGGACCTGCACCGGCAGTGGCAGGAGAAGGAGCAGTTCCCGCCTTACGAGTTCTCGCTCGAAATGGGCAAGGAAATGTTTTCCAAGCCGTTCAAGAACGGCAAGAGCTACGAGGACTGCTTCCCCAACAAGGGCATCGGCATCCGCCAGAACTATCCCTACTTCGACGAGAAGGAAGGCAAGGTCATCACGCTCGAATTGGCTCTGAACCGCTGCCGCGAGGCCAATGGCGAAGCGCCGTTCTCCTACGTCAAGGATGAAATGGCGGCGCTGACCGCCTACATGGCCTTCACCTCGCGCGGCAAGCTGATGGACATCAAGATCCCGAACGACCCGCGCGCGCTGCAAGCCTACCAGGCCGGCAAGGAATATTTCTACACGCGGCGCGGCCAGCTCAACTTCTCCTGCGCCACCTGCCACGTGCAGAGCCCGGGCGAACGCATCCGCGCGGAAATTCTCGCGCCCGCGCTCGGCATCGTCAATGCGATGCCTATCTATCGCTCGGAGTGGAGCGGCATGGGCACCACCAGCCGGCGCTTCACGACCTGCAACAGCCAGATCCGTGGCGTGCCGCTCAGCCCGCAGGACGATGAATATCGCAACGTCGAATATTATCTGTCCTATGTCTCCAACGGGCTGCCGATCTCGGGTCCGGGAGCGCGGCCATGAGGAACAGGATGTTCAAGTCCACGTTGGTTGTCGTACTGCTTGCCACGGGCGTGACATCTGCGCTCGCCGCCGGTTCCGAGGAGGAGTTCAGGGCCGCCTACGCCGCGGCTGATGCCGCCAACAAGGAAGCCGGCAAGCTGCGCAACCAGTGGACCACCACGGCCTCGACGCTGGCAGCCGCAAAGAAGGCGGCCGATGCCGGCGAATTCGACAAGGCCACCGCCTCGGCGAAGGAAGCCGAAGCGCTGGCCAAGGCCTCGATCTTCCAGGCCACCAGCGAGAAGACCCGCTGGAAGGATATGGAAATTCGCTAGGGCATGATCCGGAAAAGGGTAATCCGGTTTTCCGCCGAGATCATGCTACAAGGCAGAAGCCGCTACGACGCGCGGAGAACCGCATGACCATCCGCCGCCGGGATTTCCTGACACTTGCAGGCGCCGCCACGCTGTCGGGCGGCCTGCCCCGGCTGGCGCGAGCCGCCGACAATGCTGGCGCGTACGATCTCGAGCGCTTCGGCAATGCCCGCATCCTGCACATGACCGATACGCATGCGCAGCTGAAGCCTGTGTTCTTTCGCGAGCCGAGCGTCAATCTCGGCGTCGGCTCAATGCGCGGAAACCCGCCGCATCTGGTCGGAAAGGCTTTCCTCGATCGGTTCGGCATTCGCCCCGACAGCGCCGACGCCTACGCTTTCACCTACATCGAGTTTGAAAAAGCCGCCGGACGGTTCGGCAAGCTGGGTGGCTTCGCGCACCTGAAGACGCTGGTCGACCGCCTCCGCAGCGACGTCGGAAACGGCCGTTCGCTGCTGCTCGACGGCGGCGACCTCTGGCAGGGAACGGGCCTGGCCAACACGCTGCAGGGCGCCGACATGGTCGATGCCGCCAATTTGCTTGGCATCGAGGCGATGACCGGCCATTGGGAATTTACCTACGGCGAGAAGGTACTGCGCGCCAACCTCGAACGCTTCAAGGGCGAATTCCTGGCGCAGAACGTCTTCCTCACCGAGGAAGCCGCGTTCAACGACGCCAAGGCGTTCGACCCGGCCTCGGGGCGCGTGTTCAAGCCGTCGGTCATCAAGGAAGTCGGCGGCTATCGCATCGCCGTGATCGGACAAGCGTTTCCATACGTGCCGATCGCCCATCCCAAACGCTTTACGCCGGACTGGAAATTCGGCATCCGCGACGAGGAACTGCAGAAGCTCATCGATGCGCATCGCAGCAACGACAAGGTCGATGCCGTCATCCTGCTGTCGCATAACGGCATGGATGTCGACCTGAAGCTCGCAAGCCGCGTCACCGGCATCGACGTCATCCTCGGCGGCCATACCCATGATGCCGTGCCGCAGCCGATTGCGATCACCAATGCGGGCGGCGTCACGCTCGTCACCAATGCCGGCTCGAACGGCAAGTTTCTCGGCGTGCTCGATCTCGAACTGGCCAAGGGCAAGGTCGCCAATGTGCGCTACCGGCTGCTCCCTGTGTTTTCCGAACTGTTGAAGCCCGATCCCGCCATGCAGACGCTGATCGACAAGATCCGCGAGCCGCACGCCGCGGCGTTCGGCGAGAAGGTCGGCGTCGCCGACCGCCTGCTGTATCGCCGCGGCAATTTCAGTGGCAGCATGGACCAGCTGATCTGCGACGCGCTGCTGGGCGAGCTGAACGCCGAGATCGCGCTGTCGCCCGGATTCCGCTGGGGCACGACGGCGCTGGCGGGCCAGCCGCTGACGATGGAGGACGTGCTGGCGCAAACCGCCGTCACCTATCCGCAGACCTATGTGCAGAACATGACCGGCGGCCAGATCAAGGACGTGCTGGAAGACGTCTGCGACAACCTCTTCAACACCGATCCCTATTACCAGCAGGGCGGCGATATGGTTCGCGTCGGCGGCCTGTCCTACACCTGCACGCCGGACGAGACCGTCGGCAAGCGGATTTCCAGCGTGAAGCTCGACAATGGCCACGCGCTGCAGGCCAACAAGAGCTACAAGGTGGCTGGGTGGGCTTCGGTCAACGAGCAGACCGGCGCGCCGATCTGGGACGTGGTCGTCAAACATCTGAAATCGGGCAAGCCGCCCAACCGGTCGGCGCCGGGCGTCACGCTGAAGGGCGTTGAGGACAACCCCGGCATTGCGGGACTGGGATGAGGGATTTTTCGATCATCCTTCGCGTCATGGCGGCGACATTGCTGCTGATCGCAACCGCCGCGCGCGCCCAGCAGGTGCCGCTGCAGGACAAGCCATTCGCCGAGCACAGAATCGTGCTGCAGCTGTCCGACAACGATCCGCGCAAGCAGGGGCTGGTGATCAGCGTCGCCAACAATCTGATGAAATTCTACGACCCCGAAAAGGTCGCGGTCGAGATCGTGACGTTCGGCCCGGGCATCGACCTGCTGCGTCCGGAAAACCCCAACCGCAAGGCGGTCGAGAGCCTGGTGGCGCAAGGCGCGCGGGTCGATCTCTGCCTCAACACCGTCGATACGATCGAGCGCGAGGCCGGCAAGCGGCCGGAGTTCATTGCAGCTGCAACACCGGTGCAGGTCGGCGTCGCGCAGATCCTGTTTTTGACCGAGAATGGATACACGCTGGTGCGGCCGTGACTGCGCCGCCGTCATTGTAGCGGCTCGCAATGACGTGAGAATCGAGACGGGCGGCATATCCAGTCGTATTATGATATTGTCAGGCAGGAACATGCGGCAGGCATATTGACCATGATCTTTCGTCAGCTCTTCGACAGTGTCTCCGGGACCTACAGCTATCTGCTGGCGAGCCGCGCCGGCGGCGAGGCGTTGATCCTCGATCCCGTGCTGGAAAAGGCCGACCGCTATTGTCAGTTGCTGCGCGAGCTCGACCTGCGGCTGGTCAAGGCGGTCGATACCCATCTGCACGCCGATCACGTCACCGGCCTCGGCGAACTTCGCGACCGCACCCAGTGCATCACCATCATGGGCGAACAGAGCAAGGCCGACGTAGTGTCGATGCGGGTCTCCGACGGCGACAAGGTGATGATCGAGGGGCTCAGCCTCGACGTCATGTACACGCCCGGCCATACCGACGATTCCTACAGCTATCTGATGGGCGACCGCGTCTTCACCGGCGACACGCTGCTGATCCGCGGCACCGGCCGCACCGACTTCCAGAACGGTTCTTCCCGCGCACAATATGAGTCGATCTTCAATCGCCTCTTGAAACTGCCTGATGAGACCATGGTCTACCCCGCCCACGACTACAAGGGCGACACGGTTTCCACCATCGGCGAGGAGCGGCGCTATAATCCGCGGCTGCAGGTGCGCAACGTCGACGAATACATCGAGCTGATGGCCAATCTGAAGCTGCCGAACCCGAAGATGATGGACGTGGCCGTCCCCGCCAACATGCATGTCGGCCTGCACCAGGAAGAACTCGCCAAGCAGGGCCTGGCGCTGACCGCGCGCGACGCGATCGCGAGCCTCGGCCGGCCCGACATCCTGCTGGTCGACCTGCGCGAGAACAGCGAACGCTCAAAGCACGGCACGATCTCGGGCGCGCTGCATGCGCCTTATGCCTCGATCGGCGAAAACCTGCAGCCCGGCGGCATGCTGCGCGAAGTCGCCGCCGCCACCGGTCGCCGCGTGGTGTTCTTCTGCGCCTTCGGCGAACGCTCGGCGATGGCCGTGGCCGCCGCGAAGAGCGCAGGCCTTGCCAACACCGCGCATATCGAAGGCGGCATCGATGCGTGGAAGAAGGTCGGCGGACCGGTGGTCCACGGGTAGCGCGCGTTGTAGCCCGGATGAAGCGAAGCGAAATCCGGGGCGCAGCAGAAAGAATCCCGGATTGCGCTTCGCTGCATCCGGGCTACGAATCTACTTCCCCACCCGCCTCAATTCCGCCGTCAGCGCGTCCAGCGCATCTGCCAGCATCACGCCGCCGCATTCGGTCATGCGCTCCGGAATCACGATGCGCTTCGCCGGCGGATAGAACCGCTCCAGCGCCGGATGCAACAGGAACGCCTGGCCGTCATCGCTGGCGTGATTGCCGGCCTGAGCGACCACGATGAAGTCCGGCCGCAGGCTGACGATAGCCTCCAGCGAGGCAAATCCGCCGAAGGTAAATCCCAGATCGCCGGCGGCATTGAGCAGGCCGGTTTCGGTGAGCATCGAGCCGACAAAACTGTCGCTGCCTGCGACCCAGCCGCGCCGTGACAGCGGCAGCACGCGGTAATGCCGCTCGCTAGCTGCGGCCTTCGCCCGCGCCAGCGCCGCGTCGAGCCGCGCGATTTCCGCGGCGGCGCGGTCGGGGTGCCCGGTGATGTCGCCGGCCTCGCGGATCTGCGCCCGCGCTTCGGCGAGCGTCCGCGGCACGGCGAGTTCGGCCAGATGAAGCCCCTTGGCCTTCAGCAGTTCCCGCGTCGCACGCTTGTCGAACAGGCTGGCAACGACGATGTCGGGTTTGGCAAGCAGCACATCCTCGGCCCCGCCGGACAGCACCGGAAAGCGCTTCATGTCGTTGGCAGACATCGATTGCCAGCCGTCGCGCGAGAACCGGCTCAAGCCGATGATCTGCCCGGGATCGGCCAGCGTCAGCAGCAACTGATCGGTGCAGACGTTCATCGACACCATGCGCGGCAGGCCCGCGGCGCGCGCCGTAATGGCCGGCAGCGCCAGCGCAACCGCGACCAGGGCTGCGAACCACCACCGCATCAGAGATCCGCCCACGGCACGATCACGGCTTCGCGCTGATATTCCGCGCGGTAGGCGCGGATGCGGAACACGTCCGCCATCACCTGTTCGGATAGCGCCACCATCGGTGCGCCCTGCGACACCAGCCGGCCTTCCCGCAGCACCAGAACGTGATCGGCAAATCGCGCGGCAAGCCCGAGATCGTGCGTCACCACGATGACCAGCACGCCGCTGTCGGCGGTGGTGCGAAGGTTCTTCATGACGTCGATCTGGTGCCGCGGGTCGAGCGAGGCGGTCGGCTCGTCCGCTAAAATGACCGGCGCCTCCACCGCCAGCACGCGGGCCAGCGCGACGCGGCTGCGCTCGCCGCCCGACAGTTCGGTGACGCGGCGCTCGCTGAATTGCGTGACGTCCACCGCCTGCATCGCGCGCTGCACCGCCTCGACATCTTTCGGCGACAGCCGCGCCGGATCGGTCGCGCCATGCGGGTAGCGGCCGAGCGCCACGATATCGCGCGCCGGCAGCGGCCAGTGCACGACATGCCCCTGCGGCAGATAGCCGAAGCGCTTTGCGCGCTCGCTTAGTGGCAGCGCTGACAGCGCCTCGCCGCCGATCTCGATTTTGCCGTCGGACGGGATCAGGCCGGCCAGCGACCGCAGCAGCGTGGTCTTGCCTGCGCCGTTCGGCCCGACCAGCGCCACCAGATGGCCCGCCGACAGCGCCAGCGAGACATCCTTCAGCACCACGCGGTCGGACAGCGTGACGCCAAGGTTCCGTGCTTTCAGCAGAGCGACCTCACTCATGCGACGCCTCCACCCAGTGCGCGGCGTTCGCGCATGATCAGATAGAGGAAGAACGGCACGCCGATGATCGAGGTCAGCACGCCAACCTTGATGTCCGATGTCGAGGGAATGATGCGGACGGCGATATCGGCCGCCAGCAGCAGGGCCGAACCGGCCAGCGCGCTCGGCACCAACAGCCGCCCCGGATCGTGCCCGATCAGCGGCCGCATCAGATGCGGCGCAACCAGACCAATGAAGCCGATAGTGCCGGTCACAGCGACCGCACCGCCGACGCCGAGCGCGACGCCAGAGATCACGAACAGCCGCAATCGCCCGACATCGACGCCGAGACTCTGCGCGGTTTCCTCGCCCAGGCTCAGCGCGCGAAAGGCATCGCGCTGGCTGAGCAGCATGACCCCGCCGGCGATGATGAAGGGAAACGCCAGCATCACATGCTGGAAGCTGCGGTCCTCCAGCGAGCCGAGCAGCCAGAATGCGATCTCCAGCACCACGAAGGGATTGCTGGAGAGGTTCATCACCAGCGCGGTGGCGGCGCCCGCAAAGCTCGAGATCGCAAGGCCGGACAGGATCAGGATCAAGAGGCCGGCGTTGCGGCCGGCGATCGTCAGCAGCACGAATACGGAGCCGAATGCGGCGATGATCGCCGCCACCGGCAGCGCATAGGAGCGCACATCCGCAAGGCCCAGCGCGATCACCAGCACCGCACCGAAGGCCGCCGATTGCGGCGCGCCGAACAGCGACGGCGAGGCCAGCGGATTGCGCAGCAGCCCCTGCAGCGCGGCACCCGACAGGCCGAGAATGGCGCCGATCGCCAGCGCCAGCAGCGTCCGCGGCAGGCGGATTTCCCGCACGATGATCTGCGACACCTCGCTGCCGCCGCCGAACAGGGCTTGCAGGACCGTCAGCGGCGACAACCGCACCGGCCCGATGCCGAGCGAGATCAGCACCAGCAGCGCCACGAGCGCCGAAAGCGCCGCCACGGCCCCGATCCGGCGGCGCGCAGCGCTCTCGTTGGTCACGGTAACGGCCTGAACACTCATCAATCGTCCTCGAACGGCGTTGCCCGCACCGGTACATGCGTCCGGGCACCACTGCTCATGCGGCAAAAATGGCGCACTCGTCCAGTGAGGATCGCAGGCGTCTCAGGGCGGGATTGACTCCGACTCTGACAAAGTTCAACCATAAATCCCGACGGTTCCCGTTTTGGGGATCAAAAGGGAATGCGGTGCGGGGACACTTCCCCAATTCCGCGGCTGCCCCCGCAACTGTAAGCGGCGAATCTTTCGTCATACGCCACTGGGAATCTCGGTCCTGGGAAGGCGACGAAGGGTAACGACCCGCGAGCCAGGAGACCTGCCGTCAACCGTGGTCACACGCGAAGATGTCGGTCGGGGAGTACAGACATTAGCTTCACTGGGTGCGCGCAAGTGCGACGGTGAGACTTGGTTCGCTGTGACGTGCCACTACGTCATACCGAGGCCCAGTACCATGTCTTCCAACATCGAAACCGCGAAGCGGCACAGCGTGCTCCTGCTGGCCACCAGCATCCTTGCGCTGAGTGGTTCGCTCGCTTCGGCGCAAACGCCGCCAACAACCCTGCCCCCGGTCGAGGTCAGCCCGCCGACCGATCCGAACAAGACCCGCGCCCGGCCGCTGGATGGCGACGGCAGCGGCACCACGCGTCCGGCGCGCACGGCCCGGCCTTCGCGCGGCGCCGGCACCGGAACCTCCGAGGGCACAAGCCCCGGTACCGCTGACGGGAACGGCACCAGCACCGGCGGGCGGCAGTTCAACGGCATTGTCGGCACCTCCTCCAGCGTGATCACGGCGGAAGACATCGCCCGCTCGCCGTCGAACAACCTCCCCGACATTCTCGCGCAAGTACCCGGCGTGCAGCTCACCTCGCTGTATGGCGTCACGGCGAATGGCGCGAAGACTTCCGTCGACCTGCGCGGCTTCGGCGCCTTCGCGACATCGAATACGCTGATCCTGGTAAACGGCCGCCGGCTCAACGACGTCGACATGGCGCAGGTCGACCTGTCGACCATTCCGCTTCAGTCGATCGAACGCGTCGAAATCACCCGCGGCAATAGCGGCGCGGTGCTCTACGGCGACAACGCGATTGGCGGCGTCATCAACATCGTTCTGAAAAGCGGCGTCGGCGGCCCGCCGGCGGCGTTCCGTGCCGAGGCCGGTGTCGGCTCGTTCAACACGCGCCTTGCCAACATCTCGGCAGCGACCAATTACGGCCCGTGGTCGACCTCGTTCTACGGCAACGCCATCAAGTCCGATGGTTATCGCGACAACAACGCGCTCGACCAGAAGAACGGCGTCGGCAACCTCAACTACACGACGCCCGACCTCAAGGCATTCCTCACCGTCACCGGGGACGACCAGAAGCTCGGCTTCCCCGGCGGGCGCACGGTCGACCCCTCGATCGGGCTCGATCAACTCGTAACCAAGCGCCAGGGCACCAACACACCGTTCGACTATGGCAACCAGCAGGGTGCCAGCGCGACCGCCGGTTTCACCAAGACCATCATCGATGGCGTCGACCTGATCGTGGATGGCGGCGTGCGCGACAAGAAGCAACAGGGCGGCTTCTTCGGCACGCTTCCGACCATTCCCTTCAACTACGTCGACAGCCATCTTCAGACGTGGTCGATCACGCCGCGCCTGAGCATCAAGAACTCGCTGTTCGGCGTGCCGTCGCAGATCCTGACCGGTATCGATTACTACGACGCCACCTACAATTCGGACCGGCCGCTGTTCAAGGGCGCGCAGCCGGTCCACGTCTACGACCTGTCGCAGCAATCGCTGGCCGGCTACTGGCAACATACGATCGGCCTGTTGCCCACCACCGACTTCTCCTATGGAGCCCGGGTTCAGAACACGTGGTTGAGCGCGCGCGATCGCCTGGATCTCAACGCACCTGGGGCCTTCGGTCTCGAATCACTCCCGCTCGACAGCAGCGAAACCAACTATGCGCTGCATGTGGGTCTCGAACATCGTTTCAACAACGTGTTCTCGGTATTCGGCCGCGCCGCGCACGCATTCCGCACGCCGAATGTCGAGGAACGCGTCTCGACCGGCCCTTTCTTCATTCCGGGAACCTTCCAGTTGAAGACCCAGACCTCGCACGACATCGAGGGCGGCTTCCGCGTCAAGGCCGGCGCATTCCAGATGCAATCGAGCATCTACAACATGGACCTCGAGAACGAGATCCATTTCATCCCCGCGCTGTTCTACAACGTCAATCTCGATCCGACCCGCCGCACCGGCTCCGAGACCAGCGCCTCGCTGCGCGTCAGCGACAGCGTGCTGCTGCGCGGCGGCCTGGCCTACGTCCGCGCGGTGTTTCGCGAAGGGGAGTTCGAAGGCAAGGACGTGCCGCTGGTGTCGAACTACACCGCAAGCGGCGGCGTGACCTGGAACATCTGGCAGAACTTCCTGGTGTTCGATGCCACCGTGCGGGCCTGGAGCGAGCGCATCATGGACAACGATCAGGCGAACACCCAGCGCCGCATCCCGGCAGCCGCCACCGTCGATCTGAAACTGAGCGGCGCCTACGATCGGTTCTTCTGGTCCATCAGCGCGAACAACCTGTTCGATGCGCAGTATTACGACTATGCGATCGCCAGTACATTCACGCCCGGCCGTTTCTCGGCCTATCCGCTGCCCGGACGGACCTACATGGTGAAGGCCGGCGCGACGTTCTGAACGAAATAGCCGGTCCAGCTCGATGCCGGACCGGCTTGTCCTGATCGCACGACGCGCTATTCTCCCGGACATATTGCCCGGGAGAACTTTTTCATGCCCGAAACCATCCTGCCGCGCTGGCTGCGATGACCGCAGCCATCGATCTGCTCCGGCGAGAAATCGCCAATCCGGATACTCAGTGGAGCCTCGGCACCTTCGGCGCCATCGCCGAGTTCTCGCGAGACCGCGACGAGCCGGTGCGTCTCGTCCGGTCGGACCATGCCGTTTCGGCGGTGACCTCTCGCGGCGCAATCGCCATCAAACCTCATTCCTCCAGCCGGCCATTTGCCTCCGAGGGGATCACCAGAACCGGCTGGAACCAGCGGGTCGCGCTTTGCCTGCCTGAAGATGATTGCGCGATGAACAGGCGCACCGCGCTGACGGAGATCGGCCCCGATCGCGACGCGCCGCGCGAGGAGGATCGCGAGTCCATCCTGTTCGATCTCGGGCTCGGCGCACTGCAGGCGGATCTCTGCGTCCGCATCGGCGATCGCAGCCTCGCCGCGCGGCTGCGCGAGCACTCCGGACGTGCCGTGTTCGAAGCAGGCAACCCGGCGATGGAAATGATCCTCGCCGACAATCCGCATCGCGTCTTCATCAGCCGGCTCGGCCGCATCGAGGTCTATCAGCCGATTCCGCCGCCATCGGGCAAGAGCCCGGAGGGCCCACATACGCATGTATTGCCAAAGCTTTTGAAAAGCGGGCGGACCCATCCCGCAACCGAGCCCATTCCCGAAGGGCTTGTTCCCTGCGCCCATCTCTATCCGGCGCATCCCGCACGCGACGCTTTCGGCGAGCCGCGGCCGTTCGAGGCCATGCACCACCATGCGTTCCAGCAGATGATGGCCGCTTGTGGCGATCCGCTGGCATTGAAGATCAAGCAACGCGTGATCGACGCAGTGCTGGCCGGCGAACCGCCGTTCGAGATTGCCGGCGACCGTCACGGCCGCACCAGTATCCGCATCGCCTTGCGCCAGATGAGAGCCGAAGGCCATGCATCATCGACGCTCGGCGCCTGGTTGGCCAATTTCGATTCTGTCGGTTCCGAAGAGGGCGAGGACGAAGCTGCACTTCACCACAATGGCTGATTAGGTCCAAAAGCGAGCCTTTTTTGACCGAAAATTACATCCTCCGGGACCCGATCCGTGGTAAACCGCCTCCAGATCGCTCCGACGATACAGTCGTGATTTCAGAGGTATAAGATGGACGATGAGCCGAAGAGCGCTGCCGAACTGAAGGAAATTCGGCTCAAGCGCAAACGCGACCAGGAAGTCGAGGGCATCAAGGCGATGGCCGAGATCGCGGCCGCCGACGTCGCGATCCGGCAGCGGACCGAGAAGCTGCGCGCGCTGCGCCTGGCAAAGGAAGCGGCCGACCGCGAAAATCCGCCGGAACCTAAAGTCAAGGCCAAGGCCAAGACGGCGAAAAGGGGCTGACCTGACATGGCCAAAGAGAATCGTGATCAGAGCAAGGCCGAGCGCGACGCCGCCTCCAAAGCCGTGCTCGACAATATGGCGAGGCTGAAGGCGTTGCGGCTCGCGCGCGAAGCGGCCGAACCGCCGCGCGCCGTCGCAGCCAAGAAGGCTCGCGTCAAGGCGAAGACGCCGGACAAGAAAGCGCCCGCACTATCCGAGTGGCTGGCCAGTCAGCAGAATGGTGGACGCCGAACCTGAAATTCGGCGATCAAACTTGACGACCTTTGTTACGCCGGGCCCGGCCAATCGATCAGCGATCGCGTCTTGTTTTCGGCGTCGTAGACCTGCACCTGAAGCATCTGGAATCGATTCTTCAAGGCCATGCCGGCTTCCTCGGCCGCCTCCACCGTGTCGTGATGCGATTTGAAATGTCCATCCACCACCAGCGAGTAGCCGCTGGTCGGCGCCTTGTCGGCCCGGATAATTTTGCGCGGCTGCGGTTCGTCCGCCGCGATGCGGGGCTTCTTCATTCTTGCTCCATGTGAGGGCCCCTTGGACTGAACGCCGCAAAAAGGGCAGGAAAGTTCGAATGGCCAGCGTTAGAATGCCGGCCAGACGCGGTGTTGATTTAGATCATGCGGTTACCCCGAATCGGCGCGCAGGGCAAACGCCGATTCAGCCGGCGAAAAGGTCAGAGATGAACGGAACTGGCAGGAAGAGCGAGCCTCCGAAAACGGACAACGAAAAATCGAAGAAGCCGGAGAAACCTTCGGTCGAGGACGACGATTACGAGGACGGCGACATCGCGACGCCGAAGCACGACCGCCATGGCGACGACGACGAGCCGTTATAGCATCTCCCTCGTCATGCCCGGCCCCGTGCCAGGCATAAGGAGAAGTGAGTTTAGATTGCGCGCCCCTGCCCTCCGCCGGGGCAGCTATGCATCGGCATTCATGGACAAATAACGGCTTGCCTCTATTTTCGGCGCGGCCCTTGCCGGGCATCGAGCACTATGGGGTTTTGAGCCGACATGGTCGATATTCTGGCCGCACCGCAACAAGCCAAGACGGACAGCAAGGCGGATAGCTCGCTGCGCACGCTCGCAGGGATCTCGGCAGCGCATTGGGTCAGCCACTTCCATCTTTTTGTGCTGCCAATGCTGTTTCCGTTCCTGAAGGTGCAGCTGGGCGTCGGTTATATCGAGCTCGGCTTTGCGCTCACGGTTTTCGGCGTAGTGTCCGGCCTGACGCAAGCGCCGATCGGATATCTCGCAGACCATATCGGCGCGCGAAAAGTCCTGCTGATCGGGCTCACCGTCGGCGGCGTGGCGCTGATCATGCTCGGCATGCACCTGAGCTACACGTCGCTGATCGTCTGCGCCGCGTTGCTTGGGCTCGCCAACAGCGTCTATCACCCCTGCGACTACGCGATCCTGTCCACGCACATGGATGAAGCGCGGATGGGCCGCGCGTTTTCGATCCACACCTTTGCGGGCTTCCTCGGCGGCGCTGTCGCGCCCGCTATCATGGCCGCGCTCGTCGCATCGGTCGGCGGCCTCGGCGCGCTGGTCGTGGCCGGCGCCGTCGGCCCCGTGGTGGCGCTGGGATTGATGATCGCCGGCATTCCCGATGCGAGTTCAGCCGATCGCAAGCAGGACGGCGCCGCCGCGCCGAAGCAAAGCATCATCACGCCCGCAATCATCGTGCTGACGTTCTTCTTCATGCTTCTCGGCCTCTCCAATGCCGGCATCAGCAATTTCGGCGTCGTCGCGCTGATGAGCGGCTATGGCGTGACGTTCTCGGCCGCCAACATCGCGCTGACAGCTTTTCTGGGCGCAAGCGCTGCCGGCGTGCTGGCCGGCGGCTATCTGGCCGACCGCACCACGCGCCACGGACAGGTTGCCGCCGCCTGCTTCGGAATCAACGCGGTCATCATGCTGGTGATTGCGACGACCACCCTGCCGTCGGTGGTGCTGACCGCGGCGATGGGGATCGCCGGGTTCCTCGGCGGCGTGATCGCGCCCTCCCGCGACATGCTGGTCCGCAATGCCGCACCTCCGGGCGCCGCCGGCCGCGCCTTCGGCATCGTGTCTACCGGCTTCAATTTCAGCGGTATCCTCAGTCCGCTATTGTTCGGCTGGATCATGGACCAGAACATGCCGCATTGGGTCTTCGGCGCCTCCGTCACCTTCATGGTCATGACCGTGCTGCTGGCGCTGGTGACCGACCGCAAGCCGCAGGGCTCGTCGGAGGCCCCGGCAAGGACCTAGATTCTTGTTTTTGACGCGTTTTCTTCACGCGAACCGGCATCCACTTCGCTCGAAAACGCTCTTATGCATTCCTGAGCCTCGATCCCGGCGGTTGACTGCATCCAGGGACATCCGATGATGCGGCAACAAAACCAGACACGGGATGGAAAGCCATGACCTCGACCCCCGACCTCGTGATTCGCGGCGGTAACATTGCCGATGGCAAGGGCGGCGAACTGTACGAAGCCGACGTCGCCATCACCAACGGGCGCATTACCGAAGTCGGCAAGGTGGCGGGAACCGGCAAGGAAGAAATCGACGCCAAAGGCAAGCTGGTTGCGCCGGGGTTCGTCGACGTCCACACCCATTATGACGGCCAGGTCACCTGGAGCCAGGACATCACGCCCTCATCGCAGAACGGCGTGACCACCGCGATCATGGGCAATTGCGGCGTCGGTTTCGCGCCGTGCCGCCCGGCCGATCATTTCAGGCTGATCCAGCTGATGGAAGGCGTCGAGGACATTCCCGAGCCGGTGCTGAGCGCCGGCATTCCCTGGGCCTGGGAGAGTTTTCCGGATTACATGGGCTGGCTGTCGAAGCGGAACTTCGACATGGACATCGGCGCGCAACTGCCGCACGCGGCGTTGCGCGTCTACGTGATGGGCGAGCGCGGCGCGCGCCGCGATCCCGCAACACCTGAGGACAACAAGGCGATGGCGGCGCTCGCCGGAGATGCCGTGCGCGCGGGCGCACTGGGCTTTTCGACCTCGCGCACCCTCAACCACCGCACCTCGACCGGCGACTACACGCCGACGCTGAAAGCGGGCGAAGATGAACTGACCGCGATCGCGGCGGCGATGCACGGCGTCGGCCGCAGCGTGCTGCAATTCGTGCTCGACCAGAGCACCGTGCACGAAGACCTGCCGATGATGCTGCGGGTCGCCGAGAATACCAGATGCCCGATCTCGTTCTCTGTCGCCCAGGCCGACAAGGCACCGCGGCGTTGGCGCCAGACCATGGACACCATCAACGAAGCCGCCGCCCGCGGCCTGTCGATCACGACGCAAATTGCCGCGCGTCCGGTCGGGCTGCTGCTCGGACTCGAATTGTCGCGCAATCCGTTCCAGACCCATCCGAGCTATCGCGCGATCGCCAACCTGCCGCTGGCCGAGCGGCTCGCGCATCTGCGCAAGCCCGAAGTGCGCGCGGCGATCCTGGGCGAGACCGCGACGGCGACCGACGATCCGCTGTTCTTCCGGCCGAACTACGACAAGATGTATCTGCTCGGCAATCCGCCGGACTATGAACAGCCGCCGGAAAACGCGCTCGGTCCGCAGGCCCGCCGGCAGGGCCGGCAGCCGGAAGAACTTGCCTACGACGCGATGCTGACGGACGAGGGCCGCGGCATGCTTTACGTGCCGTTCCTCAACTATGCCGACGGCAACCTCGATGCCGTGCACGAGATGCTGCGCGAGCCGAGCGCCGTACCGGGCCTCTCCGACGGCGGCGCGCATTGCGGCATCATCTGCGACGCCAGCTTCCCGACCTATCTCCTGACGCACTGGACCCGCGACCGCAGCCGCGGCGACAAGCTCTCGATCCCGTTCGTAGTAGCGGCGCAGTCGCGCAAGACCGCGCTCTCGGTCGGGCTGTACGATCGCGGCGTGATCGCCCCGGGCTTCAAGGCCGACGTCAACGTGATCGACTACGACAAACTGCATTTGCATCCGCCCAAGGTGCATTACGACCTTCCGGTCGGCGGCCGCCGCCTGATGCAGCAGGTCGACGGCTACGATGCCACCATCGTCTCCGGCGTCGTGACGCAGCGTGGCGGCAAGGCCACCGGCGCGCGCCCGGGCAGGCTGGTGCGGGGAACGCAGGGCTCAAAGCCACAGCTGGACGCGGCGGCGAGCTAGACTAGGCGCAAATACGAACATCTCGTCGTCCCGGCCTTGAGCCGGGACGACGAAAGAGTTGTTATCCCCTCACGCGAATTTCGGCTGCACCGCCTGCTGGGCCATCAGCCGCTTGCGCTCGGTGTTAGGCCAGAGCAGCAGCAGCCCCAACAGACCCGACGCGGCCATGATCACCGCGTTGATCGTGAAGCCAGTCATGTAGCCGTCGAGCGGCACCGCCGCGTTCTGGATCACGGCGCCCATCACGAACGGCGCGATCATCCCTGCGAGCGTATAGATCGCGCCATAGATCGCGATCACGGCGCCGCGTTGCTGTACCGGGGTAAACTCACCCAGCATCGGCGGACAAACCACATAGATCGCACCGCAAAGCCCGGAACCAACCACGAGAAACGCGATCTGCCATCCCGCGCCGTTGACATAGGGCAGCATGGCAAGGATCGCTCCGCCGACGATCAGCGGCACGGAGCCGAGCACGCCACGGGCGCCACGCGTGGTGTAGCCGCGCGTCAGCATCACCTGCGAAATCCAGCCCGTCAGCAGCACGATTGCCGCGCCGAACACCCAGGGCAGTACCGAAATCCAGCCTGCATCCTTTTGCGAGAAGCCCAATCCCTTGACGATGAACGGCGTGAACCAGGTCAATCCGAGAGACAGCGCCCAGTAGGCGCCGAAGGTCGCGGCGCAGCAGCCGACGAAGGTTCGCGAGGTCAGAAGCTGGAAATAGGGAATGCGCTGCTCAGTGGCAGGCGTTGCGGTGGTGCTGACCAGCGGGCCCTCCTGGCCCATGAACAGCCACGCCACCGCCCACATCAGGCCGACCACGCCAAGCGCGCCGAACGCATAGTGCCAGCTGTGATTGACGATGATCCAGTTCAGCGCCGGCACGGCAAGGATTACGCCGAACGCCGACCCCTGCGAGAGAATGGCGGTGGGCAGCGTGCGCTTCTCGTCGGGAAACCATTTGTAGAGTGCATGCGCCGCCACCGCGAACGCCGGCCCCTCGCCGGCGCCAAGGATGATGCGGCAAATGACCAGCGTGGTGAAGCTGACCGTGCCGACCATCGGAAACTGCGCCACCGACCAGATCACCGCCATCGCCAGCAGCACCCAGCGGGTATCGATGCGATTGACGATGAAGCCGACCACGATGGCCGAGATCGAAAACAGGAAGAAGAACGATGAACCGAGAAAGCCGAACTGCTCCGGGGTCAGCTTCAGTTCATCCATGATCGGCGCACCGGCGAGACCGACCACGATCTTGTCGGCAAAATTCACCAGCATGAACAGGAAGAGCAGGAACGTGATCTTCCAGGCGCCCGTCGGCGTTTCCCTGGGCGTCGCTTGCGCGGTCATGGCTGCTTTCCCCGTCTAGCTTCTTTGCAGGCTCTGTGGAATCGGCCGGTCAGGATGGTACAAGGGTTCCCAGCCAAGGCAACCCGGGAATTGCGGATGTCCGGCCAGCTGTTGCCGTGAGATCGCGCTGCAACCGGATCACGGTCGCGCCATACCGCGATTGAAACCGTGATCTCGCGTGATGGTGCTGTTATGTTGCATACCACCGTATCAGGGGATTTTCATGGTCAGATCGGTCCAACGTCGCGCATGACCAACGGCAATCCCAACGTGCTCCGCGTTACCGGTTTGACCAAGAGCTATCGCGCCGCCGGCGAAGTGGTCGCGGTGCTGCGCGGGGTGAACCTGACCGTCGCCGCAGGCGAGAGCGTCGCGCTTACGGGCGAATCCGGCAGCGGCAAGAGCACGCTGCTGCACTTGATTGCCGGGCTGGATGCGGCCGATAGCGGCGAGATCAGGCTGGCCGATGCGCCGGTCACCGAACTCGACGACGCCGGCCGCGCGGAGTTGCGGCGCGACCGTCTCGGCCTCGTGTTTCAGCAATTCAATCTGGTGCCGAGCCTGACCGTCGAAGACAACCTCGTGTTCCAGTCGCGCATCGCCGGCCGTCACGACGACGCCTGGCATCGCGAACTGGTGGAGCGGCTCGGGCTTGGCCATTTCCTCAAGCGCTATCCCGAGCAGTTGTCCGGCGGCCAGCAGCAGCGCGTCGCGATCGGCCGGGCGCTGGCGATCAAGCCGCTGCTGCTGCTCGCCGACGAGCCGACCGGCAATCTCGACGAGGACACTGCGGACGAGGTGCTGGCGCTGGCGCGCGATCTGGTGACGCGCAGCGGCTGCGGTTTCCTGATGGTGACCCACAGCGCACGGCTGGCGGCCACGCTCGACCGGCAGGTCAACCTTCATGCCGGGGTGATCGCGTGAAACGCGCGCTGTGGACGCTCGCCGTATTGCTGAGCCACTGGCGCCGGCATCCGATGCAGCTGGCGACGCTGCTGATCGGCCTGATCTCGGCGACGGCGCTATGGAGCGGCGTGCAGGCGCTCAACCAGCAGGCTCGGACTTCCTACGATCGCGCAGCCGCTCTGTTCGGCGGTACGCGCACCGCCATGCTGGTCGGCAAGGACAGCGCGACCTTTCCGCAGCAATTGTTCGTCGATCTGCGCCGCGCGGGCTGGCCGGTCTCACCGGTGCTCGAAGCTCGCATCCAGATCGACGGACGTTCGTTCCGCCTGCTCGGCATCGAGCCCGTGACGCTCCCGACTGAAGTCGGCAACGCGCCAGCGGTCGGCAAGAACGATCTGCGATCCTTCATGATGCCGCCCGGCGAAATGCTGGTGGCGCGCGAGACGCTGTCCGATCTCAAACTCGCCGAGGGCACGCGACCCCAGGCCCATGGCGGCGCGACGCTGCCGCCGCTTCGCGTGCAGCCGGAGATGGCGCCCGGCGTACTGATCGTCGATATCGGCATCGCGCAAAACTTGTTGAAGATGCCGGGCCAACTCTCGCGCCTCCTGATCGGCAAGTCGACGGGTAAGCGCGCGTCGCTCGAGAGCATCGCCGGCGACAGATTGCGCCTGGTCGAACCCAGCGCGGAGACCGACCTCGAACGCCTGACCGACAGTTTTCACCTCAACCTGACCGCCTTCGGGCTGCTGTCGTTCTTCGTCGGGCTGTTCATCGTCAATTCGGCGATCGGGCTCGCCTTCGAACAGCGCTTGCCGATCCTGCGCACGCTGCGCGCCTGCGGCGTCTCGGCGCGGATGCTCAATGCCGTGCTGCTCGTCGAGCTGGTCTCGCTGGCGCTGGTCGCCGGGCTGATCGGGCTGGTGTGTGGCTATTTCATCGCAGCCGTGCTGCTGCCTGACGTCGCCGCATCGCTGCGCGGGCTGTACGGCGCGCAGATCCCGGGACAACTGACACTTAAGCCGCAATGGTGGTTCGCCGGCATCGCGATCAGCATTCTCGGCGCGCTCGCCGCCGCCGCAGCCAGCCTGACCAAGGCGCTGCGGAAGCCGCTGCTCGCCACCGCCCAGCCGTACGCGTGGCAACAGGCGCAGCGGCGCTGGCTGATGTACCAGAGCGCGCTGGCGCTTGTCGCATTTGTCGCTGCCGCAGGTTTCCTGTGGTTGGGCGATTCCCTGATTTCGGGATTTGCCGTGCTCGCGGCGCTGATGCTGGGCGCCGCGCTGATCCTGCCGATGTTTCTTGAACTGGTGCTGTCGTTCGGTCAGCGGCATGCACGACAGCCGCTCAGCGTCTGGTTCTGGGCCGACAGCCGCCAGCAGCTGTCGGGCCTGTCGCTCGCCCTGATGGCGCTCTTGCTGGCGCTCGCGGTCAATGTCGGCGTCTCCACCATGGTCGAGAGTTTCAGCCGCACGTTCCTGGTCTGGCTCGACGGCCGCTTGGCGGCGGATGTCTATATCAGCGCTGCCAGCGACGCGCAGGCGACCGAGATCAAGGCGTGGCTGCGCGAGCGACCCGAGGTCGAGGCGATTCTGCCCGGCGGCCGTGCCGATACGCAGTTGGGCGGCGCGCCGATCGAAGTGCTGGGCCTGCCCGATCACGAGACCTATCGGGACAACTGGCCGCTGCTGCAATCGGCCGACAATCCCTGGAACAGGCTGCGTCCCGGAGATACGGCCCTTGTCAGCGAACAACTGGCGCGCCGCCTGAAGCTTTCCGTTGGCGACCAGATCGACGTTCCCGCCTCGGGCGGAAATTGGCCGCTCCGTATCGTCGGGATCTATGCCGACTATGGCAACCCGAAGGGCGCAATCACGGTCAATTTCGCGGCGCTGACGCGGCGCTTTCCGGAGGTGCCGCTGACGCGAATGGGACTGCGGGTGGCGCCGCCAGAGATACCGGCGCTGATCTCGGCGCTGCAGGAGAAATTCAAGCTCGACGATCGCAGCGTCGCCGATCAGGCGACAATGAAGGCGGAATCGACCAGGATCTTCAACCGCACCTTTGCGGTAACCGCGGCGCTGAACGCCTTCACGCTCGGTGTCGCCGGCGTTGCGTTATTGACGAGCCTGCTGACCCTGGCCAATTCGCGCCTGCCGCAACTGGCGCCGCTGTGGGCGATCGGCATCACGCGGCGTCGGCTCGCCGCAATCGAACTCCTGAAGACGATGTCGGTGGCGCTGATCACCACCATGCTGGCGCTTCCGCTGGGACTGCTGGTGGCGTGGTGCCTGCTCGCGATCGTCAACGTCAAGGCGTTCGGCTGGCGGCTGCCGTTTCATGTCTTCCCGGCGCAACTGCTCTGGCTGGTCGGCGTCGCACTGGCGGCGGCGTTCGCCGCGGCGGCACTCCCCGTCTTTAGATTGGCGCGCATGCAGCCGGCGAGCCTGATCAGGGTGTTTGCCAATGAGCGCTAGCGACACCATTACGCGCCGCGGCTTCGTCGGCGGCGCGCTCCTCGCAGGCCTCGGCGGCAAGGCCTTTGCGCAGGGCTTTGCCGGACTCGGCGAAAGCGCCGATGGCTTTGCGGCAGTGGTTCCCGGCAGGACGTTTGCGTTTCCCGCCGACCACGGCCCGCATCCTGATTTCCGTATCGAATGGTGGTACGTGACCGCCAATCTCGCTGACAGAAGCGGGACAGCCTATGGCGCGCAGTGGACCCTGTTTCGTCAGGCTATCGCGGCCGGGCCGCAGCAGGAAGGCTGGGCCAACCAGCAGATATGGATGGGCCATGCGGCGGTGACGCGGGCCGACACGCATCGCGTCAGTCAGGCCTTCGCGCGCGGCGGCGTCGGCCAGGCCGGCGTCGAGGCCGCGCCGTTCCGTGCCTGGATCGACAATTGGGAGATGCGCGCCCTCGATGCGATGAATGACACCAATGTCGCGCCGCTCCGGCTCAGCGCATCGGGTCCCGATTTCAGCTACGCGCTGCGCCTCGATGCGGACCGCCCGCTGGTGCTGCAGGGCGACGGCGGTTACAGCCGCAAATCGCTGCGCGAACAGGCGTCATACTATTACAGCCAGCCGCATTATGCGGCGAAGGGCAGCATCGTCATCGACGACAAGCCGGTCGACGTTACCGGACAGGCCTGGCTCGACCGCGAGTGGAGCAGCCAGCCGCTGGCCTCGGATCAAAGCGGATGGGACTGGCTCTCGCTGCACTTGAAGAGCGGCGACAAGCTGATGCTGTACCGGATGCGCCAAAACGACGGCCAGCATTACGGTTCGGGCAAATGGGTCGCACGCGATGGCAAGGCCGAACAGCTCTCCTCCGCCGACATCGCGATGACGCCGCTGGTTGTCACCGAGATCGAGGGCAGGAAGATCCCGACTTCATGGCGCATCGCCGTGCCGAAGTTGGCGCTATCGATCGGGTGTACGCCGCTCAATGCCAGGAGCTGGATGGGGACGAGCTTTCCCTATTGGGAGGGCCCGATCAGCTTTTCCGGCAGCCATGCCGGGGTGGGCTACCTGGAGATGACCGGCTATTGAGCCGTGCATACACAAAATATCGAAAACAACCCCATGCAAAGTAGAATGGGGCCGCGCTGTCGTCCCGGCCTTGAGCCGGGACCCATACGCCGCGTCCTATCGATGAAGCAGGATGCGAGACGCCCGCTTTAACAACGAGCGCCTGTGGTTATGAGTCCCGGCCTTCGCCGGGACGACTCGTGGTGAAAGACGGGCCTACTTCACCAGCGGGCAGCCGGAGTCCTTGGCAGCGGGGAAGGCCTTGTCGCCGGGCACCACTGCGAGCTGCTTGTAGTAATCCCACGGCTTCTTCGACTCCGACGGCTTCTTGACCTCGAACAGATAGAGGTCGTGCACCATGCGACCGTTTTCGAGAACCTTGCCGCCCTGCGCGAAGTCGTCGTTGACCGGGAGTTCCTTCAGCTTCTTCGTGACCGCCTCGGTGTCCTTGGTGCCCGCCGCCTTCACCGCCTTCAGATATTGCAGCGTCGCCGAGTAGGTGCCGGCCTGGATCATGTTCGGCATGCGGCCGGTGCGCTTGAAGAAGCGATCGGCGAGATTGCGGCTCTTGTCGTCGCGATCCCAGTAATAGCCTTCGGTCAGCACCAGGCCCTGCGACGCTTCGAGGCCGAGACCATGAACCTCCGCCAGCGTCAGCAGCAGGCCGGCGAGCTTCTGGCCGCTCTTGACGATGCCGAATTCCGCCGCCTGCTTGATCGAGTTTGTGGTATCGAGGCCGGCATTGGCGAGACCGATGATCTTGGCCTTTGAGCTCTGCGCCTGCAGCAGGAACGAGGAGAAGTCCGCGGTGTTCAGGGGAATGCGGACCGCGCCCAGCACCTTGCCGCCCTTGGCCTTGACGAAATCGCTGGTGTCCTTTTCGAGCGCATGGCCGAAGGCGTAGTCGGCGGTCATGAAGAACCAGCTGTCGCCGCCGGATTCCACCAGCGCGCCGCCGGTACCGAACGCCAGCGCGTGCGTATCGTAGGCCCAGTGGAAGCCGTAAGGCTGGCAGGCATCGCCGGTGAGGCGCGATGTGGCAGCACCGACGACGATGTCGATCTTCTTCATCTGCTTCGAGAGTTCATGGATCGCGAGCGCAACCGAGGAGGTCGTCAGCTCGGTGATCATGTCGACATTTTCGACCTCATACCAGCGCCGTCCAATGGCGGCGGCGAGATCCGGTTTGTTCTGGTGATCGGCGGAGACGAGTTCGATCTTCTGCCCCAGCACCTCGCCGCCGAAGTCCTCGATGGCCATCTTCGCGGCCTCGACCGACCATTTGCCTCCGTAATCGGCGTAGACGCCGGACTGGTCGTTCAAAATGCCGATCTTGACGCCCTGCGCCGACGCCGGCGCCGCGAGCAAAAGACAACCCGCCGCAACGGCGGCCAACAATCCCGACTTCATTTTTTTCTCCCGGATTTTTTTGTCAGAGCAACCTGACGACACTATTCAATAACCCCGCACCTGCCCATCCATTGCAGATAGGATAAAAGTAGTGGACTCTTGAAGGGCGTGCCGCGCTCTCGTCCGTCATTCCGGGGCGCGCGC
>JAEWHP010000012.1 GCA_023387735.1 Pseudomonadota bacterium | reverse complement strand
GTAACAACGGTGCGATGATTGTCCATTCAGCGTCAGTCAGATCGAAACGCGCCATCAAAGCTTCCTTTTGGAAGCCTTGAATCACTCCGCATCATCACCGACAAGGGGTTTGAGTACGGAACCTAGTCCCGGTGGCGACGGAACAGCTTGCGGCGCTCGGCTACACAAACGTCCACCAGCTCGAGGGCGGACTGCATGGTTGGAAATCAGCCGGCTATGAACTGTTCGAGGACGTCAATTCCTACGCCAAGGCCTTCGGCGAACTGGTGGAGCATCGGCGCCACACACCCTCGCTCGCTGCGGAAGAGGTCTCCGCCCTGATTTCAAGCAAGGCAAACATCCAAATCCTCGATGTCCGGCGCTTCGATGAATACGCCACCATGAACATTCCCGGCTCCGTCAGCGTGCCAGGAGCGGAGCTGGTGCTGCGCGCCGGCCGCGCCGCGCCGGACCCCGGGACCACCATCGTCGTCAATTGCGCCGGTCGCACGCGATCCATCATCGGCACCCAGTCGCTGATCAATGCCGGTGTCACCAACAAGGTGGTGGCGCTGCGCAACGGAACCATCGGCTGGACTCTGGCCAGGCAGAATCTCGAGCACGGCTCCGCCAGGCGCGGCGAGATCGGCGCCATCGATGGCGCGGAGACCAATGCGCGCGACGTCGCCTACCGCGCCGGTGTCCGGCATATCGGAACGGACGAGATGACGGAGTTGCAGGCGCAGACCGGCCGCACGCTGTATCGTTTCGATGTCCGCTCGGAGGAAGAATACACGGCTAGCCATCTCGCCGGCTTTCGCCACTATGCCGGCGGTCAGTTGGTGCAGGAAATCGACATGGCCGCGCCCGTGCGCGGCGCGCGCATCGTGCTGACGGATAACAGGCGCGTCCGCGCCGACATGACCGCGTCCTGGCTCGCGCAGATGGGATGGGATGTATACGTGCTCGAAGGCGGCTATGAAGGCCCGCTTGAAGCCGGCCCGCCGCTGATGATTCCGAAGCCAGATCCGGCACACCGCTATCGTCGACCCTACGAAGGCACCGATATCAAGGAAAGCGCGATGCAGGCCTATCTCGACTGGGAATACGGCCTCGTCGAACAGCTTCGCCGCGACGGTAGCCACGGATTCTTCGTGATCTAATCCTCGGCGCCGACCATGCTCGCCAGCTTCTCGGCCGCATAATTCTCGCCGATCGACATCGCGCAGATCCGCGAGATCTGCACGTAAGGAAGGCCGCTTTCCTCGGCCCAGGCATTGAACTGCGTCTGCACCTTGGCGAGATCGCGCTTGGACGTGACCGTCTCGGCGACGTCGAGCCCGGCATCGCGCAGGCAAAGCACGACATCCCTTGAAGTAACAAACCCGTCCCAGCCGATGAAGCGCAGCATCATCTGGCCGGTGTTGCCACCAAGCCGGCTGCCGCGCTTGGATAGCAATTCCAGCAATCCGGCCTCGTCGGAGGACGGCCACGCCGCCAGAAACTTGCCGAAGCTGCCATGTTCCTTCGCGATGTCCCTGACGAAGCCGGCATTGGCGCGCACCGACATGATCTTGGCGCCGTTGCGGACGATGCGCGTGTCCTTCATCAGGCCGTCCCAGAAATCATCCGGCTGCAGCGTGAGAGGGCCGGGCTTGAAGCCGAGGAACGCCTCCTCGAACCCCGGCCACTTGGTCTCGATCACGCTCCAGGCAAAACCCGCCGAAAACACCCGCCTGGTCATTTCGGCAAGAATCCGGTCGTCGCCGAGTTTGGCGAGCGCCTTCGGATCGGGCTTCGGCGGCAGCAGGGCGGCGAGCGCCTTGGGTCCGCCCTTGCGCTTCTCGGCGCGGGCGCGAATGGTCTTGAACGGGGTCACGACGGCGGACCTCTGGTGAAATGACCGGAAACCATAGTGTAGAAGTGATCGGCTGACGTGCAAAGAATGGATGGCGTCCCGGTTGGTTTTCGCCTAAAGCATCCCCACCTCAGTGAAATCGGTCAGGCCGTACGGCTGCGCTTCGTGAAATGCGCGGCTTTGAGCCATTTTCGGTTCGGGGCGGTATTCAACATTTCCGGCTGATAGAGCCAACCTAAGGTCTGACATCTCGTGACATTATTACCCACCTCGCCGCCGCTCGCCCGAGCCCTGGCGGAACGCAACTTCGATCGGCTCACGCAGGTCCAGACCGCGGTGCTGGCCGAGGACGCCGCCGGCCGCGACTTGCTGGTTTCGGCGCAGACCGGTTCGGGCAAGACGGTCGCCTATGGGCTGGCGATCGCGAACAACCTGCTGGATGGCGCCGAGCGCTTCGAGCGCGCCGCGGCTCCCCTGGCGCTCATCGTCGCGCCGACCCGCGAACTGGCGCTTCAGGTCCATCGCGAGCTTGCCTGGCTTTATCACCATGCGGATGCACGTGTCGTTTCCTGCGTCGGCGGCATGGATCCGCGCCGCGAGCAGCGCGAACTGGCCGCGGGCGCGCATATCGTGGTGGGCACGCCGGGGCGGCTCTGCGATCATCTGCGGCGCGGTCGTCTCGACGTTTCGGAATTGAAGGCGATCGTACTCGACGAGGCCGACGAGATGCTCGATCTCGGCTTTCGCGAGGACATGGAATTCATCCTGCAGGCGACGCCGGAAGATCGCCGCACGCTGCTGTTTTCCGCGACGTTGCCGCGCGGCATCGTGGCGCTGGCGAAGGAATATCAGCAGGAGGCCTTTCGCGTCGAAGTTGCGGGCGACGAGGGCGGCCATGCCGATATCGAGTACCGCGCGATCCGGATAACGGCTGGCGATGTCGAGCACGCGGTCGTCAACATTCTGCGATTCTACGAATCGCCGAGCGCGCTGGTGTTTTGCAACACGCGGGAAGCCGTCCGGCATCTGCAGGCGACGCTGCTGGAACGCGGTTTCTCGGTCGTCGCGCTGTCGGGTGAACTGACCCAGAACGAGCGAACGATGGCGCTGCAGGCCCTGCGTGACGGCCGTGCCCGCGTCTGCGTCGCTACCGACGTGGCGGCGCGCGGCATCGACCTGCCGAACCTCGATCTCGTCATCCACGCCGATCTTCCAAATGATCCGGAAGTGATGCAGCACCGTTCGGGGCGCACCGGGCGCGCCGGCCGCAAGGGCGTCAGCGTTCTGCTGGTCCCGCCGGCGCGGCGACGGCGCGCCGAAATGTTGCTCAAGCTGGCCGGCACTGATGCTCTATGGGGTGTGGCGCCGGAGCCGGATGAAATCCGCAAGCTCGATCACGAGCGCCTGCTGAAGGACGAACTGTTCGCGGCGGAGACGACGCCCGAGGATCAGACGCTGGCGCAGGCGCTGCTCGCCGAGCGTTCGGCGGAAGAAATCGCGGCGGCGCTGGCGCGGCTTTATCGTGCGCGGCTCCCGTCGCCCGAGGACATCGTCGATCCCGGCGAGGACCGCGTCAAGTCGAGGGCTGAACGCGCGCGGGAGCGGGCCGATCGGGAAGCAGGACGAGGATCGAAGCCTGCAAGATCCTCCGCGCGTCACGGCATGGCGGAGGACAGCGTGTGGTTCAGCGCTGCGATCGGACGCCGGAAGAACGCCGAAGCGCGTTGGTTGTTGCCGATGCTCTGCCGTCGCGGCAGCATCAAGAAGGAAGACATCGGCACCATCCGCATTCTCGACACCACCACCGAGTTCGAGATTTCCGCCCGCGTGGCCAGCCGCTTCGCCGCAAGAATCCGCCGTCCCGACAAGGAAGACAGCATCCGTATCGAGGCGCTCGCAGGCGTCCCGCCGCGCGAGGAAGCCCGCGCGCCGGAGTGGACACCGAAGCCGCACGGCAAAGCCGCAAGGCCCCCTGACAGGGCAGGGTTTGACAAGAAAGCCCGTTACGATACGAAGAAATCGCATCGGGACAGACCGGCTCACCCCGGGAAGCCGCGGCACGAAAACGAGGCGCCTGCTAAGGTCGCCTTCGCAAAGAAGAAAAAGAAGAAGTTTCGCGATTGATAGGTCTGTAACATGGCTATCTTCCCGACCTCGACCACCGTCCTCGACTCCATCCTGTTCCGCGACGCGTTCGGAACTGCGGCGATGCGTGACGTGTTTTCGGATTTCAGCCTGGTCTCCCGCTACGCTGAGGTCGAGATCGCGCTGGCAAAGGCCGAGGCGCGCTGCGGCGTGATTCCGGCGGACGCGGCCGACGAGATCGCGAAGCGGACGGACGTTTCGGGGCTGGATTTCGACCTGCTTCGCCAGGAGACCGATATCGTCGGCTATCCAATCCTGCCGCTGGTGCACCAGATGGTGAAACAGTGCGGCGACGCCGGGCGCTACGTGCATTGGGGCGCGACCACGCAGGACATCATGGATACCGCCGTGATCCTGCAGGTCCGCGCCGGTCTTGAAATCATCGAAGCCGACATCGCGGCGCTGCGCGGCATCCTTGCCGACCTCTCGAAGCGCTATCGCGATACGCCGATGGCGGGCCGCACCCACCTGCAGCAGGCGTTGCCGGTGACGTTCGGCTACAAGACCGCGATCTGGCTTGCGATGTTTGACCGTC
Organism: Pseudomonadota bacterium; assembly: GCA_023387735.1. Taxonomy (GTDB): domain Bacteria; phylum Pseudomonadota; class Alphaproteobacteria; order Rhizobiales; family Xanthobacteraceae; genus Bradyrhizobium. Next base: position 392,475 of record JAEWHP010000012.1, on the reverse strand, counting down.
ATGCGGAGCGGCTCGCGCAATTGAAGCCCCGCGTCCTCGTGGGCCAGTTCGCAGGCGCCGCCGGCACGCTGGCTTCCCTTGGCGACAAGGGGTTCGAGGTCCAGACGGCGCTGTGCGAGGAACTCGGGCTCGGCGTGCCTGTCTCCACCTGGCATGTCGCGCGCGACGGGCTGGCGGAAGCGATCAATTTCCTGGCCGTCGTCACCGGCTCGCTTGGCAAGATCGCGCTCGACATCATGGTGATGGCCTCGACCGAATTCGGCGAAGTCTACGAGCCCTTCGTCAAGGGCCGTGGCGCATCCTCGACCATGCCGCAGAAGCGCAATCCGATTTCGTCGGAACTGATGCTGGCGGCGGCCAAGGGCGTGCGCCAGCACGCCGGCCTGATGCTGGATGCGATGGTGCAGGATTTCGAGCGTGCCACGGGGCCCTGGCACGCGGAATGGATGGCGATCCCGGAAAGTTTTGTGCTGGCCGCGGGCAGTCTCCACCAGGCCAAGTTTGCGCTCGGCGGGCTCATAGTCGACGAGAAGAAGATGGCGGAGAATCTCGACATCAGCCGTGGACTGATCGTCGCCGAAGCCGTGATGATGGGGCTGGCGCCCGATCTCGGCCGCCAGGAGGCGCATGACGTCGTCTACGACGCCTGTCGCGTCGCCAACGAAAAGGGCATGACGCTGGCGGATGCGCTGTCGGCGGACCCGCGGGTCTCCGCGCGCATCGATCGTGCGACGATCGATCGGCTGACGTCGCCGCGGAGTTATCTCGGCCTCGCGCCCCAGATGGTGGACCGGGTGATTGCGTCCTCGAGGCGTTGAGAAGTCCGGCCGGGTCGCCTATCTCTGTACGAACGATTGTCTTTGAGGACCTGCCATGACCGCACACCAGCGCAACGTCTCCGCCTCGATCGATCCCGTGAAACTCGACCGCCTCGCCGAAGTCGCCGTCAAGGTCGGCTTGCGGCTGCAGCCGGGTCAGGATCTGCTGCTGACCGCGCCCTCGGTCGCGCTGCCGCTGGTGCGCCGGATCGCCGAGCATGCCTACAAGGCCGGCGCGGACATCGTGACGCCGTTCTTCTCGGACGAAGAGATCACGCTGTCGCGCTACCGCTGCGGCCACGATGCGAGCTTCGATCGTGCCGCGAACTGGCTCTATGAAGGCATGGCCAAGGCATTCTCAAACAACACCGCGCGGCTCGCCATCGTCGGCGACAACCCGATGCTGCTGTCGGGCGAGGATCCGGCAAAGGTAGCGCGCGCCAGCAAGGCCAATTCGATCGCCTATCAGCCGGCGCTGGAGAAGATCGTCACTTTCGAAACCAACTGGAACATCATTGCCTATCCGAGCGCGTCGTGGGCCAAGCTGGTTTTCCCCGACGTTCCCGAGGACGTCGCGGTCGCGAAACTGGCAGATGCGATCTTTGCGGCCTCGCGGGTGGATCAGGACGGCGCCGTCGCTGCGTGGGAGAAGCATAACGCGGTGTTGCGCGAGCGCACCGACTGGCTGAACGGCCAGCGGTTCCACGCGCTGAAATATTCCGGCCCCGGCACCGATCTGACGATCGGTCTCGCCGACGGCCATGAATGGGAAGGCGGCGCCTCGACCGCGAAGAACGGCATCACCTGCAATGCCAACATTCCGACCGAGGAAGTGTTCACCACGCCGCATTGCCGGCGGGTGAGCGGGCATGTCGTCTCCTCCAAGCCGCTGTCCTATCAGGGCACCCTGATCGACAACATCCAGGTGAAGTTCGAGGAAGGCCGCATCGTCGAAGCGAAGGCCTCGCGCGGCGAGGAAGTGCTGAAGAAGGTGCTCGAGACCGACGAGGGCGCGGCGCGCCTCGGCGAAGTGGCGCTGGTGCCGCATTCCTCGCCGATCTCCAGGAGCGGACTGCTGTTCTTCAACACGCTGTTCGACGAGAACGCCGCCTCCCACATCGCGCTCGGCCAGTGCTATTCGAAGTGCTTTGTCGGCGGAGACAAGCTGACGCCGCAGCAGATCGCCGAGCAGGGCGGCAACAAGAGCCTCATTCACATCGACTGGATGATCGGCTCGGCCGAAACCGATATCGACGGCATCCACGCCGATGGGCGCAGCGTCCCGGTCATGCGCAAGGGCGAGTGGGCGTGAGGGGATTCCTCACGGCCCACCATCGTTAATCCAGCTTGAGCTTGTAGAAGTCCGTTGCGGTCTTCGAGAACAGCGCGGTCTTCTCGGCCTCGCTGTATTGCGCCGCCAGCCGCTTGAAGGCGTTGAAGATCACCTGATAGCTGCACTGGCCTTTGTCCGGCGGGAAATTGCTTTCAAACATGCATCGGTTCGGCCCGAAGGCTTCGATGCAGGCTTCGATATAAGGCCGCCACGCGGCTGCGGCTTCTTCGGATGAAGGCGGCTTCGGCCGCAGGTGGAAGTCGTAGCCGAGCAGGCACATCGCGAGCCCGCCGAGTTTGACGACGACGTTTTCGCATCGCGCGATCTCGCGGATCGACGCCTTCCATTCCGGGAAGACTTCCTCGCGCCGGCCGGCAAAGCGGCCGACGCCGACCGGGCCGCCGCAATGATCCAGCACGATCCTCGTCTCCGGAAACGTCCGGGCGAGATCGGTGAGTTCGCCGATCTGCGGATGGAACAGCCAGGCGTCGAAGCTCAGGCCGAGCGGGGCGAGGCAGGCAAAGCCCTTGCGGAAGGTGGCGTCGAGCAGCAGGCCTTTCGGTCGCGATGCGTACATGCCGGCGACGTCAGGATCGGCATCCCAGGCGGAAGAATGGCGGATGCCGCGGAAGCGCCCGTTGCCGGCGGCAATCTCCGCTTCCAGCACCGCTTTCGCACCGTCACCGAGCAGCAGGTTGACATGGCTGACGATGCCGGCGCACATCGCGCCCTTGCCGTAGCCGCCGCTGGCCGACATCGCCGCGACGCCGTTGGCGAACTCGACTTCGCCGACGGGACGGAACGCCTCGGGTCCGTTGGCGCGGTACATCGAGCGGCAGTCAACATAGACGGTCGCGACGATGTTGTGGCCGGACGCCATGTCGGCCGCCATCTCTTCGATCATGTAGCGCTGCCCGCCGCGTTCCCAGAGGTGATGATGCGGATCGACAATCGGTCGTGCCGGATCGATGATCTCCTCGGTGTATTGCGCCAGCCAGTCTTCGCGCGGGTTGGCAAAAAGCCCGCTGCTGGTGAACGGCACGGTGCTGACAGCCATTTGTTTCTCCCTTTGTTATTGTTTTATGCTTGTTTTCCTCGTCATTGCGCGGAACGAGGCGACGAAAAATCCAGACTTCTACTTCGCGAAGCATGGATTGCTTCGTCGTTGTGCTCCTCGCAATGCGTTGATGGAATCAGGCCCCGCCTCAAACCCCATCGAGAATAATGACCGTCGGCGTGCCCGGCAGCGTCTCGCGCGATATCTTCAGCGTGCGTTCGCTCCGCTGGTCGATGGTGAACTGCTGGCCGATCAGGCGCATGAATTCGTCGAGCGGAGTGGCAAAACGATGCATCGGCAGCACCACCGAGGCGCGCAGCCGCTTGGTGATCTCGGAGACGCCGTCGAGCGACATCGTATAGGTGCCGTCGATCGGCACCATCACGATGTCGAGCCGGCCGATCGCCGCGAAATGCGACTCGTCGAGCTTGTGGTGGAGATGACCGAGATGGCCGATGCAGAGACCGGCGACCTCGAAAATGAAGATCGAGTTACCGTCCCTGATCATTCCTCCGCCGCCGTCGTCGCCATAGTAGCGGCGGATATCGGTGGTCACGTTGCGGATGTAGACGTCGCCGACGCGCTTCGAAACCAGCGCCGGTTGCCCGTTTTCGCCCCAGCCGTGCAGGACGTGCGTGATCTTGGGATCGGGAAACAGCGTGTAGTGGGTCGAGTGCGCCCGGTTCATGGTGACGACGTCGGGCAGCCGTCCGGTCCGGTAGACGCCGTTGAAATCGGTCCCGATCCGCACGCCTTCGGGCGTGTCGAGATAATAGGTGGAATGCCCGACATAGGTGATCGCGACTTCCTGAAGCTTGGTCGCGACACGCTGCAGGCTGACCGGTGTCGCGCGCGGCGGCGCGTTGGCCATCGCAAGGCACTCGCTTCGGAGTGGCTGCTGGGCGGCCGCTGGCAAAACCAGCGAGCCGAGGAAGGCGAGGGCAACAGCAAGGGATCGCAACATGGCATGACCCATCCATGGCAATGGCCGCAGGCGGTACTGTATCGCCGAATTTTCGGCCCGTCATGATGACATTCGCGCACAGCCGCATTCGCCGGGGCTGCTTCATTCGCGGGCAGTCATGCCATACTGTGAAATTCCACCAGGGGAGCCTGCCATGGCCGAAGCCACCGCGTCACGCGCGCCATCGTCGAAACGCCTGGAACCGCTGCGGCAGGTCGACGCCGGCGTTCTCAACATTGCCTACTACGAGGCAGGACCCGCCGACGGCACGCACGTGATGCTGATGCACGGCTTTCCCTACGACATTCACTCCTATGTCGACGTCGCGCCGCAACTGGCCGCGCAGGGCTGCCGCGTCATCGTTCCCTATCTGCGCGGCTACGGTCCGACGCGGTTTCGCGATTCCAGAACGCCGCGCTCAGGCGAGCAGGCGGCCATGGGCGCGGACATGATGGCGCTGATGGATGCGCTCGGTATCAAGCGTGCGGTGTTCGCGGGCTATGATTGGGGTGGCCGCGCAGCCTGCGTCGGCGCGGCATTATGGCCGGAGCGCTGCATCGGGCTCGTCAGCGTCAATTCCTATCTGATCCAGGATATCGCCAACGCCATGGTGCCGCAGCAGCCGGAGCGCGAGCTCGCGCTGTGGTACCAGTATTACTTTCAACTCGAACGCGGCCGCGCCGGCCTTGCCGCCAACCGGCATGAGATCGCAAAGATATTGTGGGCGCAATGGTCGCCGAACTGGCATTTCGAGGATGCCTGTTTCGCGCGCACGGCGGCGGCCTTCGACAACCCCGACTACGTCGACGTGGTGATTCACAGCTATCGCCACCGCTTCGGCATGGCCGAAGGCGACACGCAATATGCCGAGATCCAGCGCCGGCTGGCGGCGCTGCCCGTGATCACGGTGCCGACGATCACCATGGACGGCGCGGGCGATGGCGTTATCGCGGCGACCGACGGCACGGCCAGCGCGCCGAAATTCGCCGCCCGTCGCGGCCATCGCGTGATCCCGGTCGCCGGCCATAACCTTCCGCAGGAGGAGCCGGAAGCTTTCGCCGCGGCAGTGATGGAATTGATCAGGGCGTAGGTCGACTTTGCCGCATGGCAAGCCGATCCGAAAACGCCCTCCGAGACATCCGTCTCAGGATAGCAGCCGCGCCGGCAGACCTCGCGCTGTCATCAATTTGATGGCTGCTCTGTCAAACGAGACAAAGGTTTCGGCTCCGAGCCAATTTCCTTCGTAAGCGATGACGCCGTCCGCAAAGTCTCCACCAGCATCAAGCTGTGCCAGTCCCGCCTCTGCAGCCTGTCGGTTCGCGACAATGTTCGCGGCATCCAGCAGCTTCCGAATTGTTCCCGAGATATCGTTCGGCCGGATCTTGTAGCTGCGCAAAACCCAAACCAATTCGCAAAGCGTAGGTATGGTCAGCGCGACCATCTCAGCCTTGTTCAGGACCTGTTGGGCGGCCTTACTCTGCGCTGCATGATCTTCGGTCAATGCCCGCACGAGAAGGTTGGTATCGGCGGTAATTTTCATCGTTTTCCGGCCCAACCTCGTGAAATGATCTCGTTCATGCCTTCAACAGAAAGGGTCTTTCCCTTTCGCTTCGTCGCCAAGGAACCGAAAACATCCGCAATCTTTCCGGTCGGCCGGGCGGCGGCAACCTCTATCCTTCCGTCGGGAAGCTTGCTCACGGTGATTTTCTCGCCGGGATGCACACCGAGGTGCTCAAGTACATCCTTGCGTAGCGTGACTTGACCTTTGGCTGTGACCGTAAGTGTGCTCATGGCAAGACCTCATTTCCTGAATATGTAAGGCAGAACGCCCTTACAATCAAGGTCAAGTCAAAGCACGTGAAACAGGTTCGGCGGTTTAGCCCCGCCGCGGGCTGATCTTCCACGTTGCGGCGAGAATTGCCGCGGTCATCGCCCCGCTGATGACGGCCGCAATCGGGATGGTGACGGCCAGCGCAGCCGTAGCCGCCCAGCCGATCGAGCAGAAGGCTTCCGCAAATGTCGCCAGCCGCGACGAAGTCTGGCGGCGGCGAAACTGGCTGCGCTTGGCCTGGACGCGAAACCAGAGCTGGATCGCGGCGGCGGAAATCGTTGCGACGATGACGCCGAGTGCGGTGATTGCCGCCTGCGTGATCGAGGCAAAGGCCAGCGCGGCGATCAGCGGCGCGAAGATCGCGGCGATCACGATCAGTACGACTTCGACCTTGGCGCGCGTGACGCACGACGGCGGCAGCGGTGCGGTCGCGACCAGGTCGGCGGCGTCCTCGCCAGATATTGTCAGCCAGGCGAGTCCGCCGGCGAGTTGGCCGGCCGCCATCACGATCACGGGGGTGATCAGCACGATCGCGCCGGAGCTATCCGAAAAACTTCGCCACAGCATCAGCGCCGGCGGAACCAGATAGAGAAGCTGCATCAGGCTCTGCGACACCAGCCACGGGTCGCGCCGCAGCAGCAGCAATTCCTTGGCGCGCAACGTCTGCTGTCGCGACCCGCCGCGAAACACGGTCGCTCTTGCCCCGGGCCGCGTGGGCCGCGCCGTGGCCGCAACGCTGACGACGGTGCCGGCGAACCGCGGCGAGAAGATCGCCATCACGAGGCCCAGCGACACGAGCCCGCCGGCCACCAGCAGCGCAAGCACGGTGCCATCGCCGATTGCGGCCCGCGCGGGCCACCACAGCGGACTGTCGAGCGCGGGCGCATAGGCCGCCGCCGCGTCCGACGTCAGCACCGCAAAGCGCGACAGCGTGCCGTAGGAAAGGATCGCTGCGATCTGCAGCGCGATGATGAATCCGGCGCCGATGACGGCAGCCACGATCTGTGCCACCAGCCGCGTGCGGCTGGGGCCGATCAACCGGAACAGCAACACTGTGATCGCGATCGCAACGGCTGCGGCGGTGAGGCCGACGGCAATGACGACGCCGAACGCGGAGAGCCAGCGCAGGCCGCCGCCGAAGGCGAGAACATCGACGAAGGGCGTGGACAGCAACAGCGCCATCCCCGTGACCGACAGCGCGATCGCCACGATCCGTACCGAGAACACGTTGGCGAGATTCGCCGGCGACGACATGATGAGGTCGAGGTCGGCGCGGGCGTAAAACACCCGCGTTACCGATTCGATTGCCTGCGACAGCATCAGCGCCCAGGCGAGGAAGATGGTCGCGGTGATGACGATCAACTCGGGCTTGCCGAGAGGCAGCGCCAGGTCGGCGAAGCGGCCGATCACGGCATAGGCGGGCAGGTGCATGATGGCGGCGAACACGACCAGCGCGATGATGGCGCGCTTTCGTCTGCCGCGGCTGCCGGTCATCATCGCCAGCCACTCGCGCCAGGCCAGACGAATTTCGTGCCGGGCAAACCAGGCGAGCGCCGCGGTCGAGTTCATGCGGCTGCCGCCTGCGCGTCGACCAGTGCGATAAACATGTCTTCGAGGCTGGTGTCGTTGCGCCCGTTCTGCTGGCGCAGCTCGGTGAGCGTTCCTTCGGCGACGAGGCGACCGGCGGCGATGACGCCGATGCGGTCGGCCATTCGCTCGGCGACTTCCAGGATATGTGTCGTCATGATCACGGTGCAGCCGGAACGGACGCGCTCGCTGAGCAATCCCTTGACGTGACGCGCCGACAGCGCGTCGAGGCCGGTGAGCGGTTCGTCCAGGATGATCAGCCGCGGGTCGTGGACCAGCGCACCGGCCAGCGCAACCTTCTGCCGCATGCCCTTGGAAAATCCCTCGCAGCGTTCATGCAGATGCGGTTCGAGCCCGAGCGATGCGAGAAGCGCGTGCGCGGCGGGTGCGGATACCGCGGGATCGATGCCCCAGAGGCCGGCGACAAATTCGAGATATTCCAGCGGCGTCAGCTTGTCATAGATCATCGGCTCGTCGGAGACCCAGGCCATGATCTGCTTGGCGGCGACGGGATCGGCGAGCGCATCGACACCCAATATAGAGACGGAGCCGGCGTCGGGTCGCAACAGGCCGGCGACCATGCGCAAGGTCGTGGTCTTGCCGGCGCCGTTGGGGCCGAGCAGGGCGTAGAACTCGCCGGTGCGAACGGTCAGGTCGAGCGCATCGACCGCGGGACGGTCAAAACGCTTCGTTAACCCTCGCACTTCGAGCGCCGATACATCTGATTGCATGATAGCGGGACGATCCGGTTTCGCTTCGTCGTTGCCGGAACATGGACCGAAAGACTTTCGGCACGGTGAATCGGGCGATCCAAATCGTGCCGAACCCCGCAACTTCCCGGGCTGCGGCAATTCTGCGCAATTCTTAACAACGCGATGGTGAGCGCTTTATTGACAGCGGTCGGCGCTTTGGGCTCTATGCAACACAGGGACATATGCCCGCTGTTGGCGCGTTGCATGCCAGATAGCGTGTAGACACAAGATGCGAACGAGGCGGTCAAAGAACCGCCCGGCATCGGGGAGGGAATGATGCTGGACTTCGTTCAGCAGCTGGTGAGTGGCATCGCGCTCGGCTGCGTCTATGGGCTGATCGCGCTCGGCTTCGTGCTGGTTTACAAGGCTACCGAGGTCGTCAATTTCGCCCAGGGCGATTTGATGATGCTGGGCGGATTCTTCGCCTTTACATTCATAGGCATGATCGGTCTCAACTACTGGCTCGGATTCGCCGGTGCGATCATCGCAATGGCGGCGTTTGGCATGTTGGCCGAACGCGTCGTGGTGCGCCCGATCCTGGGCTATCCGCAGTTTTCCATCATCATGGCGACGATCGGGCTCGGATATTTCCTGCGGTCCGTGGTCGGCATGATCTGGGGCACCGACGATTTCAAGATCGATACGCCGTTCAGCCAGGGCGTGCTGCGGATCGGCTCGCTGGTACTGGCCTATGACAAGCTGTCGGTGATAGCCGCGACCATCATCCTTTGCGCGCTGCTGTATCTGTTCTTCAACCGCACCACGCTCGGCACCGCGATGCGCGCCAGCTCGGAGAACATGCTGGCTGCCTACTACATGGGCATTCCGGTGAAGCGCGTGGTGTCGATCGTCTGGGCGATCAGCGCGGCGGTCGCGACCGCGGCCGGCGTGCTGCTGGCGCCCATCACTTTCATTCATTCCAATGTCGGCCTCGTGCTGGGGCTCAAGGCATTTCCGGCCGCCGTGCTCGGCGGCTTCGGCTCGATACCCGGCGCCGTGGTCGGCGGCGTGCTGATTGGCGTGATCGAGAGCATGGCCGGCTTCTACCTGCCTCAGGGCTGGAAGGACGTCGCGCCCTACCTTGTGCTCCTGGTGGTGCTGCTGCTCAAACCCGAGGGCCTGTTCGGCATTCATACGCGGAAGAAGGTCTAATGCGGTTCCTGTTCAAGACCGATTACGAAGACGACATCAAGCTGTTTCCGCACAGCGGCTACATCGTCTCATACGGCATCCTGCTGGCGTTTCTGGCGGTCGCGCCGTTCGTGCTTTCCAGCTATCTGGTCAGCCAGTTGGTGTTCGTCTGCATCTATGCCACGGTCGGCGTCGGGCTGATGATCCTCACCGGCTTCACCGGGCAGGCGTCGCTGGGGCACGCTGCCTTTCTGGCGATCGGCGCCTACACGGCGGCCTATCTGCAGCAGTACAACGTGCCGTTCCTCGTCTACTTCCTGGCTGGTGGCCTGCTCACCGGCGCGGTCGGCGCACTCGTTGGATTTCCGGCGTTGCGGCTGCAGGGCATCTACCTTGTCATCGCCACGATTTCCTTTGCCTTCATCGTCGAGGAAGTGCTGGCGCGCTGGGAAAGCGTGACCCATGGCAACGAGGGCATGCGCGTCAAGACCCTGAGCCTGTTCGGGCAGGCGGTGCCGCAAAACGGACCGACCTTCTATTTCCTGTGCCTGGGCGTGCTGATCCTGACTATCATCGGCACTCTCAATCTGCTGCGCTCGCCCACCGGGCGTGCCTTTGTCGCGATCCGTGACAGCGAAACCGCGGCGCGCAGCATGGGCGTCAACGTCTCGCTCTACAAGGTGAAGTCGTTTGCGATCAGCGCGGCGATCACGGGATTCGCCGGCGTGCTGTTTGCGCACAAGCTTTCCTTCATCAGCCCCGAAATGTTCACGCTGCAGCTCTCGATCGAGTTCATCATCGTGATCCTGATCGGCGGCACCTTCAGCCTGCACGGCGCGGTGCTGGGCGCCATCTTCCTGGTCATGATCGACCCGTTCCTGACGTACCTGAAGGACGATCTGCCCGGCATCATTGCGGGCATCGCCGCGGCGTTCGGCGCGGGCCAGGCGACGGCTGCGAACATTCAGAGCAACGTCGCCGCCGTCGCATCCGCCAACGGACTCAAGGGCGCGATCTACGGTGTGATCATCGTGCTGTTCGTGCTGTTCGAGCCGCTCGGCCTCTACGGGCGCTGGCTGAAGATCAAGCTCTTCTTCCAGCTCTTCCCGCTCTACAAGCGCGCCACCTTCAAGCGTCAGAAAATCTACGTGAAATCGGAGCGGAACCGATGACATACTTCCGTGCGGACAATCTCTCCCTGCACTTCGGCGGCCTGAAGGCGGTCGATTCGGTCAGCTTCGCGGTGGAGAAGGGCGAGATCCTCTCCATCATCGGCCCCAATGGCGCCGGCAAGAGCTCGATCTTCAACCTGATCTCGCGGATCTACCCGCCGACCTCGGGCAAGATCTTCTTCGAGGACCAGGACATCACGGAGCAGCCGGCCTACGACATTGCCGGCCTCGGCATCGCCCGCACGTTCCAGAACATCGAACTGTTCGAGAATGCGACGATGCTGAGCAACCTCCTGGTCGGCCGGCATCGCCATTCCACCACGCAGCTGTGGCAGGAATTGCTGTTCCTGCCGAGCGTGCGCGCGCGCGAAAAGGCGCACCGCCGCAGTGTCGAACAGGTGATCGAGTTCCTGGATCTCGAAGTCTATCGCGACAAGCTGATCTCGGGGCTGCCCTACGGCGTCCGCAAGGTGATCGAGCTCGCGCGCGCGCTCTGCTCGGAGCCGAAGCTGATTCTGCTCGACGAACCGTCGTCCGGATTGAACGTCGAGGAGACCGGCGACATGTCGTTCTGGATCCGCGACCTGAAGACCGACCTCGGCATTACCGTGCTCATGGTCGAACACGACATGTCGCTGGTAAACCGCGTCTCCGATCGCGTGATCGCGCTCAACTACGGCAGGGTGATCGCGATGGGCTCGCCTTCCGAGGTGCAGCGCCATCCCGACGTTGTCGCCGCCTATCTCGGCGCATGAGGACGATGGCATGAGCGGTTCCGACATCATTCTCAAGCTCAGCAACATCGAGAGCTATTACGGGCCGATTCAGGCCATCAGGGGCATCAGCCTCGAGGTGCCACGCGGCCAGATCGTCACGCTGCTCGGCGCCAACGGTGCCGGCAAGACCACGGTGCTCAAGACCATCTCCGGCATTCTCGATCCCCAGAAGGGCTCGATCGAATTCCTGGGCAAATCGATCCAGCGCGTCGAAGCCGACAGGATCGTGCGGCTCGGGTTGAGCCACGTGCCCGAGGGGCGCGAGGTGTTCCCGTTTCTCACCGTGCGCGAAAACCTGATGATGGGCGCCTATCCGCGCAAGGATCGCGACGCCGTCGCCGAAGATCTGGAGCGCGTGTATGGCTATTTCCCGCGGCTGAAGGAGCGCATCAACCAGCCCGCGGGGCAGCTCTCCGGCGGCGAGCAGCAGATGCTGGCGATCGGGCGGGCGCTGATGAACCGGCCGACCTTGCTGCTGCTGGATGAGCCGTCGCTCGGGCTGTCGCCGATCCTGGTCAAGGAGATATTTACCATCATCAAGCGCGTTAATGAAGAGCAGGGCATGTCGATCCTGCTGGTCGAGCAGAACGCCAAGGTGGCGCTGGAGACCGCGCATTATGGTTACGTGCTGGAAATTGGCCGCGTGGTGATGAACGACACCTGCGAGCGGCTGATGAATTCCAAGGATATCCAGGAATTCTATCTCGGCGCCAAGGAAGAGGGCGCCCGCGGCGAACGGCGCTGGAAAAAGAAGAAGACCTGGCGATAAAGGTCGCACCCAAGAGCATAGCGTTAATGGCGAGTTGGAGCTAAATTCAGGCCCTGCTTCGAGAAAACAGACCGGCCGCCAAGGCCGGCGCCAGAGGCGGGCCTTAAGAGGGAGGAAGACGTATGGCCAGACCGGCAGTGCTGACGGTCGCCGACACGATCGCGAGGAGCTTTCTGCGTTCCGTGGAAACCCGGGGCGACCGGCCGGCGATCCGCGAGAAGAAATTCGGCATCTGGCACCCGACCAGCTGGCGCGAATGGCTGCAGATATCCAAGGATATCGCCTACGCGCTTCATGCCACCGGCTTCCAGCCGGGCGACGTCGCCTCGATCATCGCCAATGCCGTGCCGGAGTGGGTCTATGCCGACATGGGCATCCTCTGTGCCGGCGGCGTTTCGTCCGGGATCTATCCGACCGACTCCTCGTCGCAGGTCGAGTATTTGATCAACGACTCTTCGACCAGGGTAATCTTCGCCGAGGACGAAGAGCAACTCGACAAGATCCTGGCGTGCCGTTCGCGTTGCCCGACCCTGCAGAAGATCGTCGTGTTCGACATGGAAGGCCTCAACGCCTTCAGCGACCCGATGGTGCTGTCATTGGCGGAGTTCATGGCGCTCGGACGCAATCACGCCCAGGGACGGGAAGAGTTGTGGGACGAGATGATCGGAAGCCGCACGGCCGACGACCTCGCCATCCTCGTCTACACATCCGGCACCACGGGCCCGCCCAAGGGCGCGATGCATTCCAATCGCAGCGTGACGCACCAGATGCGCCATGCCAACGACCTGTTTCCTTCCACCGACCATGAAGAGCGGCTGGTGTTCCTGCCGCTCTGCCATGTCGCGGAGCGGGTCGGCGGCTACTACATTTCGCTGGCGCTGGGATCGGTGATGAACTTCGCCGAAAGCCCCGAGACCGTTCCGGACAATCTGCGCGAAGTGCAACCTACCGCGTTCCTGGCGGTGCCACGGGTCTGGGAGAAGTTCTATTCCGGAATCACGATCGCCCTGAAGGACGCGACCTCATTCCAGAACTGGATGTACCGCAACGCGCTCGCCATCGGCAATCGCGTCACCGAGTACAAGCTGCAGGGCGAAACGCCGCCGCTGCCGTTGCGGCTCGCCAACAGCGCCGCCTATTATCTCGTCTTCCGCAACATCCGCCGCATGCTCGGGCTCGACCGCTGCCGGCTGGCCTTCACGGGCGCTGCGCCGATCGCGCCGGACCTGATCCGATGGTATCTCGCGCTCGGCATCGACATGCGCGAGGTCTACGGCCAGACCGAGAATTGTGGCGTCGCCACCGTGATGCCGCCCGACCGGGTCAAGCTCGGTTCGGTCGGCAAGGCCGCTCCCTGGGGCGAGGTCATGATCTCCCCGCAGGGCGAAATCCTGATCCGCGGCGATTTCCTGTTCTCGGGCTATCTGAACCAGCCGGAGAAGACCGCCGAGACCATCGACGCCAAGGGATGGCTTCACACCGGCGACGTCGGCTCGATCGATAATGAGGGCTTCGTCAAGATCACCGACCGGATGAAGGACATCATCATCACCTCCGGCGGCAAGAACATCACGCCGTCGGAAATCGAGAACCAGCTGAAGTTCTCGCCCTATATCTCCGACGCGGTGGTGATCGGCGACAAGCGGCCGTATCTGACGTGCCTGCTGATGATCGACCAGGAGAATGTCGAGAAGTTCGCGCAGGACCACGACATTCCGTTCACCAACTACGCGAGTCTTTGTCGCGCGCCCGAGATCCAGGACCTGATCCAGCGTGAGATCGAGGCGGTGAACGTCAACTTTGCGCGCGTCGAGACCATCAAGAAGTTCTTCCTGATCGAGCGCCAGCTGACGCCCGAAGACGAGGAACTGACGCCGACCATGAAGCTGAAGCGCAGCTTCGTGAACAAGCGCTACGCGGCCGAGATCGACGCCATGTATGGCGAACGGGCGGTGGCGTAGCCAGCGGGACTTGAACTGGAAGTTTTCGAACGGAGCTTTTTGGAAAACGCGAAGGATCGAGAAGGCCCTACCCTTCGCTCAACACGGGCCATCGAAGAGGAGACTGCAATGTCGAAATCGTTCAAGGCGTTCGGCCTTGCGGTCAGCGCCCTTGCGCTGACCCAGCTGCCGGCCGCCGCCCAGACCAAGGTTACCAATGAAGGCATCTCGGCGTCCGAGATCGTCATCGGCACCCATCAGGACCTGTCCGGCCCGATCAAGGTCTGGGGCGTTCCGGTTTCCAACGGCATGAAGATGGCGGTCGAGGAGATCAACGCCGCCGGCGGCATCCACGGCCGCAAGATCAAGATGATCCTCGAAGACAACGGCTACGATCCGAAGAAGGCGGTGCTGGCCTCGCAGAAGATGGTCGAGCGCGACAAGATCTTCGCCATGATCGGCCCGATGGGGTCGCCCACCGTGCTGGCCGCACAGGACATCCTGTTCGATGCCGGCGTGTTCCAGCTGTTCCCGCTGACGGCTGCCGAGTTCACCTTCAAGTTCGATCCGGCCAAGCCGCAGGAGCGCCTGAAGTTCAACAACCTGCTGCCCTATGTCGAGAGCACGCGCGCCGCGGTGAAGTACATGATGGAGGCGAAAGGCTTCAAGAAGCCCTGCATCATGAACCAGGACGACGAGTACGGAAAGAACGTGCTCGACGGCTTCAACCAGCAGTTGGCCGCAATGAAGGTGACGCCGGCATCGGTGACCAGCTACAAGCGTGGCGCATCCGATTTCAGTGCCCAGATCGCCAAGATGAAGGCCGACGGCTGCGACATGGTCGTGCTCGGCACGGTCATTCGCGAAACCATCGGCGCGATGGGCGAAGCCAAGAAGCTCGGCTGGGACGTCACCTTCCTTGGCGCCACGCCGACCAACGTGCTGGAAGTCCCGGCGCTCGGCAAGGAAGCAGTCGAAGGGCTCTATGCGGCCTCCGGCTTCGAAATTCCGTACGAAGACACCGCCAAGGGCAAGGTCAAGGATTGGCTGACCAACTACAAGAAGATGTTCGGCACCGACGCCAACACGCAGGCGATCATCGGCTACAATTCCGTGATGACCTTTGCCTTCTATGCTCAGAAAGCCGGCAAGGACTTGACCGGACAGAAGCTGATGGACTCGCTTGAATCTGGCGAGAAGTTCCTCGACATCTTCAACTCGCCGCCGACCAAGTTCTCCAAGACCGACCATCTGGCCAACACCATTACCCAGGTGCAGCAGGTCAAGAATGGCCGCTGGGTGCTGGTCAAGGAAGGCCTGATGTTCTGAGGGAGCCATTGCTCCGTCGCGAAGGCCAACGCCAGCGACTGAAATGACAAAGGGCTGCGCGAGATGATCGCGCAGCCCTTTTTGTCGCATCGTCATTCCGGGGCGACGCAAAGCGTCGAACCCGGAATCTCGAGATTCCGAGTCTGGTGCTTGCGCACCATCCCGGAATGACAGTCGTTGCTACTTCGGCCGGATCGCGTCTGCCGTGCCCTGGATGAAGGCCTGGATCTTCACCACGTCGGCTTCCGTCAGCTTGCCGGTGAAATCAGGCATGCCCTGGTCGCGGAACGGCCCCTTGAAGACGAAGTCCTTGAGGTTGGCGATCGTCTCGGTCGGGACGTAGCCGAGGTTCCTGACGTTGCCGCCCTTGTCGACGCCGGGCACGCCATGGCATTGCGCGCAGGCGGCGACGTAGATCGCGGTGCCCTCAGGGACGTCCTTGGGATCGTACTTCACGCCTTTCAGCAGCCCTTCGGTCTGGTACTTCACGAAGGCGGGTAGCGGCGCCTTGCCGCCAACTGCAAACGTGTAGACCGTGCCGGGGCTTTGCAACTCGGTGGCGCGCTGCGAAATTCCGAACACGCCGCCCCAGCCGACGGCGATCGAAACATATTGCTGGCCATCGAGCATGTAGGTGGCGGCGGCCGCGACCACGCCGGATCCTGTTGGCGACTCCCAGAGCTTTTCACCTGTAGTGGCATTGTAGGCGACGAAGCGGCCGTCCGCCGTGCCCTGGAACACTAGGTTGCCGGCCGTCGTGAGTGTGCCGCCATTCCATGGCGCCACGTGCTCGACGCGCCAGGCCTCTTTCTGCTTGACGGGGTCCCACGCCAGCAACCGGCCGAACGCCGGATTCTTCGGCGGCTCACCGTTCAGCACGAAGCCGACATTCCAGCCCGCCGCAGCGGCGAATTTCCCGGGTGTCGCAGCGTTGTGCGTCAGGGCCTTTTCCGGCGTGAGGTTGAGCGGAACGCCCTGCGCCGGCAGGTACACCAGGCCGGTCTGCGGATTGAACGACATCGGGTGCCAGTTGTGGGCCCCGAACGGGCCGGGGATGCTGTCATAGGCCGCATCTTCGCGGGCTTGCTTGACCTCGATCGGCCGGCCGTTGGCGTCGTAGCCGGTCGCCCAGTTCACGTCGACGAAGTTCTTGGCCGAGATGAACTTGCCGTTGGTGCGGTCGATGACGAAGAAGAAACCGTTCTTCGGCGCGTGCAGGATCACCTTGCGCGGCGCGCCGTCGATGTTGATGTCGGCCAGGATCATCGGCTGGGTCGCGGTGTAATCCCAGTGATCGCCGGGCGTCTCCTGGTAGTGCCAGGCGTATTTTCCGCTGTCCGCGTTCAGCGCGACGATCGAGGACAGATAGAGATTGTCGCCGCCGGAGGGACTGCGGATTTTCTGGTTCCACGGTGAGCCGTTGCCGGTGCCGATATAGACGAGGTTCAGGTCGGGATCGAAGGTGATGGTGTCCCACGCGGTGCCGCCGCCGCCGTTGATCCAGTATTTGCCGGCGGGGTCCCAGGTCTTGGCCGCGGCTGCCATCGATTCATCCTCGAACGGCTTCGATGGGTCGCCGGGCACTGTGAACCAGCGCCAGGCCTGGTTGCCGGTCTCCGCATCGTAGGCGGTGACATATCCGCGTGCGCCGTATTCCGCGCCGCCATTCCCGATCACCACCTTGCCGTTGAAGACCCGCGGTGCCCCGGTGATGGTGTAAGAGTGCTCCTTGCTGACGATGGTGTCCTTTTCCCAGACCACCTTGCCGGTGACGGCGTCGAGCGCGATCAGTCGCCCGTCATAGGCGCCGACGAAAACCTTGCCCTTCCAGAGCGCAACGCCGCGATTGACGACGTCGCAGCAGCCCCGGTAGCCCTTCTCGCGATCGATCTTCGGATCGTAGGTCCACAGCCGCTTGCCGGTGCGGGCGTCGATGGCGTGCACCACGCTCCACGACGCAGTCTGATACATGATGCCGTCGACGACGACCGGCGTCGCCTCGACGCCGCGGGAGGATTCGAGTGGATAGCTCCACACCAGCCCGAGCTGCTTGACGTTGTCGGTGTTGATCTTGTTCAGCTTGCTGAAGCGGGTTTCGGCATAGTCGAGGCCGATGGTCGGCCAGTCGTTCGACGTCGCGGTATTGGCCTTGATCGATGCGCCGTCGACCGCCGAGGTGACGGCCTTGATGTGATCGGGCGATCCCTTGGCGGCATTTTGCGCTACCGCGCCGCCGCAGGACAGCGTCAGGCCCAGCGCGATCGCGATGGAGGCCTGCGCCAATCGCGCGGTGCGAGGTGGAACAACGACAATTTCGGGAAAAAAACGGCAAGCAGAATCAACGCGTGGCGAACGTGTCATCTCATCCCTCCCAATGATCTCTAGCGGATCTCTGGGGATGGTATGCCGGTGAGAACGAAGACGTCAATCAAACCGCGTCGCGAAAGCGAAAAGAGAAAATTTGTGTCGTCAGGTTTTCGCCAAACGGAATGCGACGTGTATCCTGGCTGCACCGCACCATTGGCGATGACACAAAGCAACATGAGTAAGAGAAACGCGGTGTGTTGTTGGCCTTCCCGTCGTCAGCCTGCGCCACGCAGCATTGGCGCGTCAGTCACTTGTAGTTCGGCAAGTTCAGAGACCGGGCGTAGCGAACGCGACTGATCCGAAACCGGCCAGCGTACCCATGGTCACTGGCGCTGTGATGCGGCGCGATGCGTCGGCGAGCAGCGGGGCATCCGCGTATCGCATCACGCCACGCTCATCGATGACGAATGTCGGCTGATAGTTCCTCACGCTGGCATCCTCGACCATCGCCATGCGGCGGTTGTCGAGCATCAGCCAGCGGCCATCCAGCCGCGCGGCTGCGACGGCATGGTTGTCGCCGCGGATAGTGTCGTGCAGCACCACGATCCTGATATCTTCGGGCGCGATGCCGGCGCGGCGCAAGGCCACGAATTTTGCGATCGCGTAATCCTCGCAGTCGCCGCTGCCGGTGGCGAGCGTCGCGAGCGGGGACGTCCAGGCGTCGATCCGGCCATGCTGGACGAGGTCGCTCACCGGCCTGATGGATAGATTGATCGCGCGGTTGATCTCGCCGAGCCGCGCGCGACCTTCGCGGAGCTTTGCGGCGTCGACAATGTCGAGGAATTTCAGGGCGGCCGGAGACACGCAGCGCTCACGGTCGCCTTCGCACAGGGCAAGCTGCACCATTTCATCGTCGAGGCGGTGCAGTACGCCGAGCCATTTGTCGCGCAAGCCGCCCGCGGTGAGGGACGCTGCCGCTATCCCAAACGGCTCGGCCGATCGCGCCGTCAATTCGATCGAAGCGGACAGTACAGGGGTTTCCGCGCGTGAATCGGTCGAACCGAACCACGCCACGCCGCACGCGACGATGCCCGCGCGCCAGGCACGCAAAAGCACTGACAAGACCATTTGACGCCCCTTGTCCGGGCATCGGCAGGTTTACACCCTGCTCGTGACCGGATCACTTCCTGGGGGCAGGATGGTCGGGGGGACTTTTGATCGGCTTAAAGCCGTGCCTTTCCAGCTGAAAAGGGCAAAACAGCATCAAATTTGGGTTGCCATTCTGTCGAAAAGTTTATCGACCCAGTTCAGGTTTGGGGCCGCAGGGAGGCTGGCGCCCGCTTTAAGGGTGCCTTATCGTTGATTTCCGGTTAACGTGGCTAATTCGCATCAGAATTACGCTATTTGTTGGTTGGCCGGTACTTTCGGCCTCGAAAGCGCCGCCATATTGGCCCGCCAAACTGGAGCGAAGACGAGGCAAGTATAAATTCTGGAATTTATACTTCGAATAACTGAGGTAAGTCCGTTTCGGTCTAAATATTGAAAATTTTTGCTGTGTTATTCGAAAACATTATTCGTGGTGCTCTGAGGGATCTCGCGAAAAAGGACGGTTAGGGGCTCAGCCCGGCGGGTTGCACCCCATATCGATGGGTTCCGCAATTGGCTTTCTAATGATATGCAAGTTTAGACCTCCGAATATTCTATAATTATTAACCTTATCGGCAATGGTGCCCATTTGAGCTTGGCCGGCAAATTTACCGATGTACTGGCGGACGGCCCGGGCTCAGAACCCCTTGGAAATTTCCAGGTCGGGAGCGTTTCCACGCATGCGCCTGCCGATGCCATTATTGTTCCCGATGCCAATTTGCTCTTTAACGGCGACTTCAAGCGGTCGGGCGTCGACCTGATCCTGTCCGCCCAGGACCGTGAACTGGTCCTGCATGACTACTTCAAGGGCGAGAAGCGGGCGCCGCTGGCGTCCCCCGATGGCGCCCACCTGACCGGCGACATCGTCAATGCGCTGACCGGATACACCCAGTATGCGCAGGCCGGCGGCGGTCCCGCCGTGGCCCAGGTGATCGGCCACGTTACCAAGCTGAACGGCAACGCAACCGCGATCCGCAATGGCGTGTCGATCATCCTGAACCAGGGCGACACCGTCAACAAGGGCGACGTGGTCCAGTCCGGATCGGATTCGACGCTCGGCATCACCTTCATCGACGGCACCGTGTTCGGCCTCGCGTCGAACGCCAAGATGGTGCTGAACGAGATGGTCTACGACCCGAACTCGACGGACAACAAGTCGCTGCTAAGCCTGGTGCAGGGCACGATCTCGTTCGTCGCCGGCGCCACCGCCAAAAAAGGCGACATGAAGGTCGATACCCCGGTCGCGACCATGGGCATCCGCGGCACCGCCGTGCTGGTCGAGATCGACTTCGAAGTGCCGGGGCAGGGGGCGGCGCCGCCCGCGAAATTCCAGGTGCTGGTCGAGCCCGACGGCACCACCGGCTCCTACATCCTGTTCGACAAGGCGACGCTGACGCCGATCGCGACGGTCAACCGCGCCGGCACGCAGACCATCATCAACGGCCAGGGCGGGGTCAGCGTCCAGTCGTCGGTGCAACTGTCGCCCGATGCGCAGAAGATCATCACCGACGTATTCTCGCTGAAGTTCAGCGACCTCAACAATCCCAATACCAAGCTGACGACCAACTTCACCGACTCGATCGTGCCGGAGACGTTCTTCGTCAAGACCGCCGCCAACGAATTCATCCCGGTGACGATCCAGCTGGTCAATGTCCCAAGCGGACCTCTCGCGGCCCCGCCTCCGGCACCTGTCGACAGGATCGTGCACATTCCCGGGCCGCCGCAGGCTGACGCGCAAGGTGGTGCCTTCGCCGAACAGATCGATTTGACTGCGAGCCCCACGCTCACCAGCGTCTCCGGCAACGTCGGTTACGTCGACATCAACGTCGGCGACGTTCCGACCGTGAGCGCCCAGTTTTCCTCCTTCTCCTACACCGATGCGCAGCAGTCCGACGTCACCGCGACGCTGACGGCCGAACAATTGGCGGCGATCACGGCGGTCGAAGTGCCGCTGACCGTGGTGCAGGACCCCAACGGCAGGAATTTCGGTACGGCGACCTGGACCTACACCGTCGCCGACGGCGCATTCGATTTCCTGGCCGCGGGCGAAACGCTGACGCTGACCTATTTGGCGCGGGTCGATAACAATTACGCGCCGAACAACGAAACAGCTTTCGTGCCGTTCACGATCGTGATCACCGGCACCAACGACAAGCCGACCATCACCGCGAGCGGTGGCGAAATCACCGAGCGGATCGGTACCGGCAATACGGAGATCGACACCGTCACCGGTACGGTCACTTTCAACGACCCCGATCTGACCGACCGTCCGGTCGTCACCGCTGGCATTTCGACCACCGACCCGTTCCGCTATTACGACGCGGAAGGCAATGACGTCACGGAGACGCTGACACCGCAGCAGCGGGCGGCGATCCAGGCCGTGCAGGTGCCGCTGACCGTGGTGCAGGGGGCCGGCAATTCGCATAACGGCACGGCGACCTGGACCTACAGCATTGCCGACAGCGAATTCGATTTCATCGCCGAAGGCGAGACGCTTAACCTCAACTACGTCGCTCAGGTCGATGACGGTCACGGCGGCGTCATCTCGACGACGATCACCGTGTCGATCCGCGGCGGCGATGTCGTGGTCGTCGGCACCAACGACGTTCCGACCATCGACGCGACGAGCGCAATCCTTGCCGAACTGTCGAACGAGACCGGCTCGAACACACAGGATACTGCGTTCGGCACCATCACCTTCACCGACGTCGACCTGACGGACCGGCCGGTGGCGAGCGCGGCATTCACCTCGTTCACTTTCGAGCCCGCGGTGAACAATCTCGCGAACTCGCTCACGGACGCGCAACTCGCGGCAATCACCGCGGTGCAGGCCCCGCTGACGGTGACGCAGGCCGTCGGAAACACCAACAACGGTTTGGCAAGCTGGAGCTACAGCGTCCCCGACAGCGCGTTCGATTTCCTGGCTGAAGGCGAAGTCCTGACGCTGACCTATACGGCGACCGTGGATGACGGCCATGGCGGTGTCGTAACCACGCCGCTCACGATTACGGTGACCGGCAGCAACGACGCGGTCGAGATTACCAGCGGCCAACAGACGGCTGCCATCACCGAGATCGCCGGCGCGCGTGGTTCGGACCAGGCGGATACGGCGAGCGGCTCGATCGAGTTCGCCGACGTCGATCTGACCGACACGCACGAGATTACGATCAACGGCGTGACGGCATCCGGCGTGATCGGGGGCCTTGCCGACTACGACACCCAGCTCGGCTGGCTGACGCTGGGCGACCTGGTCGATTCCACCGATCAGGTCGACGGTTCGCAGGTCTGGTCGTTCTCGGCTCCGGATCACTACTTCGACTATCTTGCCCATGGCGAAACCGTCACGCTGACCTACACCGTTCAGGTCGACGACCTCCACGGCGGGTTCACGTCGCAGGACGTGGTCGTCACCGTGACCGGCTCCAATGACGTGCCGACCCTCGCTGCGGAGAACGCGGGCAAGCTTACGGATACCGCTGCGAACGACAGCTTCGCCGATATCACCGGTACGCTGGACGGCAGCGATGTCGATCACGGCGAGAGCGCTTCGTTGATATACGCAGCACTCGACGGGTCGAGCGCGGTGAATACCGCTGTCGCCGGCCTTTACGGCACGCTGACGGTGAGCGCCGACGGTACCTACGTTTACGTTCCCAACGCTGCCGCGATCAATGCGCTGCAGGGCGGCAGCTACATCGATACCTTCACGGTGCAGACCACCGACGTCCACGGCGCGGTCGGCACTGCCGTGCTGACGGTCGATGTGCAGGGCGCCAACGACACCCCGTCGATCGTGGGCGAGGTCAATCCCCCCGCGCAGGTCATCATTGTGGCCGCGCCGGCCTCGACGCACGTGCTCGCCGCGGGCGTGAACGTCAACTCGCGCGGCATGAGCACGGAGACGTTCGACGGCCAGACGGCGGGCGCGACATCGAACAACGGCGCCGGTCGGGGCAGTTTCCACAGCGATGCGCTCGGTGCGGATTTCGTGGCGTCCGGCAATGCGGGGGTCGTCAGTGGTTCCTCATCGGTCACGGCGGCGCCGTATGTCGGGCCGGCACCTGGACACCAGGACACGACGCAGTATTTGAGCATCGGCGGCAACGCCACCGAGACCATCACCTTTGCATCGCAGAAGAACGTCTTCGGGCTGTATTGGGGCTCGGTCGATTCCTACAATTCCATCAAGTTCTACGACGGAACGACGCTCGTCGCCTCCTATACCGGCGCCGATATCAGCCCGCTGCTGTCGAACGGCAACCAGGGCTCGTTTGCCTCGAACGGATACGTCGAATTCTCGGGCCTGCATTCGTTCAACAAGGTCGTGCTCAGCAGCACCTCGAACGCATTCGAGATCGACAACATTTCCGCCGGATACGTTCCGCCGCCCACGCTCGGGCCGGTCACGGGTACGCTCAGCGTCCACGATGCCGACATCGGCGACACCCTGACGGCCTTCGTGACCGGCAATGCCACGATCGAATACAATGGCTCGACGACGTTGCCGGGCGGCATCGACATCTCGGCGCTGCTCAATGCCGGCAACGTGACGTTCGACAGCATGCTCAGCAACGGCGGAACGGCCGTCCTGCAGTGGACCTATCATCCGATCAACGCCAATCTCGACTTCCTGCATGCCGGCGATGTGCTGAAGATCAATTTCGTCGCGGAGGTAAGCGACGGTCACGGCCATAGCGGAAGCCAGCCCCTGACCATCACGCTCGTCGGTTCCGATAGCGCGGTGAACGCCTCGGCTGCCGCCGCGGCCGGTCCGGTGATCGGCACCGACGCATTCACGGTCACCGAACTGGCCAATGGCGCCATTCACGTTTCGGGGCTCTATGTCACTGATGCCGACGCCGCGGCGTCGACCGACACGTTCACGGTATCGGCGGCAACCGGAAACGTCGGAAGCAGTGTCACGCCGTTGGCAAGCCCGGCCTCGGGAATAGCCGCGGTCAATGCGGCGCTGGACAACGGTATCATCTACGATCCCCACAGCCCGCAGCCGCAAACCGATTCCGTCACATTGACCGTTACCGACAGTTCCGGCCACGCCGACCGGGTCCATTTCATCTTCAACCAGGGTGGGACGGGGCCGGATGTCACCTTGACCGGTACGTCCGGCAAGGACGTCATTTTCGCGAGCGGTCATGCCGACACGCTGACCGGCGGCGTCAGTGCCGATCAGTTCGTATTCGCGCCGGAAGCCAGCCCGAGCGCCGATACGATTACCGATTTCAAGCCGGGAGAGGATCATATCGATCTCCGGGCATTCTCGTTCGTGGACAGCTCCAATATCGGTAGCTGGCTTGGCACCCATGCCTCGACGTCCGGCGCAGATACGCTGATCTCGCTCGACAGCGGCGACACCATCACCCTCAAGAATGTCTCGCTCGCCAGCCTGCATGCCAGCGACTTCATCGTGACACCGCATTCACTGGTGTGACGTCTCGCCAATCGCGCGCCGGCTTCGCGATGTCGATGCATCTTCCGGCTTGTCTGACGCCGCCAGTTGGGTGAACAATCGCAGCCATGAAGCGATTTCGAGCTCTGCCAAGGTGGTTCAACCGGCGCATCGGCTATGACCGGCTGCTGTGCCTGGCGCTATTGATCGGCTTTGCCGCGCTGCGCGTCGCCGATCCGGCACCGGTCGAGGAAATTCGCGTCAGGACCTTTGACGCTTTCCAGCGCGTCGATCCCCGCCAGAAGACGCAGAGGCCGGTCACCATCGTCGACATCGACGACAAGAGCCTGGAAAAGCTCGGGCAGTGGCCATGGCCGCGCACCCGGATCGCCGATCTCGTCACCGAGCTGACCCGGCTCGGCGCGGTCGTGATCGCATTCGACGCGGTGTTCTCGGAGCCCGACCGCCTCAACCCTGCCTTTGCGGCCGATACTTTCCGCAATCTCGACGAGGAAACCCGCGCCAAGCTGCGTGCGTTGCCGAGCAACGATGAGGTCTTTGCCGACGCCATCAGGGCTTCCCGCGTCGTGCTCGGCGAATCCGGGCTGCCGGAGGAAATCGCGCCGATCGACAAGACGCTGCCGGTCACCGGGCTTGCGATGCTGGGCGAGGAACCGCAGCGCTTCATGTTCGATTTCCCCGGCCTGTTGCGTAACGTGCCGGTGCTAGAGCATGCGGCTGCCGGACGCGGCCTGTTCACCATCAAGCCCGAGCGCGACGGTATCGTGCGGCGGGTGCCGATGATCATGCTGGCGCAGGGCCAGACCATGCCTTCGCTGACCTTCGAGATGCTGCGCGTGGCCACCGGGTCCGGCACGATCCTGATCAAGGCCGAGAAAGGCGGCATCAAGAGCCTCGGCATCAAGGGTGTCCAGATTCCGACCGACCACAACGGCCAGCTCTGGGTCCATTACGCCCGCAACGATGCCTCGATCTATGTCCCCGCGATCAACGTGCTGGAGAAGAACGTCGCCCCCGACATGATCGCCGGCAAGCTGGTGCTGATCGGCACCTCGGCGGTCGGCCTCAACGACATCAAGACCACGCCGGTGTCGCGCGCCATGCCCGGCGTGGAAATCCATGCCCAGGTGCTCGAGACCACCTTGTCCGGCGAGGTGATCTCGGCGCCGATCTACGGCATCGCCGTCGAGTTCGCCACCGCGATTCTGTTCGGACTGCTGGTGATCGCTTTCGCGCCGCTGTTCGGCCCGGTCACGCTGGTCGCCCTCGGAGCTGCGTTCGCTTCCGTGATGCTCGGAACGTCGGTGTATTTCTACACGCAGCACCGCCTGCTGATCGATTTCACCTATCCGCTGCTGTCGACGACGGCGATCTATCTCACGCTGATCTTTGCGAGCTTCGTGCGCGAGCAGCAGCAGCGCAAGCAGATCCGTGGCGCCTTCGCGCAATACATGTCGCCCGTTCTGGTCGAACAGCTGGCACAGTCGCCGGAAAGGCTGGTGCTCGGCGGCGAGGAGCGCGAGATGACCATCATGTTCTCCGACATGCGCGGCTTTACCTCGATCTCGGAGACCTACAAGAGCGACCCGCAGGGGCTCACCGCGCTGATGAACCGCTTCCTGACGCCGCTCACCAACGCGATCCTCGCGCGCAAGGGCTATATCGACAAATACATGGGCGACGCCATCATGGCGTTCTGGAATGCGCCGCTCGATGACAAGGGCCACGAACTCAATGCGTGCGATGCGGCGCTCGACATGCTGGAGCGCATCGATGAGCTCAATCAGGCGCGCGAGCAGGAGGCCAAGGAAGAGGGGCGCCCGTTCATTCCGCTCAACGCCGGCATCGGGCTCAATACCGGCACCTGCGTGGTCGGCAACATGGGATCCGATCTCAAGTTCAACTACTCGGTGTTCGGCGACAGCGTCAATCTGGCCTCGCGCCTCGAGGGGCAATCGAAGGAGTATGGCTTCCCGATCATCGTCGGCTCGCGGACCGCGCTCGCGGTCAAGGAGAAGTTCGCGATTCTTGAACTCGACTTCATCATGGTGAAGGGCAAGAAGGAGCCGGAAGTGATCTACGCCATCGCCGGCCGCGAGGACACTGCGCAGTCCGGCCGCTTCCAGCGGCTGCGCAACCTGACCATCGAGATGCTCGCCTGCTATCGCAGCCGCGACTGGGAGGGAGCGCTGGCCGCCATCGCCCGCGGCCGCAAGACCGACGAGGCGAATACGCTGGAACTGCTCTATCGATTGTATGAAGCGCGGATCCGCGGCTACATCGAGAACCCGCCGCCGCAGGACTGGAACGGCGCCTTCGCCCTGCTGACGAAATAGTCACCCGCAATCGTCATCACCCGCGAAGGCGGGTGATCCAGTATCCAGAGCTCTCGCTATTTCATCGAGAGGCCGCGGCGTACTGGATACTCCGCCTTCGCGGAGTATGACGAATCCCTGGATCATGAGAGCGCTTGCAGCAGGTTCACCGCCCTCACTCCAGCCCGATCTGCGTCAGATCCTGAAACCAGTGCTGGGCCTGCACGAACTTCTTCACCTTCGGCGACAGCGCGTGCGGGTTGGTATCGTGCACCACCCAGACCAGCGTGGCGTCGTCGACGATCTGGGCGTGGGCCTGCGCCAGCAGTTCATCCTGTTTGGCGACATCGAAGTTCTGCTTGGCTTCGTCGATCAGGGCATCGACCTTCGGGTTCTTGTAGCCGCCCCAGTTGACGCCGACAGGTGCAATCTGGCCGGAGTGGAAGAAGCGCACGATGGCGTAGAGCGGATCCGATGTGACATAGGCGATGTTGTTCGAGGTGATATTGGCGTTCATCTCGTCGGCCGCGCCCTTGCGCCACGCGGTATATAACGTCTCGAGCTCGACCACCTTGAAGTCGATCTCGATGCCGATTTCCTTGAAGCTCTGCTGCAGGAATTCGTTCATCGGCAGCGACAACATCTGTCCGGTGCCGCCCTGCGCAATGATGAAGGTCGTCTTCAGGGGCTTCTCCTTGGAGTAGCCGGCTTCCTGGACCAGCTTCTTCGCCGCGGCGACATCATATTTCAGTTCGAATGAGGGTTTGCCGAACCACGGGCTCGACGGGTCGACCTGGCCCTTGGCGGGTTTGGCCAGGCCGTTCATCAGTCCGACCACGGCGTCGCGGTCGATCGCGAGATTGAGCGCCTTGCGCAGGCGGATGTCGGTCCAGGGCGAGCCGGGCAGGACGCTCAGATGATAATTCCAGACATGCGGCGTGACGTTGTCGACGATCTTCATGCCGGCGGATTTGAGTTGCGGCACCGCATCGGGCGCCGGCGTCTCGATCAGATCGACCTGGCCCGCCAGCAGCGCGTTGGTGCGGGTCAGCGCCTCCGGCATCGGGATCAGCACGATCTTGTCGGCCTTCGCAATCCGCTTCTTGTCCCAATAGTCGGCGTTTTTGGTGAGCTCGGCGAGTTCGCGCGGCACCAGCTTGGTCAGCTTGAACGGTCCGGTGCCCGAGGGCTGGCTGGCGAACTTGTCCCAGTCCTTGCCGAGTTTTTCATATTGCGTGGGGCTGGAGACCAGGAACCAGAGCATCTGGTAGGGGAAGAATGAATCGACCGCCTTGGTCGTGATCTCGATGGTCTTGTCGTCGACCTTGGCGTAGCTCGCCACCGACGGCAGGCGGGTTTTCACCTGCGCGCTCTGGCGCTTGTCGAACTGCGGTGCCTTTTCGTTGAGCACCTTGTCCAGATTCCAGATCACCGCGTCGGCATTGAAGTCGCTGCCGTCATGGAACTTGACCCCCTGGCGCAGGGTGAAGCGCCATTTCTTCTTGTCGGCGTCGTCAACCTTCCACTCGGTGGCGAGGCCCGGCACCAGTTTGCCCGGCCGGTCGGCGACGTCCATCTCCCAGGCGACCAGCGGATCGTAGATCGTATAGGCCGAGAACTGATAGGCGCCGGCGCCACGGTCGGGCTGGCCGGTGGTCAGCGGAATGTCCGCCATCGAGATGCCGTAGCGTACGACGCTCTCTGCCTGCGCCGGGATTGTATGCAAGCCAACAGAAAGTCCCAGGGTGATCGCTGTGGCAGCAAGAAGCATCGAATTTCGGATGCACATGAATTAAGCTCCGTTGTGCGGGGTTCGGAGCCGAAAAATGCAAGCTTGGTGCCAAAAGGAGCATGGAAGTACCGCTTCCACGGGTGCTCACGGTGAGTTGTGCGGCTAATCGCCCGCACGAAACGGCCTTCGTTGGCACAGGCGTTGCATACCTTTGCATAAGAATTAGTCACCCAAGTCGAGAAGGGATTGCTGCATATGCGTAACGAGAAACCGAAGAAGACAGCGACCGCGTGGCTGCTGGCGACAGCGCTGGTGGTCGGGCTGCCGCAACTGGCGAGCGCCGAAACGGTGCTGCGGATCGGCATGACGGCGGCGGATATTCCGCGCACCCTCGGCCAGCCCGATCAGGGCTTTGAGGGCAACCGCTTCACCGGCCTCACCATGTATGACGGCCTGACGGCATGGGACCTCTCGTCGGCTACCAAGCCGAGCGTGATGATTCCCGGGCTCGCGACCGAGTGGAAGGTCGATGACGCAGACAAGAAGAAGTGGACCTTCAAGCTGCGCCCCGGCGTCAAATTCCATGACGGCTCGTCGTTCAATGCCGATGCCGTGGTCTGGAACGTCGACAAGGTGCTGAAGCAGGATGCGCCGCAGTTCGACGCCAGCCAGGTCGGCGTCACCGCCTCGCGCATGCCGACGCTGGCCTCCGCCAAAAAGATCGACGACATGACGGTGGAATTGACCACCAAGGAGCCGGACAGTTTCCTGCCGATCAACCTGACCAATTTGTTCATGGCCAGCCCGACGAAGTGGCAGGCGTTCTTCGACAAGGCCGAAGGCGCGGACGCCAAGGCGAAATCGCAGGCCGCCTGGGCGGCATTCGCGAGGGATGCCTCGGGCACCGGCCCGTGGAAGATGTCGAAGTTCACGCCGCGCGAACGGCTCGAACTGGTCAAGAACGACGGCTATTGGGACAAGGCCCGCGTGCCCAAGGTCGACAAGATGGTGCTGCTGCCGATGCCGGAAGCCAACGCCCGCACCGCAGCGCTGTTGTCCGGTCAGGTCGACTGGGTCGAGGCGCCGGCGCCTGATGCGGTCAAGGAAATCAAGCAGCGCGGTTTCCAGCTGCAGGCCAACGAGTCACCGCACGTCTGGCCGTGGCAGTTCTCGCGCATCGAAGGCTCGCCCTGGAACGACATCCGTGTCCGCAAGGCCGCCAACCTCTGCATCGATCGCGAAGGCCTCAAGGATGGTCTCCTCGCCGGCCTGATGGTCCCGGCCACCGGCACGTTCGAGCCCGGTCATCCCTGGCGCGGCAAGCCGACCTTCGAGATCAAGTATGACCTGAAGGCCGCGCAGAAGCTGATGCAGGAAGCGGGCTACGGCCCGAGCAAGAAGCTGACGGTGAAGACCCAGACGTCGGCATCGGGATCGGGCCAGATGCAGCCCTTGC
The DNA here is from genome assembly GCA_023387735.1 of Pseudomonadota bacterium. GTDB lineage: Bacteria > Pseudomonadota > Alphaproteobacteria > Rhizobiales > Xanthobacteraceae > Bradyrhizobium. The sequence continues at coordinate 362,632 of JAEWHP010000012.1, read as the reverse complement.
CGATGAACGAATATCTGCAGCAGGCGCTGGCCGAATGCTACTTCGACGTTCAGCTCGACGTCATCGAGTGGAACACGCTGTTCACCAACTGGCGCCGTGGCGCCAAGGATCCGTCCGCCAACGGCGCCAACGCCACCAACGTCACCTACGCGGCGATGGACCCGTTCTTCGCGCTGGTTCGCTTCCTGCAGTCGTCGATGGCGCCTCCGGTCTCGAACAATTGGGGTTTCATCAACAATCCCAAGTTCGACGAGTTGGTGACCAAGGCGCGCCAGACCTTCGACCCGGCGGCGCGTGATGCGGCGCTGGCCGAACTGCACGCGGCTTCGGTGGACGATGCGGCATTCCTCTACGTCGCCCACGACGTCTCCCCGCGCGCCATGAGCCCGAAGGTGAAGGGCTTCGTGCAGCCGAAGAGCTGGTTCGTCGACTTCTCGCCGGTGACGCTGGCGCCGTAGGTATCGGCATCGAACCCGCTTCCCCTCTCCCCTTGTGGGAGAGGGTGGATCGAATGAGCGAAGCTCATTCGAGACGGGTGAGGGGTATCTCTCCGCGGATAGATATCTCTCATCACGGCCTTCGATCTCCGCGGATAGAACCCCTCATCCGGCGCGCATGAATGCGCGCCACCTTCTCCCACAGGGGGAGAAGGGAAGAAGAAAAAGTAATCCCGTGCTCGTCTACATCGCCCGACGTATCGTCTATGTGATTCCGATCGTGCTCAGCGTGGCGCTGGTGTGCTTCCTGCTGGTGCACATCACGCCCGGCGATCCCCTGGTTGCGGTGTTGCCGGCGGACGCTTCGCAGGAACTCGCCGCACAAATGCGTACGGCTTACGGCTTCGATCGGCCGCTGCCGGTCCAGTTTGGTCTCTGGATGTGGCGCGCGCTCCACGGCGACCTCGGCAACTCCATCGCCACCGGCCGCCCTGTGCTGACGGAAGTGTTGCGCGCGGTCAGCAATACCGTGACGCTGGCGATTGCCGCGGCCCTGATCGGCTTCACGCTCGGGCTGTTGTTCGGCCTGATCGCCGGCTATTTCCGCGATACATGGGTCGACAAGGTTGCGACTTCGATCGCGATCGCCGGCGTCTCGGTGCCGCACTACTGGCTCGGCATGGTGATGGTCATCATCTTCTCGGTTCAGCTCAACTGGCTGCCTGCCGTCGGCGCCGGTCCTGGCGGCTCCGGTGCCTGGGGCTGGGACTGGGAGCACATGAAATATCTCATCCTGCCCGCGATCACGACCTCGGTGATCCCGATGGGCATCGTCACCCGCACCGTGCGGGCGCTGACCGGTGACATCCTCTCGCAGGACTTCGTCGAGGCGCTGCGCGCCAAGGGTCTGCGCGAACTCGACGTGTTCAAGCACGTCATCAAGAACGCCGCGCCGACCGCGCTTGCGGTGATGGGTCTGCAGCTCGGCTACATGCTCGGCGGCTCGATCCTGATCGAGACCGTGTTCTCGTGGCCCGGCTCCGGCCTGCTGCTCAATTCGGCGATCTTCCAGCGCGACCTTCCGCTGCTGCAGGGCACGATCCTGGTGCTGGCGCTGTTCTTCGTGACGCTCAATCTGCTGGTCGATATCGTGCAAGCGGCAATCGATCCGCGCATCAAGCGGGGCTGATCATGGCTGTGATGTCGGATACTGCGCTACAGGCCGCGCCCGCGACCAAGGCCCGCGGCTATTGGGCGACGGTCGGCCGCCGCATTGCGCGCGACAAGGTCGCCATGGCCTGCGCCTTCGTCCTGATGCTGATCTTCCTTTCCGCGCTGTTTGCGCCGTGGCTCGGCCTCGCCGATCCCTACCAGGGCTCGATGATCCGCAGGCTTCGCCACATCGGCACGCCGAACTATCCGCTCGGTACCGACGAACTCGGCCGCGACATGCTGGCGCGGCTGGTCTATGGCGGCCGGCTGTCGCTGATCATCGGCATCCTCCCCGTGATCTTTGCCTTCATCATCGGCACCTCGCTGGGGCTCGTCGCTGGCTATGTCGGCGGCAAGCTCAACACCGCGATCATGCGCACGGTGGACGTTTTCTACGCCTTTCCGTCGGTGCTGCTGGCGATTGCGATCTCGGGTGCGCTGGGCGCGGGCATCGTCAATTCCATCGTGTCGCTGACGATCGTGTTCGTGCCGCAGATCACCCGCGTCGCGGAAAGCGTGACGACCGGCGTGCGCAACATGGATTTCGTCGAGGCCGCACGTGCCTCCGGTGCCGGTCCCTTCACCATCATGCGCGTCCACATGCTCGGCAACGTGCTGGGTCCGATCTTCGTCTACGCCACGGGGTTGATCTCGGTGTCGATGATCCTCGCCGCCGGCCTCTCATTCCTCGGCCTCGGCACCAAGCCGCCGGAGCCGGAATGGGGCCTGATGCTGAACACGCTGCGCACCGCCATCTATGTCAACCCGTGGGTCGCAGCGCTGCCGGGCGTCATGATCTTTGCGGTGTCGATCTGCTTCAACCTGCTCAGCGACGGCATGCGCAGCGCCATGGACATCAGGAACTGACGCGATGAGTGAGACCAGCCTGTCAGTCGAACACATGGAGCCGGTCGCTGATGTCGGCGGCGAGGCGCAGCCGCTGCTGCAGGTCGTTGGCCTGACCAAGCATTTCCCGGTGCGCGGCGACCTGTTCAGCGCTCGCAAGACCGTGCGCGCGGTCGACGATGTTTCCTTCTCCATCGCCAAGGGCGAAACCGTGGGGATCGTCGGCGAATCCGGCTGCGGCAAGTCGACTACCGCACGGCTTCTGATGCACCTGATGAAGAGCGATTCCGGCGACATCATCTATGACGGCATGCAGGTCGGCCGCGCGCTCTCCTTGCGTGAGCTGCGCCGCGGCATGCAGATGGTGTTTCAGGACAGCTACGCCTCGCTCAATCCACGTCTCACCATCGAGGAGTCGATCGCATTCGGCCCCAAGGTGCATGGCATGGCGGACGCTGCGGCGCGCACGCTGGCGCGCGAGCTGCTCGGCAAGGTGGGCTTAAGGCCCGAAACCTTTGCCAACCGCTACCCGCACGAAATTTCCGGAGGCCAGCGCCAGCGCGTCAACATCGCCCGCGCGCTGGCCCTGTCGCCGCGGCTCGTGATCCTCGACGAGGCGGTATCGGCGCTGGACAAGTCGGTCGAGGCCCAGGTGCTCAACCTGCTGGCCGATCTGAAGCGCGAATTCGGTCTCACGTATTTGTTCATCAGCCACGATCTCAACGTGGTGCGCTACATCTCGGACCGCGTGCTGGTGATGTATCTCGGCGAAGTGGTCGAGCTCGGCCCGGTCGACAAGGTCTGGGATGCGCCGGCGCATCCCTATACCCGGGCACTCCTGGCCGCGATGCCATCCTCCGATCCTGACAACCGCACCGAGACCCCGCCGATCTCTGGCGATCCGCCCAATCCGATCGATCCGCCGCCCGGCTGCCGGTTTCACACCCGTTGTCCGTTTGCGGAGCCGCTCTGCGCAAATGCGACGCCAAAACTCAGCGATGTCGATACAATGGGCCATCAGGCGGCGTGCTACATGGCCATTCCGGGCTCGGGGCACAGCCGCGCACCGGCAAAAGAAACTCTCAAAGGAGCAAGCGCCGCATGACAAGACCCGATCCCAAACAGGTCAAGGCAATGACCGAAGTGGCGGGCGTGCCCGCCGACAAGGACGTCGCCGAGCGCATCGCCAATTCCATCGGCCCGGCCTTCGACGGTTTTGCAGCCGTAGCCGGCACGCTGCCGATGGACCTCGAACCTGCGAGCTATCTTCTGGTGCAGCGCGCGAAGGTGTCGACATGAGCGGCGAGCCGGCCCTGATGTCGCTGGTGGCCGTTGCGAAGGCGATTGCAGCGAAGAAACTTTCCTCCCGCGAGGTGACGCAATCCTGTCTCGACCGGATCGCGCAATGGCAGCCGCGCGTCAACGCCTTCATGGCGATCGAGGCGGACGAAGCGCTTGCCGCCGCTGATGCCGCCGACGCGGCGCTTGCCAAGGGCAACATTGCCGGCGTGCTGCACGGCGTGCCGCTGGCGCACAAGGATATGTATTACGACGCCGGCAAGGTCGTGACCTGCGGCTCGAAGATCCGCCGCGATTTCGTGCCGACGACGACCTCGACCGCGCTGCAGCGCCTGAAGGATGCCGGCACTGTCAGGCTCGGGTCGCTGCAGATGGTCGAGTTCGCCTACGGCCCGACCGGCCACAACCCGCACTACGGCGCGGTGCGCAATCCCTGGAATGTCGACTACATCACCGGCGGCTCGTCGTCCGGCTCTGGCTCGGCGGTCGGCGCGCGGCTGACCTTTGCGGCGCTGGGCTCCGATACCGGCGGCTCGATCCGGATGCCCGCGCATTTCTGCGGCGTCACCGGCTTCAAGACCACCGTCGGCCTGATCAGCCGTGCCGGCGCGATGCCGCTGTCGCAGTCACTGGATACGGTCGGGCCGCTTGCGCAGACGGTCGAGGACTGCGCGCTCCTGGTGGGGCTGATGGCGGGCGCCGACCCCGAGGATCCGACCGCCGCGACGCTTCCGGTGCCGAACTACATGGCCGCGGCCACGGGCTCGCTCAAGGGTGCGAAGATCGGCGTGCCGACCGCGTTCTATGTCGACGATCTCGATGCCGAGGTGGCGCGGGTGCTGGACGAGACCATCGCCACCCTTCGGAAGGAGGGCGCCGAAATCGTCAAGGTCGAACTGCCGGACCAGCGCCAGCTCACCGCCGCCTGCCAGATCGTGCTCGCCACCGAAGCCGCTGCCTTCCACAAACGCTGGATGATCGAGCGGCCGCAGGATTACGGCGCGCAGGTGTTGATGCGGCTGCAGAACGGGCTCGCCATTCCCGGCGTGACCTATCTCGAGGCGATGCGCTGGCGTGGTCCGGCGCTTGCCGCATACCTCGCGGCGGTGACCGGCACAGATGCCGTGATCGCGCCGGTCGCGCCGATGCCGGCGGTGACCATCGCCGAGAGCGACGTCGGCAACAGCCGCGACGCCGAGGCCGTGATCCAGCGGATCACGAAATTTACCCGTCCGATCAACTATCTCGGTCTGCCATCGCTCTCGATTCCCGCTGGCTTCACCAAGGCCGGCCTGCCGGTCGGCATGCAACTGATCGGCCGCGCCTTCGATGAACCAGGCCTGGTACGCATCGGTGCAGCGTTCCAGCGTGCGACTGACTATCACCAGCAGGTGCCAAAACTCGCATGAGTAATCTCGTCGAAATCCGCGACCTCAACATCCGCTTCACCGGCGAGCGCACGGTCCATGCCGTCAACGACATCTCGCTCTCGCTTGGCGAGGGCGAGGTGTTGGGTCTGCTCGGCGAATCCGGCTCCGGCAAGAGCGTGACCTTGCGGGCGCTGATGCGGCTGTTGCCACGGAAGCGGACGCAGATTTCGGGCACCGTGAAGGTCCTGGGCCGCGACGTGCTGGCGATGAACGACGAGGAGCTTTCTGCGTTTCGCGGCCAGACCGTTTCCATGATCTTCCAGGAGCCCGCGCTGGCGCTCGACCCGGTCTACACGATCGGTCACCAGATCGCCGAAAGCGTGATGCGCCACGAAGGCAAGAGCCAGAAGGAGGGCATGGCGCGCGCGCTGGAAATGCTGGAGGTGGTGCGGATACCCTCCGCCAAGCGCCGGCTCGAGGCCTATCCGCATGAGATGAGCGGCGGCATGCGGCAGCGCGCGATGATCGCGCTGGCGCTGGCCTGCAAGCCGAAGATCCTGCTGGCCGACGAGCCGACCACGGCGCTGGACGCCACCGTGCAGATCCAGATCCTGCTGCTGCTGCGCGAATTGCAGCGCGAGTTCGGAATGTCCGTGATCTTCGTGACCCACGACATCGGCGTCGCCATCGAGATCTGCGACCGTGTCGCCGTCATGTATGCCGGCCAGATCGTGGAGCAGGGGCGCTTGCGCGACATCGTGCGCTCGCCGGTTCATCCCTATGCCAAGGGTCTCCTGGCCTCGACTGTCCACGGCGCCAAGCGCGGCCAGCGGCTGGAGACCATCCCCGGGACGCCGCCTTCGCTGGACAAGGCGCCCACGAGCTGCTCGTTCGCGCCGCGCTGCAGCTCGGCGCAGCCGCGCTGCACCGAGCAATTGCCGCCCAATGTGCAGGTGTCGCCGGATCGGACGGCGCGATGCGTGCTGGCGGAGCAAAGCGTCGCTGTTGCCGCAGCTACTTGAGACGCAACAAGAAGGTCTAGCCAATTCGTCATGCCCGGGCTTGTCCCGGGCATCCACGAATTAGCGATGTCTCGACAGCAAAGACGTGAATGGCCGCGACGGGCCCGGCCATGACGGAGTTAGGTCAACCACTAAGCCTTTAACCGCCAATGCCCGGATCGGCCCAGGCCTCGATCTGCGACGGCCCGACGACCTGCTTCGGTTGATGGGGATTGAGCGTGCCCGCGCTCGCCGTCCAGCCCTTGGCGAGAATCTGCATCGCAAACAGCTTGGCGTCGACTTCCGACTTGAAGGTGCGCGTCGATCGCGCCTTGCTTTCCGCAGTTTCATCTGACTTGTGCGGGCCGAAAGTTACATACCAGATGTCGCCTTGCTTCATGCCGCACTAACGCGTGCAGTGAACGAAAGTTCCACCTCGGCTATCCCTCTTGCCGCGTCCGACCGCCTCCCCAAACCCTGCTCAGAGACTGAACCCTGCAGCCAGCCGCCGTCGGCCACGAATCGCCCGCCAGGCTCAAACCACTCGCCTAAAAGGGCTGTTTTGGGTATGTCCACAGCTTGTCACGGGGATGAACTGGATTGAGGTTAACGTGACTTAAATAGACGATGTCCCAAAACATCGGTAAAACCAGCGCGTTACCTTATCCTTTTGAAGAGATACGCATTTATGGCAGCCGCTTCCGGCGTCCGGCGTTCTGAACTCGGCGAGGCGCTGCGCGCCTGTCGCAACGCCTTCATCGGCGTTGGCGTGATGAGTTGTGCGATCAACCTGCTGTATCTCACCGGCTCGATCTTCATGCTGGAGGTCTACGACCGCGTGCTGCCGAGCCGCAGCGTGCCGACCCTGATCGGCCTCGTGATCCTGGCCGGCGGCCTCTATATCGCCCAAGGCGGCCTCGACCTGATCCGCGGACGCATTCTCGGGCGCGTCGGGACCGCGCTGGACGAAGCCATCAACGCCCGCGTGTTCGAAACCGTGGTGAGGCTGCCGCTGATGGTCGGCGGGCGCAACGAGGGCCTGCAGCCGCTACGCGATCTCGACAATGTGCGGTCGTTTCTCGGCAGCATGGGGCCGGGCGCGTTCTTCGATCTGCCGTGGCTGCCGTTCTATCTCGCGATCTGTTTCGCATTCCACTGGCTGATCGGCGTCACCGCTTTGGTCGGTGCCATTATCCTCGTGACCCTGACCCTGATTACCGAATTCCTGTCGCGCGAGCCGGCGCGCGAGGCGATGACCCTGGCGGCGCGGCGCAACGATCTCGCCGCCACCAGCCGGCGCAACGCCGAAGTGCTGGTGGCGATGGGCATGTCCGGACGCCTGACCAGGCGCTGGACCGAGGCCAACGAAACCTACCTGGCGGGCAATCAGCGCGCCAGCGACGTCGCCGGTGGTCTCGGCGCGGTCGCCAAGGTCCTGCGCATGATGCTGCAATCGGCGGTGCTCGCGGTTGGCGCCTATCTGGTGATCCACCAGGAAGCGTCCGCCGGCATCATCATCGCGGGCTCGATCCTCAGCGCGCGGGCGCTGGCGCCGGTCGATCTGGCCATCGCGCACTGGAAGGGCTTCGTCGCCGCGCGGCAGAGCTGGCATCGCCTCAACAAGCTCCTGGAGCAGATGCCGCCGGCGAACACGCAGACCCTGCTGCAGTCTCCCTCGACGCGGCTGTCGGTCGAGGCCGTCAGCATCGTGCCGCCCGGCGAGCAGCGGGTGATCGTGCAGGACGTGACCTTTACCGTCGAGGCCGGCACCGGCGTCGGCGTCATCGGCCCGAGCGGTTCGGGCAAGTCGTCGCTGGTGCGGGCGCTTGTCGGCGTGTGGACGCCGTTCCGCGGCAAGGTGCGGCTCGACGGCGCGGCGCTCGACCAGTGGTCGTCGGACGTGATCGGCCGCCATATCGGCTACCTGCCGCAGGATGTCGAACTGTTCGCAGGCACGGTGGCGCAGAACATCTGCCGGTTCGATCCGGAAGCGAAATCGGATGCGATCATCGCCGCCGCCAAGGAAGCCGGCGTGCATGAACTGATCATCAAGATGCGCGAGGGTTACGACACCCAGATCGGCGAGCAGGGGACGGCGCTGTCGGCGGGGCAGGCGCAGCGCGTGGCGCTGGCGCGCGCGCTCTACGGCAATCCCTTCCTGATCGTGCTCGACGAGCCGAATTCCAATCTCGACAGCGAGGGTGACGAGGCGTTGACCCGTGCGGTGCGCAGCGCGCGCGAGCGCGGCGCCATCGTCATCGTGGTGGCGCACCGGCCGATCGGGATCGAGGCGGTCGACCAGGTGCTGGTGTTGAAGGACGGCCGGATGCAGGCGTTCGGCCCGAAGGAGACCGTGCTCGGCCAGGTGCTGCAGCGCGTCCCGGCGCCGCCGCCGATCAAGATCGTATCCGATGCAGGGGCCGCGAAATCATGACCGGCGAACCGAACAGCGCACGACGCTCGATAAGATCGCATCTGATTGCGGGCCTCGCGCTGATGCTGGTGCTTGTCGTCGGGTTTGGCGGCTGGGCCTCGACAGCGCAGATTTCGGGCGCGCTGATCGCGCCGGGCTCGGTGGTGGTCGATTCCAACGTCAAGAAAGTCCAGCACCCGACCGGCGGCGTGGTCGGCGAGGTGCGTGTGCGCGATGGCGACGTCGTGAAGGCCGGCGACATCGTGGTGCGGCTCGACGAAACCGTGGTCAAGGCGAACCTTGCCATCGTCGTCAAGACGCTGAACGGCTTGCTGGCGCGGGCTGCGCGGCTGGAGGCCGAGCAGCGCGGGCTCGACAAGATCAGGTTTCCTTCGGCGCTGACCGACCGCGCCGACGACCCCGAAGTCCGCGACGTCATGGCCAGTGAAACCAAGCTGTTCGAGGTTCGCGTGTTCGGACGCGCGGGCCAGAAATCGCAGTTGCGCGAACGGGTGTCGCAGCTGAACGAGGAAATCGCGGGGCTGACGGCGCAGGAACAGGCGAAGGAAAAGGAAATCTCGCTGGTGGAGAAGGAACTGGTCGGCGTGCGCCAGCTATACGAACAGCGCCTGATCCAGATCTCGCGCCTGACCCAACTGGAGCGTGACATGGCCCGGCTCACCGGCGAGCGCGGGCAATACATTGCGGCGCGCGCACAGGCCAAGGGCAAGATCACCGAGACCGAGCTGCAGATCATCCAGGTCGACAAGGACGTGGTCAGCGAAGTCTCCAAGGACCTGCGCGAGACCACCGACAAGATCGGCGAGTTCGTCGAGCGCAAGGTTACCGCCGAGGACCAGCTCCGCCGCATCGACATCCGCGCGCCGCAGGACGGCGTCGTGTTGCAGTCGACGGTTCATACCGTCGGCGGCGTCATCACCGCCGGTGACGCCATCATGATGGTGGTGCCGAAGGCCGACGATCTCTCGGTCGAGGCCAAGGTCAATCCGCAGGACATCGACAAGCTGCAGGTCGGCCAGAAGACGCTGCTGCGGCTGTCGGCCTTCAACCAGCGCACCACGCCGGAGCTGAACGGCGTCGTCACCCGCGTCTCCGCCGACGTCAGCACTGACCAACGCACCGGGCAGAGCTACTACACCATCCGCGTCTCGTTGCCTCCGAGCGAGGTCGCCCGCCTCGGCGAGGTCAAGATCATCCCGGGCATGCCGGTGGAAGCCTTCGTCCAGACCGGCGACCGCACCATGTTCTCCTACCTGATGAAGCCATTCAGCGACCAACTGATGCGCTCGTTCCGGGAGCGGTGAGTTTCGCTGTTGCCCCCGAGCTTACGCTGTCATCACCCGCGAAGGCGGGTGATCCAGTATTCCAGAGACGGCTGTAATTGAATCGAAGGGCCGCGGCGTACTGGATACCCCGCCTTCGCGGGGTATGACAGCCGTTGCGTCGGACTCAATTGGACCTACCGTCGGTCATACTCATCCGGCCCCATCGCCCACGCCCACTCCTCGTGGCCAGGGGCGTAGGTGCGGTTGGTCTCTGCCGGGTTGCGGTTGACCAGGGGGCGCATGAACATCGGGTGCGTGGCGCTGCGGATCTCGTGCTCGACCGTGAACAGGTGCCTGCCGCCATCGAGATCGATGATGTCGCGGAAGCGATACTGGTACTGGTTGTCTTCCTGCGAGACCAGGCCGCGCTCCCTGAGGCGATGGTAGGGGCCCGAGAAATCCGTGATGTAGATCTGCACGTGATGGCCGTCGTAATCCGGTTGGCGCCGGTCGGTCTCGCGGAATTGCAGGTACTGGTCCTTGCCGACCTTGACGCGCGCCATCGCGCCATCGCCGTTGAGAACTTTCGCCGGCATTCCCATGATCCGTGGGTAGAACGCACCAATGCCTTTCGCGGTCCCGACCGGCACATCGAACTCGACATAGGGAATGCCGAGCGTGATGCGCCCGAAGCGCGCGGCGTCCGGCTCATAGCAGCGCACGCGATTGCCCCACGGGCAGACGGCCTCGACATGATCGTTGTGCTCGCTGAATGCGAACGCGGTGCCTTCGAGCTTCTTTGCCACCGACGCCAGCCGCTCCAGCAGCGCCGCGCGCCCGGCGATGACGATCCCGATGTGGCCGCGAAGCACCTGCGCTGGGGCGCTCGGCAGATGAAACTGGCTCTTGCCGACATTGACCCACATGTTGGTGTCCGACACCATCAGATAGGGATCGCGGGTCAGCCCGAGGCCTGTGACGTAGAACAGCGTCGCCAGCCGCTGATCGGGCACGGTGACGTTGACGTGCTCGAAATGGATCGAGTTGCCGAGGTCTTCCCCGGCGCGGTCGAATGGGTGTTGCATGGGACGATTCCTCGATGGCCTGCTCTTGTAGGGTAGGCAGAGCGAAGCGTGCCCACCATTCTTTCAGCGGATCAATGGTGGGCACGCTACGCTTTGCCCTCCCTACCAACCTACTTCTCCAAATTCTCCAGCAGCAAATTCAGCGCGGCGGCCGCGAACGCCTGCATGTTGGCCTGCCGGTTGGCGCTGCCGGTCTCCAACGTGAAAACCGCGCTTTGCGGCCCCGCCACCGCCACGCAAGTATGTCCGGCGGCGTCGCCATAGCGGTTGCCGGTCGGGCCGGTGGCGCCGGTTTCCGACAGTCCCCAGGTCGTCGCAAAACGCTGGCGACTCTGGCTTGCGAGCAGTTCTGCATAAGGCTCTGACGAGGAGCGAAGCCCCTTCATCGCCGCGTCCGGAATGTCCATCAGCAGCCGCCGCGCATCGCGGGTGTAGACCACCGCACCGCCGAGGAAATAGGCCGAGGCGCCGGGCACCGACAGCAGCGCCGCCGAGATCAGGCCGCCGGTCGATGATTCCGCAACGGAAATCGTCTGCTTCCGCGCGATCAGTTGCGTTGCAATTTGTTCGGCTATCGTTACGAGCTCTTTCATCTCGACTCCCTGAATTCCCGCCAGTCATGCCCTCCTAGCACAGGAGGGTCACGCTTGCCGAGTTGCGGCGCGGAGGCGGCCCTGATTGAATGCCGCAAACCACCGCTGATCAAGCGACCCCAGAGGACAAGAGGAAACATCATGACGTCGCCGATCGCAGGTGGCGTGGATTGCGATCTGCATCCCGCCGTGCCGCATTTGACCAGCCTGCTGCCCTACATGAACGACTACTGGCAGGACCAGGTGACGACGCGCGGCATGACCGATCTGGTTTCGCAATCCTATCCGACCAATTCGCCGATCTCCTCGCGGCCGGACTGGCGGCCGGGGCAGGGCAAGCCGGGCGAAAGCCTCGCCGACATGCAGAAGCAGGCCCTCGACAAGTTCGGCGTGGCCTACGGCATCTGCAACCCGCTCTACGGCGTCCAGATGGTGTTCTCGGAGGACATGCAGGATGCGTTCTGCCGCGCGCTGAACGACTGGCTGGCCAGGGAGTGGCTGGACAAGGACGCGCGGCTGCGCGGCTCGATTGTGATCCCGGCGCAAAGCGTGGAAAAATCCGTCGCCGAGATCGAGCGCTGCGCCAAGGACAAACGCTTCGTCCAGGTACTGATGCTGGTCATGGGCGACATGCCGCTCGGCAAGCGCGTCTACTGGCCGATCTATGCCGCGGCCGAACGGCTGGGCCTGCCGATCGGCATTCATGCCGGCAGCGCCTATCACAACCCGCCGACCTCGGTCGGCTGGGGCTCCTACCACATCGAGGATTACGTTGCGCAGGCCACCGCGTTCCAGACCCAGTTGACCAGCCTGATCGTCGAGGGCGTGTTCGCCCGGCATCCGAAATTGAAGATGGTGATGCTGGAAAGTGGCTTCACCTGGCTGCCGGCCTATCTGTGGCGGCTGCACAAGTTCTGGCGCGGCGTGCGGATGGAAACGCCGTGGGTCGATCGCGCGCCGGCCGAAATTGTGCGCAGCAACATCCGCTTCTCGCTGCAGCCGGTCGATGCGCCGCCGGATCCGGCAACCCTGGATCGCCTGTTTAATCATATGCAGTCGGACGAATTGCTTCTATTCTCGACCGACTATCCGCACTGGCAGTTCGACGGCGATGACGTGCTGCCGCCGGGATTGTCGCCCGATCTGGTCCGCAAGATCATGATCGATAATCCGCTCGCGACGTACGGCCGGCTAAAGATGAAGGAGACGACGCCATGAACGTTCAGTTCCGCCCTGAGTCGTCGGCTTCCACCAGCATCAAGACCGCGATCGCCGATTGCGACATCCATCCGGCGCGCGCCACCAACGATGAACTCTATCCGTTCATGGAGAAGCGCTGGCACGGGCATCTCCAGACCTACGGCAAGCAGGCCTATCACGGCATGATGGAAGGCCCGCCCTATCCGAAGGCGCAGCCAAATGCCTCGCGCCGCGACGCCTGGCCGCCGGAAGGCGGCCCGCAAGGTTCCTCGCTATCCTTCATGCAGAAGCAGTTGCTCGACCCCTACAATGTCGCACTCGGCGTACTCAATCCGCTCAACAGCGGGCAGGGCCTGCGCAACCAGGATCTGGCCGGGGCGATCTGTTCGGCGATCAACGACTGGCAGATCGAGAAATGGACCAGCAAGGACAAGCGCCTGAAGGGTTCGATCGTCGTCGCCAATGAGGATGGCGTGGCCGCTGCCGCCGAGATCCGCAAGCGCGCGGGCGATCCGAACTACGTGCAGGTGCTGCTGCTCTCCCGCAATGTCGAGCCGCTCGGCCAGCGCCGCTACTGGCCGGTCTACGAAGCGGCGCAGGAGGCCGGGCTGCCGGTCGGCGTGCACGCATTCGGCTTCGGCGGCAATCCGCTGACGCCATCCGGCTGGCCGAGCTTCTACATCGAAGAGATGGTCGGCCATGCGCAGTGCCAACAGTCGGCGCTCGCAAGCCTCGTGCTCGAAGGCGTGTTCGAGCGCTTCCCGAAACTGAAGATGGTGATGATCGAGGCCGGCTTCGGCTGGGCGCCTTCGCTTGCCTGGCGCCTCGACAAGCACTTCGAGAAGCTGCGCAGTGAGGTGCAGCACCTGAAGCGCAAGCCGTCGGAATATATCCGCGACCACGTCTGGTGGACGACGCAGCCGATGGAAGACCCGGAGCGCCGCGAGCACCTGTTCGAGACGATCGAGTGGATCGGCTGGGACAAGCTCCTGTTCGCGACCGACTACCCGCATTGGGATTTTGACGAACCGTCGCGCGTGTTGCCGGCCGGCGTCAGCGACGCCAACCGCGAGGCGTTCTATCTCGGCAACGCCAAGAAGCTGTACGGAATATCCTGATGGTTCGGCACGTTATCGCCCCGGTGGACGAGTTGCCGCCGGGGACACGAAAATTCCTCACCATCGACGAGCGGCCGATCGCGATCTTCAACATCAAGGGCGAGTTCTTCGGCCTGTTGAACCGCTGCCCGCACCAGGGTGCGGCGTTGTGCGAAGGCCCGCTGATCGGGCTCGCGCAATCCTCCGACCCCGGCGAAATCGAATACACCAAGCTCGGCGAGATCATCCGCTGTCCCTGGCACGGCTGGGAATTCGATATCCGCACCGGCCAATCCTACTGCGACCCGAAGCGCTTTCGCGCCCGCGCCTATCCGGTCAACGTCGAACCCGGCTCCAGCGTGGTGAAGGGGCCGTATGTCGCGGAGACGCTCGCCGTGTCGGTCGAGAGCGATTACGTCGTGGTGGACTTGTAAGGCTGCCGTCCGCAAGCCTACGCGCCGAGAACGCCGCGGCGTAGCAATCCAGCCATGGCACCGCGGAGGCTGGCCTGGCCGGCAATGTTGCCCTGCGACGCGCTGAAAAGTCGAACCACAAGGCGTTGACGTTGTTCCGGGCTCAGGTCAAGGCGTGCGACCACGTCGTTGCGAGATCGCGACACCATCGAAATGTCGGCCCATCCCAGCCCCTCGAGATGAATCTGATAGCGCCAGCCCGCAAGCTCGAGGGCCTCGCCGGCCGGACCCGAGAATCGTACCGAGGTGAGGGACAATGCGAGCAGGCGGCACGACAGGATTTTTCCGTCGCCTGCGAGCCAAACGGGCTCATCCGTTTCAAACTGGTCGCTGCTGCGGGGCAGTTCGAAGCACACGAGGAACGCGACGAAGGCGATCAGCATTGCGATGCCGGCCCACAGCAGGTTGAAGAAGTCGAGCGATGAAATCTCGCTTGCGGCATAGGGCGAGACGAACGCCCAGACGATGCTTGCGGCAGAGCTTGCCGCGATCAGGCCGAAGGTCGCGGCAAGCTTCCAGTGCACGCGCGGCGTCGAACGGTCGCCGCCCTTGTCGGTGATCTTGAACGGGCGCCCGAACGGCTTGATGATTGCGCTCAGCAGCGTCGCGGTCACCGCGAAACAGGTGATGGCGTGGGTGGCCTCCATGAACAAGGGCAGCGTCCGCGCGCGCGAGATCCATCCCATGTAGATGATCAGGCCGAGCAGCGCCGGCATACCGTAGCGCAGGAACGAGTAGTAGTCGGCCTCGAACGCCGGCAGGCCGCCGAACCAGTAGATCGTCGGTGCGGCCAGCAATAACAGCATGTACGGCTTGCACAGCCAGTTCAGCACGCCATGAATATAATGCCAGCGCTGGGTGAAGCTGAAACCGCGCCCGAACAGCGGGCCGTTGCGCAGCAGGGCGACCTGGATGGTGCCGAGGCACCAGCGCGCGCGCTGGGTGATATATTCCGGGATGCCCTCGGCAGAGAGTCCGAAACTGAGCGGCTCGTTCAGCCAGGACGTGCGGTAGCCATGCGCCAGCATGGTGTAGGTGAGATTGATATCCTCCGAGATCGCCTGCTGGGGAAAGCCGCCGATCTCGTCGAGCAGATCTCGGCGGACGACGAAGGAAGTGCCGACGCAGAACGCGCAGCCCCAGGCGTCCTTGGCCGACTGGAAGATGTCGAAGAAGAACCGTTGATCGTCGACCCAGCTCTTCTCGGCCAGCAGATTGTGCTGGATCGGATCGGCGTTGTAGTAGAACTGCGGCGTCTGGACGATCGCGACTTCCGGGTCGGACAGCAGCAGGCCAACCGTGCGCTTGAGGAAATCCTGTCGTGGCGCGAAGTCGGCATCGAGCACGAGAATCACGGGCGCGTTGGTCTCGCGCGCGGTCGTCGCCAGCCCGTTGTTGAGGTTGCCGGCCTTCGCCCCCTTGTTGTCGGGCCGCGTCACGTGACGCGCGCCCACCCGCTGGCAATAGTCCCGCAGCCAGTCGCGCCTTGTGTCGTCGAGCACCCAGACCGTGGCGTTGTCATAATCGAGCGCCAACGCGCTCAGGATCGAGCGCTCCAGGATTTCGAGCGGTTCGTCATAGGTACAGATGAAGATATCGACGGCCGGGTAGTTGTCTGCCGCGGCGAGTGCCCGTTGTGCCGCATCGGCCTGCGCACTGCGGTCGACGTTGCGAAACAGGATGACGATCGACATCAGCGTGTACAGTATGGCCACCAGTTCGAACGCAATGAAGAGCCGCGGCCAAAGGCTTTGCGCCGTCAGCGCGAAGGGCGGCAAGGTATCGTTCCATCGCCAAAGCGCGTATAGAACGAGAAAGGCGGCCGTTGTAGCACCGAACAGGACGCGGTCTCTGGCGCGCGACGGGTCCAGCAGCCGTGCCATGACCAGAAGGCCGAGGAAGATTCCGATATTGATGGTCAGGAGCGACAGGTCGTCGCCGGCGGCAGGGAACATCATGGTATCCTTGTCCCGTTGAAGGGATTCCAGCCTGTTTCAGCCAGCACTGCCCATGCCGTCGCTCCCAGATGCGGACGGCGGTAGTAGAAGAAATCAGGCACGGTGTCGGTAGGGTCGATCGACAAGCCCGTGGTCAGTCGCGCCGCGCGCGTCGCGTTGAGCAGGCCGGACGGCGTCCGGTCCGCATTCAGTCCCGCCAGCAGCCGATCGCTCTCCTTCGCATTCCCGCTGATCCGGTAGGCAAGCGCGGCCTGCGCGGTGCCCTCGACCCATACGCCGTCGCGGTCGCCGTTGAAGTCGAACCCGCCATCGACGCCGAGGCGATCTTTCGCGAAGCCGAGCGAAGCCTTCCAGGCTCTTGGCGAGTCAGGGATGGCCATCCAGGGCCAGAGCTGAACGTCGAGCGCGAGCAGGCCTTCATCTGCGGGGCTTCCGTCCGGCTTGGTGCCGAGCAGGAAGTGATCGCCGCGGAAGGCGCGATCGAGCAGCTTGCGGGCTTGCCCCGACGCTTCGTCGTATTTCCGTTCCCCGGTCAGGCGGTACAGCCAATGCGCGGCGGCAAAGACGTCCACATTGTGTTCGGTGGACATCCAGGTGAGCTTGACCTGCTGCGGATCGTAGCCGTGAAAGCCGCCGCGGAAGCCGTCGCCGGAGGCGGTGGCGGCGATGATCCAGTCGACCAGGCGCCGCGAGTCCGAAAGATATTGGGGATCTTGCGTCGCCTCATACATCGTCAGCAGCGCCAATGCCGCCCATGCGACATTGCCGGTCGAGGTGCCGTCCTGTGCCGCATCCTCGCCCCAGATTTTGGCTTGCGCATCCCACCAGCCCGGGAGATTGGGTGCACCCTGGCCTACCGCGCCGGCCCGATAAGCGTTGCGAATCCGGCCATCGTCAAAACTCCGGTCCTGGCGCGCGGCCCGGCTCAACGCTTTGCCGATCGGCTTCGCGTCCGCGAGGTTGCCGCAGGCGATCAGTGCAATGACGGCAAGCGCATTGTCGTAGACGAAAGCGGTCGTGGCGATGCCTGAAGGCAGGCTGACCTCGTTCGTGCCAGGCTCATAGCTGCGGATGAAGACCGCTTCCGCCCCGCGCGCAAGCGGAGTCACGGCCTTGTGCAGGCCGGCGCAGAAGGGGCCCGGCGCTCGCGCCTCGCGGCCCGAGGCGGGCGGCGAAGCCATCATGGCTGCGCACAACGCCATCACGATCATGCGCATCATTGCGAGACGATCGCACGGGTTCTGGGCAGCCAGTCTTCGTCGGATCTCAACTGCGGCGGCGGTGGTGAACGAAAGGCGGCTTGCAGTCGGGAAATGCCGGCACGGCGGGCATCTGCACCGAACGATGCGTCCTGCGCGCGGGCGGTGTCGCGTTCGTCGTCATCGAACCATGAGGCGACGAGGTGGCCGAGCCGGCGCCAGGTGACCGACATCGAGGGTACCACGCCATTGTCGCGCGTCACCGTTACCCACTGGCCGACGGGGCAGGTCGGTGTAGACGCCGTTGCCGTTTCTTGCGCCTGGGCGCCGTCTCCCTCCGCGCCATCCGGGTTGATGATCGCGTAAAGTTCGCGCCGCTCGGTTTGCGGAAACGGCACGGCGAAGCGCTCGTCGACCTTGTCGCTGGTCTTCGGCAGTACTGCGCTTACGATTCCGGACCGGAACGTGCTTCCATCGATGCGGACACGGGTGCCGGGCATCATGTTCTGACCCTGCCTGTAGGAGAAGATGGCAACCACAAAACGATTGTCGCAGTCGACGATTGAGCTGATAGTGTCGCCCGCATTGACGTGGCGCCCTACCGCGGTGCCAATGGTCAGCACCTTGCCGCTGCCGGGCGAGAGCACGTCGGCGGCCGCCAGGCTGGCCAGCCTTTTCCGCTCGGCGTCGATCAGATTTTCCAGGTCGGCAAGCACGACCGATTGCTGCTTCTCCTCGATTTCCATCCGCTTCGCGTCCAGATCGATATCCCTGCGCTTCTGAGCCAGATTGTTGAGCGCAATCAGTTCATCGCCCACGTATATGCCGCTGTTGAGCGCGCTGAGCTGCGCCATCTTCTGGTTCAGCTTCGCGGTTTCCGCGTCCGCGTTGTGTCGGGCCGCCGCGAATTGCTGCGACGTCGGCTTGACCATGTCGATACTCGCGGCAGCGCGCGATACCATGGCGTTTT
The DNA here is from genome assembly GCA_023387735.1 of Pseudomonadota bacterium. Lineage (GTDB taxonomy): Bacteria > Pseudomonadota > Alphaproteobacteria > Rhizobiales > Xanthobacteraceae > Bradyrhizobium. The sequence continues at coordinate 344,193 of JAEWHP010000012.1, read as the reverse complement.
GTCGTTCGACCAGCGCCTGCTTCTCCGCGCTCATGGCGTTGGATTGCGCGACGCGGGCGCGCGCCTCCTCGATCTGCGACCGGAACTGAGTTTTGAGCTGTTCGGACTGATTGCCGATTTCGGTGTCGATGGCAGCAACATAAGCGAGATCGGAGGCGTGCTTCGCACGCGTCGCCTCGAGCTTCTGCCGTGCGTCTGACGACTTTTCTTCCAGCAGAATCAGCGTGGTGCGATCGAGGCGCGGATTCCTGATCTGGGCCAGCCTGTCGCCGTCGCGAACGTCTTTGCCGGGAAGCGCTGCGAGTGCGCCAACCTCGCCGCCGATCGGCGCGGTCAGAAGCGTTACTGGAGCATTGATGACAGCGCGGTCGGACTGATCGGCGACGATCGGAGGCGCCACCGCCGTGAGCATCAGGATGGACAACAATCCCGCAACGCCGATGGTCGAGACTCGCAATATCGTTTGATGTTTCCGGACGGTCGCACCAGTTTCGCGTCGATCGATCATCAGCTCTCTCTCGTTGCAGTTGTTCCGAAGCGCCTCCCTGCCAATCGGGTGCCGATTTTTCCCGACATCTTATGGGCAGTGCAACAATGCAGGACAGATTAGGTTGCAAAACAATTTGAGGAACTGCGGAATAGCCGCCGCGGGGACCTGGCTTTGCGTGGTGTTGGTGGAGTTGGCGTGGCTGTTCCGCACATCGTCGCGCCGCGGCGTTCCTTGCCGATTTTCGATAGCGATTCTGGGCCTGTCGGCATGTATTGCAGCGCTGATCTCGTAGAAATGCATAGGCTCCGTTAACTTCTTGGTCGCAGGATTGTGCCGGGAACAAGAAGGCTTCCGGGCGTGATCGTGTCGGCACCACGGGCTGAGGCGTTCAAATGCTGCGGCTGGCGACGGTCACACTACAGGTCTGCCGCTTCGCCTCCCTAAGAAGAATCCGAGTGCGGAGTCCTGTTCGGACTGACCGATACCGGACCATCCAGATCTCCATCACACAGTTGCGAGTGAGCAGCGGAAAGCGGCTCGGGGACACCGATGTCTATACTTCGGGAGTTGAATGACGCCATCTCCAGGGGAACGCCCGAAAGCCGTTTGCAGGCTTTGTGGCATGCAACCGACATGCTGCTGATGGGCCGGTATACCGAAAGCGAGATCTGGATCTTTGGGGAAGTGATCGGACAGCTCTCGGAGGAAATCGAGCTGGCGACACGCTCCCAACTCGCCAGGCGGCTGGCGCGCAGCGACCAGGCGCCGATCCAGATCGTCAACAAGCTCGCCTTCGACGGTTCAATTGATGTCGCCGGCCCCGTCCTTCGCTATTCCGAGCGGCTCGACAACCAGGTGCTGGTCGCGAACGCCCGCTGCCAAGGTCAGCAGCATCTCCTGGCAATCTCGCGGCGAAAATCCATCGACGAGCCGGTCACCGATGTGCTCGTGGAAAGAGGCGACCAGACGGTCGTGAATTCCGTCGCCGTCAATACCGGCGCGCGTTTCTCGGATTCCGGCTTCCTGCAATTGATCAAGCGTTCCGAGAACGACTCCATCCTGGCCGAGCATCTGGGGCGGCGGCGGGATATCCCGCGGCACCTGTTCCAGCAATTGATCGCAAAAGCGTCCGACGATGTTCGAAAGAAACTTCAGTTCGAGCGACCCGAAGCGCGCAATGCCGTCGCCGACGTCGCCGGATCGCTGCATGCGATGTTTGGCCCCGCGTCGAAGAACTATTTCATCGCCAAGAAGGCCGTAGGCGCGAAGCACCGGATCGGCGACCTGGGGGAAGCGGCGCTTCTCGAATACGCCCAGGCGCGCAAACTCGATGAAGCGGTCATTGCGCTCTCGTTGTTGTGCACGCTGCCGGCCGATGTGGTCGAGCGGGCGATGCTGGCGGCTGACAAGGAGGCCTTGCTGATTCTTGCGAAGGCCCTCGACCTGTCCTGGGCGACGACGTTGGCGCTGTTGTTTCTTGGTGCGCCGGATTACCGGATTGCGACCAAGGATCTTGACGCGATGAAAGCGGAGTTCACCCGGCTGGATGTCGAGACGTCCGCTAAAGTGCTGCAGGCCTATCGCTCGCGCAGGGAGTCCGCTGGCTCGAGCCTGACCCCCCGGCCTCAACTTCATCCCGTCTGAAGCGCGCGGCTGGTTCGACTAAAGTCGGCTGCCGCGCGCGCAGCACAAGCCGGCAGGGGGTGCGACGAAGTTGCCGAGCCCGCGGCCAGCGTGTCGCCTTCCGCATCCTTGCCCCGGCTGCTAGCGTCGAAGCCGAACCCGCTCGTCTGGGGGACATTGACACGCACGAGTTTGGGTGGACCTGCATTGCTGTTTCCGTCGGATCTCACATCTTTCCTCGACCTCATCCGCCAGCACGGCGATGTGGCCTACAGCTTCATGTTTGCCTATTCGGCCTCGCATAGCCTGCTGCTGGCGTTGTTCGCCGGCTATGCGGCGCATGCCGGGGCTCTCAGCCTCGGCACGCTCATCGTGGTCTGTTGGTTCGGCAGTTTCACCGGCGACGTCATTCGTTTCTGGATCGGACGACGTTATGGCGCCCGCCTGCTCGATCGTTATCCGCGGTTCGAGCGGCCTGTACAGACGGTGATCCGGCTTGCGGATCGACACTATGTCTGGATGATCCTGTTTCATCGCTTTCCGCACGGCATCCGCGGACTCGCGGGATTCGCCTACGGGATGTCGCGGCTGCCCTGGTCCACTTTCCTGGCGCTCAACTTCGTTGCGGCGGGCCTTTGGTCCGGCACCGTCGTCTCGGCCGGCTATGCCTTCGGCCAGTTCTCGGAGAAGTCAATGAACAATGCTTCCTCGGGTCTCGGCATCGTGATGCTGGTTCTCTTCCTGGGTCTATCCTGGCTGCTCAGCCGCAAGCTCGAGCGCATCGTGGAGCGGTACTGATCGCCATTCTCCGGCCTGTTCACAGCAGGCAGGGCGGAACCGCAAGTCATCCACATCAAATCACAGCCCAATGATCTGACCGCGCGAGCGATTTTATTTCTTGCGATGATATTTCATGCCGATTGACATCGTGGCGGATGAAGATTCGCGAACTGTGGCGGAACGCGGGAGGCACGATTCCAATTTTGGCCGGATGATGATCGGACAGTAACGCTGCCGCAGATCGTGCATCCCGACTTGAATTTGCAGGCCCGACCCGTCGCTAGTTCCGGCAGGCAACGCCTCCACCGATTACCGTCACGGGACGCGTTGCGCAAATGCAGTGGAGTACAGCAATGAAGGCCAAGGATCGGATTTGTGGACGCGAGTACAAGGACCGCCTCGAGAATTTGCTGAGCACCTCCTTCAACACACAAGTGCAGCCATTGAGATCACTCGAGACCGCAACCAAAAAGCGGAGAGCACAGAAAAAGGCGGCGGCCAATCCCGGGGACGCGAAGCCAACGCCGCCGCCGTCCCGCTAATGCAGCTGCGCTCGTCCCGCGGCCTCTATGTCTGGCATCGCGAGGACAGGCTCAGGGCCTGCAGCAGTTCGTCGAACGCATTTGGACGGCAGGGCTTGAGCTCGACCACCGCCTTCGATTTCTCCGCCTTTGCAGCTTTGCTGGAATTGGCGAGCTTGGGCGGTGGCTTGGCGGGAGCGGCATCTTTCGGCCGAGGCTTGGGCTTTTTGACCGCGTCCCTCTTTGCGTTCGGAGTGGATCCAACGACGCCTGAATTCGCTTCTGCAAGCATGGCGATCGGATCGCGCGGCGGCGACATCGGCTCGGCAAGTGCAATCGGCTGAACCGGCGCTTCCTCTGGCATGCGGTGCACTTCCAGCCGATCGCCCTTCTTCAGGGTGTCGCCCGATGTGCTTGCGTCAAGCGTCAATTGCTCGAACGGATCAATCTCGCTTGGTTTCGAGCGTGATGGCGTTCCCAGCTCCATGGCAATGAGAACGCCGAGACCGATAACGATGAGACAGATCCTCATCATGATCTTACGCTTCCAAACGAAGATGCCTGAGCAGAGCCGGCCGAATGCTCGGCCCTACATCGCAGAACGATCTTGGGATTCAATGAGGCAGGTTGGCGGCAACCGCGGCAGTGACGCCGCGAAGTTTGAAAATACGGTTAATCCGGCCGGGTAAGGATTGGTTAGCCATCGCGATTTGTGTTGCGAGAACGCGAAGCAACCTCCTCTCGTCATCGTCCGACTTGTGCGCGTTTGCGCACTGGGGCGGACGATCCAGTATTCCAGAGACGGCAGCGATAGAGCCGATAAGCCGCGGCGTACTGGATGCCCGCCTGCGCGGGCATGACGGAACACACTGTGGCAGCGGTCGCGGCTACTCCGCTGCTCCGTGCGCCATCGCCTTGCGCTCCATGGCGTACCGCACCAGCGCCACGAACCGGTAGATCCCGTGCACGAACTTGCCGTAGGGCATGGTGACGAACAGCGAGAACACCACGCCGAGATGCAGCGCCAGCAGCGGGCCCATCGCGGCGGTCTCGCGCAGCACCAGCAGTGCGAGGCCGGTCAGGCTGGTGAGGAACAGCATCACGATGAAGGCGACGTCCATGCCGTAGCGGGTCCCGTCCATCAATACGGGATCGCGCTTCGATTTCTCGATCAGCAGGCCGATCGGCCCGATCAGCAATCCGATGCCGCCGAGCGTTCCCAGCACCACCGGCAGATCCCACCACGGATAGGGCGCTTCCCGCGCCAGCAGATAATGATAGAGCGTGGCGACGCAGGTCGAGGCGAAGCACAGCGCAAAGCCGTAGAACGTCAGGTGGTGATAAAGCTTGCGGCGATCGGTCGGGCGGTCGTCCTCGTTGAAGCAGCCGACCCCGCCGCCGTCGAGATAGCGCAGTTCGCCGGCGTCGCGGATCGCCTGCAGCAGCGCGCCCGCGTCGGCCTTCATGCCGACGGGTTCGCCGATGTCGCGCCAGAAGGCGCGGACGCCCATGACGAGGGCCACGATTGCATAAAGGAACGCCGCGCCGAACAGGCCCGCCATCGCGTTGTGCGGCATCAGCTTGTAGAACGCACCCGGCCCGGTATGGACGCCGAACAGAACCTGGCGATCATGGTAGGCGGCAAAGCCGAATATGAAAGCGCCGACGCTGAGCGCGGCAACCAGGCTGATGACGAGGCCGTTGCGCGCGAATGCGCCCGACAACGCGCGCGGCCACGCGTAGGCCGCATAGGAATCGGCCCGCGCCACGGCCAGCGTCTGCGGCACATTGACGTTGAATTCATGCGGCGGCGAGAACTGGCAGTCGGTGTAGCAGGCGCCGCAGGAATGGCAGAGATTGGCGAGGTAGTTGAGGTCGCCGTCGGAGAATGCGCGTCGCATTTCCATCGCCGGAAATACTGCGCACAGACCTTCGCAATAGCGGCAGGAATTGCAGACCGTCATCAGACGGTCGGCTTCCTCCAGGATTCTCGTTCCGTGCATCGCTATGCTGTTTCCCGTCCCGACATCTCAGTTCTTCGCATTCCGCGCTGCTTCCCGTCCCGCCACCCGGCCGAACACGCTGCCGATGGTCATGCCGATGCCGGCGGCGTAGCCCTTGCCGAGCACGTTGCCGGCCATGATCTCGCCGGCCGCGAACATGTTGGCGGAGGGTTTGCCGTCCTTCATCACCATGCGCGACTGCTTGTTCACGCGGGTGCCGAGATAGGTGAAGGTGATGCCGGGCCGCACCGGGTACGCCAGATAAGGCGCGTGCTCGATCTTTCGCGCCCAGTGCGTCTTCGCCGGCGTGATGCCTTCGGTGCGGCAGTCGTCGAGGATGGTATGGTCGAACGTACCTGGCTGCACCGCGGCGTTGAAGTCGGTGATGGTCTTTTCCAGCGCGGCCGGGTCGAGTTCGAGCTTGCCGGCGAGTTCCGCAATCGTCGGCGCGCCGATCGGCGGGAACAGCGTCGGCATGAAGCTGGTGACGACGCTCGAATCAAAAATGATGAAGGCGATCTGGTCGGGTTGCGCCGCCACCAGCCGGCCCCAGATCGCATAGCGCTTTGGCCAGATGTCCTCGCCCTCGTCGTAGAAGCGCTGGGCGTGCTTGTTGACGACGATGCCGAACACGACCGAGTCGTGGCGGGTAATGATGCCGCCGTCGAATTTCGGCGCGCGGGCATCGATGGCAACCGCGTGGCATTGGGTGGGATCGCCGATGTCCTGCACGCCCTTGTCGAGCAGCATCCTGAGAATCGAGCCACGGTTATAGGGCGTGCCGCGGATCAGGAAATTGTCGGCGGCCTCGCCCCAATACTCCTTCAGCCATTCGATGTTGGCCTCGAACCCGCCGGCAGCCGCCACCAGCGCCGAAGCGCGGATCTCGGTTGCGCCATCGATCGGCTGCTTCAGCCGCGCAGACAGGAACATGCCGTCCTCGATATGGAGGTCGATGACCTCGGCATCGTAGACGATCTCGACACCGAGCTTTTCGGCGGTGAGATAGAGCGCGTTCAGCATCGCCCGGCCACCGCCGAGGAAGAACGAATTGGTGCGGCCAAGGCTCAGCGTGCCGCCGAGCGAGGGTTGCCAGCGCACGCCCTGTTCGACGATCCAGTTCAGGATGTCCTTGGACTCCCTGATCATGAATTTCGCCAGCTCTTCGTCGGTCTGCCCGCCGGTCAGGCGCAGCAAATCGTCCCAGAATTCCTCTTCCGTGTAGGGCCCGGTGAGAATCTCGGTCGCCGCATCGTGGGCGCAGCGCATGTTGCGGGTGTGTCGGGTATTGCCGCCGCGATAGAATTTCGGCGCGCCCTCCAGCACCAGCACGGAAGCCCCGGCGCGGCGGGCGCTGATGGCGGCGCACAAGGCGGCGTTGCCGCCGCCGATCACAAGCACATCGAATTTTCTGGAGAGATCGACCATGCACTCTTGTTATCGTTGTTGGCATGGAAATCAAACCGGCGCGCGGCCGGGCCGATCCATCCGCCCGGCGATTTTCTAGCCTGCTGCGGCGACCGCGTCACGCGTCTCTTGCAGTGTGAATCGCATCGCCATGCGACGATGTCGCATGCGTCGCGCCGTGCGGAATATCTGTTGCGTCACGGCTTGCTTTGCACCGAGGCGAGCAGCCATTGCCGGAAGGCTGACAGCTTTGGCGGATCGGTCCGTCCCGCAGGCGAGACCAGGTAGAATCCGGCATCGACCGGCAGCGTGATCTTGAAGGGAACCACGAGGCGTCCCCTGGCGATGTCTTCCTGCACGTAAGCCGTGCGGCCCATCGCGACGCCGACGCCGTCGATCGCGGCCTGCACCGTCATGAAGATCATGTCGAAGGTCACGCCGGGCTGCTTGGAAAAATCCGCCGGCAGGCCGGCCGCCCACAGCCAGAGCCGCCAGTCGTCGCTGTTGAAGTTGCTGGTGTGCAGCAGAACGTGCTCCTTAAGGTCCTCGGGGCATTTCAGCGGCTTGTTTCCCTGCAGCAGCGCCGGGCTGCACACCGGGAAAAGCTCGTCCGCCAGCAGCCAGTCGGCGCGCAGGCCCGGCCATTGGCCACGGCCGTAGCGGATCGCGGCGTCGACATTGTCGCGCTGGAAGTCGACCAGATTGGTCGAGGTGGTGATGCGCACGTCGATGCCGGGATGGGCCTCCTGGAATGCGGATAGCCGCGGCAGCAGCCATTTGGCCGCGAGCGAGGCCAGCGTCGAGACCGTCAGCACGTGGTCGTCGTCCTTCCGCAGCAGCCGGTCGGTTGCGAGCCGCAGGTCGTTGAAGGCGGCGCGGATGCCGGGGAGATATTCCTGCGCCTGCTGGGTCAGCGTCAGCGAGCGGTTCTGGCGGATGAACAGCCGAACCCCGAGTTCTTCCTCCAGCCGCTTGATCTGATGGCTGATCGCGGTCTGCGTGACGTTCAACTCGGACGCCGCCTGCGTGAAGCTCAAATGCCGGGCCGCGGCCTCGAAGGCGCGCAGCCCGTTCAGCGACGGCAGCCTGGCGGTCATTCCGCACTCCCCAAATGCATGAGCTTATATCATCCGAAACGGTACAAAGTGTCGTTTGTGGAAGGTTCGGATTGCGCAGATATTAGCGCCAACAGATTACCAAAGGAGCCTCAAATGTCCACTTATACGCATGAATCGATGATAAATCATCATGGTGCGGGCTTTTTGACCCAGGTCGCCGAAACCCTCCATGTCTGGCGGCAGCGCTACCGGTCGCGCCGCGAGTTGGCCCAGTGGTCGGCGCGGGAGCTGCACGACATCGGCATCTCCTGGAGCGACATCGCCTACGAGGCCGAAAAGCCGTTCTGGCGGGCTTGAGCAGCAGCCAGGCCGGCGCCGCCTTCGCAGGGACGCCGGCCGTTTTCTCTTAGCTCCGCGGGAGCGACCGATGAGCACCATGCGTCTCGACGATCTCAGGCAATATTCCGACGTGCTGCATGCACGGAATGGCGATGCCGTCACCGTGCGCTTTGTCGAGCCGCGGGATGCCGGGGCGCTTCAGGGTTATTTCCGCGCGCTCACGACCCGCTCCCGCTACAACCGTTTCCTCGGCGCGGCCAGTGAACTGCCACCGTCGCTGCTTGCGGATTTCATCCATGTCGGCGAGGCGGACCGGTTTAGTGTCGTGGCGACCATGCCGGTTGACGGTCGCGAGACCATCGTCGGCGAGGCGCGCTATGCGTTCGACAGTAACACGTCATCCATCGAGTTCGGCCTGTCGATCGATGACCGCTGGCAGGGTCACGGCATCGGCAAGGCGCTGCTGAAGAACCTCGAATGCCGCGCGGCTTCGTTCGGCGCTTCGCGACTGTTCGGCGACACGCTGCGCTCGAACGACGCCATGATCGCGCTTGCCCGCAAGTCCGGTTACGCCTTCACCAATACGCCCGGTGACTGGAAGCTGGTGCGCTTCCAGAAAGAGATCCACGTCGTCGAACCGCAGGAAATCCCATGCGCCAGTTGGCGGCTCGCCGCCGTCTCTCCCGGCGCAATGTCCTCGCTTGCGGCTTGACAAGACTGAGCCCGGTTCTGCCCCTCCAGAACCGGGCTTTTTTCTCTGTTCAAATCCCCCTGAACACCGGCTTGCGCTTCTCGATGAACGCCTGCACGGCTTCCTTGTGGTCGGCCGTCACCTGCGTTCGGATCATGCGCTCGGCCTCGTGATCGCGGGCGGTGGCGAAGTCGAACATCAGGGCTTCGTCGAGATTATCCTTCATGTAGCGGATCGCGATCGTAGGTCCCTCGGCGATCGATTTGGCGAGCGCGAAGGCTTCCGCCTGCAGCTTGTCGTCAGGGACCACGCGGTTCACCAGGCCGATCGCCTCGCATTTGGCCGCATCGACCCTGTCGCAGGTGAACATCAGTTCCCGCGCCCGCGACGTGCCGACCAGCCGCGTCAGCAGCCAGGCAATGCCGTAATCGCCGCTGAGGCCGACCTTGAGATAGCCGGTGGAGAGGAACGCCGATTGCGCCGCGATCCTGATATCGCAGGCCATCGCCAGTGCGAGGCCGGCGCCGACCGCGGGGCCGGGCAGGGCGGCGATGGTCGGCTTGCGCACCGAGACCAGCGCGCCGGTCAAAAGCCGCTGCCGCTCCTGCAGATCGGCGACCCGTTCGTCATGGGACATTTCGAGCTTCTTCTTGTCGCGGTTCGCGCCCATGCCCTTGACATTGCCGCCGGCGCAGAACGCGGTGCCGGCACCGGTGAGCAGCAGCACGCCGACATCGGGATTCTCGCCGCAGGCCTTGATCATGTTGCGCAAGGCCGGCGTCAGATTATCCGACAGGGAATTGCGCGCCTCGGGGCGGTTCAGCGTGATGATGGCGACGCGCTCGCGGATCACGCAGAGCAGTTCATCGGTGCCGGTGTCGATCCTGGTCTCGGTAGTCATGTCGCTCCCTTTGTTATTGTTATTGCGCGCCCTGCATTTCTTCTGGGTCCGTCATTCCGGGGCGATGCGAAGCATCGAACTACGGGGCGCCCCTTGCGCCCCTGAGAATCTCGAGATTCCGGGTCTGGTCCTTCGGACCATCCCGGAATGACTGCCTCACCTCAGAACTTCTCCACCCACGGCCGCAGTTCGACTTCCCAGGTCCAGGCGCTTCGCGGCTGTTGCAGCACATTCCAGTAGCTCAAGGCAATGGCGTCGGGATCGAGCATCGAGTCAGGTTTATCCGCAGGCTCGGTACGGGTCGCGCTGCGGATGCCGCCGTCGATGACGAAATGCGCCACGTGAATTCCCTGTGGCGACAATTCGCGGGCCATGCTCTGGGCGAGCCCGCGCAGTGCGAACTTGCCCATCGCGAACGGCGCCGACTGCGGATAGCCCTTGACGCTGGCGGAAGCGCCGGTGAACAGGATCGCGCCGCTCTTGTTGGGCAGCATGCGCTGCGCCGCCTGCTGCGCCACCAGAAAGCCGCCAAAGGCCGAAACCGCAATGGCGTTGGCGACATCCGCCGGCACCAGGTCGGTGAAGGCGCCGCGCGCCCGTCCGCTGGCGTTATAGACCACGAGGTCGGGCGTGCCGATCTCGCGCTCGACCATGCCAAAGAGACGCTCGACCTCTTCGGCCTCGGTGGCATTGCAGGCAAAGGCGCGGGCCTTGGTTTCGGTGCAGAGCGCGCCGAGTTTCTCGATCTTGCGCGCGGCGAGCGCAACCTTGATGCCTTCACGCGCAAATAGCCGCGCCAGCGATGCGCTCAAGCCTTCGCCGGCGCCGACGATGAGGGCGGTCTTGTATTTCGGAATTTCCATGGCGCGATCCTCGAATGGTCGGAAACTGGTACTTAAGCGCGCAATCCGGCAAGGCAACCCGCGGCCGCGAGGATCAGGTCGAGATCCCCCTTGTCGGCCAGGCTTGCGTACTTCGCGCGCAGCATGCCTAGCGATCTTGCGTGATATTTCTGTGGCTTCTGGATCCAGACATTGTCGCCGAGCGTGACGCTGAATTCATCCTTGGCCTCTGCCAGCGCCTTCTCGTTGGCCAGGGTCCAGGTCCAGAATTGCCGCCCGACCTGCCTGGTCAGGATCGGCATCATTGTCGGCGCCAGCGTCTTCCACGATTCGAACGCGCCTTCGGCCCGCGGCCACAGCATGCGGTGGATCCAGTCGAGCACATGTGGCGCGTTGCCTTCGATCAGGGCGCCGGCGGTCGGGTCGGTCCACAGCTCATAGAGTTGTCCCCAAAGGCCGAAGTCGCCGAAAGCAGGCCTGCCGCCGAACAAATAGGGGCGAGTCGCGAGGTGATCGTCGAGCAGGCCCAGCATCTCCTGGAAGCCGATTTCGATCTGCGACGCGGTCAATTCATTCGAGCCGACATACCAGACGCGCTCCACCATGCGGATGCGAACCTGTCCGGCAAGCGCCGCATGTTCCTCTTCGCTGGCCTTGGGCGCGCGCATCCGCGCGATGCGGCCGGCGGAGCATCGCTGGTCGATCTCGCGCGCCCAGCGGTAGTGAAACATCCACTTGTTGCCCCATTCGTCGCCGAACTCCTCGATCAGCGTCGATATGAAATTGGTGACGGGCTCGGTGGGGTGGATCGACGGTTCGGGGTAAAGCTTCTCGAGCTGTTCGATGATAGGTGTGGAATCCTGGATGCCAGTACCATCGGGCGTCACCACCAGCGGGATGATCGGCATTCTGGCGTGTTTTTCGAATTCCGCCTGGCTCGCAGGATTGCGCGGAATCCACTGGAACGGGATTCCCTTGTAGCGGAAATAGGAGCGGACCTTGACCGAGTAGGGTGACATCTCGGCGCCGATGATGCGGTATCCCTCGGCCATGGGTGGACCCTCCAATTATGGTTGTTGACGGCGTGACCGCCTGCGCTATCGGTAGAAGATCAAGATCGGGCGGAACGAACAAGGGCTAATCACATGCAGCCACTCAAGCAGGATCGCGCAGCCGCTGCCAGCCAGCCGGGATTGCTCGCACCCGACACCACGGGCATGAATTTCTACCGGGCCGATCCGGCGCTGACGGATCTGCTGCGCCTGCATCTGCCGGAGGCGCTGTTTCGTCATATCGAGCCGCATCTCGACCGTCTCGGCGCGCTTGCCGGCGGGCATCTCGACGAATGCGCGCGGCTTGCCGACCGCCACACGCCGGTGCTGCACCAGCGCGACAAGTTCGGCCGTGATACGCAGTACATCGAATATCACCCGGCCTACCGGGAACTGGAGAACGCCGCGTTCGGCGAGTTCGGCATTCACGCGCTGTCGATCCGCAAGGGCATCATGGGCTGGCCGGACAAATATCCCGTGGTGGCCAAGCACGCCTTCACGTTCCTGTTCAACCAGACCGAATTCGGCATGGGCTGTCCGATCAACGTCACGGATGGTTGCGCAAAACTGCTCAACAATTTCGGCAGTGAGGCGCTGAAGGCGAAATATCTCGACGGCCTGACCCAGACCGACATGAGCAAACTGACGCAGGGCGGCCAGTTCATGACCGAAAAGGAGGGCGGCTCCGACGTCGGCACGCTGACGACGACGGCCGTGCAGGAAGGCGATCACTGGCGGCTCTATGGCGAGAAGTGGTTCTGCTCCAATGCCGATGCCAAGGTGGTGATGCTGCTGGCGCGCCCGGAAGGCGCGGGCCCCGGCACGCGCGGCGTGGGGCTGTTCCTGATGCCGCGCTATCTCGACGACGGTTCGCAGAACCACTACCGGATCGTTCGTTTGAAGGACAAGCTCGGCACCCGCTCGATGGCCTCTGGCGAGATCAAGTTCGAGGGCGCGATTGCGTACGCCGTCGGCAAGCTTGACCGCGGCTTCGTGCAAATGGCCGAGATGGTCAACTCGTCGCGGCTGTCCAACGGCGTCAAATCGACCGCGCTGATGCGGCGCGCGCATCACGACGCGATGACGGTGGCGAAAAATCGCGTGGTGTTCGGCCAGCGCATCATTGACCTGCCGCTGGCGCGACGACAGTTGATGAAGATCATGCTCCCCACCGAGCAGGCGCTGTCGATGAGCTTCCTCACCGCCGACGCGCTCGATCGCGCCGAGGCCGGCAGCCAGGACGCGGCGGCGCTGCTGCGTATCCTGACTCCCACGCTGAAATTCCGCGCCACCCGCGACGCCCGAAAGGTCTGCGGCGATGCTTTGGAGATGCGCGGCGGGATCGGCTACATCGAGGAATTCGCCACCGCGCGGCTGCTGCGCGACGCCCATCTCGGCTCGATCTGGGAAGGTACCGGTAATATCGTCGCCATCGATGCGCTGAAGCGCGCGGTCGGCCGCCACGGTGCCGATGCGGCGCTCGCCGCCGATCTGCACGCCCGTCTCGACGACAGCGCCAACGTGCCGCAGGCCTGGCGCAACCGCCTGCGCGAACTGGCCGACCGCGCCATCGGTTTTGCGCGCGAGGTCGCCAGCCGGACAGATAACGAGGGCGATGCGCGGCGGGCCACCAGTCTGCTCTATCATGTTGCCAGTGCCGTCGCGCTGGCCTGGGAGGGGGGCCGGATCCACGAGATGCGCGGCGACGCAAGGCGCGTCCTGCTGTCGCGCATGGTGATCGACCACCGCGTTTCGCCGGGCGATCCGTTCCAGCTGGCGGAAACAGCCACTCAACGCAAGATCACTGACCATCTGCTTGGCGAACGTAACGTCGGGATGGCCGAGGTTGGCGAATTGCTGAAGGGGGCCTAGGCTTCCTACCTCTTCCAGGGGGAGAGGTGAAAAGATTACGTGACACAACAAAAAAGCAAAGAGGGAACACCGATGAAGGCCGCCGTTCTGCATGAAGTCAACCAGCCGCTGGTGATCGAGGATGTCAGTGTGCCGAACCCGGGACCGCGGGAGGTCCTGATCCGCACCCGCGTCGCCGGCCTTTGCCATTCCGACCTGCACTTCATGGAAGGGCTCTATCCGCATCCGCTGCCCGCAGTGCTCGGGCATGAGTCCGCCGGCGTGGTCGAAAAAGTCGGCTCCGACGTCAACTATGTGAAGCCCGGCGATCATGTCGTCACGTGCCTGTCGGTGTTCTGCGGCACCTGCGACAATTGCACCACCGGCCGCACGGTGCTCTGCACTGATACCACCGTGAAGATGCTGCCCGGCCAGTCCAATCGGCTGTCCTGGGCGCGTTCGGAGAAACTCAACCAGTTCCTCAATCTGTCGTCTTTCGCCGAGCAGATGCTGGTGCACGAAAACGCCATCGTCAAAATCCGCAAGGACATGCCGCTGGAGTTGGCTGCGCTGATCGGCTGCGGCGTCATCACGGGCTATGGCGCTGTCGTGAACACCGCCAAGGTTCGGGCCGGCGAAACGGTTGCGGTGATCGGCTGCGGCGGCGTCGGCATGGCCGCTATCAATGGTGCGGCGATCGCGGGCGCTGGCCGCATCATCGCGATCGATACCAACCCGGTGAAACTGCAACTCGCCACCAAGCTCGGCGCGACCGACATCGTCGATCCCGCCCGGGGCGACGTGGTCCAGCAGGTGCGCGAACTCACCGGCGGCGGCGTGCAACACTCCTTCGAGGTGCTGGGCCGCAAGGACACCGCGGAGCAGTCCTTTGCCATGCTGGCGGCCGGCGGCACGGCGACGATCGTCGGCATGATCCCGTTCGGCCAGAAGATCGAACTGCACGGCTTCGACTTCCTCCGCGAGCGCCGCATTCAGGGTTCGTCGATGGGCTCCAACCATTTCCGCGTCGACATGCCCCGCCTCGTCGAATTCTACATGCGCGGCAAGCTGCATCTGGAGGATTGGATTTCGGCCAAGCTGAAGCTGTCGGAGATCAACGAGGGTTTTGCCAACATGAAGGCCGGCAAGACGCTGCGCAGCGTGATCATGTTTGATAGTTGACGACAACGTCGTCATCCCGGGGCGATGCGAAGCATCGAACCCGGGATCTCGAGATTCCGGGTTCAGCCCTGCGGGCTGCCCCGGAATGACGGGTTTGGCTCACCGCGACACGTGCGCCGACACCGCAAGCCACTTCCCGTTCTGCTTCGCCCAGCAGTCCGTATAGCGCCCATGGGCCTGCTGGCCGTCCGCGGTCGTGTAGCTGGTGGCGGCGTGGATGATGGCGAAGTCGCCGAGCACGCGGATCTTGACGTCGTGCGCGGTCAGGTTCCTGATCGTCACCGGCACCGCCGTCTGTTTCAGGAACGCGGCGCGGTCGACCAGGGTCTTGTCCGGGTTCGAGCAATAGAAATCCGCCGCCAGGATTTCGTCGAAGCGCCTGACGTCGGAGTTTTGGACTGACGTGACGTAGTCGCGGTTGAGCGCGGTGAGTTCGTCGATGTCGTTGTTCATTGGTTTCTCCCATCGTCATTCCGGGGCGCGCAAAGCGCGAACCCGGAATCTCGAGCTGATAACCTCTGGATTCCGGGTTCAGCCCTGCGGGCTGCCCCGGAATGACGGAGCGCCAAGCTAATCATCGAACATTGGCGGTGGCTTGAAGCCGCCAAACTCCTTCTCGATCAGTTCCGCCAGCCTCAGCGGCGTGCGGTCTTCCAGCCACGGGCCGACGATCTGCACGCCGACCGGCAATCCGTCCGGCGCAAAGCCGGTCGGGATCGCGGTCGAGGGCAGGCCGGGCAAGGTCGCGATGCCGGGCCAGGCGAGCTGATCGGGATAGACGTAGTCCTTGCCGTCGATGCTGATGCGGCGGGTTTCCTGGTCGGCGGAGTGATCGTGCGGATAGGCCGGCGTCGGCATGATCGGGCAGATCACTGCGTCATAGGTCTTGAACAGTTCGCGCCATTGCGCACGCAGCCGCGAACGTCCGCCATCGGCCATCAGCCAGTCGCGATGGCTGAGCGCGATGCCGCGCAGGCGTTCGGCGGCGAGGCTGTTGTCTTCGGCAGGGAGCGCGGCCACGGCGGCCTGCGCGCCGGCGTGGACTTCCGGCGCAAAGGAAGCCGAGAGGAACGACATCAGCATGCGCATGTAGATCCGGCTCGACGCGGCGAAGTCCGGCAGCAACGGACTGGAACGGTCGACCTTGACGCCGGCCTTGCCGAGATTCGCGGCGAGCTGTTCCAGCGTGCCGCGCACCACCTTGTCGGTTGGCATGACCGGATCGGTGTCGATCAGCAGCACCCGAAAATCCTTCAGCGCGGTGTGCCGCGGCGGCGGCAGCGCGAGGCTGTAGGCCTTGCCGGCCTCGAGCGGATCGGGTCCGGCGATCACATCCAGCAGCAACGACAGATCGACGGCGCAACGCGCCATCGGGCCGATCACGCTGAGGTCGCGCGTCGACGGCATCGGCGGCAAGGGCGGCGGCGTGTGGCCGCGCATCGCCACCAGGTCGAAGGTCGGCTTGTGTGCGTAAACGCCGCAATGAAACGCCGGCACGCGTAGCGATCCGCCGATGTCGGAGCCGAGCGACAGCGGGCCATAGCCGGCCGCGAGCGCGGCCGAGGCGCCGCCGGAGGAACCACCCGGCGTGCGGTCGAGATCGAACGGGTTGTTGGTGGTGCCGTAGATCTCGTTATAGCTCTGCCAGTCGCCGAGCCCGAGCGGCACGTTGTTCTTGCCGAGGATCACGCCGCCGGCATCCTTGACGCGCGTGATCGGCAATGCGTCCTCGCTCGGCGTGAAATCCTTCTGCGCCGGATTGCCCCAGGTCGTCGGCAGCCCCGCGACGTTGTAGGATTCCTTCACCGTCATCGGCAGGCCGAGCAGCGGCTTTGTCACCCCGCGCGCCCGTTCGGCGTCGGCGGCGCGGGCGGCGGCGAGGCCGCGTTCGAAGTCGCGAACACAGATCGCGTTGATCTTCGCATCATGCCGCTCGATGCGGCCGATAGCGTCCTCGGCCAATTCGACCGCTGAAACCTTTTTTGCGGCAAGTGCGGCGGACAATTCGACAGCGGTCTTGAAACTCCATTCCGATTTGGCCAAGGCGTACTCCCGTTCACAGATGAGGCGCGGATGATGCGCAGTTTGGCCATGCGCGGCAAGAGCAATGGCTGTGCAGCGGCGCGCCAAACATCCTGCTGGTCCACCTTGGATAACAACTTGGCGCAAGCGCCGATCGCAAATGAGCCTTCCGATCACAAAAACGAGAATGGAGGCGAAGTCGAGAGCAGTGCCTGACTGGCCTACGCCCCCCCGATCAATATCCCGACCGCCAGTACGATGGCCCCGCCGAGCACGATCTGGAACGCCGCCTGCAGGAACGGCGTATCCATGTATCGGGCGCGGATGAAGGCGATCACCCACAGCTCGAAGAACACGACGATGCTGGCGATCGCGGTGGCAATCCAGAACGCGTTCGGCCAGCTGTCGGGCACCAGATAGGGCAGCGTATGACCGAGGCCGCCGAGCGCGGTCATGATGCCGCTGGCGGCGCCACGCAGCCAGGGCGAACCGCGTCCGGTCAGCGAGCCGTCGTCTGATAACGCTTCGGCAAATCCCATGCTGATGCCGGCGCCGATCGAGGCGGCAAGCCCGACCAGAAAAGTCTGCCAGTTGTTGTGCGTGGCAAAGGCGGCGGCAAACAGCGGCGCCAGCGTCGAGACCGAACCGTCCATCAACCCGGCGAGCCCCGGCTGCACATATTGCAGCACGAACATGCGCCGCCGCGTCTTGTCCTCTTCGGCGCGCACGTCGGGGCTGAGAATTTCGTCCGTCAGTTTGACCGCGAGCTTCTCGTGGCTCTTTTCCTCGTCGGCCAGGTCGCCGAGCAGCCGACGCACGCCGACGTCTTCGGCCTGCTCGGCGGCCTTCGTGTAGAATTGCTCGGCCTGCAGCTCCATGGTCTCGACTTCCTTGCGGATGGTGTCGAGCGGCAGGTTCTTGGTCAGCCAGATCGGGCGCCGCTTCAGAAAGCCTTTGACATCCTCGCGGCGGATCGGCGGCAGATGCGGCCCAAACCGCTTCTCATAGAGTTCGAGCAGCCGGTGGCGGTGGCCGCGTTCCTCCTCGGCCATCTCCTCGAAAATCTTCGCGGAATCCGGGTAGCGTTCGGCGAGGTCCTCGGCGAAGCTCATGTAGATGCGGCTGTCTTCCTCCTCCGAGGAGATCGCAACGGCCAGCACTTCGCGCTCGGTGAGATCGGCGAAATTCTTCACGGGACGACGCCTTTTCTTATTGCTTCTTCGCTTCTTGCAGGAATTGCACCAGCAGCCGGCTCACCTCGGCGGGCTGTTCCTGCTGCACCCAGTGGCCGGCACCGTCGACGAGATGGCAGCCGATCATGTTGGTGCAGGCCTTCTTCTGCATCGCCTCGAAGACGCCGGGGCGCTGATAGGTGCCCCAGTCCTGCTTGCCCGAGATGAAGGCGGAGGGCACGTCGATGGTGCGGCCGGACCAGGTCTGCAGTTCCGGCGTGAACGCGCCCGACGTGCCGCAGCGATACCATTGCAGGCCGCCCTGGAAGCCGGTGCGGCCATACTCGGCGCTGTAATAGGCGAGTTCGCTGTCGGGCAGCCACTTATTGGCTGCGATCTCGGCGGCCGACGGCATTTCTTCCGCGACGGTGGCGGCCATGTCCTTGGCGAGGTCCATCACGTAATAAGTCGGCAGCTTGGCGATTTCGTCCGCCGACCAGGATTGCAGCGGATACGGCTGGTTGTCTTTCCAGTCCGCGCTCTTGTGATGGTAGTAGGCGCGCAGGAAATCATGCACGCCCTGCGGCGCGTGCTGCATGTCGTTATTGGCCTCGCGCGTCGAGTAGTACCATTGGTAGTGCTTGCGCGGCCGCGGCAGCGCCGCGAGATCGCGATGGATGGGATCATTGGCCGCCGGCTTGAGCGGTTCGTCCGCGGTGCCGAACGGCAGCGATGGCGGCCCGCCGAACGGCGCGCTCATCATGACGACGGATCTAAACACGTCCGGCCGGATCAGCGCGCACCAGGCGGCAATCGGCGAGCCGAAATCATGCCCGATTACCGCGTCGACGCTGCGGTGGCCGAATGCCGCCACCAGCCCGAGCGCATCGCGCACCAGGTTGGGCACCCGGTACGCGCCGAGCCCGCCTTCGTAGCTCGGATCCCATCCGGCGGTGCGGCCATAGCCGCGCTGGTCCGGCGCGATCACGTGGTAGCCCGCTTCAGCCAGCACCGGCATCACCTTGCGCCAGGAGTAGGCCAATTCGGGAAAGCCGTGCAGCAGCAGCAGGCAGGGCCGGCCGGCGGTCTCAAAGCCGGCCTCGAGCACGTGCATGCGCAGGCCGTTGATGTCCTCCACGTAGCGGGAGCGAATGGTGGCGGGGAGCGGGATCTCGGGGAGGGTGGTCATCGCATTTTCCTCGTCATGGCCGGGCTTGTCCCGGCCATCCACGTCTTGTTCTGCGGCGCAACTTTAAAGACGTGGATGCTCGGGACAAGCCCGGGCGTGACGAAAGTGGTGCGGCATTCCGCAGGACGCAGAGCTACGACGTGCCGACGTCACGTCCAGGCCCTTGGATGACGGGAACGGTGCCACGCGCCCTTACCCACCTCAGGTCCGGCGCATTGCAAGTGAGTAATAAATTGATCTCGCTCAAAGTGCCGCGCCGGTTGCTGCGGGAGAATTTTTAGAAGCGTTCGAAGGCCGGCATTTGGCCGAGGCAATTTGCTTGTCAGAAAACGAGGAAGCTCCCATGAAGAAAGCCGTTCGCGTTTTGGGAATTACGATATCCGCTCTCACGCTGGCATATGGCAGCATCGCTGCAATGGCGCAGTCCCAGCCGGACCAACAGACTCATTCCCATGGCACGGATCAGGGAAGCGGCGGTACGACGACAGGGCAGGGCGACATGATGTCCGGAGGCATGATGGGTCGCGGCATGATGGGCCGCGGGATGATGGGAGGCGGAGGCGGAATGACGGGAGGTGCGATGGGTCCTCCCATGATGTTCCGCATGATGTTCGCCCTGATGGACGACGGCGACGGGAAGATCTCGTTGCAGGAGTTTCAGGCGGCGCACGAGCGCATTTTCAAGGCGATGGACAGCAACAAGGATGGCCAGGTGACGCTGGAGGAGATGCAGGCGTTCATGCACGGGCAGCCTGCGAAGTCGGCCGCGCAGCAGTAATGTTCGCCTGACAGCCGCTCAGCGCGACGGCTTCAGCCAGCGGCATTCGGTAGGGTGGGCAGAGCGAAGCGTGCCCACCATCGCGTGCAGGGTGTAAAGGGTGGGCACGCTTGCGCTTTGCCCACCCTACAAATCAGGCTACGCCTTCGCCGGCTTCGGCCAGTACTTGTCGCGCAGATGCCGCTTCACCAGTTTTCCGGTGGGCGTGCGCGGCAGCTCCGGCTCGAAGTCGATGCTCTTCGGGCATTTGATCGGCGACAGATGCTTGCGGCAGAACACGATCAGTTCCGCCTCGAGCTCTTTTCCGGCCTTGGTCATGTCGTGCGGCTGCACCACGGCCTTGACCTCTTCGCCCATCTCCTCGTTCGGCACGCCGAACACGGCGACGTCGGAGACGGCGGGATGTGTGATCAGAACGTCCTCGGTCTCCTGCGGATAGATGTTCACGCCGCCGGAGATGATCATGTAGCTCTTGCGGTCGGTGAGGTAGAGAAAGCCTTCCGCATCGAGATAGCCGACGTCGCCGAGCGTCGACCAGCCCTTGTCGTTGTAGGCCTTGCGCGTCTTGTCGGGGTCGTTGTGATAGGTGAACACGGGCGCGTCGGCGAAGTACACCGTGCCGATTTCGCCGACGGGGCGTTCCTCGTCGTTCTCGTCGAGGATCTTCACCTTGCCGACCACGGCGCGGCCGACGGTGCCGCGGTGCGTCAGCCATTGCTGCGAGGTCGAGACCGTGACGCCATTGCCTTCGGAGCCGGCGTAATACTCGATCAGGATCGGCCCCCACCATTCGATCATTTTGGCTTTCACGTCGACCGGGCAGGGGGCGGCGGCGTGGATCGCGCCCTTCAGCGTCGAGACGTTGTAGCGGGTGCGCACCTCGTCGGGCAGCTTGAGCATGCGCACGAACATGGTCGGCACCAGCTGCGATTGCGTGACCTTGTATTTTTCGACCAGCTTCAGGAATTCCTCGGCGTCGAAATGCTCCATGATGACGGAGGTGCCGCCGAGCGAGATCGCCATCATGTTGAAGCGCAGCGGAGCTGCATGATAGAGCGGCGCCGGCGACAGGTAGATGCTGTCGGACGACATGCCGCACATATCGGCGCAAAGAATCTTCAGGAACGCGTTCGGAACGTCGATCCGGTTGCCCTCGAATTCCTTCTTGATGCCTTTCGGCCGGCCCGTGGTGCCGGAGGAATAGAGCATGTCGTAGCCTGCGACTTCGTCGGCGATCGGCGTCACCGGCATCGCGATCGCTTCCTTGTCCCAGGAGCGAAAGCCGGGGGCGGGCTCATCCACCATGAAGAACAGCGGTTCGCCCGGCTCGCCCTTGATGAGGCCTTTGACCTTGTCGGCGCACTGCGGCGTGGTGATGAAGACTTTTGCGCCGCAATCCTTGACGATGTAGGCGATCTCTTCCTCGGTGAGGTAGCGGCTGATCGCGGTGTAATAGAGCCCGGAGCGCTGGGCGGCCCAGCAGATCTCCATAAAAGCGAGCCGGTTTTCCATCAGGAACGCGATGTGGTCGCCGGCCTTGAGGCCGAGCTTGCGGAACAGATGCGCGCCCTGGTTCGAGAGCTCGTCGAGCTCGCGATAGGTGATCGCCTTGCCGGTCGCCGCCATCTGGTAGGCGATCTTGTCCGGCTGGGTGCGGGCGTAGACGGATGGATGGGTCATGGGTGTTTCCTCCCTAAGAAAATGGCGAGCAGGAAGCGCACCCCCTGCTCGCCAGTCTTCATTCGTTTTTCTTGTTCTTAGAGCCGCTCGACGATGGTCACGTTGGCCATGCCGCCGCCTTCGCACATGGTTTGCAGGCCGTAACGCTTGTTGCCCTGCTTGAGCGCGTTGACCAGCGTGGTCATCAGCTTGGTGCCGGAGCCGCCGAGCGGATGACCGAGCGCGATCGCGCCGCCATTGACGTTGAGCCGCGCCGGATCGGCGCCGGTGGTCTGCAGCCACGCCACCGGAACGGCCGCGAACGCCTCGTTGACCTCGAACAGGTCGATGTCGTCGATCTTCATGCCGGCCTTTTCCAGCGCCCGCTTGGTGGCGTGCAGCGGCGCGTCCAGCATGATCACGGGGTCGCCGCCCATCATGGTCAGGTGATGGATCCGCGCCAGCGGCTTGACGCCGAGCGACTTGAGGCCGCGTTCATTGACCACCATGACGCCGGAAGCGCCGTCGCAGATCTGGCTGGCGCTGGCGGCGGTGTGCTTGCCGTTCTCGGCGATCAGCTTGACGCCCTTGATACCGTCGAGGCTGGCGTCGAAGCGGATGCCTTCGTCGATGTGGTGGGTGTCGGTCGAGTTGTCGGCGCGGGTGATCTGCAGCGGAACGATCTCGTCCTTGAACTTGCCGGCCTGGGTCGCGGCAATCGCGCGCTGGTGGCTGTTGTAGGAATACTCGTCGAGTTGATCCTTCGAGAGGCCGTACTTGTTCGCCATCATTTCCGCACCGGTGAACTGGCTGAACATGATGTTCGGATATTTCTTCTCGATGCCCGGGCTCTTGTAATGGCCAAAGCCGTTCTTGGCCGGCAGCGACGAGGCGAGCCCCATCGGCACCCGCGTCATCGATTCCACGCCGGCGGCGATCACGATGTCCATCGAGCCGGCCATCACGGCCTGGGCGGCGAAATGCAGCGCCTGCTGCGACGAACCGCACTGACGATCGACTGACGTGGCGGGCACGCTCTCCGGCAGCTTCGAGGCCATCACCGCGTTGCGGGCGATATTGTTGGACTGTTCGCCGGCCTGCATCACGCAGCCCATGATCACGTCTTCGATCTGCGCGGGATCGACCTTGGTGCGGTCGACCAGCGTATCCAGCACGGAAGCGGCGAGATCGGCCGGATGCCAGCCTGCGAGACGTCCGCCCTTGCGGCCACCCGCGGTACGCGCGGCGGCGACGATATAGGCCTCAGCCATGTCTGTTCTCCCTTTGATTGTTGTTGGTGGGTCTGAAGTTGGCCGGATTTAAGGGAGGTCACGGGATTTAGTCAATCAATCAATTAACTCTTGAGGTCAGCCCCGGCATGCGCTTATGTGCGGCCCGGATTTCAGCCTAGGGATAGCAGTTGAATACCAGCGTACCGACCAGGCTTGCGGGCGGCAAAAATTCGACCGCCGAGAAGCTGCTTGTCGCGGCCAGCGAGCTGATGATCGAACGCGCCTCGATCGAGGTGTCGCTGTCCGATATCGCGCAGAAATCCGGCGTCAACGCTGCGCTGGTGAAATATCATTTCGGCAACAAGGACGGGCTGCTGCTGTCGCTGCTGGAGCGCGACGCCGCCACCGAAGTATCGCAGCTGGAATATCTGATCAGCCAGCCGATCTCGCCGACCGCGAAGCTGCGCCTGCATATCGGCGGCATCATCCGCGCCTATCACCAGTTCCCGTACATGAACCGGCTGATCCATTATCTGCTGCACGAAAGCACCGCGGAAGCCGCCGACGAAGTGTCGAAGTTCTTCGTGGCGCCGCTGCTCGAGTTTCATCGGCGGCTGCTCGCCGAAGGCGTCAAGGCCGGCGAGTTCCGCGATATCGATCCGGTGCTGTTCTACACCAGCCTGATCGGCGCCTGCGATCACCTGTTCTTCGGCCGCCACGCGATGTCGCGGGCGACCGGCGTCGGCCCGGTCACCGATGACGTCTGCCGCGAATACATCAAGCACATGGAAGCGCTGATCTGCGGCGGTATGCTGATCGATAAAGCAAAGGGTGCCGCGGCCGCCGGATGATGATCGCGCCACTTCAGTAATCTACAAGTCCCGAGAAGAAACGCCCAAGGAAACGTTGAAGGAAAGGTAAATACGATGCAGTTGAAAGACGTTGCCGTTCTCATCACCGGTGGAGGCTCCGGCCTCGGCGCCGCCACCGCCCGCGCCATGGCCGCCAAGGGCGCGAAAATCGGCGTCATCGACCAGAACAAGGAAAACGCCGAAAAGGTCGCCGCCGAAGTGAAGGGCGTTGCCCTCCATGCCGACGTGACCGACGAAGAGGCGATCAAGGCCGCGATCGCCAAGGCCGAAGCCGCGCACGGCATCGCGCGCGTGCTGATGAACTGCGCCGGCATCGGCGGATCGCAGCGCACCGTCGGCAAGGACGGCGTCTATCCGCTGGCGAAGTTCGTCCGGATCGTCAACGTCAACCTGATCGGCAGCTTCAACGTGCTGCGGCTGTTTGCCGAACGGCTGGCGACCGAAGCCCCGATCGGCGAAGAGCGCGGCGTCGCCATCAACACCGCCTCTGTCGCCGCCTATGAAGGCCAGATCGGCCAGATCGCCTACTCGGCCTCGAAGGGCGGCATCGTCGGCATGACGCTGCCGGCCGCGCGCGATCTCGCCAGCCTGAAGATCCGCGTCAACACCATCGCCCCCGGCCTGTTCCTGACGCCGCTGCTGATGGGCCTGAACGAAGAGGCCCGCAAGAGCCTCGGCGCCCAGGTGCCGCATCCGGCCCGCCTCGGCGACGCCTCGGAATACGGCGCGCTGGCGGTGCACATCGTCGAGAACCCGATGCTCAACGGCGAGACCATCCGTCTCGACGGCGCCATCCGCATGGCGCCGCGGTAGTTGCTGGTTCACCCTCCCCTGGAGGGGGAGGGTCGATCGCGCGTAGCGCGAGCGGGGTGGGGTGACGGTGTCTCCACCCTGAACAGTGCCCGAGTGGAGAGATCACCCCACCCCGGCGCTTCGCGCCGACCCTCCCCCTCCAGGGGAGGGTAAAGGCCCGACGGCTGATTGCTGGAGTCTCGCATGTCCCAACCGCTACTGATTGCACATCATGACGGGGTCGATTGGGTCACGCTCAATCGCCCCGACAGTCTCAACGCGCTCGATCCCTCGCTGATCGATGCGCTGAACACCTATTTCGAAGGCCTGCAGCGCAACCGCTCGACGCGCGTCGTGGTGCTGAAGGGCGCGGGCGCGTCGTTTTGCGCTGGCCTGGACCTCAAGCACGCGATGAAGCGCCGCGCCGGGCAGCAGGAACCGCCCGGGGTCACGGAGTCGCTGGATTCGCAGCGCCGCATTGCCGACATCGTGATGCTGATGCGGCGCTGCCCGCAGCCGATTATCGCGCTGGTCCAGGGCGCCGCCGCCGGTGGCGGCTTTGCGCTGGCGCTCGCCGCCGACATCCGCATCGCCACCAAGTCGGCGCGGATGAACTGCGCCTTCATCAAGCTCGGCCTCGGCGGCTGCGATATCGGCACCAGCTACTTTCTGCCGCGCCTGGTCGGCGTCTCGGTGGCGTCTGAGCTGATCCTGACCGGCCGTTTCATTGGCGCCGAGCGTGCGCTTGCCGTCGGGCTGGTTTCCGAGATCGTCGAGGAGGGCGGGCTCGAGGCGGCCGCCGAACCTTATGTCGATGCGATGATGACGGCCTCGCCGGTGGGCCTGCGGCTGTCCAAGGAATGCCTCAACATGAGCGTCGATGCCGGGTCGATCGAGGCCGTGATTGCGATGGAAGACCGCAATCAGGTGTTGTGCAGCCGTTCGGAAGAATTCAACGAAGGCATCAGGGCCTTCCTTGAAAAGCGAAAGCCTGTCTATATCAAGCGCTAGAATAACGAGAACGAAAGATCCGCAAAGGACTGAATTTCCGGGAGACGCAATATGAGTGGGAACGCCGCCGCGGTGCTGACCAAACCCGGCTTTCGCAAGATCGAATGGCTGGCGCGCGACATCGCCGTCGACCGGCGCCCTGACGGCGTCATCGTTCTGAAGTCGCGGATTCCGCTGCAGCCTTACGAGAAGCACATCCCGGCATCGCTAGCGAAATGGGCCAAGGACGCGCCCGAGCGCATCTGGCTGGCGCAGCGCGGTGGCGCCGACCGGCAGTGGCGCAAGGTCTCTTACGGCGAAGCCAAGCGCATCGTCGACGGGCTGACGCAGGGGCTGCTCAATCTCGGCATTGCCGAGGGGCGTCCCGTCACGATCCTGTCAGGCAATTCGATCGAGCACGCGCTGATGACGCAGGCCGCAATGCAGGCGCGGCTTCCGGCGGCACCGGTGTCGCCGGCCTATTCGCTGATGAGCCAGGATCATCTCAAGCTCAAATACCTGTTCAACCTGGTCAAGCCCGCCGTCGTGATGGTGCAGGACGGGCCGACGTTCGAAAAGGCCTTGAAGGCGCTCGATCTCACCGGCGTCACCGTGGTTCACGTGCTGCGGCCCTGCGAAGGCATCAAGAGCGTTTCCTTTGCTGATCTGGCGGCTACGCCGGTGACTGAGGCGGTCGAGGCGTCGATTGCGAAGATCACGCCCGACACCGTCGGCAAGTTGCTGTTCACCTCGGGTTCGACCGGCATGCCGAAGGCCGTGATCAACACCCAGGAAATGATGTGCGCCAATGCGGCGATGATGATGCAGGTGCGCCCGCGCGATGCGAATGGACCGGTCTCGACCGTGCTGGACTGGATGCCGTGGAATCACACCATGGGCGGCAATGCCGCGTTCAATCCGATCCTGGTCGATGGCGGCACGCTCTATATCGATGACGGCCGGCCGATGCCCGGCCAGCTCGAGGAGACCATCCGTAACCTCCGCGAAGTGTCGCCGACCTATTATGCCAACGTGCCCGCCGGCTATGCGGCGCTGGCGGCGGCGATGGAGAAGGACGACGCGCTGTGCCGCAGCTTCTTCAAGAACCTCTCCATCATGGCCTATGGCGGCGCGCGGCTGCCTGACGATCTCTACGACCGCATGCAGGCGCTGGCGGTGAAGACCACCGGCGAGCGCATCGTGTTCTATACCGGCTGGGGCTCGACCGAGACCGCACCGACCTCGACCGGCACCTATTGGGACACCGAGCGCGTCGGCCTGATCGGCCTGCCGTTCCCCGGCGTCGAGCTGAAGCTGGTGCCATGCGGCTCGAAATACGAACTCCGCCTGCGCGGCATCAACGTCACGCCGGGCTATTTCGGCCAGCCTGATCTCACGAAGAAAATGTTCGACGAGGAAGGGTTTTACTGCATCGGCGATGCCGGCGTGTTCGTCGATGAGAGCGATCCGCTGCAGGGCATCATCTTTGCCGGCCGCGTGGTCGAGGATTTCAAGCTCACCACCGGCACCTTCGTCCATGTCGGCTCGCTGCGCACGGATGCGATCGCCGCCGCCACGCCTGCCGTGCACGACGCGCTGGTCGCCGGCCAGGACCGGGAGTTTATCGGGCTGCTGGCATGGCCCAATCTGCACGCCTGCCGGCAACTGGTCGGCAATCCTGACGCGACGTTTGAGGATGTCATTCGGCATCCCGAGGTGATCGCCTGCGTCAAGCGCGGACTGGAAGCGCACAACGCGTCCGCGACCGGCAGCAGCATGCGGATCGCACGGGCCATGCTGATGGCCGAGCCCCCCTCGATCGACGGCAACGAACTCACCGACAAGGGCTATATCAACCAGCGCGCCGGCCTCGAACGCCGCGCCGCGCTGGTCGACAAGCTGTACGCCGACAAGCCCGGCGAAGATGTGATTGTGCTGCAATGAAACACTGCTCTCACCACCCGTCATTCCGGGATGGTCCGAAGGACCAGACCCGGAATCTCGAGATTCCGGGTCCGATGCTGCGCATCGCCCCGGAATGACGGCGAATAGATAACACGAACGCAACTGAGGTAGACCGCCATGAACTTCGATTTCTCCGACGAACAAAAGCAGATGCGCGACGAGGCGAGGAAGTTCCTCGCTGAAAAGTGCCCGCCAAAGGCCGTGCGCGAAGTGCTGGACGGCAAGGCGACCTACGACAAGGGACTGTGGAAGGGTCTCGCCGAGATGGGCTTCCTCGGCGTCGCGATCCCCGAGGCGTTCGGCGGTGCTGGCGCGGGCCATCTCGAACTCTGCGTGATCGCCGAAGAAATGGGCCGCGCCAATGCGCCGGTGCCGTTTTCCTCCACCGTCTATCTCGCCGCCGAAGCGCTGATGCTGGCAGGGTCCGAGGCGCAGAAGCAGAAGTGGCTGCCGAAGATCGCAAGCGGTGAGGCGATCGGCACGCTGGCGCTGTTCGAAGGCAACGGAAATCCGTCGCCGAAGGCGATCAAGCTGCAGGCCTCAGGCGGCACGCTGACCGGCGTGAAGAAGCCGGTGCCGGATGGCGCGATTGCCGATTTCGCTGTCGTTGCTGCGCGCACCGGCTCCACGGGCCGCGATTCCGATATCTCGCTGTTCCTGGTCGACCTCAAGGCCGGCGGCGTCGAAGCCAGGGCGCTGACCAATGTCGATCCGACCCGGGGGCAGGCTGAACTCACCTTCAAGAACGCCAAGGCCGAGCCGCTCGGAGCTGCCGGCGAAGGCTGGAGCATCCTGAGCCAGGTGCTCGACCGCGCCGCGGTGTTGCTGGCGTTCGAGCAGGTCGGCGGTTCCGATCGCGCGCTGGAAATGGGCCGCGACTATGCGCTCGATCGTATCGCCTTCGGCCGGCCGATCGGTTCGTTCCAGGCGGTCAAGCACATCCTCGCCGACATGTATGTTTCGGCGACGCTGGCGCGCTCGAACTGCTACTACGGCGCCTGGGCGCTCTCGACCAACGCCGGAGAGTTGCCCGAAGCCGCGGCAGCCGCGCGCATCAGCGCGACGCAGGCGTTCCAGCATTGCTCGAAGAACAACATCCAGGTTCACGGCGGCATGGGCTTCACCTGGGAGTTCGACTGCCACATGTACTACCGCCGCGCCAACGCCACCGCGCTCACGCTCGGCAGCCTGTCGTACTGGGAAGACCAGTTGATCGACCGCATGCGCAAGAAGAACGCGGCTTAGGTTTGTGAACGTCATTCCGGGGCGATGCGAAGCATCGAACCCGGAATCCAGAAGTTTTGGATCGAGATTCCGGGTTCACGCTTCGCGTGCCCCGGAATGACAACAAGAACCGTAGGATGGGTAGAGCGAAGCGAAACCCATCAAACCGCAGGCCGAGGATGATGGGTTTCGCTTCGCTCTACCCATCCTACGAAGCCGCCGAGGATTGAGACCATGAACTTCGACGACACCCCGCAGGAAGCCGCGTTCCGCGCCGAAGCCAGGGCGTGGATACAAGCCAACGCGCCGAAGCAGTACGAGGAAGAACTGCGCAAGTCCTCGCTCGGCCGCTCTGCGCTTCCCAACATCCTTGAAGTGGCCAAGGCCTGGCAGAGGAAGAAGGCGGATGCCGGCTGGGCCTGTCTGCATTGGCCCAGGGAATATGGCGGCCGCGGCTCGTCGCCGATCGAGCGCGTGATCTGGCAGCAGGAAGAGGGCCCGTTCGGCAAACTCTCCAGCGTATTCATCATCGGCCACGGCATGTGCGGGCCGACGATGATGGCGTTCGCGGGCGAGGATCAGAAGCGCCAGTACCTGCCGCCGCTGGCCTCGGGCGAAAAGGTCTGGTGTCAGCTGTTCTCCGAACCCGCCGGCGGTTCCGACGTCGCAGGCCTGCGCACGCGCGCCGAGAAGAAGGGCGACGACTGGATCATCAACGGCCAGAAGATCTGGACCTCGGGCGCGCATTACTCGGATTACGGCATCCTGCTGACCCGGACGGATCCCACTGTCGCCAAGCACAAGGGCCTCACCATGTTCTTCCTGGACATGAAGAGCCCGGGCGTCGAGGTGCGGCCGATCAAGCAGGCCAGCGGACATTCCGACTTCAACGAGGTCTACTTCACCGACGTGAAGATTCCGGACTCGCAGCGGCTCGGCGCTGTCAACGATGGCTGGAACGTGTCGCTCACCACGCTGATGAACGAGCGCATGTCGATCGGCGCCGGCGTCGCCACCGGCTTCCCGGAGCTGTTCGACTTCTGCAACAGCCTGATGCTGGACGATGGTCCCGCGATCGAGGACCGCAGCGTTCGCTCGCGGCTCGCGAACTACGCCGTGAAGGCCAGCGGGCTGCGATACACCAGCATGCGCGCGATCTCGGCGTTGTCGAAGGGCGAGCGCCCGGGACCGGAAAATTCCATCGGCAAGCTGGTGGCGGGATCGATGGTGCAGGAAGTCGCGATGTATGCGCTCGACCTGCAGGGCGCCGCCGGCGTGCTCAGCGATCCTGAAGACGCCGAAGTCGCCGGAAAATTCCAGGCGATGCTGCTGCGTGCCCCGGGCACCCGCGTCGAAGGCGGCACCGACGAGATCATGCGTAACATCATCGCCGAGCGCGTGCTCGGGCTGCCCGGCGACATCAGGGTCGACAAGGACGTGCCGTTCAACAAGATCCCGACCAAGGGCCGGGCATAGAAATTCCGTCCTCATCCTGAGGAGCCGCGCGAAGCGTGGCGTCTCGAAGGATGGGCCACGGGCCACATGGTTCGAGACGCGCGTTCCGCGCTCCTCACCATGAGGGTTTGAGATTGGTGCAGATTAGAGAAACGAGAGGTCCGCCATGAACTTCGACGACACCCCGCAGGAAGCCGAATTCCGCGCTACCGCCCGCAAATGGATCGAGGCCAACGCGCCGAAGCAGTATGAGTCGGAGCTTTCCAAGTCCTCGCTCGGCCGCATCCGGCTCGAGAAGGAAGAGATCGTCGATGTCGGCAAGGCCTGGCAGAAGAAGAAGGCCGAGGGCGGCTGGGCCTGCCTGCACTGGCCGAAGGAATATGGCGGCCGCGGCGCGACCCCGATCGAGAAGGTGATCTGGCAGCAGGAGGAGGGCGTCTACGGCAAGCTGACGCAGCCGTTCCAGATCGGCGAGGGCATGTGCGGTCCGACGGTGATGGCGTTCGGCAGCGAGGAGCACAAGCGCCACTACCTGCCCAAGCTCGCTTCCGGCGAGCACATCTGGTGCCAGCTGTTCTCCGAGCCGGCCGGCGGCTCCGACGTCGCGGGGCTTCGTACGCGCGCGGAAAAGAAAGGCGACAACTGGATCGTCAACGGCCAGAAGATCTGGACCTCGGGCGCGCATTATTCCGACTACGGCCTTCTGATCACCCGTACCGATCCCAACGTGCCGAAGCACAAGGGCCTGACGATGTTCTTCCTCGACATGAAGAGCAAGGGCGTCGAGGTGCGGCCGATCAAGCAGGCCAACGGCATGCAGGAGTTCAACGAGGTCTATTTCACCGACGTGGTGATCCCGGACAGCCAGCGTCTCGGCGCGGTAGGCGACGGCTGGAACGTCTCGCTGACCACGCTGATGAACGAGCGCATGTCGATCGGCGCGCGGCTCGCGACCGGCTTTCCTGAAATGTTCGAGTTCTGCTCCAACCTGATGACCGACGATGGGCTGGCGATCGACGATCCGGCGACGCGCTCGAAACTCGCCAACTGGGCAGTGAAGTCGAGCGGGCTCAAATACACCAGCTACCGCGCCATCTCGGCGCTGTCGAAGGGCGAGCGTCCGGGTCCGGAAAATTCCATCGGCAAGCTGGTATCAGGCTCGATGCTGCAGGACATCGCGACCTATGCGATGGATCTGCAGGGCGCCGCGGGCGCGCTCACCGGATCGGATGAGGAAACGGTGCACGGCCAGTTCCAGCAGATGCTGCTGTCCTCGCCGTCGATGCGCATCGCCGGCGGCACCGACGAGATCCTGCGCAACATCATCGCCGAGCGCGTGCTCGGCCTGCCCGGCGATATCCGCGTCGACAAGGATGTGCCGTTCAACAAGATCCCGACCAAGGGACGGGGTTAGTCGTCATTCCGGGACGATGCGAAGCATCGAACCCGGAATCCAGAGGTTTCGAGATTCCGGGTTCACGCTTCGCGTGCCCCGGAATGACGAAAAGAGAAATCGGATGGATGCAAAAACACCAAAGGCGCGCTATGCGAGCGCAGATCGCATTGGCGTCCTCGAAGAACTCCTGAACGAACGCTACTCCGTTCGCGCCTTCCTGCCGCAGGAAGTGCCGCGCGAGACCATCGAGCACATCCTCAAGGTCTCGCAACGCACGGCGTCGTGGTGCAACAGCCAGCCCTGGCAGGTGCTGA
The DNA here is from genome assembly GCA_023387735.1 of Pseudomonadota bacterium. Classification (GTDB taxonomy): domain Bacteria; phylum Pseudomonadota; class Alphaproteobacteria; order Rhizobiales; family Xanthobacteraceae; genus Bradyrhizobium. Next base: position 312,393 of record JAEWHP010000012.1, on the reverse strand, counting down.
TCGCGAGCGGCGAGGCCAAGGAGAAATTTCGCAGGGCGATCTACGCCGAGGCCGCGTCCGGCGCCAAGGACAATCATGACTTCACGCCGCCGCGCGAATATCTCGGCGTCTATCTCGAACGCCGTCGCGAGAGCGGGTTTCAGCTCTACAATACGCTCGGCATCGCGCGCGGCGACAAGATGGCCTATGCGAAGCAGGCGCTGGAGAACTACAATTTCTTCGGCGCGCCACATGTTGCGATCATCCACACCGATGAGCCGCTCGGCATCTACGGCGCGGTCGATTGCGGCGCCTATGTCGGCAATTTCATGCTGGCCGCGCAGGCGCTCGGCCTCGGCACCATTCCCCAGGCCGCGCTCGCGCGTCATTCGGGGCTGATCCGGCGGCACTTCAACCTCGCCGACGACCGCAAGGTCGTCTGCGGCATCTCGTTCGGATTTGCCGACCACGCGGCCAAGGTCAACAGCTACCGCACGTCACGGGCAAGCGTCGACGACACCGTGACGTTCGTCGACGAGTAGTTTCCCTTCTCCCCTTGTGGGAGAAGGTGGCGCGAAGCACCCTCTCCCACAAGGGGAGAGGGGAAGAGTGCTCATACCGCGCGATCCAGCAATACCTCGGTGACCTCGTCGGAAAATCTTTTCCTTACCCCTGCAATCATCACCCATTCCTGATCACCAGCAATCGCCGTTGCGCCCGGCATGCCGTGATCGCGCAGCGCCCGCGCACAGCCGACCCAGTCGCCGCCTTCCATCGGTTCGTTGATGGACGCCCACGACAGCGTGCCGCAGGCGTTATCGCCATGGCCATGCTGCTCCGTCCATTTCGCGCCGTGTTCGAGCAGGAAGCGCGTCAGGTCGGCATTGCCTGAGAACACCGCGAGATTGAGCGCGGACGCATCCCAGTCGCCGCCGCGCACCGCGATCGGCCAGCCGAGGCGGACCATCAGCTTGACGACGTCATCGGCGCGGGCCGCGGCCATGTCGGGCAACAGGCGCAATTGCTTCGGCGACAGCGAGGCCGGCAAATCGGGACGCCGCGCTTGAGTCGCGCGCGCCCCGGCTTCATCGCCGCTGGCGCATGCGGCGACGAAACGCTCCTCGTCGGAGATGTCAGGCGCATCGGTTTGCGTCCGCAGCAGGGCCGCAATGTCGGAGAATCCGAATTGCAGCGCCAGCCGGTATGGGCTGATGCCTTCAGGCGTTTGGCGCGCCGGGTCGGCGCCCGCTTCCAGCAACGCCCTGGCATGACGCGGCCGCCGGCGGTAGATCGCCCATGCCAGTGGCGAGCCCCAATCGGTCAGCGGCGCATTCCGCGCCGGCTCGTTCGGATCGCCGCCGTGTGCCAGCAGCAGTTTCAGTGCGCTGTCATCCTCCAGATCGATCGAGCGGTAGATCGCGTTGCTTTCGGCGATGCGTGCGCCGCGCTCCAGCAGCAGGCGCGTGCATGCAGGATTCTCCAGGGAATGATAGAGCGACTCTCCGTCGTTGGGATTCGCCCCGGCTTCGAGCAATAATCTTGTCAGAGCAGGGTCGTGATTGCCGCCAGCCGCGCCGTACAGCGTCGAGAGCGGGCAGTTCTGGTCCGGCTTCTCGAGCGACCCCGGCTGCCAGCGGCTGAAAATGTGCTGGTTGACGTCGGCCCCGGCTGCGATGAGCAGTCGCGCGCAGCGGTGCAGGCGCTCGCGAAACCCGTCCACCCGCAGCAGGCTCGAATGCGCCACCGCAACCAGCGGCGGCAGCCGCAGTGGGCCGCCGGTCCGGTTGACCCACGATGGGTCGGCCTGCGTCGCCTGCTGCAGCGCGGCTTCGTCCCCGATCGCGCAGGCAAGCCAGGGATCATCATCCACGATTCCGGGATCTTCGGCCAGCATCCGTAACGCAACGCGCGGGTTGGCGCGGTTCACCGTGCCGCTGACATCGCCGGAATAGAGCAGCTGCGCCCATTGCAGCACGCGCGCCGGGCGCTCGCTCCGCGTGGCCATCTGCACCTCGACATAGCGTTTCAGTTCGGGCCATGACGCAAAACCGTGCTCGCGCGCGATGCAGGATTGCGCGTCGTGCAGGCGCAGCTGCAGCGAGGAAATGCCCTCGTCGCCATGGCCGGCCGCCGCCGGCAGCGCGGCGCGAAACCGCGCCATCGCGGCCTCATCGCGGCTGCGACAGAGGCGGAGCAAATCCTTGGCTTGTTTCTTCAGATGATCGAGGTTCAATCGATCGGGAGACCGGTTCATCCAATACCTCCGTGCATGACAACGCCGAAGGCCCGCAATACCGGCTGCACAAAGGGTCTAGATGTCGCTCGAAAGCTGCAAGTGGGTTCAACCCTTCCCGCGGGCCCGGGCGCGGCTTGCACCGCAAGGGAGAGAATATGGCGCGACCGAACGGCGGTCAATGTTCGCCACTCTCTGTCAAGCCCGGCCATGACGAGGCAAAGTTGCATTTAAAATCTTGGCGGGCGTTTTTCCGCGAACGCCTGGATGCCTTCCTTGATTTCGCCGCTGCGCATGCTGTCGCGGTGGCGGAGGTCGGCGGCTTCCTCGTCGAGCTTGCCGTGGGCGAATTCGTTGATGGCGCGCTTCATGCCGCGCATCGCCAGCGGCGCGTTGCCGGCAAGGATGGTGGCGAGACGGTCGACTTCTGCGTCGAGTGCTTCCGCCGGCACCATCGCGGTGAGGTAGCCGATCCGCAGCATTTCCGGCGCCGGGATTTTCTGCGCGGTGAGAAACAGCATTTTCGCATTGTCGACGCCGAGCCGCGACACGTAGCGTGCGATGCCGCTCTTGTAGTAGTGCAGCCCGAGGCGCGCTGCCGGCATGAACATTTCCGCGGTGTCGACGCCGATGCGAAAATCGCAGGCCAGTGCCAGGTCGGTCGAACCGCCATAGACGCCGCCGTTGAGCCGGCAGATCGTCGGCACGCCGAGATCCTCCAGGCGATTGACCACGACCTCGAACGCCGATCCCGCGCTCGGCTGTTCGCTCGTGCTGGTGGCGCGGTCGGCAACCGAGTTGAGGTCGTAACCGGCACTGAACGCGCGGCCGGTCCCGGTCAGCACCAGCACGCGGATCGCAGCATCGGCCTCGATGCGGTCGAACAGCTTCATGAGGTGGTCGAGGTCCTCGCTCTGCAGCCGGTTCAGATGTTTCGGCCGGTTGAGGCGGATGGTGGCGCGCGCGCCCGCAATCTCGAGCACCGGCGCGCTGGCTTCCTCGGCTCCCTGGGACATGTCGTTCTCCATCGTTCTTGCTTCTTGCTTAACTGTTTTCCTGCGCGCGCCGCTTCGCCTCGGCGTCGATGGTCGCGGCCAGGTCGGGATGCCGTGCCATCAACAGGCGAAAATCCACGAGGTCAAGCACCAGCAGTTTCGATAGCCGCGTGGTGGCGATGTTGGCCGAGCGCAGATTGTTGCCGAGCAGCGCCATCTCGCCGAAGAACGCGCCTTCGCCGAGTTTCACCTTCTTGCCGGGCAGGTCGACCTCGACCTCGCCGCTGGCGATGAAATACATGCAGTCGCCGCGCTGGCCCTTGCGGATGACCATGAAGCGCGGCGGCAGGTCGATGGTACGCAGCATGTTGGTCACGTCGGCCTTCGCGGCGGGGCCCAGCGCTGCAAAGAACGGCACCTTGCCGACCGACTCCCAGGTCTTCAGGAAGTTGTCGCGCCGCGTCTCGGCGGCAAACCCGGTCGCGAGGATGCCGGTCCACAGGCCGAACACGCCGAGGCCCGATATCATCACCAGCGCTGCGACCACGCGGCCGAGCGGGGTGATCGGCACCACGTCGCCATAGCCGACGGTGGTCAGCGTCGCCATCGCCCACCACATCGCCGCCGGCACGCTGCCGAACGTCGCGGGCTGCACTTCGCGCTCCAGGAAATGGACCGCGACCGAGGCCAGCGACAGCACCATGAGGAAGATGATCAGCACGCTCAGAAGGGGACCGGATTCGACGACCAGCACCCGGCGCAATTGCCGCAAGCCGGGAATGCCGGGAACGACCTTGAGCAGCCACAGCACGGCAAGCAGCCACGCCGTCTTTGCATCGATACCGGCGAGCAGCGCCGCCGGCACCGCCAGCGCACCGATGGCGTCGACCAGCCCGCGGCCCGTCAGCGCGTAAGCCCTGCTGCCTGACGATGTCGCGGCGTGCCGCAGCCGCACCACCCATTCGAACATGAAGTAGGCCCAGCACGCCCACAGGGCCACGTCGAGCCATCGATGCAGCGCCTCATGGACCGGTGCGATCGTCAGCAGCACCATCGCGCCGACGCCGACCGCCACCGCGACATAGGCCGTCCCGGTCATGTTGCGGCCGGCCGTCCTGGCGGCAAATTGCGTGAGTGCCGAAACAACGGGCCGCTTGGACATCGGTTCAGGTGACGCCTGGTGGTGCAAAGAGCTGCAAATGGTGTCATGCCGCGGCACGACCGATCCCTGCAAAGTGCCTGCCGGCAGAGTGGCCGTCAACGTGGCCCAGCGGGAGGCGGCCGCGCCCCGCAGCGTGCAGACAAGGTTAATTTTGCCGGGGAATGGTGAGAATCCCGACAAAACATCGTCCTTTACTCGTATACCAAGAACATCCCGCTGAGATTACAATCGCGGGCACTGCAGCAGAATCGCGAACGTCCACTTCCCAGAGAAATTTGGTCAGCATCCAATGGATACGTCTCATCTGGCACAGCACGCAGGAACTGCCGGCGCGCTGTTTGCGACAATCTTCGTGGTCGCCACGACCACGATGAAGACCATGATCCCGTTGCGGGTGTTCGGCATCCTCGCCAACGTCATCCTGATCATTACTGCGATCCCGGCCCGCAACTATCTGGTCATGGTGGTGCAGTTCGCGATGCTGCTGGTCAACTCCTATCGCCTGCACCAGATGCTGCAGCTCGTCCGCGACGTGAAGAAATCCGTCAACAGTGATCTCTCGATGGAATGGCTGAAGCCGTTCATGACCGAACGCGATTGCGCGGCCGGCGAGATCCTGTTCTACAAGGATGAAAAGGCCGAGGACATGCTCTACATCGTCAGCGGCAAGTTCAAGCTGGTGGAGTCCGGCATCGTCTTGCCGGTCGGCGCCATCGTCGGCGAACTCGGCATGCTGTCGCCATCCAACATGCGAACCCAGACGCTGGAATGCATCGAGGCCGGCAAGATCCTGAGCGTCAGCTACACCAAGGTAGAGGAACTCTACGTGCAGAATCCGGCCTTTGGCTTCTACTTCCTGCGCCTTGCCAGCGCACGGCTGTTCCAGAATATCGAGACGCTGGAGAAACGTCTGGCCCAGCAAACGGCGCCCACGGCCGAGCCGAAGCCTGCATAGAGGCCGGGAGCAGACGGCGTGTCAGACCGCGGTATCCTGTCGTCGCTGCGATATCTGTTCGCCGATTTCATCGGCGAGGAAGACGACGCCGCGCCGTTGCTGCCCGAAGGTTTGCCGGAGCCGGTCATGGCTGTCGCGAGCGACGCCATCGATCTCCTGATCGATTATCAAGGCACGGCCTATGCGCAGCTTTATGTTGACCGGCTGCGGCGCTTCATCGGCAAGAACGGCGTCGACGACGCCATGCTGACCGAGATCGCGCGGCTGATGGCCGTGCGCATGAGCTATGACGACGTGATCCGGATCGCGCAGCTGAAGCTCGTCGGACTGGCTGACCGTTCTCGCACGCAGCCGAGGTCGGTCGACGTCAGAAAATTCCGGCTCGACGAACTGGTCAGCGTGCTTCCCGCCGTCATCGCCGAATATCTGCTCGACGCGCTCGAATGGGCCGGCTGGAACCACAGGAATGTGAAGCTTCGCTTCAATTCGAAGAACTGGTTCGGCATTCTCCGCCTGAAGATGGGCGCGGGATTGCGCCGGTGGCGGCGCTACTCGGTGCGCTACGCCAAGGAGCGGGTCTGGGTCGAGCGCTGGCTGCACATGATCGACCGCAGCCTGACCAGGCAGCCCGCGGCGGCGTCCGCAATCGTGCAGACCGCGACCATGATCCACGGCTATGGCGACGTCTACCGCCAGGGCATGGCGGACTGGAATGCGATCATCGACGGTCTCGCCAAGCCGACCTTCGATGGCGCGCTGGATTTGCCCGATCTCGCCGGCGCCGTGGGGGAAGCGCGCGCCGCCGTGCTGCCCGATCCCCGGCAGGCCGCGCTCAAGCGCAAGATCGCCGAGATCCGGGCGCGGGCGGTCGCCCGCTTGTATGCGGGCGCTCCGTCATCTTGAAAGTTGCGGCTTGGCGTCATCGGCCTGGCGTCATCGGGCTTGCCTGCCAAACCTGATTTTCCTTGTCGAAGAAAATTAGCTGACACAGTCCCGTGTGTGCCGAAATGTCACCTCAGCCCACATTCGCCTGAATGACCTCGTCGTGATAGCTCTTCACCGAGCCGGCGGTGAGTTGCGTGCTTGCGGCCGGAAAAGCAAAATATCAAGAAACACCAGGGGCAGGAAAAATGAAGAAGCTGACACGGCGAACATTCGTGACCGGTTCGGCGGCGCTGTTGTGCATGCCTTCCATAATTGCGCAGGCGCAATCCTCGTGGCCGGCAAGACCCATTCGTATCGTCGTGCCATATCCGGCTGGCGGCCAGACGGACGGCATCGCACGGGCGTTCGGTGACTACCTGGCGCGGCAGGTCGGAAAGCCGGTGATCATCGAGAACAAGGCCGGCGCAGGTGGCGTTATCGGCGTGACGGATGCGAAACGCGCAGAACCGGATGGCACCACCATCCTGTGCACGATCTCTTCGTCACTCATCCAGAACCGCGTCACGGTGAAGGACCTCCCATACGATCCCGAGAAGGATTTCATCTATCTCACGATGGTCAGCGGCGCCGGCGGTCCGGTGGTGGCGGCGAAGAAGACGGGCGCAACGAACCTTCGAGAGTTCGTCGAATATGCAAAAAAGGTCGGCAGCCTGAACTGGGGATCGTACGGCGTGGGTTCGACGCCGCACGTCCTCATCGAGACGATCGCCAAGCAATACGGCATCAAGTTTCAGGTCATCCAGTACCGCGGCGAAGCGCCGATGTGGAATGACCTTGCGGGACAGACGCTGGATGGCGCCGCGGGAAGCTTTGCTGCAGCAGCACCCGTCATCCAGGCGGGAACAGGAAACCTGATCGGCGTGGTCGGCAGCCGCCTGCCACCGTATCCGGACACGCCCACGATGACCGAGCAGGGCGCCGTCGGCGACTTCTACGACCTGCGCGCATTCACCACCTTCGCCGTACCGGCCGGCACGCCAAAGGAGATCGTGGATCGGCTCGCGCCGATGTTGATCCAGGCCGGATCCGACCCCAAGGTCCAGCAGATGCTGAACAACTTTCTGCTGTCTTCCCCGGCCGATCTTGAAACGACGGCGCGCATTTTCAAGCGCGACAGCGACGTGATGCTCCGTATCCTGCGCGATCTCGGCGTCAAGCCATCGGAGTGATCGCCGGGCGATCAACCGCGTCTTGGACACGGCTTCTGGCTCGGGGGCCCCGACTTGGCTACGTGGGCCGGCGCCCCCTTACCGCATGCGCGCGTCCAGCAGTTGTGATCTGGCCATCGGCGCCCGTCGGTGTGCGCGCACGCACCCTTGACCTGAGCGTTTCCACGTCTGCGGGCTGCATGGCGGCAACCGTGGGGCCGAACGCGGGAGACTTGAGGTTCGTGATCCAGAAATCGTTAAAATCCGCGAAAGTCCGGTGTACGGTGATCTCTCGCGTTTGCACGTCGTCGAGACCTGCATCGATCCACAATTCCCGTAACGCTTCCATTCGGGACGCGTCCATCCGTGGCGGGCGCGGAGCTGGAAAGCCCATCGCCTGCAGTTCGAGGTGGATTGGATCCAATGGAAACCCGCCGCCCAACATGTCCCACATGTAGCTCACGACGGCACCGCCCGGGCGAACCACCCGGACCATCTCGCTGACGCCCTTCGCGGGATCCGGGACGAACACCAGTACCAGCGCCATCACGGCTGCATCGAAGGAGCCATCGGCGAAAGGAAGGGCCATGGCATCGCCCCGCTGAAACCTGGCCGGGCGGCACCCGGGCCGCGTGCGTGCAAAGGCGAGTTGCTCTTCGGATGGATCGATACCCTGAACCTCCACGGGGCTGCATCGCTCGATCAGCAATTCGGTGAAGGCCCCGTTGCCGCAACCGACGTCGATCCACCGTAAACCCGGGGATGGCCCCAGCCAATTGAGGAAGTCCTCACCGGCAGACCGGCTCCAGACCCCCATCATCTGCTCATAGGCGGCACCGTCGTTGAAGATGATTTTCTGCTCAACCATTGCCGAACTCCTGCTGCAGTCCGCAATTGCGCCACTCATGAGTACCACGGCCGGGCGGGTGCTTCTACGGCCACTCGGGTGCGCTCAAGGCATGTGTGACGTTCGTCAAAGAGAGCGTTGAACCAACCCGGTACTTGCAACGGGAGTATTTCATGATTGCGGTGAATTTCCGTGAAAAACTATTTCGCATTGCTCGATCCGCTGCGCTTCGGGGCTGCTCTCGGCGTCGCGGTTTTTCACCTGATGTTCTACTCCTGGGCCGGCGCTTCCATCGGCGCTCCCCAGAGCTTTGAGCACTACTTCGCCGCCGACGTTCAATTTCCGAACGCCGCGCCTTTCACCTGGTTCGGCTGGGTGGGCGTTGAAATATTCTTCGTCATTTCCGGGTTCGTCATTGCGAACTCCGCGAGCAACGCGACGGCAAAAGAGTTTCTGTTCGGCCGCGCCCTCCGGCTCTATCCGGCGGTCTGGGTCGCCTCCACCTTGAGCCTCCTCGTCCTGCTTTTCTTTGCGCGCGAGAAGGCATCCGAATTCTTCCTGCCCTACCTGCAGGCGATGCTGCTCATTCCCAAGGGGATCAAGGGTCAATGGCTTGACGCCGTCTATTGGACGCTGGCGGCGGAAATGGCCTTTTATGGATTGGTGTTTTGCACGCTGCTCACGAAGCGGGTCACGCTGCGGCATCTGGCCTGGGGTCTCACCATCTATAGCGCCGTGTTCAACGCCTTCTCCATGCTGGTGCTGTCGGGTGCGTTTGAGTCCGACATGTTCTACTGGGTTGTCCTGATGTTTCGGGTGCCGGGCGCAACATGGTTGTTGAACCATGGCTGCTTCTTCGCGCTCGGCATCTGGCTGTTCATGTCAGCGAACAGGCCGTTGACGGCGCTCGAGCGGGGTGCCGTGGTCGTGACATGCCTCTCCGGCTGTGCCGAGATCTACTATTTCTCCCACTTCCTTTTGATGCAGATACCCGCCATCTCGGATCAATCGGCCATTGTGCCGATCCTCGTCTGGGCGGCAGCGGTGCTGCTCATTGCCGCCGCCGCGAACAAAAGCAGGCGCGCTGCCGGCACCGTTTCTCCCGAAGCGCCGGCCTATCTGAGAACGCTGGGGCTGATTACATATCCGCTCTATCTGACCCACAACGTCACCGGCACGGCGACCATTCGAGTCCTGGTCGACGCCGGCCTGGATGCCTCATTGGCCTTGTGGGCCAGTCTGGCCATGCTTGTCCTGTTCTGCTGGTTCATCTGCGCGAAGACAGAGCCTGCCATCAGAGGGTGGCTGAAGGAGATCGTTGCCAACTTCGGACGGCCTGCGAAGGCGAAGGCAGCGTCGAGCCTTCCAACTCCGTCTTCCGGATTGAGCCTTCCGCTGTCCAATGCGCGGCGGGCCGCCCTCAAGCGCAAGATCGACGAGGCCCGGGCAAGGGTTGTTGCCCGCTCATATGCGAGCGCTCCGTCAACTTGAGAGTCGTGGTTTGGCGGCGCTTTCGGGGGTAAGGCGGACATACCTTCATCCCCGACCATTGTCGGCAAGTGACCCAAAGCAGACTCCGCACGCGTCAAAGTCGCCTATTCAGTTCCTAGTTGGCCAACTCGATGGCGAACGATCCACCAGTCTACTTCCGTCTCGCCGGACCAGGAATCACACGCTCAACCCGGCCGATGATGTTGCCGAAAGGCACGTCACCCATCTGCTTTGGCATCCGGCTGTCGACCGAATTGTCCCGGTTGTCGCCGATGACGAAGAGTGATCCTGCCGCCACGGTGTGAACGTTGTCGTTGTCGAGAGCCGACTGCGCCTGACAATCCAGCGTCTGGTAGCTGACGCCGTTCGGCAAAGTCTCGTGCCATTGCTTGACCGGGGCGACGCCCGGCACACCGCAAAGACGCTCTCCAACGAAATCCTGCATCTTCTCCTGCTTCACTGGCTGGCCATTGATCCAGAGCTGCCCATCCCGCATCTGGATGCGATCGCCCGGCAATCCGACCACCCGCTTGAGGAACGGAGCCGAGGTGCCTGAGTTGGGCGACGTCAACGCAACGACATTACCACGTCCCGGAATCGTGCCAGCGGCATAGGCGACGATGCTAACGCTGTCGCCGACTAAAATTGTCGGGGCCATCGATGACGATTCGACCGCTAGCGGCTTCAGCAGGCTGGCGACGAGCGAGAGGATCAGGGCGGGAATGGACATCGAATGATCCGTTTGCGCAGAGGTTTAGGCCCCTCCCTAAACCATTAAGCATCGCGGGTGCAAGGCAAGCTGATCTCCGCGGCATCCAGGCTCACTATGATGTCAATTACACCCGCTAACTCTGCCGGCGGGGTTGGCGGCTTTCCTTCATTCCATGTCGGCTTATGGCCCTTAGCCGACGTGCCCAATCGTTTCACAAACATCCGCTTTCCGTGATGGAGCGGACCAAGCGCGGATAGGGTCCGAACGTCGGCTTGTGACTCAATCCGGTCATCATGGACGACGCGAGACGTTGAGCCATCGACCTCAGCGTAGGTTCGGTCTCATATCTTGCAACCGTCACACATGGAGTGGCCGGACCTCTTGCGGCCAGCCACAAGCGATTGCGAGCTTGCCGGCCCAGAATTTCGCCGCCTCTTGCCCGGAGACATCAACGACGGTGAAGCCACCGAGATACTCCGGTGCGTTGGAGTACCGACCGTCGCTGAACTGCAGTTCGCCGCTGATGTCACTGGCACTGAACGCCTTGCTCAGATCTTCCTCCACTCCCGCGGCGAAGACGAGCACGCCCGCTTCCTTCATCTCGGCCACGGCTGCCCTGGCCAACGGTCCGCGAGACTGAAACCACTCTTTGGGGTGATCACCGACCCATTGCTGGTTGAAGTAGATGATATAGTGCGGCATGTGAGCTTCCTGTTGTCTGCGGCCGGAACAACATACTATTCCGGTTCGCCATCAAGGCGGTGGAAATCCCTCTGCCGGGATCGGTGGCAGGCTTCGCCGGCGACATCGGCGCGGTGCTGACAAGGCAAGATATTTCGACTAACCTTCAGTGCGGACCATCAGGGCGGGCGGGACAGGTCCACGACAGGAGCGCGATGAGCACAGTAAAAAATGCTCTGGCCCAGAAGAGTGGCGCCCTGATCCATGTTCGCTCTGGAGACATGGTCGTCGAAGCCTTGCGCCAGATGCGCGACAACAGTGTCCGGTCGGTACTGGTCATCGACGACGACGTGCTGGTCGGTATCGTGACCCAGGGTGACTGCGCCATCAAAGTGCTGTTGCCGGGGCTCGACGCGAAGCAAACGCCGGTGGCTCAGGTGATGACGGGCAACCCGGTGACGGTCAAGCCGGACGATACGCTGGATGGCTGCATGGCAATGATGGCTGCACGCGGTTTTCGCCATTTGCCAGTGCTGGACGCGGGAAAGGTCGTGGGCGTGGTCTCGATCGGAGACGTCGTCAAGAACATCATCCGGGATTTGGAGCACAACGTGGGCGACCTGATGGGCTACATCATGAAGGATGGGCCCGGGGGCTGACAGACGACACGCCAACGTCTGCTGCCAAGCTTTATCGAGGCATGACCTTCAACCGGTCTGCACGAGTTATCCATCGAAACGCGAAACGGAATCCCCCAGCCACGGGCACGTATGACGACTGTGCGATACCGATCATCTGCCCCTACGCGCTCTGCGCCGTCTTCATGACGACGACCTTGTCGTCATGGATGGTAGCAGCCCCTTGGCTACGACTTCCTGCGACGGCGGATGCCGCTTGAGATGGTCGCGGCGCATCGCGACCTCGTCGCGCACGAATTCATAGCCGAGCTTGAAGGTGTCGAGCCCGTCGCTACTGATGGTGCCGTCGCGCTGTCCGATCACGGTCGTGGTCGGGAGGATTGCGCGACCAGCAGCCACTCCGGCTCGACCGTATCGAGGTCTTCCGCCGGCGGGGCCGCAGCATGCCGGTCGCCACCGTCTCTTCGGAAACGGCGGGGTTTTTCCTGGCGATCGCCTTTGCCGAATTGATCGCGTTCAGGTGAAGCCGCCGCGCCGTGCATATTGCTCGTAGCTCTTGTCGTTCACGATATGCGAGGCGTACGCGACCTTGATCACGGCCCAAAGGCCGCCAAACCGGCGCCATAGGTCGTTCCTATTGGTTCGTAAATATCTAGAAAAGAACGATAATTTCGGCTCGATGGCCCGATGGCCCGGCGCCGTCGGATTGCAGGCGCGCCCGGCGCGAGTAACCTTACCGTTAGGCAGCCGTTCATCTGCGTCGCGGTATCGCCATTCAGCCACACCGGCCGATTTTTGAACTACTCACAGGTGCATTCCGCCGCGGGGGATGCCATAAATAACGGCTAGTTCGAAAATCTTCCGGGTTTGAAAAGAACATTGCGCTGACAGCCTGGACCCCGGTTTTTTCGCAATCTCTTCTGTCCCAGTAAAGGGCGTCAGCTTTGCTATTTCCTTCGATGTCGTCCTCGGTCCCGGTTGGTGCGCTGGTCGGATGGATGTTGCTTCTCACGGTGAAGCACGTCATCGCCGATTTCATGCTGCAGACTTCCTGGATGGCGATCGGCAAGGATCAGAAGACCGGCTGGGCGCTGCCGCTGCTGGCGCATTGCCTCGTTCATCTCGCGGTGGCAATGACGTTCATCCTGATCGTCGCGCCGCGGTTCTGGTTCGTTGCCTTCATCGACTTCGCCATTCACATCACGATCGATCGACTCAAGGGCATCATTGCATCGTCGTTCGGCGTGACGCTGGAGCAGGCGCATCCGTGGTTCTGGACGCTGATCGGCGTCGATCAGGCGCTGCACCATTTGACCGGTTTCGGCCTGGCTATCTACATGGCGGCGAACTGATCCGGTCGGCATCTCCGCCGGCGTCGCGGAAGTAAACGATCAGCCGATGCGGTCCGACCTCGCGTTCGGCGACGGTCCAGCCCAGACCTCCATAAAAGCCTTCGCGCTGCGGACGCGAGCACAGCCACGCGCGCCTGATGCCGAGCGCGAAGCAATCCTGTGTGGCGCGGTTCACCAGCGATGAAGCCACGCCATTCCGGCGCGCGTCCTCGTCGACCCACACCGCCGCCACCCATGGGGTCAGCTGCGGCCGCTCTTCGAGATCGGACCGGATCACCGACGTGGTCCCGAGAAACCTTTCGCCATCATGGGCGACCAGGGCAAAGGGGATCGGCGTGTCAGCCATGTTCTCGCGCAGGCGCGTGGCGATGTAGGCGAGCGGATAGCCGCCCGGCTCCCACCACGCCCGCCAGATCCGGTCGGCGACGGTGTCGAAAAACGCCGGGCATTGGCGCAGGTCCGAAATGGTGAATGAACGGTGCATCGATTGATTCGGGAGCCATGAGAGCAGGGGTCAACCCTAGCGCGGCCGCCCGGCGGCGGCGAGGTTCCGATTCGGCTGCGATTGGCAAGGCATCCGTGACACTACTGCCACGCTTGGTTAACCTTTCATTAGAATATTGCATTGCATCTTCCGGATAAGGAGAACCGCAATGTTTTCAAGCCGCGAAGCATTTGAGAACGATTTCTGTCCGGTCCGGGATGAGTTGCTCGGCGAGATGTACCGCGCCAACGCCAACGGCCTGCCGGTGCTGGTGGAAAGCGTTTCCTCCGAGGTCCGCGCCATGCTGGCGCTGTTCTGCTACCGCCGCAGCCATCTCCACGCGCTGGCCGTTGCGATCGCAGGAAGCTGCACCGAGCGCGAGCTGATCCAGTTCGGTGGCCGCGTCGGTTCCACGCTCTACGCGCTCTCGCGCGAGCCCTCCGCACGGTCCGCGCCGTCGTCCTCCTACGGCAGCCGCAAGCCGATCACCTTGTCGACCAAGCCGCTTTCGACCTTCAAGCCGATCGAGGACGAGTTCGACGACGAAGAGCTCGAGGCCGTGACGGCCTGAGTTAACCCGCATTCGTAGCCCGGGTGAAGCGCAGCGTAACCCGGGACTCTCTCCAGCCGGCCAAACTGTCCCGGATTGCGCTGCGCTCCATCCGGGCTACTGTCCACGCCCTTCAACCCGCCAATACCACCAACCCGTGCCGCTTCCGCGCCATCGAACATTCGGCATCGCCGGGCATGCAGGTGCGGCACACTTCCGGACGAATGTCGTAGATCAGGCAGGCCGTCGTCTCGCCGACCTTGCCTGACAGCGCCGAGCAGCGGTCGCCCTCGCAGCGCATTCCCGACAGCCGCTCATTGACGAACTTTTCCGGAATCAGGTCGAGCGCTGCATCCTCCTCGATGGTGAAGCGCGGCCAGTTGGATGAATAGCTGCAGCAGGCGCCGCAGGCCTGGCAGGGGCTTTCGGTGGCGGTCGTCAGGGTGTCCATAGGCACGCTTATAGCGCCTTTGGATTCACGTGTCCTTCGGCGCTTCCCAGACCAGGCTGCGCCGCCATTTCGCCCGCAACAGGTCGCGCCGCTCCGGATATTTTTCGTCGTGATAGACCGCTTCGACGACGCGGTCGGTACGAAAACTGCGGAAATCCTTGCGCAGTTCGCACCACGCCGCGAGGATCCGCACCGCTTCGTGATAGCCGACCGCGATCGGCCAGATGGTGCGCTGGCTGTTGCGGCCCTGCTCGTCGCGATAGTTCAGCGTGATCTTCTTGCCTTCGTGGATCTGCGTGCGCGTCCGCACCATATCGATTCTATCCGGCTCCCGGTTCCAGGCCCGCCGGGCGCGGCTGGCGGGCTCCAGCACGAACGGCCGCAACCGCTCGGGCACGGTTTCGGCGACCTTCGCCATCAGGTCCTGCGCGGCGCGGGCCAGCGCCGGATCGGCATGGCCGACCACCCACTGCGCGCCGAGCACGCAGGCCTCGATCTCGTCAGGTGTGAGCATCAGCGGCGGCAAGTCGAATCCCTTTTCGAGGATGTAGCCGACGCCGGCTTCGCCGCGGATCGGCACCCGCTGCTCGATCAGGGTCGTTATGTCGCGATAGATCGTCCGCTTCGAGGTCTCCAGTTCGGCCGCAATCGCGTCCGCCGTCAAAGGCTTCCGGGTGCGCCGGAGCACCTGAATGATCTGAAACAGCCGGTCGGCGCGTCGCATATTCGGTCTCTTTCTGGAAGGCACCGCCCCATGCTGACAGCATGTTGGCAGCAGGGGGTGGGTATACCGGGACAACACCTCAACTGAAGGGAATTTGTCCATGACGTTTTTCACCGAACCCGGGTCAAGCGGAAGCCGTCTGCCTGTCGTCACCGCCCAATGCTTTGTCCTGGAACAGCTGGTTTCCATCCACGCCACGACCCTCGATATGCGCTGGGCGATGGTCGAGCTGGCGTGGCGTTCGCTCACGGGAATGTGCGCGTTGGTGCAGGGGCGGTTGGCCGCGTGGGTTCGGCGGGACCGTACACCACGGCAGCAGGAGGGGAATGCCCGGCATTGCTGCTGCTGACACCATGGTGGCAGCAGGGGCGATTTAGCGTCGGGCACGTTTTGAAGAAATCGGGAGACCTTGCATGATTACCCTCTACGGCTTCGGCGCCGGGTTCGGGCTGCCGGAGATCAGCCCGTTCGTGACCAAAACCGAGGTCCAGCTGAAGATGGCGGGCATCGCCTATCGCAAGGAGAGGGCCAAGCCGCCGGCCTCGCCCAAGGGCCAGTTGCCCTACATCGTCGACGAGGCCGAGACCATCGCCGATTCCACGTTCATCCGCGCGCATCTCGAAGCCAAATACGGGTTCGATTTCGACGCCCCGCTCAGCCTGCAGGCGCGCGCCCAGGCCTGGGCCTTCGAGCGGATGATCGAGCACCATGTCTATTGGGCGCTGGTCGGCGCGCGTTGGGTCGATGCCGACAATTTCGCCAAGGGACCGTCGCATTTCTTCGATAGCGCGCCGCTGCATCTGCGCGAAAAAATGCGCGAGGACGCCCAGTTCCGGGTCGCCGAGAATTATCTGCTCAGCGGCCTCGGCCGCCACGCGCCGGAAGAGGATGTCGATCTCGCCGTCCGTTCGCTGTTCGCGCTGTCGGTGCAGCTTGGCGACAAGGCGTTCCTGATGGGCGAAACGCCGTGCGGCCTGGACGCCACCGCCTTCGGCGCGCTGGCCGGAATCCTGACGCCGTTCTTCGAGTCGCCGCTGCGCCAGCGCACCGAGCAATTCGCCAACCTCACCGCCTATGTCGACCGGATGATGCTGCTGTACTACCCTGAATTCGCCTGGTCGCCGGTGCAGCAGGCAGCTTAATTTGCGGGAGCCGGCTGGCCCTTCAATGCGGCCAGTTCGGCTTCGAGTTCGGCAATACGCGCGTCGCGCACGGCAAGCGCCTGCGCCACGTCGGCCGCGTCGAACTTGTGCGGGATGTGCTGCGGGCAGTTGGTGTCCCACGCTGCAATCCTGAACAGGATGACCTGCTCGGGCCGCGCCTTGTAGCCTTTCGGCATCAGCGATTGCGTCAACGCCGGGTCGTCGTCGACCACGCGCGCCTCGCCCCAGATTTTCACGCGACGGCGATGGGCATAGTCCATCACGAAGATATGCGCCTTCGGATTCTCCGAGAGATTTCCTTGCGTGATGTATTGCCGGTTGCCGCTGTAGTCGGCGAACGCGATCGTGTTCCTGTCGAGGATTTTGACAAAGCCCTTGGGCCCGCCGCGGTGCTGGATATAGGGCTGGCCGTCGGCCGAGGCGGTCGCGAGGTAGAAGCTGTTGGTCTCAGCCAGGAAGCCCGCCAGATTCTCGTCGATCTCGGTGCGCCAGCCGCCCCTCTGCTCCATGCCCGCATAGCCCTCGCGCGAACCCTTGCGGACCTGGATCGCCTTGACCGCCGGGGTGAAGGCGACGTCGCTGGAGTAGGTCTGAACGTCTGACATCTGGGTCTCCTGAAGTTCGGGCGGGCCAAGCGGCCGTCCCTGGCCCATAAGATGGATCATTCCGAAACTTAAGCAAATCTCCTGATTGACACTTCACTATTGCAGAATATGAAATAATTGCATGGACCGTATCGACGCCATGCAGGCCTTCGTTGCCGTCGCCGATTTGCAGGGATTCGCCCCCGCCGCGCGAAAACTCGGCCTGTCGGCCTCCAACGTGACGCGGCTGATCGCGGCGCTGGAGCAGCGTCTCGGCGCCCGGCTGCTGCAGCGAACCACGCGGCAGGTCGCGCTGACGGATGCCGGCGCGCGCTACCTCGAGCGGGCCCGCCGCATCCTCGCCGATGTCGAGGAGGCCGAAGGCTCGGCCCGGGACGAGCGCACCCGTCCGGGCGGACGGCTGGTGATTTCGGCCCCGATCGGCTTTGGACGGCTCCACGTCAGTGCGGTCGTGACGGCCTATCTGAAGCGCTATCCGGAGGTCTCCGTCGACCTGCGGCTCTCGGATCGCATGATCAATCTGGTGGAGGAGGGGACGGATCTGGCGATCCGGATCGGCCATCTCCCTGATTCGGCGCTGGTGGCACGCCATGTCGGCGAGATGCGCCGGATCGTGGTGGCGTCACCTGATTATCTCGCAAGGCGCGGCGAGCCGAAAACGCCGGCCGCGCTTGCCTCCCATGACACCATCCAGTTCGGCGCCATGACGGCGGCCCCCGACTGGCGCTTCGTCGATCATGGCCGCGAGGTTCGCATTGCGACCGCACCGCGCTTCTCCACCAACAGCGCCGACGCCGCGATCCAGTATGCCGAAGCGGGCGGCGGACTGACGCGGGTGCTGGCCTATCAAGCCGCCGAATCGCTGAAAGCGCAGCGGCTCCAGATCGTGCTCGCCGCGTTCGAGCAGCCGGCGCTGCCGATCCACATCGTCTACCCGACGTCGCGGCTGTTGTCGGCGAAGGTCCGCACCTTCATCGATCTCGTCATCGAAACCGCCGACTGGCATTTCGGCTAGAATGTCATTCCGGGGCGATGCGAAGCATCGAACTATGGTGCGCGATTGCGCACCTGAGAATCTCGAGATTCCGGGTCTGGTCCTTGCGGACCATCCCGGAATGACATCACTTCGGTTACGATACTGGCTCCTTCTTCGGCACCACGCGGAACGTGGCGTTGGCGCGCGCGATCACGACGCCGTCGGCTTTGATCAGGCTCTGCACGAAGCAGATCGTTCTGCCGGTCTTGACCACGTCGCTCTCGACCGCGAGCCATTGCCCGACTTCGGCGCTGCCGACGAAATCGACCGCAAGCGAGATCGTCACCAGCGACGACACCCCGCCCATGACATGGGCGCAACTGTGGCCCATCGCGTTGTCGGCCAGCGCCGCGATCAGCCCGCCGTGAATGAGCCCACGGCCGTTGGTGTGCGGCTTGGCGAGCCGCAGCCCGATGATGACAGCCTTGTCGGTCCGCTTCGAATAAAGCGGCTCCCAGGGATCGGTGAGCGGACTCCTGCGGGTGTGGCGCTCGAAACCTTCGGGGATGCTGTCGCTCATGTCAGGCTCGCGTGTTGACGGCGTTGCCGCCATTGAACGCAACGCGCGTGCGAAGTCACCGCCTACAAAGTTTTAAACGGGATTCTGCAAGGTGTTTGAATAACCACGGATGTCGTCACCCGCGAAGGCGGGTGACCCAGTATTCCAGAGACAGTAGCGATAGAACCGAAAAGTCGCGGCGTACTGGATACCCCGCCTTCGCGGGGCATGACGACGGCAATTTTGCGCAACGGATCAGCTAAAACGGCAGCCCCACGTAATTCTCCGACAGCGACGCCGATGCCGCCTTCGAGTTGACGACATACTCAAGCTCGGCGAGCTGGATGCGCGCGCCGAATTCGCCTTCGTCGGGGAATTTGTGCAGCATCGAGGTCATCCACCAGGAAAACCGCACCGCCTTCCACACCCGCGCCAGTGCCGTGGCCGAATAGCCGTCGATGCCGGCGCTGGATTTCTCGTCGTAATATTCGCGGAACGCCTGCGAGAGATAATGTACGTCGCTGGCGGCCAGGTTCAGCCCCTTGGCGCCGGTCGGCGGCACGATGTGACAGGCGTCGCCGGCGAGGAACATCCGGCCGAAGCGCATCGGCTCGGCGACGAAGCTGCGCAGCGGCGCGATGCTCTTTTCGATCGAGGGTCCGGTGACGAGTTCGTCCGCCGCCTTCTCATCGATCCGGCGTTTCAGCTCGTCCCAGAAGCGCTCGTCCGGCCATTGCGCGATATCGTCGTCGAGCGGGCACTGCACGTAATAGCGGCTGCGGCGGGTCGAGCGCATCGTGCACAGCGCAAATCCGCGCGCGTGCCTGGAATAGATCAGTTCGGGACTGACGGGCGGCGTCTCGGAGAGGATGCCGAGCCAGCCGAACGGATAGACCCGCTCGAACGTCTGGATCGCGGATGGCTTCACGCTGGCGCGGCTGACGCCATGGAAGCCGTCGCAGCCGGCGATGAAGTCGCAATCGATCTCGTGGGTGACGCCGTCCTTGACGTAGCTGACGCGCGGCTGGTCGGTAGCGAAATCGTGCGGCTGCACGTCGGCGGCCTGGTAGACCGTGGTGAGGCCGGCATCCTTGCGCGCGTTCATCAGGTCGAGCGTCACCTCGGTCTGGCCGTAGATCATCACGGTCTTGCCGGTGGCGGCGTGCATGTCGATGCGGTGCCGCGCGCCGCCAAAGGCGAGCTCGACGCCGTGATGCACCAGCCCCTCGCGATGGGCGCGCGCGCCGGCGCCGACCTCGTCGAGCAACCCCACCGTGCCCTCCTCGAGCAGGCCGGCGCGGATGCGGCTCAGCACATATTCCGCTGTCTGGCGTTCCAGGATGACGTTGTCGATGCCGTAGAGGTGAAGTAGTTGCCCAAGCAACAATCCTGCCGGACCCGCACCGATGATGGCTACTTTTGTCCTCAATACCCGCTCCTCCCGGTATTAATGGCTCCGACGCCCACGCTCGCCGTCACAGGCTTGCAATGGTAGTTATATCATATAACAGTTCAAGCAAAGCACGTCGGCGCCATACAATGCATCGCCGGTTCGCCGCACCGCAAGAAGTTGCTTGCGTCGATTGGACAGGGGAAAGCAGGCGCCGGAGCTGCGTGCCCGCCTTGAAAAAGCGGGCTATCTAGATAACATGTTAAATAACAAGACCGGGTGACCACAACAGCCCGCGTGCCAAAGGGAGAAAATGTCCATGAAGAAAGCAATTCTGGCGTTGCTGTTGGCCGCCAGCGTGACGCCCGCCATCGCGCAGGAAAAAACCTTCGAGCTGAAGCTGTCGCACTGGGTGCCGGCCTCGCACCCGCTGCAGAAGGCGCTGGAGGAGTGGGGCGCGGCCGTCGAGAAGGAAAGCGGCGGTACCATCAAGTCGAAGGTGTTCCCGGCGCAACAACTCGGCAAGGCGTTCGACCATTACGACATGGCGCGCGACGGCATCGCCGACGTCACCTACGTCAACCCCGGCTATCAGCCCGGACGATTCCCGATCATCGGCGCCGGCGAACTGCCGTTCCTGATGTCGGATGCCAAGGGCGGCTCGATGGCGCTCGATGCCTGGTACCGCAAATACGCCGAGAAGGAGATGAAGGACGTCAAGTTCTGCCTCGCCTTCATCCATTCGCCCTCGTCGTTCCACTCCCGTACCAAGAAGATCGTCACGCCCGAGGACATCAAGGGCATGAAGATCCGTCCCGCCCACGCCACCATGGCCAATTTCGTGACCCAGCTCGGCGGCACCAATGTGCAGTCGTCGGCGCCTGAAGTCCGCGACATCATCGAGCGCGGCGTCGCCGATGCCGTCACCTTCCCGTGGGGGTCGGTGGTGCTGTTCGGCATCGACAAGGTGACGAAGTACCATATGGATGCGCCGCTCTACGTCACGACCTTCGCCTTCGTGATGAACAAGGACAAATACAACCAGATGTCCGACAAGCAGAAGAAGGCGATCGACAACAATTGCAGCACGGAAGCTGCCGGCCGGGTCGGCGAACCCTGGGGCAAGTTCGAGGACGCGGGCATCGCAAAGATCAAGGCGGAGGCCAATCACGAAGTCTACCCGCTGACGCCGGAGCAGACCGCTGCGTGGAAGAAGGCTTCCGAGCCGCTGGTCAAGACCTGGGGTGACGGCGTCAAGAAGAACGGCGGCGACCCGGATGCGGCGCTGACTGAGCTCAAGGCCTCGCTCACCAAGTACAACGCGCTCGCGAAGTAATAAGAAGCCCGCTGCGCTCCCTCTCCCGCTTGCGGGGGAGGGCCGGGGTGAGGGTGCTTCCACACGGAGAGTCTTCGTGTGGAGAGAGCCCCCACCCGGCGCTGAGCGCCGACCTAAGAGCGAGCTTCGCTCGTCTCGCCCGCCGCAAGCGGGAGAGGTGAACTGAAATCTGAGCACCACTGACTTCGATCAATGGAATTGCACTTCAGGAATTTCCCGACATGAGCCGCGCGTGGATGGATCGTTTCATCGACACGATCGAATGGATCGCCGCCGGCTTCGTCGGCATCGTCGCGCTCAACATCTTCATCGGTGTCCTCCTGCGCAACACGCTGAACTATTCGATCCCGGATGCCTTCGACATCGGGCGCATGCTGCTCGGCATCCTGATCTTCTGGGGCATCGCCGCCACCTCCTATCGCGGCGGCCACATCACCGTCGACCTTCTCTGGGCCAATGTCGGCCCGAAATACCAGCGCATGATCGACGTGTTCGCCACGCTGGTATTGCTGTTCGTGGTGTCGGTGCAGACCTGGACGCTGTTCGACAAGGTGCACACCACCTATAACGACAACGTCCTCACCTTCGATATGCGCATGCCGACCTGGCCGTTCTTTGCCGTGGCCTGGGCCGGCGACGTCGCCGCCGTGCTGCTGATCGCGATCCGCACCTATCGGCTGATCTTCCATCCGGAAGATGTCCACGATGCCAAAGTGAAGACGGTGGAGTAGGCGTTATGGGTACCGACGCTGTCGCCGTCCTCGGATTCGTTGCGCTGTTCGTGCTGATGCTGCTGCGCGTGCCGGTCGGCATGGCGATGGGCCTCGTCGGCGTCTGCGGCTTCGGCTATCTCGTTGGCTTCGCGCCGGCGCTGAAGATGGTCGGGCAGACCTCGATGCGCACCGTGACCGACTACACTTTCGGCGTGATCCCGATGTTCCTGCTGATGGGGGCGTTCGTCAGCAATTCGGGCATGAGCCGCGAACTGTTCCGCGCCGCCAATGGCTTCGTCGGTCATATGCGTGGCGGGCTCGGCATTGCGACGGTCGGAGCCTGTGGCGGCTTTGCCGCGATATGCGGTTCGTCGGTCGCCACGGCGGCGACCTTTTCGGCGGTGGCCTATCCGGAAATGCGCCGCTATGGCTATCCGCAATCCTTTGCCACCGGCGTCATCGCGGCCGGCGGCACGCTGGGAGCCATGCTGCCGCCGTCCACCGTGCTCGCCGTCTACGGCATCATCACCGAGCAGGACATCGGCAAGCTGTTCATCGCCGGCATCATCCCCGGCCTGCTCGCGATTGCCATGTACATGCTCACGATCGCGCTGATCGGCTGGATTCGTCCGGACTTCCTGCCGGCGGGTCCGCACACAAAATGGCGCGAGCGCTTTGCCGGCCTGAAGAATATCTGGGCGCCGGTGCTGCTGTTCATCTTCGTGATCGGCGGGCTCTACGGCCTGCCGTTCCTGCCGCGCTTCACGCCGACCGAGGCCGGCGGCGTCGGCGCCACCGGCGCCTTCCTGATCGGTCTGCTCACGGGACGGCTCAACAGGGAAAAGATCCTGGCCTCGCTGCTGCAGGCGACCCGCACTGCGGCCGCGGTGTTCACGGTGCTGATCGGCGCGCTGATCTTCGGCTACTTCCTGACGGTGACCCAGACGCCGCAGAAGGTGACGGAGTTGCTTACCGGTCTCGGCCTCGGCCCCTACGGCATCCTCGCGTTGATCATGGTGATGTACCTGGTGCTCGGCTGTCTCATGGACGCCATGGCCATGATCATCCTCACGGTGCCGATCATCTTTCCGGTGATCGTTCACCTGGGCTTCGACCCGATCTGGTTCGGCATCATCATCGTGATGACGGTGGAACTCGGTCTTATCTCTCCGCCAATCGGCATGAATGTCTTTGTGATCAAGAGCGTGGTCGAGGACGTATCGTTCTCCACGATCTTCCGCGGCGTGATGCCATTCGTGGTGACGGACCTGATCCGGCTGGTAATCCTGATCGCATTTCCGATACTGGCGCTGTGGCTACCGCAGCGCATGGCGGGATAATGTCGCTGAGCCATAGGTCTCAATTCCTCATCCTGAGGAGCCCGCAGAGCGGGCGTCTCGAAGGATGCAGGCCACGGACGGTGCCACATGGTTCGAGACGCGCTTCGCGCTCCTCACCATGAGGGGCCAGTAGCATAGTAACGATAGGGCACAGGTGTCCGATGACCCCACAGCTTTCGACGAAATACGTCTTCACCATCACCGCGCGGATTGGCGAGGTGACTTCGGCGGGCGAGATCGGCACCGGCGTACGCCGGATCATCCCGATCCTGGGCGGTGACGTGAAGGGCGACGGCGTCAACGGCAAGGTCTGCGCCTTCGGCGCGGATTTCCAGATCATCCGCCCCAACGAACTGATCGAGCTCGAAGCCAAATACGCCTTCGAGACCGACGACGGCGCGGTGGTGTATGTCGAGAACAGGGGCATGCGCTTCGGTCCGGTCGAACTGCTGCAGAAGCTGAAGCGCGGCGAACCGGTCGATCCGAAGCTGATCTACTTCCGCACCGTGCCGAAGTTCGAGACCGGCGCGCCCAGATATCGCTGGCTGATGGAAAACCTGTTCATCGGCTCCGCCGCCCGCCACGCCGACCGCGTCGTCATCGACGTGCACCAGGTGTTGTGAAATTCTCTCTTCGTCATTCCGGGGCGCGCGAAGCGCGAGCCCGGAATCCATCGGGCCACATAATCTGTTGCAAAATGGATTCCGGGTTCGCGCCAAGAGGCGCGCCCCGGAATGACAAGCCAGAAAACTGCGACATAACAACACGACGGGCAAATCACTCAAAACCTGTCCATCCCTCCGCCGAAAAATATTCCCCTCGCGCCGTCGGGCAAATCAGCGGCATATTCCGCGCGTCTCGCCGCGAATGAAGGGCGCTTCGCGATCGTCACGAACGTGCGGTGAGATGCGGTGGACGTGGAATGCGCGAGACGTACGCGCATGAAGCGTACGGCGAAGGCGTGTGGTCCTGACGTCGCGGTGCTGGCGTCAAGTTGCGCAAAGGCTCGCGCCTTGTGCGATGACGGAGGCAAAAGAGCCGTTCTCCGGGGAGATCACGTTATAAGCCGTAAAGCCATTGCGCAGGGAATGCCGGAGTGTTCCGACTGTACCTGTATGCTCGTGTGCGTCACTCCTCGCGCACTATTGCACGCGAGACCGCGGGTGCAGCAAGCACCCGGCATTCCCTGCTCCCTCGTTGGAGGGACAGCATCGATGCAAAACTCGGGTTCATTGAGCCGCGAGAACGCGGTCGCACACTCGGTCGTCATCACCCGCGAAGGCGGGTGATCCAGTATTCCAGAGGCCGTAGCGATACAACCGAAAAGCCGCGGCGTACTGGATCCCCGCCTTCGCGGGGGACGACAGCGGTGGGCATCATGGGGTTGTCGTAGCCGGCGCCCCGCCTTGACTCCTCCCAACATCGTTATAAGATATAACTATTCTGCAAAGGAAGTAATGCAAACCCATGGGAAACGCCTCCTCCGCACCAGCGGGTCAACCTGACCTGCTCACGATCGAGCAATCGGGCGCGGTGCTGACCGTGGGCCTCAACCGTCCGGCCAAGCGCAACGCGCTGAATGACGGCATCATCCTCGCGATCCAGGATTGCTTCTCCAATCTGCCCGATGGCATCGGCGCGGTCGTTATCCACGGCATCGGGGATCATTTTTCCTCCGGCCTCGATCTGTCTGAGTTGACCGAGCAGGACGCCACCGAGGGCCTGCGCCACTCGCAGATGTGGCACCGGGTGTTCGACCGCATTCAGTACAGCCGCGTGCCTGTGATCGCGGCGCTCAAGGGCGCGGTGATCGGGGGCGGGCTCGAGCTTGCCTGCGCCGCGCATATCCGCGTCGCCGAACCTTCGGCCTATTTCGCGCTGCCCGAGGGCCAGCGCGGCATCTTCGTCGGTGGCGGCGGATCGGTACGGCTGCCGCGTCTGATCGGCGTGGCGCGGATGACCGACATGATGCTGACGGGGCGGGTGTATTCGGCGACCGAAGGCGCGGCTTACGGTTTCTCGCAATATCTCGTCGAAGCCGGCGGCGCGCTGCCGAAGGCTCTTGAGCTGGCCGAGCGCGTTGCCGCGAATGCGCCGCTGACGAATTTTGCGGTGCTGCAGGCCTTGCCGATGATCGCCGAGGCCAATCCGCAGACCGGTCTCCTGATGGAATCCCTGATGGCGACGGTGGCGCAGAGCGACAAGGAAGCCAAGCGCCGGATTCGTGCGTTTCTCGATCGCAAGACCGCAAAGGTGAAGCCGACCTGACATGAGCGCCAAGCCCGGCATGTCTGCCTCGACTGAACAAGCCGCGCGCGCCGGCGCTTCTCCGCTGCGCCCAATTTCCTTCGGCACGCCTGCCGTGACCGTCGACCGTCGCGAGGATGGCACCATCTACCTGCGGCCGAGGGCGCAGTTGGGCGACTATCCGGTGCGCCTCACCGACCGGCTGCATCATTGGGCGCAAGCCACGCCCGATCGCGTCTTCATGGCGGAGCGGAACGCTGCGCGGGGCTGGCGGCAGATCACCTACGCGGAGTTGCTGGTTTCTTCGCGGCACATCGCGTCCGCGCTGCTCGCCCGTGGTCTTTCGGCCGAGAAGCCGGTCGTCATCCTCTCCGGCAATTCGATCGATCACGCGCTGGTCGCATTCGGCGCGCTCTATGCCGGCATTCCCTTCTGTCCGGTATCGCCGGCCTATTCGCTGATCTCGCGGGACTACGGCAAGCTCTCCTACCTGATGAAGCTGCTGACGCCCGGCCTCGTCTTTGCGGACGACGCCACCAAATTCGCCGATGCGCTGGCCGCCAACGTCTCACAGGAAATCGAGATCGCGGCTTCGTATGGCACGGTGCCGGGGCGCGATGTCACAAGTCTCGCGGATCTGATGGCCACGCCGTTGCATCCGCGCCTGGATGCGATGCACGAAGCCATCGGTCCTGACACCATCGCGAAATTCCTGCTGACGTCGGGTTCGACCGGCAATCCCAAAGCCGTCATCAATACCCAGCGCATGATCTGCGCCAACCAGGTGATGCTGCGCGAGACGCTGGCGTTCCTCAAGGACGAGCCGCCCGTCATCGTCGACTGGCTGCCGTGGAATCATACCTTCGGCGGCAACCACAATATCGGGCTCACGCTGTACAATGGCGGCTCGATGTATCTCGACGAAGGCAAGCCGATGCCGGGCGGCATCGAGGAGACCGTGCGGAATCTCCGGGAGATTTCGCCGACCGTCTATTTCAACGTGCCCAAGGGCTATGAATCGCTGCTGCCCTATCTGCGTGATGACGAGAGCCTGCGGAAGAAGTTCTTCTCGAAGCTGCATGCGATGTTCTTCTCGGGCGCTGCGCTGTCGCCGTTCGTGTGGAACAGCCTCGACGAACTGTCCGTTCGGGAGACCGGCTATCGCGTACCGATGCTGACCGGCCTCGGCGCCACCGAAACCGCGCCGTTCTTCATGTCGGTCAATCCGCTCACCAGCCGCTCCGGGCATGTCGGGCTGCCGGTTTCGGGGAATGACGCAAAGCTCGTGCCCAACAATGGCAAGCTGGAAGTCCGCGCCAGGGGGCCGAACGTTATGCCGGGCTATTGGCGCCAGCCAGATATGACCGCGAAGGCGTTCGACGAGGAAGGTTTCTACAAGCTCGGCGATGCGATCAAGCCCGCCGATCCCGACAATTTCGACGCCGGTTTCGATTTCGACGGCCGCCTCGGCGAGGACTTCAAGCTCGCCAGCGGCACCTGGGTCAGCGTCGGCCCGCTACGCGCGCGCTTCGTCGGTGCCTGTGCGCCGCTGGTGCGGGACGTCGTCATTGCCGGCATCAACCGCGACGAAATATCGGCGCTGGTGGTGCTCGATCTCGACGGTTGCCGACTGATCAATCCGACGATCCCGCCGGACGATATTGCCGCCGCGGCGTCCGACCCGCTGATCCGTGCAGCCTTTCGCGAGCGCTTCGAGAAGCTGGTCGAAAGCGCCACGGGTTCGTCGACGCGGATCGTGCGCGCGATGCTGCTCGATACGCCGCTGTCGATCGATCGCGGCGAGGTCACCGACAAGGGCTCGATCAACCAGCGCGCCGTGCTGGAGAACCGCAGCGCGCTGATCGAAGAGATTTATTCACCCACACCGCCGGCGCAGGTGATCACGCTTTAACACGTTCCAGAAAGAGTCATCAGGGAGGAGACCATGCAGCTGAAAGACCAGGCCGCCATCGTCACCGGCGGAGCATCGGGATTGGGCGCTGCAACCGCGCGGAAACTCGCCGCACAGGGCGCGAAGGTTGCCGTCTGCGACCTCAATGAAAAGCTGGCTGAATCCGTTGCGGCCGAGATCGGCGGCGTTGCCGTGATCTGCGACGTTTCCGATGCCGCCTCGGCGGAGGCCGCGATCGCCAAGGCCGCGGCGGCCCACGGCCTGGCGCGCGTGCTGGTGAACTGCGCCGGCATCGGCGTTGCCAAGCGGGTGATCGGCAAGGAAGGTCCGATGGCGCTCGGCGATTTCGACAAGGTGATCAAGGTCAATCTGATCGGCTCCTTCAACATGCTGCGGCTGGCGACGGCTGCGATGTCGAAGCTGGAGCCGCTTCCGACCGGCGAGCGCGGCGTGGTGATTTCCACCGCCTCCATCGCGGCCTATGACGGCCAGATCGGGCAATCAGCCTATTCGGCCTCGAAGGGTGGCATCGTCGCCATGACGCTGCCGATCGCGCGCGAACTGGCGCAGTTCGGCATCCGTGTGCTGACGATTGCGCCGGGCCTGTTCCTCACGCCGCTGCTGGCCAATCTGCCGCAGGAGGCGCAGGACTCGCTCGCCGCCTCGATCCCGTTCCCGCGCCGGCTCGGCCAGGCCGACGAGTTCGCATCCCTCGTGCTGCACATGGTCGACAACCCCTATCTGAACGGCGAAGTGGTGCGGCTCGATGCCGCGCTTCGCATGGCGCCGCGATAGGTATCACTATGGATATGAAACGGTCAGCGATCGCTTCTTCACCTCTCCCTCCGGGAGAGGGTGCCTACCTTCATTGTCGCGCCATCGGAATCGAGTAGGCACATGTTCGTCAACAAGCGTGACGTGCAGATCCAGTGGGGCGACTGCGACCCTGCCAACATCGTTTACTACCCGCGCTACTTTGCAATGTTCGACGATTCGACCTCGATCATGTTCGAAGCCGCGGGCTTCTCGAAGCAGGACATCGTCCACAAATACGGGCTGGT
Organism: Pseudomonadota bacterium; assembly: GCA_023387735.1. Classification (GTDB taxonomy): domain Bacteria; phylum Pseudomonadota; class Alphaproteobacteria; order Rhizobiales; family Xanthobacteraceae; genus Bradyrhizobium. Next base: position 283,744 of record JAEWHP010000012.1, on the reverse strand, counting down.
CGGCATCCCCATGGTGGACACGCGGGCGAAATTCCACATCCCGTCCACCCATGGCGACTGGATCAGGATCGAGAGCCGGATCGAGAGTTTCAAGCGATCGAGCTTCGAGGTGCTCCACAACGTGTTCAAGGGCGATCGGCTGGCGATCGAGGCGTGGGAGACCCGCGTGCTGGTCGGTCGCCATCCGGAGGATCCCGAGCGGCTGAAATCGGCGCCGATGCCGCCGGAGATCGTCGAGCGGTTCATGCGGGGCTGACTCGGTCCCCCCGGGGCTGGCTCAGTCCCCCGGGGCTGACTCAGTCCCCCGCATGACCTAAAGAAGGGGCTGAATTGAGCTGGCTTTTGGTTAAACGATAAAGACATAAATCAAGGGAGGAATGAATGAAGAAGGCTTTTCTGTCTGCTGCTGCCGTCGTGGCGGCTCTGGCATTGCCGGGCTCTCCGGCATTCGCGCAGGCCAACGAGATCGTCATCGGCATCACCGTCACCACCACCGGCCCCGCGGCGGCGCTCGGCATTCCCGAACGCAACGCGCTTGATTTCGTGCCGAAGGAACTTGGCGGCGTGCCGCTCAAGGTCATCGTGCTCGACGACGGCGGCGATCCGACTACGGCAACCACGAACGCCCGGCGGTTCGTGACCGAGTCCAAGGCCGACATCATCATGGGCTCGTCGACCACGCCGCCGACGGTCGCGGTCTCCACCGTGGCGAACGAGGCTGGGATTCCGCATTTCGGCCTGGCGCCTTTCCCGATCAACGAGGCGCGCGCGAAGTGGTCGGTCGCCATGCCGCAGCCAATCCCGATCATGGGCAAGGTGCTGTACGAGCACATGAAGGCGCATGGCATCAAGACCGTCGGCTATATCGGCTACTCCGATTCCTACGGCGACCTCTGGATGAACGATTTCAAGACCCAGGCCATCCCGATGGGATTGAGCCTGGCGACGGACGAGCGTTTCGCCCGGCCCGATACGTCGGTCGCGGGCCAGGTGCTTAAGCTCGTCGCGGCCAACCCCGACGCCGTCCTCGTCGGCGCATCCGGGACCGCAGCCGCACTGCCGCAGTCGACGCTCCGCGAGCGCGGCTACAAGGGCCTGATCTACCAGACCCACGGCGCTGCCAGCATGGACTTCATCCGCATCGCCGGCCCGTCGGCGGAAGGCGTGATCATGGCGTCGGGTCCGGTGATGTCGCCGGAATCGCAGCCTGACAGCGCGCTGACCAAGAAGCCCGGGCTTGCGCTCAACACGGCGTACGAAGCCAAGTACGGCGCCAACAGCCGCAGCCAGTTCGCCGGCCACTCCTACGACGCCTTCGAAGTGCTCAAGCGCGTGATTCCGGTGGCACTGAAGAAGGCGAAGCCGGGTACGCCGGAATTCCGCGAGGCGATCCGTCAGGCCCTGATGACCGAAAAGGACATCGCCGCAAGCCAGGGCGTCTACAACTTCACCGAAAAGGACCGCTACGGCCTCGACGACCGCTCGCGCATCATCCTGACCGTGAAGGACGGCAAATACGTCCCGGCGAAGTAAGGACAAACGAAGACTCGTAGGGTGGGCAAAGCGCAGCGTGCCCACCATCTCGCAGCGAGATCGGTGATGGATGGTGGGCACGTCGCTCGCGCTCCTTTGCCCACCCTACGGCAGATTGCGAACTAAACCTGCGTCGCGCCCTCGTGCTGAAAGCCGAGATAGCTCGCCGCGACGCGCTGGTTGGCGGCGATGTCCCTGGCCGATCCCGACAGGATGAATTCGCCGAGTTCCATCACATAGGCGCGGTCGGCGATCTGCAGGGCAGCCTTCGCGTTCTGCTCCACCAGCAGCACCGAGACGCCGGCGGCGCGCAGCTCGCCGATGGTGCGGAAGATGTCGGCGACGATGATCGGCGCCAGCCCGAGGCTCGGCTCGTCGAGCATCAGCAATTTGGGCGCGCCCATCAACGCGCGGCCCATCGCCAGCATCTGCTGCTCGCCGCCGGAGAGCGTGCCGGCCAGCTGCTTGCGCCGCTCCTTCAGCCGCGGAAACAGCGCGTAGACCTTCTCGAACGACTGCGCCGCGGTGGCCTTCGGAATCCGGAACGCGCCGAGCAGAAGGTTGTCCTCGACGTTCATGGTGCCGAACAGTTCGCGATGCTCGGGCACCAGGCTCAGGCCTGAAGCCACGCGGTCCTCGATATCGAGCGGGGCCATGTCGCTGCCGGCGAAGATCGCCGTGCCCTTCAGCGGCAGCACGCCCATGATGGCGTTGAGCAGCGTGCTCTTGCCGGCGCCGTTGGCGCCGATGATGGTGACGATCTCGTTGCCGGCGACGTCGAGCGACACCGAACGCACGGCTTCGACCTTGCCGTAGGAGACGTGCACGTCGGAGACCGATAGCAGCGCGCTCATGCGGTGGCTCCGAGATAGGCCTTGATCACGTCCGGATTGGATTTGATCGCAGCCGGCGTGCCCTCGGCGATCTTGGTGCCGAAATCCAGCACCACGACGCGGTCGGCGAGATCCATCACGAAGCCCATGTCGTGCTCGACCAGCAGCACCGACATGCCGCCATCGCGCAGTTGACGGAGGAGGGCGGCAAGCCGCTGCTTCTCCATGTGCCGCAAGCCCGCGGCCGGCTCATCGAGCAGCAATAGCAACGGGTCGACGCACAATGCGCGTGCGATCTCGACGATGCGCTGCTGGCCGAGCGAGAGGCTCCCCGCCAGCTGGTCGATCTGGTCGCCGAGGCCGACGCGCTCGATCTGGCGCGCGGCTTCGGCGAGCAATTTCGCCTCGTCGGCGCGGTCGAGCCGGAACATGCTGGCGATCGCGCCGGCGTGGCCGCGCAGATGCGCGCCGATCGCGACGTTCTCCAGCACGGTCATGTCAGGCACCAGCTTGACGTGCTGGAAGGTGCGGGCGACGCCGAGCTTGACGACCTCCTGCGGCGGCGCGTTGTCGACCTTGTTGCCGAGCACAGTGATGGTGCCGCCGGTCGTCGTCAGCACGCCCGTGATCAGGTTGAACGTCGTGCTCTTGCCGGCGCCGTTGGGCCCGATCAGGGCGACGATCTCGCGGGCCTGCACCTCGAACGAGACATCGTTGACCGCAATGACGCCGCCGAACTGCTTGCGCGCCTTGTCGATCTGCAACAGCGTCGCGGGGGAGGCGGGCGCGCGCACACGGGTGGCGGGAGGAAGCGAGGTGTCGGTTACCTTGCGCGCCGGCTTGAACGGCAGCCGCGACATCAGCCAGGGCCAGACGCCGGTCGGCGCCAATTGCAGCAGCACGACGAGCAGGATACCGAACACGATGGTCTCGAGCTGGCTCTGGCCGCCGAACACATACGGCAAATAGCTCTGCAGGATCTCCTTCAGGATCACGACAATGCCCGCGCCCAGCACCGCGCCCCAGACGTAGCCGGCGCCGCCGACCACGGCGATGAAGAGATACTCGATGCCGGCATGCGCGCCGAACGGCGTCGGGTTGGCGGCGCGCTGGAAATGCGCGTAGAGCCAGCCGGACAGGCCGGCCAGCACCGCCGCATAGACGAACACCAGGAGCTTGGCGCGCGGCGTTTGCACGCCGAACGCTTCGCCGGCGATATGGCCGCGTCGCAGCGCGCGGATGGCGCGGCCGGTGCGGGAGTCGAGCAGGTTCATGGTCAGCAAGGCCGAGACGAGTACGGCGATCCAGATCGCGAAGTAGATCGTGCCGGGATCGAGCATGCGGAAATTGCCGATCGAGAGCGGCGGAATGCCCGATATGCCGTCGTTGCGGCCGAGGAATTCGAGCTTGCTGAAAAGATAAAAAAGCCCGATGCCCCAGGCGATGGTGCCGAGCGGCAGATAGTGCCCTGACAGCCGCACCGTGACGATGCCGAGCACCACGGCGGCGATGCCGCTGACCAGCAGTGACAGCGGCAGCGTCAGCCATGGCGAAACGCCATAGGCCGTCGTCAGCACCGCGGTGGTATAGGCGCCGAAGCCGCAGAAGGCGGCCTGGCCGAACGAAGTGAGGCCGCCGACGCCGGTGAGAATCACGAGCCCCATCGCCACCAGGGCTGCGAGGCCGATATTGTTGAGCAGCACGATCCAGAACGGCGGCACGCCCGGGATGAACGGGATCGCCGCCATGACCAGCGCGAAGACAATGAGGGGAAGCCGCTGAGCCATCAGTCCTTCTCCTCCTCGACCGCCGGCGCCGCCAGCGAACGCAGCACCAGCACGGGAATGATCAGCGTGAAGACGATGACCTCCTTGAAGTTGCTGGCGTAGAACGAGGAGAAGGCTTCGACGCAGCCGACGATCAACGCAGCCACCGCGGTCAGCGGATAGCTGACCAGCCCGCCGATGATCGCGGCGATGAAGCCCTTCAGGCCGATCAGGAAACCTGTGTCGTAGTAGAGCGTGGTGATCGGCACGATCAGGATTCCGGAAATCGCACCGATCACCGAAGCGAGCAGGAAGGCGATCTGTCCCGACAGCGTGGTGCGGATGCCGACGAGGCGGGCGCCGAGCCGGTTGACAGCGGTCGCGCGCAGCGCCTTGCCCATCAGCGTGAAGCCGAAGAACAGCCACAGCGCGACGATGAAGGCGATCGTCAGCCCGTAAACCGCGAGGCTCTGGCCGGTGAAGCGCAGCGGTCCGATCGTCAGCGCCGCGCTCGACAGCGCCGGTCCGCGCAGGCCCTCGGCGCCGAAGAACACGAGCCCGAGCCCCTGCAGCGCGAGATGGCTGCCGACGGAGGCGATCAGCAGCACCAGCACCGAGGTGTGGGCGAGCGGCTGGAACGCGATACGGTAGAGGAACAGTCCGATCGCCGCGACGATCAGCAGCGACAGCACGATGTTGACCGCGATCGGCGTCGTGGGGCCGGCGAGCGCGTAAGTCAGCGCGAGGATCGCGGCCGGCAGGATGATGTTGAGTGCAAACGAGCGTGCCACTCGCGTAAGCCTCAGCGATCGCCTGGCGTCGAACAGGTCGAGCGCAAAGGCCACCACGCCCATCGCAATGGCCAGCCATGCGGTGCCCGGCACTTTGCCGGTTGCCAGCACGGCGTAGCTCAGCGCGCCGAAAGTAACGAATTCGCCTTGCGGAATCAGGATGACGCGGGTTACGGCGAACACCAGCACCAGGGCAAGCCCGAGCAGCGCATAGATCGCACCGTTGGTGATGCCGTCCTGCACAAGGAACAGCATGATCGTCGTATTCAAGACCGGCGCTCCCCTCGGCGTCGCCGGTCTCGACCTAGGTCAGCCGGCTGTCCCCATCTCGGCAGTTGAAAGTCGCCGATATTTGATATAATCAATAACAATTATCAAATATAACATCAAGGCCAGCTGCGGGCGGACCTATTTCGGGATGACGGGCCTCAACGGATGACAGTTTCCAAGGCAGCGACCGATGCCGTCAAGTCTTCCCGTGCCGGCGGCAAGGAATCCGTCGATAGCGGGACGGAAGGCACCGCGCTGCAGATGGGCGAACTCGCCGAACTGCTCGGATATTCCCTCAAGCGCGCACAGCTGAAGGTGTTCGAAGACTTCCTGCGCTGCGTCGCCCCGCTGCAACTGACCCCAGCGCAGTTCTCTGTGCTGCTGCTGCTCGACCGGAATCCGGGCCGTAACCAGACCGAGATCGCCAATACGCTCGGCATCCTCCGGCCGAACTTCGTGTCGATGCTGGATGCGCTGGAAAGCCGGGATCTCTGCACAAGGATGCGTTCGACCAACGATCGCCGCTCCCACATCCTGGTCCTGACCGACAAGGGCAGGGCGGTGCTGACGCGCGCCAAGAAGCTCGTCGCTACCAAGCATGAGGCGCGGCTGAACGCGCTGCTTGGTCCGTCCAATCGCGTCGCGCTGCTGGAAATGCTGTCGAAAATCGCAACCGAATTCTGATCGCCTGCTGCGGCCATCGAATTGGAATCGGCCCTAGCTCGGGTCCACCAAGATCACCCTGACGTCGTTGACGTTGGTCAGCGTCGGGCCGGTCAGAACGAGATCGCCGGTGGCCGAAAAGAACGCGGTGGCGTCGTTGTTGGCGAGATAGGCCGCCGGATCGAGGCCGAGCGACTTCATTTTGGTAAACGTGGCTTGATCGATCATCGCGCCGGCCGGGTCGGAAGCGCTACCTGCGCCGCCGTCGGCGCCGTCGGTGTCGGCCGCCAGCGCCGCGACGCCGGGCGTGTCCTTCAGCAGGTCAGCCAGCGCCAGCGCATATTCCTGGTTGGGGCCGCCGCGGCCGTTGCCGCGGACGGTTACGGTGAGTTCGCCGCCAGAGACGATGGCCGTACGCTTGCCCTCGCTCCGCGCCTGCAGCGCCATCCGCGCATGGTCGGCGGCGACATCGCGCGCTTCGCCTTCAAGGTCGGCGCCAAGGCCGATCACCTCGTATCCGGCATCGCGTGCGACTTTGATCGCGGCATCGAGCGAAGCCTTCGGCTTTGCGATCAGTTCGAATTGCGCGCGTGCGAAGGCGGGGTCGCCCGGCTTGCAGCTTTCGTTCCTGGGATCCTCGAGCGCGCGTTTGACGGCGTCGTCGATCGCGAGATCATACTTTGCCACCAGCGCGCGGGCGTCGGCCAGCGTCGTGGGATCCGGCACCGTCGGTCCTGATGCAATCGCCGACGGGTCGTCGTGCGGAACGTCTGATATCGCCAGCGTGACGATTTCGGCGCGTTGTCCCGAGCGGGCCAGGCGGCCGCCCTTGATTCGCGACAGGTGCTTGCGGACGACGTTCATCTCGCCGATCGGCGCGCCCGAGCGCAACAGCGCGCGGTTCACCTGCTGCTTCTGCGCGAACGAAACGCCCTCGACCGGTGCGATCCAGTTCGCCGAACCGCCGCCGGACAGCAGCACCAGCAGCAGGTCGTCCGCGGTCGCCTCGGCCGCTAGACGCAGCGTGTCGTCGGCGGCTTTTAGCCCCGCTTCGTCGGGCACGGGGTGGCCGGCCTCGATCACCCTGATACGCCGCGTCGGCACGCCGTGGCCGTGACGAGTGGTGGCAATGCCAGTCAGCCGAGCCGGGTCGAGCCCGAGCGCGTCGAGATAATGCCGCTCGGCCGCGGCTGCCATTGCCGCCGCGCCCTTGCCGGCGGCAAGGCAAATCACCCGGCCTTTCGGCGCCGGGCGCAGATGCGCCGACAGCACGACGTCAGGATGCGCGGCTGCAACGGCCGCATCGAAGATCGCACGCAGGAGGGGACGTCGGTCGGTCATGGCTTGCAACTGAACTGCAGTACGGACAGGAGTTCAGGTTATCCATCCAATCGCTGCAAAAGAAAACCCCCGCAGGATGTTCCTGCGGGGGCTGCTTGGCCCGCGAACGGGCTGTCTCTTCTCTGAACAGTTAACCGCCCACGTCTCCGCTCAGGACCTCGCCAAACAATTCCCACGCTTCGCCCTTGAACTTCTGCAACTGGACCTGCGAAATCGGAGCGAAGTCGGTCGGGCTGGTGTTGACCTTGATGCCGGGCAGCAGGCCACCCAGCTCAAGGCCCTTGATGTTGGCGGCCTGCTTCATGACGTTTTCACGCGTCAGATTATCACCGCTAGCCTTGAGGACGTGAACAAGTCCCTGGGCAACGGTATAACCAAACATCACTCCGCCATCGATCCGGTTACCTTCCGGGAAATACTTCGTCAGGAATTCGTCGAAGGCCTTCATGCCGGCGTCGTCCTTCCACTGAGGGTCGGACGTGTCCTTGAGGTAGGCCGAGGAGATGATGCCCTGGCTGGCTTCGAAACCGGCGGGCTTCATGACGGCGCCAATCGAGGCCGAGACGTTGTTGAGGAAGTGAGTGGGCTTCCAGCCGATCTCGTGGTTCTTCTTGATCGCCTGCGCCGCAAATTTCGGCGTGGTGATGTTCATGAACACGTCAGCGCCTGACGCTTTCAGCTTGACGATATGGGAATCGATCGTCGGCTGGGAAACTTCGTAGCTTTCCTCCGCAACGATCATCGATGCGCCCTTGGCGCCCAGCCCGTCCTTGAAGCCTTTCAGATAGTCCTTACCGTAGTCGTCGTTCTGGTAGAGGATGCCGATCTTGGCATTCGGAAAATTCTTCAGGATGTACTTGGCGTAGATGACGGTTTCGCTCTGGTAGTTGGGCTGCCAGCCCATCGTCCAGGGGAAGTTCTTCGGGTCGTTCCACTTGGTGGCGCCGGTCGCGACGAACAGCTGCGGAACCTTCTTGCTGTTGAGGTATTTCTGGATCGCCGTGTTCGGCGGCGTACCCAGCGGGTTGAACACGAGGAGGACTTCATCGCTTTCAACCAGCTTGCGCGCCTGCTCGACCGTCTTCGGCGGACTGTAGGCGTCGTCATAGCTGATGAAATTGATCTTGCGGCCGTTGATGCCGCCCTCGGCGTTGATCTTCTTGAAGTAGGCCTCTTCGGTCTTGCCGATCACGCCATAGGCGGACGCCGGACCGCTGTAGGGCATGATGTTGCCGATCTTGATTTCGGTATCGCTCGCGCCGGGATCGTATTTCTTTTGCGCGAACACGATGCTCGAAGATGCCGCGAGTAATCCAAACGCCGCCGATACAACCGCCAGTTTTTTGATTGTGGACATTTCTGTCTCTCCCTTTTCATTTAAACAATGGTCGCGGCCTCTTGAATGAAGCTCTTTTTACGTCGCGTGCTTACCATCTTGCCGGAAGCCCCACAACAGTAAGCCCCTGCGGCAAAGCCGCAGGGGCTGCTTCTTTAGTAGACAGGCGTTGAGGCGCTAGCCGCCGACATCACCCGATAGGATTTCGCCGAAGCGTTCCCAGGTGTCGCCCTTGAACTTCATGAGCTGTAGCTGAGAGATCGGCGCGAAGTCCGTCGCCGAGGTGTTAACCTTGATTCCCGGCAGCAGGCCGCCGAGTTCGAGGCCCTTGATGCTGGCCGCCTGCTTCATCACGTTGGCGCGCGTCAGGTCGTCGCCGCAGGCCTTCAGGACGTGCACGAGGCCCTGGGCGACGGTATAGGCGTACATCACCGAGGCGTCCGCGCGGTTGGCTTCAGGATAATACTTATCCAGGAACTGGTTCCAGGCGATCATCCCGGCGTCCTTGTCCCACTGCTTGTCGGTCGGGTCCTTCAGGTAGGCCGACGAGATTATGTCCTGGCCGTTCTCGAAGCCGGCCGGCTTCATGACACTGCCGATCGAGGCCGAGACGTTGTTGAGGAAGTGCAGCGGCTTCCAGCCGATCTCCGCGTTCTTCTTGATCGCCTGCGCCGCGAACTTCGGCGTGGTGATGTTGAAGAAGACGTCGGCGCCGCTGGATTTCAGCTTGACGATGTGGGAGTCGATGGTCGGCTGGGAAACTTCGTAGCTTTCCTCGAGCACGATCATCGATGCGCCCTTGGCGCCGAGCCCGTCCTTGAAGCCCTTCAGGTAGTCCTTACCGTAGTCATCGTTCTGGTAGAGGATGCCGATCTTGGCGTTCGGATGGTTCTTCAGGATGTACTTGGCGTAGATCTGCGACTCGCTCTGGTAGTTGGGCTGCCAGCCGATCGTCCAGGGGAAGTCCTTGGGGTCGTTCCATTTGGTGGCGCCGGTGGCAACGAAGAGTTGCGGCACCTTCTTCGAGTTCATGTATTTCTGGATCGCGGTGTTCGGCGGCGTGCCGAGCGGATTGAAGACGACGAGCACTTCGTCGCTCTCGACCAGCTTGCGGGCCTGCTCCACGGTCTTCGGCGGGCTGTAGGCGTCGTCATAGCTGATGAAGTTGATCTTGCGGCCGTTGATGCCGCCCTCGGCATTGATCTTTCTGAAATAGGCCTCTTCGGTCTTGCCGATCACGCCGTAAGCGGAAGCGGGACCGCTGTAGGGCATGATGTTGCCAATCTTGATTTCAGTATCGGATGCGCCAGTGTCGTACTTCTTCTGCGCAAGCGCGCCGCTGCTGCTTGCAGCAAGCAATGCGAGGGCAGCCGAAAGGGCTCCCAAGCGCAAGTTGTTAACGAGCATCTTTTGATCTCCCTAGGATCGGTGAATGTGTCGGTGTTGTTGTGTCAGGAGCGCTTTGCGGCTCTTGAGGGGTATTGAATACCTTTCGGCGCCATCCAGCAACAAAAAGCCCCGCGATGGTGTCGCGGGGCGGTGGGGATTTGGTGTGCCGCGTTGCGGAATATTAATGATGAACTCGCCGCAGGCGGCTTGCCGGCCCATGACGCGCCCAGCAAAAAGCCTCCGCGACTCGCGTCGCGAAGGCTTTCTGCTCGCTTAGATAGCGGTCTTACTGAGAGGCGACGTCACCGCTGATGATCTTGCCGAACAGTTCCCACTTCTCGCCCTTGAAGCGCTGCATCTGCAACTGGCTGATGGGTGCGAAATCGCTGGCCGAGGTATTGATCTTCACGCCCGGCAACAGCGTGTCCGGCACGAAGTCCTTCAGGCTCGCCGCCTGCTTCATCACGTTGGCCCGGGAGAGGTCATCGCCGCACATTTCCAGCACCTTGGCCAGGGTCTGCGCCGCGCCGTAGCCGTAGACAAGTGCGCTGTCGGTGCGGTCGGCACCCGGCATGTACTTGTCGATGAACTCGCTCCACTTCACCATGCCGGGATCGCTCTTCCACTGTGCGTCGGCAGCGTCCTTGGCGTAAGCCGCGGAAAGCACGCCCTGGGCATTGTCAAAGCCGGCCGGCTGCATCACCGCGCCGACCGAGGCCGACACGTTGGTCATGATCTGCATCGGCTTCCAGCCCAGTTCGGCGGTCCTCTTGATGGTCTGCGCGGCGAACTTCGGCGTTGCATAGATCAGCAACACGTCCGGATTGGCGGCCTTGATCTTGACGATGTGGGAGTCGATGGTCGGCTCCGAGATCTCGTAGCTTTCCTCCATGATGATCATCGAGGAAGCCTTGGTCCCCAGTCCGTCCTTGGTGCCCTTGAGGTAGTCTTTGCCGAAGTCGTCGTTCTGATAGAGGATCGCGATCCTGGCGTCCGGCTTTTCCTTCAGCAGGAACTTCGCATAGATCTGCGCTTCGCTCTGGTAGCTCGGCTGCCAGCCGATGGTCCAGGGGAAGCCCTTCGGATCGTTCCACTTGGTGGCGCCGGTGGCGACGAAGAGCTGCGGGATCTTCTTGCCATTCAGGTATTTCTGGATCGCTGTATTTGACGGAGTGCCGAGCGGGTTGAACACGACGAGCACTTCGTCGCTCTCGACCAGCTTGCGGACCTGCTCCACCGCCTTCGGCGGGCTGTAGGCGTCGTCATAGCTGACGAAATTGACCTTGCGCCCGTTGATGCCGCCCTTGTCGTTGATCATCTTGAAGTAGGCTTCTTCGGTCTTGCCGATCAAGCCATAGGCGGAGGCGGGTCCGCTGTAGGGGATGATATTTCCGATCTTGATCTCGGTATCGTTCGCGCCGGTATCGTATTTCTTCTGGGCGAGGGCGTTGCCGGGGGTGAAAGCAATAGCGGTGACCGCCGCCGAAAATGCGGCGGTCCGTAGTGTCGAAAGCATAGTATCTCCTGAGTTTGTTAGTCGAGTTCTTGTTCTTGAAGTTCTTGCTTCTTCTTGAGTTGGGTCCTTACTTCTTCGTGAGCTTGCCAAGCATCTGCTGGGCGACCATCGCGACCTGCCTGGCGCCATGCGGCACGAGGAAGATGACGAGGAACAGGAGAACGCCGAACACCGCGCCGGAAAGACCTTTGGAGATGTGCTCCGCGATGTTCGGCACGTAGATGATGAAGGCGGCGCCGACGAACGATCCCGGCAGCCAGCCCACGCCGCCGACCACCATGCCGAGGAATAGCGCGATGGCCAGATTGATCGTGTAGCTGTCGGGCGCCACGAACGCCACGACGATGGCGCTCAGCCCGCCGGCGATACCCGTGATGCCCGCCGACACGCCGAAGGCGAGCGTCTTGTACTGGGCGACGTCGACGCCCATGGCAGAGGCTGCGATCTCATTGTCGCGGATCGACATGAAAGCGCGTCCCGAGCGCGAGCGTAGCAGGTTGATCGACCCGATATAGATCGCCAGCGCGATTACCAGCGTGAAGTAATAGAGCCACTTGTCCTGTCCGATCGGCAGGCCGAACGGTGCATCGGGTTTCATGACGGTGAGGCCCTGCACGCCGCCTGTCCAGTGCTCGAGGAAATTCAGCTTCAGGAGTTGGGGCATGGCGACCGCCAGCGCGAAGGTGGCAAGGGCAAGGTAGATGCCGGAAAGCCGCAACGCCGGTTTGCCGAACAGGTAGCCGGCGCCGAACGAGACAAGCCCCGCGATGGGCAGCGTCAACGCGTAGTTCATGTTGACGTGTTCCATCAGGACCGCCGACGTATAGGCGCCTAATGCGTAGAACGCGCTCTGGCCGAGCGAGAACTGTCCGCTGCCGCCGGTCAGGATGTTGAGCGCCAGCACCGCGATCCCGTAGATCATGACCATCGTCATCTGGAAGACGACGAAGTTCTTCGCGAACAGTGGCGTGACGAGCAGCGCCGCCAGGATGACCAGCGAGGTGCCGGTGCCCAGCGTCATGGCGCGCTTCGGAACGGCCTCGACGGCCGGGGCTTCTGTGACGTCTTCTGCAGCTGCGCTCATGATCAAACTCGCTTCACGATGGCTCGGCCGAAGAGACCGGCAGGTTTGAAAACCAGGACGGTGATGATCAGCGCAAGCGCGATCGGGAGTTTCAACTCGTTACCGACACCGGGAATGTAGGTCCCGGCGAGGTTCTCGAAGACGCCGACCAGGAAGCCGCCTACGACAGCGCCAAGCGGCGAGCTCAGGCCGCCGAGCACGGCGGCGGCGAAACCGTAAACCAGCACGCCGCCCATCATGTTCGGCTCGAGGAACACCACCGGGGCGATCAGGATGCCGGCGACGGCGCCGATCGCGGAGGCCATGCCCCAGCCCAGTGCGATCATCCAGGAGGTGTTGATGCCGACGAGGCGGGCCGATTCGGGCAACGCCGCCGCAGCGCGCATCGCAAGGCCGATCCGGGTGAACTGGAAGAAGAGGAAGAGCCCGACCAGCATCAAAAGAGTGACGCCGATCATCCCGGCCTGGTGGGTCGAGATCAGCTGGCTGCCGAGGAACGGCGAGGAGCCGAACGGGGTCGGATATTGCTTGATGGTGAAGTCCCAGGTCAGGCCGGCCACCGAGTTGACGATCGCGAACAGCGCGATGAAACCGGCGACGTTGGTCAGCACCGGCGCCTTGGCGAGCGGCTTGAACAAGAGGCGCTCGATCAGGATGCCGCCGGCGAACGAAATTGCCAGCGTGAGCAGGAACGACCACCAGTAAGGTATGCCCCACTGCATCAACTGCCAGGATATGAAGGTGGAGAACATCGCCATTTCGCCCTGGGCGAAGTTCAGGTGGTCGATGGCCTGGTAGATCATGACGACTGCGAGCGCCATACAGGCATAGATCGCGCCCGTGGCAATGCCGGCCAGGACTTGGTTGGTTAATAGTTCCACGGCCTTGCTCCTCAGTAGCCCAAATAGGATTTGCGGACGTCTTCGTTGCTCGCGATGTCCTTCGCGTTCCCCGACATCACGATTTTTCCGGTTTCGATCACATAGGCCTGGTCGGCGAGTTCGAGCGCCAGCTGCGCGTTCTGCTCGACGACGAGGATGGTGACCTTGTCCTCGCGGTTGATCTTGCCCAAAATCTTGAACAGGTCGCGCACGATCAGCGGGGCGAGGCCGAAAGACGGCTCGTCCAGCAGCATCAGCCGCGGGCGCAGCATCAGCGCGCGGGCCACCGCGAGCATCTGCTGCTCGCCGCCCGAGAGCGTGCCGGCCTGCTGGGTATGACGTTCCTTCAGCACCGGGAAATGCGCATACATCCGCTCGATGTCGGAGACGATGTTCTTCGAGTCCTTGCGGGTGATGGCGCCGAGCTGCAGGTTTTCTTCCACCGTCATGGTGGTGAAGGTGCCGCGGCCCTGCGGGACGTGCGCGATGCCGAGACGGACGACGTTCTCGGTGGTCTGGCCGATCAGCGGCTTGCCTTCGAACTCGATCGCACCGGTGGAGCGCACCATGTTGCAGATCGCGCGCAAGGTGGTGGTCTTGCCGGCGCCGTTGGCGCCGAGCAGCGTGGTCAGCGAGCCCTCGTTGAGCGAGAAGCTGAGGCCATGCAGCGCCTGGACCTGGCCGTAATAGGCGCGCAGGTCCTTGATGTTGAGCATCGCGGTCATTGGTCCTTGCTCCCGAGATAGGCCTTGATGACGTCCGGGTCGGCCTGGACCTGGGCCGGCGTTCCCTCGGCGAGCTTGCGGCCGAAATTGAGAGCAACGACATGGTCGGCGATCGACATCACCAGACCCATGTGATGTTCGACGAGCAGTACGGTCATGTGGCGCTCGTCGCGAATCCGGCGGATCAGGTCGCCGAGAACGTATACTTCCTCGTGGTTGAGGCCGCCCGCGGGCTCGTCGAGCAGCAGGATTTTCGGATCGGCCGCCAACGCGCGCGCCAGCTCCACCCGCTTCTGGGTGCCGAACGGCAGGCCGGAAACCACGGTGTGTGCGACGTCATTGAGATCGAGATAATCAAGGATCTCATGGACCTTCCTGTTGACGTCGGCCTCGCCGCGGCGAACCCAGGCAAGCCGGAGCGAGTCGGAAATGATGTCGCTCGACGTGCGCGCGTGGGTGCCGACGCGGACGTTGTCGAGCACGGAAAGATTCGGGAACAGCGCGACGTTCTGGAAGGTGCGGCCGATGCCGATCTCGGCGATCTTGTGCGCCGGACGCGTCAGGATGCTGACGCCTTCCATCAGGATGTCGCCGGAAGACGGTTGATAAAGTCTGGAAAGGCAGTTGAACAGCGTCGTCTTGCCGGCGCCGTTCGGGCCAATCAGGCCGAGGATGGCGCCCTTGTGCATGTCAAAGGACACGCCGTTCAACGCGATGATGCCGCCGAACACGACGCTGATGTCGCGAACCGCGAGCAGGGGAGAATTTCCCTGCGCGAGCTGAGCCTGCATCATCTCGTCCCGCCCATGCTGATCATGGAGTGCGAGACACCGTGCGAATATTTTCGCCGGTCGTGATGAACGCTATCTGATCCCCTCGGCCAAACGTGCAACTTTTCCTCCTGCTTTCAACTTCTTGTTCTCTTCTTTTTTGGATTTCGGGGCTGCGCCGCCCAGCGCTGCCTCGATGTTCCTTACCATCGTCACCAGACGAGGTCCAATGTCGTTGATCAGGCGATCTTCCGTGAAACGGAAGGCAGGCGCGCCGCAATTGAAGGCATACGGTCCGGTTCCGTCGTTGAGCTTCAATGCCACGCCGACCGCATGAACATCGTCCTGCCATTCGCCCGCGGAGATCGTGAAACCTTGACGCGCGACCATTTCGCCTGCGCGCTCGATGCCGTCGCGCATGCGAGGCCAGCGATTGCCGTAATGGTCGCGGAGTTCGCGCAACAACGCGGCTCGCTCGTCGTCGGGCAGCGCCCACAGATAGGCGCGTCCCATCGCGGTGGTGGCGATTGGTACCCGCGAACCGACGTCGAGCTGCACGCCGAGCAGGCCGTTACGGCTCTGCCCGAAATAGATCATGCTGTGACGGTCGCGTCCTCCGACCGCGACGGCGCCGCCGGTCTCGCGCATCAGTTCTTCGCGGTAGGGTTCGGACAAATGCCGAACGCCGAGATTGGCCAGCGCGGCATACCCCAGCGCCATGGCTGATGGTGCGAGCTGATACTTCTCGAACTTTGGAACAGGTGTAAGATAGCCCAGCTTGGTCAGGGTATAGGTCAGCCTGGAAATGGTTGGCTTGGGCAATTTGGTGCGGGCGGCAATCTCCTGATTGCCAAGAAGCCCGTCGTTGGGTTGGAATGCGCGCAACACATCTAGTCCGCGGGAAAGCGCGACAACGAAACTGCGATCAGTCGCGACTTTCTTCCCTGGACGTTTCATTGCCTGCTGCTGCTGAGCTCGTTGACAACGGACGTGCTTCAAAATAACCCTCGCTGTCAAGATGTGGAATTAAATTTCGCAGTGCGAAACTGACAAAAACGACCGTAGCTACTCAACGCAAGTTGGGTGCAATCCAAGAACAAACGATCCAGGGAGAGTCCCGTGAACGAAGTCGTAAAACTCGAACGCAATGACGCCATCGCCATCGTCACGGTCAACAGTCCTCCCGTAAATGCGCTGAGCGCTGCCGTGCGCGGCGGCATCTTCGAATGCATGAAGAGCGCAATCGCCGATCCGGAAGTTAAGGCGATCGTGCTGACCTGCGGCGGCCGCACCTTCATCGCCGGTGCCGACATCACCGAATTCGGCAAGCCGCCGAAGCCGCCCGGCCTCGCCGAGGTGCTGGAGCTGATGGAAAACTCGCCAAAGCCGATCGTTGCCGCAATTCACGGCACCGCGCTCGGCGGCGGTCTCGAAGTCGCGCTGGCATGCCACTATCGCGTCGCCACCAAGGAAGCGCGCCTCGGCCTGCCGGAAGTCAAGCTCGGCCTGCTGCCGGGTGCCGGCGGCACGCAGCGCCTGCCGCGCGCGGTCGGTCCTGAGCTCGCAGTCAAGATGATCGTCGGCGGCGACCCGATCAGTGCGGCGGATGCGCTCAAGAACGGGCTGATCGAGGAGATCGTCGAAGGTCCGGCCTCCGGCGGCGAGGCCTTTGCCCGCAAGGTGCTGGCGGAGAAGCGTCCTCTGCGCAAGCTGCGTGACGACGACAGCAAGCTCGCGGCCGCCAAGGCCGATCGTTCCATCTTCACCAATGCGGTCGCCGCGATGACGAAAAAGGCCCGCGGGCTCGAAGCGCCGTTTGCAGCGGCAGATGCCGTCGGCGCCGCCATCGACCTGCCGTTCGACGAGGGGCTGAAGAAGGAGCGCGAGGGTTTCCTCAAGCTGGTGTCGAGCGACCAGTCCAAGGCGCAGCGCTATGCCTTCTTCTCCGAGCGTGAAGCCGCCAAGATCGCCGGCGTTCCCGAGGGCACCAAGCCGCGCAAGGTCGATCGCGTCGCCATCATCGGCGCCGGCACCATGGGCGGCGGCATCGCGATGTCCTTTGCCAATGCCGGTATCCCGGTCACGCTGATCGAGACCAGCGAAGAGCAGCTCAAGCGCGGCATGGGCGTGATGCAGAAGAACTATGAGGCGACCGCCGCGCGCGGTGGCATCCCCGCCGATGCGCCGGCCAAGCGCATGGGCCTGATCGACGGCAAGGTCGGCCTGGAGAACGTCAAGGACGCTGACCTGGTGATCGAGGCCGTGTTCGAAACCATGGCGGTCAAGAAGGAAGTGTTCGAGGCGCTCGACAAGCACGCCAAGCCCGGTGCGGTGCTGGCCTCCAACACCTCCTACCTCAACATCGACGAGATCGCGAAGGTCACCAAGCGTCCGCAGGACGTGCTCGGCATGCACTTCTTCTCGCCAGCCAACGTCATGAAGCTGTGCGAGATCGTGCGCGCCGACAAGACCGCGCCGGATGCGCTGACGACCGCGGTGTCGATCGCGCGCAAGATCGCGAAGGTGCCAGCCGTGGTCGGCGTCTGCGACGGCTTCGTCGGCAACCGCATGCTGGCGCAGCGCGGCAAGCAGTCGGAAAAGCTGCTGTTCGAAGGCGCGCTGCCGCAGCAGGTCGACGCCGTGGTGACGAAGTTCGGCATGCCGATGGGCCCGTTCGCGATGAGCGATCTCGCCGGCCTCGACATCGGCTGGCGCTCGCGGAAAGACCGCGGCATCAAGTCCGAAATCGCCGACGCGCTGTGCGAGGCCGGCCGCTTCGGCCAGAAGACCGGCAAGGGCTACTACAAGTATGAAGGCGGCTCCCGTGCGGCGCTGCCGGATCCGGAAGTCGAGAAGCTGATCGACGAGACCCTGCAGCGTCTCGGCCGCAAGAAGCGCGTCGTCAGCGACGACGAAATCCTCGAGCGCATGATGTACCCGATGATCAACGAGGGCGCGCGGATCCTCGAAGAGAAGATCGCGGCGCGGCCGAGCGACATCGACGTGATCTGGCTCTATGGCTATGGCTGGCCGATCTATCGCGGCGGCCCGATGTTCTATGCCGACCAGGTCGGGCTGAAGCACATTGCCGACCGGCTGTCCTATTACGCCAAGGAGACCAACGATCCCTCGCTCGAACCGGCGCCGCTGCTCAAGCGTCTCGCCGCGGAAGGCAAGACGTTTGCGTCGCTGGCCCAGACGTCGAAGGCGGCTTGATGGGGCAACGCGCTCTCTCCACGTCGTTCCGGGGCGCGCGAAGCGCGAACCCGGAACCTCGAGATTCCGGGTTCGCTCGCTGGTCGCGAGCGCCCCGGAATGACGGATTTTTCCTCTGAAGGCGCGCATGACCCACCCCGGCGAACAGTTCTATCCGGAAGGCGTCCGCTGGGATGATCCGATCCCGCGCGGCACGCTGCCGGATTTGCTGTCGCAGGCAGCCGCCGAGTACGGGTCACGACCGGCGCTCGAGTTCCGCGACCGGCCGATCAGCTACGGTGAGCTGGAAGACAAGGTCGAGATTGCCGCCAGCGCCTTCCTTCGCGACGGCTATGGCAAGGACCATTCGGTCGCGCTGTTCCTCGGCAATTCGCCGGATCATCCCATCAATTTCTTCGGGGCGCTGAAGGCCGGCGCCCGCGTCGTGCACCTGTCGCCGCTCGACGGCGAGATCGCGCTGTCGCACAAGCTTTCGGACTCCGGCGCGCGCGTGCTCGTCACCTCCAACCTCTCGGCGCTGCTGCCGACCGCGCTGAAGTTTCTCGACAAGGGCCTGCTCGACCGGCTGATCGTTTGCGAGGACGACACTTGGGGCAAGGTCGGCACGCCACAGACGGCGCTGCCCGATCATCCCTCCATCATCACCCACAAGCAGTTCATCGAGGGCGCGACGAAGGCGGCGCAATGGCCGGCGATATCGGCTGATGACGTTGCGCTGCTGCAATATACCGGCGGCACCACCGGACTGCCCAAGGGCGCGATGCTGAGCCATGGCAATCTGACGTCGGCGGTGTCGGTCTACGATGTCTGGGGCAAGCCGTCGCGGCTCGAGCGCAACGCGATCGAGCGCGTGATCTGCGTGCTGCCGCTGTTCCACATCTATGCGCTGACGGTGGTGCTGCTGTCGTCGATCAGGCGCGGCAATCTGATCTCGCTGCACCAGCGCTTCGACGTTGACGCGGTCATGCGCGATATCGAGGTGAAGCGCGCCACGGCGTTCCCCGGCGTGCCGACGATGTGGATCGCGATCGCCGCGTTGCCGGACCTCGACAAGCGCGATCTGTCCTCGCTGGTCAGCGTCGGCTCCGGCGGAGCGCCGCTGCCGGTCGAGGTGGCGCGGATCCTGGAGCGCCGCGTCGGCATGAAGCTGAAGAGCGGCTGGGGCATGACCGAGACCTGCTCGCCCGGCACCGCCCACCCGAAGGAAGGGCCGGACAAGCCCGGCTCGATCGGGCTGATGCTGCCGGGCATCGAGATGGACGTGGTGTCGCTGGAAGATTCGACCAGATTGATGCCGGTCGGCGAGGTCGGCGAGATCAGAATTCGCGGTCCGAACGTCACCAAAGGCTACTGGAATCGGCCGAAGGAAACCGCGGAAGCTTTCGTCGGCGACCGCTTCCTCACCGGCGACATCGGCTACATGGACGCCGACGGCTATTTCTATCTGGTCGACCGCAAGAAGGACATGATCATCTCCGGCGGCTTCAACGTCTATCCGCAGATGATCGAGCAGGCGATCTACACCCATTCTTCCGTGCAGGAAGTGATCGTGATCGGTATCCCCGACGATTACCGCGGCGAGGCGGCCAAGGCCTTCATCAAGCTGCGCGACGGCGCAACTTCGTTTACGCTGGAGGAGTTGCGCGCCTTCCTCACCGGCAAGCTCGGCAAGCACGAACTGCCGGCCGCGCTTGATTTTGTCGATGAGCTGCCGCGTACCCCGGTCGGCAAGCTCTCGCGTCACGAACTTCGTCTACAGCAATCGGCGCCGCAGGCCGCCACAAAGCAAGCCGCAATGGGAGGTTGATCCTAACTCCGCCGTCGTCCCGGCCTTGGGCCGGGGCCCCATACGCCGCGGCCTGGCGTGACGGCACTCTGTCAGACGGCTTTCGCAACACGAGGGCCGGTGGTTATGGGTCCCGGCTCAAGGCCGGGACGACGAAATTGAGAGATCGCGTTACTATCGTCATCAGGTTGAACTCGTTCACAAGGAGGATCCGATGGATCTCGCTTTCAGCAAGGAAGAAATGGCGTTTCGTGAGGAGGTGCGGGCCTTCTTCAGGGACAACGTGCCGCCGGAGACGCGGCGCAAGATGGTCGAGGGCCGTCATCTCTCCAAGGACGAGATGGTCGCCTGGTGGCGCATCCTGAACAAGAAGGGCTGGGGCGTTTCGCACTGGCCGAAGGAATATGGCGGCACCGGCTGGAGCTCGGTGCAGCACTACATCTTCAACGAAGAGCTGCAGATGCATCCGGCGCCGGCGCCGCTCGCCTTTGGCGTCAGCATGGTCGGTCCCGTCATCTACACATTCGGCAACGAGAAGCAGAAGAAGCAGTATCTGCCGCGCATCGCCAGCGTCGACGACTGGTGGTGCCAGGGCTTCTCCGAGCCCGGCTCCGGATCGGACCTCGCCTCGCTCAAGACCAAGGCCGAGCGCAAGGGCGACAAGTACATCATCAACGGCCAGAAGACCTGGACCACGCTGGCACAGCACGCCGACATGATCTTCTGCCTGTGCCGAACCGACAACAATGCGAAGAAGCAGATGGGCATCTCCTTCATCGTCTTCAGCATGAAGTCGAAGGGCGTCACCGTGCGCCCGATCGAGACCATCGACGGCGGCCGCGAGGTCAACGAGGTGTTCTTCGATGACGTCGAGGTGCCGGTCGAGAACCTGATCGGCGAGGAGAACAAGGGCTGGGATTACGCAAAATTCCTGCTCGGCAACGAGCGCACCGGCATCGCCCGCGTCGGCGTTTCCAAGGAGCGGCTGCGCCGCATCAAGGATCTCGCCTCCAAGGTCGAATCCAACGGCAAGCCGATCATCCAGGACCAGGGTTTCCGCGAGAAGCTCGCGGCCTGCGAGATCGAGCTGAAGGCGCTCGAACTCACGCAGTTGCGTGTGGTCGCCGACGAAGGCAAGCACGGCAAGGGCAAGCCCAATCCGGCGTCCTCGGTGCTGAAGATCAAGGGCTCGGAAATCCAGCAGACCACCACCGAGCTGCTGATGGAAGTGATCGGCCCGTTCGCCGCGCCCTACGACGAGCACGGCGACGACGGCTCCAACGAGACCATGGACTGGACCGCCCAGATCGCGCCGAGCTATTTCAACAACCGCAAGGTCTCGATCTACGGCGGGTCCAACGAGATCCAGCGCAATATCATCACGAAGGCGGTGCTGGGGCTTTAGTCCTCGCCACAACAAAACCTGTCGTCCTCGCGAAGGCGGGGACCCAGTACGCCGCGGCGGTGATGGCTTACTACGCTCCGGTGATTACTGGATCCCCGCCTCCGCGGGGATGACGACCTTGAGCTTGGCAACGGCGTTGCCCCAATGGAATTCCAAAGAGAGTAACGAACATGGATTTTGATCTGTCCGAGGAGCAGCGCCTTCTCAAGGAAAGCATCGACGGTCTGCTGACCGATTCCTACGATTTCGATGCGCGCAAGAAGTACCAGAAGGAAAAGGGCGGCTGGAGCAAGGCCGTCTGGAACAAGCTGGCCGAGCAGGGCCTGCTGGGCTTGCCGTTCGCGGAAGCCGACGGCGGCATTGGCGCCGGCGCGGTGGAGACCATGATCGTCATGGAAGCGTTGGGCAAGGCGCTGGTGCTGGAGCCTTATCTGGCGACGGTGGTGATCGGCGGCGGCTTCCTGCGCCACGGCGGCTCCGCCGAGCAGAAGGCCGCCTACATTCCCGGCATCATCGACGGCAGCAAGACTTTTGCCTTCGCGCAGCTCGAGAAGAATTCGCGCTACGATTTGGCCGATGTCTCCACCACCGCCAAGAAGAAGGGCGCGGGCTGGATCATCGACGGCGAAAAGTT
This sequence comes from Pseudomonadota bacterium, assembly GCA_023387735.1. Lineage (GTDB taxonomy): Bacteria > Pseudomonadota > Alphaproteobacteria > Rhizobiales > Xanthobacteraceae > Bradyrhizobium. The sequence goes on along the minus strand of JAEWHP010000012.1, from coordinate 261,805 downwards.
CGTCGCGCTGAACGGCGAGAACGCCGACACCCTGATCGTGACCGCGCGCACCAAGGGCGCGCAGCGCGACAAGAGCGGCATCGGCGTGTTCCTGGTGCCCGCGAACGCCAAGGGCGTCACCCGCAAGGGCTATCCGACCCAGGACGGCCTGCATGCCGCCGACATCACGCTGACCGGCGTCGAGGTTGGCGCAGATGCTGCTATCGGCGATCCCGAGAACGCTCTGCCGCTGATCGAACGCGTGGTGGATGAGGCCCGCACTGCGATGTGCGCGGAAGCAGTCGGTGCGATGGACGAATCGCTGAAGACCACGGTCGAGTACCTCAAGACCCGCAAGCAGTTCGGGGTTGCGATCGGCACGTTCCAGACCCTGCAGCATCGCGCCGCCGACATGTTCGTCGCCCTCGAACAGGCCCGCAGCATGTCGATGTTCGCGACCATGGCGGCCGATTTCGAAAGCGCCACCGACCGCGCCACGGCGGTAGCCGCCGCCAAGGTGCAGATCGGCAAGTCCGGCAAGTTCATCGGCCAGCAGTCGATCCAGCTCCACGGCGGCATCGGCATGACGCAGGAAGCCAAGATCGGCCACTACTTCAAGCGGCTGACCATGATCGAGAACACCTTTGGCGACACCGACTACCATCTCCGCCGCGTCACCGACGCGGGCGGGCTGGTGTAAGCCACACACTCACCGTCATTCCGGGGCATCGCGTCAGCGATGAACCCGGAATCCATCTCACAGTTCGAACAGCCGCCCCATGGATTCCGGGTTCGCGACTTCGTCGCGCCCCGGAATGACCGGGCAGGGAACCAACAACAATGAAAAACACCCCGTTCGATCTCACCGGAAAAGTCGCCGTCATCACCGGCTCCAGCCGCGGCATCGGCCGGGCCTCCGCCGAGCTGCTGGCCAAGCTCGGCGCCAAGGTCGTGATCTCGAGCCGCAAGGCGGATGCCTGTCAGGAAGTCGCCGAAGGAATCAACAAGGCCGGCGGCGACGCCCACGTCATTCCCTGCAACATCTCGCGCCGCGAGGAAGTCGAGGCGCTGATCTCGGGCACGACGAAGCATTACGGCAAGGTCGACATCCTCGTCTGCAACGCCGCGGTGAACCCGTATTACGGACCGCTGCTCGACATCAAGGACGAGGCATTCGACAAGATCATGGGCTCCAACGTCAAGAGCAACATCTGGCTCTGCGCACTGGCGATCCCGCAAATGGCCGAGCGCGGCAACGGCTCGGTGGTGATCATCTCCTCGATCGGCGGCCTGCGCGGCTCCACGGTGATCGGCGCCTACGGCATCTCCAAGGCCGCGGATTTCGCGCTGTGCCGCAGCCTCGCCGGCGAATGGGGTCCGAAAGGCGTCCGCGTCAACTGCGTGGCGCCCGGCCTGGTCAAGACCGATTTCGCCCGCGCGCTGTGGGAGGACCCGGACAATCTCAAGCGCCGTACTGCAAGCTCCCCGCTGCGCCGGATCGGCGAACCCGAAGAAATCGCCGGCGCGGTCGCGTATCTCGCATCCGACGCATCGACCTTCATGACCGGCCAGACCATCGTGGTCGATGGCGGTGTAACGACGGCCGCGACGTGATTGTGCTTCACCCGCCCCTCGAGGGGGCGGGTCGGCACGCATCGCAAGATGCGTGACGGGGTGGGGTGACGGTCTCTCCACACGCCCGAGGGGAGAGATCACCCCACCCCGTCTCGCATTTCGCTGCGCTCAACGCGAGCCGACCCGCCCCCTCGAGGGGCGGGTAAAGTACCGCTCAACTTGACCTCCGCCTTCCAATCCGCTTGCCTCTCCGCGACCAAAACTTCCCGGGGAAGCAACGCCATGTCCTTTGTGCTGGCCATCGATCAGGGCACCACGTCCTCGCGCGCCATCGTGTTCCGCGGCGATATTTCCATCGCCGCCACCGCACAGCAGGAATTCCAGCAGCATTTTCCGGCCTCAGGCTGGGTCGAGCATGAGCCGGAGGATATCTGGACCTCGACGGTCGCGGTCTGCCGCGAGGCGCTGGAAAAGGCGGGCCTGAAAGCGAAAGACATCGCCGCAATCGGGATCACCAACCAGCGCGAGACCACCGTGGTGTGGGACCGCGCGACGGGGAAGGCCGTGCACCGCGCCATCGTCTGGCAGGACCGCCGCACCGCCGACATCTGCGCCAGACTAAAGAGCGAAGGCCACGAGCCGGCAATTTCGGCGAAGACCGGCCTGATCATTGATCCCTATTTCTCCGGCACGAAAGTGGCGTGGATCCTGGACCACGTGCCGGGCGCGCGTGAGCGCGCCGACCGCGGCGAACTGATGTTCGGCACCGTCGATTGCTATCTCTTGTGGCGGCTGACCGGCGGCCGTGTGCACGCGACCGACGCCACCAACGCTTCGCGCACGCTGCTGTTCAACATCCACACCGGCGAATGGGACGACGACCTGCTGAAGCTGTTGCGCGTACCGCGCTCGATGCTCCCCGAGGTCAAGGACTCCTCCGCAAATTTCGGCGACAGCGCCGAAAACCTGTTCGGCGGCGCGATCGCCATCTCCGGCATCGCTGGCGACCAGCAGGCCGCGACCATCGGCCAGGCCTGCTTCGAGCCCGGCATGATCAAGTCGACCTACGGCACCGGCTGCTTTGCCCTGCTCAACACCGGCACCACGCCGGTGGCCTCGAAGAACAAGCTGCTCACGACGATTGCCTATCAGCTCAACGGAAAACGCACCTACGCGCTGGAAGGCTCGATCTTCGTCGCAGGCAGCGCCGTGCAGTGGCTGCGCGACGGGCTCGGCATCATCAAGCAGGCCTCCGAGACCGGTCCGCTCGCCGACAGATCCGATTCCCTGCAGAGCGTCTATCTGGTCCCGGCCTTCGTCGGCCTCGGCGCGCCGTACTGGAATCCGCGCGTACGCGGCGCGCTGTTCGGCCTCACCCGCAACACCGGCCCCGCCGAACTCGCGCACGCCGCGCTGGAGAGCGTCTGCTACCAGACCTACGACCTTCGCGAGGCGATGCGCGCCGACTGGCCGGGGGAGAAAGCCGCCAACGTGCTGCGCGTCGATGGCGGCATGACCGCCTCCGACTGGACCATGCAGCGGCTCGCCGATCTCCTCGACGCGCCGGTCGATCGTCCCGTGATCCAGGAAACCACGGCGCTCGGCGCCGCCTACCTCGCGGGGCTGACTGCCGGCGTCTATCCCGAGCCCGCAAAGTTCGCCGACAATTGGCGGCTGGAGCATCGCTTCAGGCCGGCGATGAGCGCGGCGACACGCGAGCGGAAGCTGGCCGGCTGGGCGAGGGCCGTGAAGGGCGTGCTGGCGAGCGACGAAGGGGAATAGCGAATGATCCTGCCCGACGGCTACTCCGACGTTCCCGCCGGCAAGATCGCTGCCGTCACTACGCATCTGGAAATGACGGCATGTCCCGCGCCACGTCCTGATCCCGCCGGCGCGTGGACTCTACGGCGCGCAGATACCCCCACGCTCGACTGGTATCGCGATCTCTATGGGCGCGTCGGCCAGCCGTGGCTGTGGGTTTCGAGGATACGGATGCCCGACGCCGAATTGGCCGCGATCATTCAATCGCCCATGCTGGACGTCTGCGCACTGGCGTTTGAGGGGCGCGACGAAGGCCTGCTCGAGATGGATTTTCGCGAGCCCGGACAGTGCGAAATCGTATCCTTCGGGCTCACCGAAAAACTGGTCGGCACCGGTGCCGGCCGCTGGCTGATGAACCGCGCGCTTGAAATCGCATGGTCGCGCCCGATCGATCGCCTCTGGCTGCACACCTGCACCCTGGATCACCCGGCGGCCCTCGCCTTCTACCAGCGCTCGGGCTTTCGCCCGTTCCGCCGGCAGGTCGAAGTCGTCGTCGATCCGCGGCTTGATGGCACCGTGCCGCGCGATGTAGCGCGGCACGTGCCGATCATCGAGTGACGAAGTCGAACGCCCTGAGGCCGTCATCCCCGCGCAGGCGGGGATCCAGTATTCCAGAGAAGTTGCGATAGAGCCGCGAAGCCGCAGCGTACTGGATACCCCGCTTTCGCGGGGTATGACAGTCGATTACATTAGCCCTTCTGTCCGTCCGAAGAGTGGTGAAAAATGTTCCTGATCGGCCAATACGACTCCCCCTTTGTCCGCCGCGTCGCCATCGCCATGCGGCTCTATGGTATCGCCTTCGAGCACAAGCCGTGGTCGACCTTCGGCGATGCCGACAAGATCGCGCCGTACAATCCGCTGCGGCGGGTGCCGACGCTGGTGCTCGACGATGGCGAGGCGCTGATCGAGAGTGCGATGATCCTGGATTATCTCGACGACCGTGTCGGCCCCGACAAGGCGATGATCGCACGCAGCGGCGACGCCCGGCGGCGGCATCTGCGGATCTGCGCGCTGGCGATGGGGCTGGGCGACAAGGCCGTCAGCCTGCTGTACGAGCGCGTGCTACGGAAAGACAAGCAACTCGATCTCTGGATCGAGCGCTGCAGCGCGCAGATCGCGGGGGTGCTCGAACTGCTGGAAAAGGAACGCGCCGCCGTCAAGACGCCGTATTGGCCCGGGGAGCGCATCGGCCACGCCGATATCGCGGTCGCCTGCGTGCTGCGTTTCGTCGGCGAAGCGCATCCCGCATTGTTCGATACACGCTATCCGGCGTTGAAAGCGCATTCCGAACGCTGCGAGGCGCTGCCGCCGTTCCAGGAAATCGTGCAGCCGCTGGAGCCGCCGAAGGGCTAATCCTTTGTTGGGATTTTTTCCGGTAGCCTGGCAAGCGCGGCTTCGACCACCTCGCGCGTATAGGGCTTTTGCACGACGGGGGCTTCGCCAAGCTCCGGTGGGATCGGCGCGCGCTCGCCATAGCCGGTGGCGAACATGAAGGGTATCTTGAGTTCCTTGAGCCGCGTGGCGACCGGGATGCTGTTCTCGCTGCCGAGGTTGAGGTCAAGCAGCGCGAAATCCGGCTTCTCGCGGTCGATCGATTCCAGCGCCTGGCCCACCGAGGCTGCGGTCCCGACATGGCGCGCGCCGAGTTCGAGCAGGATGACCTCGGCGGCCATGGCGATGATCAGGTTGTCTTCCACGATCAGCGCCGTGCCGGACAGGCGCGGCGGCGCCGGTTCGGCGGTCTCCAGTTTGGTTGCGACGCCTGACATGGCCGTTACCATCTCCACATAATTGGCTGGAATAACGAAGCGTGCGTGCACGCCGAGCAGGTCGAAGCGCAGTTCGGCATCGCCCTTGAGGTCGAACGGGATCGAGCGCTCGATGATGGTGGTGCCGAAGCCGCGACGGGACGGCGGCTGCACCGGCGGGCCGCCGCTTTCCTTCCAGTCGATCACAAGGCTCGAACTCTGGTCAAGCTTCCAGACGATCTCGACCTTGCCGGTGGAATCCGCTAGCGCGCCATACTTGGCGGAGTTGGTCATCATCTCGTGCACCACGAGCGCCAGCGTCGCGAACGCCTTGGGATCGAGTGCGACTTCCGGTCCGTCCATCTTGATGCGGCCCGCGCGCGCGCCGAGATAGGCGCCAGCCTCGGATTCGACCAGCGCCTTCAGCGCCACCGGCGCCCAGTTCAGGCTGGTGATCTGGTCATGCGCGCGCGCCAGTGCCTGGATGCGGCCGCCGAGCACGGTGCTGAATTCCTCGATACTCGTGGCCGTATCCTTGCTCTGCGTGACGAGGCCGCGCACCAGGCTGAGGATGTTGCGGACGCGGTGGTTGAGCTCGGCGATCATCAACTCCTGCCGTTCCTGCGCGCTTTTGCGTTCGCGCGCGGCCAGGTCGGCAAGCTGCAGGATAACCTCGAGCAGCGTGATGCGCAGGCTCTCGGCGATATGCAGGTCGGCCCGCGTCCATGGTTTGGACTGGCCATGAACGACTTCCTGCCAGAGCTCGAAGCTCTTGCGCGGTGTGAGCCGTGGCCCGTTGGGGCCACTGGCGTAGACCTTTTCGGGCGCGCCTGCCCAATTCACCGAGCGGACTACCTCGCGACGAAAGAAGATCAGGCAATCGCGCGGCACGCGCGAAATCGGGACCGCGAGGAATCCTGCGGCGCGGTCGCGGAACGACTCGCCCGCCGCATAGACCTTGCCGATTTCGGCGCTGGCTGCGATGCGGCCGGGCGAGGTGCGGTTGATGAAGGCGACGAGGTCCTTTACCTCGGCGGCCGTCGGCGTTTCGCCGGAGAGGGTGACCTCGTCGTTCGACCAGATCGCGATGCCGTCGCATTCGATCATCTTGCGATAGTCGTCGACGAAATCGACGATGGCGCGCTGGCTGTGCTCGTGGCTCGCGGCAGCCTCGATCAACCGTTCCTGGATCTGCTGCGCGCGGCTCTCATAGGCCGTGGTCGCCTCGCGCTCCCGGGTCTCGATGATCCACGAGAACATCTGGCCAAACAATTCGGCGGCGGTGCGCCGCTCGAACGAAACATGATGTTGCGAGTAATGATGGCAAGCGAACAGCCCCCACAGCTTGCCGTCGCGCAGGATCGAGATCGACATCGAGGCGCCGACGCCCATGTTCTGCAGATATTCGACATGGATCGGCGATACCGACCGCAGCGTGCTCATGGAGAGGTCGAGCAGGCTCGCGCTGTGGGTCGCGGTCGAGACCAGCGGCACCGGCTTTGCATCGATGTCGGCGATGATGCGCAGCCAGTTGCGGGTATACAGCGCGCGCGCCTGCTGCGGGATGTCGGAGGCGGGGTAGTGCAAGCCGAGGAAAGTCTCCAGCCCCTTCCTGGCGACTTCGGCGATCACTTCGCCCGATCCGTCCGGATGGAAGCGGTAGACCATCACGCGATCGAAGCCGGTCAGGATCGTAACCTGCCGCGCCGCCTCCTGCGCGAGTTCGCTGATCCCCCTGGTCTTGCGGACGCGGCCAAGCATCAGCCGGACCAGCTCGCCTGAGTTGACATCCGTCTCGATGACAGACGGTTCGGCCTCGATGACGAGATAGGCGCCGGAAAAATGGATCGCGAGGTCGAACGGCTTGCCGCCTTCCTGCAGCACCACGCCAAAGATCCGCTCGACCGCATCGGGGCCGGCGAGGTAGTCGACGCGGCTGCGAATGGCGCCGACGGCGGCTTTCGACAGCACGCTATCGATCGGCCGCTGGAAGATATCGACGGGGTCGCGGCCGAGATAATCGGCGACGTTCTCCGAGGCCATGCAGATGGTGAAGTCCGACTGCGTGGCGATCATGAAGCCGAACGGCTGGATGCTGCCGGGGACGTGAATCGGCTCGCGGTCGCAATTGGTGAGGTCGATCTGCCGGTTCATGACTGTGCTGCCGCCTGTGTGAACAGGTCGAAGGCGCGGCGGGCCGGGCCTACCATGTCGTCCTCGTCCAGCAACTTGCCGGCATGGCGTTCCAGAACGGTGAGATACTCAGGCCAGAACGGGCGGCCCGCGCCGTGGCCAAGGAAGGCGGTGTTGCGGGACACGACGGGATCGCCACACTGCCTGACCGTCCGGATCAGATAGGCTGCGCCGAGCCGCGATCCTTCCAGCACATACAGGGTGCCGAGCATGGCGAAGCGGTCGGAAACGTTGGGCAAGTCGAGCCGGCGGGGTACGCCGCGAAGTCCGGCGAGATCGGCCAGCAGCGCGCCGGTGCGGGCACGATCGTCCCAGTCGGGCAGCAGTTCGCGAACGCCGCCCTGCAGCAGCGATTGCTCCAGCGGCAGCACGGCCGCGGCGTTGATCTCCAGGAAGCGGCGGTAGCCGGCTATCGTGCAGAGGTCCAGCGCGCCAAGTCTGGCGTCGAGCCGCGCATGATCGGCGGCGGTGGCGTCCCTCAAGAGGCTCCGGAGGGCGGTTCTCTGGTGGATGGGACGGCTGCGGTCAATGCGGCGGCGATCAATAATCTGCGGCGTCGGAATTGCGATTTCCGGCATCCGGAATCCTTCTATAGAGGCGTGGGCGACCGGTGGCCGCAGAAAAGCTTTACCCATAACGCGCGAGGGAACACCGGGTTCCTCGGCGGGGATGCGGATTCTGCGAGGATAACGCCCTGGCCCGGCTATTTTTTCGGCCGCATCGGCTCCGGCGTGTCCGGCTGTGCCAGCGGGTGCGCCCGGGCGAACTCGGGCAGCGCCATCGCGGTCTCGAAGATGCGCTTCACGGTCGGCCAGGTCGAAAGATCGATTTGCTGGGTGACCGCCGCGGTGACGTGGCCGGCCATGCAGATGTCGGCCATGGTCGGCGCGTCGCCATAGCAGAAGCGGCCAGTCGCCTTGTGGTCGGCAAGGTGACCCTCCAGCGCGGCCAGGGTCTCGACCGTCCAGTGCCGCCGCCACGCCGCCTGCTGCGCGTCGCGCAAGTTGAGTTCGTGGTCGAGATAGCGCCGCACCCGCGGCGTCAGCAGCGGATGGCCCTCGCAGGCGACCATCAACGCCAGTGCGCGCACGCGGGCGCGGCCGGCGGGGTCGGGCGGCAGCAAGGGCGGCGACGGATATTTTTCATCGAGATATTCGAGGATCGCGAGCGACTGAAACAGCGTAGTGCCGTCGTCTTCCACCAGCGCCGGCAGCGCCATCTGCGGATTGACGCGGCGATAGCCAGGCTCGCGATGCGCGTTGGTGTCGATGTCGACGAACACGACTTCGACCGGGACATTCTTCAGATTGAGCGCAATGCGCACGCGAAAACTCGCCAGCGATCGCCAGAAGGAGAAGAACTTCATGGGGCACCCCGCACTCTCTTCCCCTCTCCCCTTGTGGGAGAGGGTGGATCAATCGTGCGAAGCACGATTGAGACGGGTGAGGGGTTTGTCTCTGCGGTTAGAGACCCCTCATCCGGCACGGACTTCGTCCGCGCCACCTTCTCCCACAGGGGGAGAAGGGAAGGAAGCGGATATCAGGCCCCGACCGCCTTCTTCCGCCAGGCCAGATGTACGGCGCACGTGCAGCCCGGCGGGTGCGAGGCGACGTCGTTGGCGGGGACGGCGGTCATCGGCGCCGGCTCCTTCGCCTGCTGCGACGGAATATAATTCAGCACCGGCGCCAGCCAGCGCTCGGTTTCGGCGACGCTCATGCCCTTGCGCGCCGCGTAGTCCTCGACCTGGTCGCGCTCGATCTTGCCGACGCCGAAATAGAAACTTTCGGGATGCGAGAAATAGAGTCCCGATACCGACGAGCCCGGCCACATCGCAAAGCTCTCGGTCAGCTTTACGCCGGCGGTGTTCTCGGCATCGAGCAACGAAAACAGCGTCGCCTTCTCGGTATGATCGGGCTGCGCGGGATAGCCGGGCGCCGGGCGGATGCCGGCGTATTGCTCGAGAATGAGCTGATCGGCGGCCAGTGCCTCGTCCGGCGCGTAACCCCAGAATTCCTTGCGGACGCGCTGGTGCATCCGCTCCGCGAAGGCTTCCGCGAGTCGATCGGCCAGCGCCTTGCACAGGATCGAGGAGTAGTCGTCATTGGCGTTCTTGAAGCGGTCGGCGACCGCGTCCTCGCCGATCCCAGCCGTGACCACGAAGCCGCCGATATAGTCAGGCACGCCCGAGGATGCGGGTGCGATGAAGTCAGACAGCGCGGCGTTGAAGCGGCCTTCGCGCTTTTCCAGCTGCTGGCGCAGCGTGTGGAACGTTGCGATCTTCTTCTTCCGCGTATCGTCAGCGTACACGGCGATATCATCGCCGTCGGCGTTCGCCGGCCAGAAGCCGACGGTGGCGCGCGCCGTGAACCACTTCTCCTTGATGATAAGGTCGAGCATCTTGCGCGCGTCGTCATAGAGCGCGCGGGCGACTTCGCCGATCTTGGGATCGTCGAGGATCGCCGGGAAACGCCCGGTCAGTTCCCAGGTCTGGAAGAACGGCGTCCAGTCGATGTATTCGGCCAACTCCGCCAGGTCGTAGGCGTCGAAGCTCTTGATGCCGAGAAACGAAGGCTTCGTCGGCGGCGCCTTCACAAAGTCAGCCTTGACCGCGTTGGCGCGGGCGTCCGCCAGCTTCAGGCGCTTCTTGTCGGCCTGGGCACGGAAATGCGCCGCGGAGATTTTGGCGTATTCTGCCCGGATGTCGGCCGCATAGGCATCGCGCTTGTCGGGCGAGAGCAGCGACGACGCTACGCCCACCGCGCGGCTGGCGTCGTTGACGTGAACCACAGGTCCGCCCTTGTAGTTCGGGTCGATCTTCACGGCGGTGTGGACGCGGCTGGTCGTGGCGCCGCCGATCAGCAGCGGCATGTTCATGCCCTGCCGTTCCATCTCGCCGGCCAGAAAACTCATCTCGTCGAGCGAGGGCGTGATCAGGCCGGACAGCCCGATGATGTCGGCGCCCTCGGCTTTTGCGGTCTCGATGATCTTGTTGGCGGGGACCATGACGCCGAGGTCGATGACCTCGAAATTGTTACATTGCAGCACGATGCCGACGATGTTCTTGCCGATGTCGTGGACGTCGCCCTTGACGGTGGCCAGCACGATCTTGCCGGCGGCGTTGCGGCCGCCGGAACTCACGCCGTTCGCCAGGTTGCGCGCCTTCTCCTCTTCCATGAACGGCATCAGGTAGGCGACCGCCTGCTTCATCACGCGGGCGGACTTCACAACCTGCGGCAGGAACATTTTGCCGTCGCCAAAAAGGTCGCCGACGATGTTCATGCCGTCCATCAGCGGGCCTTCGATCACGTTCAGCGGCCGCTCGACCGTCAGCCGCACGGCTTCGGTATCCGTTTCGATGAACTCGGTGATGCCGTGCACCAGTGCGTGGGACAGCCGCTTCTCGACGGGCCATTCGCGCCAGGCGAGATCCTGCTCCTTGTTCTGCTTCTCCTTGCCGCGGAATTTTTCAGCGAGCGCCAGCAGCCGCTCGGAGGCGCTCGCGTCGCGGTTGAGGATGACGTCTTCGCAAACCTGCCGCAGTTCGGGGTCGATGTCGTCATAGACGATCATCTGCCCGGCGTTGACGATGCCCATGTCCATGCCGGCCTTGATGGCGTGATACAGGAACACCGAATGCATGGCCTCGCGCACCGGCTCGTTGCCGCGGAACGAGAACGACAGGTTGGAGACGCCGCCGGAAATATGCGCGCCCGGCAGGTTCTGCCGGATCCAGCGGGTCGCCTCGATGAAGTCGACGCCGTAATTGTTGTGTTCTTCGAGGCCCGTCGCGATTGCAAAGATGTTCGGATCGAAGATGATGTCTTCAGGGGGAAAGCCGACCTCACCGACCAGGATGTCGTATGCGCGCTTGCAGATCTCGGTCTTGCGGGCGAACGTATCGGCCTGACCGACCTCGTCGAACGCCATCACCACGACGGCGGCACCATGGCGGCGCGCGATGCGGGCCTCGTGGATGAACTTTTCGACGCCCTCCTTCATCGAGATCGAGTTAACGACAGGCTTGCCCTGAACGCATTTCAGGCCTGCCTCGATCACGTTGAACTTGGAAGAATCGACCATGACCGGAACGCGGGCGATGTCGGGCTCGGCGGCAACGAGGTTGAGGAAGGTCACCATCGCGGCTTCCGAATCCAAAAGGCCCTCGTCCATGTTGACGTCGATGATCTGGGCGCCGTTCTCGACCTGGTCGCGCGCCACCTGAAGCGCCGCGGTGTAATCGCCCGCGGTGATCAATTTGCGGAATTTGGCAGATCCCGTGACGTTGGTACGCTCGCCGACGTTCACGAACGGGATCGCTGGCGTCAGGGCGAACGGCTCCAGCCCCGACAACCGCAGCCGTGGTTCGATCTCAGGCACGGCGCGCGGCTTGTGCGGCGCTACGGCGGCGGCAATTGCGGCAATATGGTCCGGCGTGGTACCGCAGCAGCCGCCGACGACGTTGACGAGGCCAGCTTCGGCGAACTCGCCGATCAGCCGCGCCATGTATTCGGGACTCTCGTCGTACTGGCCGAACTCGTTGGGAAGCCCGGCATTCGGATAGGCGCAGACCAGCGTATCGGCGACGCGGCCGATGTCGGCAATATGGGCGCGCAGATCTTCGGCGCCGAGCGCGCAATTGAAGCCGATGGTGACCGGCTTGGCGTGGCGCACCGAATTCCAGAACGCTTCCGGCAATTGCCCCGACAGCAGGCGGCCGGACTTGTCGGTGATGGTGCCGGAGATCATCACGGGCACGTCGATGCCGCGTTCCTCGGTAATTTCCGCAATCGCGTAGAGCGCCGCCTTGGCGTTCAACGTATCGAAGATGGTTTCGACCAGCAGCAGATCGGCGCCGCCGTCGAGCAGGCCGTTGATCTGTTCGCCGTAGGACTTGCGCAGGTCGTCGAAGGTGACGGCGCGATAGCCGGGGTTGGAAACATCAGGCGAGATCGAGGCGGTGCGGTTGGTCGGGCCCAGCGCGCCCGCGACGAAACGCGGCTTGCCGTCCTCGGCGCTGACGCGCTCGGCCGCGGCGCGGGCGAGCTTTGCGCCGTCGCGGTTGAGTTCGTAGGCGAGCTCCGACATGTCGTAGTCGGCCTGCGCGATCGAGGTCGAGGAGAACGTGTTGGTCGCGACGATGTCGGCGCCGGCGCGCAGGTACGCCGCGTGGATATCCTCGATCGCTTTCGGCTGCGTCAGGATCAGCAGGTCGTTATTGCCGCGAACATCGCGGTGAAAATCCGAAAAGCGTGCGCCGCGGAACGCGGCCTCGTCAAACTGCAGGCCCTGGATCATCGTGCCCATGGCGCCATCGAGCACCAGGATGCGTTCGCGGGCGGCGGCGAGCAGGGCGGTTCGCTTGGGTGAAACTGGCGACGTCATCGGATCAGGCGGCTTTCTGTGCGCCATTGGGGCGGATGCCCAGCAGATGGCTGATCGCGAACACGAGGTCCGCGCGGTTCATGGTGTAAAAATGAAAGGTATCGACGCCGTGCTTGGCGAGCTTGTGCACCTGGCCGGCGGCGACGGTGGCGGCGACGAGCTTGCGCGTTTCGGCGTCTTCGTCGAGGCCTTCAAATTTTTCCGCCAGCCAGTTCGGCACCGTCGTGCCCGCGCGGGTCACGAAGCCACGCGCCTGCTTGAAATTGTGCATCGGCATGATGCCGGGCACGACCGGAATATCGATGCCGCGCGCGCGGACGCGATCGAGGTAGCGGAAGTAGAGGTCGTTATCGAAGAATACTTGTGTGATGGCGCGGCTCGCGCCGGCATCGACCTTGGCCTTGAGCATATCGACGTCGGCGTCGATCGTGGGGCTTTCAGGATGCTTCTCGGGATAGGCTGACACCGAGATTTCAATATCGGGAAAGCGCTTCTTGATGCCTTCGATCAGGTCGGGCGAACTCTGATAGCCGTCGGGATGGGCATGATAGGCGGTGCCGATGCCGGTGGTGGGGTCGCCGCGTAGCGCCACGATGTGGCGGACGCCGATCTCGTGATAGCGCGCCACCACGTCGTCGATCTCGCCCTTAGGCGCGCCGACGCAGGTCAAATGGGCGGCCGGCACCAGGCTGGTCTCCTTCAGGATGCGGGCAATGGTCGAATGGGTGCGCTCACGGGTGGATCCGCCGGCGCCGTAGGTCACCGAGACGAAATTGGGCGCAAGCGGCGCCAGCCGGTTGACGGTCTCCCACAGGCTGCGCTCCATCTCCTCGGTCTTGGGCGGGAAGAACTCGAAGGATATCTTCGGCGAATGGAGCGCGCGCTGGCCGTCGTATGCGGGAGGCGTAAATTCGGTCATGGCTCGCAGGGCTCCAATGGGCGGGCATCAGGCCTAGCGGCCATCAGCTAAAATAAGCCAAAGACGGCGCCCCAAATAGCCCATCAATGGTGGGAAATTGCCCAACAGAGGTAAATAGAGCCAGCGGTGAGCCCCTCTTAGTAAGTTGGTGGGCTAAGGCGGCATAGAATTTTATATAATAAAATCAGTTATTTAGAAGTGAAGATGATGGCACTCGGAACGATTTTCGACTGTGGGAAGCTTGAGTATTGATATATTTGTCATATTTCATCCCAATGCGTGCGGTGCTGCGATCGCCGCTTTCCCCACAGGCGCGGGCCTGATCTGCGCCAGCCGGGCCTTTGTCACCTCCGCTTGCCGCACTAGTTTAGCGCCATGATCCCGCTTTCAGTCCTCGACCTCTCCGTCGTCACCACAGGCACCAAACCCGCCGCCGCGCTGCGCAACAGCATCGATCTGGCGCGCCATGTCGATGGTCTCGGCTATGTCCGCTCCTGGCTGGCCGAGCACCATAACCTGGCTTCGGTGGCCAGCCCCGCGCCCGATCTGATGATCGGGCAGATTGCGGCGGTGACGAAGAATATTCGCGTTGGCTCCGGCGGCGTGATGCTGCCCAACCATGCGCCGCTGGTGGTGGCCGAGCGCTTCAAGATGCTGGAGGCGCTGTTTCCCGGCCGGATCGATCTCGGCCTCGGCCGCGCGCCCGGCACCGATGGCGCGACCGCCCATGCGCTACGCAGCCGGCTCGATCGCCGCGAGGGCGACGATTTTCTCGAACGGCTGAGCGAGTTGGTGCTGTGGGAGACCCGTGGTTTCCCGGCCGGTCATCCCTACAACAACGTGGTGGCGATGCCCGACGATACCCCGCTGCCGCCAATCTGGCTGCTTGGCTCCAGCGACTACAGTTCGGAGCTTGCGGCGCAAGTCGGCATGGGCTTCGCGTTCGCGCATCATTTTGCGTCCTATGACGCGGTCGCGGCGATGATGAACTATCGCAGCCACTTCAAGCCATCCGCCTGGCGCCAGACGCCGCACGGCATTCTCGCCGTCGCGGCGGTTGCTGCTGAAACCGATGCGGAGGCCGAAAAGCTCGCTTCCTCGATGGATCTCAACCGCCTGCGCCGCGACCGCGGGCAGTACCTGCCGCTGCCGAGTGTCGAGGAAGCGCTCGCCTACAATTACACGGACGCCGAGCGCGCCTCGGTCATGCGCAACCGCTCGCGCCTGTTCGTCGGAAGCCCAGCGACGATTCTTGCGAAGCTGCAGCCGATGATCGACGCCAGCCAGCCGGACGAACTGATGATCATCACGGCCGTGTACGATCACGACGCGCGCAAGAAGTCGTATAGTTTGCTGGCGGATGCGTTTGGGCTGGGGAAGAAGGTGGCGGCTTAGCCACCGTCATTCCGGGGCGATGCGAAAGCATCGAACCCGGAATCTCGAGATTCCGGGTTCACGCTTCGCGTGCCCCGGAATGACGGTGCTATTCAGTCCTGCTTCTCGCTGAATGTCGCGCGGAACGGATGCGCCGGGTAGACGCCGACGATGCGCAGTTCGCGCGAGAAGAATTTCAGTTCCTCCAGCGCAAAGGCTAGGCCCTTGTCTTCGGGGTGGCCGTCGACGTCGGCGTAGAACTGCGTCGCAAAGAAATTGCCGTCGACCATGTAGCTTTCCAGCTTGGTCATGTTGACGCCGTTGGTGGCAAATCCGCCCATCGCCTTGTAGAGCGCGGCGGGCAGGTTGCGGACGCGGAAAACAAAAGTGGTGACCAGCGGCCCCGAACCCTGCTCGGCCCACTTGGCCTCGCGCGCCAGCACCACGAAGCGGGTGGTATTGTGGGCCTCGTCCTCGACATCCTCGGCCAGGATATCGAGGCCGTAGATTTGCGCCGCCAGCCGCGAGGCGATCGCGGCGATGGTTTTGTCACCGCGTTCCGAAATATCCCGCGCGCTGCCGGCGGTATCGGCCGCGACGATCGGCTTGATGCCGAGCTTGCGGATGATGCGACGGCACTGGCCGAGTGCGTGGACGTGGCTCTCCACCGTCTTGATGTCGCTGAGTTTGGCGCCGCGCACCGCCATCAACTGATGGCGGACCGGCAGGAACCACTCGCCGACGATGAAGAGGCCGGAAGCCGGCAGCAGGTGGTGGATGTCGGCGACGCGCCCGGCGACCGAATTCTCGATCGGGATCATGCCAAGATCCGCCTCGCCCGAAGAGATCGCCGAAAGCGCGTCCTCGAAGGTCGCGCAGGGCATCGGCTCGGCGTCGGGATAGGCCTCGACGATGGCGATATGGGAATTGGCGCCAGGCTCGCCCTGGAATGCGATTTTCAGCTTTTTGGTCATGGGTGGCCTTTTAGCAGCGGCTCAGGCTTTTGCCAGTATTCGCCGCGCGGTTTCGAGGTCGGCCGGGGTGTCGACGCCGCGAGGGACGCTGTCGACGAGGGTGATGTCGATCCGCATGCCGGCCTCCAGCGCGCGCAGTTGCTCGAGCTTCTCCTGCTGCTCCAGCGGAGACGGCGGCAGCGCCACGAACCGTTCCAGCGCAGGACGGCGGTAGGCGTAGAGGCCGATGTGATGATAGCGGGGGCCGTCGCCATAGGGGGCCGTGGCGCGGGTGAAATAGAGCGCGCGGAGCCGGTTCGGGCCGATCGGCGAGCCGACCACCTTCACCACGCTGGGGGCCAGATCCTCTTCCTCGGTATGGATCTGCGAGGCCAGCGTCGCGATGTCCACGGCGGGGTTGTCGAGCGGCGGCAGCGCGGCGCGGATGGTGTCCGGCGCGATCGTGGGAAAATCGCCCTGCAGGTTGACCACGATCTCGGCCCGGCCGTCGGGATCGATCGTCCGCATCGCCTCATGGATCCGGTCGGAGCCGGAGGGGTGGTCGGCACGGGTCATCACCACCTCGCCGCCGGCGGCCTTTACCGCGGCCGCGATTTCGGGCGTGTCGGTGGCGACCGCCACCCGGCCGATACCGGCCTCTTCGGCCCGTCGCAGCACGTGGACGATCATTGGCAGCCCGCCGATGTCCAGCAGCGGTTTGCCGGGCAGGCGGGTCGCCGCCATGCGGGCAGGAATCAGCACCAGGATGCGGGTTTCGGTCATCGGGACGAGGCTCGGACGAGGTCGTGGGCCTTTGCGAAAACAGGCCTGAAATAATGGGGATTGGCGGAAAGTCGGCGCGTTTATACGGGTTGCCAGAGCCCGGGCAAACCGATATCTCAACCCTGCTGAGGGTGCGGCGCGAAAGCTGATTCCTGACGCGTCCCCATGGCCGTTTTTTCGGCCTTACGTCGACCTTCCGGCCTGGAGCCTGATCGAACTATGGACTCCTTCGAACTCAACAAAATTATCGGTGCCATCCTCGGTACCTGCCTCGTTCTCCTGGTGACGAGCTTTGCCGCCCAGGCAATCTTCGCGCCCGTGAAGCCGGAAAAGCCGGGCTTCGAGATCGCCGTGAAGGAAGACGCCTCCGCCGGCGCAGCGAAGGGGCCAGCCGCCCCGGCCGAACCGATCGAGAAGCTGCTGCAGACCGCCTCGGTTGAAAAGGGCACTGCCGCTGCCAAGAAGTGCGCGGCCTGCCATACCTTCGAAAAGGGTGGCCCGAACCGGGTCGGTCCGAACCTCTTCGGCGTCCTCAACGAGAAGAAGGGCGAGGGCCGCGGTGGCTTCAACTTCTCGGCTGCCCTCAAGGCCAAGGGCGGCACCTGGACCTATGAGGATCTCAACGCATTCCTCCTCAATCCGAAGGCCTTCATCCCCGGCACGGCGATGGGCTTCGCCGGCATCTCCAAGGACAGCGAGCGCGCGGACGTGATCGCCTATCTGCGCTCGCTCGCGGACAACCCGGCGCCGCTGCCGACGGCGGCGAAGTAAAATTTCGTCAGTCCTGTATGGACTTCAGTGGCGGCCAGGCAATGCCTGGCCGTTTGCTTATGTGGCTCGCGGTGTTGTTATTGGGGCGTTTCGCCGCACGGCGCCGGTTCCTGGGCTGGCATCATGAGGAAAAAGCAACGTAATTTGTCGAATCCTTGCCTTATATTGGGTCCTCATTAGCTCGGCCTCGTTGTCCATGTAGTTCGTGTCGGGGCGGCGGACTTCGAAAGCAACAGATGACTGGCGTCAGCAACAGGAATCCGGATTTGGCAATCACCCGACGATATCTCCTCCAGGGCGGCGCCGTGGCCGCGATGGCTCCCGCTCTCGGATTGACCCCCGGTCTCGGGATTGCGCCGGCAAAGGCGCAGGCGGCCGAGCCGGCATGGCGTCATGCGCTGTCACTGTTCGGCGAAGTCAGGTACCCGGCCGGCTTCAAGCGCTTCGATTACGTCAATCCGGAAGCGCCGAAGGGCGGCTCAGTGCGGCAGATCTCGGTCGGCACCTTCGACAATTTCAATCTCACGGTCGCCGGCGTCAAAGGTTCGCTCGCGGGCGCGGTGCAGTTCATCTACGAATCCCTGATGACGCCGTCGCTGGACGAGGTCTCGACCGAATACGGCGCGCTGGCCGAACTGGTAAGCCATCCCGACGATTTCTCGTTCGTCATCTACCGGCTCCGCGCCGAGGCGAAGTGGCATGACGGCAAGCCGGTGACGCCGGAGGACGTGATCTTTTCGCTGGATTCCTTCAAGAAGCATCACCCGCAATACTCGGCCTATTACCGCCACGTGGTGAAGGCGGAAAAGATCGGCGATCGCGACATCAAGTTCACCTTCGATGCCCCGGGCAACCGCGAACTGCCGCAGATCGTGGGTCAGCTCACGATCATGCCCAAACATTGGTGGGAAGGCACCGACAGCGAAGGCCGCAAGCGCGATATCTCCGCGACCACACTGGAGAAGCCGCTCGGCTCCGGCCCCTACCGCATCAAGGAATTCGTCGCCGGCAGAACGGTGACGCTGGAGCGGGTCAAGGACTATTGGGGCCGCGATCTCGGCTTTGCCGTCGGCCGCAACAATTTCGACGAGCTCCGCTACGAATATTTCCGCGACGGATCGGTGGCGCTCGAAGCCTTCAAGGGCGACCAGGTCGATTGGCGAACCGAAAACAGCGCCAAGAACTGGGCGACGGCCTATGACTTCCCGGCGGTCAACGACAAGCGCGTGGTGCTCGAGGAATTCCCCAACCGCAGCTCCGGAATCATGCAGGCGTTCGCGATGAACATCCGGCGCGAGCAGTTCAGGGATCCGCGGGTGCGTCGCGCGCTCAATTTCGCGTTCGACTTCGAGGAAATGAACAAGCAGATCTTCTTCGACCAGTACAAGCGCATCAGCAGCTATTTCGACGGTACCGAACTCGCTTCCAGCGGATTGCCGCAAGGCAAGGAGCTGGAAATACTCGAAACGGTTCGCGCGGAAGTGCCACCGGAAGTCTTCACCAAGCCTTACACCAATCCCGTCGGCGGCAATCCGGAAGCCGTGCGCGAGAATTTGCGCGAGGGCATGCGGCTGATGAAAGAGGCCGGCTACGAGGTGCGCGAGCGCAAGCTGACCGACAGCAAGACCGGAAAGCCGTTCACGCTCGAACTGCTCAATGCCGATCCGAGCTTCGAGCGGGTGATGCTGTTCTTCAAGCCCTCGCTGGAGCGGCTCGGTATCACCGTCAGCGTGCGCACGATTGATCCGACGCAGTATGAGAACCGGCTTCGCAGCTGGGATTTCGACATCGTCGTGTCGTCGTGGGGCCAGTCCTTGTCGCCGGGCAACGAGCAGCGCGAATACTGGGGCTCGCAGGCGGCCGACATGGCGGGCTCGCGCAACATCATCGGCATCAAGAACCCGGCGGTCGACAAGCTGATCGAGCGCGTGATCTTCACCAAGGATCGCGAAGAGCTGGTGGCGGCGACCAGGGCGCTCGACCGTGTGCTGCTGTGGAACAACTACGTCGTGCCGCAGTGGAATTACCCCAAGGTCCGCACCGCGCGCTGGGACCGCTTTGGCCGGCCGTCCGAATTGCCGAAATACGGCCTGTCGGGTTTCCCGCAGCTGTGGTGGTTTGACGCCGAACGGGCGGCGCGGAACGGTAAACGGTCTTGAAGGATATCCTGCGCATGGCGCAATTCTCTCGCCGGGATGTACTCGGCCTCGGTGTCGGCGCGCTGGCGGCTGCGCGCCTTAATCCGGCGCTCGCCGACAACGGCGACAGGAAGCTGCACGGCCTTTCGGCGTTCGGTGAACTCAAATACCCCGCCGACTTCCCGAATTTCAGCTACGTCAATCCGGGCGCGCCCAAGGGCGGCATGTTTTCGCAGCTCGTCGGTTCCGGCGGCTCGACCTTCAATTCGCTCAACGCCTTCATCGTCAAGGGCGACAGGGCGAGCGGGATGGAGCTCACTTTCGCCTCGCTGATGGCCCGGGCGTTCGACGAGCCCGACGCGGTCTATCTCCTGGCGGCGGATGAATTGACGGTCTCGCCCGATGGGCTGGTGTTCCGTTTCCGGCTGCGGCCGGGCATCACCTTCCACGACGGCAGCGAGATCACCGCATCCGACGTGGCGTTTTCGCTGACGACGCTCAGGACCAAGGGGCATCCGGCGTACTCTTCCGTGCTGCGGGATCTCGCTGAGGCCAAGGCCGAGGACAAGCGGACAGTCCAGTTGAGATTTCAGCCCACGCGAGGGCTCGACGTGCCGGCGCTTGCGGCATCGATGCCGATCTTTTCAGAGAAATACTATTCGACGCGGCCGTTCGACGAGACTTCGCTCGAGGCGCCGCTCGGCTCGGGCCCCTATAAGGTCGCGCGTTTTGAGCAGGGCCGCTACGTCGAGTTCGCGCGCGTGAAGGACTGGTGGGGCGAGAAGCTTGCCGTTTGCCGCGGCCTGTACAATTTCGACACGCTGCGGGACGAATATTATCGGGACCGCGAGGCCGGCTTCGAGGCCTTCACCGGTCGCAACTATCTATTCCGCGAAGAGTTCACCTCGCGCGTCTGGGCGACGCGATACGATTTTCCCGCGATCCGCGACGGCCGTGTCAAGCGTGAGGTCATTCCGGATGAACGGCCCTCCGGCGCGCAGGGCTGGCTGATCAACACCAGGCGGGAGAAGTTCAAGGACAGGCGCGTGCGCGAGGCGCTGACGATCGCGTTCGACTTCGAATGGACCAACAAGAACCTGATGTACGGTTCGTACCAGCGCACCCATTCGGTGTTCCAGAATTCCGAGATGATGGCGCGGGGCGAGCCGTCGCCGGACGAGATCGCGCTGCTGGAGCCGTTCCGCGACCGCGTGTTGCCGGAAGTGTTCGGGCCGGCATGGGTGCCGCCGGACACCGACGGTTCCGGCCAGGATCGCAAGCTGTTGCGCAGCGCCGGCGAGCTGCTCAACGCGGCCGGCTGGACTGTCAAGGACGGCCGCCGGTCAAATGCCAAGGGCGAACAGCTGACGGTGGAATTCCTGCTGACCGAGCGATCGTTCGAGCCGCATCACCAGACCTTCATCAAGAACCTCAAGGTGCTCGGCATCGACGCCAACATTCGTCTCGTCGATCCCGCGCAGGCCGAGGAGCGGCAGAAGGACTTCGATTTCGACATCTCGATCGCGCGCTTCATCTTTCCACAAATCCCCGGCAGTTCGCTGCGAAACTATTTCTCCAGCGAATCAGCCAGGACCAAGGGCTCCAACAATCTTGCCGGGATATCCGACCCGGTCGTCGATGCGCTGGTCGACAAGGCGGTTGCCGCGCAGACGCAAGGCGCGCTCGACAATAGCTGCCGCGCGCTCGACCGCGTGCTGCGTTCCGGCCGCTACTGGATCCCGCACTGGAACAAGGCCTCGCACTGGATCGCCTATTGGGACCAGTTCGGCTTCCCGCCGACCAAGCCGCGCTACGCGCGGGGCGCGCCGGACACCTGGTGGATCGACCAGGCCAAGGCCGCCAAACTCGATCAGGCGAAATAGAACATGAGCGCCTATATCGCCCGCCGCATTCTCCTGATGATCCCGACGCTGCTCGGCATCCTGTTCGTCTCCTTCGTGGTCGTGCAGTTCGCGCCGGGCGGACCGGTCGAGCGCGTGATCGCGCAGCTTTCCGGCGCCGACACGGGGGCGGCCTCGCGCGTGTCCGGCTCCTCCGGCGGAGATTTCGGCGCACGGCCCCAGGTCGGCGCATCGGCGGACGCGGTCAATTCGAAGTACCGCGGCGCGCAAGGGCTCGATCCGGATTTCATCAAGAACCTCGAGAAGCAGTTCGGTTTCGACAAGCCTGCGCATGAACGTTTTGCCCTTATGGTTTGGAATTTCGCCCGCTTCGATTTCGGCAAGAGCTACTTTCGTGACACCACCGTGATACAATTGATCAAGGAGAAGCTGCCTGTCTCGATATCGCTTGGTCTCTGGTTGACGCTGCTGACCTACCTGATCTCGATTCCGCTCGGCGTCCGCAAGGCGGTCATGGATGGTTCGCGCTTCGATACGTGGACGTCGGCGGTGATCATCATCGGCTTTGCGATTCCCGGATTCCTGTTCGCGATCCTGCTGATCATCCTGTTCGCGGGCGGCTCGTTCTTCAACCTGTTCCCGCTGCGCGGTCTGACTTCCGATGGCTGGTCGGAATTCCCATGGTACTGGAAGATCATCGACTACTTCTGGCACCTCACGCTGCCCCTGATCGCCATGGGCCTGGGTGCTTTTGCCACAATGACGCTGCTGACCAAGAATTCGTTCCTCGATGAGATCAGGAAACAGTATGTGATGACCGCGCGCGCAAAGGGCTGCGGCGAGGGGCAGGTGCTCTACGGCCATATCTTCCGCAACGCCATGCTGATCGTGATCGCGGGCTTTCCGGGAGCATTCATTGGCGCATTCTTCTCCGGCTCGCTGCTGATCGAGACCATCTTCTCGCTCGACGGGCTCGGGCTGCTCGGCTTCGAGAGCGTGCTCAACCGCGACTATCCGGTCGTGTTCGGAACGCTGTTCATCTTCTCCCTTGTGGGCCTTGTCGTGGGTCTGATCTCCGACCTCGCCTACATGTGGATCGATCCGAGAATCGATTTCGAGGCGCGGGAGGTCTGATGACGATCACCGCACCCCAGCCGGTCGAGACCTCGACGCAGTCGCCGCCAGGCACGGCGGTCCCGGTCACGCGCCATCGGCTCGGGATTTCGCCGCTCAATCGCCGTCGCTGGCAGAACTTCAAGGCCAACCGCCGCGGTTACTGGTCGCTCTGGATCTTCCTCGCGCTGTTCATGATCTCGCTGTTCGCCGAGTTCATCGCCAACGACCGCCCCTTCATGATCAAGTTTGACGGGAAACTCTATTGGCCGGCTTTCGTCAGCTATTCAGAAACCACCTTCGGCGGCGATTTCGAGACCGCGGCCGATTATCGCGATCCGTATCTGCAGAAACTGATTGCGGACAAGGGCGGTTGGATCGTCTGGCCACCGATCCGCTATTCCTACTCCACCCACAATCTCGACCTGCCCACGCCGGCGCCATCGAAACCGACATGGATGTTGACGGAAGAACAGTGCAAGCCTGTGCTGGAGAAGAAGGGCCTGAAGAGTTGCAGCGATCTCGAATATAACTGGCTCGGCACCGATGATCAGGGCCGCGACGTAGTGGCGCGGCTGATCTATGGCTTTCGCATCTCGGTTTTGTTCGGCCTGACGCTGACCATCTTTTCCTCGATCATCGGTGTCATCGCCGGCGGCGTGCAGGGCTATTTCGGCGGCTGGACCGATCTGATCTTCCAGCGCATCATCGAAATCTGGAGCGCGATTCCATCGCTTTACCTCTTGCTGATCCTGTCGTCGGTGCTGGTGCCCGGCTTCTTCGTGCTGCTCGGCATTCTCTTGCTGTTCTCCTGGACGTCCCTGGTGGGCCTCGTGCGTGCCGAATTCCTGCGCGGGCGGAATTTCGAGTACATCCAGGCAGCGCGTGCGCTCGGCGTCTCCAACAGCGTCATCATGTTCCGGCATTTGCTGCCCAACGCGATGGTGGCGACCATGACCTTCCTGCCGTTCATCGTGTCGTCCTCGGTGATGACGCTGACTGCGCTCGATTTCCTGGGCTTCGGCCTGCCGCCGGGCTCACCGTCGCTCGGCGAACTGCTGGCGCAGGCAAAAGCCAACGTGCAGGCGCCCTGGCTCGGCTTCACCGGGTTCTTCTCGGTCGCGATCATGCTGTCGCTGCTGATATTCATCGGCGAAGGCGTGCGTGACGCCTTCGATCCGCGCAAGACGTTCCGGTAAGGGCTTTCGCATGGATGCCATCAACCAGCCCTTGCTCGACGTCCGTGACCTCTCGGTTGCGTTCGGCAGCACGCTCGCGGTCGATCGCGTCTCGTTTTCGATCAAGCGCGGCGAATGCGTGGCGCTGGTCGGCGAGTCCGGTTCCGGAAAGTCTGTCAGCGCGCTGTCGATTCTCAAGCTGCTGCCGTATCCGAGCGCTTCGCATCCCTCGGGCCAGATTCGCTTCCGCGGCCGCGATCTGCTGACTGCGGGGGAGCGCGAGATGCGCGAGATCCGCGGCAACGACATCTCGATCATCTTCCAGGAGCCGATGACCTCGCTCAATCCGCTGCACACGATCGAGGCGCAGATCGGCGAAATTCTCTCGCTGCATCGAGGCGTCGGCGGATCGGTGGCGCGGGCGCGCACGCTCGAATTGCTGACCCAGGTCGGCATTCCCGATCCGGAGACGCGGCTGCAGAGCTACCCGCACCAGCTGTCCGGCGGCCAGCGCCAGCGCGTCATGATTGCGATGGCGCTTGCCAACGAGCCGGATTTGCTGATCGCTGACGAGCCTACCACGGCGCTCGACGTCACCGTGCAGGCCCAGATCCTGGCGCTGCTCGCCGACATCCAGCGGCGGCAAGGCATGAGCATGCTGTTCATCACTCACGATCTCGGCATCGTCCGCCGCATCGCCGACGTCGTCTGCGTGATGAACTCCGGCAAGATCGTCGAGCAGGGGCCGGTCGAGGAAGTCTTCACCGCGCCAAAACATGCCTACACGCGGGCGCTGCTGGCGGCCGAGCCGAAGCCCGACCCGGCGCCGCCGCGGCCCGATGCGCCGGTGGTGATTTCGGCCGACGACCTGAAGGTCTGGTTTCCGATCAAGCGCGGCCTGATGCGCTCCACCGTCGGCCACATCAAGGCGGTGGACGGCGTCAGCATTGCGGTGCGCAAGGGTGAAACGCTCGGCGTCGTCGGCGAATCCGGCTCCGGCAAGACCACGCTGGGTCTGGCCCTTCTGCGCCTGATCTCCTCGGACGGGCCGATCGTGTTTCTCGGCAGCAACATCCAGGGCCTGCGCTTCAAGGACATGCTGCCGTTCCGCCGCGACATGCAGATCGTGTTTCAGGATCCGTTCGGCGCACTGAGTCCGCGGATGTCGGTCGGGGATATCGTCGCCGAGGGACTGTCCGTGCATCAGCGTTCGCTGTCGCCGGAGGAGCGCGAGGCGCGCGTCGTCAAGGCGCTCCGCGACGTCGGCCTCGATCCGGAGACGCGGTTTCGGTACCCGCACGAATTCTCCGGCGGCCAGCGCCAGCGCATATCGATCGCTCGCGCCGTCGTGCTGGAGCCGAACTTCGTCGTGCTGGACGAGCCGACCAGCGCGCTCGACATGCTGTTCCAGGCGCAGATGGTCGATCTGCTGCGCGAGCTGCAGCGCAAGCGCGACCTGACCTATATGTTCATTTCGCACGATTTGCGCGTGGTGGCGTCTTTGGCCAGCCACCTGATCGTGATGCGTCACGGCAAGGTGGTCGAGGAAGGCCCGGCCGCAGAACTGTTCAAGAATCCGAAGAGCGATTACACCCGCGCGCTGTTTGCGGCCGCGTTCCGGATCGAGGCCGTGCCGGGCGGTGCGGCGGCAACATAGTCGTCATTCCGGGGCGCGCGCAGCGCGAACCCGGAATCCAGAGATAAATCGAGCGAGATTCCGGGTTCACGCGCTTCCGCGCGTGCCCCGGAATGACGGAGCGCTATAGCCGCTTGATCGCCGTCACTTCGCTTCCCGCCGCCTTGATCCGCGCGATCGCTTCCTGCGTATTTTCAATCACCGTCGCCATGTGGTGCGCATTGGCATGAACGATGGTCGAGGCATCCCGCACGATCGCGACGTGTCCCTTCCAGAAGATCAGGTCGCCGCGCTGCAGCTTTTTCATTTCTTCCGGGCTCAAGTCTCGTCCCAGGCCGTCCCGCTGCATGTCGCTGTCGCGCGGGCAGCCGGTGCCGGCTGATGTCAGAGACACCTGGACGAGGCCGGAGCAATCGATGCCGAGGCTGCTCTTGCCGCCCCAGAGGTAAGGCGTCCCGATAAACCGCTCGGCAACCGCGACGAAATCCCTTTCCATCTTATCGATGCCACCGACATGAGCGTGCGGCAGGTAGCTGCCTTCATCGGTCACGGCGAAGGCGCCGTCTTCGCGGATGACGGCCACTCTCGCGCCGATCGACAGCGTCTCGACCGGTGGCAGTTTGATCGATGGTCCCGGAAATGCAAACGTCCGCAGCGCCGTGACCTTGTGCGTCGGTGCTGCCAAAGGCTTTGCCAGCGCAGCATCCGGAATCCAGCCGACGTAGCCGTCGCCGTTCAACTGGCCCCAGGCAAAGCCTTCATCGTTGCGGTCGTAGATGGTGATGCGTTCGCCCTTCAGCGCCTGCGTCGACAGCATGGCATCGGCGGCCGGCCTTTCGCGTAACGGCGCGATGGCGTCGATGACGCAAAACTCCTCGCCCGTGACGAAGCGCGCGGCCTTCACCTTGCCTTCGAGATACTTTGCGGCGACTTCCGGCCGTGCCGGCGTCAGGCGCGGATCATCCATAGCGTTCGCTCAATAGTTTGTAGATCGCGCGGGCCGCCTGGCATTCGCCACCTTCGGGGCGCCCGGGCTTTGCGGAAGGTGTCCAGCCATAGATATCGACATGCAGCCAGCTCTTGGCGTTCGTCACGAAGCGCTGCAGGAACAGCGCGCAGGTGATCGAGCCGGCAAAGCCGCCCGACGGAGCGTTGTTGATGTCGGCGGTTTTCGAATCGAGCCAGGAATCGTAAGGCGGCCACAGCGGCATTCGCCACAGCGGGTCGTTCTCCCGCTTGGCATGCGCCGCGACGGCTTCGGCCAGCGTCTCGTCATTGGTGTAGAACGGTGGAAGGTCCGGCCCCAGCGCCACTCGCGCCGCGCCCGTGAGCGTGCCGAGATCGATCAGCAAATCTGGTTTCTCCTCGTCCGCCAGCGCCAGCGCATCCGCCAGCACCAGCCGGCCCTCGGCGTCGGTGTTGCCGATCTCCACGGTCGGCCCCTTGCGCGACTTGAAGATGTCGAGCGGCCGAAACGCATTGCCGGCGACCGCGTTCTCGACCGCCGGGAGCAGCACGCGCAGCCGGACTTTCAGGCCGGCGTCCATCACCATCTGCGCCAGAGCCAGCACGTTGGCCGCACCGCCCATGTCCTTTTTCATGATCAGCATGCCGCTCGAAGGCTTCAGGTCGAGGCCGCCGGTATCGAAGCACACGCCCTTGCCGACCAGCGTTACCTTCGGAAGGGAAGGATCGCCCCAATTGAGGTCGATCAGGCGCGGCGCGCGTGTCGAGGCCATGCCGACCGCGTGGATCAGCGGAAAATTCTGGCTCACGAGTTCGTCGCCGACGATGCAGTTGAAGCTGGCACCAAAGCGCATGGCCAACGCTTGCGCGGCCAGCGCCAGCTCCTCCGGGCCCATGTCGTTCGAGGGCGTGTTGATCAGGTCGCGCGCCAGCGCCGCCGCCTCCGCCATTCGCATGATGTCGGCGGCGTCGACGCCATCGGGCGGCACCAGCCGGACCGCCGGGGTTTCGCTCTTGCGGTAGCGGCCGAAGCGATAGGTGCCCAATGCGAACGCCAGCGTCGCGAGACGCGCATCATGTGGCGCATTGGCAAAGCGATAAACGCCCGGCGGCAGCAGGCCCGGCAGGACGCCGGGCCGGAACAGGTCGCGCGACTTGCTGGCCGCGTCCTCGATCCCGAAGACGACCTGCGCGATCCGCCCGTCGGGCGCGGGCAGCGTCAGGCACTTGCCGGGCTTGGCCGTGAAGTCGTTGGCCGCCGCAAACTGCCGGGCGTGTTCGGGAAGCCCGGTGCGGACCTCGTCCCAGGTCGACTTGGTCGCGAAATAAATCGGGATGGCATCGGCCGGCGCAGTTTCGAACGGGGATTGCATGCGTGTCTCGCGGATGGGGACGGGCAGGGTGATGGCGATGGCATAGCACGTCCGATTAACCGGCCGTTAGGGTTAACAGTCTATTGATCGCGCGTTCGGCTCCATTCGCCAGATATCCAAGAGTTGAAGTGCCATGCGTCGACAGCCCAACCAGGCCAGATTTCCTACCGCGGCTCTTGCCCGTTTTCTCAGCTCCGCAGCCGTGACGGCGGTTCTCGCCGCAGGCCTCGGCGGCTGCCAGACCATGTCCGACGTGACGGGCGCGCTAAGCACTTCCAGGGCGCAAGCCACGCCCGACGATCCCCGCCGCGCGGTCGAAGTTTACGGCGAGCGCTATCGCGCCAATCCCAAGGACGCCGAGGCGGCACTGGCTTACGGCCAGGCGCTGCGCGCCTCCGGGCAGCGCCCGCAGGCCGCCGCCGTGCTCGAGCAGGCGACCATCGCCCATCCCGGCAACAAGACGCTGCTGGCCGCCTACGGCCGCGCGCTCGCCGACAACGGCAACTCGCAGGCGGCCTTCGACGTCCTCGCCCGCGCGCACACGCCCGCCAATCCCGACTGGCGCATCCTGTCGGTGCAAGGCACCACGCTCGACAAGATGGGCAAGCATGATGAAGCCCGCCGCTACTATGAGTCCGCGCTGAAGATCGTGCCGGAAGAGCCCTCGGTGCTCTCCAACTTCGGCCTCTCCTACATGCTGACGCGGGAACTGCCGCAGGCCGAGGCGACGCTGCGGCGCGCCTATGCCAATCCGAAGGCCGACGGCCGGGTCCGCCAGAACCTCGCACTGGTGGTCGGGCTGCAGGGCCGCTTTGCGGAAGCCGAGACCATCGCCAAGGGTGATCTGCCCGCCGACGAGGCGACGACCAACGTCGCCTATCTTCGGGAGATGCTGAGCCGCAAGGAAAAGGACAATTCGCGCCCGCCCGGCAGCAAGGCGACCGTCCCGGTCGCAACGCTCAACCGGCTGGACTGAAGACCGCGCCATCATCCGCGCGAGCGCGGGGGCGATCCATCATCCAAAGCTGTTCGTGCCCACGCCGGTCGTCGCGACGTGCATTGATTCCGCGGCTGCTCGCCGTGGCGTGAGCATTGCTGCGAACGACGAACCCCACTGCGAAGGTGGCAGCCGGGCGACAGCAGCGAACGGTAATGCATCGTTAAGGCAATTTACACACGCCTCATTAACCATGCTTTGACGAATAACTGGTCAACTCCGATCACGGCGACAGAAGCGTCGCGGCGTTATGTGGAAAGTGAAGCGTATGAATAGGGCACGTATTGTCGTCTTGAGCATCGCACTCGGCGCCGGTGGCCTTGCAGCTTATCTCGCCAGCGGGTCCCGCGAAGCGCCGGCACCGGCGCCGGTCGCGCAGATTCCAACGGTCGATATCCTGGTCGCGAAGGCCGACATCGGTCTCGGCCAGTCCGTCAAGCCGGATGACCTGCAATGGCAGGCCTGGCCCCAGGCCACCTCAGGCAATTTCATCAGCCGCGCCAGCAAGGCCGAGGCGGTCAAGGAATTCACCGGCTCGATCGCACGTTCGCCGTTCATCGCAGGCGAACCGATCCGCGAGCAGAAGCTGGTTAAATCCGACGGCTCCGGCTTCATGGCGGCGATCCTGCCGGCCGGCTATCGCGCCATCTCCACCGAAATTTCGCCGGAAACCGGCGCCGGCGGTTTCATCCTGCCGAACGATCGCGTCGACGTGATTCTTTCCAAGCGCGAGAAGAACCCGGACAGCAAGGGTCCGGACCTCACCACCTCGGAAATCATCCTGACCAACGTGCGCGTCCTGGCGATCGACCAGGCGCCGAAGGAGAAGGAAGGCACGAGCTCGATGGTCGGCAAGACCGCAACCCTCGAGCTGAAGCCCGAACAGGCCGAGACACTCGCCCGCGCGCGGCAGGGCGGCGTACTGACACTGGCGCTGCGCAGCATCGTCGACGTCAACGCAGTCGAAAAAGTCGAAGAGCAGATCAGCAGGAGCGAAGGCCTCAACATCATTCGCTATGGCGTGGCCCTCCAGCAGTCGATGCAGAAGTGACCGAAAGGACGCATGAGATGAAGTGCAGGGAAAATCAGCCGATCCGGACATTCCTGGTTCGCGCCCTGTCGTTTTCGGCCGCAGCTGCGCTCACGCTGAACCCGGCGCTGGCGCCGGTGGCGGCGAGCGACTATCGCGCTCCCGCGGCTGTTGCCGCGGACGGTCAGATGAATGCGCGCTTCCTCTCGCTCGGGATCGGCAAATCGATCGTGATCGACCTGCCGCGCGAGATCAAGGACGTCCTGGTTGCCGATCCGAAGATCGCCAACGCCGTCGTTCGCTCCACCCAGCGCGCCTATATCATCGGCGCCGCGGTCGGACAGACCAACATCATTTTCTTCGATGCCGCGGGCCAGCAGATCGCGGCCTATGACATTGCTGTCAAGCGCGATCTCAACGGCGTCCGCGCGGCGCTGAAGCAGGCGATGCCGAACTCGGACATCCAGATCGACGGTGTCGGCGACGGCGTGGTGCTGAGCGGCACCGCGGCAACCCCGGTGGAAGCACAGCAGGCCACCGACATGGCCGCGCGCCTGGTCGGCGGTGTGGAAAGGGTCGTCAATTCGATCGCGGTTCGTGGCCGCGACCAGGTGATGCTGAAGGTGGCCGTCACCGAAGTCGCGCGCAACATCGTCAAGCAGATGGGCATCGACCTGTCGGCCACCATGACTTACGGCACCGCGGTGGTGAACTTCAACAACGCCAACCCGTTCACCGCCTACGGTCGCTCGCTGGTCTCCGGCAACCAGCTGAGCGGATCGTTCGGCAGCGTTCCGTCGGTGACGGCGACCTTGCGCGCAATGGAAAGTGCCGGCGTGGTGCGCACGCTGGCCGAACCCAATTTGACCGCGATTTCCGGCGAGTCGGCGACCTTCATCGCCGGCGGCGAGTTTCCGGTTCCTGCCGGCTATTCCTGCGACCCGGTCACACGCGTTTGTACCACCCAGATCAGCTTCAAGAAGTTCGGCATTTCGCTCAACTTCACCCCGGTCGTGCTGACCGAGGGCCGTATCAGCCTGCGCGTGATGACGGAGGTCTCCGAGCTGTCGAACGACAATTCGATCACGCTGTCGCAAGCCGTCAGCGCCACGTCGACGAACTCGTTGACCATTCCCTCGATCAAGACCCGCCGGGCGGAGACCACGCTGGAAATTCCCTCGGGTGGATCGATGGCGATGGCAGGCCTGATCGCGGAACAGACCAAGCAGGCGGTCAACGGCTTTCCCGGCCTGACGCAACTGCCGGTTCTCGGCGCGCTATTCCGCAGCCGCGACTTCGTCAACAGCCAGACCGAACTGATGGTTCTGGTGACGCCCTATGTAGTGCGCGCGGTGGCGCAGAAGGACCTGTCGCGCCCGGACGACGGCTTTGCCAGCACGTCTGATCCGCAGGCCGATCTGCTCGGCAACATCAATCGCATCTACGGCGTTCCGGGCCGGGCCGAACCGGGACGGAATTATCGCGGCACCTATGGCTTTATTACGGATTGAGGCGGGGACGATGACAGTACAGTTGACATCCACCAGATCCGCCGATCGCAAGCGCGCGCTCCGGCTGACGGTCGCACTGATCGGCCTTTCCGTGGCGCTGGGCGCCTGCAATCACAAGCGCGAACTCGTGATGCAGTCGGATTACCCCAACGATTATCGCCTGCGTCATCCGATCGCGGTGCAGGAGGCCGATCGCTCGATCGTGGTCTTCGTCGGACGCGGACGCGGCGGTCTCGCCGCCTCGCAACGCGCCGACGTGATGAGCCTGGCAGGCGACTGGATGCGCGAGGGCACCGGCGTGATCAGCGTCGATGTGCCGGTCGACACGCCGAATGCACGGGCGGCGCAGGATTCACTGCGCGAGATCCAGGCCACCTTCGCCGCGGCCGGCCTGCCGCCGCGCGCGTTCACGGTGCGCCGGTATCGCCCTCAGGATCCGCGACACATGGCTGCGATCCGATTGAACTATCCGAGGATCTCCGCGGTGGCCGGGCCATGCGGCCTGTGGCCGGAGGATATCGGACCATCGATCCACAACAAGCACTGGTTCGAGAACAAGCCCTACTACAATTTCGGCTGCGCCAACCAGCGCAACCTGGCGGCGATGATCGACAATCCGACGGACCTGGTGCAGCCGCGTCCCGAGACTCCTGCCTATATGCCGCGACGTGGCATCGCCTTCGAGAAATATCGCAGGGGCGTCACCACAGCCACCACCTATCCCGAGTCCGACAGGGCCAAACTTAGCGACACCGGCAAATGATCAGTTACGCGCGTCAGAACACGGAAGAGCAGCCTGAGAGCACGGTACCGTCCGCCGACGACCATATCGCGCCGGCGCCGCGGGTATCGGTGCAGGCATTTTGCGAGACGGTGGAAACCGCGGCTGCCGTGCAGGCGGCAGGCGAGGACCGTCGCCTCGGCAAGGCCCATCTCAAGATCCAGATGGGCGGCATGGCGGCCGCCGTCGAGGCCTATCGCTCGGCGCCGACGCCGAACGTGATTATCCTGGAGACCGAGGGCCGCAACGACATCCTCGCCGGCCTCGACCAGCTCGCCACCGTGTGCGACGCCGGCACCCGCGTGATCGTGATCGGTCGCATCAACGACGTCATGCTTTACCGCGAACTGGTGCGCCGCGGCGTCAGCGATTACGTTCTCGCGCCGGTCGGCGCCATCGACGTCGTGCGTTCGGTCTGCAACCTGTTCTCGGCGCCGGAAGCCAAGGCGGTCGGCCGCATCATCGCCATCGTCGGCGCCAAGGGCGGCGTCGGTTCATCCACCGTCGCCCACAACGTCGCCTGGGCGATCGCGCGCGACCTGTCGCTGGATTCCGTGGTCGCCGATCTCGACCTCGCCTTCGGCACTGCAGGCCTCGATTACAACCAGGACCCGCCGCAGGGCATCGCCGACGCGGTGTTCTCGCCCGACCGCATCGATACCGCCTTCATCGACCGCCTGCTGTCGAAATGCACCGATCATCTCAGCCTGCTGGCTGCGCCGGCGACGCTCGACAAGGTCTACGATTTCGGCGCGGAAGCCTTCGATTCGATCTTCGACACGCTTCGCACCTCGATGCCGTGCATCGTGCTCGACGTTCCCCATCAATGGTCGGGATGGACCAAGCGCGCGCTGATCGCGGCCGACGACATTCTGATCGTCGCGTCGCCCGATCTCGCCAATCTGCGCAACACAAAGAACATCTTCGACCTGCTGAAGGCCTCGCGGCCGAACGATCGCGCGCCGCTCTACTGCCTGAACCAGGTCGGCATCCCGAAGCGACCGGAGATCCCGGCGAGCGAGTTCGCCAAGGCGATCGAAAGCCAGCCGATCGCCACGATCCCGTTCGATCCGCAGATGTTCGGCGCAGCCGCCAATAACGGCCAGATGATCGCGGAAATATCCGCCACGCATCGCACCACCGAGATGTTCCTGCAGATCGCGCAGCGGCTCACTGGCCGCGGCGAGACCAAGAAGCCCAAGAGCTCGCTGCTGTCGCCCCTGATCGACAAGTTGCGGGCCAAGAAGTAGGCGCCAGCCTGGAGTACCATCGTGTTCGGTAAGCGTAGTGATAACGATACGCGGGTAAAGCCCGCCATTCAGGCGCCGGAACCGGCTTCCAGCGCCCCTGCCGTTGCGCGCGAAGCGGCGGCGCCCGCCGTTGCTTCGCCGCCGATCGCGCCCGCGAAACCCGCGCCCGCAGCCGCCAACATGGAGGCGCGCCGGTCCGACAATTACTATCAGGTCAAGGCCACCATCTTCGGCGCGCTGATCGAGGCCATCGACCTCGCCCAGCTCGCCAAGCTCGACGGCGAGTCCGCACGCGAGGAAATTCGCGACATCGTCAACGAGATCATCGCGATCAAGAACATCGTGATGTCGATCGCCGAGCAGGAAGAACTGCTCGACGATATCTGCAACGACGTGCTCGGTTACGGACCCCTGGAGCCGCTGTTGTCGCGCGACGACATCGCCGACATCATGGTCAACGGCGCCGGCACGGTGTTCATCGAAGTCGCCGGCAAGATCCAGAAGACCGGCATCCGCTTCCGCGACAACCAGCAGCTGCTCAATATCTGCCAGCGCATCGTCAGCCAGGTCGGCCGGCGCGTCGACGAATCCTCGCCGATCTGCGACGCCCGCCTCGCCGACGGCAGCCGCGTCAACGCCATCG
Organism: Pseudomonadota bacterium; assembly: GCA_023387735.1. Classification (GTDB taxonomy): domain Bacteria; phylum Pseudomonadota; class Alphaproteobacteria; order Rhizobiales; family Xanthobacteraceae; genus Bradyrhizobium. The sequence continues at coordinate 227,829 of JAEWHP010000012.1, read as the reverse complement.
TGCCGCCGCTGGCGATCGACGGCCCCGCGCTCACCATTCGTAAGTTCAAGAAGGACAAGCTCACCCTCGATCAGCTGGTCAAGTTCGGCGCGATTTCGCCGGAGGGCGCGCAGATCCTGCAGATCATCGGCCGCGTCCGCTGCAACGTGCTGATTTCAGGCGGTACCGGCTCGGGCAAGACCACGCTGCTGAACTGCCTTACCCAGTTCATCGAGCACGACGAGCGCGTCATCACCTGCGAAGACGCCGCCGAACTTCAGTTGCAGCAGCCCCATGTGGTGCGGCTGGAAACCCGTCCGCCCAACATCGAAGGCGAGGGCCAGGTCACGATGCGCGAACTGGTCCGAAACTGCCTGCGTATGCGCCCTGAACGCATCATCGTCGGCGAAGTCCGCGGACCGGAGGCGTTCGACCTGCTGCAGGCCATGAACACCGGCCACGACGGTTCGATGGGAACGCTGCACGCCAACAACCCGCGCGAAGCCCTGTCGCGCTGCGAATCGATGATCACGATGGGCGGCTTCTCGCTGCCCTCACGTACCATCCGCGAGATGATCTGCGCCTCGATCGACGTCATCGTCCAGGCCGCACGCCTGCGCGACGGTTCGCGCCGCATCACACACATCACCGAGGTGATGGGCATGGAAGGCGACACCATCATCACCCAGGACGTGTTCCTCTACGACATGATCGGCGAGGACGCGAACGGCAAGATCATCGGGCGGCACCGCTCGACCGGGATCGGACGGCCGAAGTTCTGGGAGCGCGCGCGATATTTCGGCGAAGAGAAGCGACTGGCGGCTGCGCTCGATGCAGCCGAAGTTGTCGAGGCGAACTGAGAGGGGCGATGAACTTGCAGACGCTCGCACTGGCCTTCATGGCCGCCACCGCGATCGGCGGCCTGGCATGGGTCTTTCTCTATCCGTTGCTGTCGGGCGAGAAGAAGGCCGAGTCCCGCCGCGCCTCGATCGCACGTTCCGAACCCGCCGCCGCGCGTCAGGTCGACAAGAGTCAGCGCTCGCGCCGCGAGCAGGTCGAGGGCTCGCTGAAGGAACTCGATGCTCGCCGCAAGAAGGAAAAGGCCGTTCCCCTCAGCGTCCGGATCGCGCAGGCCGGCCTGACCTGGAACGAACAGAAATTCTGGACCATATCCGGGATTCTCGGCGTGGCGGGATTTGTAGCTGCGTACGTGGCGAGCGGCTATCTGGTGGCGGCGGCTGTGATGGCGTTCGCAACGGGACTTGGCCTGCCGCGCTGGCTGCTGGGCTTTCTCAAGACGCGCCGCGAAAAGGCGTTTCTGAAGGCGCTTCCCGACGCCGTCGACGTCATCGTGCGCGGCATCAAGGCCGGCCTGCCGCTGTTCGAATCGATCAAGGTGGTGGCTGCCGATGCGCCCGAGCCGCTCAAGAGCGAGTTTCTGGCCATCATCGAAACCCAGACCATCGGCATGCCGCTGGGCGAAGCCTGCGGGCGGCTCTATGAGCGGATGCCGGTGCCGGAAGCGAACTTCTTCGGCATCGTGGTCGCGATCCAGCAGAAGTCGGGCGGCAACCTGTCGGAAGCGCTCGGCAACCTCTCCAAGGTGCTGCGCGACCGCAAGAAGATGGCGGAAAAGATTCAGGCGATGTCGATGGAAGCCAAGGCTTCCGCGGGTATCATCGGCTCACTGCCGCCGATCGTGATGCTGCTGGTCTGGATCTCTACGCCCGACTATATCGCGCTGCTTTGGACCCATCACATCGGGCAGTTCATGCTGCTGGGCTGCGTCTGCTGGATGACGATCGGCGTCCTGGTGATGCGGAAAATGATCAACTTCGACTTCTGACGGTGCCGCATGATTGAGTTCGTCGTCTCCAAGCTCCACGATGCACGGTTCATGACCATGCTGCTCGCTGCCGTCGCGGCGACCGCAACCGTGTACACGCTGGTCATGCCGTTGTTTGCCGGCGAAGGGCTATCCAAGCGCATGAAGGCGGTCGCCAGCGAGCGTGAACGGCTCCGCCAGCGCGAGCGCGATCGTCTCAACAAGTCGGAGAAGGTCTCGCTGCGCCAGACCCCGAAACAGGTCGTCTCCAAGGTGGTCGAGGATTTCAACCTGACCAAGTGGCTGGCGCAGGAGGCCGCGCGCGACAAGCTGATCATGGCCGGCTATCGCGGTCACGCGCCCTATGTCACGTTCCTGTTCGCCCGCGCGGTGACGCCGATCGTGCTGTTTCTCGGCGCGGTGCTCTACGTATTCGTCATCACGAACCTCGACAAGCCCCTGACGATCAAGCTCGGCATCTGCGTCGGCGCCGCCTATCTCGGTCTGCAGGCGCCGATGCTGTTCCTGAAGAACGCCATCAGCAAGCGCCAGCTCTCGATCAAGCGTGCCTTTCCAGACGCACTCGACCTGCTGCTGATCTGCATCGAGTCCGGCATGTCGGTCGAAGTCGCCTTCCGCAAGGTCGCCAGCGAAATCGCCTCGCAGTCGATCGCACTGTCGGAGGAGTTCGCGCTGACGACGGCGGAATTGTCCTACCTGCAGGACCGCAAGGTGGCTTACGAGAACCTCGCCAAGCGCACCGGTCTGGAGGGCGTGAAGTCGGTCTGCCTGGCGCTGATGCAATCGGAACGCTACGGCACGCCGCTCGGACAGAGCCTGCGCGTGATGGCGCAGGAAAACCGCGACATGCGGATGAACGAAGCCGAGAAGAAGGCGGCCGCGCTGCCGCCCAAGCTCACCGTGCCGATGATCCTGTTCTTCCTGCCGTGTCTGTTCATCGTGATTCTCGGGCCGACCTACATCAAGATCCAGATGATGCCGTAAGGTCGTCGTGTCCCGGGCGCGATGCGGCGCATTACACTTCGCGTGCGCCAGGCTCTACCGGCCGGATCAGAGCATGGCAAGGTGCGTGAGATCCACCGCCTTGATCCATTGGGTCTCGGGATAGACCATCAGCGCGCCGAGGGCGAGCGCGATGCCGTAGGGGATGCCCGCCTGCCGGTCGTGGAGCCGGTTGAGCCAGTCTTGCCCCGTGAGCGCGTAGGGCAGGGGCCACTGCCGGAACTGGATCAGCAGCAGCGTGAGCGCCCCGCCGAACAGCGACGCGTAAACGAGATAGTCGAGCAGATGGTCGAAGCCGAACCAGAGCGCGACGCAGGCCACGACCTTGGCGTCGCCGCCGCCGACCCAGCCCATCGCGAAGCAGCCGAAAGCGACCACCAGGACAAGCGCGCCGGCAGCGATGTGCATCAGCATGTCGTGCCAGCCCATGCCGCCGAGTAGCGCAAGGGCGAAGAAGCCCGCGATCAACGCCAGCGATACACGGTTCGAGATCGTCATGGTGAAGAGGTCGCTCGCGGCTGCGAACGCCATCAGGGCCGGAAACAGCATAAGGCGTGCAATGTCGAGCGTCATGGGTGAACGGTCCGTTGGGTTTCAGGATGCGGTCGGGCTTCGCCGAAGCCTATTGACGATTGGTAAACGATCGGAGAACGGTCGGCAGGGCCGGGGGCGCAGTAACCGGACGCATATCCCTGGGAAACAAATGCGGGCATGCATCGATCCTAATGTCGCGACCGGACGCGATAGATTTCGAGCGGCTCGCCGGGAGCCTGCGGCAGCTTCTCCAGCCAGTCCGGCGCTTCGCCGCGGGTCAGCGCGGCGAGGAAGCTGGCCGGCGCGGGCTCGGTCAGCAGGGGCGTCTCGGCGTTGTCGCGGCAGATCGCGACCAGCCCGACCCCGTTGTCGTTGATCACGGTCCGCGCTTGCGCCGCGGTTCCCATCAGCGCGTCGAGCGTCAGCAGGTTGCCGGTGACGTTGCGGTGATAGGGCCCCGCCAGTACGCGGTGGGCGGTACGGAGGAGGATCGGCGAACCCAGGTTGGACACTGCTAGTACCGTGGTAGGCGGCTGCGCGGCGAGTTGGGCGTAGTCGGCCGGACGTTCGCAGGTGGCGGTCGATTTGGCTGCCGACGCCGCGTCCTTGATCCCCAGGGCCGTCGACGCCGCCAGGGCGGCTGCGCTCCAGGCCACGTTCAGGGAAACCAGCCAGACCATCGCCATGCGCAGCATGATCTTCCGGCCTGGGCTCACGGCGATGCGTTGCCGCCATGCGCCGACCCAGGCCGCCAGCGCAATGGCGGCAAGCGGGACCGAGAAGGTCGCGCCGCGCACCTGCCACAGGCTGACGGCGAAAGCGGCGATCAGGAAGGCTGCCAGCGTCCACTCTGCCCCTGTGCCGCCCTTGCGCAGCCGAATGCCGAGCACGATCAGCGCGAGGGCAGGTGTGATGTAATAGCCCGCGCCCTTGACCCAGTTACGGGTGAGCACGCTCCAGAACGATTGCGCCTCGGTCACATGGTCGAGCCAGAGTTGCTGCAACCGCGGATCCAGCCCGGCGTAGGGGTCAGCGACGCATTGCGGGAAAGCCGTTGCGGCAAGAACGACCGCAGCAGCGATCGCAAGCAAGGCCGCGAGCCTGCCGGCGACGCTGCGATCGGCCGCTGGAGCCGCCGCCGCCAAGGCCAGGCCAAGTCCCGATATCACCGCGACCGACAATTGCGGGAGCGAGTAGGCATCGCATTGCACCGCCATCCAGGCACCGGCCGGCACGGTTGCCACAAAAGCCGCGAGGCCTGCGCCGGCAAAGCCGAGGCCGAAACCGGCCGCCTTGGCCGCCCCGGACTGTCCGCCGAGCAGATAGGCGCAAGAAGCGGTCAGTCCCGCGATGGCGACGTAAGGCAGCGTTTCCATGCCGACGGCCAGCATCAACGCGCAGGCGGTTCCTGCGGCGATCCCGGCGACATGGCCTTGTCCGACGATCAGGGCCGTCATGGCGGCCAGGGTGAGCGTGAGCTGTACGTTGTGGTGGTCGATATTGCCGGGCGCAAAGACGCCGCCGAAATGCAGCGCCGCGGTGCAGATGATGGCCGCCGGCAGCAGCGCCCAGTCGCCGCCGATGGCACGCGCCATCCTCAGCATGCAGGCAAGCGCAGCGGTCATCAGCAGCGTCGTCCACAGCAGCATCGCGGCGGTCTCGCCGGTCGCCAGCTTCCCGGAAAATGCCGACACAGCGAGAACGATCGCCGCGATCGGAGCATCGACCAGCCGCGACCAGTGCATGACGAAGCCACCCTGCGGCCCCATCCGGTACTGGTGCAGATCGAACCAGCCCTGTCCGCCGATGAGGTCACGAATTTGGACCAGCCGGAGCATGCTGTCGTTATCGCCGGTCGCTGCGTTGAGGGTCGGAAAGCCGCCAGCTGCATGCAGGCAAAGCGCAAGCAGCGCGCCTGCCAGTCCCAGCGCGGCATCGTTGCGCCATGTCACCGGCCTGACGGTGCTCTGCGGCAGTATCGTCCCGGTGACGGTCATTCGAGGCCAGAACATTGAAGGAGGTGGCAGCCTAGCGGGCCGCGTTCAACAAACCGTAAAATGCGCAGGCGGTGCCGCACCGCGCCGAATCTTTGCCGCGCGATATTCAAGGGGCAAGAACGAAAAAGGCCCCGGCACTGCCGGGGCCTTAACGCAACTCTCAAACCAGCGCTTACTTGAGCGAGGTCGAGATGTTGTTGAAGTTCGAAGACAGCTTGCTGCCCACGCCATTGACGGCGGTGATGATCGCAATCGCGATGCCGGCGGCAATCAGACCGTATTCGATGGCGGTCGCGCCGGACTCATCCTTCACGAAACGCGAAACGAGATTCTTCATATGATAACTCCTGTGTACACAGTGGCTGGTCGAACTAACGTGTGGTCTTGCCGGCGTTCTCAGCACCGTGACCATGGCGGCACCCTATGGTGCGACAATTTCGACGCAGTTAATTCGACTGTGTAAAAACCGATACAACTCGCTGTTCTTGAGCACAGTAAACGCCGCATTAAGCTAATCGATAAAATGCCGTACGACGTCCGGGCGCGCTCGACGCGTGGCCGAAGCGATGTCGGCCGATCCTTCCTTCACCGCTCTTTAAGCGCAAGCGGGTACTCGTTGTGGCTTCCGATCGTGCGAGGCCGCCATGTCGAGTTTGCCGTTAGATGTCGTCGTGATGATGGGCCAGACGATGGCGAAGGTCGTTCCGATCACGATCGTCCTTGCCGTGGTGTTCGCGGTGCTCTCGCATTTCTGGGCCTGCAATCCCAGCGGGCCCTGGTGGCGCAAGCGCGAGCTGGTCACCGACCTCCTTTACTGGTTCTTCGTGCCGGTGTTTTCCCGCGTCTTCCGGATCGGGCTGCTGGTGGTCCTCACGGGACTGATCTTCAACATCCATGACGCGGATGGGCTCATCGCATTCTACGACAACGGCCATGGTCCGCTGTCGGAGCTTCCGCTCTGGGTCCAGGCGGTGCTGTTCGTGGTTGCGGCTGACTTCATGCTGTACTGGCTGCATCGCATGTTTCATCGCGGCGGGTTTTGGAAGTATCACGCGATTCACCATTCCTCCGAACATCTGGAATGGATTTCGGCGGCACGGTTTCATCCCGTCAACCTGTTCATCGGCACGATCATGGTCGACGTGATCCTGCTGATGGCCGGCATCTCTCCCAACGTGATGCTGTGGGTCGGTCCGTTCACGACCTTCCACTCCGCCTTCGTGCACGCCAATCTGAACTGGACGCTGGGGCCGTTCAAATACGTGCTTGCCTCGCCGGTCTTCCACCGCTGGCATCACACCTCGCTCGAAGAGGGCGGTGATACCAATTTCGCCGGCACCTTCCCGATCTGGGATATCCTGTTCGGCACGTTCCGGATGCCCGAGAACAAGATGCCCGATGGTTACGGCATCGACGATCAGCCGGTGCCCTCCGAGATCGGCGGACAACTGGCCTATCCGTTCAGGCAATAATACAGCCGCATTTCGCATGAGCATTGCAGCCGGGACGATCCATCGCGAAAGGGCCTTCAGCCTCGGTCACGTGCCAGCATGGCTCTGGCTTGGCATCGGCGTCTACGCGCTGGCCGTGATCAACGGCCGCACGCTGCTGAACGATTCCGATACCTACTGGCAGATCACCATTGGCCAGTGGATCCTCGATCATAACGCGCTCCCGCGCGTCGATTTCTATTCCTTCACCAAGGCGGGCGAGCCCTGGGTCTCGTCGTCCTGGCTATCGCAGGTGCTGCTGGCGGCGAGCTATAACCTCGCCGGCTGGACCGGGCCGATCGTGCTGGCCGCGGCCTGCATCGCCGTGACCTTCGCGCTGCTGACCTGGATTCTCGGCCAGCGCCTTCCGGCATTCTTCGCGATCGTGGTGACGCTGGTGGCGCTGCTGGTGCCGGTACAGCATCTGCTGGCCCGTCCGCATGTGTTCGTGCTGCCGGTGATGCTGGCCTGGGCGTATGGCCTGCTGTCGGCAGGCGAGCGTGGACGCGCGCCGTCGTTCTGGCTGCTGCCGCTGATCGCGCTGTGGGCCAATTTGCACGGTGGCTTCATCTTCGGCCTCGTCCTGGTCGGCGGCTTTGCGCTCGAGGCGCTGTGGAATGCAGATCGTGGGCAGCGCAAGACGCTGGCGCTGCGCTGGGCCGTGTTCGGCGTCGCCGCGGTGGCGGCCTGTTGCGTCACGCCCTATGGATGGGGATCAATACTTGCGGCGCGCAAGATCCTCGATCTCGGCGAACTTCTGCACCTGATCTACGAATGGATGCCGGCCGACTTCAGCCGGCTCAGCATGTTCGAGCTGGCGATCCTCGTGCTGATCGCAGGCGCACTGTATGGCGGCGTCAAGCTGTCGCCGCCGCGGATCGCGCTGGTGCTGGGTCTGCTGCACATGGCGCTCGCCCACAACCGCAACATCGAGATATTCGCTCTGCTGCTGCCGATCGTGGTGATGACACCCGTAGCCGCGCAATTCGGATTCCGGCCCGCGCGGTTTGCGCAGAGTGGGATGCCGGCCGCGGCCACGGCGGTGCTGCTCGTGCTGGCCGGCTGCTGGAGCTGGGTGCTCTCGGCCAATGCCGGATTTGCGCCGCCGGAACGGCAGTCGCCGGCCGCAGCCGTCGAAGTGCTGAAGGCGCGCAATCCCAAACGCGTGCTCAACGACCTTCCGTTCGGCGGCTACCTGATCTGGAGGCAGATGCCCGTGTTCATCGACGGGCGCGCCGAGCTCTACGGCGAGGCCTTCGAGATGGCCTATTACCGCGCATTGCAGCTCAAGGACGTCAGCCTGTTCCTCGACATGCTCAAGACCTGGGAGATCGATGCGGTGCTGTTGACGCCCGCGACGCCGGCGGTCGGTCTGCTCGACAATATCGGCGGCTGGCAGCGTATCTATTCCGACGAAAATGCCGTGCTGCACGTTCGTATCCCGAACTGACCGCGCACACCGGCGCCCCCGAGTGCGCTGCGTAGTGTGTCTACCGCGAACTGGCGGCCGCGTCGCCTTTCTGGTAGGCGGTGCAGATGAACCTGCCGATCGAGATCGTCGAGATGCTCGGCCAGACCATGGCCAAGGTCGTGCCGGTCACGCTTGCCCTCGCGCTCCTATTCTCGGTGCTGGCGCATTTCTGGGCCTGCAATCCCGGCAAGCCCTGGTGGCGCAAGCGCGAACTCGTGACCGACCTCTGCTACTGGTTCCTGGTGCCGTTGTTCGCGCGCGTCTTCCGAATCGGCCTGCTGGTGCTCGGTGCGGGTCTGTTGTTCGGGATTCGCGATGCCGACGATCTGATCGCCTTCTACGACAACGGCCATGGTCCGCTGTCGACGTTGCCCTTGTGGCTGCAGGCGATCATCTTCCTGGTCGCAGCCGACTTCATGATGTACTGGCTGCACCGCATGTTCCATGGCGGCGGGTTCTGGAAATACCACGCCATCCACCATTCGTCCGAGGACGTGGACTGGATTTCCGCGGCGCGCTTCCACCCGGTTAACCTGCTGTTGGGCACCATCGGCGTCGACGTCGTACTACTGCTCGCCGGGATATCGCCGGGCGTGATGCTCTGGCTCGGCCCGTTCAACATCTTTCACTCGGCGTTCGTGCACGCCAACCTGAACTGGACCCTCGGACCGTTCAGATACGTGGTGGCGACGCCGGTGTTCCACCGCTGGCATCACACCGGTCGCGAAGAGGGCGGCGACACCAACTTTGCCGGCACCTTTCCGCTCTGGGACATCCTGTTCGGAACCTTCCGGATGCCGAAAGACCGGCTGCCGGATCATTACGGCGTCGACGACCAGGCCTCCTTCCCCGGCGAGATCATAGGCCAGCTGGCCTACCCGTTCCGCAAATTGGCACCTGATCCGGAAAACCTCAGGGTTGCCGGGAAGTAAACCGGTGGGTGGCAAGCGGATTTGTTAGGGCAATTCTGGCCCCTTTTGCACTTCGTTCATCAATTGTCGTCAGATTCACCCCGTCGGGCGCCGGTCCGCCGCGTATCGCTGCCGGCCAAAAATGCCCCGGAGTTAGAGTATGTCGTTCAGGTCCCTGCGTATTCGTGCGCGCGCACGCTTTGGGTTGCTTTCTCTCGCAACGGCCGTCCTGCTGTGGCCCATGGCCAGTCTTGCCGCGCCCGATCCCGACCGGATCGCTGTTTATGTCGACCAGGCGAAGCTCGTGAAGCTGCCTGCCAAGGTCGCCACCATCGTTGTCGGAAACCCGCTGATTGCAGACGTCACGATGCAGAGCGGCGGCATCATCGTCGTTACCGGCAAGGGCTACGGCGCGACCAACTTCATCGCCATGGATCGCAACGGCGAAGTGCTGGTGGACCGCCAGATTCAGGTCGAGGGCCCGACCGATCAACTCGTCACCGTCTATCGCGGCGTCGATCGGGAATCCTATAGTTGCGTGCCGGTCTGTCAGAAGCGGATCACGCTCGGCGACGGCACCAACTATTTCAGGCAGGCGATCGATCAGGCCGGCTCGCTCTCGAGCCAGGCCAGCGGTGCTGCGGCTGCAGCCGCGGCCAAGGGCGGCAACTGAGTTGCTGCCTCCGGATGGCCGATCACATGGCGGCGGCCCCGGGTGCCAAATCCGAAGATGGTTAACATCCGGCTAACAGAATGGGCCGTTCTGGCTGGATTGGGCGAAACACTTCAACAATCTGTTTCGGGTAGTTGTTGACGGCAATTCCTCTCGCGTCCTGAGGCTTCCTCGATGCCGTTGCCCGCCGCTACCCCAATGAAGATACTGCGTCGATTTCGCCGTAACCGCCGTGGTTCTGCCGCGGTCGAGTTTGCGCTGGTCGCACCGCTGTTTTTTGGACTGCTGTTTGCGATCATCGAACTGGCGATGGTGTTCTTTGCCAGCCAGGTGCTCGAGACCGCGACGCAGGATTCCGCGCGCATGATCATGACCGGCCAGGCGCAGAACGCGTCCTTTACCCAGGCGCAGTTCAAGAACCTCGTCTGCAGCAAGCTCACCGTCATGTTCGATTGCGTCAACGGCGTCTCCATCGACGTGCAGAGCTATAGCGCGTTCGGCTCCGTCAACGTCGCGGATCCGATCGACGCGAGCAAGAATTTCGTGCCGCCGAACAACTATCTCCCCGGCAACCCTGGCGACGTCGTAGTGGTGCGGCTGTTCTACAAGTGGCCACTTTACGTCACGGGGCTCGGCTTCAATCTCGCAAACATCAGCGGCAGCCAGCGGCTTCTGACCGCGACTGCCGCCTTTCAGAACGAACCTTACTAGGGCCTGAACAATGAAACCGACGATGGGAATCTGGCTTCGCGCGCGCCGCCGGGCGCGCAAGCTGCGCCGCGACAAGCGCGGCGTCGCTGCCGTCGAATTTGCGGTGATCGTGCCGGTGATGCTGGTACTGTTCTTCGGCGTCGATGAGTTCTCGTCCGTCGTCGCCGTCGACCGCAAGGTGACGCTGATGGCGCGAACGCTGTCCGACCTGACATCGCAGAACGACAGGGTCTCCGATACCCAGCTGACCAACTTCTTCAATGCCAGCACCGCGATCATGACGCCCTATCCATCGGCGCCGGTGAAATCCACGATCACGGAACTCTATATCGATCCCGCGACACTGCAGGCGCGGGTGCAATGGAGCAAGGGCGCGGCACCCCGTGGCACCGGCACCACGGTCACCATCCCGGACGCGCTCAAGGTCGGCAACACCTACCTGATCTTCAGCGAGGTCACGTACAAATATGTTCCGACCATCGGCTATGTCATGGCCAAGGCGGGCATCAATTTGAGCGACTCTAGCTTCACCCGTCCGCGCCAGTCGTTCTGCGTCGTCCATCCGGCGCCCGCTCCGGGTGCGGCTTTGCCTCCATGCTCGCCGTTGTAGTGTCACGGATTTCCTATCGACGTGGGTTACGCGTCATCAAGTAGATCCAGATGAAAAAGGCCGCGCCATTGGCGCGGCCTTTCGCTTCATTTCAGAGGCAACTTTCCACGGCGCGCACGCCCTGGAAAATCGCTTTATCCGGCGGCGCGCAGATTGTCGGCCGAAGATTTGCCAGAGCGGCGATCTGCCACGATTTCGTAGGAGATCTTCTGGCCTTCACGCAGCGTCCCAAGACCGGCACGCTCGACAGCGCTGATGTGCACGAACACGTCATTGCCGCCGTCATCCGGCTGGATGAAGCCATAGCCCTTGGTTGCGTTAAACCACTTCACGGTTCCCATGCTCACTGGGGTAGTCCCTTCTCAGATATACAAGTCGTAGCCCACCTCTCGATGGGCTGGTGAGATCGAATTTTTGGAAGGGTCGTCAGCGTCTAAACCGGCTGTACCGGTGGATAGCTAATGTCGTCCGGCCGAAAATCGATGGACAATATTATTCGATAGTACTGGTCAAAACAATCCTGACGTGCACGATTTTTTGATTCGGCCGGCCAACCGGCCGCTGTCGCGCACGACAGGGCGTGTCGGGCGCGGTCAGGCGGGCCGTAGCAGGCGCGTTTACCGGCGGCGGAACTGGCCACCGCGCGGCGGTCCGCTGCGCGGGGCGCCGGTGTTCGGACGCTCGTCCTTGTGACGAAAGATCAGGCGACCCTTCTCCAGATCGTAGGGCGACATCTCGATCGTGACCCGGTCGCCCGCCAGCGTCTTGATCCGGTTCTTCTTCATCTTGCCGGCGGTGTAGGCAACAATCTCGTGTCCGGCGTCGAGCTGCACGCGGTAGCGCGCGTCGGGGAGGATTTCGGTCACCAGTCCTTCGAACTGGATCAGCTCTTCTTTAGCCATGGTGGTCTCCAGGTCGATCGAGGCTAGCGCTGCGGTCGGTGGGTACGGTTGGGTTGAGTATTCGGACGGCTCTCGCGATGCAAGAAGGCGACGCCCTGAATGCCCTCACTTTTCCCGCCTTGGCTCTTGCCGGCCTGTTGCGCCGCACGCGGCTGCTGGTGCCGGTTCGGCTGCGGCGCGGCATTATTACCACCACCGCGGCGAGGACGGCGAGGGCCTTTTGATCCCGGTGCCGCTTCATGTCCCCTGGATTCGTGACCCCGGGAATCGTGCCCGCTGGAACCGTGGCCCCTCGAGTCATGTCCCCTGGACTCCTGGGTCCTGGCGCCGTGGGCACGCGGTGCCGATCGTCCGCCCCGGTGCTGCGCAGGGCGTTGCGAGGGAGCCGGCGCGGCGTCGCGGCTGCCGGGCGTACGGCGGTCTTCCCGCGGCAGTGTGACTTTGATCAGCCGCTCGATGTCGCGCAGATAGCCCATCTCCTCGGCGCCCGCGATCAGCGAGATCGCAACGCCCTCGGCGCCGGCGCGCGCGGTGCGGCCGATGCGGTGGACATAGGTTTCGGGGACGTTGGGCAGGTCGAAATTCACCACATGGCTGATGCCGTCGACATCGATGCCGCGTGCGGCGATGTCGGTGGCGACCAGGGTGCGGATTTCGCCAGTGCGAAACGCCGCCAGTGCGCGCTCGCGGTTGTTTTGCGACTTGTTGCCGTGAATGGCGTCCGCCCTGATGCCAACCTTGGCGAGGCCCTTCACCACCTTGTCCGCGCCGTGCTTGGTGCGGGTAAAGATGAGGGCGCGGTTGACCGGCTCCTCCTTGAGGAGCTGCGCCAGCACGCCCGCCTTGGCCGCGAAATCGACCTGGAGGATGCGCTGGGTGATACGTTCCACAGTGGAGGAAACCGGGGTTACCGCGACGCGGGCGGGGTCGCGCAGCATGGCTTCGGCCAGTTCCGCGATGTCCTTGGGCATGGTGGCCGAGAAGAACAGCGTCTGCCGCTTGATCGGCAGCTTGGCCACGATTTTGCGAATGTCGTTGATGAAGCCCATGTCGAGCATGCGGTCGGCTTCGTCCAGCACCAGGAACTCGACATGGCCGAGCTTGAGACCGTTGCTCTGGACGAGGTCGAGCAGGCGGCCGGGCGTCGCCACCATGACTTCGACGCCCTGCATCACCGAGCGGACCTGGCGGCCCATCGGGACGCCACCGATCGCCAGCGCCGAGCTCAGGCGGATGTGGCGGCCGTAGGCGTTGAAGCTGTCGAGGATCTGGCCGGATAGTTCACGGGTCGGCGAGAGCACCAGCACGCGGCAGCTCTTGGGCTGCACCCTCACGCGGTTCTCCAGGATCCGGTGCAGGATCGGGAGCGCGAAGGCTGCGGTCTTGCCGGTGCCGGTCTGGGCGATGCCGACGACGTCACGGCCGGTGATGGCGAGAGGGATGGTCTGGGCCTGGATAGGCGTGGGCGTGAGATAATTCTCTTCCTTGAGCGCACGCGAAATGGGATCGGCAAGGCCGAAATCCTGAAAGGAGGTCAAAAGATGGGTTCTTTCCATTAACAAAGGCAGGCGCCCAGCCGTATCGGCCGGGGGGCGCGCGAGGGGTGTCAGAGACACCCGCGTGTTTGGGGCGTCGGTTTTGCTAGCTGAAGGGGCAAGCCAGAAACCGCAAAACGGGATCAGAACACGCGGCTCGCAAGGACCTGATGATTCTCAAGGTCACGGCGCTGATATGGCCCATCAACGCGGCGCTTTCAAGGTGAATTCGGCCAATTCCGGCAAGGCGGTTAAGCATTTGCATGCCGGGCGGGTGGTCCGGGGCTAGTGCATCAACGGCCTGTTCCGGAACCAATCGGACCAAAAATCGTGCAATAAATTTAGCCAAAATACGGCTATTGCCTAAAAATTAGATGGTTTGCCGCTTAGGCATACATTTCTAATGACCAATAGTTGGGCAAGTTTTCTGCCGCTTTTTTCGGTTCCGCCAAAATTGCCAAGTGGATGTATGGGCTTAGCCTGCCTCCAGGGCGTGGCATGGTTCTTGCGATTCCCTTAACGCAGGCGGCCGTTGGGGCCGTTCGCAGCGTTTAACGCCTGCGTCAGGGAGATGACACCTCATGCTTACTCAATTGACTCACGATATAGCGACGATGAGCCGACGTCGCTGGCTGGCGGCCACCGCCGGCCTGGTTTTGGGCCTCGCGACATTCTCGAACGCCAAGGCGCAGGAGACCATCAAGGTCGGCGTCCTGCATTCGCTTTCCGGCACAATGGCCATCAGCGAAACCACGCTGAAGGACACCATCCTCTTCCTGATCGACGAGCAGAACAAGAAGGGCGGCGTGATGGGCAAGAAGCTCGAAGCCGTCGTCGTCGACCCCGCCTCGAACTGGCCGCTGTTCGCCGAAAAGGCGCGCGAGCTGATCACCAAGGACAAGGTCTCGGTCGTGTTCGGCTGCTGGACTTCGGTGTCGCGCAAGTCCGTGCTCCCGGTCTTCAAGGAGCTGAATTCGATCCTGTTCTACCCCGTGCAGTACGAGGGCGAGGAGTCGGAGCGCAACGTGTTCTACACCGGTGCGGCGCCGAACCAGCAGGCGATCCCCGCGGTCGACTACCTGATGAAGGACGAGAAGGTGAAGCGCTGGGTGCTTGCCGGCACCGACTACGTCTATCCGCGCACCACCAACAAGATCCTCGAAGCCTACTTGAAGTCGAAGGGCGTCAAGCAGGAAGACATCATGATCAACTACACGCCGTTCGGTCATTCCGACTGGCAGACGATCGTGGCCGACATCAAGAAGTTCGGTTCGGCCGGCAAGAAGACCGCGGTGGTCTCCACCATCAACGGCGACGCCAACGTTCCCTTCTACAAGGAACTTGGCAACCAGGGCATCAAGGCGACCGATATTCCGGTTGTTGCGTTCTCGGTGGGTGAGGAAGAACTCGCCGGCATCGACACCAAGCCGCTGCTCGGCCATCTCGCCGCCTGGAACTACTTCCAGTCGATCAAGTCGCCCGAGAACGAGAAGTTCATCAAGGCCTGGCAGGCCTACACCAAGAATCCGAAGCGCGTGACCAACGACCCGATGGAAGCCCACGTCATCGGTTTCGACATGTGGGTCAAGGCGGTCGAGAAGGTGAAGTCGACCGATCCGGACAAGGTGATCGACGCGCTGCCCGGCATCGAAGCCAAGAACCTGACCGGCGGCACCTCCAAGATGCTTCCGAACCATCACATCACCAAGCCGGTGTTCATTGGCGAAATCAAAGCCAACGGCCAGTTCGACGTGGTGTGGAAGACCCCGGGCCTGGTGGCTGGCGATGCATGGTCGAAGGAGCTCGACGGCTCCAAGGACCTGATCGGCGACTGGGTTGGCAAGAAGTGCGGCAACTACAACACCAAGACCAACAAGTGCGGCGGCCAGGGCTCCTGATCGGGCTCCTGATCCCGATCTGACGCAGCAAGACGCTTCCAGAAGAAACTTCACGACATCAGAGAGGGCGGCGATGCCGCCGCCCTCTCTCCATACTCCTGCCGGGGTCGTATCGTGACTGCCAATTTCCTCGACCGCTTTCGCGCGGTTCTGCTCGCAATCCTTTTGGCTGCAGCCTTCGCCGTGCCGGCGCTGGCGGGGCCGTTCGAGGATGCCGTCGCCAAATTCGCCAACGACGATTTCTCCGATACCGACGAGGCGATCGGCGTCGTCGCCACCTCGGGCAATCCGTTCGCCTTTCCCATCATCAGCGCGCTGCAGGAAGGCCGGCTCTCGGCCGATCCGGAATCCAAGAAAGTTTTCGTCACCGGCGCCGACGGCAAGATCATCGATGCCGCCACCGGCGCTGCCGTCGAAAAGCTTCCGGATGGCGCCGCCGCGGTTCGCCTGAACAACCGCCTGCGCCGGACCGTCGAGGCGGCGCTCGGCGGCCTGACGCTGCTGTCGCCCGATCCCGCCAAGCGCATCGCAGCCGCGCAGTCGGTGTTCAAGAGCCACGACGAGAACGCCTTGCCCGTGATCGACGATGCGCTGGCCAAGGAAACCAACAAGGCCGTCAAGCAGGCTTTCACCGAAGCCCGCGCTGCCATCCTGCTTTACAAACCTGATGCGTCCGAGGTCGAAAAGCTCGAAGCGGTCGCCGTCGTCAAGGCAAAGGGCGATCAGGAAGCGATGGCGCTGCTGACCGGCCTGCCCAGCGACGTACCGCCCAACGTCGCGCGCGCCGCGACAAGCGCGATCGCCGCGATCCAGAGCAATCTGGCGATGTGGTCGATGGTGCAGAACGCCTGGTATGGCCTGTCGCTCGGCTCGGTGCTGCTGCTCGCCGCAATCGGCCTTGCGATCACGTTCGGCGTCATGGGTGTCATCAACATGGCGCATGGCGAGATGGTGATGATCGGCGCCTACACCACCTTCGTGGTGCAGGAGGTCATTCGCACCAGCTATCCCGGTCTGTTTGACTATTCGCTGCTGATCGCGGTGCCGCTGGCTTTTCTCGTTGCCGGCGCCATCGGCGTGGCGATCGAGCGCGGCATCATCCGCTTCCTCTATGGCCGCCCGCTGGAGACGCTGCTGGCGACCTGGGGCCTCTCGCTGGTGCTGCAGCAGGCGGTGCGCACCATGTTCGGCCCGACCAACCGCGAGGTCGGCAACCCCTCCTGGATGAGCGGCGCGTTCGAACTCGGGCAGATCACCATCACCTATAACCGGCTCTGGATCCTCTGCTTCACGCTGGCGGTGTTCGCCATCCTGCTCGCCATGCTGCGCTACACGGCGCTTGGCCTCGAGATGCGCGCGGTCACGCAAAACCGCCGCATGGCCGCGTCGATGGGTATCGCGACTTCGCGCGTCGATGCGCTGACCTTCGGCCTCGGCTCGGGCATCGCCGGGATCGCCGGCGTGGCGCTGTCGCAGATCGACAATGTCAGCCCCAACCTCGGTCAGAGCTACATCATCGACAGCTTCATGGTCGTCGTGTTCGGCGGCGTCGGCAATCTCTGGGGCACGCTGGTCGGCGCTTTCACGCTCGGCATTGCCAACAAGTTCCTGGAGCCGGTGGCGGGCGCCGTACTCGGCAAGATCGCCATTCTGGTCCTGATCATCCTGTTCATTCAGAAGCGGCCGCGCGGGCTGTTCGCGCTCAAGGGCCGGGCGGTGGAAGCATGACGCCGCATTTCCTGACGCGCTCGCTGGACCGCGCCGCGACCATCTTCATTCTGGTGGTGGCCGGCCTCGGCGTGCTGATCCCGCTGTCCAACCTGCTGCTGCCGGCCGGCTCGATGTTTCAGGTGCCGACCTATCTGGTCGCGCTGTTCGGCAAATATGCATGTTACGCCATTCTCGCGCTGTCGATCGACCTGATCTGGGGCTATTGCGGCATTCTCTCGCTCGGCCACGGCGCGTTCTTCGCGCTCGGCGGCTACGCCATGGGCATGTACCTGATGCGCCAGATCGGCAGCCGCGGCGTCTACGGCAACCCGATCCTGCCCGACTTCATGGTGTTCCTGAACTATCCGAGCCTGCCGTGGTACTGGTACGGCTTCGACATGTTCTGGTTTGCGGCGCTGATGGTGCTGGTGGTGCCGGGGCTGTTGGCGTTCTGCTTCGGCTGGCTGGCGTTTCGTTCGCGCGTCACCGGCGTCTATCTCTCGATCATCACGCAGGCGATGACCTATGCGCTGCTGCTGGCGTTCTTCCGCAACGATTTCGGCTTCGGCGGCAACAACGGCCTGACCGACTTCAAGGATATCCTCGGCTTCAACGTGCAGGCCGACGGTACCCGCGCCGCGTTGTTCATGCTCAGTTGCCTCGCGCTGATCGTGACCTTCCTGATCTGCCGGGCGGTGGTGACCTCCAAGCTCGGCAAGGTGCTGATCGCGATCCGCGACGCTGAATCGCGCACCCGGTTCCTTGGCTACCGTGTCGAATCCTACAAGCTGTTCGTATTCACGCTGTCGGCCTGCATGGCCGGCGTTGCAGGCGCGCTCTATGTGCCGCAGGTCGGCATCATCAATCCATCCGAGTTCGCGCCGGGCAATTCCATCGAGGCGGTGATCTGGGTCGCGGTCGGTGGCCGCGGCACGCTGGTGGGGGCTGCCCTTGGCGCCGTCGTCGTCAACTACGCCAAGACGTTCTTCACGTCCGGCCCGCTGGCGCCGTACTGGCTGTTCATGCTGGGCGCGCTGTTCATCCTGGTGACGCTGCTGCTGCCGAAGGGCATCGTCGGCACATACACTGCATGGCGCGAGGCGCGGAAAGCGAAACAGGCGTCGGCGAACGCCGAAAGCGCGGCGCTCGAAGATGGCGTCGGCGAACCGAGACCGGCGGAGTGAGCGCATGAGTGTCATGGAGGGAAGGACCACTTCCGCGCTGCTCTATCTCGACGGCGTGCATGTCTCGTTCGACGGCTTTCACGCCATCAACAATCTGTCGCTGACGCTCGAGCCCGGCGAGATGCGCGCCATCATCGGCCCGAACGGCGCCGGCAAGACCACGATGATGGACATCATCACCGGCAAGACCAAGCCGGACGAGGGCACGGTGCTGTTCGACGGCATGACCGACCTGACGCGGCTGGACGAGACCCGCATCGCCGAACTCGGCATCGGCCGCAAGTTCCAGAAGCCGACGGTGTTCGAGAGCCAGACCATCGAGGACAACCTGCTGCTCGCGCTCAACGTCGATCACAGCGTCAAGGGCACCCTGTTCTGGCGCGGCAGCCGGGACGAGGCCGAGCGGATCGACCGCGTGCTGGAAACCATTCGCCTGACCGAAGCACGCAACCGGCTCGCGGGCAGCTTGTCGCACGGCCAGAAGCAGTGGCTGGAAATCGGCATGCTGCTGGCGCAGGACCCGAAGCTGCTGCTGGTCGACGAGCCGGTTGCCGGGATGACCGACGTCGAGACGCATCAAACCGCGGAGCTGCTGAAGGAAATCAACAAGGAAAAGACGGTCATGGTCGTCGAGCACGACATGACCTTCGTGCGCGAACTCGGCGTCAAGGTCACCTGCCTGCATGAAGGCACGGTGCTGGCGGAAGGGACCATCGATCAGGTCTCGTCGAACGAGCGGGTGATCGAAGTGTATCTGGGAAGATGAGGAAAATGCTGACGGTCCTTGGTGAAAGCTGTCATCGTCCGCGAAGGCGGACGATCCAGTACTCCGAGACGGGGAGTTCTACCGCGGAGGCTCGGCGTACTGGATACCCTGCCTTCGCGGGGTATGACGAAATCTCTCGGCCGGAGCGAAGTGCCAGATGCTGAAAGTCGATAACATCAGCCTCTACTACGGCGCGGCGCAGGCGTTACGCGGCGTCTCGCTTTCCGCCGAGCCGGGCAAGGTGACCTGCGTGCTCGGCCGCAACGGCGTCGGCAAGACCTCGCTGCTGCGCGCGATGGTCGGGCAATACCCGATCTCGGGCGGTTCGATTACGCTTGGCGGCAACGACATCACCGGTCTCAAGCCCTACGAGCGGGCACGGGCCGGCATCGGCTTCGTGCCGCAGGGCCGCGAAATATTTCCGCTTCTGACAGTGGAAGAGAATCTCAAGACCGGCTTCGGGCCGCTCAAGCGCGACGACCGCCATATCCCCGACGACGTGTTCTCGCTGTTTCCGGTGCTGAACTCGATGCTGGGACGGCGCGGCGGCGACCTCTCCGGCGGACAACAGCAGCAACTGGCGATCGGTCGAGCGCTGGTGATGCGGCCAAAGCTGCTGCTGCTGGACGAGCCCACCGAAGGCATTCAGCCCTCGATCATCAAGGACATCGGCCGCGCCATCACCTATCTGCGCAGCCTCGGCAACATGGCGATCGTGCTGGTCGAACAATATCTCGACTTTGCCTGCGAGCTCGGCGACAATTTCGCGGTGATGGACCGCGGCGCGGTGAAATATGCCTGCGACCGCGCCAGCCTCGATCCCGCCGAGATCAGCCGCCAGATGGCGCTCTGACATCGCGGCGTCATAACGCCGTTTGGGGGACGGATGCGAACCGATATTTCGCGCGCAGCTTCGGCGACATTCGCGGCCAACCGGGCCCAGGGCGCGGTGCGGTTCGGCGTGCATTTGCAGGACGGCGTCACCCGCCGTGGCGAGCTGCATGAATCCGGCTCGCTGCGCGTGCGCTTTCCATCTCCCGAGCAGGAGGGGCTGTCCGGCGTGTTCGTCAACACCGCCGGCGGTATCGCCGGTGGCGACCGCTTCGCTATTGAGGTCGCCGCAGGTGAGGGCGCGCGGCTGACGCTGACGACGGCAGCGGCCGAGAAGGTCTATCGCGCGCCAGGCCCCGCCGCGCAGCTCAATATCGCCTTGAAGGCCGGGAGCAGCGCGCACCTCTCGTGGTTACCGCAGGAGACCATCCTGTTCGACCGGGCACGGATCGTCAGGCGCATCGACATCGATCTCGCGGAAGACGCCTCGCTTCTGCTCTGCGAAATCGTGGTGTTCGGCCGCGCGGCGATGGGCGAGAAGATGCTGCATGGCGAGTTCGTCGATCGCTGGCGCCTGCGCCGTGGCGGCAGACTGGTGTTTGCGGAAACCGTCCGGCTTGACGGCGACATCGGCGAGAAGCTGGCGCGGCCGGCCATTGCAGACGGCGGCGTCGCGATCGGCACGGCGCTGATCGTGCCTGGCGACGAGGCGGTGGTGGAGCGGATCCGCGAAGTGTCGGAATCGTTCGGCGGCGAGGTCGGCATCTCCTGCTGGAATGGATTTGCAATGGCGCGCTTCTGTGCCCAAGATGCGGCGCGGCTCCGCGCCGATATGATGGCCGTGCTCGGCCGCGCCAGCGGCGTGGCGTTACCAAGACTATGGCTGAATTAGTGGCTGGGGCTCAACCAGGTCAAATTACCAGAGTGCTCGCATGAATCTGTCTCCCCGCGAAAAGGACAAGCTCTTGATCTCGATGGCGGCCATGGTGGCGCGCCGCAGGCTGGAGCGCGGCGTCAAGCTCAACCACCCCGAGGCGATCGCCATCATCTCCGACTTCATCGTCGAGGGCGCCCGCGACGGCCGTACCGTCGCCGAACTGATGCAGTCAGGCGCGCAGGTCATTACCCGCGCCCAGTGCATGGACGGCATCGCGGAGATGATCCACGACATCCAGGTCGAGGCGACATTCCCCGATGGCACCAAGCTCGTCACCGTGCATGAGCCGATCCGCTAATTCATCGTCATTCCGGGGCACGCGAAGCGTGAACTATGATGTGCAATTGCACATCTGAGAATCCAGAAGTTGTTGATCGAGATTCCGGGTTCGATGCTTTCGCATCGCCCCGGAATGACGGAGGAGGAACATAGATGATTCCCGGCGAACTCTTCATCAAGGACGGCGAGATCGAGCTCAATGCCGGCCGCAAGACCGTGACGCTCACCGTCGCCAACACCGGCGACCGTCCCATTCAAGTGGGCTCGCACTACCATTTCTTCGAAACCAATCCCGCGCTGAAATTCGATCGCAAGAAGGCCCGAGGCATGCGGCTCGATATCGCCGCTGGCACCGCGGTGCGCTTCGAGCCCGGCCAGACCCGCGACGTGCAACTCGTCGCGCTCGCCGGCAAGCGCGTCATCTTCGGCTTCCGCGGCGACGTGCAGGGAAAGCTGTGACCGGCGCAGGCCAAATGCGGACGGGCATCTGCCTCGTCACCGGAGCTGCCGAGTTCGCCGCGCGGCGCCATTCGGGCATGGCGCGCAAGGGGCGTGGTAACGAACCTTACGTCAATCACCTCGCCGAGGTCGCGAACCTGCTCGCTGTAGCCACGTCAGGCACGGATGCCGAACTCGTCGCGGCCGGCTGGCTGCATGACACCATCGAGGATACCGACACGACCCGTGAGGAGCTTGCGCAAGAGTTCGGCACACGCGTCGCTGATATCGTGGCCGAGGTGACCGACGACATGAGCCTGCCGAAGGATCGGCGCCGACAGAAGCAGATCGAGGACGCGCCGCACAAGTCGCCGGACGCCAAGCTTGTCAAGATTGCCGACAAGATCAGCAATGTCGGTGCGCGCGTCCTGCCGCACCCGAGCAAGACCGAGCGCGACGATCTCGCCGACTACGTCGCCTGGGCCGAACAGGTTGTCGCGGGATGCCGCGGCGTCAACGCGTTGCTCGACCGGACCTTCGACAAAACAGCCGAGCTTGCCAGGAGTACACTGTGAGCACGAAAATCAAGCGTTCCGTCTATGCCGACATGTTCGGACCCACCACCGGCGACAGGGTGCGGCTGGCCGATACCGATCTCATCATCGAGGTCGAAAAGGATTTCACAACCTATGGCGAGGAGGTGAAGTTCGGTGGCGGCAAGGTGATCCGCGACGGCATGGGGCAGTCGCAGGTCACCAACAAGCAGGGCGCGGCCGATACCGTCATCACCAACGCGTTGATCGTCGATCATTGGGGTATCGTCAAGGCCGACGTCGCCATCAAGGAAGGCATGATCGCGGCGATCGGCAAGGCCGGCAATCCAGATATCCAGCCCGGCGTCACCATCGTGATCGGTCCCGGCACCGATGTCATCGCGGGTGAGGGCAAGATCCTCACCGCCGGTGGTTTCGACAGCCACATCCACTTCATCTGCCCGCAGCAGATCGAGCACGCGCTGATGAGTGGCGTCACCTCGATGCTCGGCGGCGGCACCGGGCCGTCGCACGGCACGTTCGCGACCACATGTACGCCGGGCCCCTGGCACATGGGCCGGATGATCCAGTCGTTCGACGCCTTTCCGGTCAATCTCGGCATATCCGGCAAGGGTAACGCGGCGCGTCCCGCCGCGCTTGTCGAGATGATCAAGGCCGGCGCTTGCGCGCTGAAACTGCACGAGGACTGGGGCACCACGCCGGCCGCGATCGACAACTGCCTCGCGGTCGCTGATGACTACGACGTCCAGGTGATGCTGCATTCGGACACGCTGAACGAATCCGGCTTCGTCGAGGATACGGTCAAGGCGTTCAAGGGCCGCACCATCCACGCGTTCCATACCGAGGGCGCCGGCGGCGGCCACGCGCCTGACATCATCAAGATCGCTGGCCTGAAGAACGTGCTGCCGTCCTCCACCAACCCGACGCGGCCGTTCACACGCAACACCATCGACGAGCATCTGGACATGTTGATGGTGTGCCACCACCTCGATCCCTCGATTGCGGAAGATCTCGCGTTTGCCGAAAGCCGCATCCGGAAAGAGACCATCGCGGCCGAAGACATCCTGCACGATCTCGGCGCGCTCTCGATGATGTCGTCGGACTCGCAGGCGATGGGACGTCTCGGCGAGGTCATCATCCGCACCTGGCAGACCGCCGACAAGATGAAGAAGCAGCGCGGCGCTCTGCCGGAAGACAAGGGCAACGACAACGACAATTTCCGCGTCAAGCGCTACATCGCCAAATACACCATCAACCCTTCGATCGCGCATGGCGTCTCGAAGCTGATCGGGTCGGTGGAGAAGGGCAAGCTGGCTGACCTCGTGCTGTGGTCGCCGGCGTTCTTCGGCGTGAAGCCCGACTGCATCATCAAGGGCGGCTCGATCGTGGCGGCGCCGATGGGCGATCCGAACGCCTCGATCCCGACGCCGCAGCCCGTGCACTACCAGCCGATGTTTGCCGCCTACGGCAAGTCGCTGACCGCGTCGTCCGTGGTGTTCACCTCGAAGGCCGCCATCACGGGCGCGCTGGCGAGGAAGCTCGGAATATCCAAAAAGCTTTACCCCGTGAAGAACACCCGCGGCGGCATCTCCAAGAAGAGCATGATCCACAACGGCGCCACCCCCAGGATCGAGGTCGATGCCGAGACCTATGAGGTGCGCGCAGACGGCGAGCTTCTGACCTGCGCGCCGGCCGAGGTCCTGCCGCTGGCGCAGCGCTATTTCATGTTCTAAAACCGCCCCGGTATCTCAAGTCCAGAACAAGAACCGGGAGGAATTTCCGTGATTTACGTCGTTGCCACGCTGACCATCAAGCCCGAAACCCGCGCCGATTTCATCGCCGCGGCTACCGCCTGCATCAAGGAAACCCGGAAAGAGCCGGGCAACATCGCCTATGATCTGCATGAGAGCGTCACTGACCCATCGAAGATGGTGTTCGTCGAGCAGTGGGAAAACATGGAAGCGCTGGGGCCGCATCGGACCGCCGAGCATATGAAGGCGTTCGGCCGTGTCGCAGTGAAATGCATGACGGCGCCGCCGAAGATCGAATACATCACGCCCGAAAAGGTAGAAACTCGCTAACAAGAAGAACCAACGGGAGCACAACGCATGATCTACGTTATCGCCACCACGCCGATGAAGCCGGAAAACAAGGACGACTTCATCAAGGGGCACAAGGCCTGCATCGCCGAGACGCTCAAGGAGAAGGGCTGCCTGTCCTATGAGGGCCATGTCAGCGTGAACAATCCCAACCTGTATGTGGTGGTGGAGCGCTGGGAGACCCGCGACGACCTCAACGCGCACGGCCGTGCGCCGCACATGAAGGTGTGGCGGGAATATTCCGCGCAGATGAAGACCGCGCCGACGGTGATCGAGATTATCAGCGACGGCAAGGTGGAGAAGTTCTGATCCATGATCCGCGCGACCCAAGTCCTCGGACAGCATCGCTGGACACACGCCGCGGCCGATACCGTCGTGCTCGATTTCGACGACCGGCATCGGCGGCGGATGGCGATGACGGGGACGCGCGGGCTGGAATTCCTGCTCGATCTCGAAAACGCCGTTGCGCTGCGCGGAGGCGATGCGCTGGTGCTGGAGGATGGCCGGCTGATCGAGGTGGTGGCCGCCGCCGAGCCGCTGGTCGAGATCCGCGGCGCCGATCCGCTGCATCTGGTCCGCGTCGCCTGGCATCTCGGTAACCGCCACCTGCCGACGCAGATCATGCCGAAGGGCCTGCGCATCCGCCGCGATCACGTCATTGAGGCGATGGTGAAGGGGCTCGGCGCGCGGGTCATCGAGATCGAGGCGCCGTTCGACCCCGAGGGCGGCGCCTATGCGGCTAGCCATGCGCCGGAAAATCACGCGCATGGTCATGGCGCGCACGATCACGCCCACCACGATCACCACGGGCATCACCACCACGGCGATCACGATCACGGCAGTGGCCACGATCACCATCATCACGACGAGCATTGCGACCACGATCACCACCATCACGATCACTCCCATGCTCATGACCACAAGTGAGCCGGTCGCGGCCGACGCGCACGTCCAGATGACGGCGGACGAGGCGGCGGCGCTGTACCGGCTGATGACCTGGCTGTCGCCATCGTTTCCGGTCGGCGCATTTTCATATTCCAGCGGCATCGAATGGGCGGTAGAGGCGGGCGATATCGCTGACGCCGCCTCGTTACGCGACTGGCTGTGCGCCATGCTCACGGAAGGTTCCGGCTATTGCGACGCCGTGTTTCTGGCGCAGGCGCATCGTGCCGCCTCAGCGCGGGACGATGCCTCCTTGCGCGATATCGCCGAACTCGCCGCCGCCTTCGTGCCCTCGCGGGAGCGCCAGCTCGAGACCACGACGCAGGGCCGCGCCTTCATCGACATCGCGCGCGCCGCCTGGCCCAGCGCAGGGCTCGACAACTTGGTCGCCGCCTGCAGCGGCCCGATCGTCTATCCCTTAGCCGTCGCCCTTGTCAGCGCCGCGCATGCGATCCCGGTTGCGCCGGCCATGCACGCGTTCCTGCATGCGCTGGTATCGAACTGGATTTCCGCCGGCGCCCGGCTGGTGCCGCTCGGCCAGACCGACAGCCAGCGCATTCTCGCAAGCCTCGAGGCCGATGTCGCCGCCACCGCCAGGCGCGCACTTGCATCGTCGCTCGACGATCTCGGCAGTGCCACCTTCCGCGCCGATCTCGCCAGCCTGCGCCACGAGACCCAGTACACAAGGCTGTTCCGGTCATGATGCGACACACTCTGGCGTCGTCCCGGCGAAGGCCGGGACCCATAGCCTCCGGCCTTGGTTGTTGCAGAAGGTGTCGGCCATCGTGCCTGACAGATAGATCACGCGGTATAGGTCCCGGCCTTCGCCGGGACGACGGCAATTTGGGGACTGTTCGCCATGTCTAAATCTCACGGCCCATTGCGGATCGGCGTCGGCGGTCCTGTCGGCTCCGGAAAAACCGCGCTGATGGACCTGCTCTGCAAGGCGATGCGGGAGCGCTACGACATCGCCGCGATCACCAACGACATCTACACCAAGTGGGATGCCGAATATCTGGTGCGCTCCGGTTCGCTGACGCCGGACCGTATCGCCGGCGTCGAGACCGGCGGCTGCCCGCACACGGCGATCCGCGAGGATGCCTCGATGAACCTCGCCGCGGTCGCCGACATGCGCGCCAAGTTTCCCGACCTCGATCTGGTCCTGATCGAATCCGGCGGCGACAACCTCGCGGCGACGTTTTCGCCCGAACTCGCCGATCTCACCATCTACGTGATCGACGTCGCCGCCGGCGACAAGATCCCGTCCAAGGGCGGGCCCGGCATCACGCGTTCCGACCTCCTGGTGATCAACAAGATCGACCTCGCCCCCCATGTCGGTGCGTCGCTCGAGAAGATGGATACCGACGCGCGGCGAATGCGCGGCGAGCGGCCGTTCGTGATGACCAACCTGAAGAAGAGCGAGGGGCTTGATCGCATCATCGGCTTCATCGAGAGCAAGGGCGGGCTGCGGCCGGCGGGCAGGGCGGCGCAAGCCGCGCGTTAATGTTAATCTTTGTGACAAGGCGTCGCCGCGCCCGAGAAAGCCGTCCGTCACGGAACCAAATCGGCGCGACCCGATTAACAACCTCTGGCACGGCGAAATCGACGTTAACACCTTGCTGTGCCGTTAACGCCAACCTCTCAGTTGCGTGCCGATCACCGCTCCTCCATATTCGCCCCGGCTGACTTCCGCGCTGTCGCCGTCGTCTGAGCCGACTATGCTTTAGATGTTTGCTTTCCGTCTTCGCCAACACGTCATTTCCGAGTAATCGAGTGGTTCGGCTGGGCTTCATTATCGGCTTCATCGCGCTGATCGGAGCATTGCTCTCCGGTCTCGCGGCCTATCGCGTCCACGAGCAGGAACTGGCAATCGACGGCATTGCGCTTTCGCGTGCGATCGACGTTCATGCCAGCCTGGTGCAGGACCGGCTGACCGAGCGCGAGTTGCTGGCTCGCGTCGCCTCCGGACTGTTTCGGTCGCCGTCGGTGGTGAAGGCCAACATGCTTGAGCCGCTGCGGTCGGCCATCTATGCCTTCAAGACCGATTTCGTGATCGCCTACTGGATCGCGAGGCTCAAGCCCGCCGACCTGCCGGTGGCGCAGGCGGAACTGAAGAGCGCCGGCTTCACCAATCCCACGATTCGCGATTTCGACGACCAGCCGCTGGACCTCAAGGCGATCGACAGGCCAATCGACGTGCTGATGGACGTCGAGCCGCGCAATCCGGATACGCTGGGCTTTCCAGGCCGCGCCTACGACAAGCACTCGGTCGTCGGGCCGATGCTGGCGAAGGCTGCATCGACCGGCAAGCCGGTCGCCTCCGACCCCATCCCGCTATTGCGACAGAACGGGCCGATCGGCATCGTTCTGGCGTCCCCCATCCTGGCGGAAGGCACCAGCGATCCCGCAGGCTTCGTCGCGTTCACCTACGAGCTGGCAGGTCTGATGCTGACCAATGACGACCGCTCGCTGTTTTCGGTGGTGTTGAAAGACCCCGATGACGCCAAAGATGAGTACGTCGCCAGCGATCAGGGCGCCATCACCCTGCGCGCGCTGAAGGAAGGCGACCCGTCGCCGTCGGTGGTGCGGACGGTGACGTTCGGCGGCCGCGACTGGTCGCTCGCCTATTACGCCAAGAACAACGCCGTGCAGCGCGCGCAGCAGACCGCGCTCATCGTCGGCGCCATCGGCCTTGCGCTCACCGGCATCATCTGCGGCCTGTTCGGCTACGTCGCCTACAACAATCTGCGGCTCAGCCGCGAGATCCAGGTCAGGATCGGCTTCGAGCGGCGGCTGACGGCGGTCATCGACGAGCTCAACCACCGGGTCAAGAACATCCTGGCCGTGATCCAGTCGATCGTGACGCGCACGCTACGCCACGGCTCCGACATCGACGTCTCGCGCGAACTCCTGATCGGCCGCATCCACGCAATGTCGAACGTGGTGACGCTGCTCAGCGAGAGCCAGTGGCAGGGCGTCAAGCTCAAGGGTTTGTTCGAATCGCGCGCGATCCCGCATGCCGACCGCATCCAGGTGAACGGCCCGGATATCTCCGTCAGCGCACGCGCTGCGCAGTCGCTTTCGTTGCTGTTCTTCGAGCTGGCCTCGCATTCCGACGAGGGCCTGTCGGTGGTCGGCAAGCACCCGCATATCGTCGCGAACTGGGAAGTCACGGGCGAGGCGCCGGATGAAGTGTTTCATTTCCGCTGGGAGGAGTTCAACACCAGCGCGGCGACGCGGCGGGAAGACTCTGATTTCGGCCTGATCCTGCTCGACCGCGTCGCGCCGGAAGCGATGGGCGGCACGGCTAAACGCTATTTCACCGAGGTCAGCTATGTCTACGAACTCACCGCGCCGATGGAAACCGTCGTCGACATGACCGAGCGCGACCGCACCGAGCAGATCACCGCGCCGGTGCGTCCGGTGCGGTAGAGCGGTGGCTACATCCTTCGAGACGGCGCTGTGCGCCTCCTCAGGATGAGGTCCTCCACCCCTCATGGTGAGGAGCGCGGCGCAGCCGCGCGTCTCGAACCATGCGACCCCGGATCGGAACCCCGCCGCATCCTGTCGCGTTGTCTCCGCATCATTGCACAATCGATGGAGTTCACTCGATGGGACGTTATTTCATGCTTTGGATGCTCGGCATTCCCCTGCCGGTGCTCGCGATGATCTACATGTTCGGCGGACTGAACTGAAGTCGCGCGCGACCTTCATAAGTCAAACAAATCACGCCAACAAAAAAGGCGGCCCGATCGGGCCGCCTTTTCCGTGTCGCTTCGATGACGTCATCAACCGCCGTTGCCGCCGATCACCGCGCGAACGGTATCGTCCGGGCCGAAGTCTTCGGCGCCGTCGACATAGAGCAGGGCGCTCAGCTTGGAGCGCGCGCGGTTGACGCGGCTCTTGATGGTGCCGACCGCGCAGCCGCAGATCGCAGCCGCGTCCTCATAGGAAAACCCGGAGGCACCGACCAGGATCAACGCTTCGCGCTGGTCCTGCGGCAGCTTGTCGAGCGCCACGCGAAACTCCTCGAACTCCAGATGCGCGTTCTGCGCGGGCTGGGTCTTCAGCGTCTTCGCGTAATTGCCCTCGGCGTCCTCCACCTCGCGCCGCCGCTTCCGATAGTCGGAGCGGAACAGGTTGCGCAGGATGGTGAACAGCCACGCTGGCAGGTTCGAGCCGGGCTGGAACGAGTCGATGTTGGCAATGGCGCGCAGCAAAGTCTCCTGCACGAGGTCGTCGGCACGGTCGCCATTGCCCGAAAGCGAGATCGCGAACGCGCGCAGGCTTGGTACCGACGCCAAAATATCGTCGCGAAGTGAGTCGGTGAGAGGCATCAATCCCTCCCGTCGTTTTTGGCGGCCTGGTCCATCTGGGCAGCCGCTTGTTCGGGCCCATCGAGCTTCCGAATGAGCTCTGCAAAGCGGTCCGGCACACCTTGCCGCACCACATCGTCGTACATGGCGCGGAGCTGGTGCCCGATTCTCGACTGAATCTCGGCATTAAGCCCGCCCTGCTTCTTTAGTTCCTTCATGATCTGATCCACGCTTCCCCGAGAGTTAATTCTCTGTGGTTTCAAGAGCTTGCCTCGAAATTGGGGCCTTGGCCGCCGCGCTATTGCTCAAAACTAATGCGAACGGGTCCGTATGGTTCCGAAATTCTGGAACTTTTTTGGAACTTTTTGGAGCCCCCGGCGTAATCGGGGTGACAGGGGAACCGGGTCCCCCCGACCGGTAGCCGGAAATTAACGCCGGACGCGGCGTTCCAGGTTACGTCCGCCCAGTTGAGACCCTAAGTACACGGCCAGGATATGGCCAAAGACAAGGATGGAATGGGGATGTCCCGATCACAGCTCGTTGCTGAACATCTGCCGCTGTTGCGGCGCTACGCCCGTGCGCTGACCGGAAGCCAGGGATCGGGCGATGCCTATGTGGCCGCCATGCTGGAGGCCCTGTTGCAGGATTCCTCGCTCCTGGATGAACGCCACGGCCCCCGTGCCGGCCTGTTCAAACTGTTCACCCAGATCTGGAATTCGGTCTCGCTCAACGACAATCCCGAGGTCGCGACGCTGTCGCTGCCGCCGGAGCGCCGGCTGTCGAATATCACCCCGCTGCCGCGGCAAGCGTTCCTGCTGCTGTCGCTCGAGGGCTTCTCCGAGGAAGAGGTCGCTTTCATCCTCGGCGTCGACATCCCAGAGACGCGTCGGCTCACCGACACCGCCGGCCGCGAGATGGCGGCGGAGATCGCCACCGACGTCCTCATCATCGAGGACGAGACTTTCATCGCGATGGACCTCGAGAGCCTGGTCAAAAACCTCGGCCACAACGTGATCGGCGTCGCCCGCACCCATGCGGACGCGGTCGCGCTCGCCAAGAACAAGAAGCCCGGCCTGATCCTCGCCGACATCCAACTCGCCGACGGCTCGTCAGGTCTGGACGCGGTCAACGAGTTGCTGAAGGTGTTCGAGGTCCCTGTCGTGTTCATCACCGCCTATCCCGAACGCTTCCTCACCGGCGAGCGCCCCGAGCCGGCGTTCCTGATCTCAAAGCCATTCCAGCCCGCGATGGTTTCCGCTGTCGCCAGCCAGGCGCTGTTCTTCCAGCGCAACTCGCGCAACCGCGCGCCGAAGGCGGCGTCGGCCTGAGGCGGTTGTCACAGGATCTAAGGTTGGTCCGGCGCGCCTGGTGCGCGCCGGATTTTTTTATGGGGCCGCGCTGGAGCCATGCACGCGGCGGCATGGAGGCGTCCGTTCCAAGCTGCTAAGCGACCGGGATGGATGCAACGCCGCGCGGCAAATGGATCGGGTTTATCTGCCTTGGCGTGACGGCGTTCGGGTGGGCGTTGAATTGGCCGCTGATGAAGCTGCTGCTGCAGCAATGGCCGCCGCTGTTTGCTCGCGGGCTCGCCGGCGTAGCCGCCGCGCTGATATTGTTTTCGATTGCGAAGATCAGGGGCCAACCGCTTGAAGTGCCGCGCGAAGCGGTCCCGCGTCTGCTGTTTGCATCCTTCACCAATGTCTTCGCCTGGATGGGGTTTGGTACGGTGGCGATGAAGTTCGTCCCCGTCGGCGAAGGCGCGCTGATCGTCTACACCATGCCGATCTGGGCCACGCTGCTGGCCTGGCCGCTGGCGGGCATCCGGCCGAAGCTGGTGGATATTGCTGCTCTGATCCTCGGCGTCGGCGGTATCGCCGTGCTGCTGGGCGGCAACGGCTTCTCCTTCGACAGCGGGCGGATCACGGGCATCGTCCTGCTGTTCTCCGCGGCGATACTGTTTGCGATCGGCAACATCCTCAACCGCGTGCCGTTGCCGATGCCGCCGGTGGTCGTGGTCGCCTGGCAGGTCGGGCTCGGCTGCCTGGTGATGCTGGTCCTCGGCGTAGCCTTCGAGCAGCCGAACTACGGCGCGCTCACGGCCCAGGGCCTTGCCTGTATGGTCTACATGACGCTGGTGCCGATGGGCATCTGCTATCTCACCTGGTTCGAGACGCTGCGGCGCCTGCCGCCTTCGTCGGCGTCCACCGGCATGCTGCTGGTCCCGCTGATCGGCGTGATCTCGGCCGCCCTCATCCTCGGCGAACCGCTCGGCCTGCGCGAGGTCGTGGCCATGGTGCTGGTGCTGAGCGGCGTGACGCTGGCGCTGCAGCGGGCGTAGCAGGGGCCCTGCAGCGAGGTTGCCGGCATAAGCGCGCAAGGCTAGCCTGCCGGACGTCAGTCCTCCCAGGAAATCCCGAACATGCCCGTTACCATCGACTACTACCTGTCGCTCAACTCGCCGTGGACCTACCTCGGCAGCGCGCCGTTCGCGGAGATCGCCGCGCGCTATGGCGCCACCGTCAACGTCAAGCCCAGCAAGTTCGGACCGATCTTCGAGCAGACCGGCGGATTGCCGCTGCCGAAGCGCTCGCCACAGCGCCGCGCCTACCGGTTGATGGAGCTGAAGCGCTGGCGCGAGGTGCGGAACGCGCCGATCCATATCGAGCCGAAGCATTTCCCCTGCGATGACGCCGCGGCGGTCCGCCTCGTCATTGCGGCGAAACTTGAGGGCAAGGATGCCCACCGGCTGTCGCTCGAGCTTGGCCGCGCGATCTGGGAGCGCGAGGAAACGATCGCCGACCCGGAGACGATGGCGTCCGCCGCCCAGCGCGCCGGCCTGGACGCCGCTGCGCTGCGCGCGGCTGCTCCCCCGGACGCCGAACTCGATGAACTCTATGAGAAATTCACGCAGGACGCCCTGCAGGCAGGCGTCTTCGGTGCGCCGAGTTACGTGCTGCCCTCGGGCGAAATCTTCTGGGGTCAGGACCGGCTGGACCTGCTGGAACGCGCGCTGAAGAAGCTGGCGGCATAGCCTGCCCGCACAAAAAAGCAGGGCGCAACCGGCATCACCACGGTTGCGCCCTACGTCGCCGGTCAATGGGGCAGGGGGAATAACCGGCTGCCGGGATGACTCCCGGGGCCCGGAGTCGTTCCGAGCCGCTGAGAATATTTTCGTACACGGTTAAGTGATCGAAAGCGCGCGGACCCGCGCTGCCTTGATTCGGTTGGTTCTGTGATTGCCATGGGGCAAGGGACAGAGCATCATGTCACAGATCAGCAATGGAATTATCGCTGCCTTGGCAGTCTCGGCGACGTTGGGCGCCGTCCAGTTCGCGTCCGGTCATGACCTGATCGGCCGCCTGCAAGTTGCTGCGGCCACACCGGAGCAGGGGGTCAACCGCGCCGCCAAGACGGACCGCGACGTCAGCAAGGTCGCGGCCAACGAGGAGCGGACTATTGCGCTCCGGTTCAAGGAACTTGCGGACACCTCGGTGCTGGTCCGCGTTCCCTCCGTGCAGTCCGCCAAGGAAGAAGCGCGCAACCGTCCGGTCGCTCCTGTGGCGCCGCTAAAATCCCGGAAGTCGAAAAACGCGGTGGCCTGCGAACCCCCGGTCAGCGTCCTGACCGAAGTCGCGAAGCTGCTCGAGCCCGGCCGCTGCGTGACCTGATCTGAGCTTGTGACGTCGTCCCGGCGACGGCCGGGACCCATACGCCGCGGCGGTGGTGCCCTTGGCAGGATGGACGAGGGCTTTCGCTCTACAATAGGCATTGGTGATTATGGGCCCCGGCCGTCGCCGGGACGACGTGGTGATGGAGCGCCCCGCCTACTCCGCTGGCGCTTCGTCGGCGCTGCCCTGCGCGGCGCGGCTGACCAGAAACCCGAGCGCGAGCCCGCCGACCGCGAGGATCGGAATCAGCTTCTTCATGCCGATCGCGCGCGCCACCTGGAGGCCGGCAGCAAGCAGCATCGGATCGGCAAGCATGGTCTGCGCGGTGGACTTCGCTGCCCTCGCGGCCTGTTCGGCGGCGCGGGCCTCGATCTGCCGCTTGCGGATCATGTAGCTGGCGACAGCAATCAGCGTGACCACGAAGAAGATTCCAGCGCCGGTCAGGCAGGCCTCTACCGGACCGTATTTCTGCAGAACGAACACGAAAGCGGCGGCGCAGAGAAAACCTGTCGTGACCAGCAGCGCCATGGCCGCCGCAGCCGCCAGCGAGGTCAGCCGCAATGCATTGCCCGTAGAATCCCTGAGATCACCGATCAGTCGCTGAAACATGCCCACGCCTCGATTTGAAAAAATGCATCAACGAAACAAGAAAGCGCCCGAACGCCATCGTGGCCGAGCCGGATCAGGCGTTTCAAGCCGGCGCGGCAAAAGGTCCGCGCCGGTCATTATTCGGGGCCGTCATCACCGCCGCCAGGTCAGGCCGATCAGAAAGCCGATGCCGAGCGCGAGGCCGACGGTCGCCAGCGGGCGCTGGGTGATGGCATCTTCCAGCGTCTCCTCGATCGATACCGCCGCGTCCTGGGCGGCATCCATCATCGCGCTGCCGCGCTCGGACATGTCGTCCATAGCCTGTTCGGCATTGGCCCGCGCCTGCTTGTAGCCGCGCCGGGCCTGCTTGCTGGCGGTGCCGGCGAAATTGTTCAGGGCGTCAGTGATCTGATCGGTCAGCGCTGCGATATCGTTTTTCACGGCGGTTACATCCTTTTCCAGGCGTTCGTAGGTTGCTTTGTCCGTCAAATTCCCGGTGGCGTCAGACATCGAAAGCTCCCGGTTACTGCATGCGGTCGCGGGACAAACGCTTCGTCCAATCGGAAGTTCCCGATTGGAAACCGGTTAATCCTCGGGCAGTTGCGGCTCATTCGCCGGCATCAGATGCTCCTTCAGGATCAGCGCGACGATCAGCAGAGGCGACGACAGGAAGGCGCCCATCGGGCCCCAGAGCCAGGTCCAGAACGCGAGCGCAATGAACACGGCGAGTGCGTTCAGCGCCAGCCGGCGACCGACGATCATGGGCGTCAGGAAATGGCCCTCGAGGAAGGTCATGATCGCAAACAATGCCGGTGCCAACATCCCGGCGCCGATGGTCGGGAACGCCACGAGGCCGACCACGACCAGGACGGCGAACATCGCCACCGGGCCGATGATCGGAATGAAATTGAGGATCGCGGCCAGCGCCCCGAGGCCGGCCGGGTTCGGCATGCCCGTGACCGCGCAGATTGCGCCGGTGAAGATGCCGACGCCGATGTTGATCGCCGTCACCACCATCAGATAGTTGCCGAGATGCTCCTCGATTTCGTTGAGGATCCGCAGCGTCCGCAACCGCGCCGGGCGGTCGCCGAAGTTCAGAATCATGGCGCGGCGCAGCTCGCGCCAGCTCGCGATGAACAGGATCAGGGTGGCGATGAACAGCAGGAATTCGGCCAACGTCGGCGACAGGAATTCCAGCGTCGGCTGCACCCAGTCGATCTTCGGCAGGTGGAACGTCGTCAGTGTGTCGGGACCGCCGAGCATGCTCTGCATCTGCTGCCAGAGCGCGAGCGGCCGGTCGAACACATGCATTTTCTCCTTCAGGATCGCCCCCAGTTCGGGCAGCTTGCTGCTCCACTCCATGACGGGCGATGCAATCAGGCCGATCATGAAGATGCTTCCGGCACTTGCCGCGGCCACGATCAGGACGGCCGCGAGTGCGCGCGGGATCCGATAGCGCTCCAGGAAACTTGCCGCCGGCGACAGCATCGTTCCGATGATGAAGGCCATCGTGATCGGAAGGAAGAATGCCCGCGCAAGATAGAGGCCGGCGATCACGACGATGATCAGCAGCGCGACCAGTGCAAAGGCCACCACCTCCGTGCGGCGGATCACTGGCGGCAATTCGCCCGTGCTGTCGGGGACGGGCGTGCCTTCCGTCGCGCTCGGAAGCTTGCGGTCGCCCGGCAAGTGTTTTGTCGGGAGCGACCTGGCGGCCGGCGTTTTGACGGCCGAAGTTTTGTCAGGTGCGGGCTTGTCGGACTTGGTCCTGTCGGACACGGGCTTGGCGGGAGTGACGCTCACAATGGTTTTCCCCGGTTTGCCCCGTCCGAAACAGCACGGCGAAAGCCGCGTCGCCGTCGGCGGAACCGTGGCGCATAACGCAGCCAGCGAAGGCAAGTTCCATCGCGGAAGTGTGAGCGCCTGGTTGCTTGACAGAGGGCGACGCAGCGGCCGCCGCCCGGAACCGCCGGCCATCGGCGGCGTTTGTTGGCCAGAGAATTCGATGATGCGCACTTCCAACGGGGCAGTCTCATGAAACAGTCGTTTGATCGCCAGCCTTCGTCGCGCGTAGCGCGCGCGCTCGTGCTTGCCGGCGCCGTTTTGCTGACGCCGGCAGCATTCTCCAATGCCGCGAACGCGCAGGCGCTCGGCTACGCTTCCACCCAGCCGAGCGCCTTTCCGCCGAACGCCTTTCCCGCCGATGAAGTGATCGCGCCCGACGAAGGTGCCACGCCCGAGCGGCTGCGCCGCGCGGTTGTCTCATTCAGCACCAGCGAAGCGCCGGGCACCATCGTCATCGATACCGGCAACACCACGCTCTATTACGTTCTCGGCCAGGGCCGGGCGATCCGGTACGGTGTCGGCGTCGGCCGAGATGGCTTTACCTGGTCCGGCGTGCAGACCGTCAGCCGCAAGGCGGAATGGCCGGACTGGCATCCGCCGGCCGAAATGATCGCGCGCCAGCCCTATCTGCCGCGCTTCATGGCGGGCGGCCCCGGCAATCCGCTCGGGGCGCGGGCGATGTATCTCGGCAATAGCATGTACCGGATTCATGGCACCAACGATCCCTCGACCATCGGGAAGTTCGTTTCCAGCGGCTGCATCCGCCTGACCAATGAGGACGTCACAGACCTGTTCAGCCGCGTCAACGTCGGCACCAAGGTCGTAGTGCTGCCGAAGAACGCGCCGATCGTCGCGCGGGGGGCAGGTGCGATGTCGGCGCGCCCATCCGCACCTTCGCGTCCGATGGTGACCACGCTGCCGACCGGCCGCCAGGCGATGACCTTGACGACGTCCCGACTGAACTGAGCGGGACGGTGAGTGCAGGAGAGTAACATGCGCACGCGAATGGCAGGATTGGGGACGCTGGGGGCGATAGCCCTGATAAGCGTTTCGGCGCTCGCACCGTCAGCACAAGCGCAGGACTTTTTCTCGCAGATGTTCGGAGGATTCGGTGGCGGCCGCGCGCGGCCACAGCCCTACATCTCGATGCCGTTTGCCGGAGATGATGGCGCCGTGCCCGTGCAGCGGCGCGAGGCACGGCCGCGCTATGTGAGCAGCGGTGGTAGCCAGGCGTTCTGCGTCCGAACCTGCGATGGGCGATACTTTCCGGTCACCGCCTCCGACAAGGCGAGCCGCGCGGCGTCCTGCAACAGCTTCTGTCCGGCGAGCGAGACCAAAGTGTTCTACGGCAGCAGCATCGACGAAGCCACCGCTGATAACGGCAAGTCCTATTCGGGCCTGCCGAACGCCTTCCGCTATCGGAACGAGCTTGTCAGCGGCTGTACCTGCAACGGCAAGGATCAGATTGGCCTGGCGCCGGTCAAGATCGAGGACGACCCCACGCTGCGCAAAGGCGACGTTGTCGCCGGCGCCAACGGTTTGCTGGTGGCAGGCCGCAGCGCCGACAGGCGCGGCGCCGAGTTGCATCTCACGCCTGCCTCCGAGAAGGTCCGCGCCAAATACGGAAACATCCCCGTGGTGGCGCGGGAGTGACGGTGATCGTGACGGCGATATATCTGAATAGGTTCGGGAATTTCTGACTTCGGTTTCAGGTTCCGTTTCGCGGAACTTTAGGCGGCTCTCTCCGTTCTCTCCTGCATCGAGCCTGTCAGGCTTATGCAAGCAAAGGGGCCCCCGTCGTGTCCGTACTCATCGGTATCCTGATCACCTTTCTCGTCATCTTCCTGGTGCTCTATCTCATCAACATGCTGCCGCTGGACGGTCGCGCCAAGCAGATCGCCCGCGTCGTCGTCATCATCATCGGCATCATTTCGCTGCTGAAATATCTCGCGGTGTTTTAGCTCTTGCCAGACCTGCACAAAAAAGCCCCGGCAGATGCCGGGGCTTTTTCATTTCGGACAGCTGTCCTTACTTGAGCGTACCGAACCAGTCGTCGACGTCCTTGCGGATCTGGTCCTTGGCGAAGCCGTAGCGCTGCTGCAGCTTGCCTTCGAGCTGTTCGCGGCGGCCCTCGATCACGTTGAGATCGTCATCGGTGAGCTTGCCCCACTTCTCCTTGGCAGCGCCCTTGAACTGCTTCCAGTTGCCTTCGACCCTGTTCCAATCCATGTCCATCTCCCTCTGAGTTTGAGATGGACCATCAACGGGAAAAAGCGTCGAGCGTTCCCCGTCACAGCCGCGGCATCTTGAACCGCGGCGTCATGATGCGACCAATACGTGGATCAGCCCGCCGCCTTGGCTTCGCGGCGGCGCGCGGTGAGAATGTACTCGGTGTAGCCGTTCGGCTGCTCGCGGCCCTTGAAGATGAGATCGCAGGCGGCCTTGAACGCGACGCCGTCGAAGGCGGGCGCCATCGGCTTGTAGAGCGCGTCGCCGGCATTCTGCTTGTCGACCACGACTGCCATGCGTTTCAACGATTCCATCACCTGGTCCTTGCTGACGACGCCATGCGCCAGCCAGTTCGCCAGATGCTGGCTCGAGATGCGCAAGGTGGCGCGGTCTTCCATCAGGCCGACGTCATGGATGTCGGGAACCTTGGAGCAGCCGACGCCCTGGTCGATCCAGCGCACGACATAGCCCAGAATGCCCTGGCAGTTGTTGTCGATCTCCTGCTTGACGTCGTCAGGCGCCCAGTTCGATTGCGACACCGGAATGGTGAGGATGTCGGAGAGTTTTGCGCGCTGGCCGCCCTTGGCGAGTTCCTGCTGGCGCGCGACCACATTGACCTGGTGATAATGCAGCGCGTGGAGCGTGGCGGCGGTCGGCGACGGCACCCATGCGGTGGTGGCGCCAGCCTGCGGGTGGCCGAGCTTCTGCGTGAGCATGTCGGCCATCTTGTCAGGCGCCGCCCACATGCCCTTGCCGATCTGGGCATGGCCGGGCAGGCCGTCGATCAGGCCCATGTCGACATTCCAGTCTTCATAGGCCTTGATCCAGGGCTGCGCCTTCATGTCGTTCTTGCGGATCATCGGTCCCGCTTCCATCGACGTATGGATCTCGTCGCCGGTGCGGTCGAGGAAGCCGGTGTTGATGAAGCAGATGCGCTTCGAAGCGTTCTGGATACAGGCCTTGAGGTTGACCGTAGTACGGCGCTCCTCGTCCATGATGCCGACCTTCATGGTGTTTTCCGGCAACCCGAGAAGCTTCTCGACATCGCTGAACAGCTCGCAGGTCAGCGCGACCTCGTCGGGACCGTGCATCTTCGGCTTGACGATGTAGACCGAGCCGGTACGGCTGTTCTTGGTCTTCGAAGAACCCTTGAGGTCGTGGATCGCCAGCAGGCCGGCGAC
Organism: Pseudomonadota bacterium; assembly: GCA_023387735.1. GTDB lineage: Bacteria > Pseudomonadota > Alphaproteobacteria > Rhizobiales > Xanthobacteraceae > Bradyrhizobium. The sequence goes on along the minus strand of JAEWHP010000012.1, from coordinate 188,703 downwards.
GGCGGCATCGAGCAGGCCTTCCGGAATCTCCTCGCCCTTCTCGTCGAGCACGGCGTCGGTGAACATGTGATGGCCGACATTGCGCATCAAGAGCAGGCTGCGGCCGTGCAGCGTCAGCTCCTTGCCGTCCGGCGTCTTGTAAACGCGGTCGGGATTGAGCGCGCGCTCGAGCATCTTGCCGCCCTTCTCGAAATCGGCAACCAGGGTGCCGTTCATCAGGCCGAGCGTGTTGCGATAGACCAGCACCTTGTCCTCCGCATCGACGGCGGCAACGGAGTCTTCCATGTCCAGGATGGTGGAGACCGCCGATTCAAGAATCATGTCGGCGACGCCGGCCGGATCATCCTTGCCGATGACGTGGCTGCGGTCGATCTTTACGTCGATGTGCATGCCGTTGTTGACCAGCAGGATCGCTGTCGGTGACGCGGCATCGCCCTGGAAGCCTGCAAACTGCGACGCATTCTTCAATGCGGTGGCGTTGCCGCTCTTCAGCTTCGCGGAGAGCTGGCCGGCGATGACGCTGTACGACGTCACGTCGGTGTGGCTGCCGGTCGCGAGCGGAACGGCGGCATCGAGGAACGTCTTGGCCTTAGCGATCACCTTGTCGCCGCGCGCCTTGTTGAAACCCTTGCCGGTTTCGCTAGGGTCGTGCGGGATCGCATCGGTGCCGTAGAAGGCGTCATAGAGACTGCCCCAGCGCGCATTCGCGGCATTCAATGCGTAGCGGGCGTTGGTCAGGGGAACGACGAGCTGCGGGCCGCAGATCTTGCCGATCTCCTCGTCGACATTTGATGTCTCGACCTTGTGGGTAGCAGGCTCCGGCAGCAGATAGCCGATCTCCTTGAGGAAGGCCGTGTACGCGCTCATGTCGAACGCCTTGCCCTTGTTGGCGCGATGCCAGCCATCGATCTTGGCCTGCAGCGCGTCCCGGAAGGCGAGCAACTCGCGGTTTTTCGGCCCCAGCTTCTTGATGATGGCTGCGACGCCGGCCCAGAACGCATCGGGCGAAATCCCGGTTTTGGGGGTCGCCTCCTTGGCGATGAAATCGAACAGGACAGGCGCGATCTTCAATCCGTGGGCATCGACACGATTCATGATGGGCTTTCTCGGTGGAAATTGGTGTTGAAAGCTGCATTCCGAAGAAAAGCAGCAAAAAGCGCGCCAAAAAGGGCGACGTTGGCCGCCCTTTTAGCCCTAAAGCCGGGTCGATGAGAAGGCCCCAATAGGCCTAGATATTGGCCGCCAGGTCCACCAGTTCGTCGAACAGAATGCCGGTTTCCGCCAGCATCCGCTCGATCTCGTCCGTCGCATCCGCAACCGTTCGGGCCGAAGTGTCGATGTTGAGCTCTGGCCGGGCCGGCGGCTGGTAATCGTTGCCGATCCCGGTGAACGCCTTGAGTGTGCCGGCGCGCGCCTTGGCGTAATGGCCCTTGGGGTCGCGGCTCTCGCAGACTTCAGCCGGCGTCGCGACATAGATCTCGCGGAACGATGTGTCGGCGATGCGGCGCGCCGCGGCGCGATCGTCCGCTGACGGCGACACCGCGGCGACGACAGCGATGTGTCCGTTGCGCGCCAGATGCGTCGCGACCTCCGCCAGCCGGCGGATGTTCTCGGCCCGGTCCTCCGCCGAGAAGCCGAGATCGCCATTGAGGCCGGCGCGCAGCGTGTCGCCGTCGAGCAGGATCGGCGAGCCGCCGCGCGAGAACAGCCGCCGCTCCAGCGCCCGCGCCAGCGTCGACTTGCCCGAGCCCGGCAGGCCGGTCAGCCAGATCACAGCGCCGTTGTGGCGGTAGCGCGCCGAGCGTTCTTCGGGGCGAAGCGCCGACTCGACCGGCACGATATCGACCGGCACCGCGCGCTGTCCGGCGTCGACCGACAGCACGAGACCACCGCCGGCGATACGGCCGTTGACCTCGATCACCAGCCGCCCGGTGCGCGGGTTGTCAGAGTAAGGATCTGCCGCGATCGGCTGCGCCAGCGAGATGTCGATTTCGCCGACGTGGTTGCGCGCGATCGCTCTGGTCTCGGCATTGGAGAGTTCGCCGGGATCGACGGCCTTCTCGATCGCGATCACGCTGGCGCGGCTCTCCCGCGTGCCGAGGCGGATCAGGATCTGGTCGCCTTTCGACAGCGGCTTGTCGTGCAGCCAGAAAATGCGCGCGCGAATCCGCCGCGTATCGCGCGGGGCCACGCCGACATGGGCGATGACATCGCCGCGTTCGATGAACAATTCGCGGTCGAGCGTGATGCCGACCGAGCGTCCGGCGCCGTGGCTGCCGTTGAGCGGGGTCACCGGCCAGCTCTCGACGGTCTTGATCTTCGCGATCTTGCCGGCGGGCATGATGACGATTTCATTGCCGGCCGATAGATGACCGGACTCGATGCGGCCCGCGACGATGCGTCGGTCGTCGAACTTGTAGATCGCCTGCACCGGCAGCCGCAGCGCCAGCTGCTCCAGTGGCCGCGCCGGTTCGAGCGCATCCAGCGCCTCGACGACGGTCGGCCCCTGGTGCCAGCCGATCCGCGGCGTATGTTCGGCCACGCCATCGCCGTCGCGGGCAGAAATCGGAATCACTGCCGTGGGTGTCACGCCGAGGCCGGTCAGATGCGCCGAAATCTCGTCGCTGATCTCCTTGAAGCGCGCGGCGCTGAAATCGACGCGGTCCATCTTGTTGACGACGATCGCGACCTGCTTGATGCCCAACAGATGCAGCAGATAGCCGTGCCGCCTTGTCTGGTCGCGGACGCCTTCCAGCGCATCGATGATCAGCACCGCACCATCAGCCTGCGAGGCGCCGGTGATCATGTTGCGGAGGAATTCGGCGTGGCCCGGCGCGTCAATCAGCACGACGTCACGCGAGCGGGTGCGGAAGCGGATCTGCGTGGTGTCGATGGTGATGCCCTGGTCGCGCTCGGTCTGCAGCGCATCCAAAAGGAACGACCATTCGAACGGCATGCCGCGCCGCGCGCTGACCGCTTTCAGCATCTCCAGCTTGCCCTCGGGCAGGCTGCCGGTCTCGTGCAGCAGGCGTCCGACCAGCGTGGATTTGCCGTGGTCGACATGGCCGACGATGACGATGCGGACCTGCGGTCGCGTCGTGCCATTTGGCATCGACGTGGTGCCGTTCGGTGTCGCCGAGATGGCGTTGGGAAGGATCATGTTCATCAGCGCGCTCACACCAGATGTGCTTCAGAGATAGCCGGCGACACGCAGGCGCTCGAAAGCGTCTTCGGTCTCGTGATCGAGCGCGCGGCCGGCGCGCTCCGGCACCTTGGTGCCGTCGAGTTCGGTCAGGATTTCATCGATGCTCGACGCGGTGGAAGCCACCGGATTGGTGATGTCCTGATCGCCCAGCGAGCGATAGCGCTTGCCGTCCTTGGCGAGATAAAGCGGGATGATCGGAATGTTTTCGCGCTTTGTGTAGGCCCAGATGTCGGCCTCGGTCCAATGCAGGATCGGGTGGATGCGTAAGTGCGCGCCTTGTGGCGGCGACGCATTGAACTGGTCCCAGAACTCGGGCGGCTGATCGCGGACGTCCCAGCCGCCTTCGAGCCCGCGTGGCGAGAACACGCGCTCCTTGGCGCGGGTCGCTTCTTCATCGCGGCGGATGCCGGCGATCAGGCCGTCGAAGCCATATTTGGTGAGCGCCCATTTCAGGCCCTCTGTCTTGCGCGCGGCGGAACGTGCGGCCGGCGGAAGGGTCGGATCGACGGCGTCGATCGGCGGACAGGGTTCGACCTTGAGATCGAGATCCCATTCCTTGCCGAAACGATCGCGGAACGCATACATCTCCGGAAATTTCTTCCCGGTGTCGACATGCAGCGCCGGGAACGGCACGCGGCCGAAGAAGGCCTTGCGCGCCAGCCAGATCATGACGTTGGAATCTTTCCCAAGCGACCACAGCAGCGCGAGCTTCTTCAACCGCGCGAACGCCTCCCGCAGAATGTAGATGCTCTGCGCCTCGAGCTCGTCGAGATGGTCCATCGAGGGCGGCGGCAGGCCGTGATCGGCCAAAATTTTCGGCGCGGAGGATGCGTTGGTGAAGGCTGCAGGTGGCAGCCGGTGACCACCGGATTCCTTGTCGAGAAGATGCATTCTCTTGGCCTTGGACTTGGGAGTTGAAAAATTCTAAAGTTGCGCTGCAATAGAGAAGAAATAATTTTCTATTTGCGGGCCTTGATCGAGAGATAAATAGAAAATAATTTCAGTCAACCCCCGAGTTGGGGAAAGCGAGTGTCTGATGCGCTATCTGCCAGTGTTCCTGGATTTGCAAAGCGGCGAGATGCTGCTCGTCGGAGCGGGCGACCTCGCGCGCGCAAAATTGCGCTTGCTGGTTTCGGCCGGCGCGCGGGTCCGCTGGTATGCGACCGACGGCGATCATGATCTGGCCGGTCTCGCGCCTGAAGACGTGGCGCGGATCGAACCATGCTCCGGCGATCCGCTCACCGCCGATCTGTCTGGCGTGATCGCGATCCTCTGCGCCGGCGCCGGCGACATCGGCGTTGCCATGTCGGCGCGCGCGAAGGCGGTAGGGCTGCCCGTCAACGTGATGGACGACCTCGCGCATTCCACTTTCATCTTTCCAGCGATCGTCGATCGCGGCGATGTCGTCGTCGCTGTCGGAACCGGCGGGACGTCGCCCGTGGTCGCTCGGCGCATCCGCGAGCGCATCGAAGCGGTGCTGCCGGCGCGCATCGGCGATCTCGCCGGCTTCATCGGAAGTTTTCGCAAGGCGATGCACGCGCGCATTCCGGAGTTTTCGCTACGGCGCCGCTTCTGGGAGCGCGTGATCGACGGCCCGATCGGTGCGCTGGTGCTTGCCGGGCGCAAGGACGAGGCTGAGGCTGCGCTGAAGGCCATTGAAGATCCCAGCGCGTTTGCGGGCGCGCTCGCAGACGGCAAGGCCGAGGGCAGGGTGACGCTGGTCGGCGCCGGTCCGGGCGATCCGGATCTGCTCACGGTCAAGGCGCTGCGCGCGCTGCAGGACGCCGATGTCGTTTTCTATGACGAACTGGTATCGCCGGAGATTCTCGATCGCATCCGCCGCGATGCGTCGCGCATTCCGGTCGGCCGCCGCATCGGCAAGCCCGGCATCGGCCAGGATGCGATCCACAAATTGCTCATTGATGCTGCCAAGTCGGGGCAGCGCGCCGTGCGGTTGAAGGGCGGCGATCCCTTCATCTTCGGCCGCGGCGGCGAGGAAATCGAAGCGCTGCGCGCGGCAGGCGTCGCCTATTCGGTGGTGCCGGGCATTACCGCCGGCCTCGGGGCCGCGGCGCAGTTCGAAGCGCCGCTGACCTACCGGCATGAGGCGCTGCGCATCACCTTGCTGACCGCGCACAAGGCAAAAGACGCCGAAGCGGTCGATTGGTCAGTGCTGACCGACAGCAAGATGACCATCGTGGTCTACATGGGCATGACCGCCGCGCCATCGGTTCGTGCTGGCCTGCTGGCCGCAGGCAGGTCGCCGAAAACGCCTGTCGGCATCTTTGCGCGGGTGACGCGGCCGGATGCACAGGCCGTGGTCGGCAAGCTCGAAGATCTTCCCGCGCTGGTCGAAAAGATCGATGGCGGTCCCGCCATCCTCATCATCGGCGACGTCGTGGCGCATTCGGCGCCATGGCGCCAGTCGAATCCCAATCAAGTGCTCTCCAAACTGCTGGATGCTGCCGAATGACATCTCCGCTTCAACAAAAAATAAAAATCACGGGCCCCTCGATGGTGACCGCCAACCGGGCCTCGGATGGCGTCGTGATCTATCGCACCGCGCAGCAAGGCTGGTCGGCGAGCCTGTCGGATGCCGCCATCGTCCGCACCTCCGATGAGGCGCGTGCGCTGCTCAACGAGGCCAACGCCGATGACGTCGGTGCGATCGGCGCCTATATCGCGCCGGTCGAGCTCAGGGAAGGCGGGGAGGTCAAGCCCGGCAATCTGCGCGAACACATCCGCTCGAAGGGTCTCACCATCGACCTGCTTCCGGCCTGAGAACGATCCATCAAGGCTTGCCCAAATGTACGCATACGACGAACTCGATCGCACGCTGATCAACGAACGCGTCTCGGAATTTCGCGACCAGGTAAAGCGCCGGCTCTCCGGCGAGCTGACCGAGGACGAGTTCAAGATGCTGCGGCTGCAGAACGGCGTCTATCTGCAGCTGCACGCCTACATGTTCCGCGTCGCGATCCCCTACGGCACGCTGTCGTCGAAGCAGCTTCGGGCGCTGGCCCGCGTCGCGCGCCGTTATGACCGCGGCTATGGCCACTTCACCACGCGGCAGAACATCCAGTTCAACTGGATCAAGCTCGCCGAACTGCCCGATGCGCTCGCCGATCTCGCCGAGGTCGGCATCCACGCGATGCAGACTTCCGGCAACAACATGCGCAACGTGACCTCGGACCAGTGGGCCGGCGTCGCCCCGGGCGAGGTCGAGGATCCCCGCATCTGGTCGGAAATCCTGCGCCAGCACACCACGCTGCATCCGGAATTTTCGTTCCTGCCGCGCAAGTTCAAGATTGCGATAACTGCATCCGAGCACGACCGCGCGGCGATCAAGGTTCACGACATCGGCCTGCGCCTGCACAAGAACGCCGACGGCGAGACCGGCTTCGAGGTGCTGGTCGGCGGCGGCCTCGGCCGCACCCCGTTCATCGCCAAGACCATCAAGCCGTTCGTCCACGGCCGCGATATCCTGAGCTATGTCGAGGCGATACTCCGCGTCTACAACCAGTACGGCCGCCGCGACAACATCTACAAGGCGCGCATCAAGATCCTGGTGCACGAACTCGGCATCGAAAAATTCGCGCGCGAGGTCGATGAGGAATGGCGGCAGATGGGCGGAGGCGGGTTGACGCTCGACCACTCCGTCATCGAGGAGGTGCGCTCGCGCTTTTCCTATCCGGCCTACGAGAAGCTGCCGCATATGCCGGACGAGCTGAAGCGCGCGGCGCATGATCCGCTGTTCGAGCGTTGGCGCAAGAACTCGGTCGCGCCGCACAAGGTGCAGGGCTATTCGATCGTGACGCTGTCGCTGAAGCCGGTGGGTGGACCGCCCGGCGATGCCACCGCGGACCAGATGGATGCGGTCGCCGATCTCGCCGACCGCTATTCGTTCGGCGAGATACGTGTTGGCCATGAGCAGAACCTGGCGCTGCCGCATGTCGCCAAGCGCGACCTACCGCAGTTGTGGAAGGCGCTCGACCGCATCGGCCTTGCCACGCCGAACGTCAATCTGGTCACCGACATCATCGCCTGCCCGGGGCTGGATTACTGCTCGCTGGCCAATGCGCGCTCGATCCCGATCGCGCAGGAACTGACCAAACGCTTCGCCAATCACGATACCGCCGAGATGATCGGGCGGCTGCACATCAACATCTCCGGCTGCATCAACGCCTGCGGCCATCACCATGTCGGCCACATCGGCATTCTCGGCGTCGAGAAGAACGGCGAGGAGTTTTACCAGATCACGATCGGCGGCCGCGCCGACGAGAACGCGCAGATGGGCGCGCTGATCGGCCCGGCCGTTCCCTATGCGGAAGTCGCCGACGTGATCGAAGACATTGTCGAAGCCTATCTGGCGCTGCGCGACCGTCCCGAGGAACTGTTCGTCGATACGGTCAAGCGTCTGGGTGTCGAGCCATTCAAGGAGCGGGTCTATGCCACTCGTTAAGCAGGGAAGAATTACCACCGATCCGTTCGTTCAGGCGGTCGACGGCGCCGAATTGCCTGACGGTGGCGCGATCCTCGTTCCGGCGGCGCGTTTCCTCGAGGACCCGGAAGCCGTGCTGAAGCGCGCCGGCAAGGTCGGCGTGATCTGGCCGAACAACCGCGATCTCGACGATCTCGTGCCCTATCTCGATCGCCTTGCCGCCGTCGCGCTGGTGTTCCCGAGCTTTCGCGACGGCCGTGCCTATAGCCAGGCGCGGCTACTGCGCGAGCGCTATGGCTATGACGGCGAGTTGCGCGCCGCCGGCCAGGTGCTGCGCGACCAGTTCGTGTTCATGTCGCGCGCCGGCTTCGACGCCTTCGAGGTGAAGAAGGATGCGGATGCCGATGCGTTCGCCGAGACCGTGCAACGCTATTCGGTTTTCTACCAGCCGACCGGCGACGGCCGCGTCGCCGCGTTCAATCGGCGAATGCAGCTGCGCCATTCGGAGAGCGCCGGCCAGTGAGCTCGACCGCGCAGCAGGTGCTTGCTCCGAATGCGGCGATTGTCTCGCAGGCGCAGTCGCTCGAGCTCGCGCTGCGGGATGCATCGCCCGCCGAAGTCATTGCTGTTGCGCTGAAGACCGTCGGCCGCGAACACCTCGCGCTGGTCTCCTCGTTTGGTACCGAATCAGCGGCGCTGCTCAAGGTGATGGCCGACGTCGATCCTGCCATTCCCGTGGTCTTCCTCGACACCGGCTGGCTGTTCGAGGAGACGCTCGCCTATCGCGATACGCTGATCGCGACCCTTGGCCTGACCGACGTTCGCTCGATCAAGCCGTTGGAAGAGGCGCTGTCGCGCGAGGATCCCGAGCGCGAATTGTGGTTTTCCGATCCCGATGCCTGCTGCCGCATCCGCAAGGTGGAACCGCTGGCGCGGGCGTTGCAGCCGTTCTCGGCCTGGATCAACGGACGCAAGCGTTTTCAGGGCGGGGCGCGCGCTGACATTCCCGTTGTCGAGGACGACGGCGCGAAGCTGAAGTTCAATCCGTTCGCCAACGTGTCCCGCGAAGAAATCGAGGCGATCTACAGAATCGCAAAATTGCCGCAGCATCCGCTGCTCGCCTCGGGCTATCTTTCAGTCGGCTGCATGCCGTGCTCGAGCCGGACGGCGCCCGGCGAAGATGCGCGGGCCGGGCGCTGGCGCGGCCAGGCCAAGAGAGAATGCGGCATCCACACGACGAAGACTTCTTAGGACAACGCCGCTGCAGTACCGCAAACAATGAAATGCGGTTTCGTTGACTTACCACCCGTTCATCGTGACTTATGCGCTTCGTGCTTTGATGATATGCTTCATCGAGCTGAATGGAGATCGATGATGATCCATCGCATTCTGCCTCTCGTCGCGGGATTGCTCTGGGCGGGTTCCGCACTCGCTGCCGACTTCACCCTGCTCAACGTGTCCTACGATCCGACTCGCGAACTCTATGCCGATTTCAACAAGGCGTTCGCGGCGGCATATCGGAAGGAAAGCGGCAAGAGCGTCGAGATCAAGCAGTCGCATGGCGGCTCGGGCTCGCAGGCGCGGAGCGTGATCGACGGCTTGCAGGCGGATATCGTCACGCTGGCGCTGGCCTATGACATCGACGCGATCGCCGCCAGGGGCCTGACCGCGACGGACTGGCAGAAGCGCCTACCGCTCAACGCCTCGCCCTATACCTCGACCATCGTGTTCCTGGTGCGCAAGGGCAATCCCAAGGCGATCAAGGATTGGGGCGATCTGGTCAAGCCGGGCGTGCAGGTGATTACGCCGAACCCGAAGACCTCGGGCGGCGCGCGCTGGAACTACCTGGCGGCTTGGGGCTTTGCGGAAAAGAAATTCGGTTCGCCCGACAAGGCGAAGAAGTTCGTCGGCGACCTCTTCAAGAACGTGCCGGTGCTGGATACCGGCGCGCGCGGTTCGACGGTGACGTTCGTCGAGCGCGGCGTCGGCGACGTGTTGTTGGCGTGGGAGAATGAAGCGTTCCTGGCGCAGCGCGAATTCGGCAAGGACCAGTTCGAGATCGTGGCCCCACCGCTGTCGATCCTCGCCGAGCCGCCGGTGTCGATCGTCGACAAGGTGGCCGACAGGAAGGGCACCCGTGCCGTCGCCGAGGCCTATCTGAAATATTGGTATACCAAGGAAGGTCAGGAAATTGCCGCACGCAACTCCTACCGTCCGCGGGATTCGGAGATTGCGCGGGAATACGAAAAATCCTTCGCCAGGGTCGAACTATTCACCATCGACGACGTTTTTGGTGGTTGGACCAAGGCGCAGAAGGACCACTTCGCCGAAGGCGGCATTTTCGACCAGATCTACAAGAACTGATCTGGACGGCGGCGGCCGGGGCGTAAGCAGGGGGATATGTGAGCACAGCGGTCGCACGGCGGAGCAGCTTGCCCGGGTTCGGTCTAACCATGGGCCTGACACTGACATGGCTCTCCGTCATCATCCTTATTCCACTCGCCGGTCTTTTCCTCAAGACGCTCGAACTGTCGCCCGCGCAATTCTGGGAAATCCTCACCAGCCGCCGCACGCTGAATGCGCTGCGGATTTCGTTTGGACTTTCGTTTGCGGCGGCTTGCGTCAATCTTGTGATGGGAATGATCATCGTCTGGGCGCTGGTGCGGTATCGCTTTCCGGGCCGGCGGCTGTTCGATGCCATCGTCGACATTCCCTTTGCGTTACCGACCGCAGTCGCGGGCGTCGCGCTGACGCAATTGTTTGCGCAGAAGGGCTGGCTCGGCGCGCCGCTGGCCGAACTCGGTATCAAGGTCGCGTTCACGCCGATCGGGATTTTCATCGCGATGGTCTTCATCGGTATTCCGTTCGTGGTGCGAACGGTTCAGCCGGTGCTGATCGATCTCGACCCCGAGATCGAGGAGGCCGCCGCGAGTCTTGGCGCCAACCGCTGGCACACGGTCTTCCGGGTGATCCTGCCGAGCCTTACGCCGGCGCTGCTGACCGGCTTTGCGCTGGCGTTCGCGCGCGCGGTCGGCGAGTACGGCTCGGTGATCTTCATCGCCGGCAATCTGCCGAACGTGTCGGAAATCGCGCCGCTCCTGATCGTGATCCGGCTTTCCGAGTTTCGCTATGCCGACGCGACCGCGATCGCCGTCGTCATGCTGCTGGCGTCATTCGTGATCATCTTCGCCGTCAATCGCCTGCAACGCTGGGCGCAAACCCGCAATCCCGCGCATTGAGGGCCGGTCGATGTCGATCCAGACGAGCTTGGTGAGGCCAGCGGCGCCGGTGCGGAGCTATGCCGCCACGGCCGATCTCGCCATTCCGCAAGGCTCCGATCGGGAGGCAAGGGACCGCTCGACGACAGTTGTTTCCCCAAAGGATCTGCGCAACGAGCCCGCGCCCGTCCGTTTCATCATCATTGCGCTTGCGGTCACCTTCCTCACCGTCTTTGTCGTGCTGCCGCTGGTCGTGGTGTTCGCGCAGGCGTTTTCCAAAGGCATCAGCGCCTATTTGTCCGCGCTTTCCGAACCGGAGGCACTGTCGGCGATCAAGCTGACGCTGCTGGTGGCGGCAATCTCCGTCGGCGCCAATCTGGTGTTCGGCGTGATCGCAGCCTGGGCGATTGCAAAATTCGAATTCCGCGGCAAGACGTTCCTGATCACGCTGATCGACCTGCCGTTCTCGGTAAGCCCGGTGATATCAGGGCTCGTCTTCGTGCTGCTGTTCGGTGCGCAGGGATACTTCGGCGCCTGGCTGCAAGCGCGCGACATCCACATTCTGTTCGCGGTGCCGGGCATTGCGCTGGCGACGATCTTCGTGACGTTCCCGTTCGTTGCCCGCTCGCTGATCCCGTTGATGCAGGAGCAGGGCACGCAGGAGGAGGAAGCCGCGATCTCGCTCGGCGCGTCGGGCCTTCAGACGTTCTTCCGCGTCACCCTGCCCAATATCAAATGGGGGCTGTTGTATGGTGTGCTGCTGTGCAACGCGCGCGCCATGGGTGAGTTCGGCGCGGTGTCGGTCGTGTCGGGCCATATCCGCGGCGAAACCAACACCATGCCGCTGCTGGTCGAAATCCTCTACAACGAGTATCAGTTCGTGGCGTCGTTCGCGATCGCCTCGCTGCTGGCGATGCTCGCCCTGATCACGCTGGTCGTGAAGACCGTTCTCGAACGGCGGCTGGACGAAGGGCAGGTTCCAAAGGACAACCCAGGTGACCATTGAAGTCAAAAACATCGTCAAGAAGTTCGGCGCCTTCACGGCGCTAGACAATGTCGATCTCAAGGTCGGCAAGGGCGAATTGGTGGCGCTGCTCGGCCCGTCCGGTTCGGGCAAGACCACGCTGCTGCGCATCATCGCCGGCCTCGAATGGCCCGATGCCGGAGAGGTGCGGATCGATGGCGAGGATGCGCTCGGCCGTGGCGCCAGCGAACGCCATGTCGGCTTCGTGTTCCAGCACTACGCGCTGTTCCGGCACATGACGGTGTTCGAGAACGTCGCCTTCGGCCTGCGCGTGCAGCCGCGCGCCATCCGCAAGGACGAGGCGACGATCCGCGCCCGGGTCAAGGAGTTGCTCGACCTCGTGCAACTCGACTGGCTGGCGGACCGCTATCCCAGCCAGTTGTCCGGTGGCCAGCGCCAGCGCATCGCATTGGCGCGCGCGCTTGCGATCGAGCCGCGCATCCTGCTGCTCGACGAGCCGTTCGGCGCGCTCGATGCCAAGGTGCGCAAGGAATTGCGGCAGTGGCTGCGCTCGCTGCATTCCGAAATCCACGTCACCTCGATCTTCGTCACCCACGACCAGGAAGAGGCGCTCGAAGTCGCCAACCGCGTCGTCGTGATGGACAAGGGCCGCATCGAACAGATCGGGACGCCGGGAGATGTCTACGACAATCCCGCGAGCGCCTTCGTGCACGGCTTCATCGGCGAGTCCATCGTGCTGCCGGTGGAAGTCAGCGGCGGCTCGGTGCGGCTCGGCGGCCGGCCGCTCAACATCGCCGCCGAGGGCGTGGCGTCCGGGGCGTCAAAACTGTTCATCCGCCGCCACGACATGCAGATCGGTCCGGCCGGAACCGGCTCGCTGGAGGGCGCGGTGCGCCATGTCCGCTCGTTCGGGCCGATCCAGCGGGCGGAGGTCACTCTGACCGGCGGCGAGGGCAAGACCGTGATCGAGATCGATGCGCCCCGGGACCGGGAACTTCAGGCCGGCGAGATCGTCGGCCTGCAGCCACGCCGCTACCGGATTTTCGCCGCGCAGGATTGATTCCCGTAGCCCGGATGGAGGGTAGCGTAATCCGGGGCAGTTTCAGGTGGACAGAGCTTCCCGGATTGCGCTGCGCTCCATCCGGGCTACTGCCGCAAAATTGCTTTCCCGTTCACCATTCAGCCACGGTTGGTATGCAACAACGGCGGACCAATCCGGGGGAATCATGCGGGCCTTATTCGTCATTTTCGCGCTTCTGGCACTCGGCGGCTGCATGGCCGACACCAAGGTGGCCGAGCAGCCGACCATGTATCTGAGCATGGCCAATGGCGGCGCGACGCTGGATCCGCAGGCGGCGGCCTCGATGATCTCGCTGTACCGGCAGAATAACGGTCTGGCCGGCGTGGTGGTCGACCCGGACCTTATGAAGCTTGCGGAGCAGCAATCGGAGGCGATGGCCAAGCGCAACAAGCTCGACCACGACGTGAAGGGCCCGCTGGAAAAGCGGCTGGGCGCGTCCGGCTACCCGGCCAAGCTGGCGGTCGAAAACGTCTCGGCCGGCTATCACACGCTGGCGGAGGCCTTTTCCGGCTGGCGCGACTCCCCGCCACACAAGGCCAATATGCTCAAGAACGGTGTCACAAAATTGGGCATCGCGGCGATCTATGCTCCGAACACCAAATACAAGGTGTTCTGGACGCTCATTCTCGCATCAACCTGAAGCCTAATCCGGCTACTCGCCACGCAGGGCGCCGGCGATAAATTCGGCGTGATCCTTGCTTGGATCTGGCTGATTGACGCCGCCGCAAACTGTCGCCACGGTGCCGGCTTCATTGGCTTCTGATAGACGGTCACGATGGATCATTCCAACGACCCGCCTGCCACCACGCCCGCCAACGCACAGCGCGTACTGGTGCTGCAGGGCGGTGGCGCGCTGGGCTCCTACCAGGCCGGAGCGTTTCAGTCGCTGTGCCGCGCCGGCTTCGACCCGGAATGGATCGCAGGCATATCGATCGGCGCCATCAACGCGGCCATCATCGCCGGCAATGAGGGCGAGAAGCGCGTCGACCGGCTGAAGGAATTCTGGGAGATGGTGTCGTCTCCGGTGCCATGGAGACCCGTTACGAACGGCGACCGCGCACGCTCGCTGTTCAACGAAACCAGCGCCGCGCTGATCGCGACCTTCGGCGTACCCGGTTTCTTCACCCCGCGCATTCCTCCGGCGCCGCTATGGCCACCGGGCAGCCCGCAATCGCAGAGCTATTACGACACCGCGCCGCTGAAGAAGACGCTGGAACGGCTGGTCGACTTCGACCGCATCAACGATCTGAAGACGCGGCTCAGCGTCGGTGCGGTCGGCGTGACCTCGGGCAACTTCAGGTATTTCGACAATTTCGAGTTCAGGAAGCTCGGCAAGAAGATCGGTCCGGAGCACATCATGGCGTCGGGCGCGCTGCCGCCCGGTTTTCCCGCGGTCGAGATCGAAGGTGAGCATTACTGGGACGGCGGCATCGCCTCCAACACGCCGCTCGACCACGTGCTCGGCGAGGAAACCCAGCGCGATCTTCTCATCTTCCAGGTCGACCTGTTCAGCGCGCGCGGCGAATTGCCGACCTCGCTGCTGGAAGCCGCCGAGCGCGAGAAGGACATCCGCTATTCAAGCCGCACCCGCATGAACACCGACAAGAACAGGCAGGTGCACAACGCGCGCAAGGCGCTGCGCGATCTGCTCGGAAAACTGCCCGACTATCTGAAGAGCGATCCGTCGGTCGAATACCTCTGCAACGCGGCCAAGGAAAACACGGTCACCGTCGTGCACCTGATCTACAAGAGCAAGAACTACGAATCCTCGTCGAAGGATTACGATTTTTCGCACGTCGCCATGCTCGAACACTGGAATGCGGGCGTCCGCGACGTTCATCAGTCGATGCGTCACAAGGATGTGCTGGAGCGCCCGCAGTCCGGCCAGACCATGGTGGCTTACGATATGACGGGGGATGCTCCCCAAACCCCCGCAGGCAAGCAGGAGTGATGGAAATGGGTACGTTGAAAGGCAAGAACGCTGTCGTGACCGGCTCGACCAGCGGCATCGGATTGGCATATGCGCGCGCTTTCGCCCGCGCCGGCGCCAATGTCGTCATCAACGGCATGGGCGTGCCGGCCGATATCGAGCGCGAGCGCTCCGGCATCGAGACTGATTTCAAGGTCCGCGCCATACATTCGCCGGCCGACATGACCAAGCCCGCCGAGATCGCCGAAATGATCGCGTTCGGCGAAAAGACCTTCGGCTCGGTCGACATCCTCGTCAACAATGCCGGCATCCAGTTCGTCTCGCCGATCGAGGAGTTTCCGATCGAGAAATGGGACGCGATCATCGCGATCAACCTGTCGTCGGCATTTCATGGCATTCGCGCCGCCGTGCCCGGCATGAAGAAACGCGGCTGGGGCCGCATCATCAACACCGCATCGGCGCATTCGCTGGTGGCCTCGCCCTTCAAGTCGGCCTATGTCTCCGCCAAGCACGGCATCGCCGGACTGACCAAGACGGTGGCGCTGGAGCTTGCGACCTTCAAGATCACCTGCAACTGCATCAGCCCGGGCTACGTCTGGACCCCGCTCGTCGAGCACCAGATCCCCGAGACCATGAAGGCCCGCAACATGACCAAGGAGCAGGTCATCAAGGACGTGCTGCTCGACGCGCAGCCGACCAAGGAATTCGTGACCTCGGACCAGGTCGCCGCACTGGCGCTGTTCCTGTGCAGCGACGATGCCGCGCAGATCACCGGCTCCAACTACTCGATCGACGGCGGCTGGACCGCGGAGTAGGCGCTAATTGTCGTGCCCCGCGAAGGCGGGGCACCCGGTACGCCGCGGCCGATCGATTGCATTCAATTGCTCTGGAATACTGGATCACTCGCCTTCGCGGGTGATGACGGTCCAGGGGAGGATCAGAGCTTCCCGAACGCCAGCACGTGCAGGCCGAGCCGTTTGCGCACGATCCAGAACAGCAGCACGGTCTCGAACGTGAGTGCGATCGACGTCGCTGCCGCGGCGCCGTGGCCGCCGAAGCGCGGCACCAGCAGCAGGCACAGCACGAGGTTCATGACGAAGGCCAGCGCGTAGGCCATGGCGCAGATATGCTGGTGGCCGAGCATGTTGAGCAGCCGCTCGACCGGGCCGATCGCCGCGCGCACCAGCAGGCCGATCGCGGCGATGAACATGATGTCGTAGCCGACCACGAACTGCGGGCCGAACAGCCACAGCAGCGGCTTGCCGAGCGCCAGCAGCAGGATGGTGGCGGCGAGCGACGGCCAGAACGTCCACTGGATCGCGTGGGCGACGTAGGCCGAGAGCCGATCCTTGTCGCCGAGCGCATGATACTCGGCAAAGCGATGCGCCGTCGTTGCTGCCATCGCATAGTGAATGAAGGACACCAGCGCCAGCGTCTTCACCACGGCGAAATAGACGCCGACTTCTTCCGACGAACGGAATTGCTGCAGCACCAGCACGTCGGTGTAGGACAGCAGCAGATAGAAGCCTTCGACCATCAGGATCGGCAGCGAGACCGCGAGCCAGCCGCGGAAATCATAGGCCTTGGGGCCGGGTTCGACATGGCTGCCGAGCTTGCGGTTCAGCACGACCATCTGGCCGATCATCGCGATCCACACAGCGGCGGCGCTGGCCCACATCGCGGCGGTCGCGCCGAGATTGAATCCGAGCACGACGGCGCCGGCGGTGAGACCAATGATCAGTGACTGCCGCACGATGAATTGCGGCATCAGGCCGAGCCGCATCCAGTCATGCGAACGGGCGATGCCGTCCTGGGTGTTGGCGACCACGAACGCCGGCAGCGTGAGGCAGCCGATATAGAGCGGAACGATCGCGTTCGCGTCGATCCACGGCGACAGCGCCCTCACCAGGCCGGCCAGCAGCAGCGAGACGACGGACGAAACCGCAAACGTCATCCAGCGGCTGCCGGACAGGAAGCCGCGCAGCAGCGCGTGCTCGCCGCTGGTGCGGTATTCCGGGATGATTTTCTGCGCCGACGCCGAGATGCCGAAGTCCATCATGCTGCCGAGCAGCAATACCCAGGTCCAGACATAGACGTAGACGCCGTAGTCCGAGCCGCCCATCCAGCGCGCCAGCAGGATCTGCGAGAAGTAGGCGAGCGCTGCGCTCAGCACGCGGATGATGAAGATGGTGCCGGCCAGCCGCTTGGTAACGGAGGCCTCGCTGGAGCCGCCCAGCAGGGCGCGCAGGCGCGCGATGAGCCCGGCAGGCGAAGCGGTTGCGGCTTGCGTATCCAGCACGGCCAAGACGGAACATCCCGTAAAACGCGCCGCGGGCTGCGGCGGTGGCCGGATATATCAACGAACCGTTAAGATTCGGTTGGACGGGCCGTCGCTCTCCGTCGTCATTCCGGGGCGATGCGCAGCATCGAACCCGGAATCTCGAGATTCCGGGTTCATGCTTCGCATGCCCCGGAATGACTTTCGATTAATTCAAATTAACATTGAATTCATAAGCCCGGTCGCCGCCGACCAGCGTCAGCTTGAGCGCGGCGCCGTCTGCGCTGGCGCCGGGCGGCAGGCCGTCGAGTTCGAAGGCAAAGCGCTTCACACCGGGCGGGCTGTTCTCGGCGAGCTTTGGAACCGGCAACGCCCATTCCGGCGTCGGACCTTCCACGAACAGGCTGACGTTCTTTGCCTCGGGCGCGGCGACGTCGACCAGCACCGTGGTCTTGCCGTCGCGCTTGACGTCGCGGATGGTCAGCGGGTTGGGGTCGCCGATATTGGCGGGCTTCGGTACGGCATTGAGCGCATCGGACAGCGCCCCATCCTCGGTGCTGGCCACGCTGGCAAAGCCGAGTTCGGCGTTGGCCTCGACGGGGATGCAAATCTTGTCGCAGACCGCGTAGTTGATGTTTGCGCGCAAGGTCACCGGCTTGTCGGCATTTTTCGCCACGATCCGCAGCGGCAGCACGACCTGCTGCTTGTAGCCGAGCGCCGTTCCGCCTGCGCCGTCGTCGAATTTCATCGGCGCCGGCCAGAGCACGGTGACCGCCTCGACATTGTCGGATTTGGAGAAATCGAAACGGGGCGGGACGCCGGAATCGCCTGGTGTCCGCCAGTAGGTTTTCCAGCCCGGCTGCAACTGGATCGCAATGCCCCCAAGCAGCACGGCGCCGCTGCGCGATCCGGCCAGCAAACGCAGTGCGGAATGTGCGTCGCGCTGCCACGGCGAGGAATCCTCGGCGCGAACCTTCGTCGCCGCACACGCGACTGAAAGCGTTATGGCGACGCCCATCGCGGCGCGGAGGGGAACTATCACGGACATGCGACGTATTTACAGGCAAGTCCCCGCCCAAACCATTGAATTGCGTGTGATCGGCTGCCGCATGCGGCGGTATGCTTGATTGACAGAAAGCCCACCGGATATCAGGATATGACCCAGCATGAGAGGCCTTTGCGGATGAGCCCTGAAGGCAAGACATCGAAGCCCGTTCGCCGCAAAATTGCCGGCGTTGGCGACAACGCGTCCGCCGAGGGCTATCTCGACGGGCAGCTTTTGATCGCCATGCCGGTCATGGGCGATCCGCGCTTCGAGCGTTCGGTCATCTACATGTGCGCGCATTCGTCCGAGGGCGCGATGGGCATCATTGTTAACCGTCCGGCCGGCAGCATCGATTTTCCCGGATTGCTGGTGCAACTCGACATCATCCAGAAGGCCGACCAGATCAAGCTGCCGGAAAACGCCGAGACCATGAAGGTGCTGAAGGGCGGCCCGGTCGATACCGGACGCGGCTTCGTGCTGCATTCGAGCGATTTCTTCATCAAGGATGCGACGCTCAACATCGACGACGGCATCTGCCTGACCGCGACCGTCGATATCCTCAAGGCGATCGCCAAGGGCACCGGGCCGAAGCACGCGATCCTGGCGCTGGGCTATGCCGGCTGGGCGCCCGGGCAGCTCGAGAACGAGATCCAGCACAATGGCTGGCTGCATTGCGACGCCGACCCGGATCTGATCTTCGGCAACGACATCGATGAAAAATACCAGCGCGCCCTGCGCAAGATCGGGATCGATGTCGGCATGCTGTCGAACGAAGCCGGACACGCGTAAGTTTATCGTCCCCGCGAACGCAAATTCGTAGGGTGGGCAAAGCGAAGCGTGCCCACCATTCACGACAACGATTTGGATGGATGGTGGGCACGGCGCAAGTGCGCCTTTGCCCACCCTACAAGTTCGGCTCTCTACTCCGCCGCCTGCTGCTGCACCGTCGGTTCGGTGCCGGCGACCGTGGCGCGGCGCATGTCGCGTGGCTGCGACTGGTCGTAGCGCCGCACGCGATGCATGGTCTGGCGGTTGTCCCACATCACGAGGTCATGCAGCGTCCATTTGTGGACGTGGACGAACTCGCGCTGCGTAGCGTGCTCGGTGAGGTCGCGCAGCAAGAGCCGCGCCTCGGGCACGCTCATGCCCTGGATAGCGCCCGCGTGCGACGACAGATACAGCGACTTGCGGCGATGCACCGGATGGGTTCGCACCAGCCGCTGCAGCACCGGCTTGAACATCGCCTTCTCTTCCTCGCTGTAATCGAGGAAGCCGAGCGAGCCGCGCGAATACATCAGCGAATGCTCGCAGATCATGTCCTCGATCTCGGCCTTGGTGTCGTCGTCGAGTGCGTCATAGGCCGCGCGCATATCGGCAAACTCGGTGTTGCCGCCCTTGGGATTGACCACCCGCGCCGACAGCAGCGAGAATTTGGCCGGGATCGGGCGGAACGAACTGTCGGAATGCCACAGGCAGTTTCCGAGGTTGAACAGATGGGTGCGGCTGTCGCGCGCCAGCGGCTTGCCGTCCTTGCCGAGGTTGGAAACGTCGTTGAGCCCCGACGTCAGGCGGTAGTCTTCCTTCTTGGTGACCGTGCCGCCGCGCGCGCTTTCGCGTTCGCCAAAATTCAGCGCAAAGGCCAGTTGCTGTTCATCCGTGATGTCCTGGTTGCGGAACAGCAGCACGGCGTATTTGTCCATGCCGGCTTCGATATCGGCGGCTTCCTGCGGCGTCAGCGGCTTGCGCAGATCGACGCCCGAAACCTCGCCGAAGAAAAACGGATGAAGCTGCCGGATCGTGACCGTCATGGCGTCTCTCCAATATGCGGCGGGCGATTTGTCCCGCTCTCTTTGTCGGAAAAATTACTCCCCGACATGCCCAAGTCAACGCCAAGTCAACGCCGCCAACGCATGCCCGTTACGCGTTTCGTGCCATCAACCCGCCGTCCACCGGGATCACCGCGCCGGTCAGGAACGAGGCTGCGGGCAGGCACAGGCTCAGCGTCATGTGCGCTACTTCCTCGGGGTCGCCGTAGCGGCCGAGCGCGGTGCGGCGCTTGGCGTAGATCGTCTTGTGCTCTTCGGAAATCCGGTCGGTGATCGCGGTGCGGATCGGCCCCGGGCAGATGCAGTTCACGGTGATGCCTTCGCGGCCGAGTTCGACCGCGAGGGAACGGGTCAGGCTGGTGACGCCGCCTTTCGCGGCGGAGTAGGCGCTGACCGTTGCGGTGGCGCCGAGCGCTTCCGTCGATGCGATATTCACGATGCGCGGGCACTTCGACCGACGCAGATGCGGCAGCGCCGCGCGGATGATCCGTGGATGCGCGGTCAACATCACCGCCAGCGCCTTGTCCCAGCCGGCGTCATACCCTTCGTCGTCGATCGGCATGCGTACGGACATTCCAGCGTTATTGATGACGATATCGAGCGAGCCGAAATGCCTGGCGACGTCACCGACCACCGTGATGATGTCCCCCGGTTTGGCGACATCGAGAACCCATGCCTTTGCGGAGCCGCCAGCTGCGGCAATCTCGTCAGCCACGGCCTGGGTGGCTTCGGCATTGAGGTCGGTGACGGCGACGTTTGCGCCCTCTGCGGCAAAAACCAGCGCCGTGGCGCGGCCCATGCCGCTGGCGGCACCGGTGACGAGGACGGTCAGGCCTTTGACCGAGCGGCTGAGCCGTTTGAATTCTGACATGATCGGGTCCCGGCAAGAGGAGGTGAGGTGCATGTTGCAGGATTGACAAGGCTGGCACCGATCCGCAGACAGGTCAACGAAGCCGCACGAGGTGCAAACGTGACCGATATTCGCAGCCCGCTGATCCGTCGCCTGGAGCCGTCGGATGCTGCCCTGTACCGGGAGATCCGGCTGGAGGCCCTGCAGAAAAATCCCGAGGCGTTCGGCAGCACGTTCGAGAGGGAAAGCGCGCAACCGCTGTCGTGGTTCGAGGCGGTCGTGGTCCGCGCAGATATCTTCGGCGCATTCGTCGACGGCGCGCTCGTGGGAGTAGCCGGCTATGCCGCGCAGGAAGGTTCGAAGCAGGCGCACAAGGCGCAGCTTTGGGGCATGTATGTGCGGGCGGCCGGTCGAAACCTCGGCCTTGGCGAAAGACTTGTCGCCGCAGTTCTCGACCATGCGCGCGGGCGTGTGGAGGCGGTTCAGTTAACTGTGGTGAGCGAGAACGCCGCGGCGCGCCGCCTTTACGATGCCATGGGTTTCGTCGAATACGGCTACGAAAAGCGCGCTCTCAAGCAGGAGGGGCGATATTACGACGAGGTTCTCATGGCCAAATTCCTCGACGAGGGAATAGGCTAGGCAAAACAAGAAAAGGAGCGCAGGGATGAACGAACTGGATTTCAGCGGCAAGCAGGTGCTGGTGGTCGGCGGCTCCAGCGGGATCGGCAACGGCATCGCGCATGCTTTCCGCGGCAAGGGCGCGCGTGTCGCGGCCTGCGGCACCCGCGCCAGCGCTGCGGATTATTCGCCCGACGACGGATCGTATCTCGAAGGCCTCGATTACTCTCAGCTCGACGTCAGCAAGCCGCAGGCGGTCGAGGCGTTCAGCCCGCCGTTCGAAAAGCTCGATGTGCTGGTGCTGGCGCAGGGCGCGGTGATCTACCGCCGCGGCGAGTTCGAGATGGAAGGCTTTCGCAAAGTGCTGGAAGTCAACCTGATGAGCCTGATGGCGTGCGCGACCAAGTTTCACGCCATGCTGAGTGCGAGCAAGGGTTCGCTCATCATCGTCAGTTCGACCGCCGCCTATCATTCCACCATGGGCAACCCGGCGTATAACGCCTCGAAGACCGGCGCGGTCGGGCTGACGCGCACGCTCGCCGAGGCGTGGGCCGAGAACGGCATCCGCGTCAACGGCATCGCTCCAGGGCTGGTCGACACCAAGATGACCAAGGCGACGACGGCCAATCCGAAGCGGCTCGAAGGCGCGCTCGGGCGGATCCCGTTGAAGCGGCTGGGCACGCCCGCCGACATGGCCGGTGCGGCGCTGTTCCTGGCATCGCCGCTTTCGTCCTACATCATCGGCCAGACCATCGTGGTCGATGGCGGACTGATACTTTGAATCCGCTGTTACTTTGAACTGAAGCCGCCTCCCGTATCGTTCAATGCCAGCGCGAGGAACCCGAACGGGTTTCGCCGGTTACTTCCACCGAAACAGGAGTGACCGCTATGGATAAGGATAGAATTGTCGGCTCGGCCAAGGATTTCGCCGGGAAGGTCGAAGGCGCTGTCGGTGATATGGCCGGCGATGCGAAGACACAGGCCGAGGGCCGCGCGCGCGAAGCGGCCGGTACCGTGCAGAACCTGTACGGCCAGGCCAAGGATGCAGCGCGCGACGCCACCGATGCCGCCCTCAATTATGCCAAGGACGCCTATGACAACAGCGGCGACACCGTTCGCAGCGGGCAGAAGGCGGTGGCGAAAACAGTGCAGGACAATCCGCTCGGCGCGCTGCTGGTTGCCGGCGGAATTGGCTTTGCGCTGGCGTTGCTAATGACGCGCCAGCCGCGCCGCCCGCCGTCGCGCTGGCGCTACTGAGGCTAAAGCGGTATCTGTCATTCCGGGGCGCGCGTCAGCGCGAACCCGGAATCCAGAAACGTCTATCGCGTGAAATTGCCTGGCGGTCCTTCCGCCGACCGGCCGACATTACCCGGCGGGCGCGGCGCGCCGGGTACGATCGGTGTGCGCTGCGGGCCGGCTGCGGGCGGTGCCTGACGCGGCGCTGTCCCAAAACCGCCGAAGAAGTCGCGCAGCGAAGGTTGCGCATTCTGCGCCGGTATCTGCTCGATCTGGGCCGGACGGAATTGCCGCCTCTGCTGCGGCTGAACCGGTTGTGGCTGCGGCAGCACGAGCTGCTTCTGCGCGGGTGCCGGCGCCGCCGTTCCGCTTGGCGATGCCGGTGACGTTGCGGCGACCGGCGTGTCGCCCCTGGCCTGTTCGCGGCCGACTTCGCGGCGCGGCCACGCAAAATCGTCGGCGCGGCCGGCCGGCGCTGCCAGCGCTTCACCCTTGACCATCGTTCGCGCAGCGAGTGCATCGACCGCGGCAGGACGCGAGCCCGGACCGCCGAGCAGTTGATCGGTTCCGACAGAGGAGGCCACCAGCGGCAGGATCGGTCCCGCCATCGGACGCGGCGCGGGCTGGCCCGGAACGGCGCTGGCTTCGGGCGTTGCCGGCTCGATCGGCAGCGTGATCGGCCCGGAGCGGGAAGCGAGCAGGCGCGTCACCTCGCGCTCGACATAGTGCGCCAGCTTGCGGGCGCCGGGCTTGGTGAAGAATACGCCGTCGGAGGTACGCAACTGGCGGATCTGGCCTTCGAAGTCGGGGCCCTTCTGCAGGAAGCGGCCGGCTTCGTCGACAAAGCCGTCCCATACGTCGACATAGGTAATGCCGGCCTTGCCGGCGCCATCGCGGTACAGCGCATCCAGGAACAGCATGTCTGAAGTTCCCTTCGGGCCGCGGATCGCTGGCAGGCCGACCCACAGCACCGGCACGCCCTTGCTCTTGAGCACGCCGATCAACTCTTCGATCTTCCTGGCGTAGAGTTCGACCCAGCGCTCGTCGCGGAATTCGTAGAGGCCGCCAGCGGTGCGCGCGGTCTTTTCCGATGCTGCGGCGGGCGGCGCATCATTTTCGGCGGCGTCGTCCAGTTCTGCATCGCCGGATTTCTCGCTCGGCTTGGCGTCCGTCTTGGCGGCGTCGGTCTTTGCAGCCTCGGTTTTGGCGGCTTCGCTCGAACCCTCCGGCTTCGGTTTCGCCGCGTCTGCCGGCTTGGCGTCCGCCTTGGCATCCGGTTTGGCGCGGGGGTCCTTCTTGTCGTCTTTCTTTTCGGTGGTCTTCTTCTCTGTGGCGGCCTCGCGGATCGCCTGACGATCGTGCATGCCGAGCATGACGACGATGGCGTCGGGCTTCTCGGTGGCAAGGATGCCCCGGGCGGCGGCGGCCCAATCCGCGGGTTCGCCGCGCGGCTGATACTTGATCAGGCCGGATATCGTCTTGTGCTTGCGGATGACGCCCATGTCCGGCTGTTCGGAATAGGCATCTTCCAGGCCATAGCCGAGCCAGTCGGCCATGGCGTCACCGATCACCAGCACGTTTCGCTCGGCTGTCGTGTCACGCTTGGCGGGGCCGGGCGCGCGGGAAAAGTCCTGGCGCGGCGCTTGCGGCGACTGTTGCGGCTGCTGAAAAGGCGCGAAGAAATCGCCCCCGAACCAGCCGCCGCCACGCTGTGGCGCCTGCCGCTGCGGCGGACCGCCGAAGCCGCCGAAATTGAAGAACTGCGCCGACGCCGGTCCCGCGATCCCGATCAGCAGCGCGATCGCAACGGCGAGCGCGACCAGCGGGCCGGTCTCGGTGAACACGCGCAGAAAGGACGTAAATTTCGGCATCCGGCTCGGTCGCAATGGATTCGAGAGACGTGAAATATACTAGCGGAATCGGGCCGCAAGCGGGCAGATTTCACACCCATAAACCCGGGTTCCGGCGCCACCGTCAAGGCACGCGCGGAATCGTGGTTTTCAGAAGTGTTTCGCGGCGAAAGGGCCGATTTAGCGCCCTCTCAGCCGCTCCAGCACGTCGGAGGAGGCGAATCCGTCCGCGGGCGCCCCGATCGATGCCTGGAAGCCGCGCAGCGCCTCCCTTGTCAGCCCGCCAAACTGGCCATCCGGGGTTCCCTTGTAGAAGCCGCGCTGGGCCAGCAATTGTTGCAGTTCCAGCCGTTCTGCCCGCGACAGCACGCGTTCCTGCCGGGGCCAGGGCTGCACGAACGGCGCCGCGCCCCGCAGGCGGTCAGCAAAGTGCCCGATCGCCAGCGCATAGGCCTCCGCCGGGTTGTATTTCATGATCACCCGGAAATTCTGCAGCATCAGGAAGCCGGGGCCCTCGGCGCCCGCCGGCGCCAGCAGATAGGCCTTCTCGGTCAGGTCCGGGAACGCCTTGTCACCGGCGCGGAGGATTCCCACCTGCTGCCATTGTGCGATGGTCATCGCCTTAGCCTTGTCCGCCAGCATGAAATTGAAGCCCTGCGGTAGCACCACCTCGTAGCCCCAGCTTCGCCCGGTCTGCCAGCCATCCTTCCTGAGGTTGTTGGCGGTCGAGGCGATCAGGTCGGCGGGATTGTCGACGACGTCGCGGCGGCCGTCGCCGTCGGCGTCCACGGCATAGCGTTTGAAGGCGGTCGGCATGAACTGCGTCGGCCCGAACGCGCCGGCCCAGGAACCGCGCAATTGTTCGGGACGCAAATCGCCGCGGTTGAGGATTTCGAGTGCGGTGAGGAACTCGTCCTTGAAGTAGGCCTGACGGCGGCCGACGCAGGCCAGTGTCGCGGTGGAATTGAGGACGCTGCGGTCGCCCATCTGCGTCGAATAGTTGGATTCGATGCCCCAGATCGAGGCGATGATGTAGCGGTCGACGCCGTAGGCCTTCTCCACCGCGTCGAACTGCGGCTTGTATCTGGCGAGGACCTCGCGGCCCTTGGCGAGGCGGTTATCGTTCACGAGGATGTCGAGATAATCCCAGATCGCCTTGGTGAATTCGGGCTGCGAATCCATCAGGTCCATGATGCGCAGGTCGGGCGCCAGGCCGGCGGTGAAACGCTCGAAATTTTCCCGGGTGACGTTGCGGCGTGCGGCATCGGGCCACATTCCGGCAACGCAGTTGGGAAAGTTCGCCGCCGCCTGGCGGATCGCGTCGGCGGTCATCAGCGGGTGGCCGGAGCCGCCGTCTTCGCCGCTCCACGGCCGCGGCCCACCGTCCGGGCCCGGCGTGGCCTGTGGCGCCTGCGCTGATTTCTGTCCGGAGAAGATATTACCGAGAAAGTTCGAAACCCCGTTGCTGCCCGACTGGGCGTGGGACGAACCGACTAGCGCCGTCTGGCTGGAACATATCAACGCGGCCGCAATGGCGATCGCGCGGGTTCGGTGGGTCATCGCTCGTTCCGTCATGCCGTGTCCGTCCGCCGCTTCATCCCCGATCGAGAAGGCCTTGCCACGGTTTCCAATAGATTAACGAGGCGGCATTTTGTCGTCGCGGGCAGTTCCGCAAGGGCTGGCAAGGCGAGCGGTAACGCTACCATACATCCGCCTTTGTTCCCGGATGCAAACCGTCTAGGAACGTGCCATCAAGGCGCTTTCATTGTTCCAATATTTCCTCGTTTCCAAGGCCTTCGAGATCCCATGAAAATCCGCAAAGCCGTCTTCCCGGTCGCCGGTCTCGGCACCCGCGTCCTGCCCGCCACCAAGGCGATGCCGAAAGAGATGCTGACCATCGTCGACAAGCCGCTGATCCAGTATGTGGTCGACGAAGCCAAGGAAGCCGGCATCGAGCATTTCGTGTTCGTGACCGGACGCAACAAGGGCGTGATCGAGGATCATTTCGACCGGATGTTCGAACTCGACACCACGCTCGCGGCGCGCGGCAAGAAGGCCGAGCAGGACATTCTGGCGCGTGACCAGCCCGAAGCGGGCGCCATGAGCTTCACCCGGCAGCAGGCGCCGCTCGGCCTCGGACACGCGGTGTGGTGCGCGCGCGACATCGTCGGCGACGAGCCTTTCGCCGTGGTGCTACCGGACGAACTGGTGCTGAACAATCCGGGCTGCCTGAAGCAGATGATCGAGGCCGCGGAAAAGCTCGGCGGCAAATCCAACCTGCTCGCAGTCGAAGCGGTGCCGGATCATCTAACCCATCAATACGGCATCTGCGGCGTCGGCAAGCGCCTCGCCAAGAACATGTTCGAGGTCGACGGCATGGTGGAGAAGCCGCCGAAGGGCACGGCGCCGTCAAATCTTTCGATTACCGGGCGCTACATCCTGCAGCCGGAAATCTTCAAGATTCTGGAGACCCAGGAGCGCGGCGCGGGCAACGAGATCCAGCTCACCGATGCGATGAAAACGCTCTCCAGGACGCAAAGCTTCTACGGCGTGGAATTCGAGGGCGAGCGACATGATTGCGGCTCGAAGGCCGGCTTCCTGCGCGCCAACATCGCCTACGGCATGGCACGGGACGATTTGCGCGATGGTCTGCGCGCGGAGATGAAGAAGTATCTGGGGAAGTGACGAGAGCAGCGCGAGGCCCTGATCTCGTCATTCCGGGGCGCGCGTAGCGCGAACCCGGAATCTCGTGCGGCAAAGGTCTTTTTCCAGCAGCCTCGAGATTCCGGGTTCGATGCCTCGCATCGCCCCGGAATGACCTTTCGTCGCGCCTAAGCCACCAGCGCCAACTGCGAGACGGCGGCCAGCACCGACTGGTTGCGGCCGTTGTTCTTGGCCGCGTAGAGCGCCTTGTCGGCGGCCTCGATCAGGTCGGGCCAGTCCATCGACGCTGCGGGCGTCAGGCTTGCGACGCCGATGCTGACGGTCGTGACATCGGGATGCTCCGACCAGTGCTCGACCTTCAGGCGGATGGTTTCGGCGACCGCAAACGCTTCGACCGCGGTAAGCCCCGGCAACAGCACCGCGAACTCCTCGCCGCCGTAGCGCGCCGTGCAGTCGCCGGCCCTTCGGACAGCGTCTGAAATGCAGATCGCAATGCCGACCAGCACCTGGTCGCCTGCCTGATGCCCGTAGGTGTCGTTGTAGGCCTTGAAATGATCGGCATCGATCATCAACACCGCGACCGGCGTGTTGTTGCGCGCCGCGCGCCGCCACTCCGCATCGATCGCGTGATCGAACTTGCGCCGGTTCCTGAGCCCGGTAAGTGCGTCGGTCGTCGCGAGCTCTTCCAGCCTGTCCTCGGCCTCCGCGCGCCGGCCGATCTCGCGCGCGAGGAACAGGGCGGTGCCGACCACGAACACGATCAGCGCCATCATGATCGAGCCGATCCGGATCACTTCCCTGTGCCAGAGATTGAGGATCGTCGCCAGCGGCTTCCCGACCACCACGAAGAACAGGTTCGTGGTGCCGCTTCGCACGTAGAGCCGCGGCGTAGGATCCACCGGCCCGACGCCGGCATATGTTGAGCCTTGTTTCAGGTTGTCGGCGCTCCAGCTCTTTCGCTCCGACAGATTCTTTCCAATGATGGCCGGATCGAACGGCCTCCGCATGATGATCGTGCGGTCGCGGCGGAGCACCGTGATCGTGTCGCCGGGGTCGAGCGTCAGGCGGGCGAACAGGTCATGGAAATAGCTGACGCGTATGGCGCCGACGACGACCCCCAGAAAGCGGCCGTCATGGTCGGTGATGCGCCTGCTCAGCACGATTGAGTCGGCGCCCCGGTGCAACATCGGTCGGCTCATGTACAGACCTGCGTCGGGGTTGTCGCGATGGACCTGAAAGTATTCTTCGCCGCCGCGATTTTCCGCAACGGAATCGAGACTCGCCGCATCGATGGTCAGCTTGCCCTGGGCGTCGAACACCTGGATCGCCCCGAAATGCCTGGCGGTGGCGGCATGATCGAACAGGATCAGGTGCCGGATTTCCTTGCTGACGTGCCTGATCGCGGGCATCACCAGATTGCTGGCAACGTTGCGCAAAGACAGGTCATAGACCTCGATGTTGCGGCTGATGTCGGCGTCGATGCCGGAGGCGAGGTTCTCGAGCGTCTGGCGGGCGAGTTCCTCTTCGCCGCGACGCATGTCGAGCATGACGCTGGCGCAAATCGTGGAAAAGCCGACTACGGTCACGACCGTCGAGGCGACCAGGAGTTTGGCCGACAGCCGCCATGGCCGACGTCCGGCGCTTCTCCCGAACAGAACCCTTCTGGCCAAATCCTTTCTGGCCAAATCCCTTCTGGCAGTGTCTTTGCGCCGTCCAAACAGCATCGCCCGCTCCGGCCTACCGGTATGTGCGAGATACGTTGTTGCGGCCTTAAGCGGCGACAGCGATGGTGGAATACGTTAACGCTTGGTTGTCGGCATCGACGGTATTGTGCAAATCGCCATTGGGGACACGCGTGAAAGTTTACGACCCGCTGCGGGACTATCTCAGGGCGCAGAAGCTTCCCGAATTCGTGCTGAGCTTCGAGCAGATCGAGGAGATCATCGACGCCGCCCTGCCGCGCGCGGCGCAGCGGGCGTCGTGGTGGGAGACCTTGCGCAGCCCGCAGGAAAAGATGCCGCAGCGCGAGGCCTGCCTGGAAGGAGGATACATCGCGACGAGACAGGCGGATGGGAAGAGTGTGAAGTTCAAACGGATGAAGACGGGGAGATAGGCCGTCGTCTCTGCGCAGGCCGGGACCCATACGTCGCGGCCTGCATTGTTGCAAAGAAAGACGCTGCCCGCGGGTAAAGCAATTACCGCTGGTGATTATGGGTCACGGCCTGCGCCCGGACGACGGGAGAAATCAACTCGCCGCTTCCAGCCGTTCTTCCGTGAGCAGCCGCATCGCGGCGTCGGCGTCCATCGGCTCGCCGAACGCAAAGCCCTGGGCGTATTCGCAGCCGAGCTGATAGAGCTCGACGGCATCGGAATCCGTCTCGGCGCCTTCCGCGACCACGTCCATGCCGAGGTCGTGGGCCAGCGCGATGATCGACTTCAGGATCACGGGCCGCGTGCCGCGGCTGGTGGTGCGCACGAAGGACTGGTCGATCTTGATGGTGTCGAACGGGAAGCGCTGCAGATAGGCCAGCGAGGAATGGCCGGTGCCGAAATCATCCAGCGACAGCCCGGTGCCGAGTTCGCGGATGCGCGCCAGCATCTGGGCTGCGTGCTCCGGATTCTCCATGACCAGCGATTCCGTCAGCTCCAGCTTGAGCGTGCCGCGCGCTACCGAGGAGCGCGACAGCACGGTGCGGATATCGTGGATCAGATCGTGGCGCAGCAATTGCCGCGAGGAGACGTTGACGGAAGCGAAGATCGGTTCGCGCGAGCGCATCGCGCGCTGCCACACCGAGAGCTGCCGGGCGGTCTGGTCCAGCACGAACATGCCGAGATCGACGATCAGGCCGATTTCCTCGGCGACCGAAATGAACTCGGAAGGCGACATCCGTCCGAGCTTGGGGTGGTCCCAGCGCGCCAGTGCCTCGAAGCCGGCGATCGAGCGATCTTCCAGCCGCACGATCGGCTGGTAGAGAATGGTGATTTCCTGTCGCTCGATGGCGCGGCGCAATTCGCTTTCCAGCGTCAGGCGGTCGGTCTTGCGTGCGCGCATCGCGGGCTTGTAGACGTCGATGCGGTCGCCGCCGATGCGCTTGGAATGATACATCGCAAGCTCGGCGTCCTTGATGATCTCCTCGGACAGTTGCGTCTGCGGATCCGACAGCGCCAGCCCGATGGACGCTGTCAGGAATATCTCGCGGTCGTTGAACGCGATCGGCGCGCGGATGGTCTTGCGGATCGTCTCGGCAAAGGCGGTGATGCGCGCCGGATCCTGCTCCGACATCAGGATCAGCGCGAACTGGTCGCCGGAGAGCCGGGCCAGCGTGTCCTGCGGTTTCAGGATCCGCGTCAGCCGCCGCGCCAGCGTCAGCAGGATCGAGTCGCCGACCGAGATGCCGACGGAATCGTTGACCTGCTTGAAGCGGTCGAGGTCGATCACCATCAGCGTCGGGCGCAGGTTCGGCATCGACTTGGCATAGTTGGCAACCGCGCCGAGGCGGTCGATGAACAGCTTGCGGTTGGGCAGGCCGGTGAGGTTGTCATGCACGGAGTCGTGCAGCATGCGCTCTTCGGCGTTCTTGATCTCGGTAACGTCGGTGAGCGTGCCAACAACGCGGGAGACCTCGCCGTCGGAGCCGACCACCGGGCGTGCCTTGAGCGCGAACCACATGAAATGGCCGTCAGGCGTGCGCAGGCGGAAATCCTGCACCAGCCGGCCGCGGCGCTGGTCGAGCACGCTGTCGAGCGCGGCGCGGAAGCGATCCTGATCGAGCGGGTGCAGCACCTCGAGCCACTTCGCGGCCGGGCCTTCCAGCGTGCCGCGCTTGAGCCCGAGCAGGCTTTCGGTCTCGGGGCTGGTGAACACCTTGTCGGCCGAGACGTCCCAGTCCCAGATCAGGTCGCCGGAACCGGTCAGCGCGAGCGCGCGTCGCTCGACGTCGGAGACGACGCCGTTGGTGGCGCCGCCGCCCGCGAAGGCGTGCTGCATGACCGTAAAGCCGATCAGCATCACGATCAGCACGAGGCCGCCGAGTAGCGCAGGGCCGACGATGTCGTTGGTGACGGAGCCTCCCACCGTCATGCCGGCCGCGATCACCCATACCACCAGCAGGAACCAGGTCGGGATCAGCAGCACCGCGCGGTCGAAGCCGTGCGTCGAGAGATAGACGATCAGCGCGAAGCCCGCGAACGCGATCAGCACCAGCGAGATGCGCGCAATCCCGGAGGCGACCGCGGGATCGAACAGCGCCAGCGCCACCAGCGAGCCGAGGAAGGTCAGCCAGCCGACGGTGATATGGGAATAGCGCACGTGCCAGCGGCTGAGGTTGAGGTAGGCGAACAGGAACACCAGGAGCGTCGCGGCCAAAATCGCTTCGCCCGCCGCGCGCCAGACGCGCTCGGCGTTGTTCGACATGTCGAGCACCTTGCCCCAGAAGCCGAAATCGACGCCGATATAGACCAGCACCGCCCACGCCAGCGCGGCCGCGGCCGGGAACATGATGCTGCCCTTGACCACGAACAGGATGGTCAGCACCAGCGCCAGCAGGCCGGAGATACCGATCACGATGCCCTGGTAGAGCGTGAACGAATTGACCTTGTCCTTGTAGGCGTCGGGCTCCCACAGATAGAGCTGGGGCAGCTTGTCGGTGCGCAGTTCGGCGACGAACGTCACGACGGCGCCGGGATCGAGCGTGATGCGGAAGATGTCGGCGGTGGCGCTTTCCTGGCGCTCGGGACGATCGCCGACCGACGGCGTGATGGTCGCGATGCGCGACAGGCCGAGATCGGGCCACAGCAGGCCGGACGACACGATGCGGTAATGCGGCGCGACGATCAGGCGGTCGAGCTGGTCGTCGGTGTTGTTGGCGAGCGCGAACACCACCCAGTTCTGTCCGCCCTCGCGGGCGCGGACCTCGATGCGGCGGACGATGCCGTCGGTGCCCGGCGCGGTCGAAACCTGGATGCGGTCGGTCTCGCTGCGCTGATGATCGAGCACCGCGGTCAGGTCGATCGCAGGCGCGTCGCTGCGGACGCTGACTGCGTCAATCGCCCGCGCCTCCGGCGCGGCCGCAACAATCATGAGGCCCAGCGCAAACAGCGCAAGGCGCCTGATCAGACGCAATGTCGATACTCCGCGATCAACGAACCTTTCCGGCCCCAGCGAACGGTCCGGCGTTTCACGCGATAAATGACATGAAAGCGAAGCGATTCAAAGGGTTTCCACCCGTGCTACGCTCGCGATCGTTAGACTGCCAACACAATTTTGCCAATATGTTCGGAGGTCTCCATCCGCCGATGCGCATCGGCCGCTTTTTCGAGCGGGAATGAGCTGTCCATGACGGGTTTTACGCGTCCCTCGCGCAATAGTGGCATCACCTTGGCTTCGATCGCGGCGACCATGGCGGCCTTATCCGCATTAGTACGGGGGCGCAGCGTGGAGCCGGTATGGGTCAGCCGCTTCACCATCACCTTGGCGATGTTGACGGTGACCTTGGGCCCATTCAGCGTGGCAATCTGCACGATGCGGCCGTCGACCGCGGCGGCATCGTAGTTCCGGTCGACATAGTCGCCGGCGACCATGTCGAGGATCAGGTTGGCGCCGGCATTGTTGGTCTCCGCCTTGACGACGGCGACGAAGTCTTCGGTCTTGTAGTTGATCGCCCGGTCGGCGCCGAGCTTGAGGCAGGCGTCGATCTTGTCCTGCGATCCGACGGTGACGATCACCTTGGAACCGAATGCCTTGGCGAGCTGGATCGCCATTGTGCCGATGCCGGACGAGCCGCCATGGATCAGCAGCGTCTCGCCCGGCTTCAGCGCGCCGCGCTCGAACACGTTGTGCCAGACGGTCATCAGCGTTTCCGGGATCGCGCCGGCCTCTTGGATCGACAGTGCCGGCGGCACCGTCATCGCCTGGGCGTCTTGCGCGATGCAATATTGAGCGTAGCCGCCACCTGCCACCAGCGACATCACCTTGTCGCCGAGCTTGTGCTTGCTGGCGCCTGCACCGAGCGCAACCACTTCACCGGCGATTTCGAGGCCGGGCAGGTCGCTGGCCCCGGGCGGCGGCGGATAGGCGCCGGAGCGCTGCGCGACGTCCGGCCGGTTGACGCCGGCCGCCATCACCTTGACCAGGATTTCGCCCGGACCGGGGACCGGGACGCTGCGGGTTTCGGGCAGCAGCACTTCGGGACCGCCGGGCTTGCTGATGCCGATGACGGTCATTTGCGCGGGCAGCTTTTCCATGATTTGTCCTTGGCCAAAATGCGGAAACGTTGAGGGCGGCCCCTGATTAGCCAGCCCGGCCCACGCTGGCAACCGCTTCGGGAACCGCAGCGCATGAGGAGAAACGCATGGCCATCGAGGATGACGACAAGCCGCGGAAAAAGATCACGCACGAGATCGGACAGGACCTGTCGCTGTTGTCGGTCGAAGAGTTGACCGAGCGCATCGCGCTGCTGAATTCCGAGATCGAACGGCTGCAGCAGGCGGCAGCCAGGAAGCGCGCATCGAAAGAGGCGGCGAACAGTTTTTTCAAGACGTGAGTTTATTCAAACACGATTTCTCACCACGTCGTCCCGGCGAAGGCCGGGACCCATACGCAGCGGCCTGTCGGTGACAGGCCGCTGGCCGACTTTCCTCAATCACAAGCGCCGGTGATTATGGATCCCGGCCTTCGCCGGGACGACATTGGAGTCAATTCCAGAAACTCGGCCAATGGCCGACATGGAAAACAATCTCTAAAGAAATTCGCCTGTTTACGATCGATTAAGCTTTCTCGTTTATGACTCGTATTGTCCTCGTTTGGACACCGAGTGGCTCCTGTCCACTCTGTTTGACGCCTCCCTGTTATCAACTTCAAAGCCGCCGGCAACGGCGGCTCTTTTTTTGTGCGTCGCAGGGCTATTTTGTGTCCCCATCGGCTGGAAACCATAAATCCGGTTGCAGCTGGACTCTCGCTCCGCCGCGAGCAATGATTTGTTCATCATAAGCCGGTGCTACACAGCCGGTGGGGCAAATAGTGGCGTGAGGGCGTTAACCATGGCGGACCGTTCGCAAGTCGAACCCGCGCTCGTATTGTTCAGCGAGCGGCTGACTAATTCTGCAGCCTTCGGGGTGCTGTTCAGGGAAGGCATGGATCTGGTCGAGGAGACCGCGGCCTATCTCGACGGCGACGGCCGTACCGAAGCCAAGGCGCTCGAACGTTCCGTCAGCCTCACTTACGCAACCGAAAGCATGCGGCTCACCACCCGGCTGATGCAACTGGCGTCGTGGCTCCTGCTGCACCGCGCGGTCAAGGAAGGCGAAATGACGCTGACCCAGGCCAACCGCGAAAAGACCAAGGTCAAGCTTTCGGCCGCCGATCCCGGCCCCGAGGACACGATCGCAAAGCTGCCGCAGCAGTTGCAGGATCTGATCACGCGCTCGATGAGCCTGCAGGCCAAGGTCCGCCGGCTCGACGCCACGATCCATTCGCCGGCCGCCGAACGCGCGCCGATCGGCAATCCGCTTGTGCCGCAGCTCAATCGGTTGAAGGCGGCGTTCGAGCAGTAAGGTGGATCCCGTCATTCCGGGATGGTCCGAAGGACCAGACCCGGAATCTCGAGATTCCGGGTTCGTGCTTACGCACGCCCCGGAATGACAAAGACAACAAAAAAACGCCCCGGCAAACCGGGGCGTTTTTGCATTTCTGGGCGCGAACGAAGCGGGGTCCGTAAACCCTCAGTCCTTCTTGAGGAAGCCCGAAAACTTCTTCTGGAAGCGCGACACACGGCCGCCGCGGTCGAGGAGCTGCTGCGAACCGCCGGTCCAGGCCGGATGCGACTTGGAGTCGATATCGAGGTTCAGCTTGTCGCCTGCCTTGCCCCAAGTGGAGCGGGTCTGGTACTCGGTCCCGTCGGTCATCACGACCGTAATCATATGATAATCCGGGTGAATTTCGGCTTTCATGGCATATCCTTCGGCGCGCCGGCGCCCATCTCAAATGTCAGGGGATACGGGATTTGGCGGCTCTATAACGCAAGGTGGCCGCCAAAACAAGCTACGTATGCCACCCCATTGGGAATCTCCCGGATTTGCCAGCGGGGGCCGCCGGGCCTATCTGGGGGCGGCAAAACGGGTCGGATTTCATGAGCGCAGCGGAACAGATTGAACCTGCCGGCGGCACGCCGCCGCGGCGCGACGCCCTGCTCGAGGAAGAGGCCTTCATCGAAACCCAGCTGACGCAGTCGCCGGCCAAGACCCGCGCGAAGCTCCGGCCGCTGCTGGCGCTGGCGCCCTATGTCGCGCGCTACCGCGGCCGGGCGCTGCTCGCCTTCATCTCGCTGACCGTTGCCGCGATCACCACGCTGGTGGTACCGGTCGCGGTGAGGCGGATGATCGATTTCGGCTTCAGTCCCGAAGGCATCGCGCTGATCAACAGCTATTTCAGCGTGATGATCGCCATCGTCGCGGTGCTCGCCGCGGCAAGCGCGTCCCGCTACTACCTCGTCATGACGATCGGCGAGCGCATCGTGGCCGACATCAGGCGCGACGTGTTCGCGCATCTGGTGTCGCTGTCGCCCGCGTTCTTCGATTCCGCGCGCAGCGGCGAACTGGTGTCGCGGCTGACCGCCGATACCACCCAGATCAAATCCGCGGTCGGCGCGTCGGTGTCGATCGCGCTGCGCAACCTGATGCTGTTCTTCGGCGCCACCGTCATGATGGTGATCACCAGCCCGAAACTGTCGGGCTTCGTGCTGCTGGCGATCCCGCTGATCGTGATTCCACTGGTGGCGTTCGGGCGCTGGGTCCGGCGGCTGTCTCGCAACGCGCAGGATACGCTTGCGGACGCCAGCGCCTACGCCTCCGAACTGATCGGCGCGATCAGGACCGTGCAGGCCTATACCAGCGAGCGGATGGCGACCAGCCGCTTCGGCGGCGAGGTCGAACAGGCCTATGAGGCGGCGCGCAGCTCGACGCGGGCGCGCGCGATGCTCACGCTCATCATCATCTTCATCGTGTTCTCCAGCGTCGTCGCGATCCTGTGGGTCGGCTCGCACGACGTGCTGACCGGCGCCATCACCCCGGGCCGGCTCGGCCAGTTCGTGCTGTATGCGGCGTTCGCCGCCTCCGCCCTCGGCCAGCTCAGCGAGGTCTGGGGCGAGGTCTCGGCGGCGTCCGGCGCCGCCGAACGGCTGTTCGAGATCCTGCGCGTGAAATCGCAGATCACGGCGCCGCCGAAGCCGGTGGCACTGCCGGTGCCGGCGCGCGGCGACGTCGGATTCGAGAATGTCAGCTTCGCCTATCCGGCGCGGCCGGACGTGATGGCGATCGACAACGTCTCGCTGTCGGTCCGGGCCGGTGAAAAGGTCGCGATCGTCGGCCCGTCGGGCGCCGGCAAGAGCACGCTGTTTCATCTCCTGCTGCGCTTCTACGATCCCGCCCGCGGAACGATCTCGCTCGATGGCGTCCCGGTCAGGTCCGCCGACCCGGTCGACGTGCGTTCGCGCATTGCCTTGGTGCCGCAGGACTCGGTCGTGTTCGCGGCGTCAGCGCGCGAAAACATCCGCTTCGGTCGGCCCGACGCCAGCGATGCCGAGGTCGAACGCGCCGCGGACCTCGCCCATGCCAGCGAATTCCTGCGCCGGCTGCCGGGTGGATTCGAAGCGCAACTCGGCGAACGCGGCGTGACGCTCTCGGGCGGCCAGCGCCAGCGCGTCGCGATCGCGCGCGCGATCCTGCGCGATGCGCCGCTGTTGCTGCTCGACGAAGCCACCTCTGCGCTCGATGCCGAAAGCGAGACGCTGGTGCAGACCGCGCTGGAAGAACTGATGCGTCATCGCACGACGCTGGTGATCGCGCATCGCCTTGCAACCGTGCTGTCCTGCGACCGCATCCTGGTGATGGAGCAGGGCAGGGTCGTCGAGCAGGGCACGCACGCCGAATTGGTTGCGGCCAACGGGCTCTACGCGCGGCTGGCGCGGCTGCAGTTCGAGGGCGCTTAGGGAAGGCGGGAACCAGAACGTCGCATGCCTGTTGTAACCCTGTTCTATTCTTTCGTCCGATCGAACAGGAGAGGGGAATGCCATACCGTCGCGGAGGCTTCGCGCTTACGCCGCCATCACTCGTGATATTCCTGATCTCGCTGGTGCTGGCACTGATCGCGCTGCTCATTCGCTATGCCCACGTTTCCGTCCCGATCATCAGTTCGGCGCGGGTCTTCGACGTTCTGGCCATTGCCTACGTCGTGCTGGTCATCGGCGTGCTGTTTCGGCGTATCTGACGTCTCCGTCGTTAAGCCGTGCAGCCGGACCGGCGACGGCGATCATCCCCGCCAGATCATTTTCAGCACCGGCCGGCCCGACGTCGGATTCACGTCGTCGCCGGCGTGCACGAAGCCGTTGCGTTCGTAAAAACGGATGGCGCGGGCGTTGTCCTTGTTGACGAGCAGCGTGACGCCCGTCGGAGAGATTCGTTTGGCTTCTTCGACCAGCAGGTCCGCAACGCCGGACCCCCACTGCTCCGGCGCGACGACGAGCTGATCGAGGTAGCCCTCGCGATCAACCGTCACAAAACCCGCGAGCCCGCCGTCCATGAGTTCGGCGACCATGATCTCGGCTTTTGGCACGAGGTCGTTGCGCCAGCGCTCGCGCCACCAATCCAACCGCGAGGCGAAGTCGATCCCGGGATAGGCTTGCTGCCATGTGCGATGCCACAGCTCGATGGCCGCTGCTTCATCCTCTGCGCGGTAAGATCGCGTGAAAGCTGCCACTATCGTTCCGTCAGCTTCAGCTCGATGCGGCGGTTGCGCCTGAAGGCGTCTTCGCTGGACGCACTGTCGAGCGGCTGGAATTCGGCAAAGCCGGCAGCGACCAGCCGCTGTGCGGGCACGCCGAGCGAGACCAGATATTGCACCACCGAGATGGCGCGCGCAGACGACAATTCCCAGTTCGACTTGAACAGCGGCGAGTTGATCGGCCGCACGTCGGTGTGGCCGTCGACCCGCAG
This sequence comes from Pseudomonadota bacterium, assembly GCA_023387735.1. Lineage (GTDB taxonomy): Bacteria > Pseudomonadota > Alphaproteobacteria > Rhizobiales > Xanthobacteraceae > Bradyrhizobium. The sequence continues at coordinate 150,490 of JAEWHP010000012.1, read as the reverse complement.
CACCCAGGCGATTTCGGCGGGGATCTGCCGGTCGAGGTCGATCAGGGCGGTGGCCAGCTTGTCGAGTTCGGCGCGGCCCTCGGGCAGCAGCATCGCCTGGCCGGTGTCGAAAAATACTTCCGACTGGAACACGAAACGGTCGCCGACGATCCGGACGTCAGGGCGATTGCCCAGGATGGCGCGCAGCCGGCCGAAAAATTCCGAACGGTAGCGCGACAGTTCCTGCACCCGCTGCGCCAGCGCGACGTTGAGCCGCTGGCCGAGATCGGCGATACGTCCCTGCGATTCCTTGTCACGCTTTTCGGAAGCTTCCAGCGCCTCCTCGAGTGCCGCAAGCTGGCGGCGCAGCGCAGAGATCTGCTGGTTCAGCACCTCGATCTGCGCCAGCGCGCGCGAGGTGACGCCCTTTTCGGATTCGAGCGCCTTGCTGAGTTCGTTGGCGCGGCCCTGGGCGTCGCTGCCGGCGCCGGCAAGGCCATCATAGAGGCCCTTGATGCGGTCGCGCTCACTTTGGGCGGATGACAGGCCGGCGCGCAATTGCGCGATCTGGTCGTCGAGCGCGAGCTTGCCGAGCTTTTCGAGCGACAGCAGGTCGTTCAGCTGCGCGATCTTGGCGTTGAGCTGCTCCAGCGCCTTGTCCTTGCCTGTGACTTCCTGCGACAGGAAGAACTGCACCACCAGGAACACCGACAGCAGGAACACGATCGAAAGCACCAGCGTCGACAGCGCGTCGACGAAACCCGGCCAGTAATTGAAGCCGGATTCACTGCGTCGTGCACGGGCGAGAGCCATTTAGCATTCTCCGACAATCTCGCGTCCGGGACGCGGTGCGGCGTGCAAAGCCGCTCCGCAGAGCCAGGACCTGTTGTGATGGGCCCCGGCTCGGCAGCGCATGGCTTTCGCTGCACTGCGTCCGGGGCGCGTTACCTCGTCCTCAACCCTTCTCGGCCTGCCGCGAAGTCTTTTCGGGCTGGCGCGCGATCCGCTCCAGCAGCTTCTTGATTTCGCGGTTCTGCTCGCCCTGGCCGTCGGCCCATTCGCGGATCATCTGCTGCTCGGTGCGCATATGCGCGACCAGGCCCTGGATGGCTTCGGCGAGATTGGCCATTGCCGCCGTGGTGCTGCGGCCGCCGCTACCTTCCTCGCTTGCAGCGCGCAGCTTTTCCATCGCATGCTGGATTTCACCGCTGGCGCCGTCGCCATATTCGCGGACCGTGGAGGCCAGCCAGTCTTCGAGGTCGGTATAGAAGCGGTTCTGCGCCTGGCTCGACTGCAGGTCGAGGAAGCCCAGGATCAGCGAGCCGGCAAGGCCGAACAGCGACGATGAAAACGAAATGCCCATGCCGCCGAGCGGCGCGGCCAGTCCCTCCTTCAGGGTGTCGAACAGGGAACCGGAATCGCCACCGACCTTCAGCCCGTCGATCACCTTGCCGACGGAACCGACGGTTTCGATCAGGCCCCAGAAGGTGCCGAGCAGGCCGAGAAACACCAGCAAGCCCGTCATGTAGCGGGATATGTCGCGCGCCTCATCGAGCCGCGTCGCGATCGAGTCCAGCAGATGCCGCATGGTCTGCTGGGAAATCGTCATCCGCCCCGAGCGCTCGCCGCCGAGGATCGCGGCCATCGGCGCCAGCAGTTTCGGACGGCGTTCGATCGCCAGCCCAGGATCGGCGATACGGAAATTGTTGACCCAGGCAACCTCCGGGTAGAGCCGGATCACCTGCCGGAACGACAGGATGATGCCGATCAGGAGCACGGCGCCGATCAGCGCGTTGAGGCCGGGATTGGCAAAGAACGCGACGATGATCTGCTTGTAGAGCACAACCATCACCAGCGCGCACAGCACCAGGAACACCAGCATCCGCACTAGAAAGATTCGGGGCGAGGACAGTTTGCTCAGTTCGATCTCCATTTCGGAGCGGGAGGAGTGGCCTGAGGGCATTTGCAAGTGTCATCCGTTACGGAAAGCCGCGTTGGGAACCAATATGGCACAGCGGGCTGGAGAAAGAAGCCGGGAAAGCCGTGATTTCAGGCAGACGAAAGTGGAACCTGTCTTCGAAACCCGGCTTTGAAATCAACGTATTTTGCTACGGGGTGATGTCCAACCGGGATTTTTCATGACGGGGTTTTATCTGTGGGCGCTGGCGGCCATCGCGGTGTCGCTCTCGGTGCTGATGGCGGGCGCCTGGCTGGTGCAGCAGCGGACCGGCAATTCAGGCTGGGTCGATACCATCTGGACCTTTTCGGTGGGCCTGGTCGGTGCCGGCAGCGCATTGTGGCCGGCCGGCGGCGCCGCGCCGAACGCCCGGCAATGGCTGGTGGCGGCCCTGGTCGCGATCTGGTCGCTGCGGTTGGGGGCGCATATCGCGATCCGCACCGCCGCCATCACCGACGATCCGCGCTATGCGGCCTTTGCCCGGGAATGGGGGGCTGATTCGCCGCGACGAATGTTCATCTTCCTTCAGAACCAGGCGCTGGGATCGATCCCGCTGGTGTTTGCGATCTTTGTCGCGGCGCACGTTCCCGGCGACGGGCTGCGGCTCGCCGACTATCTCGGCGCGCTGATCCTGCTGGCCGGCATCGCGGGTGAGGCGATCGCCGATGCGCAACTGCGCGCGTTCCGGGCCGATCCGGCCAACAAGGGCAGGGTTTGCGAGGCAGGCCTCTGGCGCTGGTCGCGCCACCCTAACTACTTCTTCGAATGGTTCGGATGGCTGGCCTATCCCGTGATCGGATTGTCGATCGCAGGTCCGCTTTCCTATCCCTGGGGTCTGGCGACGCTGTTGGCCCCCGTCTTCATGTACTGGATCCTGGTTCACGTCACCGGCATCCCGCCGCTGGAAGAGCAGATGCTTCGTTCGCGCGGCGATCGCTATCGCGACTACCAGTCGCGCACCTCGGCGTTCTTTCCGCTGCCGCCGCAAGCATGATCGAGAAGAAGGGAACGGTCGGATGAGCTTCGTCTCCAGGATTGTCGACACCGCCGAGCGGGTGCCGCTGCCCGATGTCATCATTCGCGGCGCGATCCACCAGCTCTGCTCGCGTACCGCGGCGAAGTTTGCCACCGGCAATGCCGAAAGCGACGCCTGGTTTGCCGACGAAATGGCGGCACGCGCCATTGCCGAACATGCCGCTGCCGCCAATGCACAGCATTATGAATTGCCCGCGGCATTCTTCGCGCATGTGCTGGGCCCAAACCGCAAATATTCCTCGTGCTTCTACAAGGAACCGGCCTCGACGTTGCAGGAGGCCGAGGAGGAAGCGTTGCGGCAGACCGTCGAGCATGCGGAACTGGCCGACGGCCAGTCGATCCTCGAACTCGGCTGCGGCTGGGGTTCGCTGTCGCTGTGGATGGCGCGGCGATTCCCGCATTCGCAGGTCACGGCGGTTTCCAACTCGCATTCGCAGCGCGAATATATCGAAGGCGAAGCCGCAAGCAGCGGCCTGACCAACCTGCGCGTGGTCACGTCCGACATGAACGTGTTCGTGCCCCAGGTCCGGTTCGACCGCCTCGTCTCCGTCGAGATGTTCGAGCACATGATGAACTGGCGCGAGCTGATGACGCGCGTGCGATCATGGCTGCAGCCCGACGGCCGCTTCTTCCTCCATATCTTCACACATCGCACCGGCGCCTATCTATTCGATCACACCGATGGCGGGGACTGGATCGCGCGGCATTTCTTCACCGGCGGCGTGATGCCGAGCCATCACCTGATCCGGCAATATGCCGACCTGTTCGAGGTCGAAAAGGAATGGCGCTGGAGCGGAACGCACTACCAGCGCACGGCGCACGACTGGCTGGGCAATTTCGACGCGCACCGCGACGAGATCGAGCCTGTGCTCCGCAAGGTCTATGGCAGCGATACGGCCCTGTGGATGCGGCGCTGGCGCTGGTTCTTCCTCGCGACCGCAGGCCTGTTCGGTTATGCCGAGGGCAGCGAATGGGGCGTCAGCCACTACCGGATGAAAGCGGCGGCGTAGCTGGGCGTTAACTGATTCGTGCTTGCGGCCTGGAACCGTGCAGTTTGCTGCATTCCGATGCAGCCGGATGCCGGGTTCCCGCAAAAACCGCCCGAATTAACCGCGATCACGGAAACGGTATTTCCTCACAATCCAGTGAGTCGCGAAAAGCCCTCGTAAATTCAGTGCGATAGCGTTGTGTGACATTGAGCCGCCGCGTTGGCGTATTGCGTCGCAGCAGACGGTGTTTATCCTGTGTTCATCAACGACAAGCTCTCTCGACAGCGGCGCGAATGACTCAAATTCGCGCTTCAACTTTGAACTGGGGCAATGCACTCAATGTCAGGACTTCGAACGCAATCGGCATGCATCGTTTTGATGTTGGCTGCGATGGCGCCGCTATTGGCTGGATGCAATGAACCTACGGCGGTTGCCGCAGCTGTCGCAGCACCTGCCGAGCCCGAAGTCGGGACCTTCACGGTGCGGCCGCAGGCCCGTGCCATCATCAGGGAATTGCCCGGCCGAATCGCGCCGACCCGGGTTTCGGAGGTTCGTGCGCGCGTATCCGGCATCGTCGTCGAACGCCTGTTCCATCAGGGCAGCGAAGTGAAGGCCGGCGACCCGCTGTACCGCATCGATCCTAAGCCGTTCGAGGTAGAACTGCAGGCGAGCGAAGCTGCGCTGGACAAGGCGCTGGCCGCGCTCGATCTGGCGACACAGCACGCCAGGCGAATTGCCACGCTGACGAGCCAGCGCGCCGCGCCGGAAGCGGAGAACGAGAAGGCGATCGCGGCCCAGCGCCAGGCGGAAGCCGAAGTCGCCAGCCGCCGGGCCGACGTGTCGCGCGCCAAGCTCAATCTCGACTATGCCACGATCCGCGCGCCGATCAGCGGCGTCGTCGGTGCCGCGCTGGTGAGCGAAGGCGCATTGGTGGTGCAGAACGACACCACCAGCCTCGCCAAAATCCAGCAGCTCGACCCGATCTACGCCGACTTCACCCAATCCGTCTCCGAAATGAACAAGTTGCGCCGCGCGCTCGAAAGCGGCGACCTCGACCGCATCGCCCCCGACGCGGCCAAGGTCCGTCTCCTGCTCGACGATGGAACGGTCTATCCGGTGACCGGCAAGCTGCTGTTCTCCGAAGCCAAGGTGGACACCTACACCGGCCAGGTCACGCTGCGCGGCCAGTTCCCCAACCCCAATCGCGAATTGCTGCCGGGCATGTATGTGCGCGTCCTGATCGAACAGGGCATCGATTCCGATTCCATCGCAGTTCCCCAGCAGGCGATCCAGCGCGACGCCGGTGGCGGCAGCGAAGTGTTCGTGGTCAAGGAAGACGGCCGCGTCGCGATGCAGCCGGTCCGAACCGGCGCCGTGCAGGACGGTGTCTGGCTGATCAGCGAGGGGCTCAAGGACGGCGATCGCGTCATCGTCGACGGGTTCCAGAAATTCGTGCCCGGTGACAAGGTCAAGTCCAAGGCGTGGATCGATGCCGATGCCTCGGTTGGCTCAATATCGGACTCGCCGACGACGCAAGCGTCTCGCTGAGACAGGAACATGCCTAGCTTCTTTATCGACAGGCCGATTTTCGCCTGGGTCGTCGCGCTGTTCATTTGTTTGATCGGCGCGATCTCGATCCCGCTGCTGGCGGTCGCGCAATATCCGATCATCGCGCCGCCCTCGATCTCGATCTCGACCAGCTATCCCGGCGCGTCTCCCGAGAACCTCTACAACAGCGTCACGCGCCTGATCGAGGAGGAGCTCAACGGCGCCTCCGGCATTCTCAATTTCGAATCCACCAGCGACTCGCTGGGGCAGGTCGAAATCATCGCCAACTTCGTGCCGGGCACCGAAACCGGCGCAGCCTCCGTCGAAGTGCAGAACCGCCTCAAGCGCGTCGAGGCGCGGCTGCCGCGCGCGGTGATCCAGCAGGGCATCCTGGTCGAGGAAGCCTCCAGCGCCGTGCTGCAGATCATCACGCTGAACTCGACCGACGGCTCGCTCGACGAAATCGGTCTTGGCGATTTCATGATCCGCAACGTGCTCGGCGAAATCCGGCGCATTCCCGGCGTCGGCCGCGCCACGCTCTATTCGACCGAGCGGTCGCTGCGGATCTGGGTCGATCCCGCCAAACTGGTCGGCTTCGGCCTCACCGCCGACGACGTCAACAAGGCGATCACCGCCCAGAACGCGCAGGTCGCCTCGGGCAGCGTCGGCGCGGAGCCGAGCACGCCGGAACAGAAGATTTCGGCGCTGGTGCTGGTCAAGGGCCAGCTTTCCTCGCCTGACGAATTCGGTGCGATTACGCTGCGCGCCAATCCGGACGGATCGACCGTGCGGCTGCGCGACGTCGCCCGCATCGAGATCGGCGGCCTGAGCTACCAGTTCAACACGCGGCTGAACGGCAAGCCGACGGCGGGCCTTTCCGTGCTGCTGTCGCCGACCGGCAACGCGCTCGCCACCGCAAGCGCCGTCGAAGCCAAGATGAAGGAACTGTCGAAGTTCTTTCCGACCAATATCGGCTATGAAATTCCCTACAACATCACCCCCGTCGTCAAGGCCTCGATCAACAAGGTGCTGATGACGCTGGTCGAGGCGGTGGTGCTGGTCTTCATCGTGATGTTCCTGTTCCTGCAGAACATCCGCTACACCATCATCCCGACCATCGTGGTTCCGGTGGCGCTGCTCGGCACCTGCGCGATGCTGATGGCGGTCGGCTATTCCATCAATATGCTGACCATGTTCGGCATGGTGCTGGCGGTCGGCATCCTCGTCGACGATGCCATCGTCGTGGTCGAGAACGTCGAGCGCATCATGGCGGAGGAGGGCCTGCCGCCGAAGGAAGCCACCCGCAAGGCGATGTCGCAGATCACCAGCGCCATCATCGGCATCACGCTGGTGCTGATGGCGGTGTTCGTGCCGATGGCGTTCTTCCCGGGATCGGTCGGCATCATCTACCGCCAGTTCTCGGTCACCATGGTGTCGGCCATCGCGTTCTCGGCGCTGCTGGCGCTGTCGCTGACGCCGGCGCTGTGCGCCACGATCCTGAAGCCGGTCGAAGCCGGCCACGGCCATGCCCGCAAGGGCGTGTTCGGCTGGTTCAACCGCGTGCTCGAGAGCGGCCGCAGCGGCTATACGCGCACGGTCCAGGGATCGCTGAAGCGCACCGGGCGCCTGATGCTGATCTACGCGGCGCTTTTGATCGGGCTCGGCTGGGCCTTCGTGCGCCTGCCCGGCGGCTTCCTTCCCGTCGACGACCAGGGCTTTATCACGACCGACGTGCAGACGCCGTCTGATTCCTCCTATGCCCGCACCGAGGCCGCGGTCGAAGCGGTGGAGAAGTATCTGCTCAACCGTTCGGGCGTCGAGGACGTGACGTTCCTGACCGGCTTCAGCTTCCTCGGCCAGGGCGTGAACACCGCGCAGGCCTTCATCTCGCTGAAGGACTGGTCGGAGCGCGGCAAGAAGGATTCCGCTGCAGCCATCGTCGCCGACATCAACCGCGATCTGTCGTCGATCCGCGATGCCAAGATTTCCGCGCTGCAGCCGCCGCCGATCGACAATCTCGGCAACTCCTCGGGCTTCTCGTTCCGCCTGCAGGATCGCGGCCAGAAGGGCTATGCGGCGCTGGTTGCCGCCGCCGACCGGCTGATCGTGGAGGCCAATTCCAGCCCCGTGCTGCAGAAGGTCTACGTCGAGGGCCTGCCGCCGGCGCCGCAGGTCAACCTGATGATCGACCGCGAAAAGGCCGGCGCGTTCGGCGTCACCTTCGAGGACATCAACCAGACGATTTCGACCAATCTCGGTTCGAACTACATCAACGACTTCCCGAACCGCGGGCGGATGCAGCGCGTCATCGTGCAGGCGGATCGCGGCAGCCGCATGAACGCCGACGACATCCTCAACTACAACGTCAAGAACAACCGCGGCCAGCTGGTGCCGTTCTCCGCCTTCGCCACCGTGCAGTGGCAGAAGGGCCCCACCCAGATCGCGGGTTTCAACTACTATCCCGCGGTGCGCATCTCGGGCGAAGCCAAGCCCGGCTTCACCTCGGGCGATGCCATCAACGAGATGGAGCGGCTGGCGAACAAGCTGCCGCGCGGCTTCGGTTTCGAATGGACCGGGCAGTCGCTGCAGGAGAAACTGTCGGGCTCGCAGGCGCCGTTCCTGCTCGGCCTGTCGGTGCTGGTGGTGTTCCTGCTGCTCGCCGCGCTCTATGAGAGCTGGACCATTCCGCTGGCGGTGTTGCTGACGATACCGCTCGGCATCTGCGGTGCCGTCATCGCCGCCACCATGCGCGGCCTGTCGAACGACGTCTATTTCACCGTCGGCCTGATCACCATCATCGGACTGGCGGCCAAGGACGCCATCCTCATCATCGAGTTCGCCAAGGATCTGCGCGCGCAGGGCAAGCCGCTGATCGAGGCGACCATCGAGGCGTGTTCGCTGCGCTTCCGCCCGATCCTGATGACCGGTCTCGCCTTTGTCTGCGGCGTGCTGCCGATGGCGATCGCCACCGGCGCCGGCGGCGCCAGCCAGCAGGCGCTCGGCTCCATCGTGATGGGCGGCATGATCGCGGTCGTGATCCTGGCGCTGTTAATGGTGCCGGTGTTCTTCGTCACCGTGCAGCGCGTGCTGGCAGGGGACCGCGAGCCGAAGGTGGCAAAAGACACGGCGAGCGAACTGCACGGGCCGCCGGCGCCGGTGCAGCCGACTCATTAAGGCGTTTCCTGCGTCATTCCGGGGCGCGCGTTAGCGCGAACCCGGAATCCATCTTGCCTCTGACTGTGCTGATGAATGGATTCCGGGCCCGCGCCAAGGGGCGCGTCCCGGAATGACCCTGCCAATTGTCATAGCGGCTTCAGTATCCGCACCAGTTCCCCGTGCACGAACTCATTCCCGCAGACCACGTGCCCGGTCTTGAGCGCGTCGTCCTTGCCGCCGATGTCCGTGACCGTGCCGCCGGCTTCCCGCACCATGATCTGTCCCGCCGCGATGTCCCAGGGCTGCAGGTTGCGTTCCCAGTAGCCGTCGAGGCGGCCGGCGGCGACGAAGGCGAGGTCGAGGGAGGCGGCGCCGAAGCGGCGGAAGCCCGCGACCTTGTTCTGCATGGCGGCCATTTCCTTCAGTGCAAGCTGGTGGTCGCCGCGGCCGATATGCGGCAAGCCGCAGGCCACGACGCATTCGTCCAGCCGGCGGCGGCCGGCCACGCGCAGCCGCTGGTCGTTGAGGAACGCGCCCTTGCCGCGCTCGGCGATGTAGAGCTCGTCATTGGCGGGATTGTAGATCACGCCGGCAATGATGGTTCCCTCGCGCGCAAGGCCGATCGAGATCGCGAATTGCGGGATGCCGTGCAGGAAGTTGGTGGTGCCGTCGAGCGGATCGACGATCCAGGTATGGCTCTTGTCGGCGCCCTCGCGCGTTCCGCCTTCCTCGCCGATGAAGCCGTAACCGGGCCGCGCCTTGGCGAGATCCTCGTACAGCATTTCCTCGGCGCGCTTGTCGGCCTTGGTGACGAAGTTGGCCGGGCCTTTCAGCGACACCTGCAGGTGCTCGATCTCGCCAAGGTCGCGCTTGAGGCTGCGGCCGGCGCGGCGCGCGGCTTTCACCATGACGTTGATAAGGGCGGAATACAGCATGATGTGAGCTTACGGAGTTGAGAGGAAAGCCGTCCATTGCGGATAAGGGCAGGGAGTGGGTGCCCTGACGACCCGCCGCCGTCAAGGCGTCATTTGGTGCCGCTTCCGATCCATTTGCGCGCCGCCTCCTGCGCCCTGGCGCGGTCCTCCGGGCTCAGGGTCGCGAGGACTTCGTCCAGCTCCGGATCGCCCTTGCCGGCGGTTTTGGCGACAATGTGCCATTTCAGGCCCTCGATCTTGTCCATCTGCGCGCCGCCCAGTCCGGACACCAGCACGCGGGCGAGGCGATTCTGCGCGATCGGGCTGTTCTGCCGCGCCGCCTTGCGCAGCAGCGCGATAGCCGCCGGCTGGTTCTTCGGCGTGCCGGTGCCGTTATAGAGCGCGATGGCGTATTCGACCTCGGCATCGACATTGTCGGCAAGCGAGGCCGCCTGCAGCAGCCGCACCGCCTTGTCGAGGTCCTTCGGCACGCCGGTGCCCTCCTTGTAGAAGGTCGCGAGCGCATATTGCGCTTCGGGGTTGCCTTCATCGGCGGCGATGCGCAGCAGTTCGGCGGCGCGCTTGAGGTCCTGCGGCAGTGTCTGGCCGTCGATATAAAGCAGCGCCAGGTTATAGGCCGCCTTCGGGTTGCCGAGCTTGGCGGCGGAGGCCAGCAACTTGACGGCCTGCTCGCGGTCCGTCTTGCCGCCGCGGCCGGACAGCCGCATCATGGCGAGGGCGAACATGCCCTCGCGGTCGCCGGCGTCGGCGGCGCGCTGGTACCATTCGGCCGCTTTAGCATAGTCTCGCTTGATGCCGAGCGCGTTGGCGTAGAGCTCGCCCAGCATCGTCATCGCCTTCGCATCCGCATTGTATTGTGCGCGCGTAATCGCAAGGTCGAACGCGGTCTTGTACAGGCCGCGCTGATAGGCGCCGTAGACGAGATCCACATTGGGATCGTCGAAGGCGGCGCCCGGCTGGGGCGAAGGTGCCGGCGATGGTCCTGGCCTTGGCGTCGCCGCGGCCTTGGGCGCAGCGGCAGGTTGCTTTGACGCGGGCGCCTTTGGCTTGGGTGCTTCCTTGGGCGCTTCCTTTGCCGTCTCTTTCGGCGGGCTCGCAGGGGCCTGCGCGGCGGCGACGGCCACCGTCACCAGCAAGGTCGCGACGATCGATATGGAGCGCAGGATTGGCATGTCCGCCGCTATCCCTGTCCGGCCTTGGCCGTTCCGAATGCCGCTTCGTGCGCCTGCCGGATCGCCTCGCCGGCTTCGATCAGCGCCGCCCTGGCACCGCGCGGGTCAGCCCAGATGAAATCGCCGACGAGGACGAAATCCGCGCCTGCGCCTGCGAATTCGAAAGCCTCCTCGCGCGAAACCGCAAAGCCGACGCAAGGAGGCTCGAACAATTCGTCCCACCATTGCAGGCGCTCGGCAATTGCCTCCGCCGAGGGCCGCTCTCCGTTGATGTCAGGCTCGCCGAACAGCACGTAATCCGCACCGAGTTCGCCGGCGGCCATGGAATCGTGCCGCGTGGCGAGGCCGCCGACGCCGGCGATGCGGTCGGGCTTCAGCGACGGCAGCGCCTCCTCCAGCGCGGCCAGACCGCTCAGATGCCCGCCGTCGGCGCCGCCCCGTGCCACCAGCTCGACACGGCCATCCAGCAGCATCGCCGCGCCGGCATTCTGGATCGCGGGCGCCAGCGCCTTGACGCGCGAGATCATCGTGCGCTGATCGGTCTCCTTCAGCCGCACCAGCACCGCCGCGACGTCGGCCGCCGCCAGCAACTCCGGCAAGCTTGCGACGAGCTGGGACGGATCGTCGAGCTCCGGTGTCGCGAGATAGAGCCGCGGCGCCGGGCGCGGCGGAGCGGGTTTGCTAGCCAGGTTCTTTTTAGACAAGTCTAGGCGACCTTCTTTTCCAGGCCGGTTTCCCACTCGCCCTTGCTCGCCAGCGCGTTCATCCGCGCACGGTGGGTGAAGGCGCGCTGGCCGGCCGCGATGTTCTCGGCCTTGCCGGACCACGCCTTCTGCGGCGCTGCCTGCAGCGCACGGCCGTAAGAGAAGGTCAGCTTCCAGGGCAGGCCGCCGATCTTGTTCATGGCGTCCAGATGTGCGGTCGCTTCCTCATCGGATTGTCCGCCGGAAAGGAATGCGATGCCGGGTACCGCCGCGGGAACGCAGGCCTTGAGCAGGCGCACGGTCTTCTCGGCGACCTCGCCGGCGGAGGCCTGCTTTGCGCACTTCTTGCCTGAAATGGCCATGTTGGGTTTCAGCACCATGCCTTCGAGTTCGACGCGCTGAACGCGCAGTTCCTGGAACGTCTTGTTCAGCACGCGCTGGGTGACGTCGTAGCAGCGGTCGATGTCGTGATCGCCGTCCATCAGCACTTCCGGCTCGACGATCGGAACGATCTGTGCCGCCTGGCACAGCGCCGCATAGCGCGCGAGCGCATGCGCGTTGACGCTGATCGCGGTCATGGTGGGGATACCAGCGCCGATGTCGATCACCGCGCGCCATTTGGCGAAGCGCGCGCCGCGCTCGTAGTATTTCTTCAGGCGCTCGGCGAGCTTGTCGAGGCCGACGGTAACGAGTTCGCCGGGGCATTGCGGGAGCGGCTGCGTTCCCTCATCGACCTTGATGCCGGGGATCGCGCCTGCCTGCTCGATCAGCTTGACCAGCGGCGTGCCGTCCTTCGCGTTCTGCCAGATCGTCTCGTCATAGAGGATCACGCCCGAGACGTACTTGCTCATCGCCTCGGTCGAGCGGAACAGCATCTCGCGATAGTCGCGGCGGTTCTCTTCGGTCGATTCGACCTTGATGGCGTCAAAGCGCTTCTTGATCGTACCGGAAGATTCGTCGGCGGCGAGAATGCCCTTGCCAGGAGTGACCATGGCGAGGGCAACCTTGTTGAGGTCAGCGAGGTTCATCGAACTTCTCCAGAAACATCATGCCCTTGCGCACCAAAATAGGCGGTTCTCGGGCAATTGCCTAGAAAACGTTCGTCGCACCGGGGGAGTTTGCGAGGCGCGCGGGTGCCCTCAGGCCACCCGCGGATCGAGCTCACCCTTGGTGTAACGCTTGGCCATTTCGGCCGTGGTCAGCACCTTCTTGATCTTGCTGGCCTGGCCCGCGGTGTTGAATTCCTGCAGCCGCTGCTTGCACAGCTTGGCCATCGCTTCCATCGCCGGCTTGAGATATTTGCGCGGATCGAACTCTTCCGGATTGTCCTTCAGAACCTTGCGGATCTGCCCGGTCATCGCCATGCGGTTGTCGGTGTCGATGTTGATCTTGCGCACACCGTTCTTGATGCCGCGCTGGATTTCGGAAACCGGCACGCCCCAGGTCGGCTTCATCTTGCCGCCATTGGCGTTGATGATCTCCTGCAGTTCCTGCGGCACCGAGGACGAACCATGCATCACCAGATGCGTGTTCGGCAGCTTGCGATGGATTTCCTCGATCACGTTCATGGCGAGGATGTCGCCGTCCGGCTTGCGGGTGAACTTGTAGGCGCCGTGCGAGGTGCCCATCGCGATCGCCAGCGCGTCGACCTTGGTCTCCTTCACGAACTTCACGGCTTCGTCGGGATTGGTCAGCAACTGGTCGTGCGACAGCTTGCCTTCGGCGCCGTGGCCGTCTTCCTTGTCACCCATGCCGGTTTCGAGCGAGCCGAGCACGCCGAGTTCGCCTTCCACCGAGATGCCGCCGAGATGCGCCATGTCGGTGACGGTCTTGGTCACGCCGACATTGTAGTCCCAGTCGCCGGGCGTCTTGCCGTCGGCCTTCAGCGAGCCGTCCATCATGACAGAGGTGAAGCCGGCCTGGATCGCGGTCATGCAGGTCGCAGGTTCATTGCCGTGATCGAGATGCACGCAGACCGGAATCTGCGGATAGATCTCGGTGACGGCGTCCATCATGTGCTTGAGCATGACGTCGTTGGCGTAGGAGCGCGCACCGCGCGAGGCCTGGATGATCACCGGCGCATCAAGCGAGGACGCCGCCTCCATGATCGCCAGCGCCTGTTCCATGTTGTTGATGTTGAAGGCCGGCACACCGTAATCGTGCTCTGCCGCGTGATCGAGCAGTTGACGCAGGGTAATGCGGGCCATTCCAATTCTCCTGTATTTGCCGCGCCTCTTGGCGCTCCACTAATTTCGGACTAACGCAGTTTCAGAACTTCCACGCCGGGCAGCGGTTTGCCTTCCATCCACTCGAGGAACGCGCCGCCCGCCGTCGAAACATAGGAAAAATCGTCGGCAACACCGGCCTGATTCAGCGCGGCGACGGTGTCGCCGCCCCCGGCCACTGAAATCAGCTTCTTCGCCTTGGTGCGCGCCGCCGCGTGCTTGGCCGCAACCATCGTGCCGCGGTCGAACGGCGTCATTTCGAACGCGCCGAGCGGGCCGTTCCAGACCAGCGTCTTGGCATCGTCGATCGCGGCATGAATCCGTGCCGTCGATTGCGGGCCGACGTCGAGGATCATGCCCTCGGCCGGGATCGCATCGAGCCCATAGGCGTGCGAGGGCGCGTTGGCGGCGAAGTGATAGGCGACGACCGCATCGACCGGCAGGATGATGGCGCAGTTGGCGGCTTCCGCCTTTTCCATGATGCGCAGCGCGGTGGCGGCTAGATCCTTCTCCGCCAGCGACTTGCCGACGTTGACGCCCTGCGCGTGCAGGAAGGTGTTGGCCATGCCGCCGCCGATCACCAGCGCATCGACCTTGCTGACGAGATTTTCCAGCAGGTCGATCTTGGTCGAGACCTTTGCGCCGCCGATGATCGCGATCACGGGCTTGGTCGGCGCTTCCAGCGCCTTACCGAGTGCGTCGAGTTCCGCCTGCATGGTACGGCCGGCATAGGCGGGCAGCTTGTGGCCGAGCCCTTCGGTCGTGGCATGCGCGCGGTGCGCGGCGGAGAAGGCGTCGTTTACCCAGATGTCGCCGAGCTTCGCCAGTTCGGCCACGAAAGCCGGATCGTTCTTTTCCTCTTCCTTGTGGAAGCGGGTGTTTTCCAGACAGAGAATATCGCCGTCCTTCATCGCCGCGACGGCCTTTGCCGCGGCTTCGCCGATGCAGTCGTCGGCGAAGGCGACCGGCTTGCTGATGACCTTCGACAGTGCTTCGGCGACAGGCTTGAGCGAGTCCTTGGCGTCGCGTCCCTTCGGCCGGCCGAAATGCGCGAGCAGGATCACCTTGCCGCCCTTGGTCGAAATCTCGGTGATGGTCGGCGCCACGCGCTCGAGCCGCGTCGCGTCGGAAACGCGGCCGTTCTCCATGGGCACGTTGAGGTCGACCCGCAGCAGCACGCGCTTGGCTCTAACGTCGACGTCATCGAGGGTGCGGAAGGTTTTGGACATTTGTCGGACTCGAAACTCTTTTTGATCATTCCGGGGCGATGCGAAGCATCGAACTATGGTGAGCAATTGCGCACCTGAGAATCTCGAGATTCCGGGTCTGGTCCTTCGGACCATCCCGGAATGACGGCGCAACAAACAGATGCCCGGCACGAGGCCGGGCATGACGAAGTATCCTTACAGCAGCTTCCCCATCGCGATGGCGGTGTCGGCCATGCGGTTGGAGAAACCCCATTCATTGTCGTACCACGACATCACGCGCACCAGCGTGCCGTTCTGCACCTTGGTCTGGTCTTCGTGGAACGTCGAGGAGTGCGGATCGTGGTTGAAGTCGATCGAGACGTTCGGCGCCGAGGTGTAGCCGAGGATGCCTTTGAGTTCCTGCTCGGACGCGCGCTTCATCGCAGCGTTGATTTCCTTGATGTCGGTGGCGCGCTTGGCGACGATCTTGAGATCGACCACCGAGACGTTCGGGGTCGGCACGCGGATCGCGACGCCGTCGAGCTTGCCTTTCAGTTCCGGCAGCACGAGGCCGATCGCCTTCGCCGCGCCGGTCGAGGTCGGGATCATCGACATCGCCGCCGCGCGGCCGCGATAGAGATCCTTGTGCAGGGTGTCGAGCGTCGGCTGGTCGCCGGTATAGGCATGGATCGTCGTCATGAAGCCGGTCTCGATGCCCACCGTGTCGTTGAGAACCTTGGCGACCGGCGCCAGGCAGTTGGTGGTGCAGGAACCGTTGGAGACGACCAGATGATCCTTGGTCAGCGTGTCATGGTTGACGCCGTAGACGATGGTGGCGTCGGCATTGTCGGCGGGTGCGGAGACCAGCACGCGCTTGGCGCCGGCGGTCAGGTGCGCCGAGGCCTTGTCCTTGGCGGTGAAGATGCCGGTGCACTCCAGCGCGATGTCGACGCCCAGCGCCTTCCACGGCAGCTTGGAGGGATCGCGCTCGGCGGAAACCTTGATCTTGCCATTGCCGAGGCTGAGCGAATCGCCATCGACGGTCACGGTGCCGGGAAAGCGGCCATGCACGGAGTCGAAGCGCAGCAAATGAGCGTTGGTCTCGACCGGGCCGAGATCGTTGATGCCGACCACTTCGATATCCTTGCGGCCGGACTCTGCGATCGCCCGCAGAACGTTGCGGCCGATGCGGCCAAATCCGTTGATCGCGACCCGGATTGCCATGCTCGTTTCTCCTCTGATAGCTGGCGCCGTCCCCGCGGAATCGTTCCACGAGGGGCTTACGGCGGAACGCCCGGTTCGGCCGGGCGGGAACGGTCAAGATGGGGGTTAGGTAGCCCCTTTTCCCGGCAATCTCAACCGCTACGCCAAGCGCTTCAGGGCAGCGTTAACGGCAGCCTCGGCGGTAATTCCGAAGTGCTTGAAAAGGTCCTTGGCGGGGGCGCTGGCGCCGAATCCGTGCATGCCCACGAATTCACCATCCTGGCCGATCACGGCGTCCCAGCCCCAGCGCACCGCCGCCTCGATGGCGATCTTGACCGGGGCATTGCCGATGATCGCCTTCCGCCGCTCCGCCGGCTGTGCCAGCAGCAGTTCGAGCGAGGGCACTGAAACCACCCGCGACGCAACGCCGCGCTCGGCCAGTTGCTTCTGCGCGGCTACCGCGATCTCCACCTCGGAGCCCGAGGCGAACAGCGACACCTTGGCTTCGCCTTGTGCCGCGACCAGTTCGTAGGCGCCCTGCGCGCAGGGATTGTCGTTCGGCGCCGATGTACGCAATTGCGGCACGTTCTGGCGGGTCAGCGCCAGCACGGTCGGTCCGTCCACGCGGTTGAGCGCCAGCTCCCAGCATTCCGTCACTTCGACGGCGTCGCAGGGCCGGAACACGCGCATGTTCGGCATCGCGCGCAAGGCCGCGAGATGTTCGACCGGCTGATGCGTCGGTCCGTCTTCGCCGAGCCCGATCGAATCGTGGGTCATCACGTAGACGACGCCGGTGCCCATCAGCGCGGCGAGCCGCATCGCAGGTCGAGCGTAGTCGGTGAAGACCAGGAAGGTCGCGCCGTTCGGTGCGAAGCCGCCATGCAGGAAGATGCCGTTCATGGCAGCCGCCATGCCGTGCTCGCGGATGCCGTAATGGATGAAGCGGCCCTTCGGCGTCTTGGCCGAAAACGCCACAGCAGACTTCGCCTTGTTGTTGTTGGAGCCGGTGAGGTCGGCGGAGCCGGCGAGAAACTCCATCGGCATCGCCGCTGCGATCGCCTCGATGGCGGATTCAGATGATTTCCGCGTGGCGATATGCTGCGGCGTTTCCAAGAGCGCCTTCTTGTGGGCGCGAAGCGCCTTCGCAAGCGCGGCCGGGCGCTCGTGCCGCAGCCGCCGCTCGAACTCCGCGCGCTTGCGCGGACCAAGCTCGGCGAAAACGCCTTCCCATTCCTGGCGCGCGGCGGCGCCGCGGCTGCCGGCGGCGCGCCATGCCTTCAGCACATCGTCGGGCACCGAGAAAGGCTCGAGCGAGATGCCGAGCTTTTCCTTGGCGCCCTTGAGTTCGTCGGCGCCCAGGGCCTCGCCATGGGCCTTCGCCGTGCCGGCGCGGGTCGGTGCGCCATAACCGATGGTGGTCTTGCAGGCGATCAGCGACGGCTTGCTGGACTTTTGCGCGCGGGTGATCGCCGCGGCAATCGCCGCCGGATCGTGGCCGTCGATCAGTTCGGCGGCCCAGCCGGCCGACTTGAAGCGCTTCACCTGGTCGACCGAGTCGGCGATCGAGGTCGGGCCGTCGATCGAGATGCCGTTGTCATCATACAGCACGACCATCTTGTTGAGCTTCCAGTGACCAGCCATCGCGATCGCTTCCTGCGACACGCCTTCCATCAGGTCGCCGTCGGAGGCGAGCACGTAAGTGTGATGGCTGACCACCTTCTTGCCGAACTCGGCGGCGAGCATTTTTTCCGCGAGCGCCATGCCGACTGCGGTGGCGATGCCCTGGCCGAGCGGACCGGTGGTCGTTTCGATGCCCTTGGTGTGGAAGTTCTCGGGATGGCCAGGCGTCAGCGAGCCGAGCTGTCGGAAATTCCTGATCTGGTCGAGCGTCATGTCCTTGTTGCCGGTCAGGTACAGCAGGGCATAGAGCAGCATCGAGCCGTGTCCGGCCGACAGCACGAAGCGGTCGCGATCCGGCCAATTCGGTTCCGCGGCGTCGTATTTCAGGAATTGCGTGAACAGCACGGTGGCGATGTCGGCGGCGCCCATCGGCAACCCAGGATGGCCGGATTTCGCCTTTTCGACGGCGTCCATCGCGAGCCCACGGATCGCATTGGCCATACGGGTGTGATCGACCTGCGTCATGATGAAATCCGCCTGAAATGAGGAGCTTGGTTGCGGGGGCGCGTACCGGGCGAAGGGCCGCAATACGGGCGTGATCGAAGGGAAAGTCCGGGCTGGATAGCACCTCAATCCCGGGAGTCCAAGGCGAGGAAACGCCGTTCCGGTGCGAAAAGTTGCCTATAAGTCGCCTATATCAGGGCCCGGACCCGAAGGGTGGCGCTGGCGCGCAGCGACCGGCTTTCGCCCGACCCGACGCTGGATCGGGAAGAATACGGGTACCCCATATCTAGCAGTGCATAGTTTCGCGGCGGCGTTGCGCTCGGCTCGCTTGCCACGTAAATTTCGCCGTCTAACCGCTTGCCGAACCGCGAATTTTGCTGCTGTCCGGCGGGCCATCCAAGGTGCGCGCTGTCTCTCATGAGCGATCGTCACGCCAACGGGTCTGGTACACCCGAGCCGATCTTTGCCGACATCGACGCCGCGACGCGGCGGCTGATGCTGGCGCTCGACGCGCTCGAGGCCGCCGCCGAGCGACGGCGCGACGCCGATCGCGACGAGAACGAGCTGGCGAGCCGGATCCAGGCGCTCGGCGCCGACCGGTCGCGGCTCGCCGACGAACTCGACGGCTCGCTGGTCAAGACCCGGCGGCTCGAGCGCACCAATCGCGAGATCGCCGAAAGACTGGATGCTGCGATCGGCACCATTCGCGCAGTGCTCGATACCGGAGAAGGCGAATGAGCCACATCAACGTCACCATCAACGGCCGGCAGTACCGTATGGCCTGCGAGGAAGGTCAGGAAGTGCGGCTCCTGAAGCTTGCCGAAAACATGGAAACGCGCGTCGGCGAACTGCGCGGCAAGTTCGGCGAAATCGGCGACGCCCGCCTCACGGTCATGGCCGCACTCACCGTGTGCGACGAATTGCTCGACGCCAACGCGCGCATCCGCACGCTGGAAGATGAGCTGGAGACCCTGCGCAACGTGCGCGTCGCCGCCACAGACCGCGCCAAGGCGACGCAGGTCGCGGTCGTCAACGCACTCAACTCCGCCGCCGACCGCATTGAAAAGACCACCCAGGTCATCAACCGCACCATCGGCAACGGCGTCGCCATCGGTTAGGGCGACGGTGGCGCTGGCGCTCTTCACCCGCCCCTCGAGGGGGCGGGTCGTCTCACATGGAGCGTAGCTCGATGTGAGACGGGGCGGGGTGACAGACTATCGTCGTCGGTGGTGTTTCAGTGGAGTGGCGTCAGCTTCGCGCGCGCTATACAGCTCAACATAAATCCTCTCCATCACCGCATTGAGTTCGCTGGAAATCTCCGAATTCCAGAAGCGAATGACCTTGTATCCCTGCTGCTCCAGCCATGCCTGCCTTTCACTATCGCGCTCAGCTGTTGCATCCTCATTATGATGCCCGCCATCGAGTTCGATGGATTAGTTTCTTCGCTGGGCAGAAGAAATCCACGACATATGGACCGATCGGCGCTTGTCGCCGGAAATGTGTGCCTTCGATCGGCAGCTCCTTCAGCGCACGCCAAAAGATACGCTCGTGCGGCGTCGTATTGGACCGCAGCTTCTTTGCCGCAGCGCGGCGGATAGCTGTTGACACCATTTCTATCTCGCTCGCGGAGAGATCACCCCACTCCGCTTGCATCGGGCTTTGCCCGATGAAAGCGACCCTCCCCCTCCAGGGGAGGGTGAAGTTGAGTGCAATCTTGGGGTGTGTGCAAGCGATCTCGGCTGGCAGTTTCCATCCGTAGCGCTTACATTGGTCTTGCGAAGCTGCGTCGTGCGTCAGGAGCCATATATCCCCGGGGCCTTATCGATCCTTTAGGGAACTGTCCCTGGCCGGGTCCGTGGACCCGGACATATGGTGCCCACCTACTTTCGTAGGGAACTCCGGGATCGAGTGCTTCAACGGCGATCGCGGCCTCGCACTTCGTTTCTTTTTGCCACGTCCTCTCGTGTCCTACCTCGCGCGTTCGTCGTACCCGCGAAAGCGGGTATCCAGTACGCCGCGGCCTCCGCAGTTTGAGTGCGAACGTTTCTGGAATACTGGATCGTCCGCCCCAGTGCGCAATTGCGCACAAGGCGGACGATGACGGCAGAACAAGATCCCGCATGACGGCAATCCCCTCCAAGGCCGATCTCCGCACCGCCGCGCTGGCCAAGCGCGAGGCGTTGAGCGACGCGCAGCGCGCGGCGGCTGCGCAAGCCTTGGCGAAGCGCGGCCTGCCGTTCGCGATTCTGCCCGGCGTCGTCGTCTCCGGATACTCGCCGATCCGCAACGAGATCGATCCCGGGCCCTTGATGCGGAGGCTCGCAGAGCAGGGCGCAAGGCTGGCGCTGCCGGCGGTATTGTCGCGTGGAAAATCGCTGGCGTTTCGCGCATGGTCGCCTGACGACCGGCTGATGCTCGGACCGCTCGGCATCCTCGAGCCGTCGCCCGCAGCCCAGGAACTGGTGCCCGATATCATGCTGGTGCCGCTGGCGGCGTTCGACCGTCAGGGGCATCGCATCGGCTACGGCGCGGGGCACTACGATTATACGCTCGCCCATCTGCGCAAGACCAAAGCCATTACGGCCGTTGGCGTTGCATTCGCCGTACAGGAAATTAAAGCCGTTCCTGCGCTGCCGCACGACGTGGCACTGAATTATGTGCTAACGGAAAAGAAAATGTTCGATTTCCGGAGTTGAAACTTTGCGAATTCTTTTCGTCGGTGACGTGGTCGGCCGGGCAGGGCGCACCGCGATTTCGGAGCACCTGCCTGGCATGGTCCGCGACTGGAAACTCGACCTCGTCGTCGTCAATGGCGAGAATTCCGCCGGCGGCTTCGGCATCACCGAGGCGATCTATCAGGAATTCCTCGATGCCGGCGCCGACGCCGTCACGCTCGGCAATCATGCCTGGGATCAGCGCGAGGCGCTGGTGTTCATCGAGCGCGCGCCGAAGCTGGTGCGGCCTGCGAATTTCCCAAAGGGAACGCCGGGCCGCGGCGCGGCCCTGGTCGATACCAAGAACGGCAAGCGTGCGCTCGTGATCAACGCCATCGGCCGCGTCTTCATGACGCCGTTCGACGATCCGTTTGCGATCCTGAACCGCGAGCTCGAAGCCTGTCCGCTGCGCGAGGCGGCGGACGCGGTCGTGGTCGATTTTCACGGCGAGGCGTCGAGCGAGAAGCAGGGCATCGGGTATTTCTGCGACGGCCGTGCCAGCCTTGTCGTCGGCACCCACACCCATGTGCCGACCGCCGACCACCAGATCCTCGCCGGCGGCACCGCCTACATGACCGACGCCGGGATGACCGGCGATTACGACTCGGTCATCGGCATGCAGAAGGAAGAGCCGCTGCGGCGGTTCACGACCGGCATCCCGTCGGGCCGATTCGAACCGGCCGCCGGCGCAGCCACGCTGAGCGGCGTCGCGGTCGAGACCGACGATGCCACCGGCCTCGCGTTGCGCGTCGCACCGGTGCGGGTCGGCGGCAGGCTGGAGCCTGCGACGCCGGGGTTCTGGTCGAATTAGAGCATCGGTTCTGATTGAATCAGAACCGAAGCTCTAGCTTCTAGTTTTGACGCGTTTTCTTCACGCGAACCGGTACCCACTTCGCTCGAAAACGCTATAGCTGATCAGAGCCGATACGCCGTACGGAAGCCGCCCCAGTGGCGGCCCTTGACGCGGACCGGCACGTCGATCTCGCGCATCATCACGGTGTTGCCGTTGCCCATGTCGCGGGCGTAGCTCTGGATCAGGTAGGCGCGCTGGTTACGTCCGGCGGCAAGGCCGGCCGGATCGTTGAAGATGCGGCGGTTGCGGCAATTGGCGGTGTTCCAGGTGACGTCGCCCGGCCGCTGCGGGTGTGAATAGATCTTGTTGTGCACGGGCAAATAGCCGTTGCGGTCGATCATCGCGCAGAACGCCATCCGCGGGTCTTTGGCGAGGAAGGCTTCCTGGAACGGCGGCAGCGCGCGATCGGCCCAGTCCAGGATCCTGGTGCGATACTGCACGGGGTCGCTGCCGGCGATCTCGACATAGTCGGTGTCAAACATGTCCTCGATCGAGATCGCGCCGCTGGCCACGGCATTCTCGAAGATCTTGGTCAACGCGGCGCCGGCTTCCATCGCGCGGGTGACGGCTTCGGTGTTGTCGTCCTGGATCCCCCACAGCCGGTCTTCGATCTTCTCCATCAACGCGGTATCCGGCCGCTCGAACTGCGCGTGCGTACCCGCCTTGGAGCGCTGGACGATGCGGATCCGGCAGGCGCCGACATGCTCCAGAACGGCGTTGAAGCTCTGGCCCTGCGCCAGCGCTTCCGCATCACGCCCGCTGACCAGAATGCCGCCCCTGGAAATTTCGTAGACCGGTGCCGATATCGTCCCGCGCGGCGAGGTGATCTCGATCTTGAGGCTGCAAGGCAGCCTGTCGTCCTTGCGGCGCTCGTAGCGGTCGCCGTCCTTCTCTCCCTGCCGCAGCAGCACGGCGCAGCGCGACTTCAACTTCTGCGCAAAAGTCGTCACCGCGCGCCCGGCCTTGGCGACGGTTTCGCCGTGCGCTTCGGCTTCCCTCGCTGCGCTGTCGATCTCGGTCGCGCTGTCGCCGACCGAGGCGATGAAGCTGGAGGCGGAAGCCGCGTTGTCGGCCATCTCGCCGGTGGTCGCGTTCTGCTCGGCGACCGCGCCGTTGACGTTCTCGAACACCGGACGGATCGCTTCGATCGCCTGAGAAATGCGGTGCACGGCATCGACCGAGCCTGCGGCGTCGCGCTGCAGCGCCTCGATCTTCCTGGTGATTTCCTTGGTGGCGTCCTGGGTCTGCACCGCCAGTGCCTTCACCTCGGTGGCGACCACGGCGAAACCGCGCCCGGCCTCGCCGGCGCGCGCGGCCTCGATGGTGGAATTGAGCGCCAGCAGCGTCGTCTGCCGCGCGATCTGCGCGATCAGATTGACGACGTTGCCGATCGCCGCCGAGGATTCCCGCAGGCGGTCCACATTGGCGCTGGCTTCGCGCGCGGCCTCGCCCGCCTGGTCGGCGAGCTTGCCGGCGTCGCGGACCTGGCTGCCGATGCCCTGCGCCGAATCGGTGAACTTGTCGGCGGCATGCGAAAAGGTCGTCGCCGTGCCCTGGGCGGCGGCAGTCCGGCCGGTCAGCGCGTCGGTGCGCTTGCGGATGGTTGATAGCGTCGCCGCGGTCGCCTCAGCGCCACCGGCGACCGAATTGGCGGCGCGTTCCAGCTGGCGGATCATCGCGCCAAGTTCGAGGTCCAGGAGCTCAAGGATCTCCCGGGCGGAATCGCCCTCGGCGGTCTCGGTCGTGGCCGGAGCCTGCACAGCCGTGACTTCCGCGGCAGGCGCGGTGGTTTGCGGCACCTGCTTCTTGAACAAACCGAGCGCCATGGCATCTCTTGAAAGTTGAGGAAGGGTGGAACATCTTCTCATCCGAGCATGAAATCAGGGTTAACAACTGCCTGATATTCCGGCGGACGGGAGCTACTTTAGTAGCCGGGCCGGCCGCAAATCTTTGATTTCGCCCGATTGCCGGCCTATAAGGCCGCGATTCACCCCCATTTCCTCCCGGACGAACCCCAGAGAGCGCTGCATGGCCGGCCATTCCCAGTTCAAGAACATCATGCACCGCAAGGGCAAGCAGGATGCCCAGAAGTCAAAACTGTTCGGCAAGCTGGCGCGGGAAATCACGGTCGCGGCCAAGCTCGGAACCCCGGACCCCGCGATGAACCCGCGGCTACGCGCGGCCGTGATCGCGGCGCGCCAGGAGAACATGCCGAAGGACAATATCGAGCGCGCCATCAAGAAGGCGACCGGCGGCGAAAGCGAGAGCTACGACGAAATCCGCTACGAGGGCTACGGCCCCGGCGGCGTCGCCGTGATCGTCGAGGCGCTGACCGACAACCGCAACCGCGCCGCCTCCGACATCCGCTCCTTCTTCTCCAAGTCCGGCGGCAATCTCGGCGAAACCGGTTCGGTCGCCTTCATGTTCGACCGCACCGGCATCATCGAATACGACTCAAGTGTCGCTTCCGACGACGCGATGCTGGATGCGGCGATCGAGGCCGGCGCCGACGACGTGATATCAAGCGAAAGCGGCCATGAGATCTACGCCTCGCAGGAAACCTTTCGCGAAGTCGCCAAGGCGCTGGAAGCGAAATTCGGCGAAGCCCGCAAGGCGGCGCTGACCTGGAAGCCGCAAAACACGATCGCTGTCGACGACGACACCGGCGAGAAGCTCCTGAAGCTGATGGATCTCCTGAACGAGCACGACGACGTCCAGAACGTCTACGCCAATTTCGAGATTTCCGACGCGCTGGTCGCCAAGATGGGCGGGTGATCGGTCTCCGGCGCGTCTCTCCACACTCCACTGTCGTCGCCCGGCTTGACCGGGCGATCCAGTATTCCAGAGGCCTCAGCTTGGGCCGAGAAGTCTCGGCGTACTGGATCCCCGCTTCCGCGGGGATGACGAGGTGAGCGTGCGGCACGACAATCCCTTGGCAGGGGATTTCCGTTCTCTTTATGTTTCGTTCATGCCCCTCTGGCGTTATCACTACGCCATGACACCTGTATCGATTCGCCAACCCGTCCGCATCATCGGCATCGATCCCGGCCTGCGCCGCACCGGCTGGGGCGTGATCGAGAGCGAGGGCAACCGGCTCGCCTTCGTCGGCTGCGGTTCGGTGGAGCCGCCGGGCGATCTGCCGCTGGCCCGCCGCCTGCTGGCCATTCATGAAGGGCTTGCCGCAGTCCTCGGCGATTTCAGGCCGGCGGAGGCTGCGGTGGAACAGACATTTGTGAACAAGGACGGCGTCGCCACTCTGAAGCTTGGCCAGGCGCGCGGCGTCGCCATGCTGGCGCCCGCAATGTTCGGCATATCGGTTGCGGAATATGCGCCCAACCAGGTCAAGAAGACCGTGGTCGGCGCCGGACATGCGGACAAGAACCAGATCGCGGTCATGCTCAAGATCCTGCTGCCGAAGGCCGAGCCGAACTCGGCCGATGCCGCCGATGCACTGGCGATCGCGATCACGCACGCGCACCACCGTGGCGGCGTGGCGCTGCGGCTGAGGGTCGCCAGCCTATGATCGGCAAACTGAAAGGCCTGATCGATTCCTATGGCGAGGACTACGTGATCCTCGACGTCGGCGGCGTCGGCTACCAGGTGCATTGCGCGTCGCGCACGCTGCAGGCGCTGCCGTCGCCCGGCGAGGCGGCGGTGCTGTCGATCGAAACCCATGTGCGCGAGGACCAGATCAAGCTGTTCGGCTTCCGCAGCGATCTCGAACGCGAATGGTTTCGCCTGCTGCAGACGGTGCAGGGCGTCGGAGCCAAGGTCGCATTGGCTGTTCTCTCGACGCTGCCGCCGGCCGAACTCGCCAACGCGATTGCGCTGCGCGACAAGGCTGCGGTGTCGCGTACGCCCGGCGTCGGCCCGAAAGTCGCGGAGCGCATCGTCACCGAATTGAAGGACAAGGCGCCTGCGTTCGCCAATGTCGATCCGGCGGTGGTGCATCTCGCCGGCGCGATCGACGACCAGCGCGCGCCGCGCCCGGTCACGGATGCGATTTCCGCGCTGGTCAATCTCGGCTACGGCCAGCCGCAGGCGGCCGCCGCCATAGCATCCGCCTCGCGCAGTGCCGGCGAAAATGCCGAGACGGCGCAATTGATCCGGCTGGGCCTGAAGGAACTGGCGAAGTAGACTGCCGCCGGCCGGGCGCTGACTGACAAGGAATGTGTTTTCCACCATGCTGAGTAACGACGACGAAGAGCTGATCGCGAGCGCCACCGAGGCCATCAGCCAGCGCTACCGCAACGATTGGCAGGAAGTTGGCGCGGCGATGCGGACGCGCGACGGCCGTATCGTCACCGGCGTGAATATCGACGCCTATATCGGCCGGATCGCGGTCTGCGCCGAGGCCATCGCCATCGGCCGCGCCATCACCGAAACCGGCGATCGCGGCATCGAGACCATCGTCGCCGTGCGTCATCCGAAGCCCGGCGAGCCCGGCAAGATCGCGGTCGTCTCGCCCTGCGGCATCTGCCGCGAACTGATCCACGACTATGACGCCAATGCGCGCGTCATCGTTCCCGACAATGGCAAGGCGCCGAAAGTCGTGAGCATCGGCGAACTGCTGCCCAACAAATACAGGCGGGGCAGCGAGTGAACACACCCTCCCGCATCGTCACCCCCGAGCGGCGTTCCGACGATGTCGGCGACACCGCGTTGCGGCCGCAATCGCTGTCGGAATTCGTCGGCCAGGCGCAGGCGCGGAAGAATCTCTCGATCTTCATCGAGGCGGCCCGCAAGCGTAACGAAGCGCTGGATCACGTGCTGTTCGTAGGTCCGCCGGGCCTTGGCAAGACCACGCTGGCGCAGATCGTCGCACGTGAACTCGGTGTCGGCTTTCGCGCCACATCGGGCCCCGTGATCGCCAAGGCCGGCGATCTCGCGGCGCTGCTGACCAATCTCGAAGAGCGCGATGTGCTGTTCATCGACGAGATCCATCGCCTCAGCCCGGCAGTCGAGGAAGTGCTCTATCCCGCGATGGAGGACTTTCAGCTCGACCTCATCATCGGAGAGGGACCTGCGGCGCGTTCGGTCAAAATCGAGTTGGCGAAATTCACCCTTGTCGGCGCCACCACGCGCGCAGGGTTGTTGACCAATCCGCTGCGCGACCGTTTCGGCATTCCGGTGCGGTTGAATTTCTACACCGAGGAAGAGCTGGAGAAGATCGTCACCCGCGGCGCCCGCGTGCTCAATATCGGCATGACGCCCGACGGCGCCAACGAGATCGCGCGCCGCGCCCGCGGCACCCCGCGCATCGCCGGACGACTGCTGCGCCGCGTGCGCGACTTTGCTTCCGCTGCGGACGCAAGTTCGATCGATCGCGCTATCGCCGACCATGCGCTTAGCGCACTCGAAGTCGACGCCGCCGGTCTCGATGCCATGGACCGGCGTTATCTCACGACGATTGCATTGAACTATGGCGGCGGCCCGGTCGGCGTCGAGACGATGGCGGCGGCACTGTCCGAACCGCGCGACGCCATCGAGGACATCATCGAGCCGTTCCTGATCCAGTGCGGCTATTTGCAGCGCACCCCGCGCGGCCGGCTGCTTACTTCCCACGCCTTCCGCCATCTCGGCCTCGCCGAGCCGGCGCGCGATCCGGCGCAGTTCGGGTTGTTCGGCAACGGCGACAGCGACGATTGATCGCTTCGAACCGGATCGCTTCAATGGCGCACTAAGGGCAGATGCTGAACTTGCCGGCCGCTTGATGACGGTCGGCTCGTGTCGCCATGGAGTGCAGACTCTTGAGCTTGCCTGTAGACGCTAAAGTGCTCGCCGTCATCGCGGCGACGTCGGAACTCGCTACGCCCGACGATGCCGATGGTTTCCTCGATGCGATGCCTATTCCTGAACTCGCGTCGGTGTGGCGCGCGCTGCAGCACCTGGGCCGGTGCGACCAGATCTCCGGTGTGTGGGCAGTATTGATGTACTTCAATCGTCTGTCGCACAGAAGGCCTGATCGCGCGCGCGATCTCGCACGCGAGGTGCTGCGCGCCGAGACCGGCGAGCCGATGGCGATGCAGCCAAATGACAAACTCACGCTGGCACTGTTTTACGCGCATGGCGCCGAGATGATCGATCGCATCGAATCCGAGGCGGAACATGACGTCAGGCTGCGCTCGCTGCTCGGCGGGATTCATTCATGACGGGCGAGCCATGGCTGATCGGGGGTAACAGGTGGTGAGAAGCTGCTGGAGACCTGCAGGCGATCTGCACAAACGCACCGCAATTCAGGCCCAATCCGCCAACATCCTTGCGACGCATCACGGTTGAAATCACATGCCTTCACGTCGTCACCTTCTGGAGTTCTGCGACGTCGTCGTCTCCGGCGGCCTCGGCTGCAGCCTGATGCCGTTCCGCCTCGGCGTTCCTCCGGAAATCGTGCCGGTGACGGTGGGTGGCGGACAGCACCGGCGGTAGCGTAGCGCCGCCCCGCAGCGCTTGCGCGCTGCGCCGATTTGCGCAAAACCACTGTTCTCCAGCGCGATCAGGGGCCCGCAAGTGACATCACCCATTCTCGACGGCGAGATCCGCGACGGCCGCCATCACATGCAGGTCCGCGTCTATTACGAGGACACCGATTTTTCCGGCATCGTCTATCACGCCAACTACCTGCGCTTCATGGAGCGCGGGCGCACCAACCATCTGCGGCTGATGGGCGCCGAGCAGCACGCGCTGTTCGAGCAGGCGCATGAGGAATCGCCGGGTTTCGCCTTCGTGGTCCGCTCGATGCATCTCGATTTCATGCGCCCGGCGCGGATGGACGACGTGCTCGACGTGGTGACATGGCCGGTCGCGGTGAAGGGCGCCTCGATCACGCTGGCGCAGGAGGTGCGGCGCGGCGGCGAGGTGCTGGTCAAGGCCGAGGTGCGCGTCGCCTTCATCAGCGAGGGACGGGCAAAACCGATCCCGAAATCGCTGCGGCTGTTGATGAAAGCCGATCTGGAATCGTGATCGGCCAATACGCCGATCGCTATCGACTCCGCGGGGCAACGCGATAGATTTGCGCGCTCACCAGCCGCCGAGGGTCACCATGTCGCGTCCACCGCTTCCGCCGTTCACCAGAGAGACCGCCGCGCAGAAGGCGCGCATGGCGGAGGACGCCTGGAATTCACGCGATCCCGAACGCGTCGCGCTGGCCTATACCGAGGATAGCCGCTGGCGCAACCGATCCGAATTCTTCGAGGGCCGTCCCGCGATCGTCGCTTTTCTCACCCGCAAATGGGCGAAGGAGCACGACTATCGCCTGATCAAGGACCTATGGGCTTTCGACGGCAACCGCATCGCCGTGCGCTTTCAATACGAATGGCACGACGGCGCCGGGCAATGGTTTCGCTCCTACGGCAACGAGCAGTGGGAGTTCGACGCGCACGGTCTGATGCGTCGGCGCGAAGCCTCGATCAACGACATCGCGATCGCCGAGAAGGATCGGCGCTTTCACTGGCCTGCCCCAGGGCCGCGCCCGGCGGATGTGCCGGGGTTGGGCGACAGTCCGGTCTAGTACCACGTCGTCCCGGCCTTCGCCGGGACGACGTGGTGAGAGCGCGCGCTTACGCCGCCGCCTTATGCCGCGCGAGTTCGGCCTTGTAGAGTTCGAACTCCTCGGCGACCGCCTTCGCGATGCTGGGACGGCTGCGCAGCCGTTCGTAATAGGCTTTCACGTTCGGCCATTTCGCCAGTTCAATCGGCGGCGTCGCCATGGTCCAGTTGATGACGGTGACGAGGTAGGCGTCGGCCACGCTGAAATGGTCGAGCAGGAATTGGCGGCCCTTCAGGTAATTGTCGAGATAGTCGAGCCGCGAAAGCCCTTTGCTGATGACGTGGGACTTCATCTCCGCGGGCGCGGTCTTGTCGAGCACCGGCACGAACAGGCCCTTGTGCAACTCGGTGCCGATGAAGCAGAGCCATTGATGCAGCCGGCTGCGTTCCATGCCTGACGCGGCCGAGATGCCGGCGTTCGGGAAGCGGTCCGCGACATATTGCAGGATGGCGGCGTTCTCGGTCAGCACCAGCCCGTCGTCGGTGCGCAGTGTCGGCACCAACCCGAGCGGATTCACGCCACGAAAATCCGAACCGTCCTGCTGCACCACCTTGGTCTTGGGATCGACCTCGAGATAGTTGGCCTCGGTGCCGGCTTCGTACAATGCGATCCTGGTCGCCAGCGAGCAGGCGAGCGGCGAGAAATACAAATCCATGGGGTGCCTCCTTGGCGGTTGATCAATCGCGGCCCGACAATGAGGGTAGGCGGATTGATTTTTATACTGTTCCGCATAATATAAATCCGGTCAAGGAATTTATTGCGATATGGTACAAAAAAGGACGAAGCCGCCTGTGGTGAGGATAGATTCACCGGTGCCGCCCAAGCGCCGCGGCCGGCCGCGCACCTACGAGCCGGAGGTCGCGCTCGGCAAGGCGCTCGATCTGTTTCGCAAGGAAGGGTTCGCCGCGACCTCGCTCGACGATCTATCTGCCGCCACCGGAATGAACCGGCCGAGCCTTTACGGGGCGTTCGGCGACAAGCGCGAGCTCTTCATCAAGAGCTACCAGCGCTATCGCGAGGACGCGCGCGCGGCGATGGCCGGCATCTTTCGTGACGAACTGCCGATCCGCCAGCGCCTCGCACGCATCTATGCGGTCGCGCTCGATATCTATCTATCCGGCGACAGTCCGCGCGGTTGTTTCACGGTGATGACCGCGGCCTCCGAGGCGGTGTCCGATCCCGATATCCGCGCCATGGTTCTGGAAGGCCTTGCCGAACTCGACAAGGCCTTTGCGGCCTGTTTCCGGCGCGCGAAGGAGAAGGGCGAACTACCCGCAAGCGCCGACCCCGTCGCGCTGGCGCAAATTGCCTCGTCCACGATCCACACCATCGCCATCCGCGCCCGCGCTCGCACGCCGCGCAAGGAACTGGAAGCGATCGTCAATGGCGCGATTGATGTGATGGTGGGGCCTTAGTCCGTCATTCCGGGGCGATGCCAAGCATCGAACCCGGAATCTCGAGATTCCGGGTCTGGTGCTGGCGTACCATCCCGGAATGACGGAGCGATTAATACCCGCGCTTGCGATCCACCACGTTCTCCAGCGCGCCACCGGCCTCGAAGCGCTCGATCTGCTGCGCGACATATTTGGATATCTCGTCCGGATCGGTGTCGGCGGCGTTGTGCGGGGTCAGCACCACCTTCGGATGGGTCCAGAACCGGCTGTCCGCCGGCAGCGGCTCGGTCTCGTAGACGTCGAGCGAAGCGCCGCCGAGGGTGCCGTCGTCGAGGCATTGCAGGATGTCTGCCTCGTTCTGCAGGCCGCCGCGGCCCGCGTTGATCAGCACCGGCGCGCCGAGCGGGCTGGTGCGATTGAGTTTTTCAAACAGCGCGCGGTTGAGAACGTGGCGCGTTTCTGGTGTCAGCGGCAGCAGGCAGACCAGGATGTCGGTCCGTCGAGCAAATGCTTCGATCTGTCCCTCGCCATGAAAGCAGTCGATGCCGTCGATCGCTTTCGGGCTGCGGCTCCAGCCCGCGACGCGAAAGCCCAGCCGCTTGAGCACGTCGGCCGCATCTGCCCCGAGCGTGCCGAGCCCCATGACGCCGACCGAGATCGCGTTCGCCGCGCATTGCGATTTGGGCGCCCAGCGTTTCTCGCGCTGCGATTCCCGCAAATAGAGCTCCTGCCGGTGGTGCATCAGCACATGCAGCACGACATATTCCGTCATCCGCGCGGTGAGATCACCGACCGCGACACGGACCAGCGGCACGTCGGGCAATGAGCGATCGACCATCAGCGCATCGACGCCCGCGCCGAGATTGAAGATCACGCGCAGATTGGGAAATCCGGCCAGGTCTCCCGGATGCGGCTTCCACACCGCCGCATAGTGCACCTCCGCGGGGTCGAACGACGAATCCGGCAGCAGCAGCACGCGGCGATCCCTGCAGACGTCGTCGAACCGGGTTTTCCAGCGCTGCGGCGACCAGTTTTCA
The DNA here is from genome assembly GCA_023387735.1 of Pseudomonadota bacterium. GTDB lineage: Bacteria > Pseudomonadota > Alphaproteobacteria > Rhizobiales > Xanthobacteraceae > Bradyrhizobium. Next base: position 118,732 of record JAEWHP010000012.1, on the reverse strand, counting down.
GTCCCGCCATGCACCAGCAAGGCGAGCGCACCCTTCTTCATTGGCATTCCCTTCGCATCGCCGGCCTTCGCCTCGGAAGGTCGGCGTGACCGTCCTCACATAAACAATCGAACGCTTTCTCTATCGTCATTTCATCAAACAAGGGAGACTTCAGATGCGCAAATTGATCCTGGTTTCGGCTTTCGTTCTGGCCGCCGCCTCTGTGCAGGCCGTCGAAGCCCGCGAACTGATCCTGGCCGCCAGCGATTCTTCGGCGGTCGCCGCACCTGCTACGCCGGCTGCGGCTCCAGCAGCCGCGCCGACAGCAGCGCCCGTCGCCGCAACGTCCGCCCCGGCTGCGCCCGCGGCAACGGCCCAGGCCGCGCCGACGCAGGCGTCGCCGCCTGCCAAGGTGTCAAGGCCGCAGCCCTCCCGCGTGCAAAAGTCCCAAGCCCAGGTGCAGGCCCAGGCCCTGACCCGGCGCCAGATCGACGAACAGAAGGCCCGCCGGATCGCCGCCCGCTATGGCGTCTACTGGTGATGCGCAAGTACGTCATCCTCGCGGTGATGTTGTGGCTGGCGCTCGCCTATCAGAACAATCACCGCGACTTTGGCGGCCGTAAAATCGAGGCCGTCAGGTGAGAACGGCCAGGAACATCCTTCTCATTCTCTGTGTGTGCAGCCTTTGTTCCACGGCGATTGTTCACGCCTGGCGGCACTTCAATCCGCCGCCGCCTCCGATCGTCGGTCCCTGAGCGACGGCCCAAAGGAACATCCCAAAATTTCTTCGACGCACCTGTCGGCGCCGGGCATAATCGTTCGTCATCAAGACAACGGAGATGCCTTCAACTCATGATGTACGCCATTCTTTGCTATCACGACGAAGACACCGTCGGTTCCTGGACCAAGGAACAGGACGCCGCGGTGATGCAGAAGCTTTCCGTCGTGCAGGACAAGCTCGCCAAACAAGGCCGGCTCGGTCCGGTGGCGCGGCTGCTGCCGACCACGGCAGCCACCACGCTGCGCAAGGACGATCCGCCGCTGGTGCTGGACGGTCCGTACGCCGAGACCAAGGAACAATTGCTCGGCTTCTATGTCGTCGACTGCAAGAATCTCGACGAGGCGCTCGACGTCGCGCGCGATCTTGCCGCGGCCAATCCCGGCGGCGCCTATGAGATCCGCCCCGTCGGCCTGCTCAGGCCGGGGAGCCTGCCGTCGTGACCGATACCGCCTGGATCGATAGCGCGCTGACCTCGGCGCGTCCCCAGGCGGTCGGCGCGCTGCTGCGCTATTTCCGCGATCTCGATACCGCCGAGGAAGCCTTTCAGAATGCCTGCCTGCGGGCGCTGAAGAGCTGGCCGCAGAACGGCCCGCCGCGCGATCCCGCGGCGTGGCTGATCATGGTCGGCCGCAACGTCGCGATCGACGATATCAGGCGCGGCAAGAAGCAGCAGCCCTTGCCCGAGGAAGATGCGATCTCCGATCTCGACGATGCCGAGGATCGGCTCGCCGAGCGGCTCGACGGTTCGCATTATCGCGACGACATCCTGCGGCTGCTGTTCATCTGCTGCCACCCGGACCTGCCGGCGACGCAGCAGATCGCGCTCGCGCTTCGCATCGTCTCGGGCCTGACGGTCAAGCAGATCGCGCGCGCGTTTCTGGTCTCGGAGGCCGCGATGGAGCAGCGCATCACGCGCGCCAAGGCGCGGGTCGCCGACGCCGACGTCCCGTTCGAGACGCCGGGCGCGGTGGAGCGATCGGAGCGCCTCTCGGCGGTCGCCGCCATGATCTATCTGATCTTCAACGAGGGCTATTCGGCGAGCGGCGATACCGCCGGCATCCGCGCGCCGCTGTGCGAGGAGGCCATCCGCCTGGCGCGGCTGTTGCTGCGACTGTTCCAGAGCGAGCCGGAGATCATGGGGCTGACCGCGCTGTTGCTGCTGCAGCACGCGCGGAGCGCGGCGCGCTTCGACTCGGACGGCGCGGTGATCCTGCTCGACGATCAGGACCGCACGCAGTGGAACAAGTCCTTGATTGCCGAGGGGCTGGCGCTGATCGACAAGGCGATGCGCCATCGCCGCAGCGGTCCCTACCAGGTGCAGGCCGCAATCGCGGCGCTGCACGCCCGTGCCGAGAAGCCCGAAGATACCGACTGGACCCAGATCGACCTGCTCTACGGTGCGCTCGAGATCATGCAGCCGTCGCCGGTGGTGACGCTGAACCGCGCGGTCGCGGTATCCAAGGTGCGGGGTCCTGAGTCGGCGCTCGATATGATCGAGCCGCTGGCGGCGCGGCTGTCGAACTATTTCCATTACTTCGGGGTACGCGGCGCGTTCCTGATGCAACTCGGCCGCAACGACGAGGCCCGAACCGACTTCGATCGCGCCATCGCGCTGGCGAACACGTCCGCCGAGGCCGCCCACATCCGCATGCACCTCGACCGCCTGCAGCGCGACAGCCAGCTCCGCGGCAAGACGGTAGCGGAGTAATTCTTCCTTATGGAAGATGGGCTGGAGCGAATCCGGTCCAATCTCTATTTATTTGATTTCGCAGCAGTTTTTGGCATTTATGCCATTACGTCCATATTAAGAAATTTAAGTTACAAGTTGAGCTGTTGAAGCTTCGATTTGCAGACGGGTCTTACGCAAGGACTTTTAATCCCTGCGGCTGTGGTTACCGGATTACTAATTTGGCGCTCGGCGCTGCACTTGATTGACGAATTCCAAGAGAGACGACCGCCCGGTTGGCTGCAAATCAACGCGCTTGTGCCATCAGCCCAAGAACTAGGTTGATACCTCCATTCGGTCGCGGATCGAGAATCGGTCTTCGATAGACGATGTTCTCAGCCTGTCGATGTTACCCGTCGTAGCCCTTGCGCGCGCCAAGCGTCGTATCTTGCTGCCGTTCCTGGCAGGCCTTGATACGATTATCATTGCTGCGTTGCTGTGGCTCGATGCGCGAGAGAGTCCCGCGCTGGAATATGACGGCGAGAGCCATGGCGCGCCATCACACCGCCCCGCGGACCAGGATCCGTTCTGCGACAAGGCTTGCGCCGCATCGGAACGCCATGATGCATCTCGCGATGGCGATCTATCGGACGCGGATGCGGGGCCGACGCCCCTTGACGATGGCGCAAAACTCCGTCGCGCCAAACCTTCCGGGGCTGATACCAACGCGAGCCCTGATGCTCACCACGGTCAAACGACCGTCGTCAAGTCGTCCGCGTATCCGCAAAACCCTGCCGGACCGCTACCTGCCGATGCAATCGTCGACGTGGTAACCGCCGCCCCCGTCACGGGCAAGCCGGCACCCGGCAGTGCGGCCGCGGCGTTTGCCGTCTTCCCGGATTCCAGCCTGATTGAATTCACGACGGCAGCGACCAGTCGGGCTGCTGTGCCGCAGATCGACACCACGGCGCCGGCGGTTCCGACGATCACGAGCATTGCTCAGGGTGGGCCGGGGGGCAACCATTGGGCGTTGAACGGGACGGCTGAACCAAACAGCATTGTCGCGATATTTGAAGGCGATACGCAACTGGCTGCGGTGACGGCCTCGGCCTCGGGCTCGTGGAGTTACGTCACAACCGGATCGGTCACCAATTCCAGCATCCGCACATTCAGCGCAAGCGCTTCGGACGCTGCCGGAAACACCAGTGCATTCCTGGCGGCGTGGATCGAAGGCACCGCAAGCGGTGACACGTTTGTCTTTGCTTCCCGGGAGAGCCTCGTTGCGCTGGGCAAAGTCAATGGCAACGGCGGCGCCGATGCCATCTCAATGACCGCGCCGGTGACGCTCGGCAGTGGCGACTTCGCGAATGTCACTTCGGTGGAGACCCTGCAACTGACGGGAGCGAGCACGGTAACGCTTGGTGCGGACGCAGCAAGCGCAGGCATCGTGAACATCGTCACAGGGACGGGAACGACCGCCATCACGGACTTCAATAGCGTTGCGCTCAGCGTCGACGCGACAGCTCTGGCGGATGACGCGACGTTGACGCTGGCCGGGTCGGCGGCGCAGACCGTGACGGGGTTGCGCGGTGATCTCGCGGCGAGCGGGGTCAGCGGTGCATTGAACGTGACGGCCGTCGCGGTCGCCTCGGGTCTGTCGATTGCAACGGGCAGCGGGGCGAACACGATCACGGCGAGCGCGCTGACGGCGGGGCAGACCCTGACCCTGACCGGCAGCAGCGCCGCCACGGCGACGCTCAATGCCGGCAATTTGTCGGCCGGCGCCTACACTGGCGACCTCACGGTGACAGCTGGCACCGGCGCCAACACCATCACGGTGGGCAACGGTGCCAACACCATCACCGGCGGTGGCGGGGCGGATATCCTGATCGGCGGCACCGGCAGCGATACGTTCAACTTCGCTTCCGCCGTCAACCTCGCTGCCGCCACGACCATCGCCGGCGGCGCCGGCAACGACACCATTCAGATGACGGCGGCGGCGACGCTGACCGATGCCGGCTTCCTGAAGGCGAGCAGCGTCGAGACGCTGAAGCTGACCGGCGCCAGCACCATCACGCTGGGAACGAATGCGGCCAGTACCGGCATCGTCAACGTGGTCACAGGCACGGGGGCGACCAGCATCACGAGTTCCAACGGTGTCACGCTCAACGTCGATGCGGCCCTGCTGGCCAACAATATCGTGCTGACGCTGGTCGGCTCGGCGCCGAAGGTGGTGACCGGGCTGATCGGGAACATCACGGCAAGTTCGTTGACCGGCGCGCTGACGGTCACGACCGCTGACGCTACCGACAACACCATCTCGATCACCACGGGTTCGGCGGCGACCTCGATCACCGCCAGCGGCGCCAGCGATGTCGTGACAGTCAACGCGACCGCGCTGGCGGATAATGCGACGCTGACGCTGGCCGGGTCGGCGGCGCGGACGGTGACGGGGTTGCGCGGCGATCTCGCAGCGAGCGCCGTCAGCGGTGCATTGAATGTGACGACCGTCGCGGTTGCCTCGGGGCTGTCGATTGCAACAGGCGGCGGATCGAACACGATCACGGCGAGCGCACTGACGGCGGGGCAGACCCTGACCCTGACCGGCAGCAGCGCCGCCACGGTGACGCTGAATGCCGGCAATTTGTCGGCCGGCGCCTACACCGGCAACCTTACGGTGACCGGCGGCACCGGCGCCAACACCATCACGGTCGGCAACGGCACCAACACGATCACCGGCGGCGGCGGGGCGGATATCCTGACCGGCGGCACCGGCAGCGACACCTTCAACTTCGCCTCCGCCGTCAACCTTGGCGCTGCGGCCACCATCGCCGGCGGCGCCGGCAATGACATCATTCAGATGACGGCGGCAGCAACGCTGACCGACGCCGGTTTCCTGAATGCGAGCAGCATCGAGACGCTGCGGCTGACCGGCGCCAGCACCATTACGCTTGGCGCGAACGCGGCCGCCGCCGGCATCGTGAACGTGACCACCGGCAATGGCGCAACGAGCATCACGGATTCCAACGGCGTCACGCTCAATGTCGACGCGGCGGCGCTGGCCAATAACACGGTATTGACGCTGGTCGGCTCGGCGGCGGAGGTCGTGACCGGGCTGATCGGCAACATCACGGCAAGCTCGCTGACCGGTACGCTGACGGTGACGACCGGTAATGCCACCGACAACGGCATCGCGATCACCACCGGATCGGCGGCGACCTCGATCACGGCGAGCGGCGCCGGCGACGTCGTGACGGTGAATGCGACGGCGCTGGCGCAGAACACGGCGCTAACGCTCATTGGCTCAGCCGCGGAGACGGTGACCGGACTGGTCGGCGATATCGCGGCAGGTTCGCTGACCGGTGCGTTGACGGTGACGACGGGTAACGCGGCTGACAACGGCATCAGCATCACGACCGGCTCGGCAGCGACCTCGATCACGGCCAGTGGCACCAGCGATATCGTAACGGTCAATGCGGCGGCGCTGGCCAACAACACCGCGCTCACGCTGGTCGGCTCGGCGGCGGAAGTGGTGAGCGGGCTGATCGGAAACATCACGGCAAGTTCCCTGACCGGCGCGCTGACGGTGACGACGGGGGACGCCACCGACGATAGCATCGCGATCACGACCGGCTCGGCCGCGACCTCGATCACCGCCAGCGGAGCGAGCGATGTCGTGACGGTCAACGCGACGGCGCTGGCGCAGAACGTCGCCCTGACGCTGGCCGGTTCGGCAGCCGGGACGGTGACGGGGCTGGTCGGGAATATCGCGGCGGGCTCCCTGACCGGTGTGCTGACGGTGACGACGGGCGATGCGGCTGACAATGGCATCAGCATCACGACCGGCTCGGCAGCGACCTCGATCACGGCCAGCGGCACCAGCGATGTCGTGACGGTCAACGCGACCGCGCTGGCTCAGAACACCGCGCTGACGCTGGCCGGTTCGGCAGCCAGGACGGTGACGGGGCTGGTTGGGGATATCGCGGCCGGCGCGCTGACCGGTACACTGACGGTGACGACGGGGGATGCGGCTGACGACGGCATCAATATCACGACCGGTTCGGCGGCGACGTCGATAACAGGCAGTTCCAATACCGATACCGTGACCGTCAATGCGACGGCGTTGGCCAACAACATCGCGCTGACGCTGGCGGGGTCTGCGGACGGGACAGTGACCGGGCTGATCGGGAATATTGCGGCCGGCTCGCTGACCGGGGCGCTGACGGTGACGACCGGGAATGCCACCGACAACACCATCGCGATCACCACGGGTTCGGCGGCGACCTCGATTACCGCCAGCGGGGCCAGCGATGTCGTGACGGTAACCGCGACGGCGCTGGCGCAGAACGCCGTGCTGACGCTTGCCGGTTCGGCGGCGGAGACCGTGACAGGGCTGGTCGGCGACATCGCGGCCGGCTCGCTGACGGGCGTGCTGACGGTGACGACGGGCAATGCGGCTGATAACGGCATCAGCATCACGACCGGATCGGCGGCGACCTCGATCACCGCCAGTGGCACCAGCGATGTCGTGACGGTGAACGCTGCGGCGCTCGCCAACAACACGGCGCTGACGCTGGTCGGCTCGGCGGCCGAAGTGGTGAGCGGGCTGATCGGAAACATCACGGCTAGCTCCCTGACCGGCGCGCTGACGGTGACGACGGGGGACGCCACCGACGATACCATCTCGATCACCACCGGCTCGGCAGCGACCTCGATCACCGCCAACGGCGCCGGCGATGTCGTGACGGTCAATGCGACAGCACTGGCGCAGAACACTGCGCTGACGCTAACCGGTTCGGCAGCCGGGACGGTGACGGGGCTGGTAGGAAATATCGCGGCGGGCTCCCTGACCGGGGCGCTGACGGTGACGACGGGTAACGCAGTCGACAACGGCATCAGCATCACGACGGGGTCGGGAGCAACCTCGATCAACGCGAGCGGCACCAGCGATGTCGTCACAGTGAACGCGACGGCGCTGGCTCAGAACACTTCCCTGACGCTGGCCGGTTCGGCAGCCAGGACGGTGACGGGGCTGGCTGGCGATGTCGCGGCCGGCGCGCTGACCGGTGCACTGACGGTGACGACGGGCGACGCGGCTGACGACGGCATCAGTATCACGACCGGCTCGGCGGCGACGTCGATTACCGCGAACGGAGCGGGTGATACGGTAACCGTGAACGCAGCCGGGCTGGCCAACAATATTGCATTGACGCTGGTCGGCTCGGCGGCGGAGGTAGTGACCGGCTTGATCGGGAACATCACGGCTACTTCGCTGACCGGCGCACTGACGGTCACGACGGGGGACGCCACCGATAACACCATCTCGATCACCACCGGCTCGGCAGCGACCTCGATCACCGCCAGTGGCGCCAGCGACGTCGTGACGGTCAACGCGACGGCGCTGGCGGATAATGCGACGCTGACGCTGGCCGGGTCGGCGGCGCGGACGGTGACGGGGTTGCGCGGCGATCTCGCAGCGAGCGCCGTCAGCGGCGCCTTGAACGTGACAGCCGTCGCCGTTGCCTCGGGGCTGTCGATTGCCACCGGGAGCGGGTCGAACACGATCACGGCGAGTGCGCTGACGGCGGGGCAGACCCTGACCCTGACCGGCGGCAGCGCCGCCACGGCGACGCTCAATGCCGGCAATTTGTCGGCCGGCGCATACACCGGCAACCTCACGGTGACCGGCGGCACCGGCGCCAACACCATCACGGTCGGCAACGGCACCAACACCATCACCGGCGGCGGCGGCGCGGATATCCTGACCGGCGGCACCGGCAGCGATACCTTCAATTTTACCTCGGCGGTCAACCTCGCTGCCGCCACGACCATCGCCGGCGGTGTCGGCAACGACACCATTCAGATGACGGCGGCGGCGACGCTGACCGATGCCGGTTTCCTGAAGGCGAGCAGCGTCGAGACGCTGCGACTTACCGGCGCCAGCACCATCACGCTTGGCGCGAACGCTGCCGCCGCCGGCATCGCGAACGTGGTCACCGGCAACGCGGCGACCAGCATCACGAGCTCGAACGGCGTCGCGCTCGACGTCAATGCGGCGGCCCTGGCCAACAATATCGCGCTGACGCTGGTCGGCTCGGCAGCGAGGGTGGTGACCGGGCTGATCGGGAATATCACCGCAAGTTCGCTGACCGGCGCGCTGACGGTGACGACGGGGGACGCGACCGACAACACCATCGCGATCACCACCGGCTCGGCGGCGACCTCGATCACCGCCAGCGGCGCCAGCGATGTCGTGACAGTGACCGCGACGGCGCTGGCGCAGAATGCCGTGCTGACGCTGGCTGGTTCGGCGGCCGAGACGGTGACGGGACTCGTAGGAGATATCGCGGCCGACTCGCTCGCAGGCGCGCTGACGGTGACAACGGGCAATGCAGCCGACAACGGCATCAGCATTACGACAGGCTCGGGAGCAACCTCGATCACAGCCAGCGGCGCGGGCGATACAGTAACCGTGAACGCGGCGGCGCTGGCCAACAATACGTCCTTGACGCTGGCCGGCTCGGCGGCGGAGGTGGTGACCGGACTGATCGGTAACATCACGGCTGGCTCCCTGACCGGCGTGTTGTCGGTGACGACGGGGGACGCCACCGACGATACCATCTCGATCATCACCGGCTCGGCGGCGACCTCGATCGCCGCCAGCGGCGCCAGCGATGTCGTGACCATCAACGCGGCAGCGTTGACGGCGAATACGCTGACCCTTTCCGGATCGGCAGCAGCGGTTGTAACTTTGGGGACCGGCGGCAATCTCGCCGCAGGCGCCGATACGGGTAACCTCACGGTCACCGGCGGCAGTTCGACCAACACCATCGTGACCGGCACCGGTAATGATTTGATCAGAGGAGGTGGGGGTGCAGACTTCCTCACTGGAGGCGCCGGTTCTGATCAGTTTGTCTTCATGGCGACCTCCGATTCGACGGTCGCGAGCTTCGATACCATTACCGATTTCGTTCACGGGGTCGACATTATCGACACCTCAGCCATTACCGGTGTCACTGTAATCGGGGGCCTTATCACCGGCGGCACCCAGGTGGCTGCGCACAGCATCGCGTGGATCCAGAGCGGCTTGGACACAATTGTCTATGCCAATAGCTCGGGCATCGCTGAAAACCAGGGGGCAGCCGATATGAGGATCGTTTTGACAAACGTCGTCGCAAGCTCGCTGACAAGCGCCGATTTCTTTCATTTCTAGACGTCGTCAGCCGTCGAAAATATTCTCCGTATCGTTGTCGGCTTCGATCCGTGCCATTCGTCTTGAAAGGGTGCGACCCCCTTGGGCCGGTGGCACTCCCGGCGGACTGACCTTTTCGCCGTTGATTTGCCTGAACGATAATCGGATCCGGAGCCGGACATGCTCAAAATCACTGCCGCCATCGCCGTCGTGCTGGCGATCGCCATTGCCGCCGTTCTCATCCTCGCCGCGACCAGGCCCGACAGGCTGCGGGTGCAGCGTACAGCCACTATCAAGGCGCCGGCGGAAAAAATCTTCCCGTTGATCGACGATTTCCGCCAATGGCGGAACTGGTCGCCCTACGAGACCAAGGATCCCGCGATGAAGCGCACCTATGGCGGGGCGGAAAGCGGCAAGGGCGCCACCTATGCCTGGGATGGCGACAAAAATGTCGGCTCCGGCCGGATGGAAATCCTTGAAGCGTCGGCGCCGCAAAAGATCGTGATCAAGCTCGATTTCTTCACGCCGTTCGAGGGCCACAACACCGCGGAATTCACAATGCTGCCGCAGGGCGATGGCACCCATGTCACCTGGCTGATGCATGGTCCGGCGAACTTCATGTCCCGGCTGATCCAGGTGTTCATCAACCTGGACAACATGATCGGCAAGGATTTCGAAGCCGGTCTCGCCAACCTGAAAAAGGTCGCCGAGAAATAGATTGCCACCCGAAACTCCGTGTACCCGAGGAGGAATCGATGCAGCTCAATCCCTATCTGTTCTACAACGGCAATTGCGAGGAAGCGCTGAAGTATTACGAGAAGGTTCTCGGCGCCAGGATTGGGGCGATGTTTCACTACGAGGGCGGACCGCCGGACATGCCGATTCCGCCGGAGTGGAAAAAGAAGCTGATGCATGCGAGCGTCACGATCGACGGCGAGGTGCTGATGGCGTCCGATGCCACCCCCGGCGATTACCACCAGCCGCAGGGCTTCTCCGTGTCGCTGCAGGTCGACGATCCCGCCGATGCCGAGCGCCGGTTCAACGCCTTGGCCGAAGGTGGCACAGTGCGGATGCCGTTCGGCCCAACTTTCTTCTCCAACGGTTTTGGCATGTGCGTCGACAAGTTCGGCATCCCCTGGATGGTGAACTGCCCGAAGGAGATGTGAGTTCGCAGATCCCTCATGGTGAGGAGCCGCGCAAGCGGCGTCTCGAACCATGAGGCCCGGCCGGTGCCATTCATCCTTCGAGACGCCGCTTACGCGGCTCCTCAGGATGAGGTCTGGCAGGATTATGGGGTGGGCAAAGCGCAGCGTGCCCACCATTCTTGCTCCGATGAAGATGGTGGGCACGTCGCTTGCGCGCCTTTGCCCACCCTACAAGTCCTCACTACAAAATCTCACCTGCACCTTGGATAGATCGCGGCCAGTTCACGTCCGCGCAGCAGCAGCATCCGCGACGTCAATCCGCCGCGGCGGCTGATCCAGTCCCGCACCGGTGGCGGATAGCTTGCCAGCACGGCGCGCGAGGCTTCCGGCTCGGCATAGACCTTGCCGCGTGAATCGATCGATCGCGCGGCGTGAAATCCGAGCACTGCGCGGCGCGTCACGCAGATGCGCTCCTCCGGCACCGTCATCAGCACCAGCGTGCAGGCTGACAGGCACGGCCCGTCGATCACAACGCGCTCGCCGGATTCGCGGACCCGGTCGAACAGGTCGAGGAACGGACCGACCTGTCCGCCGGGGCTGGCGAGGATGCGTATCTCGGCCCGTGCCGGCGTCATCGCCGCTGACAGCGCGGCTGCGATAATGATTGCCTTGATCGCCGCGATTCGCATCTGCGGGTTCCTCGTGGGTTCGGACAGTCTTCGCAACAGTTACGGGCACATATGTGGCAAGGTTTCGTCATCCCCCAGCGCCGGAGACGCCAGCCTCGGCAAATGTAGCCATTCCGGCGTGGCAGGCCAGCGCCGCCCGCAACAGCAGGATGGCGACGCCCGCGCCCGACGCCTCGCCAAGCCGCATGTCGAGATCGAGCAGCGGCCGCAGCCCGAGTTCGCCCAGCAGATCACGATGCCCCGCCTCGGCGGAAACGTGTCCGGCGCGGCAGTGATCCAGCGCGGCGGCATCCAGGCGCGCCAACGGCAGTACCGCCGATGTCGCCACGAACCCGTCGAGCAGCACCGGGATGCGCCGTTGCCGTGCCGCGAGTACAGCGCCCATGATCGCCGCAAGTTCGCGGCCACCGAGTGCGGCTGCCACCGCGAGCGGATCGCCGAGAATGCCGCGATGAAAATGAAGCGCCGCCTCGATCGCCGCACGCTTGCGCGCCAGCCCGCCATCGTCGATGCCGGTGCCGCGGCCGGCCCAGCGCGCCGCGCTGCCGCCGAGCAAGGCCGTGCACAACGCCGCTGCCGCCGTCGTGTTCGCGATCCCCATCTCGCCGACGGCGAGCAGGTCGCAATCGTCGGGCACGGCGCTGCAGCCTTCTTCGATTGCGGCGAGATATTCGTCGGCATCCATCGCAGCAGCTTCGGTGAAATCGCGCGTCGGTCGCCCGAGTTCGATCGGCACCACGTGCAGTTCGGCGCCGGCAAGCCGGGCGATCTGGTTGATGGCCGCGCCGCCGGCAGTGAAATTGGCCACCATTTGCGCGGTGACCGCCGGCGGATACGCAGACACGCCGCGCGCGGCGACGCCGTGATTGCCGGCGAACACCGCAACCGTGACGCGATCGAGCCGGGGCTGCTCGCGGCCCTGCCATTGCGCCAGCCAGATCGCGAGTTCTTCGAGGCGGCCGAGGCTCTCCGGCGGCTTGGTCAGGTTCTGCTGCCGGCGCGTGGCGGCCTCCGCGAATCGCCGATCGCCGGCGGGCAAGTCACGACAGAAGGTGCGGATGTCGTCTAGACTGTCGAACAGCATGCGATTCTCTTCGGCGCAGGAGAGAGCCCTACGCTAAAGCGATTCTCCGGACATCTCCATGAATGAATGGCTCGACGATTTCAGAACCGCCGTCGCCTTCCTGACGCGGCTGCCGATGCCGCATCCGGACGGCGCGATGCCGCCAAATTTCGTGCGCGCACACCGGATGTTTCCGGTGGTTGGCGCGCTGATCGGCGCCGCGGTGGGACTGCTTTGCCTCGGCCTGCGCTACGCCGGCGTGCCGGATCTCGCCGCGGCGGCGCTGGCGCTCGGCGGCAGCGCCATCCTGACCGGCGCGCTGCACGAGGATGGCCTTGCCGATGTCGCCGACGGATTTGGCGGCGGCCGCAATCTCGAAGCGAAACTCGAAATCATGCGCGACAGCCGGCTGGGCACGTATGGCGCCGTGGGGCTTCTGGTGAGCTTTGCCGCAAAACTTTCCGCCCTGGCGGCGATTCCCGACAGCCATGTCGTGCCGGCGCTGATCGCCGCACACGCGCTGGCGCGCGGCATATTGCCTGCGATGTCGATGAACCTGCCGTATGCGCGCAAGGATGGATTGGCCCGAAATGCCGGTCAGCCCGATGCCGCGATATCGGCAATGGCGGGCGGGCTCGCACTCGTCATCGCGCTGTTGTCGTTGTCGTGGACCAACGCGATGTTCGCCGCGCTCGCGGCCGGCCTGTGTGGGTTCTGCATGGCGTGGCTGGCGATGCGGCAAATCGGCGGCCAGACCGGCGACGTTCTGGGAGGCGCCGAGCAGGTGAGCGAGACCGCGATCCTCGTCCTGCTTGCGGCAAGGCTGGCGCAGCCATGAGCGCGGAGACGCGATTGTGGTTGATCCGCCATGCGCCGGTCGACGGACCGCGCGGCGTGATTCACGGCCCGGATGCGCCGGCCGATCTTCGTGACGCTGCCGCCTTTGCCGCCGTGGAAGCAAGGTTGCCGGTAGGCGCTTCGGCGGTCTGCAGTCCTGCGCGGCGGACGCGGGAAACCGCGCTCAGGCTCGGTCTCGATCCGGTCGAGCAATCGGCCTTTCGCGAGCAGGATTTCGGAGCATGGACCGGCCGCCGCCATGACGATCTCATCACCGAGCTCGGCGCCGCCTATCATGAATTCTGGAAATCGCCGGCGGGCAACCGGCCACCAGGCGGCGAAAGTTTCGTCGATCAGATCGATCGCGCGCGGGCAGGGCTCGCACTTCTGCCGCCGGGCGATGCGGTGCTCGTGGTGCATTCCGGCACCATCCGCGCCATGCTCGCGATCGCGCTCGATGTGGTGCCCGATTCCGCGCTGCGTTTCGTCATCGATCCGCTGTCGCTGACAAGGATCGATCGCCTCGCCGGCGGCTGGCGCGTGGTTGCAGTGAACACGCGCTGATCGGCTTGCTACCCGTTCCGCCGCTCGCCGCGCAGCGTCGGCAGGCCGATGCCGGCGGCATCGAAGCCGCCGTCGACGGCGAGGATCTGCCCGGTGATGTAGCTCGACCGGTCGCTGCACAGGAAGAACACGGCTTCCGCCAGTTCATCTTCCAGGCCGTAACGATTCAGCGGAATGGCGTCGTGATAGTCGGCGCGGATTTCCGGCGTGTGGACCTGTTTGGCCATCGCGGTCTCGACCGGGCCGGGCGCAACGGCGTTGACGCGGATGCCGAGCGAGGCCAGTTCGACCGCGAGCTGCTTGGTCAGGTGCGCCAGTCCCGCCTTGCTGGTGCCGTAGGCCGAGCGCAGCGTCGAGGCGCGCACGGCCGAAATTGAGGTGATGTTGACGATCGCGCCGCCGCCATGTTCGCGCATCAGGGGCGCGGCCGCCTTGGTGCACAAGAACGGCCCGGTGAGATTGACCGCCAGTATGCGGGCCCAGTCGTCGTCGGACGTGTCGAGAATTGGCGCGAACACCGCGACGCCGGCATTGTTGATCAGCGCGTCGAGCCGGCCGAAGCGTCCGTTCATCGTCGCCATGGCATCAGCCACCGCGCCTGCATCGGAGACGTCGCAATGCAGCGCCAGCGTATCGTCGGGTTTGGCGAGGCCGGCGACCGCGCCGCGCAGCAGCTCACCCTCGATATCGAGCAGCGCTACCTGCCAGCCCTCGGCGAGAAATCGCTTTGCCGTCGCAAGCCCGATACCGCGCGCAGCACCGGTGACGAGAGCAACTTTTTGCAGGGAGGAAGGCATGGGCAGGTCCGTTTGCGAGCGAAAGGGGTTTTCCCGCTCGTATAACCCAAGCCCTGTGCCGTGTCGCGGCGAGCGTGAATTATTCGACGCCGATCTGCCGTGAGGCTAAGCCGTCAACAGGCCAGTTCCGCCGAAGCCCGCTGCATGTTGGTCGACATGTCCTGGGTCACGATGCTCTGTTCCTCGACGGCGGCCGCGGTCGAGGCGATGAACTCGTTGACGCCGGCGATCGCCGACTTGATGGCGGTTAAAGATCCCGCGACTTCGCCGGCCACGCCATTGAGCTGTTCGATTTCCTTCGAGATCGTGTCGGTGGCGTGCTTGGCCTGGTTGGCGAGGTTCTTGACCTCGGATGCCACCACGGCAAAACCCCTGCCGGCCTCGCCCGCGCGCGCCGATTCGATTGTCGCGTTCAGCGCCAGCAGGTTGATCTGGCCGGTGATGTTGCCGATCAGTTCGACGATCCCGCTCATGGCCTGCGCGGCATCGTTGAGCTTCTGCGCCTGCTGATCGGCGGCATCGATCCGCCCGGTTGCCGCTGCGGCATTCGCCTTTGATTTCGTCATCGTTTCGGAGATCTCGCGGATCGAGGCGCTCATTTCCTCGCTGCCGTCGGCCACCGTCGCGATGAAGCCCCTTGCATTCTCGGCCTTCTTGCGCAACACGGCCTGCACCGTGACGTCGGTGGCGTATTTCACCACCTTGAACGGCTTGCCGTTGAGGTCGAGGATCGGGTTGTACGACGCCTGGATCCAGATTTCGCGGCCGCCCTTGGCGATGCGCTTGTATTCCGCCGCCTGGTACTGGCCGTTGTTGAGCCTGTTCCAGAATTCGCGGTATTCCGGCGTGTTGCGTTCGTTCGGCGCGACGAACATGCCGTGATGCTTGCCTTGGACTTCCGCGAGCGTGTAGCCCATTGCCTCGAGGAAGTTCGCATTGGCGGTGCGGATGGTGCCGTCCATGTTGAATTCGATCACCGCCTGCGATTTCCTGATCGCGGCGATCTGGCCGTCGCTGTCGGCGGCTTTCAGCTTCTGCGCGGTCACGTCGGTTGCGAACTTGACTACCTTGAACGGCTTTCCGGTCTCGTCGAGGATCGGGTTGTAGGTCGCGAGAATCCAGATTTCCTTCGCGCCCTTGCCGATGCGCTTGTATTCGGCGGCATCGAACTGACCCCGGTTCAGCTTGGCCCAGAACTCACGGTAGGCCGCGCTGTCGCGATCGGCCGGCACGACGAACATGCTGTGGTGCTTGCCCTGGATCTCTGAGAGCGAGTAACCCATCGCGCGGAGAAAATTCTCGTTGGCGGTGACGATGGTGCCGTCCATGTTGAACTCGATTACGGCCTGCGCGCGGTTCATCGCCGCGATCTTGCCGGCGTCTTCCATGCTCCGGATCTTCTGCGCGGTGATGTCGGTGGCGAACTTGATCACGCCGGTCGGCCTGCCACTTGCATCGAGGATCGGGTTGTAGGACGCCTGGATCCAGATTTCCCTGCCGCCCTTGCCGAAGCGCTTGTACTGCGTCGCCTGGAACTCGCCGCGATTGAGTCGCGCCCAGAACTCGCGGTACTCCCGGCTCTCGCGCTCGGCCGCATCGACGAACATGCTGTGATGCTTGTCCTGGATCTCCGAAAGCGAGTAACCCATCGCGCGGAGAAAATTCTCGTTGGCGGTGACGATGGTGCCGTCGAGATTGAATTCGATCACGGCTTGCGAGCGGTTGATGGCGGCGGTCTGGGCGAGTGCGCTCTGGATTTTTGCCTTGCTTGCGAAATTGAACACGCCGCGGCCCCCATCGAGTTCCGAAATTGGAACGATTGCAGAATGATTTGGCTATCGTGAAAGTTGCAGGATGCGGGCTTAATGCCGGGTTAAGTATGTTGCACGGCAGCGACACGGACTTTCCCTGGATAACACTCTCATATTGCAGGAAGATTTCTGAGTTATGCATGCGGACATGCGCAGCCCGCTTTTGTGAGCCCGTAGTTTTACGGTGCGTAAATTGCAGCCTGGACGCGAATCACCTCGTGCGGCGGCCGCGCCGCGCCACGATGTCGGCATCGCGGTTTGCTGTTCGTCTTGTCATCAGGCGCATCACTTTTGGTCCAGGGAGTTTCCATGTCGCTCACGCTGCATTACCACCCGCTGTCCTCGTTCTGCTGGAAGGCGCTGATCGCGCTGTACGAGAACGGCACGCCGTTCACGCCGTACCTGGTCGATCTCGGCAATCCCGAAGCGCGAGCCGCTTTCGTGAAGCTGTGGGGGATCGGCAAGTTTCCGGTGCTGCGGGACGACGCGCGGAACGAAATCGTTCCGGAGTCCAGCATCATCATCGAGTATCTCGACACGCACTATGCCGGCCGCACCCGGTTCATATCAGCGGATCCGCGCCGCGCCCTGCAAACGCGGCTACGCGACCGCTTCTACGATCTCTATGTCCATCTGCCGATGCAGAAGATCACGGGCGACCGGTTGCGGCCGGCGGACCGGACCGATCCGCACGGCGTCGAGGAGGCGAGGGCGCAGTTAGGGAAGTGCTACGACATGCTCGAAGCGCAGCTGGCGCAGGGCGGCTGGGCGGCCGGCGAGGATTTCAGTCTCGCCGATTGCGCCGCTGCGCCGGCGCTGTTCTACGGCAGCATGGTGGTGCCGTTCGGCACCGAGCACAAGAATCTCGCATCTTACTTTGAGCGGCTGAAGGCGCGTCCCTCGTTCGCGCGCGTGCTGAAGGAGGCGGAACCCTACTTTCACATGGTGCCCAGGGAGCGCTAGGAGAACCCTCATGGTGAGGAGCGCGTCTTCGCGCGTCTCGAACCATGAGGCCCCGATCTCTCCAGAGGCCCATCCTTCGAGATGGCGCGTTCGCGCCTCCTCAGGATGAGGTCCGGATATGCGGCAGCAGCCAATTATCTCCGAAATAATTCCCACCGAAATGTCGGTGCCGCAAAACCCCGGTCGTCTTGTTGACGAAGGCCGGCGCCTGTCGGTTCAGCGAGACGCAATTGGAGTGTGACGATGCGATTCATGGTGATTGTGAAGGCGAGCAAGGATTCGGAAGCGGGCGTAATGCCGAGCACGGAGTTGCTCACGGCGATGGGCAAGTTCAACGAGGAGATGGCAAAAGCCGGGATCATGGAGGCGGGCGAGGGCCTGCATCCGACTTCGAAGGGCGCGCGGATCAAGTATGGAAGCGGGCAGGGCAGCGTCAGCCGCGGGCCGTTTGCGCTGAGTGGCGATCTCGTCGCCGGCTTCTGGCTGATCAACACCAGATCGCTGGATGAAGCCATCGACTGGATGAAGCGCGCGCCGTTCGGCCTCGGCGACGAGATCGAGATTCGCCAGGTGTTTGCCACCGAGGATTTCGGCGAAGCGCTCACCCCTGAACTGCGCGAGCAGGAAGAGCGGTTGCGGGCTGGGAAGAAGTGACGGCTGTCTCTCCTCCTCGTCATTCCGGGGCGATGCGAAGCATCGAACCCGGAATCTAGAGGTCGCGGCGCGAGATTCCGGGTTCACGCTGCGCGTGCCCCGGAATGACAACAACACGGAGCATATCCCCATGCGATTCATGATGCTGATGATCCCCCTCGGCTACGAGACCGCGGCCCCGGACGTCCAGCTTGATCCTGAACGGGTCAAGGCGATGATGAAATACAACGAGGCGCTGCAGGAAGCCGGCGTCCTGATCGCGCTCGACGGGCTGCACCCGCCGTCGATGGGCGCGCGGGTTTCGTTCCCCGGCGGCAAGCCGATCGTGACCGACGGTCCGTTCACCGAAGCCAAGGAAGTGCTCGGCGGCTACTGGATGATCGACGTGAAGTCGCGCGAGGAGGCGATCGCCTGGGCCAGCAAGTGCCCGGCCTCCGAGAACGAGATCATCGAAATCCGCCAGGTGCAGGAAATGAGCGATTTCTCCGAGGAAGTGCAGCAGGCCGCCGAGGGTTTTGCGGAACTGCAGAAGGGGAACGCGAACAAGGCGCGTTGAGCGGTATGAGCCCGCCCCTGACAGTCCGTTAACCTTCCTGAACGCGCGAAACTCGAACGCTCAAACCAAGTGACCTTTGCGACCGGCTCATGTAAAAGCCTTTCACATGAGCTGGCGAAAGGACCAAGGCCGCGGCGAGCGCGGCTATCACCACGGCAATCTGAAAGAGGCGCTGCTGCAAGCGGCGCTTGGCCTGATCGCCGAAAAGGGCGCGGCCGGTTTCACCTTCGCCGATGCGGCGCGAATGGCCGGTGTCAGCCCCGCCGCGCCCTATCGGCATTTCCGCGACCGCGACGAATTGCTGTCCTCGATCGCCCAGCGTGGCTTCGAGCAGTTCGAGGCGCTGCTGACACAGGCTTGGGACGACGGCCGCCCGGACACGGTCACCGCGTTCGAACGGGTGGGCAAGGCCTACCTCGCGTTTGCGCGCAACGAGCCCGCGTTCTATTCGGCGATGTTCGAATCCGGGCTTCCCGTCGATTCCAACCCGACCTTGATGGCCGCCAGCGAACGCGCGTTCGCCATCATCCGCGCTGCGGCCGAACGGCTTGCCGCGTTGGCGCCGCCCGGCATTCCCCGTCCGCCCGCCATGATGATGGCACTGCACATCTGGTCGATGTCGCACGGCGTGGCGTCGCTGTTCGGCCGCGGCGATGCGGCGCGGCGCAAGCTGCCGATGTCGCCGGAGGAACTGCTGGAAGCCGAGGTGCTGATCTATCTGCGCGGTCTCGGCTTCCCGACCGACCGCCGGCCCCCGCCGACGCCCCCCGGTCCGCCGCCGGTGCCGCCATCGGGCGATCCTCCTGCTGGCCCTTGGGGCAAGCCAAAATAATTTTTCGAAGGCGCGGCGAGGCGTCCGCTTGACAAAACCGCTGGATGGTTTAGGTATGTAAATGTTATTTACATTCACAACGGCGTGATCGCCGTCATGGAGAGGGAAATGGCCTACACCGCAGATGTCAATCGCTGGCGCGGTCCCGCGGAAGAGACCTATCGCCCGCGCATGCTGGAAAGTCCGTGGCACCCCGGCTGGATCGTCGTGACCATCCTCGGTTTCATCATCTGGTGGCCGATCGGGCTTGCCCTTCTTCTTTTCACACTAGGGAGCAGAAAAATGGGTTGCTGGACCAATCAGGACCGCTGGCAGAACAAGATGGAGCGGATGCAGTACAAAATGGACCGCATGCGCGGCCGCATGGAGCGCAGCGGCTTTGGCGGCTTCGGCTTCGGCACGCCCTCCAGCGGCAACCGCGCCTTCGACGAGTACCGCATGGAAACCCTGCGCCGGCTCGAAGAAGAGCAGGTCGAGTTCAGGAATTTCCTCGATCGCCTGCGCCACGCCAAGGACAAGGAAGAGTTCGACCAGTTCATGGCGCAGCACAAGCCGCGTCCGACCCCGCCGAACGACCAGCCGCAGTCGTAAGGCGATCAGCGAGAGCCCTTCAGCCGCAGGCATGATGCCCCCATGATGCCTGACGGCGGTGACAGCCGCCCATCTGCGAAAGCAGGTGGGCGGTTCGTTTTTGTGAGCGACGCTGCCGGTGCTGGCGGCGACCCGCCGCCGGTCTATATTGAGATCGGACGCCACCGGGGCACCGAGTCATGATCCACAGCGCAACTGCAACAGCCGACGAGCTTTGGTTGATGATCCGGCGCGAAGCCGAAAACGTCGTCGCACGCGATCCGGTGTTTGGTGCCTCGCTGGCCGCGACGATTCTCGATCATCCAAATCTTGCCGGCGCGGTGTCGCACCAGATCGGCGAGCGGCTGGGAAGAGGCCTCGACGAGCGCCGGCGGTTGGCGCGCGTTGCCCGCGAGGCCTTTGCGGCCTCACCCGATCTGGTCGAGGCGGCGAGCCGCGACCTGCAAGGCATTGCCGTGCACGATCCCGCGACGAAGGGATTGTTGCCGCCGCTGCTGAACTTCAAGGGCTACGTCGCGCTGCAGGCCTGGCGCGTTGCCAACCGGCTCTGGCGCGAGGGACGCACGGATCTGTCGCTGCTGCTGCAAAGCTTGTCGTCCGATGCGCTTCAGGTGAGCATTCATCCCTCCGCATCGATCGGTACCTCGGTATTCCTCGACCATGCCACCGGCATCATCATCGGCGCGTTTGCCGTCGTCGGCGACGAGGTCACGATCCTGCAGAACGTCACCATCGGCCGGAACCCGTCGGAACCGGACCGCGCGCCGCGGATCGGCCGGGGCGTCCTGCTCAGCTCGGGGGCCACGATCGTGGGCGACGTGAACGTCGGCGACTATGCCAGGATCGGCGCGGGTGCGGTGGTCGAGCACGACGTGCCCGGCGGCTGCACCGCGGTCGGCGTGCCTGCCCGGTTGACCAATTGCCCGGAGCCGGCGGTTTTCGCCTGACGGCGTGCCCCACGTTGGGCGCGTAACAGATTACGGCCGCAATCTTATCCAAGTTGCCAACTACCGCTCGCTCGCACAGAATCTGTCAGCTGATTCGGCAGATGATCGCTATTAGCGAGGAGATTGCCATGGCATTTTTCAAGCGCGAGCTTGGCCCAATTGAGCGCTTCGAGAATGCACTGAAGGAAAAGCTGGCGGCGCGGCAAAAGCTGTCCGACCGGTTGAGCTTCACCGAAGCGGAACTTGCGGAGAAGCGTACGGCGGCTGAACAACTCGCGGTGGCGGGCGCCGCCGCTTCCCGGCTCGACCGGGCGGAAGCCAGCATGCGCGTGGTCGAGGACCGCGCCAAATCGCTGCGCGCCGCGCTGGCGGAATTCGATGAGCAGGTCGCCTCCGCGGAGCGCGCGCTGACCGACGCCAAGGCGCAGCGCGACCGCGACGCCGCCGCCGACGAGATCGAGGCGATGGCCGCGGCGATCGAGCGGGCCGCGCCGGGATTTGGCGCCGGTGCCGCTGCGCTGATCGACGCCGTCACCAGGAGCTCGATGTCGATCCCGGAGGCAACCCGGTTCTCGACCAGCGTGGACGCGGTGCGGCGCGAAGTTCTGTCGGCGACCGACCTCATCTGCTGGGAGTTGCGATCCGCTGCGGTGCGCACACGTGCTGGCAACGTCAACGTCGCCGTGCCTGCGCTATCCGAATCGGAACAGTTGCAGATGATGGAGATCGACCGGCAGTTGATCTACACCCTGCATCCGCTGCGCTGGAAGGAAGGTACTGAGGTTCGCCGGGTCCCGGCCTTCGCGCTGGTCGGACTGCCGAAGGCGCTGCTGCCTGCGGCGCTGGCGCATCAGCATGTCGACCATCTCAATGCCCGGCGGGTGCAGACCCTGATGCACCTCCATGGCAGCAACGGGCTTCAAGGTGAACTGCCGGCCGACGATCCGCAGATCATCGACCTCGACGCGCTGATCGCCGAGGAGACGCCGAGCGCACAGGCCGACGTCGCGTAAGATTGCCCGCATCGGCCCCGGACGCGCTGAACCCGGCTCGCGCTCGACGCGGGCGCGGCAACGCTGCCGTTGCCTTTGCCGCCGGCTGGTTCCATACATCCTGACATGACCGAGCCATTGCTGGGGCGCAGCCTCAACCGCCTGGAAGATGCGCGCTTCGTGCAGGGGCGCGGACGCTATATCGCCGATCTCGCGGCGCCGAACGAGCTCCATGGCGTCGTCGTTCGCGCGACGCATGCGCATGCGCGAATTGTCGCGCTCGACGTCGATGCGGCGCGCCGGATGCCGGGCGTTGCTGCCGTGCTGACGGGGGCAGAACTCGCTTCCGACAACATCGGCCCGCTGCCTTGTTCGGTGACGAGTATTCCGATGACTGCGCCGCTGGTGGTGCCGCCCTGCCACGCTCTGGCGCGCGACGTCGTGCGCTATGTCGGCGAGCCCGTGGCGTTCGTGGTGGCGGACAGCGCCGAGAGCGCACGCAGCGCCGCAGAGGCGGTTGCCGTCGAATACGAGCCGCTGCCGCCGGTGGTTTCTATCGTAGATGCCGTTGCGGCGGGCGCACCGCTGATCTGGCCGGAGGCAAAGGACAACATCGCATTCCAGTTCAACCGCGGCGACATCGGCCCGGTCGAAGCCGCGATCGGCGCTGCCGCGCATGTCGTGGAATGCGAACTGGTCAACAACCGGGTGGTCGCCGCGCCGCTGGAGACCCGTGGTGCGATCGGCGAGTACGACGCCGCGAGCGGCCGCCTGCATTTGACCGCCTCGGCCGCCGGCGCGCACGGCATCCGCGACCCGCTTGCCGATTCCGTCTTCCACGTCGCCCGCGAAAAACTTCGCGTCAGCATTCCCGATGTCGGCGGCGGCTTCGGGATGAAGAACGTCTTGTATCCGGAACTGGTGCTGGTGCTGTGGGCGGCGCGCCGCCTCGGCCGCCAGGTGATCTGGATCGGCGACCGCGGCGAGGACTTTGTCGGCTCCGCGCACGGCCGGGACAGCATCGTCCGTGCCCGCCTGGCGCTCGATAGCAGCGGTCGCTTTCTGGCGCTCGAAACAAAAGTGCTCGCCAATCTCGGCGCCTACGTTTCGACGGTGGCGCCTGTCGTGCCGACCATGGCGATGGCAAGCGCGATGGGCGGTGTCTACGACATCCCGCTGATCGCGTTTCAAGCCCGTGGCGTGTTCACCAACACGACGCCGGTCGATGCCTATCGTGGCGCCGGCAAGCCCGAGGCGAACTATCTGATCGAGCGATGCATCGACATTGCAGCCGACCAGCTCGGGATGGATGCGCTGAAACTGCGGCGCAAGAACATCTTTCGTCGGTTCCCCCATGCCAGCGCGATGGGGCTTACGGTCGAGCAGGGCAGTTTTGCGCACGCGATCGATCACGCCGTGGCGGCCGCGGATGGGTTCAACACGCGGCGAAAGAGTTCACGCAAGCAGGGCAGGCTGCGTGGTCTCGGCTATGCCTGCTTTCTCGAAACCGCGCGCGGCACGCCCAATGAAGTGGCGGAAGTGCGTTGCGGTGAGGATGGCCTGATCGACCTGATGGTCGGCACGCATTCCAACGGACAGGGGCATGAAACGACATACGCGCAGATCGCGGCCGACGCGCTTGGCCTGCCGCTGGAACGATTTCGATTCCGGCAGGGCGATACCGACGATCTCAGCTCCGGCGGCGGCCATGGCGGTGCGCGCTCGATGCACCAGGGCGGCACCGCGCTGCTGATGGCGGCCGAAGGCCTGATCGAGAGCGCGCGGCGGCTCGCCGCGCGGCTGCTGCAGGCCAACGTCGAAACGATCAGCTACGAAGGCGGCATGCTGCGTGTCGCCGCGACCGGGCAGGAGATCAGCCTCGACGAAGTGGCTCGCGCCTCCTGGCAGTCGCCCGGCGACGATGCTGCGCCGGGTCTGGCGCACAAGGCTACGCATCTGTGCGACCGTTATACCTTCCCCAATGGCTGCCACGTCGCAGAAGTCGAGATCGATCCCGGCACCGGCGAGGTGAAGCTCGACCGTTACGTCATCTTCGACGACTACGGCCGCCTGCTCGATCCGCGCCTGACACTGGGGCAGGTCCATGGCGGCGTCGTGCAGGGGATAGGGCAGGCGCTTTTCGAGCAGGTGCTGTTCGATCAGGACACCGGCCAGATGCTATCGGGCTCGCTGATGGATTATGCGCTGCCGCGCGCCGGTGACCTGCCTTCATTCGAGGGCAGCCTGACGCCTGATTTTCCGAGCCGCGCCAACCGGCTCGGCGTCAAGGGCAGCGGCCAGGCCGGCGCCATCGCTGCACCCGCGACGATCATGAACGCCGTGATGAACGCGCTGGCGCCGTTTGGCGTGCGGCATATCGACATGCCTGCAACGCCCTCCCGCATCTGGGATGCGATCCAGGCGGCAGAAGCACAATCGCGTTAGCGCGACGCATCGGCGTTTGCATGGTTCCAGGTTGGCAACGACAGCCGAATGGCGTTACATTTCGAATCCACAAGTTGGCGTTGATCCCTTCGGTTGCGGCGCATGACGTCTTGGGGTGTGAGTCCGAAGTTCAGGCAGGCAAGGCTGCGGCTCGCCTGTCCTGCTGTTGCAGCTCTGGCCGCGTTGATCGCGGCGGGAGATCCTGCCGCCGCGAGAGGCGGCGCGAGCGAACGCGCGATGGAGTCGGTTCAGACGCGCAGCGCCGGTGAGCCGGTGATGGCGATCGTTTCGCTTCGCAGCCAGCGCATCACCGTCTACGATGCCAAGGGCTGGATCCTGCGGGCGCCGGTGTCGAGCGGCTCGAAGGGGCGCGAGACGCCCGCCGGAATCTTCAGCGTCATCCAGAAAGTCGAGGAGCACTACTCGAACCTGTATGACGACGCCTTCATGCCGCACATGCACCGCATCACCTGGTCGGGCATCGCCCTCCATGGCGGCGTGCTGCCCGGGCGTCCGGCGTCGCATGGCTGCGTCCGGCTCCCCTTCGACTTCGCCGAACGCCTGTTCGACGTGACCGCGATGGGCATGCGGGTGATCGTGTCGCCCGGCGACGTGACGCCCGTCGATATCGCGCATCCGCTTCTGTTCCAGCCCAGGCCGGGTGTCGCCGTCCTGGCGGCCTCCCGTGCCGCGGAGGCAGAGCAGGCGACCAGGAAGGCAGCCGAGGCGCGGTCGGCCGCCGGGGCCGCCTTGCGCGAGGCCACGCAGGCGAGGGCGCCGGTTCGCGCGGCTGAAAATCAAAGGCGTGCAGCCGAGGCGCAACTGGCGGCTGCCGAGGCCAAGCTGCTTGGCTCCAGCATTTCGGCGGAGGCCAAGGAGCAGGCCGAGGACACCAGGGCGCAGGCGGCCGCCAGGATCGCGGAACTGCAGTTGCAATGGGACGTCGCCAACGTCGATCTGCAACTGCGGCTCGATGCCGCCACGGCTGCGCGCGAAGCCGCCGCCACCGCGGAGACGGTGCGCACCGCGGCAGCCGGGGCGGCACGGCAGGCCGCGCGCGAACTGCAACCGGTCTCGGTGCTGGTCAGCCGCAAGACCCAGCGGCTCTATGTGCGGCAGGCCTTCAGGCCCATCCTGGAAAGTCCGGTCACCATCGCTGATCCCGATCGTCCGATCGGCACGCATGTCTTCACCGCCACCGAGCGTACGGCCGACGGCGCCGGCCTGCGCTGGAACGTCGTCTCGGTGGTCGGCAATGGCGACCGCGACGGAGAATCGGTCCCGGCTAATTCTGACGATGCCAGGGTCGCACTCGACCGCATCGCGATTCCGCAGGACGCACTGGATCGCATCGCAGCCATTGCGCCGCGATCTTCCCTGATCGTCACCGACGAGGGTGTGAGCCCGGAAACCGGCAAGGGCACGGAATTCGTGGTGGTGCTGAGCGGCGAGCCGCAAGGCGGCATCAAGAAGCGGCGACGCAGCCCGGGGAACGGATTCCGCTACGCGCGCCAACGTGGCCACCATTATTGGCAGCCGTTCGGAAGTCCCTTTCTCAACTGGTGAGCCCTGCTCTTCGACGGTCGACGGACTTTCAGCTTCAGAAACTTAGCGACGGCCGAACGCGGCAGTCTCATCAGTCCCCCGGACGACCTTCAATGCGGCTTCGTTGGACCGCACGAACAGGAAGCGGGTTGCCACGGATATCTCCGCATCCATGCTGCCGTCCCAGCCGATGAGGAGCAATCCCGCTCCGCCGTTGGCTACGGCAAGGATGACGGGCTCGCCCGTCCACGTCCTGATCGGCTCCATGCCGATCAAAAACTCACCCCTCGTCTGATCAGGAAATTGCAGCCGCAGTTGCGGCGCGACCTCAGCTGCCGCAAGCCCGAAACCCATTTGCCGGGCGCGCGCGTAAATATCCGCAAGCTGTGCGGTGTCGGTCTGAAAGCCGAGTTCGGCTGCCGATACTGCAAACAGCTCCACGTTCGTTTTCGTGGTGCCGACGGTAAAGGCCGGTCGCGCCAGAATTTGTTCGGCGAGGTTTCCGATGCTGCAGCCTGCCGCATCCAGCGCATTGATAAGCGAAAACGAATCGGCGAACGTCCCTGTCGTGATCTTTCGCCACATCGGAACGGCGAAGGCGGTCTTGGCTGGAATTGCCGGAGTATTGACTGAAGGCGTTGCCTTGAACGTCAGCCGTTTGCGCAGCACGTCCCGCGCCGTGCACTGAGCGCCGGCTTCGCTCGCGAGGAGGTGGACCCATGCGGTGCAGAGCATTGCAAAAATGCGAACGCCGCCTCGCTTGCGTTACATCACGCAAACGTATCCTTGCGGGCATGTCGCCGATCGCGGCGACGGTAGCCGCGCCGTTGCGTCCGCACTGGACCATTGACGCCGCCCACCAGAAGCCTAGGCTCTGCCTTTGCGTCATAGGGAGGCCAATATGAGCATCGGACGACGCGAATTCCTGAAATCATCGGCGGCGCTGGCCGCGGTTTCGGCGGCGGGTAGCTTCTCCTGCATTGAGGTCGCCTCTGCGACGCCCATCGAGGTGCCCACTGTCGATGGGCTCGCGATACGCGTGCTTGTCGATTCCAGCTACGATCTGTTCTTTCGGCCGGCCGAAGTGAACGGCGTGAAGATTACCCCGCCAGCGCGTCTCGCTGACTTTCGCCGTTCTCTGCACAATGAGTGGGGCCTCTCGCTCTGGCTTGAGTCCGAGCGCGGCGGCGAAAAGCGCACGGTGATGCTTGACTATGGCTATACGCCGGCCGTGCTCTTCAACAACATGGAATTGACCGGCGTCGATCCATCGAAGATCGATGCCTTGATTGTCAGTCACGGTCACTACGATCACTTTGGCGGACTGCAAGCGTTCCTCGACAAGTACCGCAGCGTGCTCCCGGCCGATGTAAAGCTTTACGCGGGCGGAGAGGACAATTTCTGCCATCGCGTGCTAGGTAATCCACAGCAGGGCTTTGCCGACTTCGGCAGGCTCGATCGCGGCGAACTGGCGTCGAAAAAGATCACGACCGTGCTCGCCGAAAATCCGGCCGTTGTCGCAGGACACGCCTTCACGACGGGCAAGATTGCGCGCAATTCCATCGAGCGCGTGCTGCCGAACACGTCAGTGGATTACACCAGGGAATCCGCCGGGTGCGACTATGGCCACTATACGGCTGCCGAGCTACAGGGAAAGATCGTCCCCGATCAGCACGTGCACGAGCACGCCACCTGCTTCAACATCAAGGGCAAGGGCCTCGTGGTGATCTCCTCCTGCGGCCATGCGGGGATCGTGAACTCTGTCCGCCAGGCGCAGGACGTATCGGGCATTCAGAAGGTTCATGCGATCGTTGGCGGCTTCCACCTCGGCCCGGCGCCGAAGGATTACCTCACGCAGGTCGTCGCAGAGATCAAGAAACTCGAGCCCGATGTGCTCCTCCCGATGCACTGCAGCGGCCTGAATTTCGTGGCGGAAGCGCGCTCGCAAATGCCGAACAACGTGCTGGTGACGACGACGGGCAGCCGCATCACCTTCGCGGCATGAGTCGTTTCGCTCTTGCAGTCGCCTTGATCGCGGGCCTCTCGATGCCGTGTGTCGCCGAGCCTCGGCGCTCGGCGGCAGAGACAATGGACATCCTGATGTGGGCCCGTGAGCCGGTCGGCGGTCCATTCGCGCTGATCGATCACACGGGCACGGCGCGGACCGAGCAGGATTTTCGGGGCAAGCTGCTCCTGGTCTATTTTGGATTCACCTACTGCCCGGATGTCTGCCCGGCTGATCTGCAGAATATCGGCCTGGCGCTCGACCAGCTTGGGACGGCGGGCGGCAGGGTGCAGCCCCTGTTCGTCACGCTCGATCCCGAGCGGGATACGCCAGCGCATCTTGCCGACTACGTGCTGGCGTTCCACCCAAGGCTGATCGGGTTGACCGGTGATGATGCCGCGATCCGGGCCGCGGCGGATGCCTACAAGGTCTATTATGCGAAAGTGACGAATGAGGGCGGCAACGACTACACTGTAGACCACACGGCTTTCATCTACCTGATGGGACCCGATGGGAGATATCTGGGCTTCTTCCCGCCGGGCACGGGAGCAGAGCGCATTGCGGAGATGCTGCGCCAGCAAATCGCGTCGATGCCCTGAGCGTCGCCACGACACGCATCCATGGCGCCAGGCCTGAGGGGGACGAACGCGGGATTCTTGTGGAATCGCGGCCTCTGCTGCTATGATCGCCTCCGGGAGGGCGAGCATGAAGCGCCGCGAGTTCATTTGTGTTCTCGGCTGTATCGCTTCGGGGATTTGGCCCCGCCGCCGCACTTTCGTTGTCGCCATCGCTGCAATCGTGCTGCTGCCGGTCGAGGCCAGTCATGCCGGCTGGCTGTCGGATCTCTTCAAGGGCTCGCCGAAGCAGGGCAAGTCCGCAAGACAGGGCAAGCCGCCGAAGCACGTCGCCTCGCCGAAGCCGGCCACTGCTGCGAAGCGCGCAACCGCGCCGAAGCGCACCGCTTCGCCCAAGCGTCAGAATGTAAAGCTTGCGGCGTTGGGGCCGGTTCAAATCGGTCCTGCCGCTTTCAAGCCGGCTGCGGCCCGGTGCGATCCCGCAAAATTCCGGATCGTTCTGGACGTGGGACATACCGCCGAATCGGAAGGCGCAATCAGCGCCCGCAACGTCTCCGAATTTTTCTACAACCGGCGGCTCGCCAGGGAGATCGAGGAGAAGCTGAAGGCTGCAGGGTTTGCCGAGACCAAACTGCTGCTGACCGAGGGCAAGGCGAGGCGCAGCCTCTTCAAGCGCGTCGATGCCGCCAACGACATGCGTGCGGATCTCCTGCTGTCGATCCACCACGATTCGGTGCCCAGCAAGTTCCTCGAGGAGTGGGAGTTCGAGGGTAAGAAAAGCCGCTTCAGCGACCGCTTCAGCGGATACTCCGTGTTCGTCTCCCGCAGCAATCCGGACTTCAGGACGAGTTTCGTCTTCGCCGAACTGATCGGCCAGGAAATGAAGGCGCAGGGCCTCGACTATGCCAAGCAGTATTCGCAGCCGATCATGGGCCGCTACCAGCGTGAGCTGCTGAACAGGGAAACCGGCGTCTACCGCTACGACGAACTCATCGTGCTGAGAAAGACCCGGATGGCCGCCGTGCTGCTGGAAGCGGGCTCGATCATCAACCGGGACGAAGAGCTCCAGATGAGTTCGCCGGAGCGGCGAAACATCATCAGCAGCGGTGTCGTGGCCGCGATGAAGACATACTGCGAGCCGCGATGGGCCATGCTGGGGCCGGTCTGACGGCGCGGTCGCGTCGCTTACGAACCTGTAGCTTCAGCCTTTTGATTGCTTCCTGATCTCTTCGTACCTGGCAATCGCGCGTTCGAACTTTTCGTTGAACAGCCACATCGCATCCATGATTTCGCGAAAGGTTGCGGATGTCCTGGCCCGGTCGGCCTGTCCGAAGGTGAACATGCTGTTGTTCCTGAGATAGCCCATGATCCTCGGGTCCGAGACTCTGTAGTCGAGCAGGTTGCGCGAGGCGAGTGCCGATTTGGTCGGGCTCGGAATGATCTGGATCAGTTCGAACAGCTTCATCTGATCGATCGGGTCCGGCAGCGCCTTCACGATCGCCGGTATCTTCGGGAAAATATCCGCGTGGGCGTTCATCAGGCCATCCCGCACGGCGGTCCAGTGGTTGTAGCGATGGTCGATATTGCCGGCCCGCGCCTCTTCCTTGTCGTCGCGCGCATTCAAGGCTGGATCGAACGCTGCGACCGATTGCTTGATCGCGGCCCATTTCCTCCGCCCGTTCTGGTCCTCGGGTACGCCCGTCTGCAAGCTGCCCTTGTACTTGTTGGAGCGCGCATTGCCGATGTTCTGGTTGCCGTTGGTCTCGGCAAAGAACAGCCCGAGGCTGATGCGGCCCGCGATTGCGGAATTCGCCGCATCGAGGCCCCGGGCGCGCGCAATCGCGGTGCCGAGATCGACGACGTCCTTGAACGGCGTATCCGAGTTTTGCGCGGTGGCGGGCGGCGCCTGCATCAGGTCGAACAGTTTCCGATACTCGTCGAGCAACGGCTCGTTGTCGGCGCTGAAATACGCCGGCGGAATCCCGTATTTGTTGGGCCCGCCAATTCGGGATGGAAGCGCGTCCGTAAGATCCTTGTAGGCGCTGATCATGTTGTTGCGCGCGAGGTAGAGCGCCTGTCCTGGCAGGTTCGGCAGCGGTTGCTTCGAATTGATCTGCGCGCGGCGCTGCGCGAGCACCTGCTCGAACTGGCGTTTCGAATTGTCGTAGGCAGCGAGCGCATCCGATTGCTTCTTCGTGAGCGGCTCAGCCATTGCAGGCGACATCAATCCGATCGTGGCCGCGACGAACATGACGATGCACGCTGACGCGATATGGTTGTTCATGGCCATGGCGATTCCTCGTGCCCTTTCACCGGACTTATCGGATCGTAAACAACGAACGCGCGGTCTGGCGAGGCGAAAATGCGAGCCGCTAACGCTTGGAAAACCATCCGACCGGTTTCGAACCGGCGCTAACGAATCGAAAATCGTTCTGGCTCAATTTGCCTCAAACAGTAGCTGAAGGCAGCAGGGAGACCAGATCATGAATAGGGAAGCCGTCCTCGAGAACGTCCGCCGCTATCGCGCCATCGCATCGCTGCACCGCCAGACCGCGGCCTTCAGGCCCGACCAGAGCTGGTCGCTGCTGGGGCAGGCAAAGGAGTGGGAGTGCCGCGCCATTGCGGAGCTCGAATCCTACTTCGACGGCATTGCCGGTACCGTGCAGCAGTTTTCGAACCTGCACCTCGGCGCCGGCGATAGTCACGCGATGGCGTAATGCAGGACGGGCTCAGGAGCCCGGACCATCTCCGGAAGCGGGGCAAAAACCGTCACGTCGCGCCGCTGGGTGGCACGATCGGCGCCCCGTTAACATTACGTCTTAACTAACAATTAATTATGTCTTTGCGGGCACGACTGGCCCGGCTTAGCGTCGTGGGAAATGCTGCCCGTAACCTCAGAAAGGGGTGAGTGCCATGTCCTCTCGAACGATGTTGATCGCGTCCCTCAGTGCCGTCGCGCTTCTCCTTGCCGGCAGCGAGACCTTTGCCGATCCGGGCGCCGGGCGCGGCGCAGGCGCTTCCCCGCAGCGTCCTGCCTTCCCGCAGATGCCCGGCCGATCGATGCATCATCACCATCACGGTCACCGCGGCGTGGGAGGATTCTGGCCGGCAGGTGGAGGCGTCTTCTACGGCCTGCCGAATGAGACCTATGCACCCGCGCCCGTGGAGCCACCGCTCAAGCTGTCGGACGACATCCGGTTTACCTGCGTCTACGACATCCCCTGGGACTACGTGCACCGGTGTCCGCAGTACAACGGCCCCCGCTGATCGTCCCGGCGGCTTCTGTCGGGAGCAATCGGAAGTAGCGAAGCGGTCGAATACCGACTATGCTCGCTTCGTTGCAGAGTACGTCGGATAGGTTTTCGTATTGGAGGACCGTCATGACCAACGCTTCACAGACCATCGGAGATCCCCGAGCCGGCCCGGATACGGCGCCGCTGCGCGCCAAGTGGGGCTGGATCGTCGCCCTCGGCGTCGTCTACACCGTCGCAGGGTTCATCGCGCTCGGCAGCGTGGCGATGGCGACCGTGGTCAGCGTCTTCGTTGTCGGCGTGATGATGATCGTGGCCGGCGTCGCCGAAGTCATCAGCGCCTTCCAGATCAAGAGCTGGGGCAAATTCCTGCTCTGGGTCCTGCTCGGCCTGCTCTATGTCGTCGCCGGCTTCGTCACGTTCCAGAACCCGCTGCTGGCAGCCGTGCTGCTCACCCTCATTCTCGGCGCCTCGCTGGTGGCCTCGGGGGTCATGAGAATTATTCTGGCGTTCAGCATGAAGCGGGAGACGCCCTGGATCTGGGTGGCGCTGTCGGGCGCGGTCACGCTGCTGCTGGGCGTGCTGATCCTGATGCGCTGGCCGGTCTCGAGCCTCTACATCCTCGGCCTGTTCCTCGGCATCGATCTGATCGTTGCGGGCGCGAGCTGGGTCGGCATTGGTCTGGGGTTGCGCCGCGCCCGTTGAACTGCAGGCGGCGGGCTGCGCGGCCGATCGACGATATGGAGAATGCGCATGCGCTGGATCTACCTCGCCGTCATCGTCCTGTTCGCCGCGGCGACGCTCGTCTTCGTGCTGCAGAATTTCGAGATCGTCACCATGTCGTTTCTCGGCATCAATGCCCGCGTGCCGCTGGCACTGCTGGTCGCCGTCGCCTATTTGCTGGGCGCGGTGACGGGCGGCAGCCTGTTCGCGTTGCTGCGCCGGTCCTACGAAGGGTCGAAAAGCGTGATGGGCTAGGCCCGCCCGGCGCGGCGACTGCCATGGCGCATACGCATGAATCCATCATCCGCCCAACCTATGTGGCGTGTGCCTGCGCGGAAAGCGCCAAGCATGAGAAGTGCAAGCGCCGCGAAAATCCTCTTCATCGCTTTTCGCCATTCATTGGCGGGGGGCAAGAGGAGACATTCGTCACTAAAGCCGAAACCAGGGTAGCGTGAGATAAACGCACGCAAGCATCGCGGTCACGGGGATCAGCCACAACCATCCCGACCAGAACGGTCGCGACCAACGGTCGGGCAGGAACGCCGCACCAGCGCCGAATACAAGCGCTCCCAGCGCGGCGGTCGCAGTCCAGCCGTACCAATACATCGCCGGCATGAAGCTCCCCATCGAGGGTCCCACGCTGTCTCTCGAATGATGCGTGCCCGGAAGCACGACCCGAATCGACGGATAGACGGTGAACAGCGCGAGATCAAACTTCAGCGCGACGACGTAGAGGATCGCAAAGGCGATCCCGAATGCAAATGCGAACCTGCGAAACCATGGAGGGGGCGTCATCTCCCGAAACCCATGATGTTGTTCAGGACGTGACCGATCAGAAAGCTCCACCAGACGATGAAGGCAAGGATCAAGGTCAGGGCGGCGGGCGTTCGAGAGGGTTCGTCGGTCGTCTGCTGTCGCCAGCAAACCCAATAGGCGGGCAACATTGCCAGTCCGATGGAGACGAAATGCTCCTTCAGATCAAAAACGCCGAGCGCCGGCCAATGCCCCGCGCGCTCCAGGTCGGGCCGGATGTGAACACGGAACGAGAGGTACAAAACCGCGCCCAGCAGCGTGGAGACCGCATAGAGAACCACGATGGCGTTGGCAAATGACGCCGGCGTCACGGCGCGAAAGCGGCCGACGAACGAACCACGTCGGCCGCGCGACGGCATCCATGCCGCGATTGCCTGATGCGTGATCGCACCGAGCAGGGCGACTGCGACCAGCCCGTGAACAATCAGCAGAGCAGTGTCCAAGTAAGTCCCCCGCCTTTCACAGTGTCTTACTTGAAGAGCTCCACGGTTGCGAACGGCTCGGCTGACCACGGTCGGAATCGATTGAGCGTGAACTTCGTCTTCTGGTTGGGCTCGACATCCACCAGGACGTAGTTGTACTCCTCCTTGGGCGGCTCACCCTTCCAATAAAGGTCCGGTGGATAGTCCGCCGGCAGCTTGATGCTCGTTCGCCCCGGGAGGATCGGGTCCTGCTCGGCGCCGCCGCCGCCCAGCATCAGGTATTTCACGCCGTCAACGTCGTACAGTTCGGTGGTATGGACGTGTCCGTTGAACACGATCACTTCCATGTCCTTCGCGTAAGCTGCGATCACCTTGTGCGGATTATCAGGCGCAGGGATGGCGCCCATGCCGGACCGGGCGAACGTCGGGTAGTGGAAGGTGATGAAGGTCTTGCGGATGCCGGCGGCCTTGGCTTCGTCCATCCACTGCTGCAACTGCTTCATCTGCTCGGCGTATTTCGGCCGGTCAGCGTCCCATAGCGAAGGCGACCGGTAGTCGTACTTGCCGCTCCACAGATAGATGAAGCGGACACCATGGAGATCGAACTTGTAGATCAGGTTCTCCGGTGTGACTCCGAACTTCTTCAGGTATGGCACCGCGTCCAGCACGCCCTCGATCTTGGGATCGCCCCACACCTCGTGATTGCCCACCCCCATGAACCATCGCCCCTCCAGCCCGGCGGCGCGCATCTCGCTGTCCGGGGGAGGGAGTTGCTTCAACATGGTCTCGTTTACCCGCTTCCAGTACGGGCTGTCGGTAACGGTGCGGCCCTGGTTACCCCACCAGATGACGTCGCCGCTGTTGATCACAAATTTGGCCCGACCGGATTTGACGTCCTTCACGATTTCGCGGGCTACCCACTCGCCGCCCTGAAGCCGAAACATCGTCCGATGCACGCCGGGAAGCAGCTTTACGTCCTCGACCGACGCCTCGGTGACCCAACCCTTGTCGAACGTCAGCGTCATGACTTCCGACTTGGACTCGAACGGCATCACGGCCTTGACGAGATCCTTGGTGACGGGATCGAAGATCGTCTTCACATCTCTTTTTACCACCGCCTCGGCAATCCTTTCGGGCATGACCAGCCCGAACATTTCAACGAACAACTGACTGAGGTCCGGCTGCCCCTCCTTGTACGGGAGGTACATCATCGGCCGCGAGTCGCCGTAGGCGGCAAATGAAAACGCCGCCGGGGAAGATTGCTGGGCCATCGCGACCGACTGCGGAAGGACCGCAAGCAATGCCAAGGTCGAGAGCAGAATGCGGTGGATGATTCCGAAGCGAGAAGATATCGGTTTCATGAAATCCTTCCCTCGAGTTGCGCAATGGAGCGCGTCTGTCAGCCGCGCTCCATTGCATTTATACCTTTGGCACTCTCAGGCGGCTCCGACTGCGGGTCCGGGAATGGCCTACTGCCCCGGGCGATTCTTGATCATCTCCTCGACCTTCCTCTTCACCGATTCCAGATTGAAGGAGGCCGGGTCCTGCATCGGCGGGTAGTCGATCGCCGTCATTGCCAGCTTCCCGACGTATTGCTGAACCAGCACGAAGCGCCAGAACTCGCGGGCAAAGAAGTCGTTGCCATAGCCGAACGCACCCGTGTTGGAAGATTCGCCGCGAATGAACGGCGTGCGCTCGAACGGATCCTGGCGAATGTTGACCATCGTCGGCATGTCCGTGGTGGTCTTCTCGCCCGGCCAGCCCCAGGGCTGCTGATAAAACTGGAACTTGAAGTTGTCGATGCGGACCGCGCCGAGCGAGGCGCCACCGAAGTAGAAAACTTCCTGTCGCTTGGACGGGCCCTTGCCGGTGAGCAGATCCATCTGGTTGTAGCCGTCAAGGTGGTTCTTGTAGGTGCGGTCACCGAGCTTCACGCCCTTCAGCAACTGCTCGGTGATGTTCGGGTTGCCAGCCGCCGCCGTCAGCGTGGGCAACCAGTCCAGCCCGGAGAAGATCTCGTTCTGGACCGTCGCCGGCCTGATCCTGCCGGGCCAGCGGATGATGCACGGCACCCGGAAGCCACCTTCACCGACGGTGCCCTTGGTGGCCTTGAACGGCGTCATGCCGCCATCCGGCCAGGTGAACACCTCGGCGCCGTTGTCGGTGGTGAAGATGACGATGGTGTTGTTGGCTTCGCCCATGTCGTCGAGCTTCTTCATCAGGGCGCCGACGCTGTCATCGAGCTGCGCCATGCCGGCCTCCTCGAGACCGTAATTGGTCTCGCTGTTCTGCATCGCGCTGTATTTCTTCGACAGGAACGTCCACACGTGCATGCGCGTGGTGTTGTGCCAGACGAAGAACGGCTTGCCCTCCCGCTTGGCCTTGTCCATGAAGTCGCCGGTCGACTTCACCAGCACCTCGTCGAAGGTCGTCATGTCGTACTTCGCCTTCAGGAATGGCAAGTCGTGCATGTTCTGCACGTTCGACATGTCGGGGAACGGCGGCAGCGGGCCTTCGTCGACGATCCTCTGCTTGCCGATCTTGCCCCAGCGGGGCATCTCGGTCTTGTCGTCGGTGTCGGTCGCATAGCTGTGGACCAGGCTGCGCGGGCCGAACTTGTTGTAGTAGTCCTGGTTGACCGGGAACGAGTACCAGTAGGGATCGGACATCGCATCGAGGTGGTACAGGTATCCGAAGAATTCGTCGAAGCCGTGCAGGGTCGGAAGGTACTTGTTCAGGTCGCCGAGATGGTTCTTGCCGAACTGCCCGGTGGCATAGCCCTGCGCCTTCAGCGCGGTGGCGAGCGTAACCGACTCGGCCGGAATGCCGACATCCGCGCCGGCCTGGCCGACGGTCGTCAGTCCGGTGCGGATCGGCAACTGACCGGTGATGAAGTTCGCCCGGCCGGCCGTGCAACTCGCCTCGGCATAATAGTCGGTGAACATCATTCCTTCGGACGCCAGCTTGTCGAGGTTCGGCGTCTTTCCCGACATCATGCCGCGATGGTAGGCTCCGATGTTGAACCAGCCGACGTCGTCGCCCATGATGACGAGTATGTTGGGCGGCCGTTGCTGTTGCTGAGCTGCTGCCGGAAAATTGGCGAGCGTCAACGTGGTGGAAAGCGCGACTGCGCTTGACCAGAATAGGTTACGCATACTCATGGGATTTTCTCCGATTGATTTTCGGACTGCTTGTGCAGTGAGCGGACCCAAAGTGCTTTTCAGGCTATCGACGCGGGGAGCCATGCAACAAAAACGTTCCATGGCCCGCATAAGGAGAGCTTACGGGGCTTCGCTAGAAAGGGTGGCAGTACGCCACCGCAGAAGTTGAGCGGCGATCGGTCGTGCGACTCTTGATCTAGATCAATGCAGTTCGGCCGCGCCCGAAGCGGAAGCATTCGCCGTGCTGCCGGCGGCCTTTCTTCAGTCGGCGCATATGGCGGCCAATGGCCACTCAGGACGCCCCGTTCGAATGATGGGGGTTGCAAAGCAGACTCGATCGGCCACGCGGCCGTTGTGAGCGCGCGGCTGTTGCTTGAGCGCCTCATACTCCTTCATCATGCGCCGCTCGGATAGCCCACCAGGGCCTCAGCCTGAAGGCAAAGGCCCTTGGGTCATGAACATGGCCGTCTCACTTTTGTCAGGCAGCGGCGCGTCGTTCGACTGAGCGCAGCCGCATCGGCTTGCCGCCAGGCGGATTGCGCGGGCCGCCTCCGTCCAGCGTGCAAAGCGCATCGAGTATGTCGTCGATGTGCACCGGGGCTCTCAGCCCGTCCGGTGCGCGCAAGGCAGGGCAGGATGCGATGGCAGATGCATCGGAAGCCCAGGAAGCAAGGATCGCACGCTTCTCTGCCAGGCTGAGCGTTGGATCGGCGACGACGTCGCGTGGATGGTCGAACACCGTGCCAGGGTGAAGAAGGGCGTTGAAGTCGAAAATGTTGTCGTGCGCGGGCGTCGTCCGCATAGCTGCCTCCATTGAATGACGCGAGGGTGATGCCGCGCGGGAGCCCCCCGCGCGGCGTTGTTCGATCCAAGGCCGTTGCCGGATCAGGCGGCCCTGGATTCGATCTGGGTGACCTTGCCGGGCGCGGCACCGTTGATGGCGATGCGGCGCGGCTTCATGGCCTCGGGGATCTCGCGCTGCAATTCGACGAGAAGCAGTCCATTCTCGAAGCGCGCGCCCTTGACCTCGACATGATCCGCCAGGGTGAACTGGCGCTTGAAATTCCGGGTCGAGATGCCGCGATGCAGGAAGGTCTTTTCTTCCTTTTCGGCCCTTTGCCCTTCGAGGGTCAGGACGTTCTGCTCCGCGGTCAGCGTCACTTCGTCCGGCGTGAAGCCGGCGAGCGCCACCGAAATCTGGAAGCGGTTTTCGTCAAGCCGTTCGATATTGTAGGGGGGAAAGCCCTCTTCGGCGGTCCGCTGGACCTCGTCGAGAACATTGAACAGGCGGTCGAAGCCGATGGTCGACCTCCACAGGGGAGTCCAATCATACCTCATAGCCAAATCCTCCTAAGAGCAAGATGGGTACGAGCCGGCGCCGGACACCTGCCGGCGCCCGCCTCAAGTTCGGGGCCCCGGAGGGCACCCCGACCGCATTGCGTGCGGCGACCAAGAGAATTGTCAGGCTGGAAAAAAGTTCAAGGGGGGTCAAAAATTTTTTTTGCCGTCCGGTATCTGCCTCAGCGAACAGGGCCGGGCTGCACCCCGGAATTGACAGACGAAAAGAGCCGGCTAGATTTTTTCCGAGCATTTCCCGCTGAACCATACGGCGTAGGACCCGTAAGCTGGAGGTCAAGTCATGCAGCGACGTCGATCCAAACCTCATTCGTTCGAAGAGCAGCTTTCCCGTGAGAAGGCTCGACTGGAAGCTCAACTGGCGAACTTGTCCGGGGGGCCCGAGCGGGACGCGCTGACAGAAAAGATCCGGCAGATCGAGACCGCCTGGCACATCAACGAATGGCTTTCGTCGCCCGGCCTGAAGCCACCCGACCGATGAAAGACTATCAGGCACAGATCGAAAAGCTGCGAAGGGACGCCGCGGAGTGTGCCCGAATCCGCGACCTTGCGCCCGACAAGGCCAAGCGTGCGATGTTCGATCGGCTGGCCAGTCACCTCAAAGTGTTGGCGGACCAGGTCGAGATGGCGATGATCGACCGCGGCAAGCGCGAGCGTTGACGCGCAAACTTCAGACCTCCCCGCTCCGGGTCGAAACAATCCGGATATGGACGGGCCCATCCATGGTGGCCTGAATATAGTTCTGTGCAGACGCGATCAGGTGCTCGATGGCAGCATGGTTGTACGAGGGATGCTTTGGGTTCAGGTGCAGGTCGGTTTCGAGAATCATCACCTGAGTGGATCCGGAAGGTGAGACCTCGACGGCGAACGATACGAACGATACGTGCGGGGCTTTGAAGGGCATATCGAGTTCCTCTATGTCAGGCGTCGGATGTAGCTGGCGCCCCAGCCAAGGCCGAGCGTGGCGGCAGCAAGCGAACCCAGCAGCACGCCCAGTTTCGCCGCGTTCAATAGCGTTTCATCGAAGAAGGCGAGCATCGCGATGAAGATCGACATGGTAAAGCCGATGCCTGCCAGCAGGCCGACCAGCCAAACGCCTCCCCACGAAACGCCAGGTGCAAGCCGGCCCCAGCCAAGCCGCACCGCGATCCAGGTGGCGCCGACGATGCCAAGCGGCTTTCCCGCGACCAGGGCTATGGCGGTGCCCAGCATCACGTAATGGGCGGAGTTGGAGAAGCCGGTCCCCGTCAAGGTCACGCCGGCGTTCGCCAGGGCGAAGATCGGCATGACGCCGAAGGCGACCCAGGGATGCATCGCCATCTGAACCCGCGACACCGGTGGCAATATTTCGCGATTGGCCACGCGAAGATCGCGCAGCGGTCGCTGTAGTCGGTGCGAATCTTTCCGCTCGACCGCATCGCTGCTTTGCAACTGCTTGAGCACGCGCGACACAATCTCGAGCGGGTGTTCCCTCATGGGTATCGGCCGCGCCGGGGTGATCAGGCCGAGCGCGACGCCGGCGAGCGTCGGGTGAACCCCGGCGATCAGAAAGCCGGCCCAGACCAAAGTACCCGGCGCGACATAGGCGAGGGCGGAACCGATACCCATCCGCTGAAAGCCGAGCACGACT
The DNA here is from genome assembly GCA_023387735.1 of Pseudomonadota bacterium. GTDB lineage: Bacteria > Pseudomonadota > Alphaproteobacteria > Rhizobiales > Xanthobacteraceae > Bradyrhizobium. Next base: position 78,747 of record JAEWHP010000012.1, on the reverse strand, counting down.
GAGAGACCAACTGCGGCGACAGCGAAACCGCTGAACTGAATGCCGCTGGTGTAGAAGACGGCAATGATCAGCACCGCGATGATGTCGTCGATGATGGCGAGAGCGAGCAGGAAGATTCTCACATTGACGGGGATGGATCGCCCCAGAAGCGCGAGCATGCCGACGGCAAAGGCGATGTCTGTCGCGGTTGGGACCGCCCATCCCCGGCTTCGAGCCGGATCGCTGTTCAGGCTCAAATAGATGACAGCGGGAACGATGACGCCGCCGATCGCTGCGATCAGTGGCAGAACCGCCTGGTCCGGTTTGCTCAGCGCACCTTCGTGTATCTCACGGCGAATCTCCATGCCAACGACCAGGAAGAACAGTGTCATCAGACCGTCATTGACCCAGAAGTGCAGCGACTTGGAGAAAACGTATTCGCCGAGACCGACGGTGACCGGCAACTCCCAGAAGACATGATAGCTGTGGGCGAACGGAGAGTTCGCCCATATCAGCGCAGCCGCCGCAGCAACCAGAAGGACGGCGCCGCTGACAGCCTCGACATGCAGGAATCTCTGAAGGGTATCGAAGGCCTGCTCAGTCAGGCGTTGCGGTCGTGGCAGGTTCGTGAATGAAGTACGATTGTTCATGGGGCACGCGCTCTCCGCGTGGCGGCCCGACCATCGCTCGACCTGCCGCTGCTGCACGCAGCGAACACCCATGCCGGTGTTCTACACGGCTGCGACGTCGAGGCAACCTTATTCGAAGGCGCATCTCAGTCGCGCGAAACCACACTTCGCCCTGATGCAAGATGGAAACGTCCATCTGCCTGACGGGCAAATCACTTCCACATCAGGTGCAGTCGCGCCGTCCATCCCTTCGCGTAAAAATAATCCGCTCTGCCTGTCGGGCAAATCATCGCTATAATTCCGCCCGTCTCACCCGTTACGAGGGGCGGCTCGCGATCGTCACGAACGCGCGGTGGGATGCGGTGGACGCGGATTGCGCAATAGACGATCGCGCATGATGCGTACGGCGAAGTCGTGTGGTCCTGACGTCGCGGTGCTGGCGTCAAGTTTCACGAATAACATCGTGGAGCGACGGAGGCAAAAGAGCCGTTCTCCGGGGAGAGCACGAAGTAAGCCGTAAAGCCATTGCGCAGGGAAGGCCGGAGTGTTTCCGCTGAACCTGTATGCTCGTGTGCATTTTTGTTTGTGCAGATCGCACGCGAGACCGCGGGTGCAGCGCGCACCCGGTCTTCCCTGCGCCCTCTATTTCGATAGAGGGCAAACGAAATGCAAACCTCGGGCAGAACATGTCGCGAGAACGCGAAGTCACATCCAGTCGTCATCCCCGCCACCGGGTCGGCCGAATGGCCGCCCGATGGCGGGCATGACGATCTCTGGGGTTCTGGATTGCTTCGCTCCGCTCGCAATGACAATCTCAAGCGAACGGTCGCGTATCAAAACCCCCAAAGGAAACCTCATGCTCACGCTTCATCACCTCAACGACTCCCGTTCGCAGCGGATCCTGTGGCTGCTGGAGGAACTCGGCACGCCGTACGAGATGAAGCGCTACCAGCGCAACGCCGAGACCCGGCTGGCGCCGCCGGAGCTGAAGAAGATCCATCCGCTCGGCAAGTCGCCCGTCATCACCGACGGCGACACCACCATCGCGGAGTCTGCGGCCATCGTCGACTACATCATCCGCCGCTACGGCAAGGGCGCGATGATGCCGGCACTGGGGAGCGCGGACTACGAGGCCTATAACGAGTGGCTGCATTATTCCGAGGGCTCGGCGATGCTGCCGCTGATGCTGAACCTCTACGTGTCGCGGTTGAAGGAGGCAGGCGCGCCGCTGCACCCGCGCATCGACAGCGAACTGGCCAACCATCTGGGTTACGTCGATGGCGCGCTGAAGGGCCGCGACTTCTTCGTCGGGCAGTCGCTGACCGGCGCCGACATCCAGATGAGCTTCGTCGGCGAGATGGCCAAAGTGTTCGACAAGCTCGCCCCATACCCGAACCTCGCCGCCTGGCTTTCGCGCATGCACGCCCGGCCGGCGTTCAAGCGCTCGGTGGAGAAGGGCGGGGCGTACCGGTTTGCGTGAGGGCACCGTCATTCCGGGGCGCGAAGCGAACCCGGAATCTCGAGATTCCGGGTCTGGTCCTTCGGACCATCCCGGAATGACAGCACGTGGCGTACCGGTTTGCGCGATCAATGTCGGTGTCGTCCCGGCCTTGAGCCGGGACCCATACGCCGCGGCCGTGGGAAGAGGCACGCTGGCAGACGCCTTCCTCCTTCAACTACCGCCGGTGGCTATTGGGGCCCGGCTCAAGGCCGGGGCGACGGGGAGGGGTGGAACCCGCTTCCGCCCCACCATATCTTGCATAAATATCAACCCGATACCGCAACCGCTTGGCCAATTCCGGCCAATGTGGTATCCCGCAGGCACTTCTTTCGACCGCCACACCAGACCCGCCCGCCTTGCCCCTAAGGGCTTGCGGCGGTGGAGATATTTCGTCCCATGACCTCATCCTCCAGCGCCAAAACCGCCTCCGCGCCCGAGTCGTTCTTCACGGCGACCCTTGCCGAGGCCGATCCGGAAATCGCCGCCGCGATCAAGGGCGAACTCGGCCGTCAGCGCCATGAAGTCGAACTGATCGCCTCGGAAAACATCGTCAGCCGTGCCGTGCTGGAAGCGCAGGGTTCGGTGATGACGAACAAGTACGCGGAAGGCTATCCGGGCAATCGCTATTACGGCGGCTGTGAATGGGTCGATGTCGCCGAGACGCTGGCGATCGAGCGCGCCAAAAAACTGTTCGGCGCGCAGTTTGCGAACGTGCAGCCGAACTCCGGCAGCCAGATGAACCAGGCCACGTTCCTGGCGCTGCTGCAGCCCGGCGACACCTTCATGGGCCTCGACCTTGCCGCCGGCGGCCATCTCACCCACGGTTCGCCCGTCAACATGTCCGGCAAATGGTTCAAGGCGTCGCACTATACCGTGCGCCGCGAGGACCAGATCATCGACATGGACGAGGTCGCGAAACAGGCCGAGCAGGTGCGTCCGAAGCTCATCATCGCCGGCGGCTCGGCCTATTCGCGCGCCTGGGACTTCAAGCGCTTCCGCGAGATCGCCGACTCGGTCGGCGCCTATCTGCTGGTCGACATGGCGCATTTCGCCGGCCTCGTCGCCGGCGGCGTCCACGCCTCGCCGGTGCCACATGCCCACGTCACCACCACGACGACGCACAAGTCGCTGCGCGGCCCGCGCGGCGGCCTGATCCTGTGCAACGACGAGGCGATCGCCAAGAAGCTGAACTCGGCGATCTTCCCGGGCCTGCAGGGTGGCCCTCTGATGCACGTGATCGCCGCCAAGGCGGTCGCCTTCGGCGAGGCGCTGCGTCCGGATTTCAAGATCTACGCGAAGAATGTGGTCGAGAACGCCAAGGCGCTCGCGGAGACGCTGCGAGGCCACGGCTTCGACATCGTCTCAGGTGGCACCGACAACCACCTGATGCTGGTTGACCTCAGGCCCAAGGGCCTGAAGGGCAACGTCTCCGAGAAGGCGCTGGTCCGCGCTGCCATCACCTGCAACAAGAACGGCATTCCCTTCGATCCTGAAAAGCCGTTCGTCACCTCGGGACTTCGCCTCGGTACGCCGGCGGCGACCACGCGCGGCTTCGGCGTGGCCGAATTCCAGCAGGTCGGCGGCATGATCGCCGAAGTGCTCAACGCGCTGGCGCAGTCGGCCGACGGCAAGGCGCCGCTGGTCGAAGCCGCCATCAAGGAACGCGTGAAGGCACTCACCGACCGCTTCCCGATCTATCAGTAAAGGTACCGTTGGATGCGCTGTCCCAGCTGCAACAGTCTCGATACGCAGGTGAAGGACTCGCGTCCGACCGAGGATTCGGCCGTGATCCGGCGGCGGCGGGTGTGCATCGCCTGCAATTTCCGCTTCACGACCTTCGAACGGGTGCAGTTGCGCGAACTCACCGTGATCAAGCGCAACGGCCGCCGGGTACCGTTCGACCGCGACAAGCTGGTCCGCTCGCTGCAGATCTCCTTGCGCAAGCGGCCGGTCGATCCTGAAAGGGTCGAGAAGATGGTGTCCGCGATCGTGCGCGAGCTCGAGAGCGGCGGCGAGGCCGAGGTTTCCTCGGAGGCGATCGGCGAGATCGTGATGGAGCATCTGCGCCAGCTCGACGACGTCGCCTATGTGCGCTTCGCCTCCGTCTACCGCAATTTCCGTGAGGCCAAGGACTTCGAGGCCGTGCTCGGCGAACTCTCCGCCGAAGACGACGGACGGGTCGCCACGTTGCGCAAATGATCTTCCGTATTCTGGAGGACCAGTACGGGCAGAAACTCAAGGAGGCCAAGCTGGCTGGCGCGGCCGACCAGCGCTTCATGCAGCTTGCGCTCGCGCTTGGCCGCCGTGGCCTGGGCCGGACCTGGCCGAACCCGGCCGTCGGCGCTGTCGTCGTCAAGGATGGCGTCATCGTCGGCCGTGGCTGGACGCAGCCCGGAGGGCGGCCGCACGCCGAGCCTGAGGCGCTGCGGCGCGCTGGCGAGGCCGCGCGCGGTGCCACGCTCTATGTGACGCTGGAGCCCTGTTCGCATTTTGGCAAATCGCCGCCCTGCGTCGATGCCGTGATTGCGTCGGGCATTTCGCGCGTGGTGTCGGCGATCGAGGACCCCAATCCGGAAGTGGCCGGGCAGGGACATGCCAAGCTTCGGGCCGCCGGGATTACGGTCGATGTCGGTCCGGGCGCCGAGCAAGCCGCCCGCGACCATGCCGGCCACTTCCGCCGCATCCGCGACAAGCGCCCCCACGTCATCCTCAAGCTGGCCGTATCCGCCGACGACAGGATCGGCGCCGCCGGCGGCAAGCCGGTCGCGATCACGGGGGAGGCGGCGCGGACGCGGGTGCACCTGTTGCGCGCGCAATGCGACGCCATCCTGGTCGGCATCGGCACCGTGCTGGCGGACGATCCGCTGCTGACCTGCCGCCTGCCGGGCATGGAGCCGCTTTCGCCGGTGCGGGTGGTGCTGGACCGGGCCCTTCGCTTGCCCGGCACCAGCAAGCTGGTCCAGTCCGCGCGCCAGACGCCGCTATGGGTGATGACCTCTGACTTCGCAGAAGCGCCGGCGGCCATGAAACTCGGCGCGGCCGGGGCGCAGGTAATGCGCGTCGCCGCCACGGCCAATCCGCCGGGACTGGACCTGCCCGCGGTTCTGCGCGCGCTGTCGGACAAGGGCATCACGCGGCTGATGGTGGAAGGCGGCTCGCGGGTGGCGTCATCCTTCGTTGCGAGCGGCCTGGCCGATGAAATCTGGTTGCTGCGCGGGCCGCAGACGATCGGCTCGGACGGTATTACCGCGCTGGACGCATTGCCGCTGTCGGTCCTTACCGGGTCGCCCGCGTTCAAGACCCGTGCTAGCGAAAGCCTCGGCGAAGACACTCTTACTGTTTACGAGCGTGCATAATGTTCACTGGAATTGTCACCGACATCGGCGAGATCGTCGCCCTGACGCCGAAGGCGCAGGGGCAACTGCATCGCATGCGCATCGCCTGCCGGTATGATCAGAAGACCATTGCGGACGGCGCCTCGATCGCCTGCAACGGCGTCTGCCTGACCGTGGTTGCCTCCGGCGTCGAAGGCGGCAAGACCTGGTTCGACGTCGACGCCGCGGCCGAAACACTCGGCATGACCACGGCCAAGCACTGGATCAAGGGCACGAAACTCAATCTCGAACGTGCGCTCAAGATCGGCGACGAACTCGGCGGGCACATCGTGGCGGGCCATGCCGACGGCATCGCCACCATCGTCAAGCGCGACGACCTGCCTGATATGGCACGGTTCGAGTTGCGCACGACGCGGGAGCTCGCACGCTTCATCGCCGCCAAGGGCTCGATCACGCTCGATGGCGTGTCGCTGACGGTAAATACGGTTGAAGATGTCGTATTCTCGGTGCTGATCATCCCGCATACGCTCAGCGTGACGACACTGGAAGGCTGGCGCGCGGGCAGCGAGGTCAACATCGAAGTCGATCTGATGGCCCGCTACGCGGCGCGGTTGTCGGAAATGAAGTGACGGCGCAGCCGCCGCCGTCATTCCGGGGCGCGAAGCGAACCCGGAATCTCGAGATTCCGGGTTCGATGCCACGCATCGCCCCGGAATGACGGCAATTCGAGTTCGCGCTTGGCTTAGCTACCCGCGGCGACTACATAACGCCAGCACCAGAGTAAAACGGATTAAGAAATGGCAGACCCACGGCGCGCACCGCTGAAGGACCAGACCGACATAACAGGCGCGCGCGCGCTGATCGTCGAGGCGCGGTTCTATGACGACATTCAGGACGCGCTGATGGAAGGCGCGGTCGCCGAACTCAAGGCCGCCGGCGTGACGCATGACGTCATCACTGTGCCGGGCGCGCTGGAAATTCCGGCCGCGATTGCGATCGCGCTGGATGCGGCGCAGAAGGGTGGAAAGCCCTATGATGCGGCGATCGCGCTCGGCTGCGTCGTGCGCGGCGACACCATCCATTTCGAGATCGTCTCGATCGAATCCTCGCGGGCGTTGATGGACCTCGCCGTCGCCAGGGGCTTCCCGCTCGGCAACGGGATCATCACCGTCAACACCGAGGCGCAGGCCTGGGCGAGGGCGCGCGCCAGCGAGTTGAACAAGGGCGGCGACGCCGCACGCGCGGCATTGGCGATGCTGCGGATCAAACGCCGGCTGACAAAGGCCTGATGATGGCAGACAGCAAGAAGCCCGCGAAAGCTCCCGACCGCAAAGCCAACCGGCGCGGTGCGGCGCGGCTTGCCGCGGTGCAGGCGCTGTACCAGATGGACATCGCGGGCGCCGGGATCAACGACATCTTTGCCGAGTTCGAAAGCCACTGGCTCGGCAACGAGGTCGAGGGCGAAAAATATCTGCCGGCCGAGGCTGCGTTCTTCAAGGACGTGGTGGCCGGCGTCGTGCGCGACCAGGCGAAACTCGATCCCCTGATCGACGATGCGCTGCAGAAGGGCTGGCCGCTGAAGCGGATCGACGCGATTCTGCGCGCGGTGCTGCGGGCTGGATCCTACGAGCTGGAACACCGCAGGGATGTGCCGGGGCGGGTGGTGGTGTCGGAATATGTCGACGTCGCGCATGCCTTCGTCGAAAAGGACGAGACCGGCATGGTCAATGCCGTGCTCGACCAGATCGCGCGACAGTTCCGCGCCGACGAGTTCGCGCGTGGCTAGCGGCAAACCCGCGTCCGGCGAGGACGCGCTGATCGCGCGTTACTTCCGGCCGCTTGCGACCGACCCGGGCGCCTTCGGTCTCGACGACGACGCCGCGGCGCTGAAGCATGATGGCAACGACCTCGTGGTGACGACGGATGCCATCGTCGAAGGCGTGCATTTCCTGCCCGACGATCCACCCGACACCGTCGCGCGCAAGGCGCTGCGGGTGAATCTCAGCGATCTCGCAGCCAAAGGCGCCACCCCCGCAGGCTTCGTGCTGACGCTGGCACTGCGCAAGGCCGAGGAGACCTGGCTCAACCCGTTCGCGGCGGCGTTGGGCGAGGATGCCGCTCAATTCAGATGCCCGCTGCTGGGTGGCGACACGGTCTCCACGCCGGGTCCTCTGATGGTCTCGGTCACCGCGTTCGGCCGCGTGCCGCCGGGCCAGATGGTCCACCGCAGCGGGGCGACGCCCGGCGACCGCGTGATGGTCACCGGCACGATCGGCGATGCGGCGCTGGGGCTTGCCATCCTCAAGGGCGGGAAGATCCACGCCGCGGTGACGGACACTGCGGCGCGCGCGACCCTGGTCGGGCGCTATCGCGTGCCACAACCGCGCATGGCGCTGGCGGAGATCGTTCGGGCGCATGCCAGCGCGGCGATGGATGTGTCCGACGGCCTTGCCGGCGATCTGACCAAGCTCTGCGGCGTGTCTGATGTATCCGCCGCGATCGATCTGCCCTCGATCCCGCTATCCGACGTGGCGAAGGATCTGGTGTCGCGCGGCATTGTCGGACCGGAGACGTTGATTGCCGGCGGCGACGATTACGAGATCCTGTGCACGGTGGCGGAGGATCGCGTTGAGGCGTTCGCGCAAGCCGCAAAGCGCGCTGGTGTGCCGGTGAGTTCCATCGGAACGGTGGTTGCGGGAAGCACAGCGCCCAGGTTCATCGACGGTCAGGGCAGGGACATTGCGCTGGAACGACGCTCCTTCAGCCATTTCTGAGCATGATCGCGTTAACCCAGCGGGCTTTATTTTCGGCCGGCCATTGTATTGCCGCCGAAAACCTATAGGTGTAGATCCATTCGATTACCGCCGTGCCTTTTTGAACGCGCCCCGAGGGGCTTCTTCCCAGAGACATCGTCGAGAACGGATTTGAATCCGCGCGATCGCCGCGCGGAATGAAAGCCTATGTGCTTTGGAGAAGAGAAAATGGCTACGGGAACAGTGAAGTGGTTCAACGGTCAAAAGGGTTTCGGTTTCATTGAGCCGAGCGATGGCAGCAAGGATGTGTTCGTGCACATCTCGGCCGTCGAGCGCGCCGGCCTGAGCGGACTGGCCGAAGGTCAGAAGGTTCAGTTCGAACTCAAGACCGACAAGATGCGGGGCAAGGTGAGCGCGGAAAACCTGTCGCTCGCCTAAAGGCCTCGAAACGGTCGTTTCACGGATGTACTGGAATGGGTCGTGAGCCCGCTCGATCCTGATAGGATTGGGCGGGCTTTTGTATTTCCGGCCAACGATGAACCCCGGCGTCGATTCGCCCGGCGCGTTGAGCTGTGATTCCTTTCGAAAATCGACCGATTCTGGCTCCCGCGGCGTTGCGCCGGGGGGGCGATTTTGGCATGGTCCGGCCGATTTGAGGCCGCCCTTTGGGCAGGGAAGGCCTCCTTTTTATGCGTCCTCCGCGATCGCGGTGAAGGCGCGGGGTGGAACAAAAAAGGTCTGAGGCAAAATCAATGACAGCATTGTGGGTGATTGTGCTCTGCGGAGCGCTTTCGATCGTTTACGCCGCCTGGGCAACGTCTTCCGTGCTCAAAGCGGACGCCGGCAACGCGCGCATGCAGGAGATCGCGGCCGCGGTCGCCGAGGGCGCGCAGGCCTATCTCAAGCGCCAGTACATGACGATCGGCATGGTCGGCATCGTGATCTTCGCGCTGCTGGCCTACTTTCTCGGCATGCTGGTTGCGATCGGCTTCCTGATCGGCGCCGTGCTCTCGGGCGCCGCCGGCTTCATCGGCATGAACGTTTCGGTTCGCGCCAACGTCCGTACCGCCCAGGCCGCCACGACCTCGCTGGCCGGCGGTCTTGAACTGGCGTTCAAGGCCGGCGCCATCACCGGGCTTCTCGTCGCCGGTCTGGCACTGCTCGGCGTGACCATCTACTTCGCCTACCTCACCCAGGTCCTCGGGCTGAAGGCCAACGACCGCGTCGTCGTCGACGCGCTGGTGGCGCTCGGCTTCGGCGCCTCCCTGATCTCGATCTTCGCCCGTCTGGGCGGCGGCATCTTCACCAAGGGTGCCGACGTCGGCGGCGACCTCGTCGGCAAGGTCGAAGCCGGCATCCCCGAGGACGATCCGCGCAACCCGGCGACCATCGCCGACAACGTCGGTGACAACGTCGGCGACTGCGCCGGCATGGCGGCCGACCTGTTCGAGACCTATGCAGTGACCGCGGTCGCCACCATGGTGCTGGCCGCGATCTTCTTCGCGACCTCGCCGCTGCTGGTGAACATGATGACCCTGCCGCTCGCCATCGGCGGCGTCTGCATCATCACCTCGATCATCGGCACCTTCTTCGTCAAGCTCGGCTCCAACCAGTCCATCATGGGCGCGCTGTACAAGGGCCTGATCGCCACCGGCGTGCTGTCGCTGGTCGGCGTCGCGCTCGCGATCCACTGGCTGGTCGGTTTCGGCCCGCTGGCAGGCGTGAAATATACCGGCATGGCGCTGTTCCAATGCGGCGTCGTCGGCCTGGTGGTTACCGGCCTGATCATCTGGATCACCGAATACTACACCGGCACCGACTATCGTCCGGTGAAGTCGATCGCCTCGTCCTCGGTCACCGGCCACGGCACCAACGTGATCCAGGGTCTGGCGATCTCGATGGAATCGACCGCGATGCCCGCGATCGTCATCATCGCCGGCATCCTGATCACCTACAGCCTTGCCGGCCTGTTCGGCATCGCGATTGCGACCACGACGATGCTGGCGCTGGCCGGCATGATCGTGGCGCTCGACGCCTTCGGTCCGGTCACCGACAACGCCGGCGGCATTGCCGAAATGGCCGGCCTGCCGAAGGAAGTGCGCAAGTCGACCGACGCGCTCGACGCCGTCGGCAACACCACCAAGGCGGTCACCAAGGGCTACGCGATCGGCTCCGCCGGCCTCGGCGCGCTGGTGCTGTTCGCGGCCTACAATGAAGACCTCAAGTTCTTCATCGCCAACTCGTCGAAGAACGTCTACTTCCAGGGCGTCGCTCCGGACTTCTCGCTCAACAACCCCTACGTCGTGGTCGGGCTGCTGTTCGGCGGCCTGCTGCCGTATCTGTTCGGCGCGATGGGCATGACCGCCGTCGGCCGTGCCGCCGGCGCGATCGTCGAGGAAGTGCGGCGTCAGTTCCGCGAGAAGCCCGGCATCATGCAGGGCACCGACAAGCCGGACTACGGCAAGGCCGTCGACCTGCTGACCAAGGCGGCGATCAAGGAAATGATCATTCCGTCGCTGTTGCCGGTGCTGTCGCCGATCTTCGTCTACTTCGTGATCTACGCGATCGCGGGCGGCGGCGCGGCCGGCAAGTCGGCGGCGTTCTCCGCCGTCGGTGCCATGCTGCTCGGCGTGATCGTGACCGGTCTGTTCGTCGCGATCTCGATGACTTCGGGCGGCGGCGCCTGGGACAACGCCAAGAAGTACATCGAGGACGGCCACTACGGCGGCAAGGGCTCCGACGCCCACAAGGCGGCCGTGACCGGCGACACCGTCGGCGATCCCTACAAGGATACGGCGGGCCCCGCGGTCAACCCGATGATCAAGATCACCAACATCGTGGCGCTGCTGCTGCTGGCGATCCTCGCGCACTGAGCGGCGAGACGCTGAACGGAAGAAAAACCCCGCGGTGCGAGCCGCGGGGTTTTTGATTCTGGGCAGAGTGGATTGGCGCAGCTAAACCATCAGCATGTTCAACGAATCCGCAAAGACCGGCGGACAACATGGAGATCAATCGATGTCGCTGTCATCCGCCCGAAACTATGCGCTCCGTGCCTCCAAGTCGCAGGATCAAAAGGAGGCCGCCGAGCTGCTGTCGAAAGCGATCCTGGAACTGGCGACGTCGATTGAAGCCACCGATGCCAAAATCAAGAAGATCAACAAATCCTCCTGACCAGGAGCGCCTCAGCCGGCGTCCATCTGCAGGCCTTCGCGCTTGATGATCTCGCCGAACTTGGTGGTTTCCGCCTGCACGAAGTCGGAGAATTGCTTCGGCGTACCCCAGTCGGCAGTCGCGCCCATCTTGCCGATGGTGGTCTTGATGTCGTCGCGCGCGAGCATCGCCTTGATCTGCTGATTGAGCGCCTCGACAGCAGGAGCCGGCGTTGCCTTCGGCTGGAAGATGCCGAACCAGGAGGAGACGTCGAACTTCGCGAGCTCGGGCGCGCTCTCGCGCATGGTCGGGACGTTCGGCGCCAATGCACTGCGTTCGGTCGTGGTGACGCAAAGTGCATTCAGCTTGCCGTCCTGGGTCTGCGGCAGCGACGGATAGAGATTGTCGAACAGGATCTGGATATCGCCTGCAAGGGCTGCCTGCAGCGCCGGCCCTGCACCGCGGAACGGCACGTGCACCATCTTCAGGTTCGTGAGCTGCAGGAACCAGGCGCCAGTGAGGTGAGGGCTCTGCCCGACACCGGAGGAGCCGTAGGTCAGCTTGTCCGGATTGGCCTTGATGTAGGCGATCAGCTCCGGGATCGACTTGATGCCGGTCGACGGATGCGCCGACACGATGTTCGGAATCCGGATCATGTTGCTGACCGGCTGCAACAGGTCGGCCTTGTAGGTCATGTTGCGGAAGATGCTGTAGGCGATCGCGTTCGGACCGGGATTGCCGACCAGGATGAGGTGGCCGTCCGATTTGCCGCGCACCACTTCGGCGGCGCCGATGGTGCCGCCGCCGCCGGAGCGGTTTTCAACGACCGCCGACTGGCCCCAGGCGGTTTGCAGATGCGCCGCCAGCAACCGCCCCATGACGTCGGTGGCGCCACCGGCTGCCGCCGGCACGATGAGGCGGACGGTTTCGGTCGGCTTCCAGTCAGATCCGTAGCTGGACCGCGGCAGAATTGCTGCGGCAGAAATGGCGGCGGCGCCGGTCAGAACACGGCGTCGCGAAAAGGTTCTTCTGGTCACAAGTTCACTCCCTGCTGGAATCCTATCGTTCCGCAGGAAGCCTAGGCAGCGCGAGCGCGAAGGGCAAGCGGGCGACTTGGCGCAGGATTTCCGCGCCGTGGAACAGGGCTAAGGGCTAGTTAAAACTGAGCAGTTTGAACAGCGGCGTCAGGTAGCTGAGTTCCTGGCCTGACGTCGGCGTGGTGCGGCTGATGAAGTCGAAGATCTTGCCGTCCTGCAACCCATAGTTGGCGAGCCGCTGCACCTGGCGATTCTTGTCGAAATAGATCGCGATCACCCGCTGGTCGATCACCTGCTGGTTCATGAACGCGACTTTGCGCTCCGAGCGCTGCGAGATGTAATAGAACACCTCGCCGTTCAGGGTCGCGACCGTGGAGGGCGTTCCCATCACGATCAGCACCTGGTCCTGGCTGGCGCCGATCGGGATCTGTTCCAGCGCGTTGGGCGGCAGGATATAGCCCTTCTGAAACTGCTCGCCGGTGCAGCCACCCAGCGCGGCGCAGACCAAGGCCGTGGCGGCAATGGAACGCCAGCGTGCGGCAAGGCGGCGCGGCGAGGGGGCGCTGTCGCTCAAATGGCTCGTCTCGGTCATTGCAGGAATTTGCTCGTCCTCTTGCATCGCGCGGTGCGTTGACGTACCGGGCTGCACGCAGGATTGCAACATGCGCGGGCCAGGGACCAAACCTTCGGGGCTCGCTTGCGGAACCCACAATGCTTTGGCCGTTCAATCACTTCAGGAAATCCCGGTCGCCCTTGCGCGGCACCATCGAGGCCATCTATGGCATGATCGTGACGCAGGCGCGAGAACCCCTGTTTTACCGAACTCTTGCGGTGCCGGACACGGTTAACGGCCGATTCGACCTGCTTCTGCTGCATTTGTGGCTGGTGCTGCGGCGGCTGAAGTCGGCGGAGGGGGGCGCGGCCCTGTCGCAGGCGCTGTTCGACCATTTCTGCAACGATATGGACGATAATCTGCGCGAGATGGGCGTCGGCGACCTCACGGTGCCGAAACGGATGCAGGCGTTCGGCGAAGCTTTCTATGGCCGCACGGCAGCCTACGATCTGGCGCTCACCGACGGCCGCGAGGCGCTGGCGCAAGCGCTTTGCAAGAATGTCCTGAACGGCGAGAATATGGAGAAGGCGCGCCTTCTGGCAGCCTATGTCGAGGCTGCGGTGGCCGCCTTGGACGGCATGGACGAAGCGACGCTGATGAGTGGCCTGGGCAGGTTTCCCGTGCCCGACAATGCGGGCGCGCAGCAATGAGCAGGAGTGGCGGTATCGAGAAGCCGGACCCGTGGCGCGTCCCCGTTGCGGTCGCGCAGATCCCCGAGACCGGCTTGCATCGCGACATCGAGGCCGACCAGGCGATATGCCATGCGATCGCCGACATCGGCGGTCTGCGCGAAGTGCTGTCGGCGCAGGCCTCATTCGACGTGATGCCGAAAAGCGGTGGACGCTTTCACGTGTCGGGGCATGTGCGGGGGCGGGTCGGGCAAACCTGCGTGGTGACGCTGGATCCGATGGAAAGCGATATCGACGAGGCAATCGATCTGATTTTTGCGCCGCCGGAGCAGGTTCCGGAGATGGCGGCGCTGGTCGACGAGGCCGAACACAGTGACGGCGAGACGCCGGATCCGCCCGAGCCAATCGAGAACGGAATCATCGATCTCGGCAGGGTCGCCACCGACGCGCTTTACCTCGCTCTCGATCCCTATCCGCGCAAACCCGACGCCGTGTTTGAACCCCTTGTTGAAGCGGCCGATCCCGAAGACCACCCGTTTGCTGCGCTCAAGGCGCTGAAGACCAAACCGAAAAAGCCCAGCGCAAAGAAGCCCAAGGGCAAGTAGCCTGCGGTTTAAGTGGATAGCGGGGCCTCATTCGGTTGAGGTTGTTGGGGTGCCTGCCCAAGAAATTTATGTAACTAGTTGAATTACATAAATATATCTCGCATTCTCGATTCCGGGGCAAGTTGCCTCCGACTGCCAGAAGTCGGTGGTCAAGTGGTTGTGTCGGGACGGAGAAACGCTATTGTCCCGGCCCGGCGGAGGCGCGGGGATGCGTTTTGCCAAGCGCCGCTTCGGCGGTCCCTTTCCAGTGTGCGGCCGGCTCTGTGAGGGCCGCAAGAGATCAGGTTTCCGGGACGTTCATGCCTCAAAAGGTTCGAATCGCGCTTGACGCCATGGGCGGCGATTTCGGCGCATCGGTCGTCATTCCCGGCGCTGCGATTTCATTAACCCGGCATCCCGACAGCGAATTTCTGCTCTATGGCGACAGCAAGCTGATCGACGAGCAACTCGCCAGCTTTCCGGCGCTGAAGGCAGTCTCGCGCGTGGTCCATACCGATGTGACCGTCAGCATGCACGACAAGCCGAGCCAGGCGCTGCGCCGCGGCCGCAAGACCTCGTCGATGTGGCTTGCGATCGACGCCGTGAAAAAGGGCGAGGCCGATGTTGCGGTTTCCGCCGGCAATACCGGCGCGCTGATGGCCATGGCGCGCTTCCATCTGCACACGCTGCCGGGCGTCGATCGCCCGGCGATCGCGGCGGTATGGCCGACGGCGCGCGGTGATTCGGTCGTGCTGGATCTCGGGGCCACCATCGGCGGTGACGCGCGCCATCTGGTGGCACTGGCGGTCATGGGCAGCGCGATGGCGAGCGTGCTCTTTGACATCGAGCGGCCGACCGTCGGTCTCCTCAACATCGGCGTTGAGGAAATCAAGGGCCATGAGGAAATCCGCGAGGCCGGCGAAATGTTGCGGGCGATGAACTTGCCGCAGCTCAAATACATCGGCTTTGTCGAAGGGGATGGCATCGGCGCGGGGGCAGCCGATGTGATCGTGTCGGAAGGTTTTAGCGGCAACATCGCGTTGAAGGCGGCCGAAGGAACCGCGCGCCAGATGGCGGATTTCCTGCGCAGCGCCATGTCGTCGAGCTTGCTCTCGAAGATCGGCTATTTGTTCGCCCGCAAGGCGTTCAAGTCGCTTCGGGACAAACTCGATCCCAACAAGTCCAACGGTGGTGTGTTGCTCGGCCTGAAGGGCGTGGTTGTGAAAAGCCATGGCGGAATCAGCGCCGAAGGCTTTGCCTATGCGGTCGATGTTGGCTATGAGACGGTCCGCTGCGATCTCCTTACCAAGATCAATCAGATGCTTAATCGCGACGGCGGTGCGCTTTCTCAGGCGCAGACCGTGCAGGAGGTTGTATCGTGACTGCTAAACGTTCGGTCGTGCTGGGCTGCGGCTCGTATTTGCCGCAGAAGGTGCTGACCAATGCCGAACTGGCGGCCCGTATCGATACGTCGGACGAGTGGATCGTTCAGCGCACCGGCATCCGGCAACGCCACATCGCCGCCGAAGGCGAGTTCACCTCGCACCTTGCGATCAACGCCGCGCGCGCCGCACTTGAACACGCCGGCATCGATGCGCAGGCGATTGACCTGATCGTGCTGGCAACCTCGACGCCGGACAACACCTTTCCTGCGACCGCGGTCGCGGTGCAAAACGGGCTCGGCATCCACCACGGTGCGGCCTTCGATCTTCAGGCGGTATGCTCCGGCTTCGTCTTTGCGCTCGCCACCGCCGACAATTTCCTGCGTTCGGGCGCCTACAAGCGCGCGCTGGTGATCGGCGCGGAGACGTTCTCGCGCATTCTCGACTGGAACGACCGCGGCACCTGCGTGCTGTTCGGCGATGGCGCCGGTGCGATCGTGCTCGAGGCGCAGGATCAGCCGGGCGCGCCTTCCGATCGCGGCGTGCTGACGACGCATTTGCGCTCGGACGGCCGGCACAAGTCGAAGCTCTTCGTCGACGGCGGCCCGTCGACGACGCAGACCGTCGGTCATCTCCGGATGGAAGGCCGCGAAGTGTTCAAGCACGCAGTCGGCATGATCACCGACGTGATCGTCGATGCATTCGAGGCGACCGGCGCGACGGCTGAGTCGATCGACTGGTTCATTCCGCACCAGGCCAACAAGCGAATCATCGACGCGTCGGCGCACAAGCTTCATATTGCACCGCAGAAGGTGGTGCTGACCGTCGATCTGCATGGCAACACGTCTGCCGCATCGATTCCGCTGGCGCTAGGTGTCGCCGTCAAGGATGGACGGGTGAAGAAAGGCGATCTGGTGCTGTTCGAGGCCATGGGCGGCGGCTTTACCTGGGGTTCCGCACTCGTGCGCTGGTAGGCGCAGCGCAACAATACCGATTAAAATTGTAGATTTGTTCCATGCGTATGCATGATGCTCGCTGTTGACCATTGCGTGCTAACCTCATAATTTCAGAGAATAAATTGTTCGCCGAGAGTGTGGGGCAGGCGATGACCGGGACCGGAAAAACAGTCACACGCGTCGATCTGTGCGAGGCGGTCTACCAGAAGGTGGGCCTGTCGCGAACGGAATCGTCCGCGTTTGTCGAACTCGTTTTGAAAGAAATCACCGACTGCCTGGAGAAGGGCGAGACGGTAAAGCTGTCGTCGTTCGGTTCGTTCATGGTGCGCAAGAAGGGTCAGCGTATCGGACGTAACCCGAAGACCGGTACTGAAGTGCCGATTTCGCCGCGACGGGTGATGGTGTTCAAGCCTTCAGCTATTCTGAAGCAGCGAATCAACGGCCATGCGCCGACCAATGGCGAAGGCAAGGTTGACGAGCAGGCGCTCTAGCAAGCAGGCCATCTAGCGAGACGGCGTTTATCGTCTTCAGAAACCCGGTGAGTTGAAGGAGCGAGCATTTGGACAAGGCGCCGGATGCGTTCCGTACCATCAGCGAAGTCGCTGAAGAACTCGACATTCCGCAGCACGTGCTGCGGTTCTGGGAGACGCGATTCGCCCAGATCAAGCCGATGAAGCGAAGCGGCGGGCGGCGGTACTACCGTCCCGACGATGTCGATCTGCTCAAGGGCATTCGCCGTTTGCTGTACGGCGAGGGCTACACCATCCGCGGTGTGCAGCGAATCCTGAAGGAGCACGGCATCAAGTCGGTGCAGGGACTTGCCGACCAGGCCTCGGCCGTCAGCTTCGGCGCCGTCGAGGAGGCGATCGGTCTCAGCCTGCAGGAGCCCGAGGAGGGCGAGGCCCCGACCGTCGATGCCGAAGACGAGGATTACGAGACCGAAGACGCCGACAGCGAGATCGACTACCGCTTCGTCGATACCGACGAGGACGGAATCGTGATGCCGCCGGCCAAGGGTAAACCCGGTCCGGCGGCCGTTGCCGATCGCGAGCGTCTTGAGCGGGTGCTGCAGGAACTGGTCGCCTGCCGGCAATTGCTCGATAGCGCGATGAAGGACAGCTGAGGGACCAAGGGACCGGCCCGCCACTGCCCCCCAATGAGACCGATCGCGCCTTGCGCCGGACCCTGATCGCAGCTAATGGAACGGCATCGGAGCGTGGCGCAGCCCGGTTAGCGCACTAGTCTGGGAGACTAGGGGTCGGAGGTTCAAATCCTCTCGCTCCGACCAAATTTCTCAACAAAATCAGTATTTTTCTGAGTCAGCCGTTGCCAGCCAACCGCCCGTTGGCGTTTGGCGGCGTTCTGGATTCTAGCCCTCGGTGGTCTGGGTTGAAGGCGTCAGCTTCCCGGTTCCATTCTCGGGCTATAAATGAGCGTGGCCTTTTGCCTGTGGGGAGAAGCAATGATCCGATTCGCGATAGCAGCCGCCGTGACGGCGATTCTCAGCTTCCCGGCATATGCCGACTTCTCCGGGCTGCGGAAGGGAGAGCCTAGCAGGATGCAGAACGGCGAAAGAATCATCGTGGCGGATCGGACCTGCGATACTGGATATCGGCAAGTCACAATGCTGGACGATGGTACGCGTGAGCGAAAGTGCGTGAAGTTCAGCCGCTTTCCGCCGGAGATTATCCAGCGCTGAATTGATCGAAGGACTGAATGGGAGGCCGCCTCAGTGGGCGGCCTTTTCGTGGTTGGCAACGACGGTGCACGGTACCCGCAGCCTCGTTTGGGTGCGGGTCGTTTGTCGCAAACAGCAACGTGCGGGGCAGCATGTATTTTCTATCCGTGGCACTCCTTCTTCTCATCTGCCCGGCCGCAGCGGTTCTCATCGAACACTTCCTCGGAGCAGGGCCGCTGATGCCGCTTGTCGGCAAGTGGTTCACATTCTTCGCTGTCGGGGTGCGGCTGTTTCTCGCTGGAGTCCGGCAGACGTTCCAGCCGGCCTTTACGGCGGAGAAGATCTTCGGCGTCACCAGTCCCGATTCTCATCCGATCGTCCGTGAGGTGGGGTTCGGAAATCTTTCAATGGGCGCCGCTGGCCTTGTCAGTCTGTTCCTTCCGGGATGGCTGCCGGTCGCCGCCTTTACAGGCGGCCTGTATTACGGCCTGGCGGGCATCGGTCATATCCTCAACAAGGCAGCCCATACGACAAAGGAAGCGATCGCCCTGTGGAGTGACGTCTGGATTTTCCTGGTGCTGGCGGCGTTCGTGATATCCAGCCTGCTGTGACTATGAAACCTGACGGCCTCGCAGCATCTCCTTAAAGCGAGGCGACATTCGCGTTCGATGCGGTATTGTCGCGCAAGGGTCTTTCAACCTGAGCGCCTCTGCTCTCGTGTCTTTATCTGCCAAAGCCGGGCGATGGCTATCGCAGATACCCCCGCAGCGGCGATCAGGTCGACGGCCGTGCGCGCCCAAGGCATACTCGCATTCCATGCATCGACTTCGTGCAGAGAAATGAAGCGGATGATTGCGAAACCCAGGGTCAGGCCCGTAAAGCCGATCGCGAGGCGATAGCGCTTGATGTAATCCCAGGCCCACAGCAGGCCCCAGGCGATCAATGCGATCACTACGACGGCGATGGCGATGCTTGCCGCGACCTGCAAGCTTCGGCGGTCTTCGTACCAGCCCCTTTGCTTGAAGATGTCACGCAAATATCCTCCAAATCCGTGCAGCAAGCCTAGGCCACGCGCTGACTTCACCAGGAACAACAGGAAAAACGCGCTCGACAATCCGGCCCAGATCAAGGCGTCAGCGCCTGGCAGTCCGCGGAGTTGGGCACGTCGGCAAGCAACCGCAGTCCATAGGCCGAACAGGCAGGGTATCGTCAGTGCCACGACACGCAATAAATCGTCGCTCATGGAGCAGTCATATTTCGACGGAATGGCGAAAGCAATTGTAGCCAATGACCGGGGACTACGCGCCTGTCCAGACGATCCCGGTCGCGATCATTTCTGAGTTCGAGCCTGTTCGAGTGTTCTCGACGGGAGCTCGCCAAATGCAGCACGATAGGTGTTGGTGAACTCGCTCTGGTGCCAGAAGCCGTGGGCGATCGCACTTGCCTTCACCGTCAGGCCCGGCGCGCCGGTGCGGAGCTGGCGGCGCACCGACCAAAGCCGCCGGAGACGGCCATAGCGGGAAATGCCGGATCCGCACACCGAGAAGGCGGCCGTCTGCAGCGTGCGCACCGATACGCCGATTGCGTCGGCCAGCTTTTCGTTGCTGAGATCGATCGGATCGAGGCCGATCAATTCGTCGACCCGATCGACGATGATCTTGTAGCGATCGAGCGACTTGCTGCCACAGGAATCATGTTCCTGCGCCGAGGCCAGCGCCTCTTCGAGGGCGGCAAGCAACGTGTCCTGTGTTCGCTCGGGAACGTCAGCCGCAGTCATTCCGGCAGGCTCCGTCGCGGCAAACTGCAGCATGCTGCGGATCAAGGCCTGCATCCGCGCCAGCTCGGCTGCAGGCAGCCGCAATAACAGGTGGCCATGATCGAGGGCCGAACAGCTCCGGCGGCAGGCCGTCGCGTCCATCGACAGAATTGCGACAAGCCGTCCCTCCGGCTCCAGCACCGTGCAGTTCGCAGGGCCCTTGAGCAGAATCAGGGACTGCCCGATCGCGCGACCATTCACCCGGGTGGACGACACTTCGTCCATGGGAATGACGATGACCGCCCGCCCCGAAAAATCATAGCCGTTGATGATGCGGGGAAATGTGCGGATCAGCGACAGGCGACACGAGGGCAGCGACAGGCTGGCGCGCATCACGGAAAAGTCGCGGGCCGTCAGCGGAATGCTCTCGGCCCGTGCGTATCGCTCGCTCTCCCGGAAATGATCGATGTCGACGTAATTCTGCAGGTCGAGCGCAGGCGAAGCGCAGAGATGTCGAAATAACATGGTGAGACGTAAGCGCGCTGAGTCGTTGAAATGATAGCTATAATACTAGTGTCGGGCGTTCAACTGCAGTCGCCGCCAAACCGTATCGGATTTCGGCAAGGCACGAGGCCCGCACGAATCCGTTAGCCGATTTAGCCGGCTTTTGAGTCTGCCCCGCTAGCTTGCACTCAGCACATGCGCAATTGCGCGAAACCGGCAGGGGCACGATGACGAAAGTAGTAGATCTCCAAGGGCTGAAGTACTTGCGATGCACATCGCCGCCGACGAAGGCGACGGCCCATGATCTCGACCTTGACGCAGCTCCGATCGTAGCCTGGCGTGCGGTCGTCATTGACGGCGTTCGTAACTCGATGCTGCTGCTCGATCTGGCCGCACGGCGTGCGCGGCAGATGGCAGCGCGCATCCTCGATCAGCAGGCGCGGCAAAATCTGATCCGCCAAATCGAGACCATCGAGCGGCAGCTTCAGCTCGCCCGCGATATGGCCGGAAGACTTTGATCTGCGCCACCCCGCAAGCATCGCCCCAAAACATTGAGCTCAGGAACAGTCCATGCGCAAGAATTTGCCGATTTCCGATATCGAGTATCCGATCTCAGACGAGACACTCATCGTCTCCAAGACGGACCTCAAGGGAAAACTGACCTACTTCAACGAGCAGTTCGTTCAGGCATCCGGATTTACCGAGCAGGAACTGATCGGCCAGCCGCACAACATCATCCGGCATCCCGACATGCCGCCGGAAGCCTTTCAGAATCTCTGGGATACGCTCAAGGCGGGTCAGCCCTGGGCCGGCGCGGTCAAGAACCGCCGCAAGAACGGCGAGTTCTACTGGGTGCTTGCAAGCGCCACGCCGATCTATGAGGGCGGCCATGTCACCGGTTATATGTCGATCCGGACCAGGCTGCCGGCGGATCAGCGCAAGGAGGCCGAGCAGGTCTACGCACTGCTTCGCGCCGGCAAGGCCAGCGCCTATCGGATCGATGCCGGCATGATCCGCAAGCGATCGGCATCGGATATGTTCGCGTTCTTTACGCACAGCCTCAAGGCACGTCTCGGAACGATGGTCGGCACGTTTGCGGCCGCGATGCTCGTCGTCAGCGCCACCGGATTTCTCGCGATGAGCCAGATCAATCAGCGCGCCAAGTCGATCTACGAGGATCGCGCCGTTCCGCTGGCCCAGCTGTTCGAAATCAACGACCGGATGAAGGAGAATTCGCTGGCGCTATATGGCGCCGTTGCCGGTGCCCGTTCGGGACAGGCCGTGAGGGACGTCCCCGCAAGGATCGCTGCGAACATCGAGGCGATCAGCAGAAACTGGTCCGACTACATGGCGACTTACCTCACCCCCGAGGAGAAAGCGGTTGCCGAGGCGTTCGCGCCAAAGCGAAGCCTGTATGTGCAGAACGGACTGAAGGTCGGTCTCGGCCTGCTCGCCGACGGCAAGTATGACGAACTGGGCAAACACATGGCAGGAAGCGCCGCCGAACTGTTTGCGAACGCGAAGGGCGATCTCGACAGACTGGTCGCGATCCAGCTCAAGGAGGCCAGGGCCGAGTATGGCGCGACGGAGCGCACCTACTTGATCGCCAATGTCGTCGCATTGGCGGTGCTGTGCCTTGGCTTCCTGATCGGCGGATTGCAGGCACTCGCATCGATGCGGGCGATCGGCGGCCCGCTCGGCCAGCTCAACGACGTCATGAGAAAGATCGCCCAGGAGAAATTCAACAGCCGCATCGATGTCGAGCGCGATGACGAGATCGGCGTGGCGCTGCGAAATCTTCTGGCGCTGCAAGCCAAGCTCGGTTTCGACCGGGAAGAAAAGAAGGACGTCGAGGCCCGCGCGGCGCTGCAACGCAGGACCGACATGCATCGGATCGCCAACGACTTTGAGGCTGCGGTCGGCGAAATCATCGAAACCGTTGCCGCTGCATCCGGCGAGCTGGAGGCGACGGCGGGCACGCTGACGCACACCGCCGAATCCACCCAGCAACTCTCCGTTGCCGTGGCGACCTCGTCGGAGGAAGCGTCAGCCAACGTGCAGTCGGTGGCGGCGGCGACCGAGGAAATGGCATCCTCGATCGGCGAGATCGGCCGCCAGATCGAAAGCTCGACCAAAATCTCCCAGGAGGCTGTCAACCAGGCCCAGCAAACCGATGCGCGCATTGCCGAACTGACGACGGCGGCGACCAGGATCGGCGATGTGGTCGAACTCATCAACAGCATCGCCTCGCAGACCAATCTCCTGGCGCTCAATGCAACCATCGAGGCGGCGCGCGCCGGCGACGCGGGGCGAGGCTTTGCGGTGGTCGCCTCGGAAGTGAAGGCGCTCGCGGCGCAGACCGCGCAGGCGACCAGCGAGATAGGCAGTCAGATCGCTGAAATTCAATCAGCCACGGCCGACTCCGTCACAGCGATCAAGAACATCGGAACGACGATCGGCAACATCTCTCAGGTGACATCTGCCATTGCCGCGGCGATTGAAGAGCAGGGCGCAGCCACCAATGAAATCTCGCGCAATGTCCAGCAGGCCGCCGAGGGCACAAGCCAGACGTCGGCGAGCATAGCCCAGGTCAACAAGGGGGCCGCCGAAACCGGCTCGGCCTGCGCGCAGGTGCTGTCGTCGGCGCAGTCGCTTTCGTCCGAAAGCAACCGTCTCAAGCAGGAAGTGCAGAAATTCCTCGCGACGGTGCGCGCCGCATAGCGTCGGATCGCGAGGCTCTGCAGGTCATGAGGCGAGGATGCCGGGCTTGATTTGAATCAAGCCCGGCGCGGGAGGTCCCCGGATAGGTTTGGCCGACAGACACAAGGGAGCGGCCGCCTTGCGAACGATCCGTCAGCTGCTTGCGGGCGAGGACGAGATCCAGCTCGCCGTTCGCCTCGCTTTGCTGGCGTTTCTTGTCTACTGGTCACTCATTGTGATCCGGCCGTTCATTCCGATCCTCGCCTGGAGCGTGGTGCTGGCTGTCGCGCTCTATCCGGTGTTCGGCTGGCTCTCCCGGCTGCTCGGCGATCGTCCCAGGCTCGCCGCGGCCATTCTGACTATCGTCAACCTTGGCATCGTCATCGGCCCTGCAGCCTGGCTTGGCCTTGGCGCGGTGGAAGAGATTCGCGAATTCGCCGCAGAACTCGGTGCCGGCAGGCTGGCAATTCCATCGCCCCCCGCAGGGGTCAAGAACTGGCCCATTGTCGGCCCCCAGCTCGCCGAATTGTGGGAACAGGCATCGACCAACCTTCGCGCCTTGCTGGATCAAATCGTGCCGCACCTGAAGCCACTGGCCGGCGTGATGTTGAGCTTCGCCGGCACGGCCGGCATTGGAACCATCAAATTCCTGATCGCTGTCGCGCTGACGGGCTTCCTGTTTCGGGCGGGGCCAAGATTGGTGGCGGCCTGCCGGCGCTTCCTGTCCCGTGTGGTTGCCGAACGAAGCGAGGATTTTCTGGCATTGGCGGGCGCGACCATTCGTTCGGTATCGCAGGGCGTCATCGGCATTGCGGTCGCGCAGGCGCTGGTCATCGGCATCATCTTCAAGATGGCCGACGTTCCCCGGGCGGGGCTGCTCGCCTTTGCCGTGATGGTGCTCAACATCGTGCAGATAGGATCGGCCGTCATCGTCATTCCCGTCCTGATCTGGCTCTGGATAACAAAATCGTTCGCCGTCGCGCTGCTGTTCACGCTGCTGCTGCTGCCGGCATCGCTGGCCGACAATGTGCTGAAACCTCTGGTGATGGGGCGCGGGCTGACGACGCCCTCGCTCGTGATCTTCGTCGGCGTGGTCGGAGGCACGCTGGCGCACGGCATCGTCGGCTTGTTCATCGGGCCGATCATCCTGGCCGTGGCCTGGGAATTGTTGACGGCTTGGGTACGCGAGGACGACGCGAGGCAGGCATCGTCCGATGCCAAAGCGCAGCCAACGGCCAGCAGAGTGGGAGATGGTTGAAAGGAATTTGAGTTCAGAGCTCCAGCACCAGATGCACCACCTGAGGGTCCGGTCCGCGGCGGGCCTGGAAGCCGAATTTGCCGAACACCTTCCGCATTGCCGTGTTCTCCGGCAGAACCTCGGCGACCAGCTCTGTGAGCCCGGCCTTGCGGGCAATGAGCGCGAGGTGATGCATCAGCAACGAGCCGAGGCCTTGGCCTTGATAGTCGTCGATGACGAGAAAGGCGATCTCGGCCTTGCCCGGTTCCGTGATGATGCAGCGTCCGCCGCCGATGATGACCTTGCGTCCATCTTCCTCGGCAAGCGCAACGAGGGCGCCGTGACTGGCAAAATCAATCTTCGTGAAGAAGTCGATCTCCTTGTCCGAGAAGCTGCGCTTCGTCACGAAGAAGCGGCGCTGCAACGACTGCGCGCCGGTGCGGCCGACGGCCGCCAGCAGGTCGTCCCTGTCGTCGGGCCGCAGCGCGCGGATTTCTACTTCGCGGCCGTCACGCAAGCGTTCGGTAGCCGAGTAGGTGCCGGGCGCGGACATCAAGGTTCCTTCGGTCTTCAGTCAGCACGACGGTCCATCCCGTCGGGTTGATTTGAATCAAGCTGTCGGGCTGCCGAAAGTCAGCGCAACTGACACTTCGCAGAAATGTCCTTGATTGACCTAAATCAACATTCGCCGGATTCGGACATCCTTCAATTTCGTCGTGCTGGGAGAAGGGTTGAACGCGATGTCTCTGGATAAATCACCACTCATGGGCGATGCAATGTCAGGAATGGTTGCCAACGCGGTGGAATACATGGTCGACGCGGGGCAGCGCAGCGTGCTGTTCCTCGACATCATGCGCCAGCGCGGTGACCAGTATAGGGATCATGTTGCCCAGACAGCCCCGCATGTGCTGAGTTACGCCGCGGAGCTGATCATCGACGGCCGCAAGCTGGAGCAACCGGTCAATTATGCGCTGGTGCGGATCCTCCCGCCAAAGGGCGTCGAGATCGACCTCAAGCGCCGGCCGTTCATCGTCGTCGATCCGCGTGCCGGTCACGGTCCTGGGATTGGAGGCTTCAAGGCCGACAGCGAGATCGGCGTCGCGATGAAAGCGGGCCACCCCTGCTATTTCATCGGCTTCCTGCCCGAGCCGATGCCGGGCCAGACGATCGAACGCATTGCGCGCGCCGAAGCGATCTTCATCGAGAAGGTCATCGAGCGGCATCCCGAGGCCGACGGCAAGCCCTGCGTGATCGGCAACTGCCAGGCCGGCTGGGCGATCATGATCCTCGCGTCGCTACGACCCGAACTGTTCGGTCCTGTCATCGTCGCCGGCGCGCCGCTGGCCTATTGGGCGGGGGTACACGGCAAGTACCCGATGCGCTATTCCGGCGGCCTGCTCGGCGGAAGCTGGTTGACTGCGTTGTCCAGCGACCTCGGCGCCGGCAAGTTTGATGGCGCCTGGCTGGTTCAGAATTTCGAGAACCAGAATCCCTCCAACACGCTGTGGACCAAGCAGTACAACGTCTACTCCAAGGTCGATACCGAGGCCGACCGCTATCTCGAATTCGAGCGCTGGTGGGGCGGGCATGTCAACCTGAATGCCGAGGAGATCCAGTTCATCGTCGATGAGCTCTTCATCGGCAACAATCTCGCCGCCGGCAATATCAGGATGTCCGATGGAACGGCGGTGGACCTGCGCAACATTCGCTCGCCCATCGTCGTGTTCTGCTCCAAGGGCGACAACATCACCCCGCCGCAGCAGGCGCTGGACTGGATTCTCGATCTCTATGCCAGCGTCGACGAGATCAGGGCCTACGGGCAGACGATCGTCTACACCGTGCACGAAAACGTTGGCCATCTCGGCATCTTCGTTTCGGGGGGCGTGGCCAAGAAGGAGCATGCCGAGTTCTCCAGCAACATCGACCTGATCGACGTGTTGCCGCCCGGTCTCTACGAGGCGACCTTCGAGGCGAGGGGACCTGACACGCTCAGCGACGACCTTGCTGTCGGTCAGTGGGTGATGCGCTGCGAGGCGCGGACGCTCGACGACATCAGGGCCATGGGCGGCAATTCTCCGGAGGACGAGCGGCGCTTCGAAACCGCCAAGCGCGTCTCGGAGCGAAACCTCGATGCCTACCGGAAATTCGTGCAGCCCTGGGTCAAGTCGATGGTAACGCCGCAGATGGCGGAGTTGATGCGCAAATGGCATCCGTTGCGGGTGCAATATGACGCGTTCAACAGCCGCAATCCGCTCATGAAGGCTGTCGCGAACATGGCCGACAAGGCGCGCGAAGAGCGTAAGCCCGCGGACCCGGACAATCCGTTCCTCGCATTTCAGGAGCGCATTTCGAAGCAGATCGTCAGTTCGCTCGATCAATGGCGCGACCAGCAGGAGGCGCTGAGCGAGGCGATGTTCCTTGCGATCTATGGATCGCCTGCGCTGCAGGCTGCAGTCGGCGTCGATCCGCAGTCGGAGATATCGCGCCGGCGCGAGATGGACCCGAAGCACCGGGAGTTCCTGCAGGCCCGCATTGCCGAACTGAAATCAAAGATCGGCTCTGGAGGGCTGCGGGAGGCAGGCATCCGCGCACTGCTCTACGTCGGCTCGGCCCGCGGCATGGTGGATGAACGCAGCCTCGAGGCCTTGCGGCAACTTCGCCGGGCCGACGAGGCGTCACGGATCACGCTGGCCGAGTTCAAGATGCTGGTGCGCGAGCAGTTCTTCATGCTGCTGCTCGATAAGGAAGCAGCGCTTGCTGCTATCCCAAAACTCCTGCCCGACAACAAGGGGGAGCGCCGAAGGATATTCGCGGCCATTCAGGAGGTGCTGTCGGCGAGCGCGGATATATCCGGCGAGGTGGCCTCGCGCCTGACGTTGGTCGCCAAGCTGTTCGGGCTCGACGACCAGGGCAAGACAGTCGCCTTCGATCCGAAGGCCAAGGCGTCATAGGTCGCAGTGCAGGTATTGGGAGCAAAGCCATGAATGTTGCGACAGCCGGAACAGCCGGGTCGAAATATGATCGCCTGATCGCCGCCGCGCAGAAAGTGCCCACGGTGTCGACCCTGGTCGTACATCCGTGCGACGAGAGTTCGCTGCGCGGCGCAGTCGAGGCGGCGGAGGCCGGCATCATCAAGCCGATCCTGGTGGGTCCTGCCGCCAGGATCAGGGACACGGCGGCCAAGTTTGGCCTGAACATCGCAGCCTACGAGATCGTCGACGTGCCGCACAGCGAGGCCGCCGCCGCGAAGGCGGTTGAGATGATCCACGAGGGGAAGGGCGAAGCCCTGATGAAAGGGAGTTTGCACACCGATGAATTGATGCGCAGCGTCACGGCGAAAGTCGGCGGACTGCGCACCGAGCGACGGATCAGCCATGTCTTCATCATGGACGTGCCGGCCTACAAGGATACGGTATTCATCACAGATGCCGCCATCAACATTGCTCCCGACCTCGACGGCAAGCGTGACATCATCCAGAACGTTGTCGACCTCTACAATATGGCCGGCTTCGGCACGACGCCCCGGGTTGCGATCCTGTCGGCGGTCGAGACCGTCACTACCAAGATTCCGTCCACCATCGAGGCGGCTGCGCTGTGCAAGATGGCCGACCGCGGGCAGATCACCGGGGCCTTGCTGGACGGGCCTCTGGCCTTTGACAATGCTGTCGACGTAGAGGCGGCGAGGATCAAAGGTATCAAGTCGGAGGTGGCCGGCCGCGCCCAGATACTGGTCGTGCCCGACCTCGAGTCGGGCAACATGCTGGCGAAGAACCTTACCTATTTCGCCAAGGCCGATGGCGCCGGCATCGTGCTGGGGGCGCGCGTGCCGATCGTGCTGACGTCGCGCGCGGATACGCCGCGGGCGCGGATGGCTTCGGCCGCAGTCGCCGTACTCTATGCCAACGCGCGCCGGCGCAAAGCGCCGATCGCCGCCGGGTGAACGCCATGGACACCATCCTCGTCGTCAATGCCGGTTCGTCCAGTGTCAAGTTCCAGGTGTTCGCGGTTGAAGGCGCTGGAGGACTGCAGCGGCAGATCAAGGGCCAGATGGACGGGATCGGCAGTCGGCCGCGACTGCGCGCCAGCGGCCCGAACGGTGATCCGCTGGCGGACCGCGCCTACCCGGTCGAGGCGGTGGCGGATGTGCCGGCCGCGATGTCGATTGCCGGCGCCTGGCTACGCGAACTCAACGTCAATCCGATCGCCGTCGGTCACCGTGTCGTTCATGGCGGGCCGGATCACGCGCGCCCGGTGCTGATCGATCATGCGGTCGTGTCGCGGCTGGAACGCTACGTTTCGCTGGCGCCGCTGCATCAGCCATACAATCTTGCGCCGATCAGGACGCTGCTCGGCCATTCTCCATCACTGCCGCAGGTCGCTTGCTTCGACACGGCCTTTCATCGCGACCACGACGCAGTCGCGGACCATTACGCGATCCCGTACCAGCTCCATGCCGAAGGCGTCCGGCGCTATGGCTTCCACGGCCTATCCTACGAGTACATTGCCAAACGCCTGCCGCGGGTTGCGCCTGAAATCGCCAGTGGGCGCGTGATCGTCGCCCATCTCGGCAGCGGAGCCTCGATGTGCGCCATCAAGGGCGGGAAGAGCGTCGAGAGCACGATGGGATTCACGGCGCTCGATGGGCTCGCCATGGGAACGCGGCCAGGACAACTCGATCCGGGCGTGGTGCTCTATCTCCTTACTGAAAAGGGCATGTCGGCATCGAACGTGCAGAATTTTCTTTACCGCGACTGCGGCCTCAAGGGCCTGTCCGGCGTCAGCAACGACATGCGCGAACTCGAAGCCAGTGCGGACCCGCGCGCGGCATTCGCGATCGATTACTTCGTCTACCGGGTCGGCCTCAACGCCGGGATGCTGGCAGCGGCGCTGCAGGGTCTCGATGCCTTCGTGTTCACGGCCGGGATCGGCGAAAACTCCGCCAGCATCCGCGCCCGCATTGTCGAGAAGCTGGCCTGGCTCGGCGTTGCGCTGGACCCTGCCGACAACGACCGGCATGCCGGCAGAATATCCCGGCCCGACAGCCGCATTCCCGTTTATGTCGTCCCCACCGACGAGGAATTGATGATTGCGCAGCACACCCTGGCGCTGCTCATGAACCGGCCGTCGCCGAACCAGAAACGCGAGAGGGTGTCATGAATATCCCGGTTTTCCCCGAGACCAAGGTTGCACTGAAGGGCAAGAAGGGGCTGGTCGTCGGCATCGCCAACGACCAGTCGATCGCATGGGGCTGCGCCAAGGCATTTCGTGCGCTGGGTGCCGACCTTGCCGTCACTTACCTGAACGAAAAGGCCAGGAAGCACGTCGAGCCGCTGGCGAAAGCGCTGGAAGCACCGATCTTCATGCCGCTGGATGTCATGGTCGAGGGCGAGCTCGAAAAGGTCTTCGAGCACATCAAGCAGGAGTGGGGCCAGCTAGACTTCCTGCTTCATTCGATCGCTTTCTCACCCAAGGGCGCGCTGCATGGCCGCGTGGTGGATGTCGACCGCGAAGGATTCCAGAAGACCATGGACGTGTCCTGCTGGTCGTTCATGCGCATGGCGCATCTCGCCGAACCGTTGATGAAGAATGGCGGCACCATATTCACCATGACCTATTACGGCAGCCAGATGGTGGTGAAGAACTACAACGTCATGGGCGTGGCCAAAGCGGCGCTCGAGGCGGCGGTGCGCTATATCGCTGCCGAGCTCGGCCCCAAGGGCATTCGCGTCCACGCCATTTCACCGGGACCGCTGGCGACGCGGGCAGCATCCGGCATCCCGGAGTTCGACGAACTGATGGACAAGGCGCAGTCGCAGGCGCCCGCACGCAGCCTGGTTAGCATCGACGACGTCGGCAAGGCGACCGCGTTTCTGGCGCTGGATGGCGCCAAGCTCATGACTGGCAGCGTGCTCTACGTCGACGGCGGCTATCACATCATCGATTGAGGGAAACGGCTTTCAAAGCTTCATTTCCGGCACCGTGTCCGGAATCGCCAGATCGGCTTCCGTTACCGCCATGACCTCGGCGACCGAAATGCCGGGGGCAGTCTCGCGAAGCGTCGCCTTGCCGCCGGGAAACGCGATGACGGCGATCTCGGTGACCACGAGGTCGACCGGTCGCACCGAAGTCAAAGGCAGGCTGCACTTGACGACGATCTTGGATTTGCCCTTGGCGGCATGCTGCATGGCGATGATGACGCGCTTGGCGCCGCTCACCAGGTCCATCGCGCCGCCCATGCCGGGCACCATCTTGCCGGGGACTGTCCAGTTGGCGAGCAGGCCGTTGGCGTCGACCTGCAGGCCGCCGAGCACGGTGATGTCGACATGGCCGCCGCGGATCAGGCCGAACGACATCGCGCTGTCGAAAGTGGCCGCTCCCGGCAGCGCGCTGATCGGCCGGCCGCCGGCATCGGTCAGCAACGGATGCGCCATGCCCTGCTCGGGGATAGGCCCGGTGCCGATCAGTCCATTCTCGGACTGGAAGAACACGTTGAGTCCTGCGGGGACGTAATTGGCGACCAGCGTCGGAATGCCGATGCCGAGGTTGACGAGATTGCCGGGCCGAAGCTCCTGCGCGACGCGGCGGGCGATGATGGTTTGTGCATCCATGGTTCACCCGTTCGCGACGAGATAGTCGACCAATGGTCCGGGCGTCACGACGTGATCGGGCGCGATGACGCCGACCGGAACGATATTTTCAGCTGTCACGATGACGGTGTCGGCGGCCATCGCCATGACCGGATTGAAGTTGCGGGCGGTGAGGGCGTAGGCGAGGTTGCCGAGATAGTCGGCGAGAAAGGCGTGGATCAGCGCGAAATCGGCGCGCAGCGCGGTTTCCAGCAGGAACGACTTGCCGTTCACCTCGATCCGCTGCTTGCCTTCCTCGACGGTGGTGCCGACGCCCGTCGGCGTCAGCACGCCACCGAGGCCGCAGCCGCCGGCGCGTATCCGTTCGACGAAGGTGCCCTGCGGGATCAGGTCGATGTCGGTCTGCCTCGCAAGCATCTGCTGCTGCGCCTTCGGGTTCAGCCCGATATGGGTGCCGATCATGCGCGACACCTGCGCGGCGTCGAACAGTTTGCCGACGCCCTTGGCGGGTACCGCCGCGTCATTGCAGATGAGGGAAAGGCCGGATTTCCTCTGGCGCACCAGTTCGTCGAGCAGGCGTTCCGGCGTGCCGACGCCCATGAACCCGCCGACCATGATGCTTGCACCGTTGGGGATCAGCGCGACGGCTTCTTCAACGGAAACGGATTTCATGCTCGCGCTCCGGTAGTCGATCGAAGGTCGAACGACGTGAAATGTTGCCGCGCCGCCCGGTCACATCCTTGATCTGGGTCAAGGCCGGGTCGCATAGCCCGATGAAGCTGGCCGACATGGGATCGAGCCGGACCAAATTCTTCCCGCCGGCGGACTGGCTCGCCGGATACCGCGCCTCCTGGCTATCGTCCGATGTCATCGGCGGCGTGACGCTCGCGGCCTATGCCATTCCGGTGTCGCTCGCCTATGCCGCGCTCGCCGGCCTGCCGCCGCAGGTCGGCATCTATGGCTACATGCTGGGCGGAATCGGCTACGCGCTGCTGGGCTCTTCGCGCCAGCTTGCGGTCGGTCCGACCTCGGCGATCTCGCTGATGATCGCGGCCACGGTCGGGGCGCTGGCGGCGGGCGATCCGGTGCGATATGCGCAGATCGCCAGCATCGCGGCCCTCGCCGTTGCTCTCCTGTGCCTGATCGCCTGGATCTTCCGGCTAAGCCAGCTGGTGCGCCTGATCAGCGACAGCATTTTGGTCGGCTTCAAGGCCGGCGCCGGCCTCACCATCATCATGACGCAACTGCCTGGCCTGTTCGGCGTGGCCGGCGGCGGGCACAATTTCTTCGAACGGCTGATCAGGCTGCTCGGCCAGCTCGGCGATATTCATTGGGTGGTTCTGGCGATGGGTCTCGTGGCGATCGCGCTGCTCCTGCTCGGCGAGCGCTTTCTGCCCGGCAAGCCCGTCGGGCTCACGGTCGTGGCGCTGGCGATCCTCATTGCCACCTTGCTCAATCTGCCGGCGCGAGGCATCCCCGTAACGGGCAACATCCCGAGCGGGCTGCCGAGCTTTGCCATGCCGACCTTCGGGCTACTTGAGTTCGACGAGCTGTTTCCGCTTGCCGCCGGCATTCTGCTGCTCGCCTACATCGAGGGTGTCTCGGCGGCGCGAAGTTTTGCGGCCAA
The DNA here is from genome assembly GCA_023387735.1 of Pseudomonadota bacterium. GTDB lineage: Bacteria > Pseudomonadota > Alphaproteobacteria > Rhizobiales > Xanthobacteraceae > Bradyrhizobium. The sequence goes on along the minus strand of JAEWHP010000012.1, from coordinate 46,110 downwards.
ACATGGTTATGCGCTCGACGTGCGGCAGGAGTTTTTGGGGCTGGGTGCTGCCAATCTCGCGGTGTCGCTCGGCCAGGGCTATCCCGTCGCGGGCGGGCTGTCGCAATCGGCGGTCAACGACCAGGCCGGCGCGAAAACGCCGCTGGCGCTCGTCATCTGCTCGGTCACGCTGGCGATCTGCCTGTTGTTTCTCACGGGATTACTGACCAATCTTCCGAAGGCGGTGCTGGCGGCGATCGTTTTCACCGCGGTTTACAAGCTTGTCGATGTCGGCGCGCTGGTACGGATGTGGCGCATCAGCCGGATCGATTTCTATGCCGCCGCCGTCGCGCTCGTCTCCGTGCTGTTGCTCGGAATCCTGAAAGGTATCCTGCTGGCGGCCATCGCCTCGGTCCTCCTGCTGCTGGCGCGGGCCTCGCATCCGAACGTGGCGTTTCTCGGCCGGCTCCCGGGAACCGGGCGCTATGCGGACAGTGCGCGCAATCCCGACGTTGAGCCGCTGCCGGGCGTCATTGCATTTCGGCCGGAAGCATCGCTGCTTTACATCAATGCCGAAACGGTTCTGGAAACGGTGCTTGAGAAGGTTCACGCCAATCCGGACATCAAGCTCGTCATTTGCGGCCTCTCGTCTTCGCCATTCATCGATCTCGCGGGCGCGAAAATGCTGCACGATCTGCATGGGGAGCTTTCCTCGCGCGGCATCGCCTTCCAGATCGTCGGCGCCCGCGGACCGGTCCGCGATGTGCTGCAGGCAGACGGCTTGGCGGACAAGACCGACAGCGCCAACTGGACCCGAAGAATGGACAGCGTGCTCGGCGAACTGAAAGCGGGATGACTCTGCGGCGTCGCGGAGCAGGGGGCGGCGGCCTAGTACCGCTCCTCGACGAATTTCATCCTGCGCAGGCTGGCCTGATCGTTGTATTCGCCCTTGGAGGAGCGCTTCGGCAGCTTGACCTTTTCTCGCGCCACCTTCTTGTACGGGATCGTATCGAGAATATGCGCGATGACGTTCAGCCGCGCGCGCCGTTTGTCGTCGGAGCGGATCAGGCGCCATGGTGCGGCCTTCGTGTCGGTGGCCTCGAACATCATGTCACGCGCCCGCGAGTAGTCGTACCAGCGCCCGAACGACTCGGTGTCCATCGGGCTGAGCTTCCATTGCCGCAGCGGGTCCTCGATGCGCGCCTCGAAGCGGCGCTGCTGCTCCTCCATCCCGACCTCAAGCCACAGCTTGATCAGCATGATGCCGCCGTCGACGGCGAATTTCTCGACCTGGGGACACAATTCCAGAAACCGCTTGTGCTGTTCCGGGGTGCAGAACCCCATGACATGCTCGACGCCGGCCCGGTTGTACCAGCTGCGGTCGAAGATCACGATTTCGCCGCCCGCCGGGAAATGCGCGATATACCGCTGCAGAAAAAGTTGCGACTTCTCGCGGTCGGAAGGCGCGGGCAGGGCAGCGACGCGGAACACTCGCGGGCTCACCTTTTCCGTGAGCGCCTTGATGGTGCCGCCCTTGCCGGCGGCGTCGCGGCCCTCGAACAGGATGATGATCCGCAGCTTTTCGGCCTTGACCCATTCCTGCAAATGGCAGAGCTGCACCTGCAGCTTGCGCAACTCTTTCTCATAGTCCTTTCGCTTCATCTTCTCTGCAGGTTCGTCCTTGGCCATGCGCAATTCCCCGTTTGACCGCTATCGGACGCAATATGGCTAGGCGTCCCAACTGATGGTGATGCTGATGTCGCCGGGGACACCGCCCGGGAAATCGACGATCTGGTAGCGGATGCGATAGCCCCGCGGCTGCAGGTAATCGCTCCAGAGCTGAAAGATCTCCTTCGGGATTCCGGTCAGCGTCTTTTCCCAGCCCTTCTCCATCTGGTTGATGGCGCGGCCATGGTCCGTGCACAGCGAGTTCGGAAAGCGGTAGACCTGCACCTCGCTCAGCCCGTTGCGGACCGCGCGCTGGATCACGTTCGACGCCAGTTCGACCTTCTCGTCCTCGGTCAAGCCCGATGGCTTGCTGAGCCTGTCGATCAGGGCGTGCTTCTCGGCTTCGGCCGCAGCAAGGCGCTTGGCGTGCTCGTCGGCCTTTTGCGCCTCCTTCAGGGCTGCCTGCTTCTGGATTTCCTTTGCGCTGGGAATCAAGTCGTCGATCTTGGCCATGGGAAGCTCCGGGATGACTGTTCGCCTTCTGTGGTCCGAGATTAGGGGCGGGGTCACGATTGACCCCTTGATTCAGATCAAGCCTTTGAGGACCATGGTCCTCAATGTGGGGCGCGTCCGAGGAGCCCCAGGTTTGATCGGGAGAACGAGACTTGGCCGAACAGTTGCATCCCCTGGCTCCCCACCACATGCCGTTCTTCATCACCTCGCCGAACGAGACGGATGTCCTGTTGTGGGCGACGGGCCTCTTCCTCATCGCGGCCGTACTCTGGGTCGGCACGCTCTACTGGCGCCTGCACAGCCTGCCGGAGCGCATGGCGCATGGTTCGCAGAAGCTGCAGTTCGAGGTCGTCGCCGTCCTCGGCTTGATATCGCTGTTCACCCACAATCACCTGTTCTGGATCGCGGGGCTGCTGCTCGCGCTGATCGACATTCCCGACTTCGGGACGCCCTTGCGCAGTATCGCCGGATCTGTCGAGCGGATCGCCGACTCTGCGCCGAATGCTCCCGATGCCGAAACCGAGCCGCTGATTGAAGCGAGCGCTGGTGGCAATGCGGGAGCCGCAAGCCCGGGTGCCTCAAAGGAAGAGGTGCGGGCCCATGCTTGAGCTCCTTATCTGCTCGCTTGTCACGATCGTTCCCGATTACCTCTATCGCCGCTATGTGCAAGGCAAGCGGCTCGGCAAGGAGATCACTTTCTATTCCGTCTGGTTCGAACTTCGATGGGGCATCACCGGCTGCCTGATGCTCACCGTCGGGCTGATCACGACGGTCTTCTTCTTCCATCCCTCGACCAGCAACGCGGCGCTGTTCTTCAGGACGATCCCGATTCTTCCCGAAGCGTCGGGTCGGGTCGCCGAGGTCAATTTCGGCTACAGCGCGGAGGTCAAGAAGGGCGATGTGCTGTTCCGGCTCGACAGTTCGAAGCAGGAGGCCGCCGTCGAAACGTCAAAGCGCAAGATCGCCGAGGTCGACGCCTCGATCGTCAGCGCTAGGGCCGATGTCGTCAAGGCGGAGGCGCAGATCCAGGAAGCGAAGGCCAACTACCAGCAGGCAAAAGACGAACTGGAGACCAAGAGCGAATTGCAGCGCCGCAATCCGGGAATCGTTCCGCAGCGCGATATCGAGAAGTTGCAGGTTCTGGTTGCCCAGCGGCAGGCCGGCGTCGACGCGGCCTTGGCGGTGAGGGAATCGGCTGAACTGCGGGTATCGACGCTGCTGCCGGCCGAAAAAGCCAGTGCAACAGCTGCTTTGAATGAAGCCCAGGTAGACCTCAACAAGACTTTTGTCCGCGCTGGCGTCGACGGGCGGGTGGAGCAGTTCCTGCTGCGCACCGGCGATGTCGTCAACCAGATGATGCGGCCGGCCGGCGTGTTGATACCGGCCGGCTCCGGACAACAGAAGCTGCAGGCCGGGTTCGGCCAGATCGAGTCCGGCGTGATGAAAACGGGCATGCTGGCGGAAGCGACGTGCGTTTCGAGGCCGTGGGCGATCATTCCGTTAATCGTCACCGATGTTCAGGACTATATTGCCGCCGGCCAATTCCGGGGCGGCGAGCAACTCCTCGAATTGCAGACTGCCGTGAAGTCCGGGACGATTTTGGTGATGCTCGAGCCGCTGTACAAGAACGGCCTCGATGGTGTCACCGCCGGCGGCGTCTGCACGGTCAACGCCTACACCAGCAATCACGACAAGATCGTCGATCCAAAAACCAGCACCGGTCGTCGTATCGTTCTTCACGCGATCGACGCGGTCGGCTTCGTGCACGCCTTGCTGCTGCGGATTCAGGCGATACTGATGCCCTTCAAGACCCTGGTGCTGGGGGGGCATTGATAAAACCTGTCGCGACGCGTGGCGTCCAAAACCGAGGGAGATCGCATAGTGAGTGGCAGTTGCGCGGTAGCCGGAGCGATGGCTGCGGCATGGATTCTGGCGGGCGGTTCCGCCCTGGCTCTCGATCTCAACGGCGCGTGGGCGACGGACGCGGACAATTGCGCCAAGGTCTTCGTGCACAAGGGCGGGCAGGTCTCCTTCACCGACATGTCCGACGTCTATGGCGGCGGCTTCATCATCGAGGGCGACCAGATCATCGGCAAGTTCGCGCGATGCCGCATCAAGGCGAAGAAGGTTGACGGGACGACGATCAACCTGGTTGCCGCCTGCGCTTCCGACATCATGCTGTCGAGCGTGCAGTTCAGCCTCAAGGAAGTGGACGCCAATGCCGTGATCCGCCAGTTCCCGGGCATGGACGGCATGGAGATCAAATACGCGCGCTGTCGGGCGCCGTAGCGGAATCAGGCCGCAGGCGACCTTGATTCAAGTCAAGCCTGCGATCCACGGACGCGCGCCCAATGGCGCGCATCTCATGGAGGAGCCACATGACCCCCGTAACAAGCCTTCGGAAATTGATACGAATTTCGGCGACCGCCGCATCGATCGCCGTTCTCTCAGTCGCAGCAACGCCAGGGGCTCGTGCCGACGGTCCCGGCAAGATCCTGAAGGGCATGGCGGACTATCTGGCAGGGCAGAAATCGCTTTCGGCAAAATTCGACAGCGACATCGAGGTCGTTACGCCCGAACTGCAGAAGATCCAGTTCACCAGTTCCGGTGAGATGAAGATGAACCGGCCCGACAAGCTGCGTATCCGCCGCACCGGCGGCTACGCCGATGTCGAACTGGTTTACGATGGCAAGACGGTTTCGCTCTACGGCAACAATGCGAAATCCTATGTGCAGGCGGATCTCGCCGGCACCATCGACCAGATGATCAACACGCTGCAGGCGCGCTCAGGCGCCGGCATGCCCGGCGCGGACCTGCTGCTCTCCAATTCGTACGACGAACTGATGGCCAACGTGCTCGAAGGCAGGCACATCGGACAAGGCGTCGTGGATGGGGTCGAATGCGAGCACCTGGCGTTTCGCGGTCCCGATACCGACTGGCAGATCTGGATCGAGCCCGGAGCAAAACCGGTGCCGCGTAAATTTGTGATCACCAGCAAGACCGTGACCGGCGCCCCGCAATACACCCTGAAAATGAAGGACTGGAAGACGGACGCCAATGCGGATGGAGACTTTGCGTTCAAGCCGCCGGCCGATGCGACCAAGGTCGCACTCGATTCCGTTGTGATGATCGAATTCGATGAACTTCCCCCGGGTACTCCTGCAGGAGCAAAGAAATGACTGTCTTGCGCAAACTGATCATCACCGTTGCCGCTGTTGTGACGCTTGCGGCGGGCCTGTTCTGGAGCGGCGATATGGCCGTCGACGAGGGCTTGGTCTCCTCGGCAGAAGCGCGCGTCGGACGCCCGCTGACGCCGATGAGTTATGCCGGGGTGGCGCGGCGGACAACCCGCCGCGCCGTCGCGGTTGGCGCCGGCGCAGCGGCGGCCGGCGCTTATTATGGCTCGGGCTGCGTCCAGGTCGTCGACGCTTACGGGCAAGTGGTCACACGCTGCTAGCGCGGCGGAGCCGGAGAACCGGACGGGGCGGGCGGGTGCGGCATTCCGCGTCCGGCCGCCGCTGACGCCATGGCCGGAGTCTGATCTCGTCCCAGGTGCGTGGAGCGCCGGCCAGTTCAGCTAACCAGGATGCCGCAGATCACCACCCACACCACGAACATCACGGCCAGACCATACCAGTAGCGGTCCGGGCGGATTGTGTTCATGACAGGAAAAGGCTGGCTACTTGATAGAGCGCAAACGCCAGCTGACCCAGCATGACGGCAAGTGCAATCGCGAAAAGATAGAAGCCGTAATACATTGCGATTGACCTCAAATATTCCCCGCAAGGCTTACGCAGTACTGCGCAAGACCGGAAAACAAACTCGGTACTAGCAATGATTTGCCGTCTTGATTCGTCACGATGAGTCAGGACGGAATCGGCGTCAACAGGGATTTTGTTCTGTCTTTGCTTGAGCGAAGGCGTTGAGTCTCTTTTGCCACGCTCGAGTGAAACAGCTCACAAAATTTGGGGGCCGCCAGCCCTTGGCCAGCAGATGCAGGAGTGAACCCCAGCCGATCGGTGTTGGCTCAGGCGGCCATGATCTTGAACCCCCACAGCACAACAGCAAGGGCAGCGATGATGCAGGCAGCCGTCAGGGCGCGCTCCAGGACATGGATCTTCATTGTTTCCATCCCGTTTTCGTCACTACCCCGCGCGGACGCTATGTGATTCCACGATCCGGCAGCAACCCTGGGAGTGGGAACATTCACAGGTTGGTCAAACGAGCGGCAACGAATCGCCACAGCGAACTGGGTCGCGCCCAAGCGTCACCCCGCTGATGTCACCGAGGCTGGCCCTTCGCTCGCATCGGTGCGACGGTCGCGACCGGCTGGCCGGTCGGGCCGCGCAATACCCATGCACAGCGCGTGGGGGCCGCGTTGCCCTGGCCGATAGTCTATCCGTGGTCGTCCGGAATTGAGATCTGACATTCGGCGTGATCGGTTATTGTTTCTCCCGGCGGAGCGTTGCCGTCTTGCGGATTTGTTTTGCGTTTCGGAAGGCGGGGGTCTGGCCGTGCGGCGGCTGGACCCCTTTTCTCGACTCGACCGGTGGCGCCGGCACACTCGGCAGTCGGCGATTCATCGAGGCTGCTGAAAGCCGCGGTCTTCGTGCACGCACTGGATTGAACGCCGGATCGCCACGGCCACGCCACCAATTCGCCCAACGACTCAACGACGTCTGTTGGACCGGGCCGGGGCGATGCGCATGGGTGCAGCAATGATGCGCTTTGGGTCCAATCTACATCCAACTGCGGCTCTGCGTGGGCTCGCGCTGCGTTTTCCCTGCGTCGTTCCAGTTGTTGGATCGGCCGGGAAAGCTGGCCGAGTCACCCTGGATACTCGCGGCGCGAAAAACCTGCACCAAGGGAGAAACTGATGGATACCCCAACGCCTGCCGCACCCGACGAAAAAGCACCTCCACAGGAGGAGACCTTGGCGACACAATCCAGCAAAGAAAAATCTGCTTCCTCCAGTCCGCTGGAGGTCAGCGCCGAACGGTTCAACACGTCCGTGGCCCGCTTGACGGTGAATTCGATAGACGAACTGCACAAGCTGGTTTCCGAACTCCAGAAGATGCAGGAGTTCCTGAAGTCAGAGGTCGACAGCGTGCAGCGTCAGATCGACAGCGCAGTGGCCGGGATCAATATCATCGTCGAAACGATCGGTCCGTGGAAGAGCATCACGGTCCCGCAGTCACTCCCATCCGGCCGCAACGTCCGCGCAGGCGGGCCGGCGGCCGCCATCGAGCAACGCATGCGCGTCGGGTAGCTCCGGTCTGAGAGACTGGTCAGTGCCGGCTGCCGGCGCGCGGCGGTGCGCCGGCGAGCGACACATGACATGAAATCAGCCGGAAACGCCTTCCGGCTGACCCTCGAATGACTGGATCCACGCAGGTAAGCAGGCCTTAACCTCATCCGATCTTTGTTCCAGGGATCAACCTTTTCGACACACGTTGCGTGGTATTCGGCCACCGGGCACAACTTGTGCACGGTGTTGAATAATGGACCTTTTGAAGCGCGCGGCCTTTGTCATCGGCGGCATTTTCCTCGGCATCAATTTGATCAACTATTTCGTCCTGGGTAACACCGGCGATTACCTGCCGGGCGGCGCGCGAATGGGCGAATGGAAAGAGGCCAAGGTACGCGAGGCCTGCTATCCCGCACTGGAGTTCATCGAGCGGGACGGGCAACTCCCGAAGCTTTCGACCGACCGGCATCGCGTCGCGTGGCGCGATCTCACCCGCGCGCAGGAGATGACGGCGGCGTTGAATTGCTATCTCGTCACGCATCCGAACGCGATCTGCGAACGGAACAACCGCGCCTACGTCGTCGACTACATCAATCGTTATTTTGCGAAGCTCGATGAAATGCTGGATGTCGCGAAGCGATATGGCGACGCGGAAATATCGACCGTCAAGAGTCTCTGGGACAGTCCACGCAATCGCGCGATCAATGCGGCCCTGATGCGGGACGCCAGCAGCGGGCGACTCATCAAGGCCGATTTCGGATGGAGCATGCCGACGGCAATGAAACCCATTCTCGATCAATACAAGGGCACGTCCGACAACTGCCCCAAGGCATAGTACAAAAATCATAACAGCAGGACATTGAAAATCGATGGGTGAAGTTTTCAGCCTCATTCGCGCACCTGCCATCGCCTTCTTCGGCGGCTTCCTTGTCGTCGGCGGCTGGATCTGGGCGCCGCAGATTGCGAGCTACCTGCCGGGCTTCTCTTCCAGCGTTTCTTCAGCCGGGTCGGGTGGTTCGTGGTTCGCCGACAGCAACCGCCTCGGCCGGCCGGAGACGGCTCCGGTCGTACGGACCTGCATTTTCCGCGTGATTGATTTCGGTTCCGAGGCAAGGAAGATTGAACCAAGCGCCGGCTATTACATTTTGAAGGCTGGCAGCCTGTCCGCAACCGTGACCAGCCAGTTCGGCAAGCCAAATGCGAGAGCCGAGAACCAGTCGGCTTTCATGGCCACCAAATGGGGAGAACTGGCCGGCTGCATTTATTCGCAGGACGATCGTGAACTCTGCGATCCCGACAACCGCGCGGCGATGGTCGAGGCCACCACGAAATTTTTTAGCTTCGCCAAGCAGGCGCAAGCATCCAACCCGCCGATCTCGGCCGGCGACGCTCGCGTCCTCGAGAACATCGGCGACAGATTGCTGAACGCGCTCAAGAACCATCGACGCTACGGCACGCTCACAGCGTCTGACTTCAGCACCTTCGCCCCGTCCGAGATCAAGGGTGTCATGCGCGAGGAAACCCAGACCCGGGATATCTGCAAGCGCTGACGATCCGGTAGCTGGAAGACGAAAACCACGAGAGCCTGCCTAGCCTGTATCGTGGGCTTCCTACTTCAATGTTGCGATATAGGCTGCGATGTCAGCGGCTTCGGACCGGCCGAGCGTCATGTTCGGCATCTTTGGATGCGGGTCCCGCAGGAAAAACTCGATCTTCGCCGCATTGAAGTCGGGGCGCCGGGCGATGGAGGCAAAAGGCGGCGCATCGGTGGTCGCCGCCTTTTGATCAGCCGCGACAAGGTGGCATCCCGTGCACCAGCGTTTGGCAAGGGTTTCGCCCTGTTCGGCATCGGCCGCAGAGCAGGAAGTTGCCGCGAGGCTTGCGGCGAGGATCAGATGACAAAAGCCGATCCGATGCAGATTTTCACGCATGTCACTTCGCCTCATCGATCGTAGCGGCAGATGCCTGGCCAGCGGCGCTACCATCGGCTACCAGCGCCGACACGGCGTTGCGCCAGATCAAGCTCCCGCCGAGTGCGGGAGTGAGCGGTCGCCCGGGTATTTCCGGCACCCTGCCGTGTCAATTCCGCAACTGGAAAGCGGTCCCGACATCCCATAGGCTTGCTGCGACCGGCGGATATCGCCGGCAAAGCGGGGACACACCCGCTATCCATGGATGGAAACGCGAGGGCAGTGCCATGAAAATACGCCCCACCGGCGTGATACCCCCGATGACGACGCCATTCCGCAAGGATGGCGAGATCGATTTCAAACAGATCGCACCGCAGGTCGACTGGCTGATCGGCGCCGGCAGCCACGGCATGGCGGCTGGTGGTTCGACCGGCGAGGGGCATACCCTCGATCATGAAGAGTATCGCGACCTGGTGGCGGCGACGGTGGAAGCGGCCAAAGGGCGCGCACCCGTCATCGCCGGCATCATCGTCGATTCCACCCGCGATGCGATCCGGCGCGGCAAGCTCGTGCGCGACATGGACGTCGCCGCGCTGCAGGTGACGCCGGTGCACTATCTGTTCAAGCCGGACGAGCAGGCGATGGTCGACCATTTCCGCCGCATGGCGGATGAAACCGGGATGCCGATCATCATCTACAACGTGGTGCCGTGGTCCTATCTTTCGCCGGCATTGTTGACCCGCATCATGAACGAGGTACCGCTGGTCGTCGGCGTCAAGCAGAGCGCCGGTGATCTCAAGTTGTTCGCCGACCTCATGATGATGGCGCCGGACAAGTTGATCTACAGCGCGGTCGACGCGCTGATGTATCCATCCTATGCGCTCGGGGCGCATGGTTCGATCGCGGCGATCCTGAGCGCCGCGCCGCATGCCTCCGTCGAACTGTGGAATGCGGTCAAGGCCGGCGATCACGCCCGCGCGCTCGAACTGCACAAGAAACTGCTGACGCTGTGGAATGCCGTCGTCTCCGACAATCTGCCGGCGTGCACGCGCTATTCGCAGTCGCTGCAGGGATTGCCCGCGACGTTCTCCCGCGCGCCGATGCCGGAGGCCTCGCCGGCGCAGCAGGCCGCGATTGCAGAGGCGCTGGAGGGGCTCGGCGCATTGGGCGGCCGGCGTGTTGAGGCGGCGGAATAATTCCGCCGCGCGAAAACGTCTCCACGATGGCGAGCAAGCCGCCTGCCGGGCGGCTTTACCTCAAATCGCGACCTGTTACTGTCCGGCGTCGCATGGGCTCCAATGATGAGGGCCCCAATTCAAAAACTGACAATCGAGGTAAGCGTACCCATGAAGGATTTTGCTGGAAAGTTTGCCGTGATCACCGGAGGCGGCACGGGCATGGGTCGCGAGCTCGCGCGCCAGCTTGTCGCCGAGGGCTGCAATGTCGCGATGTGCGACGTTTCCGCCGAGGCGATGGCCGAGACCAAAAAGCTGTGCGAGGCGGAAAAGCTGCCGCAGGGGCTGCGCGTCACCACCCACATCGCCGACGTCTCTATCGAGGACCACCTCAAGCGCTTTCGCGACGAGCTGATCGAGCAGCAGGCGACCGACAAGATCCATCTGCTGTTCAATAATGCCGGCATCGGCGGCGGTGGCAGCCTGTTCACCAACACGCGCGAGCAGTGGGAACGCACCTTCAACATCTGCTGGGGCGGCGTTTATCTCGGCGTGCGTACCTTCCTGCCGCTGATGATGAAGGCGGACGAGGCCCACATCGTCAACACCTCGAGCGTCAACGGCTTTTGGGCGACCGTCGGCATGGGCGTGCCGCACACCGCCTACAGCGCCGCCAAATTCGCGGTGAAGGGATTTACCGAAGCCTTGATGACCGACCTGCGACTCAACGCGCCGCATATCAAATGCTCCGTCGTGATGCCCGGGCATATCGGCACCTCGATCGTTTCCAATTCGCGCAAAATCCAGAGCGGGGTGGAATCCGACGAACTCAGCCCGAACGAGGTCCAGGCGACGCGGCAGCGCCTGAACGGCATGGGCATCGATACCAAGCCGATGTCGGACGAGGATATCCAGAAGATCGCGCTCGATCGTGCGCGATCATTCCGTGACGAGGCGCCGACGACGGCTGCGGCGGCGGCAAAGATCATTCTCGACGGCGTCAAGGCCGAGCGCTGGCGCATCCTTGTGGGCGACGACGCCCACAAGCTCGATGAACGGGTGCGGAAGACGCCGGAGCAGGCCTACTCACCGGAGTTCTTCCGCAGTTTTGCGGAAGAGGTCGGCTGGCGGCTGGGCTGAAAACTAGCCCCGTTCCGATTGAGTCGGAACGGGGCTCCAGATTCTAGTTCTGACGCGTTTTCTTGACGCGAACCGGTTCCCACTTCGCTCGAAAACGCTCTATCCACGCGTGACGCGCTGGCGCAAGCCGGGGCGGTAGGCGAGACGGGTATGCCCCGAGCAATAGGGCATGCCCTCGATAGGCGTGTTGCCGCAGAAACAAAAATCCTCGGCGCCGGGCGTTCCGATCGGCCAGCGGCATCGCTCGTTGCCGAGTTCGAAGAGCGAGCAGCGGCGCTCGCTGGAAATCGGCTCTTCGACTGACGGCTGTTCGCTTTCGAAGACGTCCTGCAGCATCCGGTACTGCAGGCGCGGGATGGATTTGCGCGAGCGCTCGCGCGCGGTCTTGTCCGTGCGCGGCTTGGCCCGTGCGGGTCCGCGGGTCAATTCGAGGCGCGCGAGCTTGCCGATCACGGCGTTGCGGGTGACGCCGATGGCGGCGGCAATCTCGCGGCAGGAGAGGCCGGCGTCGAAGTGGCCCTTGAGCAGTTCGACGCGTTCGGTGGTCCAGGTCGGTCTGTTAGCAAACATATGCGGCCCCATTTTCTATGGATCCGCCGCGCCTCGAAAATTCCCGTCAGGACGGCTTTCCGTTGTCGCGGATCGCAAGCAGCCCATCCTTGATGGCGAGCCGAATGCCTTCCTCGATAAGGGTCCGTGCAACGCCGGGAACGCTTGTGCCGTGGGTGCCCTGTCTCACCAATCGCTCAAGATAATTGATGGTCGAAAGCGCCAACGTAACGGGAACGCGGTCGGTTTCGGCTTTTTCTGTAGCCATGGGAAAACGCTACTGTGCAAAAGGTGTACTGAAAAGTATCTATTTAGACTCTATTTAGTTTTGCACACAGCAGTCAACAGTCTTGTGGATAGCCTCGTATTATATTGAAAAATATAACGAAAATGGATCGCTAGGGGTGTGGATGGGGGCGCGGGCCCCTGAACGCCCCCGGAGTCTGGCCCCGGTGGGCTGCGATGGCGCGGCGAAACGCACCAGCCGCGGCGGCGATTTCTGATTGCTTCGCAGCGCGCGCAACGACGATGATGTCGGCGGAAGACGGCACCGTGGGCGCAATGAAACTGACGAACGGGCTCTACAGCATTGAGATCGAAATGACTGACGGCGGGCACGGCCGTGCCCACGGCGTCATCATGCTGTTCGACGGCAAGATCGCCGGCGGCGACTCGTACTTCTACTATACCGGCTCCTACACCGCCGATCGCGGCAAATGGCGCGGCGAGCTGATCACCAACGAGCACACCAGATCGGCCGGCGTGCGGCCGCTGTTCGGCGGCCGCGAAGTCACATGCGGCTTTACCGGTTCATATTCGGCCGATGCCGCCGACGTCCACGGAACGGCGCTGGTCGGCAAAACCAGCGTCGCCTTTCACGCCAGGCTCGCGCTGCGCTCGGAACTGTGAGCCGCCCTATCCGTGCACGACCGTCTTGGCGATCATGCAGTGAATGCCCTTGGAGCCGTTGACGGTCTGGGTCACGCGCAAATCGGCGGCGAGGCTGCACAGCGTGTAGGCGTCCTCGCGCGACAGGTTGCGCTTTTCACCGAGCAGCACGATCATGTCGCGCAGCGCGCGCACCACGCACTGGTCGAGATCGGGATCCATCGCCATCGTCATGTAGTGCGTTGGCGTCTCGGCGCGCGGATAGTCCAGCCGCAGATCCTTGCGTAGCGTCAGGCGGAAGCGCCCCTGCAGCGCGGTCTCGATCGCGGTGACACAGACTTCGCCGTCGCCCTGCACGCCATGGCCGTCGCCGCAGGAGAACAGCGCGCCCGGCACGAACACCGGCAGGAATAGTTTGGCGCCGGCACCGAGTTCCTTGTTGTCGAGGTTGCCGCCCATCGCGCGCGGTATCAGCGAGGTGATGCGGCCCCACGCCGGCGGCGGCGCCACGCCCATCACGCCGAAGAACGGCTTAAGCGGCAGATCGAGGCCCCACGGCAACCGGCCAACCATGCGCGCACGGTCCAGCGGGATGTTCAGCAGCCGCGGCTCGTGGAAATCGTCGGGCAGGGTGCCGGCCAGCGGCCGGATCAGGTTGTAGCCCCAATCCTGCCGGAGCTGGACGTCGAGGATGTCGACCTCCAGCACGTCGCCGGGTTCGGCTCCGGTCACGGCGATCGGGCCCGTGAGGATATGGCCCGGCACCATCCGCTCGCTTTTGGCGTGAATGGCTGCAAGTTCCGCGGGCACGTGAAACTTGCTCCGGTCGGGCACCACTTCCGGGCCGCCGGTCACGGTGTCGATGGTGACTTCATCGCCGCTGGCGATGGTCATGACGGGCTTCAACTTGGCTTCAAAGAAGCCCCAGTGGCAGGTTTCGGGGCTGGAATGCAGGTGATGATGGGACATGGGCGGCTTTCTGGCAGGCGCTGTTGTCGTCTGTTGGCATCATGGCCGGGCTTCACCCGGCAATCCATCGATTTTCGAGCGAGACGTTTTTCGAAGATGGATGGATACACGGGTCAAGCCCGCGTATGACGGGGGCGGTCAATTTCCGGGGCTCCCCTTGTTCTTTACCCTGTCCAAGACGATCGGCTTCCTGCTGTTGCCGACAAATTTTTTGATCGGTGTCGGCTTCATCGGCGCCGTTCTGATGGTCACGCGGTTTGCATTGCTCGGCCGCAAGCTGGTGATTGCGTCGGTCCTGTTGCTCGTGATTTGCGGCCTGTCGCCGCTGGGTTCAGCCTTGCTCTATCCGCTGGAGCAGCGTTTTCCGCCATGGGATGCCGGACGCGGCGCCCCTGACGGCATCATCGTGCTCGGTGCGTCGATCGATGCGGACATTTCGGCCGCGCGCGGCACGCCGGTGGTGCGGGGCGCGCCGGACCGGATCATTGCGGCCGCGGCACTGGCGAAGCGATATCCGAATGCGCGCGTGGTGTTTTCCGGCGGCAGTCCGAACCTCGTCTCCAACGATGCCAGGGAAGCCGATTTCGCCGGCGAGATCTTCGAAAGCCTCGGCATCGACAAGTCGCGGCTGACGATGGAACGGCAATCGCGCAACACCAAGGAAAATGCCGACTTCTCGAAGGCGCTGGTCGCGCCAAAGGACGGCGAGCGATGGCTGCTAGTGACGTCGGCCTTTCATATGCCGCGGTCTGTCGGGCTGTTTCGGAAGGCGGGATTTGCGATCGAGCCCTATCCAGTCGATTGGCGTGTGGGTGGGCGCGGCGATCTAACAACGTTCTCCAACGTCGCCGTTGAAGGATTGGCTCGAACCGACGTCGCGATCCGCGAATGGATAGGGCTCATTGCGTACCGGGCCACCGGCAGGATCGACGACTTGCTGCCGGGCCCGGCGGCGAAGTAGCAGCGGGTCTTCAGTCGCGCTACAATTGAAGCAACAGGCGCGGTTCAGCGCGCCGATCGGGAGGTTACAGCATGCAACAGCAGACGCCGCCGGAAGCATTCGATCTGGCCGGCATGGTCGCCGACCTCAACAGCCTGCTTCGGCTGAGGACGACGGTGATCGGCATCAAGATGTTCGCCCGCGTCGAGGAGATGACGGCGATTCCGAAGATCCGGCGCCCCTCGGCGGTGCATACCACCGACCAGATCGTCAGCATGGCCTCGCGGCTCGGCTGGACTGTTGGAATAACAGGCGAAGACTTGGTCGGCGCGCAATGCCGCGCGGTGATCGGTCTCGCGCCGCAGGACGAGAAGTGGCTCGCCGGCGAAAACTATGTCGGCGTCTGGCACGGCACGGCGGAGGATGCGCGCAAGCGCCAGGAAGCGCTCGACGTGGTACCTTTCGGGCGCTACCAGGCGATGGCGGTGAGCCCGCTCACCAGCGGCCGGCTCAATCCGCCGGACATCTGCCTGGTCTACGCGACGCCGGGCCAGATGATCATCCTGATCAACGGCCTGCAATACACCGGCTACAAGAAATTCGAATGGGGCGTGGTCGGCGAAACCGCATGCGCCGATTCCTGGGGAAGGGCGCTCAAGACCGGCGAACCGAGCCTTTCGTTGCCGTGCTTTGCCGAGCGGCGCTACGGCGGTGTGCCTGACGAGGAGATGCTGATGGCGCTGCAGCCGGCGCATCTCGCCAAGGCCATCGTCGGCATGAAGCAGTTGGCGAAGAACGGCCTGCGCTATCCCATCGCGCCCTACGGCATTCAGGCTGACGTCCGCGCCGGTATGGGCGTTTCCTACGCGAAGAAATAGGCTTGCGAAATGAGGCCGAAGCCGTCATTGCGAGCCACCGGCTCGCAATGGCGAGTCCTAAGGGAAATCGAAAATGTCTTCGTCGAAGTTCGACATCGTCGTCTATGGCGCCACCGGTTTTACCGGCCAACTGGTCGCCGAGTATCTTGCCGCCCACTACAAGGGCGACGCCAATCTGAAATGGGCGATGGCCGGGCGCAGCAAGGACAAGCTCGCCTCGGTCCGCGATGCGATCGGCGCGCCCGCGGATACGCCGCTGATCGTCGCCGACGCCAGCGATCCGGCGTCGTTGAAGGCAATGGTGGAGCAGGCGAAGTCGGTGATCTCCACCGTCGGCCCGTATCAGTTCTACGGCAACGAGTTGATCGCCGCCTGCGTGGCGGCAGGCGTCGACTATTTCGATCTCTGCGGCGAGCCGCTGTGGATGCGCCAGGTGATCGACAGGCATGAGGCCGCCGCGAAAGCGAGCGGCGCGCGCATCGTGTTTTCGTGCGGGTTCGACTCGGTGCCGTTCGAACTCGGTGCGTTCTATGCGCAGGAGGAAGCCAAACGGGTGTTCGGCGCGCCGGCTTCGCGCGTCAAGGGGCGAGTGCGCGACATGCGCGGCACGCTTTCGGGTGGCACGGCGGCGAGCGCCAAGGCGACCTTCGAGGCGGTTGCCAAGGATCTCAGCCTCGTGGCGATGCTCAAGGATCCGTTTGCGCTGACGCCTGGATTTAAAGGCCCAAAGCAGCCGCCGGGCAGCAAACCGGCCTATGAGGAGGACCTGCAATCCTGGAGCGCGCCCTTCATGATGGCGCTGATCAACACCCGCAACGTCCACCGCTCGAACATGCTGATGGGCTTTCCGTACGGCAAGGAGTTCGTCTACGACGAGATGGTCTTGACGGGGCCCGGCGAGAAGGGCGAGGCCAACGCCAAACGCGTGATGGCCGCCAACACCGAAAAGACCGGTCCCAATGCCCCCAAGCCGGGAGAGGGGCCGTCGAAGGAAGAGCGTGAGAATGGGGGCTATGATCTGCTCTTTGTCGCCTTCGCTCCCGACGGCCGCCAGGTTCGTGCATCGGTGAAGGGCGACCGCGATCCCGGGTATGGCTCGACCTCGAAGATGATCTCGGAATGCGCGATCTGTCTCTTGCGCGATACGCCGGACGTGCCGGCGGGAATCTGGACTCCGGGGGCGGCGATGCAGCACAAGTTGATCAAGCGGCTGGTCGATCACGCCGGATTGACATTCGCGGTGGAGAAGTAAGTCGTAGGGTGGGTTAGCGCAGCGTAACCCACCAAGCTCTCGACGCGCGGTTGGTTCGGCCGGTGGGTTACGCCTTCGCCTAACCCACCCTACAGACCGCGCGCGTTCGCCCTTTTCCAGCGCTCGGCGGCGACGAACATGCCCCACATCACGCCCAGCATCAGCCAGAAATGCCGCCAATGGTCGGTGTCGATGATGAAGCCTTCACCCACCGTGCCGAGAAACGCCGAAAAGATCGCGAGATACGTCCACTGCCACGGCACGCAGACGAACACATAACGGAAGCCCGTCAGGACCGTGATGAAGATCAGTGCGGGATAGCAGACGCCGGACAGCCAGCCGCCGGACATGAACGCGTTGAGGTACGAGTTGTGGGTGTCTTCCGGAAAGAAGCGGTTGAACTGCAGCGGCCCGATGCCGAGCGGCAGCCCGAGTGCCATCTCGGCGCCGAGGATGTGCCGGCCGAAGCGGCCGAAGCGGCCAGTGTCATAGCCCTGATCGAAGCTCGCCCGCTGTTTGAACAGTTGCGAGACGGTATCGAGCGACAGCAGCACCACGACCAGCGCCGCCGCCAGCCCCATGGTAACGAGTGCGATCACGATGATGCGTGAGCGTTGCGATTGCGAGCGGCTGGTCAGCACCATCAGCGCCAGCATCGAGGCGGAGGTGAGGATCAGCATGCCCCATGCGGCGCGCGAGAACGCCAGCAGAATGGCCAGCGAGATGATGCCGAACGCGATCGCGTTGCGGAACGCCTTGCCGATCCTGTCCGAGACCACGCTTTGCAGCGTGAACAGCGCCGGGAGGACCAGGAATGCGGCGTACACGTTCGGATCCTTGTAGGTGCCGCGCGCGCGGTCATACAGCGTCAGCAGGTCCCGCCCGCCGGGGATCAGGTTGAAATAGCCCGCGATTCCCGCAATCGACGCGATCAGCGCGCCGACGACGAGGCCGCGCCGGAGCATGTCGAGCCGCGCCGCGGTGTCCTCCGAGATCACCATCGCGAAGAAGATAACGGTGACCGCCATGTACCAGGAAGTCGCGATCCAGTTCGGGACACCGGGCCGGTCGAACACGGCGATCGAACTGACGCTGTAGCCGAGATTGACCAGGAACAGCAGCAACAGCAGCGGCATGAACACCAGCCGCATCCGCATGCCGGTTGCGAAAAAGATCAGTGTCGCCGCAAGCGTGACCAGTTCATAGGGGCTGGGTTCGATGAAGACGATGGCGATGGACGCGCCGGTCAGCCATACCATCGCACGCTGCAGCGCAAGCACGCCGGGTGCGGCCGTCGGCACGAAGGAATTCCCGGCTGTCGCCGCATACGCCATTACTTACTCACGCAACTCAACAGGACGACGTAGCTGCTATTCTCTCAACTTAATACGCGTTCTCGTTCTTGGTCATCAGCGCCAGCGGCGTCTTGAGCAGGATGTAGAGGTCGAACAACACCGACCAGTTCTCGATGTAATAAAGATCGAATTCGACGCGCTTCTGGATCTTCTCGTCGGTATCGACTTCGCCGCGCCAGCCGTTGATCTGCGCCCAGCCGGTGATGCCTGGCTTGACGCGGTGGCGGGCGAAATAGCCGTCGACGGCCTCGTCGAACAGCCGGCTCTGCAACTTGCCCTGCACGGCGTGCGGGCGGGGACCGACCAGCGAAAGGTTGCTCTTGAACACCACGTTGAACAGCTGCGGCAATTCGTCGAGGCTGGTCTTGCGGATGAAGCGGCCGACGCGGGTGACGCGCGGATCGCCCTTGGTCACGACCCTGGTGGCCAGCGGATCGGCATGCTCGTGGTACATCGAGCGGAACTTGAAGACGTCGATGCGCTCGTTGTTGAAGCCGAACCGCTTCTGGCGGAACAGCACCGGGCCCGGGCTGTCGAGCTTGACCGCGAGCGCGACCAGACCCATCACCGGCAGCGCCAGCAGCAGGATCGCAAAGCCGACGACGTGGTCGAACAGCCACTTCATCACCAGGTCCCAGTCGGTGATGGGCGCTTCGAACACATCGAGCGTCGGCACCTCGCCGAGATAGGAATAGGAGCGGGGGCGGAAGCGCAGCTTGTTGGTATGGGCGGAAAGCCGGATATCCACCGGCAGCACCCACAGCTTCTTGAGCATCTCGAGAATGCGCGTCTCGGCCGAGATCGGCAGCGCGAACAACACGAGGTCGACGCGGGTGCGCCGGGCGAATTCGACGATGTCGTCGACCTTGCCGAGTTTCGGGCTGCCGGCGCAGGTATCCATGGCGCGGTCGTCGTTGCGGTCGTCGAACACGCCGAGTATTTCGATATCGGAATCGTCCTGAGCCTTGAGCGCCTGGACGAGCTGTTCGCCGCTTTCGTCCGCGCCGACCACGATGGTGCGGCGATCGAGCCGGCCCTGGCGCGCCCAGCGGCGGACGAGCGATCGCAGGAACACGCGCTCGGCCAGCAGCGCCGCCAGCCCCGTGAAGAAGAATGCCGTGAGCCAGAGCCGCGAAATATCGCCGCCGCGCTTGACGACGAAGGATGCGCCGATGAACAGCAGGAACACGAAGGCCCAGGATGAAACCATCCGCGACATCTGGCGCAACTGGCCGCGGAATACCTGGACGTCATAGATGTCGGCAGCCTGGAAGCAGAGCACGGCTGACGCCGTCATGGCGAAGATCGCCGCAATATATTCCCAGCTGAAGCCGCTGAGGCGGACGACATAGGCGAAATAGAGCGAGATGCCGATGGCGCTCAGCATCACGAAATCGGCGACGCGAACCGCGCCCGTGATTACGATCGGCGAATAGGCGCGGCCGACTTTTCGGCTGGCGACGGCAAGCGCCGCGGGCGACAGCCTGCGCCGCCGTTCAGCCGGCGGCCGGTCAAAGGTGGCGTTGACCGCGGCCGTTGCCGCGGCACTGATCATCGAGCGAGCGTTAACCGGTTCCACTTGTCGAAGTCCGTTTGTCCAGGTCCGTTCTTGAGCAAGCGCATTGGCTTGCGCCTGCAGGTGCGGAATTCCCCACATCACGGGCTTACGGGACAAATCGGAAGAAACAGTTACGTTGGTAAAGAACGGTTAACGATTGGCAAACGCGTCGCGGTAGCCGGCGAGCACGCCTTCGACCATCGCATTCTGCGAGAAGTGCATGAAGATTCGCTCGCGCAGCGACTTGGCACGCTCCTGGGTCGCGGGGGGGGCGTCCATCGCGCGGGCGATCGCGTCGGCCATGGCCGCGGGATTGCCGGGAGCGAACAGGGCGTCGGTGTAGGGGCCGAAAATCTCGGGGATGCCGCCGACATTGGCGGCGACCATCGGAATGCCGGCGGCGCCGGCCTCGATCACGACATACGGCATCGAATCGCCGCGGGAGGGAACAACCAGCAGCGAGCCCTGGGAAAACCCATGCCGGGCCTTGACGTGACCGATGAAGCGCACGGCCTCGCCGAGGCCGAGCCGCTCGACCTGGGCCTTGATGCTTGCGGTTTCCTCGCCATCGCCTGCAAGCGTCACCTTCACCGGCCGGCCGTCGGCGCGCAACCGCGCGACCGCATCGACCAGGAGGTCGGCGCCCTTGATATGGCGGAACTCGCCGACATACATCAGTTCGGTGGCATCTTCGGCCTTCGTAACCGGATCGAATTCGCCGGCAGTGACGCCGTTGAACACGCAGCGCACCAGTCCCTTCGGCGTGCCGATCATGCGCTGATAGGTGTCGCGCGCGAACGCGCTCTCGAACAGGAACAGGTCCGTCTCGTTCATCAGCGCGCGCTCGATGCGGGCATAGACGTTGCCCTTGAGCGTGGTCAGCGGGTAGTGCAGCGAACCGCCGTGCGGGGTGTAGACCCTGATTTTGTCCTTGGACGCGGTCTTGAGACGCATGAAAGCGCCGGCCTTGGCGCCATGGCCGTGCAGCACGTCGGGCTCCAGTTGCCGGATGAAGCGCTGAAAGCGCGCCCACACCTGAAAATCCATCGGGTGCGGTTCACGGCGAATGGCGAGGCGATGAACGCCGAGCTTGAGGCGCGGGGCAATTTCCGCCAGCGCCTGCTCGGCGCGTTCGCCGCCGGTCAGGCTGTCGGCGATGATGCCGACATGGTGGCCGCGGTCGGCCTGGCCGTTGGCGAGATCAAGGATGTGGCGAAAGATGCCGCCCACGGGCGCGCGCGTTGCGTGCAGGATACGAAGCGGCTGGCTCTCGACAACGGACATGATCAGAGCCGGCGGCCGCGACAGGAATCCATCCCGCCTGGGATAGCAGGCGCGACAACCACGGGTGCATATGGAGCGGTGAAGCGTCGCATCAATGGAATCCTGTAAAATCAGCCGCCCGATTAAGGGCTTTCATGGTTAACAAAAAATGATCGCGCTGTCGCGGGGCGCCGTCGCAGCTGCGGCAAACCGCGCGAATTAACCCGGCGGCAACCATAATGAAGTGTAATCGAGCGCAGTGGCGTGGGTGCGTCCGCGGGAGTGAGCGATGCGTTTGGCGTTCTGGCGTGCAGGCAACGACGAGACGGTGGTGCAAGCGGTCGCGACGCCCGCACCCCCAGTATCGATTTCGCCGGCGGCATCGGCGACCGGTGACCTGGATCTGCATGCGCTCGGTCAGGCGCTGCTGCGCAGGCGCGGCTGGATCATTCTTCCAACCCTGTTGGCCCTTGTGCTGTCGCTCGTCGCAGTCAACATGGTCACCCCCCGGTTCAAATCGGAGGTGCGCATCCTCATCGACGGACGGGAAAGCGTGTTCCTGCGGCCGAACGGCGAGCGCAGCGAGGAGCGTAGTCCGCTCGATGCCGAAGCCGTCACGAGCCAGGTCCAGCTATTGCAGTCACGCGATCTGGCGCGCCAGATCATCAAGAAGAACAAGCTTGCCGAGCTGCCCGAGTTCGATCCGGTGCTGCGAGGGTTCTCGCCGCTGAGATCATTGTTGGCCCTTTTCGGCATCGGCCGCGATCCGTTCTCGCTGACGCCGGAAGAGCGCGTGCTGGAAGCCTATTACGAGCGCTTCACGGCTTACGCCGTCGACAAGTCCCGCGTTATCGTCGTCGAATTCCAGTCGCGTGATCCCGAGCTTGCCGCGCGTGTCGCCAATTCGATCGCGGAAGGCTATCTGGTGCTGCAGCAGGACGCGCGGCAGCAGCAGGCAAAGTCCGCAAGCCAGTGGCTGGCCGGCGAGATCGAGAGCCTGCGCAAGAAGGTTGCGGAAGCCGAATCGCGCGTCGAGGATTTCCGCTCGAGGTCGAGCCTGTTCGTCGGCACCAACAACACCACGCTGTCGAACCAGCAGATGGGCGAGATCAACACGCAGCTGAACAACGCCCGCGCGCTGAAGTCGGATGCTGAATCGAAGGCGCGGCTGATCAAGGAGATGCTTCAGAGCGGCAAGCCGATCGAGGCCTCCGAAGTGCTCAATTCAGAACTGGTTCGCCGGCTCTCCGAGCAGCGGGTCACGCTGCGCGCTCAGCTTGCCGAACAGTCTTCGACGCTGCTCGATGGCCATCCCCGCATCAAGGAGTTGAAGGCGCAGCTCGCCGATCTCGATCGCCAGTTGCGCGAGGAGGCGGGAAAGGTATCCCGCTCGCTGGAGAACGACGCGCGCATCGCCGGCGGGAGGCTCGAAGGCCTGGTCGCGAGCCTCGATCAGCTGAAGAAGCAGGCTTCCTCGACCAACGGCCAGGACGTGCAGCTTCGCGCTTTGGAGCGCGAGGCGAAAGCGCAACGCGACCTTCTGGAATCCTATCTCGCGAAATATCGCGAGGCCAATACCCGCGAGAACATCGAAGCGGCGCCGGCCGATGGCCGCATTATTTCGCGCGCGACCGTTTCCAATACGCCGGCCTATCCGAAGAAGCTGCCGATCGTGCTGATCGCGACGCTCGCGACCTTGCTGCTCACCAGCGGCGCCATCGCGACGGGGGAATTGCTGCGCATGACCGCGCCGCGGGCCTCGACTGCCTTTGCGGCTCCGATGGAAGCCGTCACGCGTGCTCCTCCTGAATTCGACCGCGCGCCGGGGATTGTGCCGGAGCTTCCATTTGGTCCGGTCGTTCAGGCGGAAGATGCTCCCGAGACGGCCGTACGTGAACCGCTTGCAGATGTTTCCGAGACGGAGATTGTGCCTGAGACCGATGAAGTCGAGCGTCTGGCAGACGATGTCGTCAGCGCCGGCGCCGCGGCGCGCAAGGTTACCGTGCTCGGTACCGCGTCGGGCGAGAGCATCACCCGGACCGCGCTGACGCTGGCACGCCTGATGGCGCGGCAGGCGAAAATCGTCATGGTCGACCTTTCGGCGTCCTCGCCGCTGATATCAGCGGCGTCAGTCGATCCGGTCGCGCCGGGGCTTGCCGAACTGATGCAAGGCGAAGCGTCGTTTGCGCAAATCATCACCAAGGATCGGTTGTCGCGTGCCCATCTCGTCAGTGCCGGACGGCCGGGCTTTGACCGCGCCAGATTGCAGTCGCCACGGCTGGTGCTCGCGATCGACGCGCTGCTGCAGGTCTATGACCATGTGCTGCTGGATGCCGGCTCGGCTTCCGATCTGCCGGCGGACTTGCTGATGTCGCAGGCACGTGCGGTGCTGGTGCCTGACGTGTCGATGTCGCCGGAAGCCCGTGCGTTGATGTGCGATCAGCTCACGGAGGTCGGCTTCTCGGAGGTGACGATCCTGGAGAGGCCCTGCCAGGCTTCCGATGCGGTCGAGCCTGGCCCGCGCGTGGTAGCGGCGTAAGGGGACCTGTATGAGTTCCTCATGGTGAGGAGGCGCGTAGCGCCGTCTCGAACCATGTGGCCCAATCCGTGTCATTCATCCTTCGAGACGCCGCTACGCGGCTCCTCAGGATGAGGTCTGCGGGTTAGCTGAACGCGCTGCGGAGTTTCTGCGCCATCTCCAGCAGCGCTGGATTGTGCTTTACCAGCCGCTTGGTGCGGTTGAGGCCGGACATGACGCCGGCGGCGAACTTGCCGCGCTGGCTGAGCGCAATGAAGCTGTCGAAGATCGGCTCGTCGCTCTTGCAGAACAGCCGCTTGTAATCGTCGGACCCGATGCCGAGGTCGAGCGCGCGATAGTTCTGCGCGGCGTAGTGATCGATGATGTCGCGCATCAGGATCAGGCCCGGACTGTATTTCGAATTCGGCGACATCGTGTAGGTGTTGAACATCATCGAGAAGCGATAGCCGTCGGCAACGCCGGCAAAGATCGCGATGACTTCCTCGTCGCATTCCAGCGCGTGGATGTCGATGGCGTGCCCGCCGTCGGCAAGTTTCGTGGTGCAGGCGCTCCGGACGAAATCCTCGATGCCGGGATCGGCGAACACGTTGGGCAGCTTCTGTTCGGCCATGCGCAGCGGCTTGACCCGGAAGAACCAGTCGAGCAGGCGCGTGACGTCGGCCTCGGTCGAGGCGATGTGAGATCGATAGCCGGGCAGGGCCTGCAGCTTGCGCTCCTTGCCCTTGAGGCGGCGGCGGAACGAGTTGCTGATCAGCGTGGTGGGCGCCGCGCCAGGCTCTATCGTCAGCAGCGGGCAATCGTTGGCCGATGGTTGATGCGGCAGCAGCGCGAGAGGGTTGGGCAGGTCGCGCCAGCGAACCGGTTGCTGGTGCAACGCGAGGACGTCGGCTTCGCAGCGTTGCGATATCGCCGCTATCAGGAGGTCGAGATCGGCTGGCGTCACGCTTGCGGCGAAATCGTGGTCCCACAGCGCCATATTGAAGGTCGAATGCTTGCCGCCCATGAAGCCTGCGCAGCGCGCGCCGTAGGCGTTCCTGAGGGTGAGCGGCAACAGCAACAGCGGACGGCGGTCCGCGTCGAAGGCGATCACGATGAAAGGAGAAAGTCCCTCGTGTGCGCCGACGTTAGCCTGCCACGATTTGAGAAAGTCGAAGCGCTGATACGGTGTGTACGATGTCTGCGCGCGCTCCAGGCTGCGCCAGACAGCCTCGGCAGCTGCGAGGTCGCGCACGATATCGATGCTATCGATGCGGCTCGCGGTCGACCATGCGTTTGCATCCGCTGTGCGGTCTTCAATCGCGGCAGCCATGGTCATTGCAGAGCCCGTGTTATATGAATTGTTTACTATTGTGGCTTTCGCCGACCTTCGCAGGGAAACGTCAACAAAGAGTAAGGGTGGCCGGCCGCGCTGGAGCCGCGCGGCCGCAGTTGGGGGCGAAACCTTGGTGTCGGAAATCGGGATCCTGCAGCGGGCGCGGATGGAGCTCGCTTATTTCAGCGGTTACTTCAGGCTGAAGCAGCGGCAGACCGGTGGTGCCGGAATCATCCTGCGGTTCGAGCGCGTGCGGCCACGCCGTGCCGAGGGGTTCCAGCCGAACCGTTGGCGGGAAATCACGCCGCAATTTCTGGACCGGGCGGTCCGCGCGCTCAAGCGCTGGCAATTCGAGCTGGTCTCGATGGACGAGGCATGCCGCCGCGCAGTCACGCTGCCCCAGCCCAATCGATTTGCCTGCCTGACCTTCGACGGCGGTTGCAAGGATGTCATCGCATCGGCCTATCCGGTGCTGTCGAAGCACGGCGTACCTTTTACGGTCTATCTGCCGACCGCGTTTCCGGATGGACTCGGCGAAGCATGGTGGCTCGCACTGGAAGACCTGATCGCGCAGGAAGATCGCATCAGCCTGGTAATCGATCGCAAGGAGCGGCGATTCGACTCGGGCACGACGTCGGAAAAATATCAGACCTACGATTATTTATTGAGCTGGATGCGCGCGCTGCCACCGCAGGATCTCACCTTCGCAATCAACGATCTCTGCACGCGCTATTCCATCGATCTCGCAGCGGTGTCG
Organism: Pseudomonadota bacterium; assembly: GCA_023387735.1. Taxonomy (GTDB): domain Bacteria; phylum Pseudomonadota; class Alphaproteobacteria; order Rhizobiales; family Xanthobacteraceae; genus Bradyrhizobium. The sequence continues at coordinate 20,217 of JAEWHP010000012.1, read as the reverse complement.
CGTGTCCCATCGATGGACTGGGAGGATGTCGCAAGACTCGCCGCCGATCCGTTGGTGACAATCGGCAGTGCGACGGTGAACTATCCGGTTCTGTCGAACCTGCGCGCGGTCGATGCGCAGCGCGAGATCGCGATGGGCAAGGCCGTCATGCAGACGGCATTGCGTCGCGACGTCAGGCATTTCGCCTATCCGTTCGGCGACGGTGAGTCCTGGCGCCGCGAGCACGCTGTCATGGCGCAGGAAGCCGGGTTCACCAGCGCGGTTTCCGTGATCCCGGGCGTCGTCGAGACCAGGGGCTACACCGATCTGCACGCGCTGCCGCGGGTCGCCTGGGACGGACGGCAGAACTCGCTGCGCATGATGCGCGTGATGCTGTCGGGTGCGATGTTTGCGCCGGGGAGGCCGGCAAAAGGCGTGAGGTCCTAGACCGGGCGGTCCGGCCGCGACATCCAGCTGACGATCGGCATCGCCGGCAGCACCCAGCCCAGGCCCGCCACGACATAGAAAATCGCCTGCAGCAGGCCGGAACTGGCAAGCCACGGCGTCTGTGCGATCGTCATTCCCATCAGCGACCACACCACGACCAGCACCAGCAGCGCGATGGTTCCGAAGAATTTGCGGGTACGTATCGTCATGGCGGATATATGGGTCTCTTGGCGGGTTGCGCGCGGGGAGGGGCGGACTATAAGGGGCGCGCCAATTCAATCAAGCACGCCCTCCGGGCAGCTTCGAGACCGGTGAATGACCGCCAGTTCCGCCCGAGAGACCCCGCTACCTGCCCCCGTCAAATGGTGGCTGATTGCGGTCGCCGCCCTGATCGCGCTCATGGTGCTGGTCGGCGGCGCCACGCGGCTGACGGAGTCCGGACTGTCGATCGTGGAGTGGAAGCCGGTCACCGGCACGCTGCCGCCGCTCAACGAGGCGCAATGGGTGCAGGCCTTCGAGGGCTACAAGACGATCCCGCAATATCGCGAACTCAACGCCGGCATGAGCCTCTCGGAGTTCAAGACCATTTTCTGGTGGGAATGGAGCCATCGTCTGCTCGGGCGCGTGATCGGCGCGGTCTACCTCCTGCCGTTCCTGTACTTCCTGTGGCGGGGCGTGCTGAGCAGCGAATTGAAGCGGCGATTGTGGCTGATCTTCGGCCTCGGGGCGCTGCAGGGCGCGGTCGGCTGGTGGATGGTCGCGTCCGGCCTGTCGCAGCGGACCGAGGTGTCGCAGTATCGGCTGGCGGCGCACCTGATGCTGGCTCTGGTGATCTTCGCTGCCATCGTCTGGACGCTGCGGCGGTTGACCGCGCGTCCGCACGCCGCCGCGCTGCCGCGGTTGAAGGTAACCGCCGTCGTGCTGCTCGGAGTGACCTTCCTGCAGATCTATTTCGGCGCGCTGGTCGCCGGCCTGCGCGCGGGCAGGGCCTATAACACCTGGCCGGAGATCGACGGCGCCTTCATTCCATCGGCTGAGCGGCTGTTCTTCGAGGAGCCGTGGTGGCGCAATCTGTTCGACAACACGCTCACGGTTCAGTTCGAGCACCGCATGACCGCCTACGCGTTGCTGGCGCTGGCGCTCTGGCATGCGATCGACACGGTGCGGGCTCGGGCCGGGGCGGCCGTGATCGGGGGCGCATGGTGGCTGGTCGCGGCGATTTTGTTGCAGGCGGTGCTCGGTATCCTCACGCTGCTGCAACAGGTACCGATCGATCTGGCACTGATGCATCAGGCGGTCGCGATCGTGGTGCTGATGCTGGCGGTGTTGCAGACCGAACGCCTGGTCGAACGTCGCGTCGGGGCGGACCGGCAGAAGCTGGTCGAACCGGTCGGGCAACCCGGCTGAAATTGAACAATTCTAATCTGGGGCCGCTGCTGGAAGTGCCCGTTTTGCAGGGCTTTCCTGCATCGCGTGCGCTTTGACGCGCTTGTGTGGCGCAAGCCCGCTTTACTTGGAAAGTTTGGGCGATAAAACGGGCAAAAAACAGGTCCCCGTTCCATGTCGTCAGCATTCGTTCAAGCCGCCGTCATTCTGCTCCGTGAGGGGCTCGAAGCCATGCTGGTGATCGCAGCGTTGGCCGGCTATCTCAACAAGGTTGGCGCCGGCCATCGTATCAACGCACTGTATGGCGGCGCGCTCGTCGCCGTTGCCGCCAGCTTCGTCGCGGCCTGGTTGTTTGCGGTGCTGAATTCCGGCGACCACAGCGACGTCCTCGAAGGCTTCATCATTCTCTTCGCCGCGGCCCTGATGCTCTACGTCAGCGGTTGGCTGATGGTGAAACAGGATCCCCGTGGATGGCAGGATTACCTCGCACACAAGGCCGATCAGGCGCTGTCGCAGGATACCGTGTGGGCGATCGGCGCGCTGGCCTTCTTTGCGGTGTTTCGCGAGGGCGCGGAGACCGTGTTGTTCATCAACGCGCTGGCCAAGACCGAGGGCGGCTGGAGCGCCGGCCTGTTCGCTGGCCTTGCCGCGGCGGCGGTGGTGCTTGCCGTGCTGTTCTATTTCATCAACCTGATTGCCAGGAAGCTGCCGCTGCGGCCGCTGTTCATCGTGACGTCTGCATTCCTGTTCGCGATGGCGATCAAGTTCATCGGCGAGGCCGTGCAGGAGTTCCAGGAGCAGGCGATCATCACCGTTACCGACGTGAGCGGCTCGGCGTTCCTGACCGCGATCGGCTTGAACCCGACTCTCGAAGCGCTGTCGATCCAGCTTTTGGTGATCCTGTTTGCGTTCGCCACCTATTCAGTGGTCCAGCGCAACAACCGGCTGATGCGCGAGGACAGGGCGGCTGCGCGGCCCGCAGAATAATGCCGTTCGCGTCAACTTCCGGCTGAACTGAACTCCGGATAGTCGAGCCCGATATCGAGCGCGGCGGAACTGTGCGTCAGCCAGCCGGCCGAAATCAGGTCGACGCCGCTGGTGGCGATCGCTTTGGCGGTCTCCGCAGTGATGCGACCGGAAGCTTCCGTGATCGCACGGTCCCCGGTCATCGTTATAGCTTCCCTGAGCTGCGCGACCGTCATGTTGTCGAGCAGCACGGCGTCCACGCCAATCGCGAGCGCCTGCTCGAGCTGGACAAGCGTGTCGACTTCGACCTCGATCTTGACGAGGTGGCCGGCATGGGCCTTTGCCCGCTCGATGGCCGTGCGGATGTCGCCGGCCAGCGCGATGTGGTTGTCCTTGATCAGAACGGCATCGTCGAGGCCGAAGCGGTGATTGCTGCCGCCGCCGGCACGCACCGCGTATTTTTCCAGCGCGCGCAATCCGGGCGTCGTCTTGCGGGTGCAGACGATGCGCGCCTTTGTCCCTTGCGCGGCCGCGACCAGCGAGGCCGTCGCGGTCGCGACGCCGCTCAGGTGGCAGAGGAAATTCAGCGCCGTCCGCTCGCCGGTCAACAGCGCGCGCGCCGGTCCCTCGATGGTCGCAATCACGTCGCCCGGCGCCACCACGCTGCCGTCAGGCCGCTCCGCGTCCAGCCGGATGGCAGGGTTGACGAGTTGAAAGGCGCAACGCGCGATGTCGAGCCCGGCCACGACGCCGGGCTGGCGCGCGCGCAAGACCAGCGAAGCGCGCCTGTCGGCCGGTACGATCGCATCGGCGGTGATGTCGCCGGCGCGTCCGAGGTCTTCGAGCAGGGCGGTTCGAACCAGCGGCTCGTATATGAGGGGCAGAAGTGACGTAAGGTTCACGGCTGGGCGCTCCCAACTGAAAGTGATCCGGTTTCGACGATGTCGCGAGCGGTGCCGAACGCGTCTGCGAGGGAGATGGCTGACGACGCAGCCACGGGCAGCGCGTCGAGGAAGTCGCTGCGATAATGCCCGCCGCGGCTTTCCTCGCGCCGCCAGGCGGCAACCGCGATCATCAATCCCACCAGCGCCGGATCGGATGCCGCGCCACGGCCGGTAGCGATCGAATAGAGGCTGCGGATCGCGCGTTCGATGCCGTGCAGGTCGCGAAGCACGCCGAGACCTTGCGAAAGTATCGGCCGCACGGTGGAAGGGTCGGATGCGGGCGGAGGCGAATCGGTAGCGCGCGATTTCAGTGGGGCATAACTGCGCGCTGCAGACGCTCTCCGCAACCCATCGCGCGCAGACGATCGCTTCCATCAGGGAATTGCTGGCGAGCCGGTTAGCGCCATGCAACCCCGTGCGGCTGACTTCGCCGCAGGCCCACAGGCCCTCCACGCTGCTGCGGCCCGCGATATCCACGGAGATACCGCCCATGTGGTAGTGCACTGCCGGCCGGACTGGAATCGGATCGGTCGACGGATCGATCCCGGCCATTTTGCAGAACGCGGAGATGACCGGATAGCGTTTTGCAAATTCCGCTCCCGGATGTTTCCGCGCGTCGAGGAACACACGATGTCCTTCGGCGCGACGACGCCAGACCGCGCGTGCGACGATGTCGCGGGGTGCAAGCTCGGCGCCGGGCTGGTCGGCCATGAAGCGTTGCCCGGTGTCGTCGATCAGGGTGGCGCCGTCGCCGCGCACGGCCTCGGTGACCAGCGGCATCGGCCGTTGCGGCCCGTCGAAGGCGGTCGGGTGAAACTGGATGAATTCGAGGTCGGAAAGCTGTGCGCCCGCACGCGCTGCCAGCGCCAGCCCCTGGCCAAAACAGCCGGCCGGATTGGTGCTGTCCACAAACAACCCGCCGATCCCGCCTGTGGCTATCACGACGCGGCCGCTGTCGATCACCATCGGACCGCGCGCGTTCACCGCGAGCACGCCCTTGATCGCATTGTCCTCGACGATGAGGCTCAGCGCTTCAACGCCTTCCAGCAGCGTGATCGATGGACAACGGCGCACCGCTGCGATCAGTGCGCGCATGATTTCACGACCGGTGCCGTCGCCGGTCGCGTGCACGATCCGGTTGCGGCCGTGGGCGGCTTCGAGGCCTAACCGCCAGCCGCCGTCCGTCCGCCGGTCGAAGCCGACGCCAAGTCTTGCCAGATGTTCGACGGCTGCAGGCGCCGCGTGAACGATGCGGCTTGCGACGGCTTCATCGCAAAGCCCCGCGCCGGCGGCGAGCGTATCGGCCAGATGTAGGGATGGGTCGTCATCCCCGCCCATCGCTGCCGCCAATCCGCCCTGCGCCCACAGGCTCGATGCTTCCGCCCCGAGCGGCGCCTTCGACAGCAGCAGCACCGGCTCCGGCGCCATCAGCAGCGCGGTCATCAAGCCAGCGGCGCCACCGCCGATGATGACGGGACGATTGTCGAGTGCTGAAATCTGCGTGCTCATAGCGCCAGCATCCTTTCCACGGCACCTCGGGCTTGTGCCGCGATCGCCGGATCAATCGTCACCTCGTGCCGGCCGGTTTCCAACGTGTGGCGAATGTTCTTCAGCGTGATGCGCTTCATGTGCGGGCAGAGATTGCAGGGCCGGACGAACTCCACATCGGGGTGCAGCACCGCGACGTTGTCGCTCATCGAGCATTCCGTCAGCAGCACGACCCGGGGCGGCCGCTGCCTGCCGACGAAGTCCGACATGGCTGCCGTCGAGCCGGAGAAATCAGCTTCCGCCACCACTTCGGGCGGGCACTCCGGATGCGCGAGGATGGTCACGTCAGGGTGATTTTCGCGCAGTTGCCGGACGTCGGACGCCGTGAACAGCTCATGCACCTCGCAATGGCCTTTCCAGGCGATGATCTTCACGCCGGTCTGCGCGGCGATGTTCTGCGCCAGATATTCATCGGGCAGCATGATGACGCGCTCCACGCCAAGCGATTCCACGACCTTGAGCGCATTGCCCGAGGTGCAGCAGATGTCGGATTCCGCCTTCACCGCGGCCGATGTGTTGACGTAGGTGACGACGGGCACGCCGGGATAGCGCTGGCGCATCAGCCGCACGTCGTCGGCAGTGATCGAGTCCGCAAGTGAACAGCCGGCCGCAAGGTCCGGGATCAGCACGGTCTTTTCCGGGTTCAGCAGCTTTGCCGTCTCCGCCATGAAGTGCACGCCGGCCAGCACGATGATGTCGGCATCGACCTTGATCGCTTCGCGCGCGAGCAGCAGGCTGTCACCCACGATGTCGGCGACGCCGTGGAAGATCTCGGGCGTCTGGTAGTTGTGCGCCAGGATCACCGCGTTGCGCCTTCGCTTCAGCTCGAGGACCGCGTCGACATCCTCTGCGAAGGTCGCCCATTCGGGCGGCGGAATGACGCGCCTGACCCTTTCATAGAGCGTTGCGGAACGGGCGAGCGGTGCGGAGCTGAGATCGGCCATTTATACTCTCCATGAGTATATTATGGCTTATACTTATCCTGAGCATAATCGAAGTCAAGTGCGCGAAAGCGGAAGCTTGGTGCCGGCAACTGCCCGTTCGGCCAGCACGGCGTGGCGGAAGCGGAACAGCTTGGCCGGCCGCCCGACGGTGTCGGCGGCGATTGCGCCAGTTTCCTCAACCAGTTGCTGCTGCTCGATGAGGCGGCGGAAGTTCTGCTTGTGGACCAGCCGGCCTGCAAGCGCCTCAACACTGCGTTGCAGTTGCAGCAGGGTGAATTCCGCGGGCATCAATTCGAACACGACGGGACGGTACTTGATCTTGGCGCGCAGCCTGGCAATTCCGGTCGCGAGGATGCGGCGATGGTCGCCGGTCATCGGCCGGCCGGGAATGACGGCCGTGGCATCAGCCCCGTCGCGCACCGCTTCCGGGATCAGTCCGGCTTCGTAGAGCAGCTCGTAACGCTGCAGCACCAGTTCCTCATTCCATTCGCGCCCGTCGAGGCCGAAGGTGATGGCCACGCGCTGCCAGCGTTCGCGCTGCAGGGCGGCAGTGGATGCGGCTTTCGACCATGCCCGCAGCCGCGACGCCAGCATCTTGGCCAGCGAAGCCGGCAGATCGGTCCGTTGGTCCTCCCACGGGAAATACTCGTACCAGCCGGACCAATCGGCCTCGAAACCCTGGCCCACCTGGTCTTCGCGGGTGAGGCCGAGATAGCTGATCGAGATCGAATGCGGTGACTTGGCATCGCCGGTCCGTCCGCGATCGGCGAAAGTGTAGAGCTGCTCGACATAGCCCAGCGGATGCCCGGTCTGCGCCTCGACCCACGCGCGCAATCCGGTTTGCAGCGAGCGGTGGGCAAATTCGAACGGACCGCTGGGGAGCGCGTCGGCATTGGCGATGGTCATGATCTTGGGCTCGCCATCAGTGACGGCGACGAGCACGGCAACGAGGTCCGCCGTGATGGCGTTCGCAGAACCTGCTTTTCGCGATGCCCCTGCCACGTCGATGGTCCGTTTCCGTTATTGGAGAGGCGCCACTAGCAATATCCGTACACGCCGCAGGCGTAGGGCAGCCGGTCCCAATAGGGCGTGTAGGGGCCGCCGTAATAGGGCCCGTCATAGCTATAGGAATGCGTCGTGCCGTAATAGCCGGGCAGCGTCGCCGAGCCCGGCAGCAGTGGCGTACCATTGATGCGCGGCGCGTAGGCGGCCAGCGGCGCGAACACCTCCGTTTCCTCTTCGATCACCAGCGCGCGGCCACGGCGCACGTAGAGCGGCGCGGCGGGAGCAACCGTGGTCCTGTATTTGTAGTGCACGCGGGGCAGGCCCGGCGGCAACTGGCCAGCGGCAACGACCGTGGCGCGCCTTGGAGTGGCGGGTTTGCCGGCGCGCTTCGCGGCGGCAGGGCTGTTGGTCGACTTGATAGTGGCCGGGCTCTCGGCGGGTTTGGCCGTTGTTTGGTTGTCAGTGGGCTTGGCGGTGGCCGGCTTGTCAGTCGGCTGAGCAGCGGCCGGGCTGTCGGCAGGCTTCGTTGCTGCGGGGCCGTCAGCCGCTTTGGTGGCGTCGGGACTCTGAGCGGCGGCGGTTCCGGCCGCGCACATCGCGACAAGGATTGGCGTCATCCAGCGCAGCATCGTTGGCTCCGAATCATCCGAGGGCGGTTCAGAGCCACTTTATGCCGGAATGGGCGTTAACGAGAGGCCTGTGATTTGGGGAGGTTAACGGCGCGGCAGCCCGCCGTCATTCCGGGATGGTGCGTTAGCACCAGACCTCAGGGGTGCAATTGCACCCCCGGGGAATCTCGAGATTCCGGGTTCGATGCTTCGCATCGCCCCGGAATGACGGACGTGGTGAAGCCTTACGCCGTCAGCGCCTGCTCCAGATCCGCGATCAGGTCTTCCTTGTCCTCGATGCCGATCGACAGCCGCACCACGTCAGGCGCGGCGCCGGATTTCACCTTGGCGGCGTCGTCGAGCTGGCTGTGGGTGGTCGATGCCGGGTGGATCACCAGCGAGCGGGTGTCGCCGACATTGGCGAGATGCGAGAACAGCTTCAGGTTCGACACCAGGCTGACGCCGGCGTCGTAGCCGCCCTTCAGGCTGAAGGTGAACACGGCGCCGGCGCCCTTCGGCGCGTATTTGCGCGCGAGCTTGTTGTACTTGTCGGTCTCGAGGCCGGCGTAATTCACCGATGCGACGGCGGGATGGCTGGACAGGAATTCCGCGACCGCCTTTGCATTGTCGCAATGCTTCCGCATGCGCAGCGGCAGCGTCTCGATGCCGGTCAGGATCATGAAGGCATTGAACGGCGACAATGCGGGGCCGAGGTCGCGCAGGCCGAGTACGCGGCAGGCGATCGCGAAGGCGAAATTGCCGAACGTCTCCTGGATCCTGATGCCGTGATATTCGGGGCGCGGCTCGCTCAGCATCGGGTACTTGTTGTCCTTCGACCAGTCGAAGGTACCGGCATCGACGATGATTCCGCCGAGCGAGTTGCCGTGGCCGCCGAGAAACTTCGTCAGCGAATGCACGACGATGTCCGCGCCATGATCGATCGGGCGGATCAGATAGGGCGTCGCCAGCGTGTTGTCGACGATCAGGGGCACGCCGGCCTTGCGGGCCACTTCCGCGATCGCCTCAATATCGGTGATGCTGCCGGCGGGGTTGGCGATCGACTCGATGAAGATTGCCTTGGTGTGCGGCGTGATCGCGCGCTCGAAACTGCCGATGTCATCGGGATCGGCCCACGCCACGTTCCAGCCAAAACTCTTGAAGGCGTGGGTGAACTGGTTGATCGATCCGCCGTAGAGCTTGCGCGCTGCGACGATCTCGTCGCCCGGCATCAGCAATTGCTGAAGCACGACCAGTTGCGCGGCGTGTCCGGATGCGACCGCGAGCGCGGCAGTGCCGCCTTCGAGGGCCGCGACACGCTCTTCGAGCACTGCGTTGGTCGGATTTCCGATGCGGGTATAGATGTTGCCGAACGCCTGCAGGCCGAACAGCGAGGCGGCGTGATCGGCGTCGTTGAACACGAAAGACGTCGTCTGATAAATCGGTGTCGCCCGCGCACCGGTGGTCGGATCAGGCTGCGCGCCGGCATGCACGGCAAGGGTTGAAAATCCCGGGGGACGGTCGGTCATTCGATGAGTCCTGTTGGTTTGCCTTGTTCAAAAATGCGCGGCATGCTGATCGCAGCCGCCTGCGCCGTCAAGTTGGATGGATCACAAATTGGATTAGAAACGGGCGTACTTCTTCAGGCCGCCTTGTCGAAACAATTATTTTGCATTCAGATTACGTAAGTTCGTTTTTGTTCTTCGCGGCGCGGTCGGATGCCGCAGTCTCGCCGCCGCCGACGCTGGTCCGGTTCAGCGACAGCCGCATGCCCTGCGTCGGAATCGGCGCACGCTTCGAACTCAGCGTTCGCGAATTGACCCCCATCCACGAGATCTCCGACGACAGCCGTCCATACTCGATCTTCGGGCAGCGGTTCATCACCACCTTGAGCCCGGCAGCTTCGGCTTTCCCGGCCGCCGCATCGTCGCGCGCGCCAAGCTGCATCCAGATCACCTTCGGCAGCGGCGACAGTTTCAGCGCTTCTTCGACCACGGGCATGATGTGGCTGGAGTTGCGGAAGATGTCGATCATGTCGATCGGGCGTCCGATATCCGACAGCGAGGCGACGAAGGGTTTTCCGAGCAGGTTCTTGCCGACGTGGCCGGGATTGACCGGAATCATGTCGTAGCCGCGCTGCGCCAGGTATTTGAACGCGAAGTAGCTCGGCCGTACGTTGACCGGCGACGCGCCGACCATCGCGATCGACTTCACGCCGTTGAGGATGCCGCGGATGTAGTTGTCGTCGTAGGCGTCGTGGTTCATTTTGGTTTCCAGTTCGTCGTTCCGGGGCGATGCGTAGCATCGAACCCGGAACCTCGAGATTCCGGGTTCTCGCTGCGCGAGCCCCGGAATGACGGAGGCTATGGCGCTATTACTCATCCCGCCATTTCGGCTCGCGCTTCTCGATGAAGGCGCCGATGCCTTCCTCGGCGTCGCGCGCCAGCATGTTCTCGGTCATCACCTGTGCCGCATAGCGATAGGCGTCGGCAAGGTTCATTTCGGCCTGGCGATAGAACGCTTCCTTGCCGAGCTTGATGGTGTAGGCGGATTTGAGCGCGACCTTTTGCGCCAGCGCGATCGCGGCATCGCGTTCGGTGCCGGCGGCGACCACCTGGTTGACGAGGCCGATCGACTTCGCCGTTTCCGCCGAAATCGGCTCGCCGGTCAGCAGCATCTCCATCGCCTGCTTGCGCGGGATATTGCGCGACAGCGCCACCATCGGCGTCGAGCAGAACAGGCCGATATCGACGCCGGGCGTCGCGAATCCGGCGGCTTCCGAAGCGACGGCGAGATCGCAGCTTGCCACCAACTGGCAGCCGGCGGCGGTGGCGATGCCCTGCACGGCGGCGACAACCGGCTTCGGCAGCTGCACGATCGCCTGCATCATCGCGCTGCAGGCGTCCATGATCTGCGCAAAGTAGGCGCGCCCGCGATCGGCATCGCTGCGGCGCGAGGTCAATTCCTTCATGTCATGGCCCGCCGAGAACGCCGGGCCGTTGGCCGCGAGCACGACCGCGCGGACGCGCTTGTCGTCGTGGATCTCTTTCAGCGCACCATGCAGTTCGGCGATCAGGCCTTCCGACAGGCTGTTGCGCGATGCCGGCCGGTTGAGCGTGAGCACGGCGATGGAGCCTGCTTTTTCGCGCAGCAGGATCGGCGGTTGCGGGTCTGAGATGCGGGCGATCTGGGTGGGCATTTGTCTAACAATTCATTGGCTTGCGCCCGAGTATTCACTAGGGCTTTGATGGCAGCCTAATGTAACAGGCGAACTGAAGCGAGGGCAGGGACGCATGGCGGCAGCGAAAATGAGCGTGGCTGAACTGGAAAGGTTCCTCCATGAGGAGTTTCCCCAGGCGTTCAGCGATGGCGATATCACCATCGAAAGCGCCGATGGCGAGACCTGCCTGCTGCGCCGGCGCTTCGACGAGCGCATGCTGCGCCCGGGCGGCACGGTATCGGGGCCGACGCTGATGGCGATGGCCGATTTCGCGATGTACGTCGTGCTGCTCTCGGCGATCGGCCCGGTTGGCCTCGCCGTGACCACCAATCTCAACATCAATTTCCTGCGCAAGGGCCAGCCGCATCAGGACGTGCTGGCGGCGGCGAGGCTGTTGAAGCTCGGCAAGCGCCTGGCCGTTGGCGAGGTCAACCTGCTGTCGGGGACGTCGCCCGATCCGATTGCGCATGTCACGGCGACCTATTCCATTCCAACCAAATGAGGTTTTATAAGGTATCATTACACCATATTTATAAGCGTCTGTTTTCGTTGATTTATTTTGTGTGAATGGGCGTTGACGATCGGCGCGCCGTTCTCTAGAAACCCGCGCAGTTCGGCGCATCTGGCGCCGATTTCCATTTTCACGGATTTCCTCACATGAAAACGTTTTCGGCTAAGCCCGCCGAGGTGACGAAGAAGTGGGTGCTGATCGACGCCAAGGGTCTGGTGGTCGGCCGGCTCGCCACCCTGGTCGCCATGCGCCTGCGCGGCAAGCACCTCCCAACCTACACGCCCCACGTCGATTGCGGCGACCATGTCGTCATCATCAACGCGGCGCACGTCGTGCTGACGGGTCGCAAGCGCGACAACAAGGTCTACTACAAGCACACCGGCTTCATCGGCGGCATCAAGGAACGCACCGCGAAGTCGATCCTCGAAGGTCGCTTCCCCGAGCGCGTGGTCGAGAAGGCCATCGAACGCATGATCCCGCGTGGTCCGCTCGGCCGCGTGCAGATGGGCAATCTGCGCGTTTACCCCGGCGCCGAACATCCCCATGAAGCCCAGCAGCCCGAGAAGGTTGATATCGCTTCGATGAATCGCAAGAACATGAGGGCCGCATAAGATGTCGGATACCATGCAGTCTCTCGATCAGTTGTCGTCGCTCAAGGCGGCGGTTTCGCCGGACGCGCCGAAATACGTCAAGAAGGTCGACAAATACGGCCGCGCCTATGCCACCGGCAAGCGCAAGGACGCGGTCGCCCGCGTCTGGATCAAGCCGGGCGCCGGCAAGATCGTGGTCAACACCCGCGAGGTCGAAGTCTATTTCGCCCGCCCGGTTCTGCGCATGCTGATCCAGCAGCCGCTGGTCGCAGCTGCCCGCGCCGGCCAGTACGACGTCATCTGCACGGTCGCCGGCGGCGGCCTGTCGGGCCAGGCCGGCGCCGTGCGCCACGGCATCTCGAAGGCTTTGACGAACTTCGAGCCGGATCTGCGCGGCGTGCTGAAGAAGGGCGGCTTCTTGACCCGCGACTCCCGTACCGTGGAGCGCAAGAAGTACGGCCGGGCGAAAGCGCGCAAGTCGTTCCAGTTCTCGAAGCGCTAATTGCTTCGCTAAAATTTGCAGCGAATGCTGCATGCATCGAACGACGAAAAGGGCGCCCGATCGGCGCCCTTTTTGGTTTCCATTTAGTGATGGGTTACCACGGTTTTTCGTGAAAACTTGGCTACCTGCGCGAACGAATTCGGAAGACGGCGCTTCTAGTGTCCGCGATGCAACGGCGTGAAATCGCATTTTCGATGCGCGCCAGATCTGCATCACACGCGTTCGGGTAGACCCATGTCGTTCGATACCGCCACGCTTTATTTGTTTGCCACCATGGTCGCCGGAATGCTTGGCGCCATGCTTGTATTCTTCGGCAAGCAGGAGAACATCCCGGCCTTGAAGTGGTGGGGCACGGCCTATCTGATCGGCGCCGCCTCGGTGGCGGTCTGGACCATCGGCGGTCCGAAGCTCGGCGAGCCGCTGCTGCTGGCGTTGAATGCGGTGGGCTTCATTGCCTGCGGCATGGTCTGGAATGCGTCGCGGGTGTTCCATGGCCGCAAGCCGCATCTGCCGGGGCTGCTGTTCGGCGCGATCGTCTGGATCGGCGTCGCCGTGGCGTTCCCGTCGTTGAACGTCGCCATGCGCCTTACCCTTGGTGCGGCGATCGTAGCCGTCTATGCCGCGCTGACGGCTTCCGAATTGTGGAACGAGCGGCGACGGACCATGCAGAAGCGCTGGCCGACGATCGCGGTGCCGGTCATGCACGGCTGCGTGCTGATGCTGCCGATCCTGCTCGGCGGGCTCCTGCGCCCGCACGACGACACCTTCGCCACCAGCATCTGGGTGACGGCGTTCTCGATCGAATTGATTCTGTACGCGATCGGCACCGTGTTCGTGATCTTCATGCTGGTATCGGACCGTGCCGTGACCGTGCACAAGACCGCAGCCTCGGTCGATCCGCTGAGCGGGATGCTGAACCGTCGCGGCTTTTCGGAAGCCTGCCTGCGGGTGATCGAACGCGAAGCCGCCGCAGGCCGGCCCGTGACGGTGATGATTTTCGACATCGACCATTTCAAGGGCATCAACGATCGCTTCGGTCATCCCGCGGGCGACGAGATCCTCAAGCTGTTCTCGACGGTGGTGATCAGCAGCCTGCGCATCAGCGACCTGTCGGGCCGGATCGGTGGCGAGGAATTCGCCGCGCTGCTGCCGTGCGCGCTGGAGGAGGGCGTGATCGTGGCCGAGCGCGTGCGCGAGGCGTTCGAGGCGTCCAACATCGTCTGCGAGGAAGGCCCGGTCGACACCACCGTCAGCATCGGCGTGGCTGGCGGGCCCGCCGGCACCGAACTCGAGGTGCTGCTGGCGGCGGCCGACACCGCGCTCTACCAGGCCAAGCGCGGCGGCCGTAACCGCGTCGAGGCCGCGGAGGAACTGCCGCTGTCGCTGGAGAAATGGCGGCGCAAGACCGCCGGGCTTCCCGCTTCGGCGCGCCAGTCGCCGGCGACGACGTAAGGCTGCGCCTGGTAACTTTCCATTTACCATTCCGTTCATATCATCTGCGTCATGGACTCGATGCGCAGACAGAACCCACAGGCTGCCCTGACGTCGCTCGAAGCGGCCGAGGCAACAACCCGTGGCGGGTTTGGCTGCATGTTCTCTTCCTCGGAAGAATTCGAGAGGGCGCTCATCACGGAGCGTCGTGCGCAGGGGCGTTATGATCAGCGCAGAACGCGCTGGCCTGCCATCATGTTCATCGGCTGCGCCTTCGTGATTGCCGGCGCGGTGCTGCTGTTTCGCTAGTTGACCAGCCATTGCCGACGTGAGGGCGCCGCGAGGCGCCTTTTGCTTTTCGGGCGGACGGGCTAGACACGCGCATTCCCATGAGGAGGCGTAACCTAGATGATCACCGAAATCGCACAAATCGACGTCAAGCCCGGCACCGAGAAGGATTTTGAAGCCGCCGTCGCCAAGGCGCAGCCGCTGTTCCTGCGCGCCAAGGGCGGCAAGGGGTTTGAACTGCACAAATCGATCGAAAAGCCGCAGCGCTACCGGCTGATGGCGCAGTGGGAAACGCTGGAAAACCACACGGTGGATTTCCGCGGCTCCGAAGATTTTACCGCATGGCGCGGCCTGGTCGGGCAGTATTTTGCCGCACCGCCCGAGGTCGAGCACACCGAAACGGTGCTGACCACGGCCGGCTGACACTCACGCCGCCATGATTGCGGGCGGGGCGTTCTCCGCCTTGAAATGGTCGATCATGACCTTGGCGATGGCCATCAGGGGGAGCGCCAGCGCCAGCCCCCAGACGCCGAAGACGACGCCGAGCAGGATCTGGAACGCGAACAGCGTGGCAGGCGGAATGTCGAGCGCCTGCCGCTGGATGAGCGGCGTCAGCACATAGCTCTCCAGCGCGTGCACGCCGAGGAACAGGATGAAGGCGGAGAGGCCCGCGACCCATCCCGAGGCGAGGCTGGCCAGCACCACGATCAACCCGCCGAGTATGGCGCCCACCGTCGGAATGAACGCGAGCAGTCCGGCCTGGATGCCAAGGATGAACGCGCTCTGGATGCCGATGATCTCGAGGCCGATCCAGGTCACGAAAAACACCGCGGCCATGGTGATGATCTGGGCGATCAGCCAGCGCTCCAGCGTCTCGCTGATCCGGTCGACGATGACGGTCGCGCGTTGACGGTGCCTGGCCGGCGTCATGAACAATAAGCCGTTGCGATAGACGGCGGGCTGGGTCGCAAACGCGATCCCCAGGAACAGCACGATAAAGAAATTTCCGACCGCGCTTGCTGTCCCCAGGATCAGCTTCAGGCTCTGGCTGAAGATCGCGCCGCCGCTCGATGCAATCGTGCCGGCGCTGGGCAGCGAGTGGGTCGGCGGGGGAGTGGTCACAGGCGCTTCGGAAGCATCCGGGTGCGATGACAGGCTGCCGAAATCGAACAGGCTGGTGTCGATGCCGTTCCTCTCCAGGAAGCCCTTGACGTTGACCAGTTGCGACTTGAGCGTGTTGCTCAGCACGGTGGTCTGCTGGGCGATGGTGGTGCCGCCGAGGAAGATGATGCCCGACAGCATGCCCGCGACCGCCAGGCACACGATGGTCAGCCGCAGCGCGTGCGGCAGGCGGACGACGCGCCCGAGCAGGTTGCTCATGGCGTTGAGCGCCACGCCGAGCAGCATGCCGGCGAAAATCAGAAACAGCGTCGCCGCGAAGTACCAGGTGAACAGCAATAGCGCGATAAACAGGACGACGCCGATGCCGCCGACCGATATCGCCCACGCCAGATCGCTGCGGGCCTGAAGGCGATTGTCAGCGGGACCTGTCACGTCGATTCCTTCCTGCAGAATATCGTTCCAGCAGTCTTTCGCCAAAACGCGGCCGGGATCAAGCCGGGGAACGCGTGCCGGTTTGACGCTGGCGTGTCCGCTGTGCCAAGCGGTGGATGAATCCGGGGCGACCGACGGGCGGGACGATGATCAAGACGGCTTTCAAATGGTTCGGCCCGCTTGCGCTGCTGGCGGCGCTGGTCATCGGCGACCAGATCAGAATCAATCGTCCCGCGCATAAGTATCGCCTGGCGGTCGAGGTCGAGACGCCGGATGGACCCAGATCGGCATCTGGCGTCGTCGCCGTCCATCCCGATCGCAGCTACAGCCGCCGCGGCCAGACCGTCACCGTCGGCGACGCCATCTTCGTCGATCTGGGCGGTGGCAAAAACCTGGTCGCGCTCCTGGCTCACGTCGACAACGACAAACTCGTGCTGGAGGATGTGAACTACGTGGCGCTCCGCGCCTATATCGACGCCGCGGGCAGGCGGGTGTCGTTCAACGAGATGAGCCGGCAGACCGGTATCGTGCCCGTGAAAGGCGCGCTGATCCCGGTGCTGGTCACCTTTGCCGATCCGGCCAATCCCGGCAATGCCCGCACCGTGGCGCCTGACGATGCCGAAGCCATGCTCGGAAAAGGCTATCGCTTGAAAGGACTCACCGCCGAGGTGGTGCCAAATGGATACTGGCCGCTCGATTTTGGCGGCGTGCTGGGCGAGCCTGTGACGCGCGGAATCGAGGCCAGATTGCCCTGGCTGCACGGCGCCGGTAATCCGGCCGCTACCGCGCTCCGTGCGGCCGGCCTGCCCGGGGTCGAGGGGATCGACGCCAGGGAGGCCTTTACGCGAAAATAGCAGGGCAGGCCCGCGGCAACCCGCCGGATATTGATCCGCTGCCCGGCCGCAGGCATGATCGCCTGGAATCGTGGTCCAACCCAGAACAATCCTTTTGCACAGGACGATGACAGCGGAATATTTGCGATGAGACGGCCCGTGGTCGGTGTGATCGGGAACGCCCATCGCGTCGAAAATCGGTTTCAGACGCAGATGGTCGGAGAGCGCAATTTGCGCGCGGTCGCCGACGTTGCCGGTGCGCTGCCGCTGATGTTCGCCGGTTCGCCCGAGATCACCGATATCGGCGCGCTTCTCGATGTCGTGGACGGGGTGGTGCTGACGGGCGCCCGCGCCAATGTTCATCCGACACGTTTCAAGACCGAGCCGCACGAGCGGCACGAGCCCTACGACATCCACCGCGACGACGTCGCGCTGGCGCTGACGGAAGCCTGCGTCGCCCGTGGTGTGCCGATATTCGGCATCTGCCGCGGCCTGCAGGAAATGAACGTAGCCTTTGGCGGCTCGCTGCACCCTGAAATCCGCGAGATACCGGGCCGCATGAACCACCGCATGCCGCGGCTGGACAACGGCGAAATCCATCCCGATCCGACCGTGGTGTTCGCCGACCGGCATGACGTCCACCTGACGCCGGGCGGCACATTTGCCAGCCTGCTCGGCTGCGAGACCATTCGGGTGAACTCGCTGCACGGGCAGGGCATTCTCGAACCCGGCCTGCGCGTCGTCATCGAGGGCATCGCCGAGGACGGCACCATCGAAGCGATCCGGATCGCGGATGCGCCGGCCTTCGCGCTCGGTGTGCAGTGGCATGCGGAGTACGATCCGCAGCGCAATCCGATCAATCGAAAGCTGTTCGAGGCGTTCGGCGCGGCATTGAAGGCGCACACGCGGGCGAATTGAGCCTCCGAACAGCAGCACGTGCCGCCGAAGGTCATGCAGGTGCCGGCGTCCGATCCAGCGCCCCGTAATTCTACGGGATGAAAACTCTGGGATCGCAAACCGAACTCGGGTAAGCAACGACGGCGCACTGCAGCATTGCCTGATGCAGTCGAAATGGGCTGAAGAAAGCTTGTATTCATCCATCGCCTCGGGACGGGGGAGGCTATGACGGTAGCAAGCCGCCTCGCGCTCGCGATGGTTGTGCTGGTCCTGGTGACGTCCTGCGTCGTCAGCGTATTTGCCTATTTCTTCGTCGCCGATACGCCATCGCACGGAGCGTTGAAGGCCATCGTTGGCGCGGCGCTCGCCGGCGGTGCCATTGCATCGGTGTTCGGGATCGCCCTTGCCGTGGGAATCACCAATGGTTTGCGAAAGCCTGCGGTGGTTCATGACGAGCCCGAGCAGGCGCGGGCGTATCAGGCGCTGATCGACAACGAGAAGATGGCGCGGGCGATTATCGAAGAGGCGCTCGATGCTTTCGTCCAGACCGATGGGGACTGCATCGTCCTCAACTGGAGCCCGCACGCCGAAGCGTTGATGGGCTGGACGCGCGAGGAGGCCATCGGCCGCAGCGTCGAGAAGCTGCTGTTTCCGGAATCGCTGTGGGTCGGGCACCGGCAGTGGATCGACCAGTTCCTGAGCCAGGTCGTGGGCGAGGCCATAGGAGGGCGTTACGAGACGCCTCTGCTGCGCAAGGACGGAAGCGAATTCTTCGCCGAGGTTTCGCTCACGGCGCTGCGCCGCAATGAGGGATACATCATCAACGCCTTCGTCAGGGACATCACGGCAAAGCGCGCCGCAGAAGAACAGTTGTTCCAGGCGCAGAAGATGGAATCGGTCGGGCAATTGACCGGCGGTATCGCGCACGACTTCAACAACATGCTCACCGTGATCACGGGAACGATCGAGATTCTCGCCGAAGGGGTCAAGCACGATCCGGCACTCACCTCGATCGCAAAGATGATCGACGACGCGGCGGACCGCGCGTCCCAGCTCACCGCCAACCTGCTCGCCTTTGCCCGAAAGCAGCCGCTGCGGCCGCTCGAAACCGACGTCAATGCGCTCGTCGAGGAGGTGGTCCAGTTGCTGTCGCCGACGCTCGGCAGGCAGATCGAAATCGAGACCGCACTGAACGATCAGGCGTGGCCCGCCCTGGTCGATCGCAGCCAGCTCTCCTCGGCACTGGTCAACCTTGCGATCAATGCCCGCGACGCCATGCCCGATGGCGGCAGGCTGCTGTTCAGGACCAGGAATTTCACCCGCGGCGAGCATGACGCCGAGATCGGCGGGCTCGGCCCGGGCGACTACGTCGTCGTCCAGGTGCATGATACCGGCGCCGGCATTCCCGCCGCCATCCGCGACCGGATTTTCGAGCCGTTCTTTTCGACCAAGCAGTTCGGAGCGGGGACCGGGCTCGGGTTGAGCATGGTGTTCGGATTTGCAAAACAGTCCGGTGGCGCCGTCGTGGTGGATAGCGAGGTGGGCAAGGGCGCCGGCTTCCGCATCTATCTTCCGAAGGCGGACATCGAAATTTCGGAATTGCTTCCGCTGAGCGATACGCGGCTGGCGGGAGATGAACACCTTCGCGGCGGAACGGAAACCATCCTGTGCGTGGAGGACGATGACGTCGTGCGCGCGCATGTCACGGGCCGGCTCGAAAGCCTCGGCTACAAGGTGATCGCGGCGAGCAATGCCGCCGAGGCGCTTGAGCTGGTCAACGCCGGAACGGCCTTCGATCTGCTGTTCACCGACATCGTCATGCCGGGGGCCATGAACGGCCGGCAGCTGGCGCAAAAGGCTGCCGAATTGCGCCGGCCGCTGCGGGTGCTCTACACGTCCGGCAACACGTTCGGCGCGTTCGATTCGGGCGAGCGTCCTGGCGAGGGTGTGCTGCTGCTGACCAAACCGTATCGCAAGGCAGAACTGGCGCGCATGGTACGCCTCGCTCTCGATCGCGCGATCGATCACATGGGCGATCCGATCCCGCTGCCGTACTCCGTGCAGCCCGACCTCGAGCGTTTCCTGAGGGAAAATCCGCCGAAGCGGGAGTAGGCCGCGCAGGGAGTGATTTTGCGCAGAGATCACTGATCTCTCCGCGTATCCAGAACTCCAACCATTGTCATGCCCCGCGAAGGCGGGGCATCCAGTACGCCGCGGCTTTTCGATGGAATCACTGCGGCTTCTGGAATACTGGATCCCCGCCTGCGCGGGGATGACGACCGGATGTGACTTCGCGATCTCGCGACATGTTCTGCCCGAGGTTTGCATTTCGTTTGCCCTCTCGAAAATCAGAGGGCGCAGGGAAGGCCGGGTGCGCGCCGCACCCGCGGTCTCGCGTGCAAATGCACATGAAGAACACGCACACGAGCATACAGGTTCGGCGGGAGCATCCCGGCCTTCCCTGCGCAGTGGCTTTACGACTTACTTCGTGCTCTCCCCAGTGAACGGCTCTTTTGCCACTGTCACCCGCGCAAGCTTGCTTCCGCGAACTTGACGCCAGCACCGCG
>JAEWHP010000030.1 GCA_023387735.1 Pseudomonadota bacterium | reverse complement strand
TGGGGTTTCTGTGCTTCGGGGGATCGCCCCCCCCCCCCCCGCTTAGATGGGCTGGCGTAAGTGGCGCAATCTTGGCGCTATCCAGCAACAAAAACGCCCCGAGCATAGGGGCGTTTTCACAGCATTTCGACCGACGAGCCTATTCCAGCCCCTGCACGTTCGGCATGTCCGTTGTCGGAGCAAGCTGGGGCGCGGGCTTCTCCGGGGCGGAACCGGTCGCCGCCGCTGGAGGAACTGTCGCCTGAACCTCTGCCGGCTTCGGCGCGGGCGCGGCCGCTTGCTTGACCAACTCGGGTGCCGCCGACTTGGCAGCGAGCGGGTTCGCCCTTGGTACGGGCACCGTGCGGCTCGCGACCTTTGGACCTGACCGCGCCGGCTGCGGCAATGCCTCCACTTGATCGGGCGCGGGGGCCCCCGGAGGCGCCAGAATCACCCGGGACTCCTCGAAGAAATTACCGCCCGGTCGATAGGCCGGCACAAAGCGAATGATCCGGCCGTTGCGGGCATCGATGACTAGCCGGCCGTCCTCGCCGCCGCGGTCGAGCACCGCGATCGTGTAGACGAAGCCGCGCAGCCGCGGGATGCCGAGCGGCGAGAAGCCATTATCGCGCAACACCGCATAGACCTCCGTCGAGGGCAGCAGGCTCGGACCGTACCCGTAGCGCGGCCCGGGGATTTCACGTGGGGCCACGGCGTAGGGCGCATCAAAGTCCGACACCGTCGCGTAGCGCCCGTTTCCATAGGGCGCCTGCGCCTGCGCGCCTGCCGCGAGCAGCACCAGGCCTGCCGCCAAAGATCCCGTGAACAACTTCATTCGCGAATGCTCCTGTAAGCCCCTGTGCCTCCGGCCTCGCCGCGGGAGCTTTCCAACCCCTCTCGACAGCCGGCCGGGGCCGAATCTCCTAGCGAAATCCGGCGGTCCTTGGGCAGGATCGCGGCCGGCTGCCGCAAAGTCCGGGCGCACGGCTTTTCCCTGCTGGCATGCGCGGAAAAGCATGCGGGCGAGGACTTTCACGCGCTTGTGTGATAGACAAAAATTTGGCATGGTCGGAGTTAGGACAGTATCGCTGTCTTAATTGCGGAGCGGTCCCGGCACGGGGATTGCAACGAACCGTGGTGCCACGAGCGCCAGGGCAGTGCAGGCAAGGCCGTTCCTCAGGGACGATGAGCGGGAAAGCCTGAATTTAAGAAATTGCGGCTCGCGGCGGACGAGCGGTGGCCCGGTGGGTGCCGCAAGCGCCCAAGGTGCGCCGACGATGCGGTGAGGCCCTTAGCCTGATTGAGAGGAATGCGATGAGTGGGTCGGAATTCGAGCGCGAGAACATCGTGACAGAAACGCTGTCGGCGACCGCGGCTACGAAACCGGCTGATGACGCGCGCGAGCACAATTGGCGCCCGAAGGCGGAGGGCCTTTACGACCCGAGCCTGGAGAAGGATTCCTGCGGCGTCGGCTTCATCGCCAACATCAAGGGCAAGAAGTCGCATCAGATCGTCTCCGATGCGATCAACATTCTCTGCAACCTCGAGCACCGCGGCGCGGTCGGCGCCGATCCGCGCGCCGGCGACGGCGCCGGCATCCTCGTGCAGATTCCGCACGCCTTCTTCTCGCGCAAGGCCGCCGAGATCGGCTTCCAGTTGCCGGAGCCGGGCCACTACGCCATTGGCGCGCTGTTCATGCCGAAGGAAACGGCGTGGCGGAAGGTGATCCAGAGCATCATCGCCGAACAGATCAAGGAGGAAGGCCTGTTGCTGCTCGGCTGGCGCGACGTGCCGACCGACAATTCCTCTCTCGGCGAAACCGTCAAGCCGACCGAACCTGCCAACATGCAGGTGTTCATCGGCCGCAACGGCACGGCCAAGAGCGAGGAGGAGTTCGAGCGCAGGCTCTACATCCTGCGCAAGTCGATCTCGCAGGCGATCTATCAGCGCCGCGACCGCGGCATGGCCGGCTATTACCCGGTCTCGATGTCGTGCCGCACCGTGATCTACAAGGGCATGTTTCTCGCCGACCAGCTCGGCAAGTACTATCCCGATCTGCATGAGGCGGATTTCGAGAGCGCGCTGGCGCTGGTGCATCAGCGCTTCTCGACCAACACCTTCCCGGCCTGGTCGCTGGCGCATCCCTACCGCATGATCGCCCACAACGGCGAAATCAACACGCTGCGCGGCAACGTCAACTGGATGGCGGCGCGTCAGGCCTCCGTGCAGTCAGAGCTCTACGGCAAGGACATCAGCCGGCTGTGGCCTATCTCGTATGAAGGCCAGAGCGACACCGCCTGCTTCGACAACGCGCTCGAATTCCTGGTGCAGGGCGGCTACTCGCTGCCGCATGCGGTCATGATGATGATTCCGGAAGCGTGGGCCGGCAACCCGCTGATGGATGAGCGGCGCCGTGCCTTCTACGAATATCACGCCGCCCTGATGGAGCCGTGGGACGGCCCGGCCGCGATTGCCTTCACCGACGGCCGCCAGATCGGCGCAACGCTCGACCGCAACGGGCTTCGTCCGGCGCGCTATCTCGTCACCAGCGACGACCGCATCGTGATGGCGTCCGAAATGGGCGTGCTCAAGATCCCCGAGGACCAGATCGTCACCAAGTGGCGGCTGCAGCCCGGCAAGATGCTGCTGGTCGACCTCGAACAGGGACGCCTGATCCCCGACGACGAGATCAAGGCTGATCTGGCCAAGAGCCACCCCTACAGCGACTGGCTGCATCGTACGCAGCTGGTGCTGGAAGAACTGCCCGACGCGCCCACCAAGGGCATGCGCTCCAACCTCCCGCTGCTCGACCGGCAGCAGGCGTTCGGCTATTCGCAGGAAGACCTCACGATCCTGATGACGCCGATGGCGGCCACGGGCGAGGAAGCCGCCGGCTCGATGGGCAACGACACGCCGATCTCGGCGCTGTCGGACCGGCCGAAGCCGCTGTTCACGTATTTCAAGCAGAACTTCGCGCAGGTGACGAACCCGCCGATCGACCCGATCCGCGAAGAACTCGTCATGAGCCTCGTCTCGATCATCGGGCCGCGGCCGAATTTGTTCGACCTGCAGGGTCTCGCCTCGACCAAGCGGCTTGAGGTAAGGCAGCCGATCCTCACCGATGCGGACCTGGAAAAGATCCGCTCGATCTCCGAGGTCGCCGACACGCATTTCAAGTCGCGCACGCTCGACACCACCTTCCACGCCGGGTTCGGCGCGGCGGGCATGGAGCAGGTGCTCGACGAACTCTGCGCGCGCGCCGAGGGCGCGGTGCGCGAAGGCGTCAACATCATCATCCTTTCCGACCGCATGGCGGGCTCGGACCGGATTCCGATCCCCTCGCTGCTGGCCTGCGCCGCCGTGCATCATCACCTGATCCGCACGGGATTGCGCACCTCGGTCGGGCTCGTGGTCGAATCCGGCGAACCGCGCGAAGTGCATCATTTCGCGTGCCTGGCCGGCTACGGCGCCGAGGCGATCAATCCATACCTGGCGTTCGAGACCATCATCGCGATGAAGGAGCGGCTGCCGGGTTCGCTCGACGACTACGAGATCGTCAAGCGCTACATCAAGTCGATCGGCAAGGGCCTGCTGAAGGTGATGTCCAAGATGGGCATCTCGACCTACCAGTCCTATTGCGGCGCGCAGATCTTCGATGCCGTCGGACTGAAGGCCGATTTCGTCGCCAAGTATTTTGCCGGCACCCACACCCGGATCGAGGGCGTGGGGCTGGCCGAAATCGCCGAGGAAACCGCGCGGCGCCACACCGATGCGTTCGGCGAGGCGCAGGTTTACAAGACCGCGCTCGATGTCGGCGGCGAATACGCGTATCGCACCCGCGGCGAGGATCACGCCTGGACCGCTGAATCCGTCTCGACGCTGCAGCATGCCGTGCGCGGCAACTCGCTGGAACGCTACCGCGCGTTTGCAAAAATCCTCAACGAGCAATCCGAGCGGCTGCTGACGCTGCGCGGCCTGTTCCGGATCAAGACCGCCGAGGACGAGAAGCGCAAACCCGTGAAGCTCGACCAGGTCGAGCCGGCCGCCGAAATCGTCAAGCGCTTCGCCACCGGCGCGATGAGCTTCGGCTCGATCTCGCGCGAGGCGCACACCACGCTCGCCATCGCCATGAACCGGATCGGCGGCAAGTCGAACACCGGTGAAGGCGGCGAAGAGGCCGACCGCTTCAAGCCGATGCCGAACGGCGACAGCATGCGCTCGGCGATCAAGCAGGTTGCCTCGGGCCGCTTCGGCGTGACGACGGAGTACCTGGTCAACTCCGACATGATGCAGATCAAGATGGCGCAGGGCGCCAAGCCCGGCGAAGGCGGCCAGTTGCCCGGCCACAAGGTCGACGCGACGATTGCGCGCGTGCGGCATTCGACGCCCGGCGTCGGCCTCATCTCGCCGCCGCCGCATCACGACATCTATTCGATCGAGGATCTGGCGCAGCTGATCTACGACCTCAAGAACGTCAATCCGGACGGTCAGGTCTCGGTCAAGCTGGTCTCGGAAATCGGCGTCGGCACCGTGGCCGCGGGCGTTGCGAAGGCGCGCGCCGACCACGTCACCATCGCGGGCTTCGAGGGCGGCACCGGCGCGTCCCCCCTCACCTCGATCAAGCACGCGGGTAGCCCATGGGAAATCGGGCTTGCCGAAACCCACCAGACGCTGGTGCGCGAGCGGCTGCGCAGCCGCATCGTGGTCCAGGTCGATGGTGGTTTCCGCACCGGGCGCGACGTCGTGATTGGCGCGCTGCTCGGCGCCGACGAGTTCGGCTTCGCCACCGCTCCCTTGATCGCGGCCGGCTGCATCATGATGCGCAAGTGCCACCTCAACACCTGTCCGGTTGGCGTCGCGACTCAGGATCCGGTGCTGCGCAAGCGCTTCACCGGCCAGCCTGAGCATGTCATCAACTACTTCTTCTTCGTTGCCGAGGAAGTGCGCGAGATCATGGCGCAGCTCGGCTACAAGAAGTTCGACGACATGGTCGGCCAGACCCAGATGCTCGACCAGTCCTCGCTTGTGGCGCACTGGAAGGCCAAGGGCCTCGACTTCTCGAAGCTGTTCGTCCGGCAGCCGGAGCAGAAAGGCCAGAAGATCTATCACTCCGAGGCGCAAAACCATCACTTGGAGAAGGTGCTCGACCGTCGCCTGATCGAGCAGGCGCGGGCCGCGCTCGACCGCGGTGCGCCTGTCAAGATTGAGGAAGAAATCAACAATACCGACCGCTCGGCCGGCGCCATGCTGTCCGGCGCGGTGGCGAAGATCTACGGCCATGCCGGGCTGCCACATGACACGATTCACGTCAGCCTGACGGGCACTTCGGGCCAGGCGTTCGGGGCGTGGCTGGCACGCGGCGTCACTTTCGAACTCGAAGGTGAAGGCAACGACTATGTCGGCAAGGGTCTGTCCGGCGGCCGCATCATCATCAAGCCGCCGCGCAATTCCGGTATCGTGCCGGAAGAGTCCATCATCGTCGGCAATACGGTGATGTACGGCGCGATCGAGGGCGAATGCTATTTCCGCGGCATCGCCGGCGAGCGCTTCGCCGTCCGTAACTCCGGCGCGATCGCGGTCGTCGAAGGCGCCGGCGATCACTGCTGCGAATACATGACCGGCGGCATCGTCGTGGTGCTCGGCAAGACCGGGCGCAACTTCGCGGCCGGCATGTCCGGCGGTATCGCCTACGTGCTGGACGAGGGCGGCGACTTCGCCAAACTCTGCAACATGGCGATGGTCGAGCTCGAACCGGTGCTGTCGGAAGAGCTGATCAACGCCAACACCTATCATCACTCCGGCGATCTCGAAGCGCACGGCAGGGTCGACGTGTTCCAGAACCTGCTCTCGTCCGACGTCGAGCGGCTGCACGTCCTGATCACGCGTCACGCCAAGCTGACCGGCTCGAAGAAAGCCGCCGAGATCCTCGCGGACTGGAAGGCCTGGTTGCCGAAATTCCGCAAGGTGATGCCGGTGGAATACCGCCGCGCGCTGAAGGAAATGAAGGCGAACGCCGACGCCGAACCCAAAATCGCGATCGGGGCATAACTTTCGACCCTCATGGTGAGGAGGCGCTTGCGCCGTCTCGAACCATGAGGCCACCACAGGGGCCTTGTCCTTCGAGACGCGGCGAAGACGCCGCTCCTCAGGATGAGGGCCGAGCAGCGAATGATATGAAAGCAAGTCGTTAGGGACGTCAGGGTTTAATGGGCAAGATCACAGGTTTTCTCGAAATCGACCGGCATGACCGCAAGTATGCGCCCGTCGCCGATCGCCTGAAGCATTATCGCGAATTCGTCATTCCCCTGAGCGAGAAAGACACCCGCGACCAGGCCGCGCGCTGCATGAACTGCGGCATTCCCTATTGCCACGGCACCGGCTCGGTGGCGCCGGGCACGCCGGGCTGCCCGGTCAACAACCAGATCCCCGACTTCAACGACCTCGTCTACCAGGGCAACTGGGAAGAAGCCTCGCGCAATCTGCACTCGACCAACAACTTTCCGGAATTCACCGGCCGCATTTGCCCGGCGCCGTGCGAGGCGTCCTGCACGCTCAACATCGACGACAACCCGGTCACCATCAAGACGATCGAATGCGCCATCGTCGACCGCGCCTGGGACAATGGCTGGCTCAAGCCCGAGGTTGCGCCCGAGAAGACTGGCAAGAAGGTTGCGATCATCGGCGCGGGCCCCGCGGGGCTTGCGGCTGCGCAGCAGCTCGCCCGCGCCGGCCATGACGTCCATGTCTACGAGAAATTCGCCAAGGCCGGCGGCCTGCTTCGCTACGGCATTCCCGACTTCAAGATGGAAAAGCACGTCATCGACCGCCGCGTGGCGCAGATGGAAGCCGAGGGCGTGACGTTCCACTATGGGGTCCACGTCGGCGGCAACGCAGATGGCGCGCTCGATCCGCGCGAACTGCTCAGCCAGTATGACGCCGTGGCGCTGACCGGCGGCGCGGAAGCCGGGCGAGACTTGCCGATTCCAGGCCGCGACCTCGACGGCATCCACTTCGCGATGGATTTCCTGCCGCAGCAGAATCGCCGCGTCTCTTCCGAACCGCTCGGCGGGGCCAAGGATATCCTGGCCGGCGGCAAGCACGTCGTCGTGATCGGCGGCGGCGACACCGGTTCGGACTGCATCGGCACGTCGTTCCGGCAGGGCGCAAAATCCGTCACCCAGCTCGAAATCATGCCGGCGCCGCCCGAGCACGAGGACAAGGGCCTGACCTGGCCGAACTGGCCGTTGAAGATGCGGACGTCGTCGAGCCAGGCCGAAGGCGCCAAGCGCGAATTCGCCGTGCTGACGCAGAAGTTTTCCGGCGCCGACGGCAAGGTCGAGAAGCTGCACTGCGTCCAGGTCGATGACAAGTTCAAGCCGCTGCCCGGTACCGAGTTCGAACTCGAGGCGCAGCTCGTACTGCTCGCGATGGGCTTCGTGCATCCGGTCCACGAGGGCATGCTGAAGACGCTCGCCGTCGACCTCGACCAGCGTGGCAACGTCCGCGCCAACACGGCGGACTACAAGACCTCGCTGCCCAACGTGTTCTCCGCCGGTGACATGCGCCGCGGGCAATCCCTCGTCGTCTGGGCGATCCGCGAAGGCCGCCTCTGCGCACGGGCGATCGACCAGTACCTGATGGGATCGACGACGCTGCCGCGGTGAACAGTCGCTAATGCCGCGCGCCCAATCGCCCGCATCGGGTTGATGCGGGCGACGCCTATGTTCTATAGATGGACATCACGATCTGAACTTGCAGGGAAAGGCCGCGAAGTGAGAAATCAGAAAATGGGAGGTTCCGTGCGCCATCGTATCACACGGGTGCTGGCGACCGGTACGCTACTGGTCATGTACGCCTTCGGAATGGTTGCCACGACAGGCGCCTTTGTGGCGGCAGGCGTCTCTCCGGCACATGCGCAGCGCGGTCGTGGTCGCGGCTGGGGTGGTCGAGGCCGCGGCTGGGGCCGCGGTGACGGCGTCGGCGCGGCAGTCGGCATCGGTGTCGGCGCGGCCATCATCGGCGGCGCGATCGCAGCGAGCGCTGCCGAGCAGCAGCGGCGCGATGCCATCAACTATTGCATGCAGCGCTATCGCTCGTTCGATCCCCAGAGCATGACCTATCTCGCCAAGGACGGCTACCGTCGCCCCTGTCCGTGAAGATAGTTGCCACGGCGATGTTTCAGGACCCCGGCCAAGCGCCGGGGTTTTTGTTTGCCGCGCTCAATGCTGCAACCGCACGCCCAGCAGCATCACCGTCGATGCCGTGCTGTTGCCTGGGATGTTGGAATTCAGCCAGTCGCGGCGCAGCGTGCCCTTGACCCAGAGCGAGCGGCTCATCTTGTAGATCAGGTCGCCTGACAGCGAATAGAAGCGATCGTCGCGGTCGTTGCCCTGGTATTGCTGGGAGCCCCAGGTGAATTTGCCGATGGCCGTGAGCCAGCGGCGGAAATCGTGGTCGACTTCGGCGGTGTAGGTGTGCGTCAGCACGCCGGAGACGCCGGGCACCGTGGTCTCGTCGATCGAGGTGGTGGCGAAGAATTTTGCGGTGGTCAGCGGCGTTGCGGCCCAGACCAGTGAGGCCGAGGTCAGCAGCCCCTGCAGCGGCAGCAGCCGAGGATCTTCGTAGCTGCGCGCGGCCCAGCCGATAGCGAGTTCGCCGGTCAGCAGCCGCGATAGTTCGAAGCTGGTGCCGGCCCTGACGTTGCCGCCGCTGGAATTGCGCTGATAGCCGCTGCGATCGACCAGCAGGTCGTGCGAACGGACATTGCCTTCGATTTCGCCGAACGGCTTCAGGCCCGGCATCAGGTCGTAGCTGATGCGGCCGAGGCCGCCATATTGATTGTAGTTGCGGTCGTCGTTGCTGGTCGAGGTGCCGTCGGTCAGTTGCGAGTACTGATAGACCGTGCGGTCGACGGCGGCGCCCGCGGAAAGCTGCAGGCGATTGAAACTCTGATCGACGCCGAGCGTGCTGCCGAACGTCGCATAGACCGGATATCGGGACAGGCCCGCCTGCACGTTCGGGCTGCCGGGATTGTCGGTGGCGACGCGCAAGCGCGCCTGGCCGAGCAGGCGCGTGTCGCGGGAGACATCGAGGCGGCCGTCGACGTGGCCGATAAAGTCCGGGCGATCGAGGGTGGTCGGCGCGGATGAGCCCACCCCGGGCACCGGCGGAATGGTGTTGGTGTAGCCGGTGAAGGAACCCCTGAGATCGGCGACCAGCGCGTGGCGCTCCCAGTCGGAGAACGCGACGAATTCCGGCGCAACCACATAGACCGGCGAGCCTCGCGGCACGGATGTGCGCCCGGGATTGGTGTCGTAACCGCCCCGGAGTTCGACGGCGGACTTGACGAGGAAACTGCCGACATAGTCGCCGACCGGGCCGAAGGGATCGTCGTCGATCTTCAGCCGCTTGCGCGGCGGCTGTCCGACCACCGTGCCGGCCATCGCCGGCGGCAGCGGCGCCTTGTTGGCGGTCCGCGACGGCGGGGCCGACAGCAGCACGCCCGCGTTGGGACCGGCCGGGCCGGTCACCGCCGCGGCGCGATTGCCCGGGCCGGTCGTCTTCGGCCTGGGCTGGCCCGGATAGAGCTTTGGCGTGGTGCGCTTGCGGTTGAGTGAGTCGTAGCCGGTCGTCGAGGCGCCGCTTGCGGCCGGCAGGCCGTATGTCGGGATCTGGCCGATGCGCGACGGCGCCGGCCTGTCCCTGTCGCTATCCTGCGGCTTCGGGCTGCCGAGCGGATCGTTGGCCTCCGCCGCCGTGCGGCGGAGCGGCGAATCCGCTGGCGTCACCCGGCTGGCGCGCGTCGGGCTGAACAGGTCCGACGTGACCGTCTGCGCCCGGGCTCCGGGCCCTGTGAGGGCAATCAGCGCAAGGCAAAGCAAGGCAGCGCGAAAGAGGCGCGCGCGCCTGCTCCGGCCCCGTTCTGGCCTCGCCATCACGACAATAATACCCCAACAAAACCAGATACTTATTCACGCATCCGGAACACACCCGGAAAACGTCGTTAATGGAGTTAAAACAATTATGGTTAATGAGGCGTTGAGAGCGGTTCGCCCGCGTCGCTTCGCCGGACGGGCCATGCTAAGGAAGGGTCCGGGGGCAATGCCCCTCCTCCCTGGAAGCAGATATGGCCAATCCGAAACCGCTGATGACCAAATCATCCGGCACCGACCCCGCTGATTCCGCCGTCCAGTCGGCCCTGCGCACGCTGGATGCCGAGGGCAGCGGCATCGCCGCGATCACGGCAGCGCTGCAATCCGATCTCCGCGCGCCCTTCGCGGCTGCCGCAGGGCTGATCCAGAACGCCAAGGGACGGCTGATCGTCACCGGGCTCGGCAAGTCGGGCCATATCGGCCGCAAGATCGCGGCGACCTTTGCCTCCACCGGCACGCCCGCGTTCTTCGTCCATGCCGCGGAAGCGAGCCATGGCGATCTCGGCATGATCACGGCCGAGGACGTCATCCTGGCGCTGTCATGGTCTGGCGAGCAGCCGGAGATGAAGAACCTCATCACCTACGCCAAGCGCTTCCGCATTCCCGTCATCGCGATCACCGCCGAACGGGAATCCTCGCTGGCCAAGGCCGCCGGCGTCGCACTGACGCTGCCGAAGGCGCGCGAGGCCTGTCCGCACAACCTTGCGCCCACCACCTCCTCGCTGATGATGCTGGCGCTCGGCGACGCGCTCGCAATCGCGCTGCTGGAAGGCCGCGGCTTTACGTCGGTCGATTTCAGCGTGCTGCATCCCGGCGGCAAGCTCGGCGCGCTCTTGAAATACACCCGCGATCTCATGCACACCGGCGACGCAGTCCCGCTGAAGCCGCTCGGCACCAAAATGTCCGACGCGCTGGTCGAGATGACGTCGAAGGGCTTTGGCTGCGTCGGCATCGTCGATGGAAAGGGCCATCTCGCCGGCATCGTCACCGACGGCGACCTGCGCCGTCACATGGGGCCGGACCTGATGTCGGCTGTTGTCGACGACGTCATGACCAGGAACCCGAAGACGATCGACCGCGACGTTCTCGCCGGCGAGGCACTCGAAATCCTCAATTCCTCGAAGATCACGACGCTGATCGTGACCGATGCCAACAAGCCGGTCGGCATCGTGCATTTGCACGATTTCCTGCGGGCGGGGGTGGCTTAGTATGGCTGGTCGTTCCGGGGCATCGCGGAGCGATGAACCCGGAACCTCGAGATTCCGGGGTCGATGCTCCGCATCGCCCCGGAATGACGGTCAAACAGGAAACCGCGCCGCCCTCTCCTCCAGCGGCAACGCCAGCCCGTTCGCGAGATACGACACGGTGCGATAGAAGCCGCACAGCAGGATGATCTCGAAAATCTTTGCCTCGTCATAATGCGCCGACAGCGCCGCGAACTCGGCGTCGCTGAGCGTCGCCCGCTCATGCAGCGCATCGACGGCCGCGATCAAGGCCTGCTCCGCCGCCGACCAGCATGCGTCGGTGGCCGCACCCAGCACAGTGGCGCGGACCTCCTCCTCCGTCAGGTGCGCGGCTGCCGCAAACGTCGTGACATGCACGCCCCATTCGTACTCGCAGCCGGTTTTGGCGCAGGTGCGGTCGATGACGATTTCGCGCTCCCGCAGGCTCAGCGGCCCGCGGTCCAGCAGGCTGCCGGCGCGGAATTTTTCCCAGGCGCGGGCGTTGCCCGCCATGACGCGAAACAGCACCAGCGGCGGCGCCCCGCGCATGATCCGGTCGAACTGTTCTCGAATCTCCAGTGCATAAGGCGGCTGCAACGGCGCGATACGTGGCATGGGCTGGGACACGGCCAATTCCTTTGCTACAATAAACGTAGCAACACGCTACACATTCCGTAGCAGGACGCAAGTGGGTTTTTTCGATGCCGAAACAGGCTGACACCGCGAAGAAGGCCGTTCGTGGCTCGCGAACCGGCCGCCCGATCATGGCGCTGCTGGATCTGCTGGGCCGCCGCTGGACGTTGCGGATCATGTGGGAGTTGCGTGAGGGATCGCTGACGTCGCGCGCGCTGCGCACGGCCTGCGACGAGGCTTCACCGACGGTGATGCAGGCCAGATTGTCGGAGCTGCGCGAGG
Source organism: Pseudomonadota bacterium (assembly GCA_023387735.1). Classification (GTDB taxonomy): domain Bacteria; phylum Pseudomonadota; class Alphaproteobacteria; order Rhizobiales; family Xanthobacteraceae; genus Bradyrhizobium. The sequence goes on along the minus strand of JAEWHP010000030.1, from coordinate 67,146 downwards.
CCGGCCTGATCGAACTTGCGCACGGCGATGGCTATGGCCTCACCGAACTGGGCAAGGAGTTGAACCAGACCTTGCTGCCACTCAGCCGCTTTGCAGAACGGTGGCGCAAGCAAGTCTCGAGTTAGGCCACCGCCACCGTCAGGCTGGCGCCGTCAGCCTGCACGACCTTGACCCGACTGCCGGCCGGCGCATCGGGGCCGGCGACGCGCCAGATCGTGTCGTCGATCCGCACCGTGCCGGAGCCATTGACGATCGGCTTCTCCAGTGTGAATTCCCGGCCTACCATCGCTTCGGTCCGCCGGTTGAGGAACGGATTGCTGACGCTCTTGCTGGAAGCGGCGCGCGCAAAGTAACGCCACGCCGGCACGGCCGCGACGGCGAACACCGCAAACATCAGTAGCTGCGTCTGCCAGGACGGGTTAATCGCAAACGACATCAGCCCGACCAGCAGCGCCGCGAGCCCGAGCCAGAACATGAAAACGCCCGGCGCGAGCAGCTCCAGCGCCATCAGGATGAAGCCGAAGATGAGCCAGTTCCAGTTGCCGAGCGTCGTAAACATTTCGGTCATGACACGAACCTCAGGTCGAACAGTATGACGTCCCTACCGCTGCGGCGCCACCGGCGGCGGCGTGGTGCTGGGCACCGATCCCGGCCGTCGCGCAGCCGCCGATGTCGCGGCTTCGCCAAACGTGGCCTTGGCGATTTCGCCGATGCCGGCCAGCGACGACAATACGCTGGTCGCCTCGATCGGCAGCATCAGGATCTTCTGGTTCGGCGATTCCGCAAGCTGCCCGAACGCCTTGATGTACTTGTCGGCGATAAAATAGTTCAGCGCGGCGACGTCGCCCTTGGCGATGGATTCGGAGACCATCTGCGTCGCCTTGGCTTCCGCCTCGGCCAAGCGTTCGCGCGCTTCGGCGTCGCGGAACGCAGCTTCGCGACGACCTTCGGCCTGCAGGATCTGGCCCTGCTTCGCGCCTTCCGCGCGCAAAATTTCCGACTGCCGCTGGCCCTCCGCCTGCAGGATGTCGGCGCGCTTGACGCGCTCGGCCTTCATCTGCCGGCCCATCGCTTCGACGAGGTCGGCCGGCGGCACGATGTCCTTGATCTCGATGCGGTTGACCTTCAGTCCCCACGGCGACACCGCGGCATCGACGACACGCAAGAGCCGCTCGTTGATCTCGTCGCGATGCGACAGCACCTGGTCGAGGTCCATCGAACCCATCACCGAACGGATGTTGGTCATGGTCAGGACGATGATCGCCTGCTCCAGATTGGCGACCTCGTAGCTCGCCTTGGCGGCATCGAACACCTGGAAGAACGCGACGCCGTCCACCGTCACGGTGGCGTTGTCCTTGGTGATCACCTCCTGCTCGGGAATGTTGATCACCTGCTCCATCATGTTCATCTTGCGGCCGACGCGGTCGAAATAGGGCACGATGATGTTCAAGCCCGGCGACAGCGTGCGGGTGTATTTGCCGAACCGCTCGATGGTCCAGTCATAGCCCTGCGGCACGGTCTTGACGCCGGCGAACAGCGTGACGATGACGAGCAGGACAAAGACAATCGCGAAGATATCGAAACCGGACATCAAATCCCTCCAAAGCCGGCAAGATGCGTCGCCGGGCGCGGTCTCTCTTGGTCGGCACAGCCGCAGCGCCGGTTCAGCCGGCCGTTCTCGGACTATTGCTATATAGTTAGGGAACGGTCAGGCGGCCACCAGATCTTCACGAACGGCGGCAAACACCTATTTTTCAAGGGGATTGAGGTCCAGCCGCCTAGATCCAGCCTTGCAGCTCGCGGAGCACAAGCTGGCGAATCACGTCCATGCCGGGTTCGCTGTCGTTGAGACAGGGAATCGCCGCGAACTGCTCGCCGCCATTGTGCTTGAAGATCTCGGCGTTTTCCTGCGCGATCTCCTCCAGCGTTTCCAGGCAATCGGCCGAGAAGCCGGGCGTCACGACGGCAATGCGCTTCACGCCATCCTTCGCCAGTTTTTCGATGGTCTTGTCGGTGTAGGGCTGCAGCCACTCGTCGAAGCCGAAGCGCGATTGAAACGTGAGCATCAGCTTTGATGCATCCAGGCCCATGCGCCTGCGCAGGCTCTCGGTCGTTGCAATACACTGCGCCTGGTAGGGATCACCCTGGTCGACATACTTTTGCGGCATACCGTGGAACGACGCCACGATCAGTTCGGGCTGGAACGGCAGCGTCGCCAGATGCGCGTTGATTGAAACCGCGAGCGCTTCGATATAGTCCGGGTCGTCGTAATAGGGTGGCGTCACCCGCAGCGTCGGCTGGGCGCGCATGTCGGCCAGCACGCGAAACACTTCATCGCAAACGGTAGCCGAGGTCGCGGCGGAATATTGCGGATAGAGCGGCACCACCAGCAGGCGGTCGCAGCCCTGCGCAGTCAGTGCATCGATGCGCGAACGGATCGACGGGTTGCCGTAGCGCATCGCCCAGTCGACCACGACATGGTCATGATCGGAAATCGCCTCTGCAAGCTTCTCGGCCTGTGCGCGCGTAATCGTCTTGAGCGGGGACTCGTTCTTCTCGGTATTCCAGATCTTCTGGTAGTCGCGCGCCTTCCTGCCGGGGCGCACGCGCAGGATGATGCCGTTCAGGATCAGCTTCCAGCGCAGCCCCTGGTCCTCGATCACGCGCGGGTCGGAAAGGAATTCCTTCAGATAGACCCGCACCCCGCTGGCGTCAGCGGTGTCGGGGGTACCGAGATTGACCAGGAGCACGCCGACGCGTTCGCGCCCGGCAGCAGGCGCAGGGTCGGCTCTTCCTATGGGAGTGGCCATCGTCATGATTTCAGTGGCTTCGCGTGTTGGCCCATCCTTGTCAAGATAATGGCCGGTTCGATACGTTCACATATTGCCGCGGGCGGGAGAAACCATGACGATCGCCGAATGGTGCGTTTTCGGAACGCTGATGCTCTATTTGCTGACGATCGCCTCGGTCAAATGGGCCGGGCATCGCCGTTTCGACAATGCCAGGCCGCGCGATCCCGCGTTCTACGAAGACCCGATCAGCGCCCGCGCGCTGGGCGCCCACCAGAACGGAATCGAGGCCTTTCCGTTCTTTGCCGTAGCGGTGCTGCTGGCGGAATTCCGGCAGGCCCCGCAGCACTATATCGACGAACTCGCGGTTCTGTTCCTGATCGTGCGGATCGCCTATGTGTTCACCTATCTCGGCAACCGCCCGACGCTGCGCTCGATCCTCTGGAGCCTTGGCTTCGCGATCAATATTGCAATTTTCTTCCTGCCGGCGATCCGGAATTACCTGCCGGCCTGAGGCGCGGACAAAGCGACCGCCGGGAAAAGCCCGGGCTTGCCATTGTCTGGGACCGCATCGCATGTTGAAACTCGTTCGCGATTGCATCACGGGCAGCCATTGGCGCCGGAATAGGACCTTGAATTACCGGTGCGGCCTCGATATCTACCCGGTATCCGTGCTACGATAAGGCCACTATGCCGAAGCAACTGATCATGCGAATTCTGGGAGCCGCGATCGTCCTGATCGCGCTTTCGTTCGCGCCTTCAGTGGCCCAGGCCCATCTCGGCCATCAGCACCAGGCATCCCTGCATAACGGCCAGGGCAACGCGGCATTTCAAGCCGCAACTCAGGAATCTGAACGGGCGGCTGCGCCTGCATCGTTGCGACAGTCGCAGTGGAATCAGACCGGAACGCTCCCGGCTTCCGACCGCAACTGCACCGGCGGCTGCTGCCTGTCCGCATGTGCCGCCTGTTGCGCGGCGGGGTTGCCCAGCCCCGTGGCGTTCATTTCGTTCCCCCGCTCGATGACGCGCGTTGCTTTTGCGCCGTCGCAGATGCGGCCGAACCGCGAGCCTGAGTCGCTCAGGCGGCCTCCAAAGCACCTCATCTGAATCCGACCGAATAATGCGTTTGCGAGGCGCGCCCTGCGTGCCCGCAAGCTACGGCAATTCAGATCGAAGGACGGCCAATATGCTTTCCCATTTCGGGCGTGCCCTGCGCGCTCTCGCGGTGACCTCAGCTCTTTTCGCCGCGATCGCCCCCGCCTCCGCCCACGAGGGGCATGACCACGAGGAACAGCCGCCGGTCGCGGCGGGGGCGCTGCCACGCGGCGAGGCCGATTCGAACGCGTTCGAGCTCGTGGCAATCGCCCGCGGTGAGAGCCTCGAGATCTATCTCGACCGCTTCGCCACCAACGAGCCGGTCACCGGCGCAATAATCGAGGTCGAATCTCCCGCAGGTCCCGTCAAGGCAGCAGAGGGCGCCGACGGCACTTACCGCTTGGCAGCGCCGTGGCTCGCCAAAGATGGACGTGCGGATCTGATTTTTACGGTCACGGCCGGGGATGCCACCGACATTCTGCCGCTGACGATCCAGACGACGCCGGCCACCGTGCAAGGCGCAATGCAGCGCAATGCGGCGCCTAGCGGCCATATCAGCATGACATCGGTTCTTCTCGTGCTCGGCGGCGCACTGGCGGGCGCGCTGCTCTCGGCCATCGTACTGCGCGGCAGGCGCCGGGCGGCAGCCCTTGTTGCGATCTTCTCCGTACTGGTGGGCGCACGCGAACTGCGGGCACATGAGAACCACGGCCATGAGGAAGAAAAGGCGCAGCTCGCGATCAGCACCGTCTCGGGCGAGCGCGCTCAGCGGCTTCCGGATGGCGCGGTGTTTGTGCCGAAGACGGTGCAGCGGATCTTTGCGCTGCGGACCCTGCTCGCCGAAAACGCCGTTCACAAGAAGGTCACCGAACTTCCGGGACGGATCATTCCCGATCCCAACGCCAGCGGCTACGTGCAATCCGCCGTCGGCGGCCGTCTTTCCGCTCCGCCCGGCGGCTTTCCGCGCTTGGGCACACGGGTGAAGCAGGGCGATATCCTGGGCTATGTCACGCCGCCCATTGCGGCGATCGACGTTTCCGACATGCGGCAGCGGCAGGGCGAACTCGACCAGCAGATCTCGATCGTCGAGCGAAGGTTTGCTCGTTACGAGCAATTGGCGCCATCAGGCGCAATATCGCGAACCCAGCTCGAGGACACGCGGCTCGAACTGGAGGGGCTGCGCGACCGGCGCGCGTCGATCGACAAATCGCGCCGCGAGCCCGAGGCGCTGATCGCGCCCGTCGCGGGCGTGATCGCCGAAGGCAGCGCCGTGGCCGGCCAGATCGTTCAACCGAGCTCGGTCGTTTTCAACATCATCGATCCGTCGCGGCTGTGGGTCGAGGCGCTGAGCTTCGAAAGCCTCGAACCGTCCCGCGGCGCCCGGGCGTCGACCTACACGGGCAAGAATTACGACCTGCTCTATCAGGGCACCGGCTTCGCCGACCGCAGCCAATCCGTGCCGGTGCATTTTGCCGTAACGGGCGACACGGCGGGGCTGCGCGCCGGCCAGTTCCTGACCGTGCTGGTGGCAACCGACGACGCAAAGCAAGGCCTCGCCGTGCCGCGCAGCAGCGTCGTTCGCGGCTCCAACGGCCAGGACTTCGTCTACGAGCACATTTCGCCCGAGCGGTTCATGCCGAGGAGCGTGCGCACCGAACCGCTCGACGGCGACCGCGTGCTGATCGTGTCCGGCTTCACGCCCGGCAAGCGGATCGTGTCGCAAGGCGCGGACCTGCTCGATCACGTCCGCTGAGGAGGCGACCCCATGTTCACATTCCTGGTCAGCGCCTCGCTCCGCAATCGCCTGCTCGTTCTGGCGATGGCGAGCGTTCTCGTTCTATTGGGCGCCTATACCGTGCGGCAGTTGCCCGTCGACGTGTTTCCGGACCTCAATCGCCCGACCGTCACCATCATGACGGAATCGGAAGGCTACGCCCCGCCGGAAGTCGAGCAGCTCGTCAGCTTCCCGATCGAAACCCAGATGAACGGCGTGCCGGGTGTCAGCCGGGTGCGCTCGGTCTCGGGCATCGGGCTTTCGATCGTCTACGTCGAGTTCGATTGGGGCACCGATATCTTCCGCAACCGCCAGCTGGTCGCGGAGCGTCTGGCGCAGGTGCAGAGCCAGCTGCCGCTCAACGTCACGCCACAAATCGGCCCGATCAGTTCGATCATGGGTCAGATCCTCCTGATCGCGGTGACGTCGAAGACGGCCTCGCCGATGGAGGTGCGAGAGATAGCCGACTTCACGATCAGGCCGCGGCTGCTCGCCGTGCCCGGCGTCGCCCAGGTGATCCCGATCGGCGGCGAGGTCCGTCAATACCGGATTGCGCCACTGCCTTCGGCGTTGCGCGCGCTCGGCGTGAGCTACGAGCAGATGGAGCTGGCGCTCCGGCAGTTCGGCACCAACACCGGCGGCGGCTTCACCGACCAGAACGCCCGCGAATTCCTGATCCGCAATATCGGGCGCACGACGAGCCTGGAAGATCTGCGCAACATCGTCGTCACCACCATCGAGGGACGCCCAATCCTGCTGCGGCAGGTGGCGAACGTCGACTTCGCGCCCAAGGTCAAGCGCGGCGACGCCGGTTACATGAGCAAGCCCGCCGTGATCGTCTCGGTCGAGAAGCAGCCCAACGTCGACACGGTGAAGCTGACACAACAGATCACGCAGGTGCTCGCGGAGCTGGAACCGAGCCTGCCGTCCGGCGTCAAGGCCAACGAGATCATCTTCCGCCAGGCGAGCTTCATCGAGAACTCGATCCAGAACGTCGAGCGGGTGCTGCTCGAAGCGGCCCTGGTCGTGGCCGTCATCCTGTTCGCGTTCCTGCTGAACTGGCGCACGACGGCGATTTCGCTCACCGCCATACCAGTCTCGATCCTGACCACGGCGATCATCTTCAAGCTGCTCGGCCTGTCGATCAACACCATGACCCTGGGCGGCCTTGCGATCGCCATCGGCGAGCTGGTCGATGACGCCGTCGTCGACGTCGAGAACATTTTTCGTCGGCTTCGCGAGAACAGGGAGCAAGGCAATCCACGCTCGGTGTTCGACGTGGTGGTTTCCGCTTCCAACGAAGTGCGGTCCGGCATCGTCTACGCCACGATGATCATCGTGCTGGTGTTCGTGCCGCTGTTTGCGCTTTCCGGCATAGAAGGACGGCTGTTCGCGCCGCTCGGCCACGCCTACATCATCTCGATCCTCGCGAGCCTGTTCGTGTCGATCACCCTCACCCCTGTCATGGCCTACTACCTGCTGCCGGGGATGAAGCGCCTCGCGGAGCGGGAGAGCTGGCTGGTTCGCAAACTCAAATCCGTGAACCACGCCGCGCTCCGGTTTGCGCTCGTTCACAGGGGATTGCTGCTCGGCGTCACGGCGCTGGCGGTGCTGGGCGCCGGCGTGGGGGCCCTGGGTCTCAATCGCGCGTTCCTTCCGGCGTTCAATGAAGGCACCTTCACGATCAATATCGCGTTCAACCCGGGCGTCTCGCTTTCCGAATCCACGCGCGTGGGCTCGATCGCCGAGCGCCTTCTGCTCGATGTGCCCGAAGTGATCAGCGTCGGAAGGCGCACGGGACGTGCGGAACTGGATGAACACGCGGAAGGCATCCACTCGTCCGACCTCGAAGTCGATCTCAAGCGCTCGCAGCGGCCGAAGCCCGAGATCGTCGCGGACATCCGTTCGCGGCTCTCGGTGCTGCCGCTCTCGGTCAATGTCGGACAGCCGATATCGCACCGGCTCGATCACCTGCTCTCGGGCGTCCGCGCCGAACTGGCCCTGAAACTGTTCGGCGACGATCTCGACACGCTACGCAACAGCGCGGAAGATATCCGCTCGCGTCTCTCGAAGATCAAAGGCATCCAGGACCTGCAGGTCGAGAAGCAGGTCCGGATTCCGCAGCTCGAGATCCGCGTCGATTATACCCGCGCCGCGCTCTATGGCGTGCAGCCGGGCGCCGTGACCGATCAACTGTCGCGGCTCTCGAGCGGGCGCGTCATCTCGCGCGTGGTCGACGGCTACAAGCGGTACGACGTCGTGATGCGGCTGCCCGACCAGTTGCGCACCACCGAAAAACTCGGCGACCTCCTGATCAAGACGCCGTCGGGATGGATCCCCGCACGTCAGATCGCCGACGTGAAGGAAACCGACGGGCCAAACCAGATCCTGCGGGAGAACGGCCGCCGGCGCATCGTCATCCTCGCCAACTCGGACGGCAAGACCGACATGGCAGAGATCGTGCGCCGCATCCGTGCTGAGCTGGACGCTTCGAGCCTGCCGCAGGGCGTCACCGCAAGCCTTGAGGGCACATTCCAGGCCCAGGAGGAGGCCAGCCGCAGGATCGGAATCCTTTCGGCGGTTTCGCTCGCGCTGATCTTTGCGATCCTCTACAGCCGCTACCGATCCTCCGTGCTGGCCCTGATCATCATGGGCGGTGTGCCGCTGGCGCTGATCGGTTCGGTCGCGGCGCTGGCGCTGGCCGGCCAGCCGCTTTCCGTCGCCAGCATGGTCGGGTTCATCACGCTGGCGGGGATCGCGACCCGCAACGGCATCCTCAAGATCAGCCATTACATCAATCTCGCCCTGCGCGAGGGAATGGCGTTCGGGCCTGAGCTCGTGATCCGCGGCAGCCTCGAACGCATGACGCCCGTCCTGATGACCGCGCTGTCCGCGGGACTGGCACTGCTGCCGCTACTGATCGCGGCCGATGAGCCCGGCAAGGAGATATTGCACCCGGTCGCCGTGACCATCTTCGGCGGACTTGTCAGCGCGACCTTGCTCGATGCCCTGGTCACGCCCGTGCTGTTCCTGATGTTCGGCCGCAAGCCGCTGATGCGGCTGCTACGACGGCAATCCGAGGAGCGCCTCGGGGATGCTGCCGCCTCGCACACTTATTGATCGTTCCGACTTGAAAGGAGACTTGCATGAAGCTCGGATATCTCGCCCTCGGCGTTGCCCTGCTGGCCGCCCTGCCCGCCTACGCTCACGACGCCAAGAGCCTGCACGGCGGACGTATCGCCGATGCCGGCCCTTACCATGTGGAGCTCGTCGCCAAGGACAAGGCGATCGAAGTCTTCATCAGCAGCGAGGACGGCAAGCCGGTCGATCCAAAGGGCTTCAAGGCCGTCGCCATCTTCACGCTGGGTGGAAAGGCCGAGCGCATCACGCTCGCGCCTTCGGAAAATGATAAGTTGAGCGGAACGGCGGCCACGGCCCTGCCGGCCAGTCCCAAGGGCGCGGTTCAACTAATGGCGCCGGACGGGAAGACGGTGACGGCGCGGTTTGACTGAGCCGCCACGAATCGAATGCGTCGAGCGGATTAGCCGAAGGCGTAATCCGCCACTGCGCCCTCAAAACAAGATGGCGGATTACGCTGCGCTAATCCGCCCTACGCTGCACCGAGATCTCATGCGAGATGCTTCTCCCGCGCCGTGATCTTCGCCCTAATCTCCTTCGAGACCGGGACCGGACGATGGGTCTGCTGGTTGGTGTTGACCCAGACGATCTCGCCGGTCACCAGCACTTCGGTCCCGCCCTTGAGGAAGATCGCGAGTTCGAAAGTGATGCTTGAATTGCCGATCCGCGCCACGCGCGCGCCGACGTCCAACTCCCAGTCGAACCGGACCGGTGCCTTGTACTCGATCAGCGACTTGACGACGTGGTAATCCTCACCCGTCTGCTTGGCGTCGGCGTACTGGTCATATCCCAGCGCGCGGAAATATTCGGTGATGGTCGTATCGAAGTAGGTCAGGTAATGCGCGTTGAAGACGACGCCCTGGCCGTCGATCTCCGAATAGCGCACCCGAAACGGGTGAAAGAACCAGAACTGCTCGCGTGACATGGAATTCCCGGTTGTGCGTGTTTGGTTGATTTCTGCATAGCCGAACGAAGTCCATCCATAAAGCAGGCGCAATCGAAAAGTTGCCGCACTGCGGGAAGCTCCAGGCTACGACGCGCGATGCGCTGATTTCGCTTACGGCGGCGGCGCTCGCATGTACGATCCGGCTTGTCGGCACAAGATCAGCGAAGCCTTCGTTCGGATTTTTCGATCCGAAGGCTCAAGCGACCCCCGCCCGGCCAATCAAGCACAATCAGACCATCCATGGAGGAAGTGATGCCGACGCCCACGTCCGTGAACCGCCGCCGCTTGCTGTCCCTTCTCGGCGGATCGATCGCCGCACCATTCGTTGCGCCGCATATAACCAGCGCACAGGAAGCGTGGCCGGCACGGCCGGTGCGCTACGTCAACGGCTTTCCGGCGGGAGGGGCAACCGATTCACTCTCGCGCATCCTCTGCCAGAAGATGAGTGAACTTTCCGGGCAATCGTTCGTGGTCGAGAACCGCGCCGGAGCGGGCGGCGCGCTGGGAGCGGATACGGTCGCGAAGTCAGCACCGGACGGATACACCGTCGGACTTGGCGGCATCGCCAGCAACGTGCTTGCGATCGGCAGCTATGCCAAGCTTCCTTATGATCCGGTCCGCGATTTCACGTTTATCTCCGGCATGTGGCAGTTGCCGAACATCCTGGTTGCCAAGAAGGATCTGTTCTCCTCGGATCTGAAGGAGTTGCTGGCCGCGTTCAAGAAGGAGCCGCGCAAATACACCTATGCCTCAGCCGGCTTCGGCACGACGTTGCATCTGTCCGGCGAGATGATGAACAGCATGGCGGGCGTGGAGGTCGTCCATATCCCCTACAAGGGCGCCGCACCGGCGCTGACCGACCTGCTGGGCGGCCGCGTCGACTTGCTGTTCGACAATCTGCCGGGTTCGCTGCCGAGCGTGCGATCCGGCCTGATCAAGCCGGTAGCCGTCACTTCGAAAACGCGCATCCCCGAACTTCCCGATGTGCCGACCATGGCCGAAGTTCTGCCGGGATATGCGATGACCTCATGGACCACCCTGATCGGGCCGGCGAACATGCCGGCGGATCTGGTGGCGCAGATCAACGCCCTCACCGCCAAGGCGCTCGCCGATCCCGGCGTCAAGACGCGATATGGCGACCTCGGCGCATCGACCTGGCCGACATCGATGGCCGAGGCCTCGGCCTTCCGCGACAGCGAGCAGGCACGGCTGCTGCCGATCATGAAAGCAGCCGGGATCAAGCCGGAGTGAGATTGGGACATTGAAGCATGGCGGATCACCCGATCCGCCCTGCGTTCACAGACAGGTCGCGCGTTCGGCGGCGAGATAGCCGAACAGCAGGCCGAGGCCAAACAGCAGCACCAGGCCTGCGGCGCCGAACTCGATGCCGCGCATGACAAGCGTGCCGCCGCCTTCGCTCGCCGAGCTGAGCCGCCGGGCGAGACCCTTGGCGGACACGGCGACGACCGCAATCGTCGCGACCGTGATCGCGGTGCCGAGCCCCATCACGAAGGTCGCCGCAATGCCGGCCCAGAACAGGCCCTGCGCCAGCGCAAACACGAGCACCAGGATCGCGCCCGAGCACGGTCGCAAGCCAACGGCGAAGATCGCGCCGAGGCCGCGTTGCCAGCCGCCGGGGCCGGCGAGTTGATCCGGCGTCGGCCCATGCGAATGGCCGCAATGCTCGTCGTGAACATGGCCGTGGCCGTGCGCATGTTCATGGTGTGCATGGTCAGGGACATGATGATCGTGGCCGTGATGATGATCGTGGTGATGATGATCGTGGTGCGCGTGGCCGTGATCATGCGCGACGGCCATCGCGGGCACCGGCTTCGACTGCAGCGCGCGCATGAACCCGCCGCCCTTGGTCCAGACCAGCCGGGCGCCGAAGGCCGCGATCAGGGCGTAGCTGACGATCTCGATCGCCTTCTCCGCCGAGCACATCGTCTTTGCGGTGGAAGAAAGCAGCCAGGCCATCACCGCAACCAGCGCCACCGCCACCAGCGCCTGCAGCATCGCCGAGGCAAACGACAGCACGATGCCGCGCCGCGCAGTTTCCTCGTTCGCGACCAGATAGGACGAGATCACCGCCTTGCCGTGGCCGGGACCGGCGGCGTGAAAGATGCCGTAGGCGAAGGAAATCGTGAGCAGCGTCCACACCGCGCTGCCGTCCGATTTTGCCGCGCGAATCGTCGACGACATCTCCCGGTAGAATTCGGATTGCTTGGCGAGAATCCACCCGAAGATGCCGCCGGCTTGCGGCTGGGCCGCAGGCCGCGGGCCGCCGAACGGATTTTGCGCCATCACGACGTGTACGGCAGCGTCGAGGACGATGACAGCCGACAATGCAGCAACGGTAAAGGCGACGCCTCGCGCAAGGCCGGCGGGCATCCGCCTCACGGGCAATTCACCATGATCTTGTTGGCGAACATCGCGCCGTAGTTGGAATTGTCGCCGTTCATGAAGTTCTGCTCGCTCAGGCGCTGGGTATTGGCGGTTTCGTCATTCGGCCGCTGGAACTGCATCTGGCAGGCGGCGGGCGCGCCGACCAGCTTGATCGGATCCTTGTCCTCGAACTTGAAGTCGATGAAGTAGGAGGGATCGAATACTTCCAGTGCAAGCTGCTTCGACGTCACCGGCGCCTTCAGCGGCAGGATGAAATGCAGCGTCAGCGCGCCGTCCTTGTGTTCGAGGTAGTAGTCCACCGGCTCCACGAATTTCGATTTCTTGCCGTCGGCCTTGGCGAAGGTGAAGAAGTTGAACTCCTTCAGCGACTCGACATTGGTTTGGGCCAGCGGTTTGAGATCCTCGCGGGTGTAGACGCCCTTGGTCTTGGTCTCGATGCCCTGCAGCGCATAGGTCGAGAACATGTCGTCGAAGGTCCAGGCGTGGCGGACGCCCGTCATCGAGCCGTCGGGCGCGTAGATCACCTCGCTCTTCGCGGTGATCCAGACATGCGGATGCGCTTGCGCCGGAGCCGCGCCGAGCGCGATGCCGCCGGCGAGCAGGAAGAGACCGAATAATCGCTGCATGGTTGCCGTCACCTCAGGCTGCCTCAGGGGTTTCGAGCAGGCCGCGCCGGCGCAGCAGCGCGTCGGCCTCGGGCTCGCGGCCGCGGAAGGCGACATAGGCCTCCTCGGGCTCGCGTGAACCGCCCGACGAATAGATGTCGTCGTGCAGCCGCTTCGCGGTGGCGGGATCGAAGATGTCGCCGGCCTCCTCGAAGGCGCCGAACGCGTCGGCATCCATCACCTCCGACCACATGTAGCTGTAATAGCCGGACGCATAATGGTCGCCGGAGAAGATGTGGCCGAACTGCGTGGGCCGGTGCCGCAGCGCGATTTCCGCGGGCATGCCGATCTTCTCGAGCTCGGCCTTCTCGAACGCACCGACGTCACGGCTGGCCGCAGCCGGCTGGGTGTGGAATTCGAGGTCGATCAGGGCCGAGGAAACGAACTCCACGGTGGCAAAGCCCTGGTTGAATTTGCGGGCGGCAAGGAAGCGCTGCAGCAGGTCGTCCGGCAGCGGCTCGCCGGTCTCGTAATGCCTGGCGAACTGCCGCAGCACCTGCGGCTGCTCCTGCCAGTGCTCGTAGAGCTGGGAGGGCAGTTCGACGAAGTCGGTGAACACGGATGTTCCCGACAGCGAAGGATAGGTCACGTTGGAAAGCATGCCGTGCAGGCCATGGCCGAACTCGTGGAACAGCGTGCGCGCATCGTCGGGCGACAGCAACGAGGGCTGGCCGTCGGCGCCCTTGGCGAAGTTGCAGACATTGATGATCAGCGGCGCAATCTCGCCGTCGAGCTTCTGCTGGTCGCGCAGCGAGGTCATCCAGGCGCCGGAGCGCTTGGAGGGCCTGGCGAAGTAATCGCCATAGAACAGCGCCTTGTGCTTGCCGTCAGGCCCCTTGACCTCCCAGACCCGGACGTCCGGATGCCAGACCGGGACATCCTTGAGTTCAGAGAAGGTGACACCGAACAGGCGCGTGGCGCAGTCGAAGGCAGCCTCGATCATGTGGTCGAGCACCAGGTACGGCTTGATCGCGGCCTCGTCGAAATTGGCGCGGCGCTGCCGCAGGATCTCGGCGTAGTAGCGCCAGTCCCAGGGGGCGAGGGTGAAGTTGCCGCCCTCCTCCGCGATCAGCTCCTGCAGGGCGTCGCGATCGGCCAACGCGCGGGCGCGGGCGGGCTTCCAGACCCGCTCCAGCAGGCCGCGCACGGCCTCCGGCGTCTTGGCCATGGAATCCTCCAGCCGGTAGGCGGCGTAGGTCGGGAAGCCCATGATCTTCGCGGCTTCCTCCCGCAGGGCCAGAATTTCCACGATGGTGGCATTGTTGTCGTTGGCGTTGCCGTTGTCGCCGCGCGCGGTGAAGGCCCGATACACCTTCTCGCGCAGGTCGCGGCGCGACGAGCTCTTCAGGAACGGCTCGACGGAGGAGCGCGACAGCGTCACGATCGCCTTGCCGGCCATGTCACGTTCTTCGGCGGCCGCCTTCGCGGAAGCCACGAAGGCCTCGGGAAGCCCGGCGCGGTCGTCCTCGCCGAGCTCCATGAACCAGTCCTGCTCGTCGCCGAGCAGGTGGTGGCTGAACGAGGTGCCGAGTTGCGCCAGCCGCTCGTTGATCTCGGCCCGGCGCTTCTTGGCGGCCTCGTCGAGGCCGGCGCCGGCGCGGTGGAAATTGGTGTAGGTGCGCTCCAGCAGCCGCAGTTGCTCGCCGGTCAGGCCGAGCGCAGCTCGCTTCTCGTGCAGCATCGCGATGCGGCCAAACAGCACAGCGTTCATCATGATCGGATTCCAGTGCCGCGCCATCCGCAACGACACCTCCGTGTCGATCTCCAGGATCGCCGGATTGGAGTGCGCCGAGACCAGGTCGTAGAACACGGCCGAGACCCTGGAGAGCAGCTTGCCGGAGCGCTCCAGCGCGGTGATGGTATTGGCGAAGTCGGGCAAGGAAGGATCATGCGTGATCGCCGTGATCTCGGCGGCATGATCGACAAAGGCCTGCTCGAAGGCGGGCAGGAAATGCTGCGGCTCGATCTCGGCGAACGGCGGCGTCTCGAACGGTGTCTGCCACGGCTTGAGCAGCGGGTTTTCGCCGGCTTCCGGCGGGGCAGGCGTCTGCGGGGTATCTGACATCACAATTCCCGTTTCATCCGCTGGAACATCTCTCGGTCCTGTTCCAATCAGGACCGGGCTCCAAGCCTTGTTTTTGATGCATTTTTTCTCGCGCGAACCGGCATCAAATTCACGCGAAAACGCTCTGGAACATGCGGCAATCTATATCACGCGATGCGGCATTTTTGGGCCTTTTACGCTTGATAGATGGGCCCTTTTCGGAGAGATTGCCCCCCCTTAGACAGGACCTGTTCCATGAGCCCACAGCCCGCTTCCACCTCCCGCGAGATCGTCTGGCCGAGCGTCATCACCGTCATTTCGGCGGCGATCCTGATCGGCGCGGAAGTGTTCGGCGCGGCCTTCGCCGGCGGCTGGGCGCTCGCGATCCTGTTCGGGCTGAACGACACCAGCGCGCACATCCTGCAGGCGGTGCTGTTTGCGATCGGCGTGATGATCATGATCGGCTTCATCCGCGCGGCGCAGCGCATCGAGCCGTTTACGAAGCGCGGCTGACGCGGCGTGCGCGCGCGACGCTTCTCACATCGCACGCAACGAGCTCACCTGATACGGGATGCGAAAAACCGCTGCGGCACAGGCGCTAAATGACCGCCGCGTCGCCCGAGAATCTTAACGTCCATTCATATTTGACTTCGCCGCGCGCGCTGCGAACGCGTTCGTAATCACACGTTAGGGAAATTTGTCCCCACCCTAAAAAATATGTTGCGAAGCGGGCTCAAAACTCTTATTTCCAGCCTTGCCCAATTTCGCACGTGCCTGTGGTCGTGTGTCAGTCGGTAGGTATCCGGACAAGAGGCCGGACAGCCGCCAAGGGATGGAAGAACCGAGGGTCGCACAAAGCGCGGCCAGCATCTCTCTCCAGGGATGCCGTTGAAGGTCTCACCATCTTTTGCAACCGTGACTGGCAGCCGGAGGCGAACCGGCGCACCCCGCTCTCAACGGGGGACGCGACTTAAAGCAACGACGGATCGGGCTTTTTTGGTCTCTACCGGCATTCCACCGCCGGCGCGGGCTACTGAAAAGGCTTGTCCTTCATTGCCAGGTGTGCGGGCGGGAAATCTCCCAACCAATCCACGGCAGCACAATTCGGTCCTCGAGTTCGAGGCTTTGTCGCGTCTCCATCGTGCGACAAGGCCGAAGCGCTCAGGCCCGAGAACTGTTTGAACGCGCCCGTCGCTGGGCCGTTGGGAGAGTGCCATGACCGAACGTATTCAGGAATTCCTGCGCAACCGCCGCAGCGAGGGCCTCGACACCGAGCCGTGCCTCGTCGTCGACCTCGAAGTCGTGCGCGACAACTACCAGACCTTCGCGAAGGCGTTGCCGGACAGCCGCGTGTTCTACGCGGTCAAGGCAAACCCTGCGCCCGAAGTCCTGTCGCTGCTGGCCTCGATGGGCTCGTGCTTCGACACGGCGACCGTTGCCGAGATCGAAATGGCGCTGGCCGCCGGTGCGACGCCGGACCGCATCTCCTATGGCAACACGATCAAGAAGGAGCGCGATATCGCGCGCGCCTTCGCGCTCGGGATTCGCCTGTTCGCGGTCGACTGCGCCGCCGAAGTCGAAAAGATCGCCCGTGCCGCCCCCGGCGCCAAGGTGTTCTGCCGCATTCTCTACGATTGCGCAGGCGCCGAGTGGCCGCTGTCGCGCAAGTTCGGCTGCGATCCGGAGATGGCGGTGGAGGTGCTCGACCTCGCCAAGCGCCTGGGCCTGGAGCCATGCGGCATTTCGTTCCATGTCGGCTCGCAGCAGCGCAAGGTGAAGGCGTGGGACCGCGCCCTGTCGATGGCCTCGACGGTGTTCCGCGACTGCGCCGAGCGCGGGATCAGCCTCTCCATGGTCAACATGGGCGGCGGCTTCCCGACCAGGTACCTCAAGGACGTTCCTCCGGTCGTTCAGTACGGCCGGTCGATCTTCCGTGCGCTGCGCAAGCACTTCGGCAACCAGATCCCGGAGACGATCATCGAGCCGGGCCGCGGCATGGTCGGTAATGCCGGGATCATCGAGACCGAAGTCGTCCTGATCTCCAGGAAGAGCGACGAGGACGAGGTGCGCTGGGTGTATCTCGACATCGGCAAGTTCGGCGGTCTCGCCGAGACGATGGACGAGTCGATCCGCTACGCCATCCGCACCCCGCATGACGGTGCGGACATGACGCCGTGCGTGCTCGCAGGTCCGACCTGCGATAGCGCCGACGTGCTGTACGAGAAGATGCCGTACCCGCTTCCGGTGACGCTCGAGATCGGCGACAAGCTGCTGATCGAAGGCACCGGCGCGTATACGTCGACCTACTCGTCGGTGGCGTTCAACGGCATCCCGCCGCTGCGGACCTACCACATCTGACGCCTCGTTAGAGGCTCGATCAATCGGGAGCCGGTGCGCCGGCTCCCTCCCCTCATTGCGATTTTCCTGACAACGCTTCCTGCGGCCTCACCGCCGTTCGGAGCGGGGACTGACGTGCCATGACTGCTTTGCGGAAGACCACGATTGCCGCCCTCTCCGATGCCGCTCCGTTCGCGATCCGTGCGGAACGAGCCTCGGACGTCGCTGCGCGCGAAGCGCTGCTGGATGCCTGCTTTGGCGCAAGCCGCCATACGCGCACCTGCCAGCGCCTGCGCGACGGACGCGCGCCCGCCCAAGGCCTGGCCTTGTCGGCGGTGCGCCAGGGCCGGCTCGTGGGCACCGTGCGGTTGTGGCACGTCAGCGCCGGGGGCCTCCCGGCGCTCATGCTCGGCCCGCTGGCGGTTGAGGAATCCTCCCGTCAGCTCGGCGTCGGGGCCGCGCTGATGGACCACGCAATCGCGGCGGCGAAGGCGCGGGGCCATCGCGCGGTCATCCTGCTCGGCGACGCGCCCTATTACGCCCGCTTCGGCTTTTCGGGCGGGAATACCGGCGAGTTGTCGCTGCCCGGCCCGTTTGAGCGTGACCGGCTGCTCGGCCTGGAACTGCGCGAGGGTGCGCTCGATGGCGCCTGGGGCATGATCTCCGCCACGGGCGCACCGCTGCCGAAGGCAAAGGCAGGGCGGAGCCGGAAGGCGCTGCTGGTGCCCCGCGTGGCCTGAGGCCACCTCGGAAAAGTGCTCCGGTAGCACGCCATGGCGTGCGCCGGCGGCGCGTTCGCGAGGGGTTGCGCGGCCGGGCGAAAAGCCCTTAAACCGCGCCAAAACCAGCCCGCGGATCACCCAAGACAATCGAGTAGATCGAGGTTCGCCATGCCCCGCCGCCTGATTTCTACCGGCTCGCCATTCGAGAAAGCCGCCGGCTACAGCCGCGCCGTCATCGACGGCGATTTCGCCTTCGTCGCCGGCACCACCGGTTACGACTACACGACCATGATCATCCCGGCCGATGTCACAAACCAGGCACGCAACTGCTTTAGGAACATCGAGGCAGCTCTCAAGGAGGGCGGCTTCGCGATGGCCGATATCGTCCGCGCGACCTACTACATCACAGACCTTTCGGATGCGGACGCATTCTTCGCGGTCTGCGGCGAGGTGTTCGGCGAGATTCGCCCGGCCACAACCCTTCTTGTCGTCGCGGGCCTCTACAAGCCCGAGATGAAGATCGAGATCGAAGTGACCGCCAAGCGCCGCACCGCCTGATCCACCCTCACCATTCGTCTACCAGCACGTTCCGGAGAAACCATCCCATGAGCCCCGCCTCGCAAATCTACGCGAAGATTACCGGCCCCATCGTCATGGTCGGCTTCGGCTCCATCGGCAAAGGCACGCTGCCCCTGATCGAGCGGCATCTCGACTACGACAAGTCGCGCGTCACCGTGATCGATCCCAAGGACGAGGGCCGCAAGGCGCATTGCGAGAAGCACAATGTACGCTTCATCCAGAAGGGCGTGACCAGGGACAATTATCGCGAGTTGCTGACGCCGCTGCTCACCGAAGGCGGCGGCCAGGGCTTTTGCGTGAATCTCTCGGTCGACACCGGCTCGACCGATATCATGGAGCTCTGCAACGAACTTGGCGCGCTCTATATCGACACCGTCAACGAGCCCTGGCTTGGCTTCTATTTCGATTCCTCGAAGGGCCCGGAAGCGCGCTCCAACTATGCCCTTCGCGAAGTGACGCTGGCCGCCAAGAGGGCGCGCCCCGCGGGCTCGACAACCGCCGTCTCCTGCTGTGGCGCCAATCCCGGCATGGTCTCGTTTTTCGTCAAGCAGGCGCTGCTCAATGTCGCGGCCGACCTGAAGCTCAATGCCCCCAAGCCGAAGACCAAAGCGGAATGGGCGGACCTGATGCGGCAGGCTGGTATCAAGGGCATCCACATCGCCGAGCGTGATACCCAGCGCTCGAAGTCGCCGAAAGAGCCTGACGTCTTCGTCAACACCTGGTCGGTGGAAGGCTTCCTGTCGGAAGGCGTACAGCCGTCCGAACTCGGATGGGGCACGCATGAAAAGTGGATGCCCGAGAATGCGCATACCCACGAAGCCGGCTGCGGCGCCGCCATCTACCTGATGCAGCCCGGCGCCAACACGCGCGTGCGCACCTGGTGCCCGACCCGCGGCGCGCAGTATGGCTTCCTCGTCACCCACAACGAATCGATCTCGATCGCCGATTACTTCACGGTACGTGACGCATCGGGCACGGCGATCTATCGCCCGACCTGCCACTATGCCTATCATCCGGCCGACGATGCCGTGCTGTCGCTGCATGAAATGTTCGGCCGCGCCGCGAAGATGCAGGAGAAGCACCACATCCTCGACGAGAACGAAATCGTCGACGGCATCGACGAACTCGGCGTGCTGTTGTTCGGACATGACAACAATGCCTACTGGTACGGCTCGCAACTCTCCATCGAAGAGACCCGCAAGCTCGCGCCCTATCAGAACGCAACCGGCCTGCAGGTGACCTCCGCCGTGCTCGGCGGCATGGTGTGGGCGCTGGAAAATCCCAACGAAGGCATCGTCGAAGCCGACGAAATGGATTTTGATCGCCTGCTGGAAATCCAGATGCCATATCTCGGCCCGGTGAAGGGCTACTACACCGACTGGACGCCACTCACGGACCGGCCCGGCCTGTTCCCGGAAGACATCGACACATCGGATCCCTGGCAGTTCCGGAACGTGCTGGTGCGGTAGGGAACCCGGCGCAGGGTGTGCAGCGCACATCGCCGGACATGCGCCGTTCCCGGAGCGTAATTGTACGCACCGGGAACTGGCTTGCTGTAACGCTCGCTTAAGGCAATCGCGCGATCCTGAGCGGTAAATTCCGCGAGCGCCGAGGGCCGTGCCGCTGCTTCCCCGCACGACGGCTCCCCGGTGGAGCAAACCGAACATGCGCGCCATCATTGCCATTGTCCTGTCGGCCGTTGCACTGGCTGCGTGCATGCCTGAGCGCGACAATGACGTCACCGGTTCGGTCGAAACCTGCGCCCGCAAGCTCTACAGCGAGTACAACCCCAAGGACATGAAGCAGTGCGTCGCGGTATGCATCTCCTGCGAACGCGGCGTGGTCACCACCTGCTCGACGGCGTGCAAGCTCAAGGGCGCGCGCTGAGCGCTGGCGAGTAATGCTCCTGGCCGCTCACTTCGCCATGTAGTCGAACGAAACCGTCCCCAGGCCCAGCGTCAGATCCGCCTTGAAATGCAACGCCGAGATCACCTCGCGCACCGGCAGTCGCGCGACGTCTGCGAGCGCGTGCGGAAACAGGCCAAGCGCCGCCGGACCGGACCAGGCTTCCTTCAGGGTGATGTCCTCGAGACAATAGCGTACCAGTTCGCAGATACGCGGCGTACCGTCGACATGCGGGATGATCTTGAGCATGAAGTTCGGCGCCTTCATCGCCTTCAGCACCGCATCATGATCGACCGCGCGGTGCTTGTAACCCATGGTGGCGGAAGCGCAGAGCACCGAGCCGTAATGCAGCGTACCGACCAGAACGTCGCTCTCGACGGCGATCTTCGGCGAGGCCAGCTTCTTGGGAAAGCCCCACAATTCGCGGCCGCCGGCGATCGGTCCCTCGTCGTCCAGATACATCGAGTGGACGTAGACGCCCTCCTCGCCCTTGAAGCGGACCGGGATCACCTGCCCGGTTTCGGTGTAATCGCCGAAACCGGTGGAGTCGGGCATGCGGATGAATTCGTACTTCACCACCGGCTCGGCCACCTCCAGCGGCTCCGGCACCACGGCGGCGAGCACGTCGGGATCGGTGCGGTAGGTGATGATGAAATATTCGCGGTTGAAGAAGCGATACGGCCCGCGCGGAAACGACGGGTTGGTCAGCGGCATCGAATAGGCGGTACGCCTCACATCGTCGATCTTCATGGCTGCCCCCTGATATGTTCTTCGCCTGATACGATTGCGGACTATGTAACAGCGGAATGCGACAGGCGAGACTTTAAAATCGGTACGAGCAAAAAATCATCAAAGCCGCATCGGACCGAGGTACACGATGCCGTCATATTCGTCAGGCGACACCGCCGAGATAGAGTCTTTTGACGATGTCGTTGGCCTTCAATTCGTCGACCGACCGCGCGGCGACCGCGATCTCGCCATGGACGATGATATAGCCGCGGTCGGCGATCCGGATCGCCTGGTTGAAATTCTGCTCCGCCATCAGCACCGTCAGCCCGACGCGCTGCTTGAGTTCGCCGATCTTGGCGATGGTCTGCGACACCAGCAGCGGCGACAGCCCGACCGACGGCTCGTCGATCAGCAGCAGCCGCGGCGACGACATCAGCGCGCGCGCGATCGCGAGCATCTGCTGCTGTCCGCCGGACATGGTGCCGGCGAGCTGGTTGCGGCGTTCCTTCAGCACCGGAAAGGTCTCGAAGACGAGCGCAAGGTTATCATCGATCGCCGAACGGGCGGCTTTCCGGAAGGCCCCGAGCATCAGGTTTTCCGTCACCGTCAGCTTGGGGAACAGCCGCCGCCCCTCCGGCACCAGCGCCACGCCGAGGTCGACGATCGCCTCGGGCGAGAGCCTCGTCAGGTCGTGGGCCTGGCCGTCGATCGAAAGCGACATCCGGCCGCGATCCGGGCGGACGAGACCCATGACGCATTTCATCAGCGTGCTCTTGCCATTGCCGTTGGTGCCTAGCAGAGCCACGGTCTCGCCGGCCTCGACATGGAGCGTGACGCCGCGCAGCGCCTTGACGGCGCCGTAGCCGGCATCGAGACCTTCGATGGCAAGGCTAAGTGCCAAGATATGCCTCCTGCACCCGCTTGTTCGCCATCACCTCGGCCGGTGCGCCGATGGCGATGATCTTGCCGGCATCGAGGCACATCACCCGCTCCGAGAAGCGCATCACCGCCTGCATGATGTGTTCGATCATGATGATGGTGATGTCCTCCTCGCCGAGGCTGATCAGGAGATCCAGCACCTCGTCGACCTCGGACGAGGAAAGCCCGGCCATCGCCTCGTCGGAAATCAGGAGTTTCGGGCGCACCGCCATCGCGCGGGCCAGCTCCATCTTGCGCAGTTCGACCTGGCTCAGCGTGTCGCTCGGCGCATCGGCCTTCGACGCCAGCCCCATCCGCGTCAGGATCGACATCGCGACATCTTCCTCAGGCTGGCTCGAATCGGCCTTGGCGAAGTCGAGCCCGACCATGAGGTTTTCGAGCACCGTCATGCTCTTGAACGGCCGCGGAATCTGGAAGCTGCGGGCGATGCCGCGGCGGGCGCGCAGATGTGGCGGCAGCTCGTTGATGTTCTCGCCGCAGAAAATCACGCTACCGACCTGCGGGCGCAGCGCGCCGGATATGCAGTTGATCAGCGTCGTTTTTCCCGAACCGTTCGGGCCGATCAGGCCGAACCGCTCGCCCTTGCGGATATCGACGCTGATATTGTCGAGCGCGGTGAAGCCGCCGAAGGTCTTGGTGATCGCATCGACCTGCAGCAGGGGCGCCTCGGCGGCATCATTTGTCATGCTTGCCTCCCGCGCGCAGGCGATAGCGCGGACGCAGCAGCCCGATGATGCCCTTGGGCGCGGCGACCACAAACAGCACCAGCATGATGCCGAGAACCAGCACATTGATCTCCGACGAGATGGTCACCGCCAGGAACTGCTGCGTCGAGCCGAGCAGGATCGCGCCGAGCACCGGACCGATCCAGTGCGCGGTCCCGCCGATCAACGACATCGCCAGCGCCGAGACGGAGTAAGTCAGGTTGAACGCCGAGGACGGATCGGCGTATTGAAGATACATGGCCGCGGGCGCTCCGGCCGCCGACATCAGCGCACCTGAAATCATGCAGGCGACCAGTTTGAGCTTCAAGGTCGGCACGCCCGTGCATTCGGCTGCGAGTTCGTCGTCCCTGAGCGCCTGCAGACCGCGGCCGATCCTGGAATTCTGGATGTAGCGCGCGATCGAAACCGAGATGACCACCAGCACCGCCTGCACGAAAAACAGCATCTTCACATAGCTGTCGAACGGCGCCGTCACCGGCGGCCGCTGCAGCTGGATGCCGGCTGCGCCGCCGACGAACCGCCAGTTCATCACGAAGGTCTCGATGATGATCGCGAGCGCGATCGTCGCGATCGAGAAGAATATCCCGCGCATCCGCAGGGTCAGGAGACCGACCCCGAAGCCGAGCAGCATGCCGACGACCGCGCCAACTCCAATCTGCACCACGAGCGGCGCCCCGGTCGCCTTGAACAGCGCGACTGCCGTATAGACGCCGACGCCGAAAAAGGCGTTGGTGCCGAAATTGACGTAGCCGGCATAGCCGCCGAGGATGGTCCAGGCGACCGCCAGTGCGATGAATTGCAGGATCACGTAGCCTGCGAAGAATGGGTATTCGTTGCGGACGACCTGCGTCATCGACAGGACGGCGACGAGGAAGACCGCCACGCCGGCCCAGAACGCGATGTTGTTGCCACGTTTTGTCATCGGCCGAGGAGACCTTGCGGCCGCACCGCGAGGACGGCGAGCAGCATCCCGAAGGAGATCGCCGGCGCCCATGAGGCGCCGAACATGGTCAGCACGATGGATTCGGCGACGCCGAGAATGATGGCGGCGATCAGCGTGCCGCTGATGCTGCCGAGCCCGGCCATGACGACGACGCAGAACGTCCGCCCGATATAGGCGCGGTCGAGCGTCGGCTCGACCGGCGCCACGATGATCAGGAGCGCGCCGGCGATCCCGAGCACGGCGGTAGCGATGCCGAAGGCATACTGCTTGATTCGGACCGGGTTGGCCCCCATCAGCCGCAGCGCCTCCTGGTCCTGAGCGACCGCACGAATCGCGCGGCCCATGAACGTCTTCGACAGATACACCGCAAGCAGCACCGTCAGCCCCAGCGCAACTGCAAACGCGACCAGTTGCCGGATGGGTATCCGCATCTCGCCGAACCGCCACGACTTGCCGATATAGGTCGCCGTCACCGAACGCTGGTCGACGCCGAACTGAAGGATGATCAGCACCTCGATGATGAAGGCGATGCCGAAGAAAAACGCAATGCCGCGGACGCCGGCGTCGCTGCCGCGCCGCTCGAAGGTCTCGTAGTAGATGCGGTAGGTGATAAGCCCGAACACGAAAAACAGCGGCGTGATGGCGAGCCCCGCCAGCAGCGGATCGATGTCGTAGCTGTCGTTGAGCAGGTACACGCCGTAGGAGGCGAGCACCAGAAATGCCGGATGCGCGACATGGGGAACGTCGAGCAGCCCGAACGAAACGGACAGCCCGACGCTGACGGCTGCATAGAAGCAGCCGAGCAGCACCCCGAGCACGACCGCGCCGAGCAGCAGGTCCATCGAAAACACGTCAGATCCCCCTCGATATCCCCTCGGCCCGTTCTACTTGCGGGCAGCCTCGAAGGGACTGATGAGATCTCCGGTCTTGAGCTTATCCGGGAACAGGATCACCTGCCGGCCCGAGGAGCGGAACTGTTCGATGTCCTTGTCCTTTACGCCGCGGAATTGCGCCTGCAGTGTCGCGCTTTCCTTGCGCTCGCCATCGGCAGAAAACGCGATCGGGCCGACGATGGTCTTGTGCTCGTTCTCGCGCAGATATTTGGCGAGGCCCTTCTGGTCCAGCGACTTGGTCGAGTTGACCGCAGCCTCGATCATCTGGCCCATCGCGTAGCCAAACGGCGCCAGATAATAGCCGAGCGGATCGACCTTGGCTTCGACGGCGCGCTTGGTGTAGACGTCGAAAAACGCCTTGGTGCCCTCGAAATACATGCTCTTTTCCGGCAGCCAGGTGTTGTAGTTGACGACACCGTTGAGCAGCGAGCCGAGGTTCGACATCACGGCGGCGAATTGCAGGCCGACCATGCCGCCGCCGAAAATCTTGACGTTGTCGCCGACGCCGATCTCGTTCACCGCACGCAGGATGCCGGCCGAATCCGGCGGATAGGACGCGACATAGACGATGTCGGGCTTGGCAGCGTTGAGCGCGCGGATGATGGACGAGAATTCGACCGTGTTCGGCGGGTAGACCTGGTCGAACACGATCGGGATATTGCGCTTCTTGGCGACGTCTCTGGCGGTGAGCGCGAGGTTCTGGGCGAATTCCTGGTCTGCCGAGAGCAGCGCCATGCTCTTGCCGCCGGCCTTTTGGGCCAGATCGAGGAAGGAGGACGCCCAGCTGTCGGCCGGTCCCCACGGCGCATTGTTGAACCACATGTCGTGGCCGACCTTGCTGTTCACCTGGAACGAGAAATTCCCCATCAGCAGCAGGCCGCGCTGCTTGACGAACGGCATGATCGGCGCGGTCGGCACCGTCGCGTAGGGCGCGAACAGCAGATCGACCTTGTCGACGTCGACCAGCTTGGCGTAGATCGCCGGCGTCTCCGAGGCGCTCGACTTGTCGTCATAGACGACCAGTTCGACCTTGCGGCCGAGCAGGCCACCCTTGGCATTGATATCGTCGCGCCAGATTTCGATCCCGAGCAGCGAAGCCTTGCCGCCGCCGGCAAGCCCGCCGGTCTGCGGCATCGACATGCCGATCTTGATCGGCGGCTGCTGCGCCAGCGCGCCTGAACCGTGCCCAACCACCGCAACGGCCATGGCGCCGCCGAGAAATGTCCTGCGTTTCATGGTGTCCCCTTGTGTGTCGTTTCCGTTGTTATTCTGGTCATGCCGGATCTTCGCCCGGCTTTTGAATGGAATCTTGTGAGGCTGAATCTAACTGGCCGCCCCCGCCGGTGCGGGTTCGCTCTTGCGCGATTGCTTCATGATCGCCATCGGGCGTGGGTCAGGCGTTGTCGCCATCTGATCGATCACGGCGTCCGTGATCGTGTCCGGCGTTAGCTCGCGCATGCGTCGCTCCCTGGCCTGCCGGCGATTATTTGATGCCAGCCGTTGTTGCGGCAAGCCTAACCGCTTGCGGGGGAACAACACAAGGCGTTCGGGGGTCGCGCCGATGCCCTCTTATACAAATTGATACGGGGCCGATCGGCCCCGTATCAATGAATTGGCTGGAATTACCGCTCCTTGATCGGCGGCGCGGTCTTCTCCGCCGGTGCCGGCGGCAGCGCCGGCTGGGCGCCGGCTTTCTGAGCGTCGGCATCCGGACGGGCCGGCTCCGGCGGAACGTCGGATGGACGCGTGCCCGTCGTCACGGGATCGGCCGGCGCAGATGGCTTGGTTTCCGCGCCAGGCGTCGATTGCAGCGGCGGGGTCGCCTGCGCGAGTTGCGGCGGATCGCCCGCCCTGATCTGCACCACCGAAAGCGCCGTGATCGCAAGGCCCGCCGCCAGCAGCATGGCCGCGAACGCGTACTCCCCTCGCAAGCTGCGCTTCCTGTTGTCCGACGTCATGACGTTCACCCGCAAGTTTGTTCGCGGTATCAACGATTTTTGAGACGCATGGTTCCCTGCCCCGGCGCAGCCGGACGGGCGAAACGTCGCACTTACAGTTCCACGATCCCCGCGTCACCCTCTTCCGTGCCGAAAGCGAGATGCGTGCCTTTGGCGTCCCAGGCGAGCGCGGAGACCGGCCCGCCGCCATTCCGTCGCACCAGGATTTCGGCGCCGTCTTCCAGCCGCACCATCAGGATCGTGCCGTCGCTGTAGCCGGCGGCCATGATGTTTTGCTTCGGATGACAGGCCACCACGGAGACACGCGCCTGCAGCGGCGCCAGCATCGCGGGCTCCTTGCCCATCGGCCCGTCCTTGCTGGTGAACGGCCAGATGATCACGGTATCGGCGCCCGACGTGGCGAGGCCCTTGCCGCCCGCGCTCCACGACATCGAGCGGACGCGGCCGGGATAACCGCTCATCCGCATGTGACGGTTGTCCGCAAGCCGCCAGCCGTGCATCGCCGGCTCGTGCATCGCGGTGACCAGGAATTTGTTGTCCGGGCTGAAAGTGACGGCGAGATGCGAGCCCGCCCATTCCAGGAATTCCGGATTCGCGGCCATGTTGGGAAACCACAGCGTCACACCATTGTAATGCGCGACCGCGACGCGCAAGCCCTTCGGCGCGAACGCAAGGCCGCCGACGGTGGACGGCATGTCGAAGGTTTTCACCTCACTCTTGCCGCTTTGGACAAACGCGGTCTTGCCCGCCGACCATGCCACGGCGCCATCGGGATGCAGCGCGACGTTGTCGATCCACCGACGTTTTGCATCGGTAGCCAGCACGGTCACCGTACCCTTGGCATCGAGTGCGACAAGCTTGCCGTCATCGCCGCCGGTGACGACACGCTGGCCATCGGACGCCGCGCACAGGATCGCGCCGCCATGGACGGCAACCGTCGATACTTCGCCGGCTTCGTTGACCAGCGTCGCGTTTTCTTCGGCGCCGACGAACACAGCGGTCTCGCCGAGGAAATGCAGCGAGGTTGCGGGCATGCCGACCGGCAGCGTCCGCACCCGGTCGGTGATGGAAGCGATGGAGGGCTCTGCGCCCGGATCGAACTCTTTCATCACGAGACGATACAGCTTTCAAAGCCGTCGCGGATCATCTGCTCCGGCAATTCGCGGCCGATGAAGACGACGCGGCTCTCGCGCGGTTCGCCCTCCTTCCACTTCCGCTGATGATCGCCTTCCAGCATCATGTGGACGCCCTGGAACACGTAGCGATCATCGTCGTCGGTGAAGGCAAGGATGCCTTTCGAGCGCAGGATCTTCTGCCCCTCGGTGGCGACCAGGTTCTGCAGCCACGGCATGAAGATGCTCGGGTCGAGCGGCTTGTCCGAGCGCAGCGACAGCGATTGCATGTCCTCGTCGTGATAGTGCTTCAGCCCGCCATGGCTGTGGCCGTGATCGTGGTGATGCTCATGGCCGTGATGATGGTCGTGGTCATGGTGATGATCGTGACCATCGCCGGCATCGAGAAATTCCGGCTCGATCTCAAGGATGCGATCGAGATCGAACGCGCCGCGTTCCAGCACATCCGACAGCGCGACCTTGCAGCGCTCGGTCCGGTGCAGCTTTGCATACGGATTGATGCCGCGGATCCGGGCCTCGACTTCGGCGAGTTCGGGCTTGGAGACGAGGTCGGTCTTGTTCAGCACGATGACGTCGGCAAAGGCGATCTGGTTCTTGGCTTCCGGCGCATCCTTCAAGCGGTCGCTCAGCCATTTGGCATCGGCAACCGTCACCACCGCGTCGAGGCGGGCGTTCTTCTGGACGTCCTCGTCGACGAAGAAGGTCTGCGCCACCGGCGCCGGGTCGGCCAATCCAGTGGTCTCGACGATGATGGCGTCGAACTTGCCCTTGCGCTTCATCAGCCCTTCCATGATGCGAACGAGATCGCCGCGCACGGTGCAGCAGACGCAACCATTGTTCATCTCGAACACTTCCTCGTCCGCGCCGATGATGAGGTCGTTGTCGATGCCGATCTCGCCGAATTCGTTGACGATGACGGCGTATTTCTTGCCGTGGTTTTCCGACAGGATGCGGTTGAGCAGCGTGGTCTTGCCGGCGCCGAGATAGCCCGTCAGCACGGTCACTGGAATTTTTGGAGAAGCAGGTTCAGCCATAGTCGCTCCGGAGCGGAATTATTCGTGGGGCGCACCGGCAGGCAGGGAGGCCCCTGCCCTATTGGCTCAGCGCGCTGGTCAGGGCCTTTATATTGTGCCTGACCATGGCAATGTAAGTGGGAGAATCGCCCTTTTCGCCCGTCAGACTGTCCGAATAGAGCGTTCCGCCGACCTTGGCGCCGGTCTCGGCCGATATCCGGCGGATCAGGCGGGGGTCGCTGATGTTCTCCATAAATACCGCCGGTATCTTGGCCGCCTTGATCTGGGTGATGATTGCCGCGACATCGCGGGCGCTGGCCTCGGATTCGGTCGAGACTCCCACCGGGGCGATGAACGCGACGCCGTAGGCGGCGGCGAAATAGCCGAACGCGCCGTGGGTCGAAATCACCTTGCGGCGGCTTTCCGGAAGTTGCGCCACCGCCGCGCGGACCTCGCGGTCGAGCGCGTCGAGTTCAGCCAGATAGCGGCTCGCATTGGCCTTGAAGGTTTCGGCATTGGCAGGATCGGCCGCCGCCAGCGCATCGCGAATGTTGGTCACGTAGACCTTTGCGTTGGCGACCGATTGCCATGCGTGCGGATCAGCCGCGGAGCCGGACTTGAGCGGCTTGATGCCTGCCGTCGCGGTCACAATCGTCGCTTTGCCGCCCGCAGATTTCACCAGCCGCGGCAGCCAGCCTTCAAAGCCGAGCCCGTTGACGAAGACGAGTTTCGCATCCGCAATTCGCTTGGCGTCGGCCGGTGTCGGCGAGTAGACGTGCGCATCGCTGTCCGGGCCGACCAGCGTCGTGACGCTGACGCGGTCACCGCCGACATTGCGGACGAAATCGCCGAGGATCGAAAAACTGGCGACGACGTTGAGCCGCTCCTGCGCGCGCGCCGGAGAGATGACCGCGATCAATGCCAGGCAGATGAGTAAACCGAGCCGCCGCATCTTCATGCCTCGAGGTGACGGCCGGGGAACATCTGCCGGACCAGGCCGCTGACCGGTCCGAACAGCAGCGACAGGATATATAGCCCTGCGGCCACCAGAATGATCGCAGGCCCCGAGGGAATGCGGGTCTGGAACGACAGCACCAGGCCCGCGTAGCCCGACAGCACGGCGCTGGCGACTGCGATGCAGATCATCCCGGTGATATCGCGCGACCAGAACCGCGCGATGCCCGCGGGCAGGATCATCAGCCCGACTCCGAGCAGCGTGCCGAGCGCGTGAAAGCCGTTGACGAGATTGATCACGACCAAGGCCAGGAACGCCAGATGCGCAGGCGCGCCGGCGCGCGAGACGGTGCGCAGGAATACCGGATCGACGCATTCGATCACCAGCGGGCGATAGATCACAGCCATCACCAGCAGCGTGATGGTGGCGTTGAACGCGATCACCAGCAGCGTCTGGTCGTCCATCGCCAGGATGTTGCCGAACAGCACGTGCAGCAGATCGATATTGGTGCCCTTGATGGAAACGATGGTGACGCCGAGCGCCAGCGACACCAGATAGAAGGTGGCGAGCGAGGCGTCTTCCTTCAGCTCGGTCGTTCGCGACACCACGCCGGCGAGGATGGCTACCGTAAAGCCCGCGATCAATCCCCCCGTCGTCATGGCAAACAGGTTGAGGCCGGAGAGAAGGAATCCGATTGCCGCGCCCGGCAGGATGGCGTGCGCCATGGCGTCGCCGACAAGGCTCATCCGCCGCAGCATCAGGAACATGCCGATTGGGGCTGCGCCAAGCGACAGCGCGATCACGGCCGCAAGCGCGCGGCGCATGAACTCGAATTCGGTGAAGGGCGCGATCAGCGCGTCGTACAACATCAGGCGGCCCGTGACGGCACATCTTCGGCGCAGGCGGCGGCGCTGTCGTCGAACGCCTCGCACATCCGCAGCGCGACCAGCAGGTTTTCGTTGGTCAGCACGTCGGCGGTCGCGCCCCAGGCCACGGGCCCGCGCGCGAGCAGCAGGGTTTCCGGGAAATGATTCCGAACCAGTTCCATGTCGTGCAGCGCGGCCAATACCGTGCGGCCCTCGCCGTGCCAGCGCTTCACCAGCGCCAGCAGATCGGCAGATGTCTTGGCGTCGATGGCGTTGAAGGGTTCGTCGAGTACGATCAGCCGCGCGTCCTGCAACAGCACGCGCGCAAACAGCATGCGCTGCATCTGGCCGCCGGACAGCGTGCCGATGCTACGATTCTCGAATCCGTTGAGGCCGACGGCGGCGAGCGCGTCCGTGATTTTGTCGCGTGCTGCGCGCCCCATGCCGCCGAAAAACCCGACGCTGCGCCACAGCCCGGTGCCGACGAAATCGAACACCGAGATAGGAAAGCTGCGATCGATGTCGACGCTCTGCGGCAGGTAGGCGATATCCTTGATGTCGAGCCCGCCGAGATGGATCGATCCCGAGAGGGGCTTGAGGATGCCAGCGAGCCCGCGAAACAGCGTCGACTTGCCGGCACCGTTCGGGCCGATCACCGCCACCAGCGCGCCGGTGGCGACCTCGCCATTGAGGTGATGCACCGCCGGATGCCGGTCATAGCCCAGCGTAACGTTCTGGAATTTGATCTGCGCGGCCATGCTCACCTCATCGCCAGCCAGACGATCGCCCACAACGCGGCGCTGACCGCGGCGGCCGCGCCGAGCCTCGCTGCGACGGTCATGCGCAGGATCGACCAGGGCGCAGCCTGCGCCGGATGCGGCGTCGCCGGGCCATGGGAATGGGCGTGTCCGTGGTGGTGATCGTGGTCGTGGGAATGAGCGTGGGGCATGGGCAATTGTTATATTATAACATTACTGGAGTCTATGTTATGGCCTTTCGTAGGTCCGCCAACCGCCTCCCTGCTCGTCATGCCCGCGAAGGCGGGCATCCAGTACTCCGCGGCCTTTCGGTTCAATCACAGATGTCTCTGGAATACTGGATCCCCGCCTCCGCGGGGACGACGGCCGGGAATGACTTGGCGTTCTCGCGGCGCGGATCGCCCGAGGTTTGCTGTTTACCTTGCCCCCGGAAACAGAGGGCGCAGGGAAGACCGGGTGCGCGCTGCACCCGCGGTCTCGCGTGCACTTCTGTGCAAAAGAAAACGCACACGAGCATACAGGTTCAGCGGAGGCATCCGGCCTTCCCTGCGCAATGGTTTACGGCTTACTTCGTGCTCTTCCCGGTGAACGGCTTTCTTGCCACCGTCGCTCCACGGGCTGCCCCGCGAAACTTGACGCCAGCACCGCGGCGCCAGAACCACACGACTTCGCCGTACGCGACGGGCCAGCCTCGTCAGTCATGGCCACCGCGTCCACCGCATCCCACCGCGCGTTCGTGACGATCGCGAGCGCCCCTCTTGCCGGGTGGGACGGGGTAAAAATGAACTGATTTGCGCTAGAACAAAAGAGGAATATTTTTGGCGGGATGGCTGGACGAGGCAAATCGCGTTGAAATGTCGAGGAAATTTTGTCTCGGCGCGCAGGGCTGACGACAACCCCTCACCGTCAGCTATCGCCGCGCCTGCACGCGACGACGACATGCGCTGCGGTTACCTTCGCATCGACCACAGCACAGCATTCGCAAGCATGCGCTGGTGGCGCGCGTCCTGCCAGACCGATGGTTCGTGGCCCAGCGCGGAATAGAACACCCGCCCCTCGCCGTAGCGCCGGGTCCATGCGAGAGGCCAACCATAGGAACGTCGATGCACGCCGGTCTTGCCGAGGTCCACCGAGCGGGGATCGAGACGCAGCAGCACGCGCGATCCCTGATGGTCGAAATCCCTGATCTGGTAGATCTCATCCCGGACTTGCAGCGAGTTGCCGAGGAACGCCACGATGGAATCGCCGGCATCGGCGACATCGATCCTCACGGCCTGATGCCAGGGATGACCGTCGAAGTAACCGCCGATCAGATCGAGATAGTCCGGCCACTTGTAGAATGTATCGGTCGCCGAATGAACGCCGAGAAACCCGCGGCCCGAGCGCACGAAGTCGAGCAGCGCGCTCTTCTGCGCGCCGTTCATCGGAAGCTCGCCCGACGTGTAGAACATCACCGCGGCGAAGCGCGCGAGGTTGTCGCTGGAGAATTCGCTCGGGTCTTCCGACGTTGTGACCTCGAAGGCGCCCGAAGCGCGGCCAAGCCGCGTCAGGATTTCGCTCGAAAGCGGTATGACCTCGTGCCGGTAGCCGGCCGAATGGGTGAAATAGAGCAGACGCGGCGCCGAACCCTGCGCATGCGCGCGAAATGGCTGAATTGCCGCCGCGCCACCCAGGAGCGCGATGAAGTCTCGTCGCTTCACAATCCTCTCCGCCAGGGCCCAGCACGTGCCGAAGCCTAGCACGGACCGGCACAGGCGATGAGCCTTGTCAGAGCACCTTCCGATCCTTTGCGGCGGTTGCCGGCGACAACTCCGTCGTCCCAGGCTCGCTGCAGATGTTGCGGTACGCGCTTGCGGCCGCCGAATTCGCGGGGCCGTTGACGACGTACGCTTCATCCTCCGTCACGAGATAGAGATACGGCCAATCGCCACCCTCGCCCGAGGCCTTCTTGCCTTTGACGCGACCGCAGATGGTGTCGACGGATTTTCCAAGCGTGTTCTTGCGCATGGCGCGTTTCATCTCGCCGAACTCGGCCGAAGCCGAATCCTCCAGCTTCGCAGCGATCGTGGCCTTTGCCTTGATGACGACGGGATCCGGCGTCTCGGCGGGACGGGCTGATGCCGGCGCCTGAACTTTCGCTTCGATCACAGGGGATGCCGGCTTTTTCTCGGCAGGTTGCGGCTTCTCGCGCACGGCGGTCGTCGAGCGTTCCTCCGCCTTCGCCGCAATGGCAGGCTTGGGCTTTACCACCGCAGAACTGGATTTGGACGGCGCTGACGCAGGTTCAACCGACTTATTCGCGCTGGCGAGAAAGCCGTTTGCGTCCGAGCACGAATCGGTGCTCGCGAGCGGCGATAGAGGAATGCTGCAGCCAACCAGAGGAGCAGCCAGAAGACCAATGAGAAGCGTTCTCATGCTAATCCCTTCGGTGAGGGGCCTGAGTTCCGCTCGCAGTTCTTGCGGCGATCTGAAATGTTGCGCTGGTCGCCTATCATTTGCGCGAAACTGTTAACCGCGTGCTAAGCGTCCGGTCTTTCGCGGCGGCAAGCTTTGCATGGTTAATGCGCGTGCAACGCCACGATCATCAACGTGCTCGAAGCTCGAAGACCCGGAACGGACGCCGGCGATCCAAGACCGGCTTTCGAAATGGGTTAGCTCTGCTGGCGTACTTTTCGCCGGGCTCGCGATGCAACACTTCTTGATGCGTACTGAAAATCTTTGTCATTGCTGACGTGCTTCGCGAGGCATAGCGTCCACAGTTGCAATTAGTTCTCTGCACAATCAAGGGAGAGAGCAATGGCAATTTCTCACGCACTTGTCGGGTTGTCTTCGATCGCCGTCATTTTCACGGCTGCCGGTGTTTATGCCCAGGGCATGCCCCCGGAGGGGCCGGTCAATGTCACATATACCGCGATGCCGATCCCGCCCCCGAAGCCGATGCCCGTGGGCGGCGGCAGAGAGTTTGACATAGTGAACCAGGCCATGACCGCAACGAACGACGCGGGCAACCCAGTCCTCAATCGCATGGGAGGCCGCTGCCAGTTCAGCCGGCTTCGGGACACATCGGCAAAAACGGTCGAACTCCACGGCTTCTGTACGTACGTCGACAAGGACGGCGATCAAACGTTTGAACAATGCGATTTCGTGCCGGGGCAACCCAACAAGTGCAAGATCACCGGCGGGACCGGAAAGTTCGAAGGCCTCCAGGCCGACCTCGTCATTACCTTCGAGCCTTTGAAGAGCAATTTCGAGGGGATTGCTCAGGTCATTGGTTACAAGAAAGGCACATACAAGCTCGCAAAAACCAACTGATGTTCGCGCTGACGCTGCACTGTGCAAGGCACCCCTCGACTCATCCGGTTGATGAACTGGCCTCGTAATCGAGGCCAGTTCATCGGCATGTTTCAGCGCGCGGGCTTGGCCAAGGCTTCGACGCCGCGGAGCTGGGTCGCTACGGTCAACTCACCGATCTTCCGACCCATGTCCTTCCCGACTTCTGCCGAGAAGCGGTAGTGGAAGCCGGCATAGATGCGCGCATTGGCAACCTCATCGCTGTAGTCCTGGACTCGCGTCCACTTGCGCGTCACGCCGGGAGCCGTCGAACTCGTCAGCGAGAACTCGCCGAACTCGTTGCCGACGATGTTTTGCAGGACCGCGCCGACCGCAGCCGAACCGATGCAGTGCGCGCACGGATATTCCGGATGCATGGGCGTTTCGCCCAGCGGCAGCCATGATGCTTCCCGCGGCGTCGCCGGGTTGGACGTCGTGTCAGCGTTTCGGATCGCCGTTACCGGCCGCCACAGATTGTAGTGAAACTTGGCGTCGAAAACCGCGATGATCGCATCGTTGCCTGCGATGGACGTGAGAGCAAACAGGCGCGCGCAATCGACCAGGTCCATGTTTCTGGCCATTGCGGCCTGCCTGACGATCGGATTGTAGGTGCGCGCTCCCGTGAGGAACCAGAACCGCCCCATCGTCGTCTGCTCTGCGGTACGCTTGCTGCTGTTGCGACCGCCGATCTCGCGAATTTCGTTGAGATCCCTGGTCCACGTTTCGGAATCGAGCGCGGGCGGAGGCGCGGGGCGGAACTGCGATCCCGATGTCATGACCCAGGGGGTCACGGCTCCGACTGTGGAGAAAACCGGCACGGTCGTCGGCACATAGACGCCGGGCTTTGTGGAGGGACGATAGCTTTCCTGCGTGGCGCTACCGTCGCTGGCCCGCAAGGCAATCACGCCGGCGGCGGCCTGTTGCCCAAGCTCAATGCCTTTCGACTTCGATTCAGTGTCCGCAATACCCGAAAGCGACGCTGCAAGCGCCTTGTCCAGATCCGGCTTCTGGTCCGGGTAGATCGCGAGAAGCACGTCGTAGCCTGCCGCAGCCGCCGCAGCTTCCTTCGAAGTGGAGCGGTCTGCGGAAAGTGTGAGCTTGTACGGCGCATAACGCCGTTCGATGGCGTTCACGGCTTCGAACATTGCGACGTGAAGCATCGACAACACGCGGCTATGCGGCGCAGGCGTGATCTGCTTTTCCGTGGCAATGGCGTCAGCCTTTGCGTTCCAGTCCATGATGACGTCGGCTCGCGCCGCCCCTGCGAACAGCGCAGTCGATACAATCGCGAGCAGCATCCTGAATTTCATCGTAGAGGGCATTGGCATGTTAATACTCCTCTCCATGAATGAGCACCGCGCGGCGGAGCCGCACGTGCGCAGGATTGAGGATTGAAAGCGGTGAGGCTGTCTATGAAGCAGTCCACACGGGCGCAGTCATTGCCCTGACAACACTTCGTGATGGACGCCACTTGTTTTGGCCGCGCCGCCGATCGATGGGCGAGGGCTAAAGCGGTTTGCGTGCCGTATGCCGAACACCATGGGTAACAATCCTCGTGGTGTCTGGCCGGTAGAAAATCACATAGGGATACGGTCGCGCCACGGCGCGGCGGATATCGCGCTTGTTGGTAAGCCGCCCGGAATTCGGGTGATCCGCGAGCAGATCAATCATGGCCTGAAGTCGTCGCTTGATGTTTTCGGCGCCCTGCGGCGAGCGCGCATCAACGTAGTCGAGGATTTCGGCCAACTGCCGGATCGCCCGCCGTGTGTACCGGACCTTCACAGTCCATGCTTCGCCCAGACGGCGCGGACCTCTTCGTCTGTCGCAAACTCACCTCGCACGGCTTCGGCCAGCGAAGCGTCAAGGTCCGCGGCTTCTTCAGGCGTCAGCTCATAGGGTGGCTGGTCCACGCCCGCGAGTTGCAGGAGAATCCGCGCGAGTTCGTCCTGCGTCTCGTCTGGCAATGCGGATACGGCTTCAACAGCCTGTTCGAGCAACCGGGTCATGCTGCAAAGATAATGGTTTCGGCTCCTTTTAGGAAGCCTTGTAATGGTCTTGCGGCCCTCAGGGTTTGCCGATCGCCATCGCGATCGCGGCTGCCAGGAACGGGAATGGCAGCGACACCGCCGCACGAAACCAGACGAACTTCGCCGGCATGAACGGGATCTCCCAGAGGATCATGCGTTGGAAGGCGAACAGCGCCCAGGCGACGACGTAGGCGATCACCTGCGGCGAGCCGCCACCGACTTTCATCGCGACCGCGCCGATCGAAAAACCGACCACCGGGCCGCCCGGCGTGGCGGCGCCCGCGATGACGGCGGTGAGCACGCCGAGCCAGCCGCTGTCGGGCCCGAGCCAGCCGGTGATGACTTCCGGCGGGATCACGGCGGCAATGAAACCCGAGCCGATCACGCCGAGCGCGATTCGCGGCACGATGTTGATGAAGTCCATCGAGCCTTCGCGCACCGACGACACCAGCACCACGCGTCCGCGCTGCCAGGCCATGAAGCCGAGGATGGCGACCGAGCCCCACAGGGTGACATCGATGATCAGCGTGGAGAGGTTCACGAAGCTTCGCCCTTCGGATACATCCGCACATAGACGAATCGGCCGAGCGCGCCGGCCAGAACCGGGATCGGCAGCGAGATCACGATCCGCCACAGCGTGAACTCGGTGCCGAGGATCGGCAATTCCCACGCCACCGCGCGGCCGTAGCCGATCAGCGTCCAGCTCACCACCATGGCGATGGTGGCGCCGAAATCGGCGCCGACCGTGAGCAATGCCGCCGCCACCGGATAGGCGGTGAAGGGACCGCCGGGCAGGATCGCGCCGAACGCCGTTCCGATCAAAAGTCCCTTCAGGCCGGAAGATGGCCCGAGCGCGCGCGAGACTTTGTCATGCGGGAGGATTTCGGCAATGAACCCGCCGAGCAGGCAGCCGGCCAGCACCCGCGGCAGGATTTCCCCGAACAGGAACAGATCGTGGGTGAGAATGCTGAGCACGCCGTCGATGCCGTCGCGCCGCCAGACCAGTGCGACGCAGACCGCGACCAGCGCGCCGATGAAGATCATCGACCAGCCGACTGGTTTGCGGGCGCGCTTGGGGCGCATCTCGCCGTCGTCGGCAGGCGCCGGGTCTTTCATCGGTGGTTCTGACAAGGCAATCGGTCGGCGGATGATGAGAATCCACCCTGCTTAGTCCCGGCCATCAAGTGAAGCAAACGGAAGCTGGCCGATATCCATGCGCATCTCAGGGATGCCCATGCGAGGGCGTCACGCGGGCTCGAGTCATCGTCAGGAAAAGTGCCGAACCAGTGCGAGGCCGCCGAACAGGCCTGCGATCGAGAGCACGACCGAGCCGATCACGTAGAGCGCGGCAAGCCCCAACTCGCCCCGTTCGTAGAGCAGCGCGGCGTCGAGCGAGTAGGCCGAAAAGGTGGTGTAGCCGCCGAGAACGCCGGTCATCAGGAACAGCCGCCACGGCTGCGAGGCCTCGCCCTTGAAGGCGAGGTAGCCCGCGATCAGCCCCATCACGGTCGAGCCCGTGATGTTGATGATGAAGGTGCCCCAGGGAAATGCCGTGCCGAGGCAGCGGGCGCAGCTGACGTTGACGAGATGGCGCAGCATCGCGCCGAGGCCGCCCCCGAAAAAGACCAGCAGATAGCTCATCGCATATTCCCTAGGACAGCATCGTCAACCGGCACGCCGCTTGTGCCGCACGCGCCTCCTTCCCGCAAGAATGGAAAGGGCATTACACCAATGAAGAAGGGCGGCAGCCACAGCTACCGCCCCTGTTCTCTCGTCATTCCGGGGCAGCCCGCAGGGCTGAACCCGGAATCCATTTCACATCGAGACATGCGGCCCGATGGATTCCGGGTTCGCGCTACGCGCGCCCCGGAATGACAAAGCGTCAAGCCTTGCCGAACAGTTCGTCGACGTATTCCCAGTTGATCAGGTGATCGCAGAACGCCTTGAGATAATCCGGGCGGCGGTTGCGGTAGTCGATGTAATAGGAGTGCTCCCAGACGTCGCAGCCGAGAATCGGCGTCGCGCCGTAGACCAGCGGGCTCTCGCCGTTCGCGGTCTTGGAGATTTCGAGCTTGCCGTTCTTGACCGACAGCCAGCACCAGCCGGAGCCGAACTGGCCGACGCCGGCGGCGGCGAAATCGGCCTTGAACTTGTCGAGGCCGCCGAGATCCTCGGTGATCTTCTTTTCGAGACGGCTGGGCAGCTTGCTGCCACCACCGTTCGGCTTCATCCAGTTCCAGAAATGCAGGTGGTTGTAGTGCTGGCCGGCATTGTTGAACACGGCCGGATTCTTCCCGAACGAGCCTTTGACGATTTCCTCAAGGGATTTGCCCTCGAATTCGGTCCCCTTGATCGCGTTGTTTCCGTTGGTCACGTAAGCCTGGTGATGCTTGTCGTGGTGATATTCCAGCGTTTCCTTGGACATATGGGGTGCAAGGGCGTCATGGGCATAGGGGAGGTTGGG
Organism: Pseudomonadota bacterium; assembly: GCA_023387735.1. GTDB lineage: Bacteria > Pseudomonadota > Alphaproteobacteria > Rhizobiales > Xanthobacteraceae > Bradyrhizobium. The sequence goes on along the minus strand of JAEWHP010000030.1, from coordinate 28,013 downwards.
CAGCGTGAAGGTCATGGGTGATGTCCGAACTGATGGGGTACGGGGGTGTAACGGGAACCCTTATAGAAGGTTCCTTTGGTGTTAAACACATCCAATTTGGCAAAACGGCAGGGTACAGAGGTAGCGCCCTGCCCGGCCCACGGCGGGAGCCTTGAGGAAATGGCATGAGCATCGAGATCGACGTCCTGAACGGGGACGCATCGTGGCCGAAGGCCGAACCGCTGCTGAACGCGGTCTGGCCGCGTCATGTCGTCGAAAAGCTGTCGTGGGGCCATATCGAATGGGCCCATGCCGACCTGCGCGTACTGATTGACGCGCCGGAAGATTCTCCGAATCCCGGACTGGCCTGCCATGTCGGCATCTATTTCCGTGACGCCCTGTGGGACGGCCGCAAGGTCCATATCGGCGGCATCGGCGGCGTCTCGACCCGTGAGGATTGCCGGGGCCGCGGCTATGCGACACTGGCGCTCAACGCCGCGATCAGGACCCTGCGCGACCACGAAGCGGTGCGCTTTGCGCTGCTGTTCTGCGAGCCGCACAACGAGGCATTCTATCAGGCGCGCGGCTGGCATGCGTTCAAGGGCGAGGTCTATGCCGAGCAGCCGGGTGGAAGAATCCGCTTCGAGGCGATGGCGCCATACATACTCGATTTCACGCGCAAGCCGCGCGACGGAATAATCGACCTATGCGGCCTGCCGTGGTGACCCCTGCGCGGCCGTGACTGGCCCGCGCCTGCCCTGCCCGATAATATGTCAGCCATAATGCATTCGATCGATATCGCAGAACTGATAGTGCAATGACCATTGAGGCTCCGCTCGACGCGCGCCCCGCAGCCGTTCCGCCGGCCGCGGTCAACAGCCTCCTGACGTCACCGATCCTGCCGACGCTGTTGAAACTGGCGATCCCCAACACGATCGCGATGTTCGGCACGACGCTGGTGGCGGTCGCCGAGACCTCCTATATCGGCCGGCTCGGCACCGAGGCACTCGCCGGGATCGCGCTGGTGTTTCCGTTCGTCATGCTGACGCAGATGATGTCGGCGGGCGCGATGGGCGGCGGTGTTTCCTCCGCCATCAGCCGCGCCATCGGTGCCGGCGACCGCGACCGGGCGGCGACGCTGGCGCTGCATGCGGCGATGATCGGCGCCTGCGCCGGAATCTTCTTCACCGTGATGATGCTGGTCTTCGGCCGTACCTTCTACACCCTGCTCGGCGGCAGCGGCGGCGTGCTCGAACAGGCGATGGCGTATTCGCAGGTGCTGTTCTCCGGCGCGATCGCGATCTGGCTGGTGAATACGCTGGCTTCAGTTGTGCGTGGCACCGGCGACATGCGCATTCCCTCGGTGACGCTGATCGGCACCGCGCTGGTGCAGATCGCGGTCGGCGGCACGCTCGGCTTAGGGCTGTTCGGCCTGCCCCAGCTTGGCATGCGCGGCGTCGCCGCCGGGCAACTGGCCGCATTCGCGCTCGGGGCAATCTTCCTGGCCTGGTGGCTGATCGGCGGCCACAGCCGGCTGACGCTCAATTTCAGGGGATTCAAGTTTCAGCGCGCCATGTTCGTCGACATCCTCAAGGTCGGTGCGGTGTCCTGCCTGTCGCCGCTGCAAACCGTGCTGACGGTTCTGATCTTCACAAAAATCCTCGCCGGCTACGGCACCGAGATCCTGGCCGGCTACGGCATGGGCTCGCGGCTGGAATTTTTGCTGACGCCAATAGCCTTCGCATTCGGCGTTGCCTCGGTGCCGATGGTCGGCATGGCAATGGGCGCGGGCCTCGTAACGCGCGCGCGGCAGGTGGCATGGACGGCAGGTCTCGCGTCGGCCATCACCGTCGGCACCATCGGCCTGATCGTCGCAGCCAAACCGTCGCTGTGGATTTCGATGTTCACCAGCGATCCCGGGGTCACCGCCGCCGCTACCTCGTACTTCACGTGGGCCGGCCCGGCATTTGCCTTTTTCGGGCTGGGCGCGTGTCTCTATTTTTCGTCGCAAGGCGCGGCGAAGGTCGGCGGCCCCGTGATTGCAGGCACTGCACGACTGGTGCTGGTCGGCGGCGGCGGTTGGCTGCTCTCCTCGATGGGCGCGCCGGCGTGGATGTTGTTTGCGCTGGTCGGCGCGGCGATGGCGGTCTACGGCTTGGGGACTGCGCTGGCGATTCGGCTGACGCGCTGGGGCAAGTGAAGGCCGCGTCTGTCTGCGCGCTCCGCGGCGACCAAACCCTACGCCGCCATCGCCTTCATCGCCGTCGCTGCCGAGGCGTAGCCGCCGCGGGCGCCGTCGATGAAGTGGACATGGTCGCTCCGCATCACCGAGGGCGCGAAGCAGGTCATCATCGCGGCATCCTGCCGGTGCAGGCCGTAGTGCGCAATGTGGCTAGAGGCGGCATCTTCAAGACGCTGCGTCAGCGCGCGCTCGAGTTCTTCCGTGCAATCGAGGATCATCCGCAGGCCGTCGTCGTATTTGCGGAAGTCGGAATTCTCGACCACCTGACGGATATAGTTCTTCGGCACGAAGTTGCCGACCTTGATGCCGAGGCGCAGTACCAGATAGGCCCATAGCGTAAAGGCAAGCACGAAGGTGCGCCGCTTCAGCAGCGATCCGCCGCGCGCGGCGCGCGCTTCATACTCCAGCCCGGCCGGCGGCCAGCGCAGCGGCGGCCCTTCCGACGGCACCGGGCGCCCCGCATCCGGGCTCTTCTCGACCAGCCGAATGATATCTTCGATGACCTTGCGGAAGGCGAGCGGATCGGCGCCCTTGGCCGGCACTACCAGCACCGACAGAATGAGACCGCGCGTGGCAGGGATTTCCTCAAAACGGCACGAAAGGCCGGACAGGTCCGGCTGCACGCCCGGCTCCGCAGGAGCGACGGCGAACTCGCCGCGCTTCATCGCGGCATCGGCCCAGCCGAGGCCACCGCCGGAAAACATTGCGTAGGATAGATTCGCCGACGGCCCGAAGCGGGCGACACGAACATCGAGACCGCGCGCACGGATTTCTCTCACCGGCACCAGCGCGACCCGCATGGCCAGATCGAGATCTTCGCGAACCCACGCCGCGGTTGCCGCCAGCGCTTCGCGCGCGCGGTCGAGATCGCCGGGCGACACCGCAAAGCTTGCGCCGTCGCCGCCGAACACGAACGGAAATTCGCGTCCGTCCAGCGCATTGGTGACGGCGGCGATCACGGCCGCGCCGGCCATGTTGACCGCCTTGTAGCGTTGGTTGGCGATCGCCTTGGTCGATTCGACGATGTCGGCGACGCCCACGCTCCAATCATCTGGCAACGGCGTGTACAGCACCGGGTCCATCAGGCGGTCGAAACCGCGAAAGACCGGAATCCTGCCGTAGAATATATCGGTGCCGTCAGGCGTCGTCATGGCGATGCGATACCCCGGTTCTCCAGCAGATACGGCCGACCTTGAAATCCGGTTCACGCAGCACGACGATTTTTATCCTTTACTATCCCTTGGCGAGACCGCGCAGCACCAGCTGGTTGAGCCGGCTGGCGAATGCGGCCGGATCCTCCGGCAGTTCGCCATCGAGGATCTGCGCCTGTTCCAGCAACAGTAGCGACAGATCCTTTGCCGCCTCCTTGTCGCCGGCAATCGCCGCCACCAGCGGATGGCGCATGTTGATCTCCAGGATCGGCTTGGTGACCGGGCCCTTGTTCTGCATCGCCAGCAGCCGTTCGAGCATGCGGTCGTGCGCGCCGCCGCCCGCGACCAGGCATGACGCGCTCGCGGTCAGCCGTTGCGACGCGCGCACGTCGGAGACGCGCTCGCCGAGCGCATCCTTGATCACCGCGATCGTCATCGCTTCGTCCGGGCCGGCCTCGTCCTTCTTGTCGTCGGCCTTGTCGTCCAGCAGCGGGATCAGGCCGAAATCGATATCGCCCTGGCTCAGCGACTTCAGCGGCTTGCCGCCAAAATCGAGCGGCGCCGAGGTCCAGAACGCATCGACCGGATCGGTCAGCAGCAGCACCTCGATGCCGCGCGCGGTGGCAGACTCCAGTTTTGGATTCGACTTGAGCCGCTCGACGCTGTCACCGGTGAGATAATAGATATCAGTCTGGTTCGGCTTGAGATCCTCGACATATTGCTTGAGCGTGCGGTTCTCGCCCTTCGTCGTGGTGAAGCGCGACAGGCCCAGCAGCTTCTCGCGCCGCTCGAAATCCTCCCAGATGCCTTCCTTGATGACCGGTCCAAACGCGTCCCAGATTTTTCCGAACGCCTCCGGCTCCTTGTCGCCGAGGCTTTCGAGTTCGGAGATCACGCGGCCGGTGACGGCTTTCCGGATCTGCGCGAGCTGCGGATTGTTCTGCAGCATCTCACGCGAGATGTTCAGCGGTAGATCCTCGCTGTCGATCACGCCGCGGATGAAACGCAGATAGGCCGGCAAAAGGTCAGCGTCGTCGGCGATGAAGACGCGGCGGACGTAGAGCTTGACCTTGCCCTTGCGCGCCTGGTCGAACAGGTCGAACGGTTTTGTCGACGGCGCAAACAGCAGCACCGCATAGGACTGCCGCCCCTCGGCCCGGTAATGCAGCGTCATCGCGGGATCGTCGAACGCGCCCGCGATCGACTGGTAGGCCTGCTTGTAGTCCTCGGGCGTGAGATCGGACTTCGACCGCTGCCACAGCGCGCTGGCCGAATTGATCTGGCGCGGCTCGCCCTCCTCCGGAACCAGTTCGATCGGAAACTGGATGTTGTCGGACCAGGCGCGGACGATGCGCTCGATCTCGTGGGCCTCGAGATATTTCGCCGCATCCTTTTTCAGATGCAGCACGATCTCGGTGCCGCGCGTGACGCGCGCAGCATCCTCCCCGCTCGCCGGCGCGATCTCGAACCCGCTGCCGCCCGAGGACGACCAGACGAAGACCTGATCGGAGCCGGCGCGCCGCGAAGTGACGATGATGCGGTCGGCGACCATGAAGGCCGCATAGAAGCCGACGCCGAACTGGCCGATCAGGCCGGCGCCGTCCTTGGCCTCGGTGAGGCGGGAGAGAAAGGATTTGGTGCCGGAACGCGCGATGGTGCCGAGATTGTCGATCAGCTCCTGGCGGTCCATGCCGATGCCGCTGTCGACGACGGCCAGCGTGTCCGCGTGCTTGTTGGGGATGATCTTGATCTTTGGCGGCTCGCCGTCCGTGATCAGTTCAGGCGCGGCGATCGCCTCATAGCGCAGCTTGTCGCAGGCATCCGACGCATTCGAAATCAGTTCGCGCAGGAAGATGTCGGTCTCCGAATAGACCGAGTGCACCATCAGGTTCAGAAGTTCGGCAACTTCGGCCTGAAACGGCTGGGATTCGGCGGCGGCGGTCGTGGTCATATCGGGCTCACTGCAAAGCATGCGGGTGGAAAGCCCTGATATAGCCATACCATCAGGAGTGGCAAGATTGCCGGGAACCCTGGAGCGCCGCTGCCCTCCCCCTCTACCGCTCGACGAACGCGCGTTCGAACTGGTCCATGATGGGCTTGAACAGGTAACTGAGCATGGTCCGGCTGCCGGTCTGCATGAACACTTCGGCCGGCATGCCGGAACTGAGCTGCAATCCGGCCAGCCGGCGGCGTTCCTCCTCCGGCAGCATGATCCGGACCGTGAAATAGGACATGTTGGTCTGCGTATCGCGGGTGGTGTCGGGCGAGACATACGACACTTCGCCGATCAACTGCGGCGTCACCCGCTGGTTGAAGGCCGAGAAGCGGACGTAGGCCTGCTGACCCTTGCGCACCTGATCGATATCGTTCGGCTGCAGCCGTGCCTCGATCTGCAGGTCATCGGAGTCAGGCACCACCTCCATGATGGTATCGCCGGCGCGAATCACGCCCCCGATGGTGTGGGCGGCGAGCTGATGGATCACGCCCGACGTCGGCGCACGCATCTCGATGCGGTCGAGCACGTCGCGCGCGGCGACGCCGCGTTCGGTCAATTCGGCTTCCTTGCCCTGCGCCTCGCCGAGTTCCTTGACGACCTCCGTCCGCACATCCTGATCGAGTCGCACGATCTGAAGCTGCGCTTCGCCGATCTTGGCCTTGGTCTCGGCAATCGTGGAAATCAGCTGGCCGCGCTCGCCTTCGATTCTGGCGCTCTCGCGCTGAAGGGTCGTGAGCCGTGCCAGCGGCACGAGGCGCTTGTCGAACAGTTCCTGCACGCCGGTCAGTTCACCCGTAATCAGCTCGAGCTGCTTGGCCTTGGCGGCAACCTGGGATTCGAGGCCCTCGATCTCCTGGTTGAGCTGAGAGACCTTGCTCTGCAGCAGTTCCTTCTGGCTCTCGCGTGCAGTCACCCGCGCCCGGAACAGCGAAGCCTCCGATGCCAGCAGGTTCTTGACGTTGGCGTCTTCCAGGCGCGCCGACATTTCGGCCGGTATCGCCGGCCGGGGCAAACCGTCGCGCTCGGCAGAAAGCCGCGAGATCTTCGCGCGCACTTCGTCGAGTTGCTTGCTCACCACCTGCTGGTTGGCCTGCGCCTGCGTCGAGTCGAGCCGAAGCAGCAGATCGCCCGCAGTGACGCGCATGCCGTTGCGGACCGGAATCTGCGACACCACCCCGCCGGTCGGATGCTGGATGGCCTTGACGTTGGACTGGACCACCAGGTTGCCCGGCACGACCACGGCGCCCGAGAGCGGCAGCAGCACCATCAAGCCGAACGCGAGCCCGCCGACGATCAGGAGCGCCCGAAGCCCGGTGCGCAACTCGTGCTCATAGGCACGCCCCGCCCGCTGCACGATGCTGTCGCCAGGCGCACCGGCAGCATCGGGCGAGCCGTCGCGATTGACGAGAAACGCAACGCTCTTGTTGACGCCCTGGCGGGCGATGTCGACCATACGCCCCTGGGCGCGTCCGGACACGACGGCGCTGGCCGGAATCGATGGCGCGAGGCGCGGTGCCTCGATCCGGAGCGGATCCCGCATCTCCAGCGTGGGTTCGATCTCCAGCGCCGGCCGCGATGCGTGTTTTTCCGTGGGCCTGAACCCGGGCTTCGCTGCCGGGCCCGGCGAGGGCCTGGGTGTGGTTCCGGTTGAAGGTCTCGTTGAAGGCCTTGTGGCTGCAGGCCTTGGGATGTTGATCAACGACGGATCGTCGGGCGCGATGATCGGCCCCCGCGCGCGCTGCGGGCTGATGAACTCCGGTTCGCGCACGGCCTGGCTGCCGCGCGGCGCCGGTGCATCGCCATCAGGGGCATTGCTCTGGAAACCCAACGGCCCGAGCCAGGCGTCGAGCACCCGCCCCATCTTGCCTTTCTTTTTGGAGCGTTTCGGCCGCGCCTGTTGGCGCGGGGGACGCCGACCCTGCGCACGCTGGCTGTCAGGCGGTGCGCGTCGCGGCTGCGACCGGTCCGGTTCGGGCCGGTTCTCCTGGTCGAAAGCCTGGCGCAGCCGCTGCAGTTCGAGGATCAGCGCCTCGCCCTGCGGCCCGGAAGCGTCGCCATCCGGCTCGTTGATACGAAGCCGCGCAGATCGTTCGTCGGCATACGTCGGGTCGATCATCTTCATGACGGAACACTCTCGGCCAGCGCTGGCCGCGGCTCTGCTTTTGCCTGCGGCGGCGCCGGCTCCTTCTTGCCGTTTGCCGCCTTGACGCGTGCAAACACTTCCGCGCTCGGGCCGAACGCGATCAACTTGCCATCGTAGAGCACCATCGTCATGTCGAGCGCGGAGAGCGCGCTCGGACGGTGCGAGATGACGATGACGATGGACTTGTTCTGACGCATGATCCCGATGGCGCGGGTCAGGGCGTTCTCGCCGTCCGCATCCAGATTGGCGTTAGGTTCATCGAGCACGAGCAGGAACGGATCGCCGTACACCGCCCGCGCCAGCCCGACCCGCTGCTTCTGCCCGGCTGACAGCGAAATGCCGCCGGCGCCGAGGCGCGTCGCGTAGCCCTCCGGCAGACGCAGGATGATGTCATGGACGCCGGCGATCTGCGCCGCCTTGAGAATGGCGTCGGAGGTTGCGTTCTCGTCGAAACGGCAGATGTTCTCGGCTACGGTGCCGTCGAACAGGCCGACGTCCTGCGGAAGATAGCCGATGTGGCGACCGAGATCCTCGTTGCGCCACTGATCGAGCGCGGCGCCGTCGAGCCGCACCGAGCCGCGACGCGCCGGCCAGATTCCGACCAGTGCCTTGGAGAGCGAGGTCTTGCCTGACGCGCTGGCGCCGAGCAGCGCCAGCCCCGCGCCGGCCTTGAGCGAGAACGAGACACCGGACACGATCGGCATGTCGAAGCCGGGCGCAGCCACCGCGAGATTCTGCACCGACAATTCGCGAAAGGGACGCGGCAGCATCACCGGCGGCGCCGCAGGTGGCGCGGTCGCCTTGCAGATATCGCGCAGACGCGCAAGACCCTGCCGCGCGGCGACCAGTTGCTTCCAGCTGCCGAGTGCGATTTCGACCGGCGCCAACGCGCGCCCCATCAGGATGGATGACGCGATCATGATGCCGCCGGACGCCTTGTCGACCACGACCAGATAGGCGCCGATGCCCAGCATTCCCGATTGCAGAATGTAGCGCAGCACCTTCGCGGCGGCACCGAGATTGGCGTAGATGTCGGCCGAGCGGATGTTCTCCTGCAGGTAGCGCTCGTTGGCCTGCGCCCAGCGGGCCCCCAGCCGATCGGTCATGCCGAGCGCCCGAACGATTTCCGCATTGCGCTGCGTGGCGTCGGCCAGCACCTGCCGCTGCGCGTTCAAGTCCATCGCCGACTTGGCAGCACCGCGCGAGATCCGTTCGGTCAGCATCGTCATGGCGATGATCGCCGCGGTGCCGAGCAGCGCCACGAAGCCGATCAAAGGGTGGAACAGAAACAGCCCGATCAGGAACAGCGGAATCCAGGGCATGTCGAGGAACGCCGTCGGCCCCATGCCCGACATGAAGGTGCGCACCTGATCGAGATCGCGCAGCGGCTGCTGCATCAGCACCGCCTTCACCCCGCGCAGCGGCAGGGTGGCAAGCGCCGAATGAATCGACCCCTGCAGCGCGCCGTCGAACAGCGTGGCGATCCGCGACAGCATCCGCGCCCGCATCGCATCGAAATATCCCTGCACGACATAGGCGACCAGCACCATCAACGACAGCCCGAGCAGCGTCGCGAGGTTGCGGCTCGGAATCACGCGGTCGTAGACCTGCAGCATGTAGATCGAGCCGGACAGCATCAGGATGTTGATCACGCCGCTGAACACCGCAACGCCAATCATGCGCCGCGCACTGTCGCGCAACGCAAGCGTAACGGGATCATCAGCAGCCAATGAGGAGAACAGTCCGGAAATGACGCGGGAAGACGCAGCCTGCGCCCGTCCCTGAGCGATACTCATTGAACAGCCCTTCCACTCGCTCGACGCCAAAGTCTTCTTGCAAGTCTCCTTGAAGGGTGATGCAGACCATTTTTCGGCGAGAATGCGACGAAGGATTCGGCAAGAATGCGACGAAAGCAGATCATTCGAACTCACGCTTGGGTAGAACGGTTGCAACGCGCTCTTTCATGCACGAATGCCTATCAGGCGTCGCCGGATGACATTCGGGCACGACGAGGCGTTCGCCGCAGTTCCGGCTCAAGCGACGTCAATGGCTTGAGTTTTCTTGCTCGATACCGCGTCGTTGCCAGTTCCAGAGCATGTGCTGGCGTCACGGATTCGTCCGTCTATGACCTTGCTTGCGCACCCAATCGTCGCTGTGTGGGCCGATTGACGCCACGAAGCTAAACGATCCTTGAGCAAGCGCAACATCCTGCTCCCTGGCGGACGATTGTGCCTACGCATCATGAACTTGGGCGAATAGCAGGGGATGAAATATGGCGGGCTCCGCTGACAGAGAATATGTTCGAGAAGCCGATCGCGACGCGCCGGCGGATGAGGCCACGAATTCGTCGATCGCTCCGGTATCGCCGCCAGCCATCACGGTCTTCGACGAAACGCAGCCGACCAATCACGCGCGCGGTTCCTCGACCGCTCCCAGCCTGCTCGATCCCGGCACGATCTTAAACGATGCAATGCGCTCGCCTGTGATCGGACTCGGGCAGAACGGTGTCGAAGCAAGCCAGCCAGCATTTGGCAGCGCCGCGTCCCAGACCAACGATCTCGTCGCCCTGAAGAACGGTCTGCTCGCCGAGGTCAGTGCGGGGCAATATTCCGGCGCGACGCTCGGTCACGTTCAGGCGATCCTGTCTGATATCAACGCCGCCATCTCGTCGGCAAACGCCGCGGCAAGCGGCACCAGCGTGCCCGGCATGGAGCAGGCGCTCCGCGCCAGCCAGCTCAGCATCATCAATGCCGTCAACACCGATCCGGCGCTGGCGAATCCGGCGCCGCAGAACGGGCCAACCGAGCCGGTCGAACCAGAGGTGAAGCCTGCCGATCCCGCAGAAACGCCGACGGAAACCACCACGCCTGCAGAGACCGCAGAGACCGGCGATGCCACTGATACGGCGCAGGCCACCGAGGACCTCGATGCGGCGATCGCGGAGATGGAAGCGCTGATAGCCGCGAACCCTGAAGTGTTCAGCGGGTTGACCGTCGACGACGCCGAAGAGATCGTGCAGCAGATCCAGCTTGAGCTCGCCCAGCTCAACGAGGGGGGCGCCCCCCCTGGTACGGCACAGGGCGACAGTGTCGACATCACCGATATCGTGACCGGCGATATCGATCTGGCCAGCCTGGCTGCGCTACTTCAGTCGAATCCGCAGGGATCGCAGACCAGCAACAGCGACGTCCACACCCTGCCACAGACTGCCGCCATGGCGATCAACGACGTCCCGGCCACGATCGGGGCCGGCGAGGCGGCCACGATCGCTGCCGATCACGGCCATTCGGGCACGCCCGAACCGGTGAACCATCTTCACGTCATCTGGGAATAGCGGCGCGGCACGACTCCCGGCGTTCCCGCATGGTTCGCGGGCACGCCGGGAGTTGGCTCGACGATGGTGTTGGAGACAAGATTTGTTCGGCAGCAAGACCGGCCGCTGGTTGCTGCCCCGGAAAGAGGAAGTAGCGGGGCGTATGCGTGAGGCAGCGTAAGACAGATTATGGCACCATCATACTACACTGGTTGTTCGTCGCCGCGTTCGTCGTTGCGCTCGTCAGCGGGTTGCGGATCGCAACAGAAACGCCCGATCGGACCTGGATCAACGTGCTGGATGTGGTGTTGCCGCGGGCGAGCGTATGGACCCTGCACATGCAGGCGGCCGTCGTTCTGGTGGCGGTAGCCGTGGGTTATGCCGTCTACCTGGTCCGTTCCGGGCTCTCGCGCCGCGTGAAACTGGACAAGGTCCGCTTGAGCGGGTTGTTCCGCGGCGGGCAGACCAGGCTCGGCGCGCTCATTGCGCTGATGTACTGGATCTTCTTTGTAACGATGACGATGCTGCTGGTCAGCGGAGGTCTGCTCTATTTCGGCTTCTACTCCGGCTACGACGTGGCGATGCTGCATTGGGTCGGGACCTGGGTGATCCTCGCCTTTGTCGTTCTTCATGTTCTAACTCAATACAGGAGCGGCGGCGCCGCGCAGCTGCTTCGCATCTTCCGCCCCGCGCCGCTGCCGGCCCCGCCGCCGCGGCTCGATGCCATCGAACTGCTCGGGATGCTGGCCGAGCAGTCGGCGCGCGGGACGCAGTCCGAAGATATCGACGAAGCGCTGCCGGAAGCGCCGTCGCACCCGCTTCAGCCGCAGGCGCGCCGGGAACACGCCTCCAAAACGGATCCGGCGCGGCGCCCGGGGCCCGGCCCAGCGCGCTCGCGAAATCCGACGCTGCAGGCCAATGCGTTTGTCGTGGCGACCGCAGCTGCGATCACCGGCGCCGGATTCATCGTGGCGACCGATCAGTTTGCGGTGGACCGGCTGCGGATTGTGCGCATCAGCACCGCCGCGGCGCCGACCCTGGACGGCGACACGTCGGACCGGGCCTGGCGCGGCGTGAAGCCGTTTTCGCTCCTGACCGGCGAAGGCGGGAATTTCGACGGCAAGGGCGAAACCCGGATCACGGTCCGCGCGGTGCATGACGGCACCTTTGCGTATTTCCTCTTCACCTGGGAGGACTCGACGCGCTCGCTGAAGCACCTGCCGCTGGTCAAGGAAGGCGACGGATGGCACCTGCTGCACTCCGGCTATCGGATCGGCGACGAGCATCAGTACAATGAAGACAAGTTTTCGGTGCTGTTGACGACGTCGGACGCCACCCTCGCAGGTGGCCGAACCTTTCACGCCGGGCCGCGGCCGGTCGAGAACGCGCCGGCGACCATGAGCGGCCGCGGGCTGCATTTCACCGGCGGCGGCTATGTCGATGTCTGGCAATGGAAGGCCACCAGCGGCGGCGCTACCGGCTGGATGGATGATTCCCATATCGGGCCGCCGCAGGAACCGACGCCGATGCAGGCGGCGAACGTCGTTCCATACCGGGGTGGTCTCGGGGCCGATCCGGGAACGACGAACTACAAGGACAATTTCACCATCGAGGCCGACACCTCCGGCGGTGCCACCCGCAGCCGCCTGATCGCCCCGCTTCGCCTGCCCAAGGTCGCCGAGACGACGACGGCAGCAATGGGCGCGGTCGATCTCGATCCCGATCACGGCGATAGCGACGGCGCGCGCTGGTACATGACCGAGCAGGAGTCGGTTCCCTACTCCACCGAGGCGGACGCGCGCATCCCGATCGGGACGGTGATCCCCGGCGTCATCGTCAACGGGGAATTTTCAGGCGACCGTGCCGACATCAGGTGCGCGGCCCGCTGGGCCTCCGGCTATTGGGCGCTCGAGGTGAAGCGCCGGCTCGATGCCCCGAGCAAATTCGACGTGCCGATCAGAACCGGCGTTTCCATGCGGCTCGCAGCGTTCGATCACAGCCAGATCCGACACACAAGACATGTCCGGCCCATTCGTCTCGAGGTGGAATGATGAAGAAGATTTGCAAGGTAACCGTCAATGACGAGCCGTTTCTCGCCAATTGCGGCGACCTGCTGCTCGACTGGGCGTTGATGAACGGCGTCGATCTTCCGCATGACTGCCGCTCCGGCATATGCGGCGCCTGCAAGGTGCACCTCGTCGACGGCAAGGTGTTCGGCGGCCAGACGCCTGGCGACGACATGATCCATGCCTGCCAGGCGAGGATCGTCTCCGATCTCGAGATTGCGATCGAGGCGGCGCCGGAGCCGACCACACTGCCGGCGCGCGTGGCCGAGATCGTGCAGCTTGCGCCCGACGTGGTCGGCGTCGACGTCGAATTGCCGAAAGAACTGGAAATCCTTCCCGGCCAGTACTGCAAGCTGCAGTATCAGGGCTTTCCGGCGCGCTCCTACAGCCCGACCTATCCACTGGAAGGCCGCCCGCACGACCGCCTGCTGCACTTTCACATTCGGAAGGTGAAGGACGGCCTGGTGTCGTCGGCGCTCGGCCGCGACATTCAGGCCGGGCACCGCGTCAAGCTGACGGGACCGTTCGGCCGCGCCTTCTTCCGGGCCGGCCATCCGGGTCGCATCGTGCTGGTCGCGAGCGGGACTGGATTTGCGCCGATGTGGTCGGTCGCGGTCGCCGCGATCATGGAGCAGCCGGAGCGGGAAATGGTGTTCGTGGTGCAGGCACGGAGCATTCGTTCGCTGTACATGAACGCCGCCCTCTGCCGGCTGGCGCTGTTTCCCAACGTGAAGCTGATTCCGATCGTATCGGAACCGCAAAAGATATCGAATGCGGTTCGCAGCGGACGGCCGACCGACCATCTGCCGCAGCTCTCGCCGGACGACGTGGTCTACACCGCCGGCGCGCCGGCGATGACCGAAGCCGTGGCACAGATCGCCAAGGCCGCGGGCGCCCGCTGCTACACCGATCCCTTCGTGCAGGAGCACAGCGGCTCCGAACAGGCCGGCCTGATGTCGCGGCTCACCGGGTGGCTCGCCGAGCCGAAGAACAAGCCCATCGCGATGCAGCCGGCGCGACAGGTAAATGTCGAGCGCCGCTTCGCCGCGCTGGCGAGGTCGATGCGCTAGGAATCCGAAATCGCGGCAATATATCGCCGGACGGACATGTCGAATGCCGCTCTGGCATTCGCGGCGATATTGCGGCCCCACCACGCGCCATAGATGCGGTCGAACGCCAGCGGTTCGACCGCGCGCGCGATCCGGCGCACCGCGCCTGCATTGAGCGGGATGTAGTTCGGAAAGCTGTACATGAAGCTTAGCGAACGGCGATCCATCGCTACCATCGCGACGTCGCCGGTCAGCAGCGCGCCGCGGCCGCTTGCGCCCGTGCCCCAGTGCATGATGGTGCCGCCGGCGAAATGCCCGCCAGTCCGCACCAGCAGCAGATCGTCGGCGATCCGATGGTGGTCGCCGCTCCACGGCACGATGGCGGGATGCGGCCGCGTGACGAACGCGCGATCGTCGCCATGGAGGTAGACCGGCACGCCGCCGAACGCCTCGCTCCAGTCGGCGACCGCGCCGTAATAATGCGGATGCGAGACGGCGATCGCTCTCAGGCCGCCGAGCGAGCGGACGTAGTCGATGGCCTGGCTCGTCACCATCGGGACGCAGTCCCACATTACGCAGCCATCGGCCGTAGGCACCAGCAGCGCGCGCTGCCCGATCGCAAAACCTGGCTCGACTGCGATGCCGGCAAGGCCGAGATCGTCGCGCCAGACCAGTTTGTGACCTTTCGGCATCTCCTCGCGGGTGAGCCATTGCTGGCCGTTCCAGTTGACATATTGCCGCTCGTCCTCGCAGACCGGGCACGCTGGCGGCGGCGCGGCGCTTTCGGGGAACTGCGCGCCGCATTGTTCGCAAGTCCAGAGAGGCATGGCGATCACTCCAATCCGGCGGAGTGGTAGCGCAGAATGCACCGATCGGCCACGGGCGATCGGCACCGCCTGGAACGGGTTGACGTAGTTGATGATCCCCCTTGGATATTCCTACGGCTCGAACGCGAACACCTTCTTCCAGTCCTGCTTCATGTCGACGACCGACCAGCCCTTTGCCTTCGCCTCGTCCAGCGCCTTGTCGAGCCTGCCGACCTTCGACTGCCGGTCGTAGGCGTATTCGCGCTCTGCATCGGTGTGATGCACGATGCCGGCAAAGCGCACGCCGGGGCCGGCGGTGGTCCATTGCAGCATCTGCAGATCGCCGTCGGAATTGCCGAACGCGAAGATCGGCCGCCGCCCGATGAAGCGGTTGATGCCGACCGGTTTGCCCGGCCCGTCGTCGATGAATTCGACCTTGGCAAGCTTCATCAGCTCAGGCTTGCCGTTCGGCGCAAACTCGAACTTCACCACACCGGACGAACCGACCACCTGCTCCGGCGGTATGCCGTAGGCCTTCTCGACCCAGGGCCGCATGAACTCGATGCCGCCGCCGGAGACGATAAAAGTCTTGAAGCCGTTGGCACGCAAGTAGGCGAGCAGTTCCAGCATCGGCTGATAGACGAGGCTGTTGTAGGGCCGGTTGAAGCGCGGATGCCTTGCGGTTGCCATCCAGTCGAGCACCTCCTTCGCAAATACGTCCGTTGTCATGCCGGCGTGGGTCGCAGCCACGATCTGCAGCAGGCCCTTCTCGCCTGATGCACCCAGCGCTTTCATGTCCCTGTCGAGCAGCGCCTTGAACGGCTGCTTCGTCTTCCATTCCGGATGCTGCGGCGCCATTTCCCTGACGCGGTCGAACGCGAAGGCGAGTTGGAAATAATAGGGCTGCTCGGTCCACAGCGTGCCGTCATTGTCGAAGGTGGCGATACGCTGCTCGGCGGGCACGAAATCCGCACTTCCCTGGGCGGTGACGCGCGCGACGAAGTCGGTGATTGATTTCTTCGTCGCGCCATCATTCCAGGACGGCAGGGGGGCGGACTGGGCGACTGACGTACGGCTTGCGAGACCGCAAGCCAAGATGGCAACGATCGCCGCAAGCGCAATACGCCGGCTCAGTTGCATGGCTTCGTCCATCATGGCGAATCCTCCTGCCAGCGCATGGCTGAACAGTTACTCCGATGCGGCGGTCCTCTTCACGCATCGGAAACCGACGTGACTGGTCGAGGTATCCACCGCTTCGGCATGGCGCGCGGCCGGGCGGTAGCGGCGGCAGTAGTTCGGCGCGCAGAGATGCGAGCCGCCCTTCAGAACCTTGCGCGGAATGCGGATGCTCGGTTGACATGGATCAAGGCTGTCTGATTCAGGACCGCCGCGCGGATTGAGCGGAACGCAGCACGCCTTTGGCGCATCGTCGTCGTGCTTCTGCGACCACCAGTCCGAGGTCCACTCCCACGTGTTGCCGATCATGTCGTGGACGCCGTAGCCGTTCGGCGGAAACGCCGTCACCGGCGCAGTGCGCTCAAAACCGTCCTCGCAGAGATTCTGCACGGGAAAATTTCCCTGCCAGGTGTTCGCCATGTGCCTGCCGTCAGGCATCAGCGCGTTGCCCCACGCGAATTCTTCGCCGTCGAGGCCACCGCGCGCGGCGAATTCCCACTCGGCTTCGGTCGGCAGATCCTTGCCGGCCCATTTCGCGTAGGCCAGCGCATCGCTGTAGGAGACGTGCACGACCGGATGGTTGTCGAGCACGTTGATATTGCTCTTCGGGCCGTAAGGGTGACGCCAGTCGGCGCCCTTCATGAAGGTCCACCACTGGCTCCAGTCGCGCAAATTCGAGATCCGTTGCGGCGGCGAGAAGACGAGCGAACCGGCGTAGAGCATGTGCGGAAGCGCGCCGGGATAATCTTTCGGATCGGGAGGTATCTCGGCGAACGTGGTGTGGCCGGTCGCCTTGACGAAAGCCTTGAACTGCTTGTTCGTCACCGGTGTGCGATCGATCCAGAATTCATCGACCGTCACGCGATGGACCGGTGCCTCTTCCGGATAGTGGTCGTTCGAACCCATCCGAAACGTGCCGCCGGGAATCCTGACCATGTCGCCGGTCAAGTTGTCCTCCGATGGCCGATCGTTCCGCGCGATGTCGGGCGTCCGCAAGAGCGTCATGGCCCAGGCTCCAGACCAACTCCAGACGATGTCGGTTACGGGCAGGTGTCCCAGAACCCCTGTGTCCGTGTCGGATCGGTGTAATACCAGCACATGCCGGGAGCAGGTGCTGCCCCGGCATACGTCGCCGCCGCTGCCGCCGTCACGAAGCCGAGCGCCGCACCGGCGGCGATCGCGCCGCCCGCCGGCCACCTGTACCAGCCGGGCCGCGCCCAGCCGGCATATCCCGGTCGTACCACGGCACCACCACGCACGACGGTGGTGCGGCTCGCCACGTTGCCGCGTGGACCGACCACGGTGGTGCGGCGAACTGCAGCGCCACCCCGCGCACGAATTTCAGTGATGAGTTGATCCTGCTGCCTAAGCTGCTGCTGCAGCGAACCATTCGCCTGCGGGACAAGAGCTGAAGCGGGCACAGCCGTCAGGAGTCCGAACAGGCCCGCCGCAAACGCAACGCATACAGATTTAACCATGGGACATTCCACTTCTCTTGACTGGAAGCTACTTGGCTAAGCCCACCGGAATACCGCTGACTGCGTGTCCCGGCGATGACCGAACATATTCCGAAGCGCACAACCTTCCTTGCGTGCAGCCGATCCTAGTCGGCGTTCACGCCTGACGTGTCGAAGTGAAAGCGATGCTAGGACAACTCGGCGTTGTTGTGATGTGCAGTTTGTGCCAATCTGCACGGTAGGAGACAGATCGGGACCTGGTTTAATTCCAGACAACGGGGATACCGAGCCATGCTTCGGCCGATCTCGGTGAACAGTTGCAGCCTGCACAGCTTCGAAGGCCTGCGCGAAGCCATCCAAGGCACCCATGTCGAGGTGATGCAGCTTGGCCATGGAAAATTCACTGGCGCCTTGAGCCATGTCGGCATCGGAGATTTTTCGCTCAGTATCGGTTCGTTCTCCGTCGGCGTTCGCGCTCAGCGCGTTGCGGCCGACGACAAGCTCATCATCGGTATGCTGCTGAGCGCGGAGGACCGTGTCACCCACTGGTCGTTCGACATGCGTCCGGCGGACGTGCTCGTGATGCCGCCCTGTACCGAGCATGACAGCGTTTTCCATGGCGCCGCGGCGTATGCCGCGATCCGCCTCGATCTCGCCGAAGTCGCGTCGGTGTTCAAGGGCGAACCGAGGCTGAGCGATCCCGCCGCGTGGCTCGAGAAAAATCACTACAGGGCGCTCAATGCGGCGAGCCTCGCGGCGCCGCGCCGCCTGCCCCTGATCATTTCCCACCTGGCGCAGTACCAGGGGGCGCTGTCCGAGGCCGCCGCCGATTTCTGGAAGCGGTCGATCGTGGACGCCGTGACCGGCGCGATCATGCACGCGCAGCCTGCGGACGCCAGAGGGCCATCGCCCTCCGCGATACAACTGGTGAAAAAGGTCGACGAGTATCTCGCCGCGACGGGCCACAGGCCCGTCCACATCTCCGAGATCTGCGCGCAGCTTAACGTCACCCGGCGCACGCTGCACCGCGCCTTCTGCGACGCGCTCGGCCTCGGACCGATCACCTACCTCCGCTACAAGCGCCTCTGCGCCATCCACTCCGTGCTGCGGGACAGCGACCCTGCGACCACCACCGTTGCACACGTGGCGATGCAGCACGGCTTCATCGAACTCGGACGCTTCTCGCACTATTACCAGACGCTGTTCGGGGAATATCCGTCGGAGACGCTGGGAAGCCGTGGGGTAAGGGGCGATGCGGAGCGGAGATCGCGCGTATGGCGGTTGCGCTCACTGAGGTCGGGTGAACGCCGAAAGGTGGCCGCTGGCTAGGCCGTTTGCTTCTGCCGCGCCTGCTTAGACGCACCTGTTTCCTTCATCACGCCGTGGGGAAACATTACAATCTTTACGCAACCATCTTCTTTTCCGCGGAAGGTCTCGTAGAGATCTGGACCATCAGCCAGATTCGCGGTTCGGTGAGTGATGATAAGGGTTGGGTCAACCTTCCCCTCCTCGATAAGGCGCATCAGCTTCTTCAGATATTTGTGCACGTGCGTCTGGCCGGTCCTCATCGAGAGGCCCTTGTTCATGAACGCCCCCATGGCCGTCGGGACCGTCGCTCCGATGTAGACGCCAGGCACGGATACAACGCCGCCTGGCCGACAGGATTGTATCGCCTCATTGAGGGCATAAGGACGGTCCGAGGCTGAAATGGTCGACTGAATCGCGGATGCCACTTTCTGCATCGTGGTTTCGTTGCCCATGCTCTCCATGCCTACGGCGTCGATCACCGCATCAGGCCCCTGGCCCTTGGTAAGCTGAAGGATTTGATCATGGACGCTGCCGTCCTTGTAATTGATGACTTCGGCGCCAAGCCTGCGCGCGATGTCCATTCGTTCCATGACTGAATCGATCGCGATCACGCGTTCGGCTCCCAGGACGAACGCTGACATGATCGAGAATAGGCCGACGGGACCGCAGCCCCACACGGCAACGGTTTGCCCCTTCCTGATGTCGCAATTTTCGGCTGCCATATAGCCAGTCGGAAAAATGTCGGAGAGAAACAGGACCTGCTCGTCGGTGTAACCATCCGGAACGACGAATGCACCGAAGTCAGCGAAGGGGATTCGCACATACTCGGCCTGTCCGCCTTTGTAGCCGCCTGTGAGGTGCGAATATCCGAGCGCGCCAGCGACGGGATATCCCAAGGCTTGCGCCTGCTTGTCGCCGTTTCGGTTCGACCGCTCACAACATGAATAGAGTTCCATCTTGCACATGCGGCATTCACCACAGGCGAGACAGAACGGAATGACGACACGGTCACCGACCTTCAGACGCTTATTGTCGCGTCCGACCTCGACAACCTCGCCCATGCACTCGTGCCCGAGCACATCGCCTTCTTTCATTTCCGGCACGAAGCCGCCGATGAGATGGAGATCGGACCCGCAAATGGCGCATGCCGATACCTTGATGATCGCGTCCCGCCCGTCTTCGATTGCAGGATCGGGTACGGTATCACAGCGGATATCTCCACGACCGTGATAGACCAGCGCTTTCATGGACGCCTCCAGTTCGAAAGGAATGCTGGGGGCTGTAATCAACGCGCAGCGCCGATGTTCCTAATTGACCGGCTTATCTCCATTGAAGCGATCTCGATCGGAGACAACGCGCATACGTTCGGCACCGCACAGCGATCGCCTGTGCGACTGAAGCAACTGGAGATCTGGCAGACATTCCGGAATCGTCGCTCGCAGCGACAGTGCGAAAGGAATCCTCGCCTCTGCGCAGGGCGTTCCGCAAGGGCAGCAACCGGCCTGCACTGGACTAATGCCGGCGCACCAAGATGGACCGTCAACAACCTGCACGTGAGCACCGCCCCGAGTTGGCGCGCGCATAGGCGAATATTGGGGCACCACGGCAGAGAAAAGCCCCCGAAAGCGCTACGCTTTCAGGGGCTTGTTCTTGGTTGCGGGGATAGGATTTGAACCTATGACCTTCAGGTTATGAGACTGTTTTTGCGTAAACCGCGGCACCTTGATTTTACGTATTTTTTGGCCCAGGCTTAACCAAGTCCTTATAAAGGCTACGACTTTAGGTGCCAACCGGTGCTAAGCTGTGTCACCCGACGACAGATTTTGCCACTCGGGTTGTTGACACAGTGTTGACACGGAAAGTCGATGGCCGAACGCCTCACAGAAATCCGCGCCCGTAAAGAGCTCGCTCCCGCGCGCGGCCAAACCCTGCTTTGGGACACCGACGTCAAGGGCTTCGCCCTACGCGTCACCCCTGGCGGCGCGAAATCATTCTTGCTCGACTATCGCGCAGATGGCCGGCAGCGCCGGCTTACCATTGGCTCGTTCCCCGACTGGTCAGTTCAGGCCGCTCGGACCGCGGCCAAGAAGCTGAAGCAGGAGGTCGATGGCGGCCGCGACCCGATGGATCAACGCCGCGCTGACCGCGTAGCTCCCACGCTGCAGGATGTCTGGGAGCGCTACCAGGCTGAGCACCTGCCCCGAAAAGCTATCCGTGCTCAATCCGACGAGCGCAGCATGTGGCAACAAATCATCCTGCCGCGGTTGGGCAAGCTGAAAATCCGGTCTATCGATGCCGACCACATCGACGAGCTACATCGCGACGTAACCAACGTGCGCCGTACCCCCGTCCGGGCGAACCGCGTCGTCGAGGTGCTTCGCAGGGCGCTCAACCTTGCGATCCGCTGGAAATGGTTAACCGACAATCCCGCCTCCGGCGTTCGTAAGAATGTCGAAGAAAAGCGGAACCGTTTTCTCAATCGGACTGAGATTGCCGCCTTGGCACAGGCTCTGAATGAGCACTCGGAACTGGTCTCGGCCAATGCCATCAAACTTCTGATGCTGACCGGCGCCCGTCGCGGCGAGGTCCTCGGTGCGACTTGGGACATGTTCGATCTCGAAAACGGCATTTGGACCAAGCCCTCCGCCCACACCAAACAGCGCCTTATTCACCGGGTGCCATTAAGCGGACCCGCTCTGCGTCTGCTTGCAGAAATTAGGGATGCCTCAAGCCATCAAGCCAAGAACGCTGCCGTCCCGGTTTCTCCTTACGTATTTCCAGGCCACGACGGAAAGCCCCTCACCGATGTTAAGCGCTCCTGGACAACTATTTGTCGGAAAGCAGGTCTGGCAGTGCAAGTCAGGAAGATCGATCGCAACGGCCGACCAGCAAAAGGCAAGGACGATCAACCAGTTCTCGTCTGGCAACCGAACGTTCGGATCCATGACCTACGTCATTCATTCGCAAGCATTCTGGTATCCGCCGGCGCCTCTCTGCCGTTGATCGGCCAAATGCTTGGACATACCCAGGTTCAGACGACGCAGCGGTATGCTCATCTGTTCGATGACCCGATGCGGGATGCCGCGGAAACCGTCGGCAAGGTGATCGGCCATGCCGAGAAGTGAACCGAAGGTACCAAATAGGCGTGTTCAACCGCCGAAAGCCCGCGAGCATCTCGCTTGCGGCCACAGCTATGACAGTTGGGAAACCGCGCTGATCATGGCACGCTCGAGCGTGCGAGACGCTATTTGGCATCTTTGCGAGGATCCAGCGAGTCGCGCCCAGTCTCATACGCAAATCTACACAACTGTAGAAGAATACGTCCGCAGCCTAATCCGTGTGGAAAAACGGAAGACAGGAGCACAGATCACGTTTCGACGAGAATTTCTCGATCATCCCTTAGCCGGCGTTGAAGCGTTGAAACGGTTAGGTCGTCCTAATGCGTTACAGGCTTTGGCTAAGGCCTGGACCGAACTCCCCTCCGTAGCGTTGGACGCGCTCAGTGACGCCTGCGCCGAGCTGCGAGGTGAGCCATTAAGTTCAGCCGTTGCCCGATGGCCAGTTGTGCCTGGCACATTTGTGCAACTGAACAAAGAAGAACTGGCGCAACTACTTCCGCTCGCGATCATCAAAGCTCGAAGTTATGGAAACCGCAGCCCGATCCGGGACCATGCTATCATCACCGTGCTTGGCGAATATGCACGCCTTTTCGGTAGCTGGCCATCCGCTAAGGAAGCTTCTCGTTTCATCGAGTCGATTGAAAATTGCTATCGGGAGCTACTTCCGACTTATGGCTTTGGTGTCGGCTCCGATGGCGCCATTTACAGATTTCTAGGTCGAGCGCGGGCCACATTTTGAGCGCTATGGTTTTTCCGACCTGTTTGAAAATCACACTGCTTTCAACCTGATCCGATTGGCGTCATTCGTCTTCCTGCGCCGGCCTGTTGCGGCGGAAGTGTGAGGATGGACGCTATGACTACGAGCAATGGGGCCGGGCTCGAGCCCGGCGGAACTTTCCTCGCAGGCCTCGTTGAAGAGGCCGAATACGCTCGAGTTCGCCGCGTCAGCGTTCGGACCTGCCAGCGTGATCGCCATCTGCGAATTTCACCGCCCTACATCAAGCTCGGCCGCCGTGTCTATTACCGCGCCGAAGCGATCCAAGCCTGGTTACTCAGCAATGAAACCACCACGGTGGAGCACGGAATGCGAGGGGGCAGTTCGCTCGCCCGCCGCAAGCTGGGTGGCAGGTCATGACTACTCTCAGCCAGGGCGCCCCCTCCCCGGAGGTAAGCCAAACTGCCAGCCCGCAGGAGGCCGCCACCCGGATCCGCAATCTGAGCGGAAAGGTATCAATCTCGATCCTGGAGATCGGCCAGGTATTGTTGCAAGTCAAGGCCATGACGGCTCACGGTAGCTTCACCCAATGGGTCGAAGACGATTGCGGGCTTACACGCCGCAGCGCCCAAAACTATATGCGGGTAGCCATTTTCGCCGGCGACAAAAGCGCATCCATTGCGCTTTTGTCGCCCACGGTAATCTACCGGCTGGCCGCGAAGTCTACGCCGGCAGAGATCCTATCCGCCGTGTTAAGGCTCCTGGAAGGCGGTTTGATACCCACCGAATCTCAGGTGGCTCGACTTTTTGCATCGGCTCCTAACAGAAGCGCTGCATTCCCCGAGCCGGAGATAGGCAACCCCTCTCTCATGGCCTCGGAGCTGTTGCTCTCAGTCGGACCGGCCCGCGCTCAAGATCTCCTGGGTTCCTGGAAGCTCGTCGGCGCGCATTTACGCCACCAGCTCGAGCAACAGCCGAGCGATCGCACTCCCACGACCCAGGCCGCTTCCGAGCCAGACCTAGGGCCTGGTGTCGATCTTGTGCGCGATCCGATCAACGAGGATTGCTTCCGCGTCAAAGCAGACGGCCGCGATCAGGGAGAAACAGCGCTCCACGATGGTCCGGCTGACATCGTATGCCACCCGGCTCAGCCGATAGTGTCGCAGGACATGAGCAAGACTGATGAGCCTAAGGCTACGGATGAGGCGGTCCGTAATGCGTCCGACGCCGTACGTCCCTATTTCACCGACAGCGAAGGCCCGCTGCACGGCATACCGAACTTTTTGCGTCGTAACAAAGGTGCCGAGTTCGAACAGGAAGCACCCAGCGCTCTGGCGCCAAACGCCTGACGTCTTGAGAAGGCAACCACTGCGAGAACATGAATGCCCCACTTGAGACAAGTCACAAAAGATCGGTTCGGCGCCGGATTTGAGCGATACGATTCCGACTTATTCGACTTCCTGGTGCTGCATCGCTGGAACCGCCGCAAGGTCCTGTTCAAGGGGGCTGTGAAGCCCCTGGGGAAGGCTCCCATTGCGGCCAACTGGACAACCATCCCCATCGATTCCAAAGCGACCCGGCGGCGCTGCATCGCCGAGGGCCGCAACATGGGCATCCGCCTGCGGCCGGATCAACTGGTGATCGACATTGACCCCCGGAACGGCGGCACCGCTGGCTTTAGCAGTCTGTGCTTTGACATCGGCCTGGATACCCGGACATGGCCCAAGGTCCTAACCGGCAGCGGCGGCGGTCATTATTATCTGCGCCTGCCCCCGGACTTCGCGGTAACCGAGACCCTAGACGATTATCCAGGCGTGGAATTCAAGTCCGTGGGGCGCCAAGTTGTGGCCGCAGGGAGTCGGCATCCCAACGGCCGCCTCTACCGATGGGCATCAAACAGCCCCAGCCCACACCGCGCCCCCATGCCCCCGGTCACGCTACTAAATGCCATCCGGCGGGCCGACATAGGGAGCAACGGCGGCGGCGATGGTGGCCAGTACAGCCCTGATCAACTCGCCCTGGCGCTCGCCCGCCTCGACGTGACCGAATTCCAAGACCATGGCGACTGGTTGCGGCTGATGTTCGCCTGTCACCATGCGACAGATGGCGATGGCGAGGCCGTCTTTGTGGACTGGTCCGCGAGCGATCCGCAGTTTGCGGGCCACTCGGCCATCGTGTCGAAGCGCTGGCGATCCTGCCGGAACAAGGCAAGGGCCATCACCTATCGAACCCTAAACAAGATTCTGCGAGATCATGACGCGGCTGACGCGCAGGTTGCGCCTGACGTCGCGGACGATGAATTTCCCGGTATCGCCGAGGTCAGCGATGACGACTCAACCTTTGAAGTGATCGGCGACGCCGACCCGTTTATGTGAGGACTCCATGAGTAAGATGCCGCGCCAGAAGTTTTTGCCGATCGATGACGTCACGGTCGAAAACGTCGATAAGCTTTTTTCGTTCGTGATGATCGGTGGCAAAATGCGCGTGGTCCGCCGCGTGCCGTCCGCCGCCGATGAAGATGGCGAGGCGTTGACGCTGGAATTCATGTCGCCTGACGAATTCAAAAAGGCGTTCGTCAATAAGACGAAAAAGATCGTTGTAACCGTTCGGGGCAACCAGGACGATCCCGACGATGACAACATGGACTTTGACGTCCCTGTGAAAAAGTTGCTCACAACGAAGACGATCAAAAAGACCATCGCCGAATATCACATGATGAATCCCAGGCGCGTCACCTATGACCGCCTGGTGTTCCAGGCCGACCCGGACAAGGTGCGGCCGACAGACTATAACATGTGGAACGGATTCAGCGTGCGGCCGATCAAGGGCAACTGGCGCTTGATGGACAACATGATTCTGGACTCGCTCGCTAACAACGATCCCGAGGTGTGGCTGTACATTAAGAAGTGGTGCGCATGGAAGCTTCAGAACCCAACGCGCCGCACGGAAGCTGCCATGGTGTTTCGCTCCGACAAGCAGGGCACCGGCAAAGGTCTGCTAGGCAATGGCATGTGCCGATTCTTCGGAAGCCATGCGGTGCATCTGTATCGCGCCGACAGCCTCACGGCTCGCTTTAACAGTCAACTCGCCATGTGCGCGTTTCTGTTCGATGACGAGTCCACCTATTCGGGCGACAAAAAGTCTGCGTCTGCCGCCAAGGGACTTATAACCGAATCGACAATCGACATTGAGAAGAAGGGCGTTGATGTCATCACGTTGCCGAATGCCCTGGGCATCATCAAGGCGACCAATTCAAAATGGGCCGTCCCTGCGGAGTCCGGCGATCGGCGATACGCCATCTTCGAGACGAGCAACGAAATGGCCAACGATCAGGCATACTTCCGACCCATCATTGACCAGCTGAAGGGCGACGGCGGCGCGGGCTATAGCGCAATGCTCTATGATCTGCTTCGGATGGACCTGGGCGATTGGCACCCGCGAGCGGACATACCCCAGACGGCCGCGAGCGCGGATCAGAAAACGCTGTCACTCGCCGCCGAGGATCAATGGCTGCTTGGCTTTCTGGAGTCGGGCGTCCTGCCGCATACGAACCCGAAATGGCCAAACCGGGTAACATCGCCATCTAGTCTCTATGCGGAAGCGCGACGCAACTCGCCGTCGCTACGGTTCTGGTCTGACGTCCAATTCGCCCGCTACCTCGATGAATGGGGCATCCCGGCGAAAAGCTCGCATGGCATATACCGGGACTTCGGACCGCTCATGGCGTTGCGGGCGAGGTGGATGGATCGCTTCCCCTGGTATCAAGGCTTTGCGAATTCCGGGGAATGGACCGACGAAAGGTCCGAACACGAGGACCTGCCGGACGCCATGGACCTTGATTTCGGGTAATGTGCATAGGGTTGGACAGGGCGCGCACAGGCACCCTGTGCTCGTTTGCGCCTATAACCAAAGGGGTTTGCGCCACTTGCATAGGGTTGCATACCTTTTTTGATTTTAGAATAGAATAATATTCAGAGAGGGCGGAATGGACCGGAGCACTCCCTGGGGAGAATTGCCTCAAACCCCGTGCACCCTATGCAAATTCAAGAAAACCCTGTGGCACAGGCATAACTTGTGCACCCCCATTAGTGCAACCTCGCGCAACCCTAGGCACATTCCCTTAGAGCAATAATCCCGCTGAGATCGCCCCTCGCCCTGGTGCACGCCCTTGCCCGGGTAGTGTGAGCGCACGCTATTGCGACCCTCGAACTATAAGGCATGGCTATGGTTATCGGTGACCAATGAGCATAGGCATGGGGCAGGGCATTAGCATCGCAAATGATATTTGGTCATCATGCAAACAGCGAATCAGAAACGGAAAAGCGAAGAATAATTTTTTTCTAACCCGCCTCTCTGAATTTTTCGCGGGTCCTGGATCGACCAAAATCGCTATGAGGGTAATTCCTGAGCGCAGTTTCCCGCTGGATAGAGAAAGAAAAATAAACGGCTAGGAAATAGATAACGCTCTCTTAGCCTTGCAGGTGTATGCTCGCTCTTGACTCAGTTCGAGCATTGCGGTTCTCCAGGCAGAAACGAGCCTGTCATTCTGGCTCAGTTTAGCTTGCGTCCAACATCTCCGCAGAAAGCCTGAGAGTCCCACGTTGAAAATCTGGCCCACTCTCCGCACAGGCCTGCTACCCGTTCGGCAGTAAGGGGATATGCGGGTGGGCAGAACAGGGGGGCCCCGGCAGCTAACTGCGCCTCGCTGCTGGCGTCCTAGAGAGCGCACTCCTCTCAAGAGTGGGGCCGACACCAAATATAATTGGATTTTGTGACGATTAGAGCGAAGGTCTTTCGGTGGGGGAGCCACCGGGACATTCACGCCGCGCTGAAAGCAGTGAAAACCCGCAGAACGAGCGGACAGATCAGAAGGGCCACGGCACCGAAATCGAAGGCTGCGCCGGCGCTGCCGGGTCACAAGCAGCGGTCCGACCGCTTAGCTTGTCAGGTAGCTATTCCTCCGAAATCGGCCTTTGCAACCGCGCAGGACGATCAATTGGGTAATAGCCACAGGCACATAGACACATCCACTCGATGACAATCGCCGGAGCCCATTCCGATCAGGCTTGAACTGGTTAGCCCTTTATTCGTCTAACAATTCAAGCAAGTCGCTTACTCGTTCCAACGGCTCCCCATTGTGATTGGAGACATGGACCACGCGATCGCCATCGTGATCCAGCAACTTGGTTTTGGTCTTTCGAAGCCGACCAGGCAGGAATGTCGCGGCAACAGCCTCGGGGCCGACGTCGAGCCTCAAGATGCCGCGCAGCTTGCAATCGAGCCTGAGCCTCGCTGCCGCGAAGAAGTCGCGCGCAGCTGGCGGTAGCTTGCCAAAACGGCGAGCGGTTTCATCCTGCAGATCCTCCAGATCATCCCCGGTACGGCATCTGGCAATACGGCCATAGATCTCCAGACGAACAGCGTCCGATTGGATGTAATCGCCAGGGAGCATGTCGGCGATCGGCAGATTCAGGTCAGGCACCCACAGGTCGG
>JAEWHP010000006.1 GCA_023387735.1 Pseudomonadota bacterium | reverse complement strand
TCGTGGTCGACGAGATCATCGACATCGTCGAGGAGCGGCTGCACATCGAGGTTGCCGGCGCCGGCGAGGGCATTCTCGGCTCGGCCGTGATCAAGGGCCAGGCCACCGAGGTAATCGACGTCGGCCACTTCCTGCCGATGGCGTTCGCCGACTGGTTCTCGCGCAAGGAGATGCGCGCATCCTCGACGGCGCAATCGCTGCTGCTGGTGGATGACTCGGCGTTCTTCCGCAACATGCTGGCTCCGGTGCTGAAGGCGGCCGGCTACAAGGTGCGGGTCGCGGTCAACGCGCAAGAGGGGCTGCTGGCGCTGCGCTCGCAGAACTTCGACGTGGTGCTGACCGACATCGAGATGCCGGACATGAACGGCTTCGAATTCGCCGAGACGATCCGCGCCGACCAGCATCTCAACAAGATGCCGATCATTGCGCTGTCCTCGCTGGTGTCGCCGGCGGCGATCGAGCGCGGCCGGCAGGCCGGCTTCCACGATTATGTCGCCAAGTTCGACCGTCCCGGCCTGATCGCGGCGCTGAAGGAACAGACCGCCGACGTGCAGAAAGCGGCGTAAGGGAACAGAGACATGACAACCAAGACCGAGACCATCGAGGGATCCGTGGCCGAATACGTGACCGCCGTGATCGGCGGGCAATTGTTCGGCCTGCCGATCTCGCGGGTGCAGGACGTGTTCATGCCGGAACGGCTGACGCGGGTGCCGCTGTCGTCGGCGGAGATCGCCGGCGTGCTCAACCTGCGCGGCCGCATCGTAACCGTGGTCGACATGCGCGCGCGGCTCGGCTTGCCGAAGAACGATGACGGCAAGCCGCCGATGGCGGTCGGCGTCGACCTGCGCGGCGAATCCTATGGCCTCCTGATCGACCAGATCGGCGAGGTGCTGCGGCTGCCCGATGACGGCCGCGAGGAAAACCCCGTCAATCTCGACCAGCGCTTCGCCAAACTCGCCGGCGGCGTCCATCGTCTCGACGGCCAGCTGATGGTCGTGCTCGACGTCGATCGCGTCCTCGAAATCGTGCCTGACTTGATGGCCGCATAAATTCGGAAGCAAGCAGACCAAACCGCAATCACAGATATCCCCGAGGGGGATGTTGGGAAGCAGAGGCCTGAAATGAGAACATGTCTTGTCGTCGACGACTCGAGCGTCATCCGGAAAGTCGCCCGCCGCATCCTCGAAAGTCTGGATTTCCAGATCGTCGAAGCCGAGGACGGCGAGAAGGCGCTCGAAGTGTGCAAGCGCGCGATGCCGGAGGCTGTCCTGCTCGACTGGAACATGCCGGTCATGGACGGCTACGAATTCCTCGGCAACCTGCGCCGGATGCCCGGCGGCGATGCGCCCAAGGTCGTGTTCTGCACCACTGAAAACGACGTCGCACACATTGCGCGCGCGCTGCATGCCGGTGCCAACGAGTACATCATGAAGCCGTTCGACAAGGACATCGTTACCGCGAAATTCCAGGAAGTCGGGCTGATCTGATCGGCCCGTTGCGTTCCGGGGCTCAACGGCCTTCGGTGTTATCGTTTATGTATTTGTGCCGCTGCGTCGTTTTCTGGTGAAAAAGTAATGAGTGTTGCGTTGATGAGTTCCCCGGCCGCCGCCCCGACACGGCAACGCAAGTTGCGCGTGATGGTGGTCGACGACTCCGTTGTGATCCGCGGAATGATTTCGCGCTGGATCGGGGCCGAGCCGGATATGGAGGTGACAGCCTCCTTGCGCACCGGCCTCGATGCCGTCAACCAGCTCGAGCGCGTCAACCCTGACGTCGCCGTGCTCGACATCGAAATGCCCGAACTCGATGGCATTTCGGCGCTGCCGCGGCTGCTGGCAAAGAAGCGCGACCTCGTCATCATCATGGCATCGACGCTGACCCGCCGTAACGCGGAAATCAGCTTCAAGGCGCTTTCGCTCGGCGCGTCCGATTACATTCCGAAGCCGGAGAGCACGCGCGAGGCCACCGCCGCCGAGACTTTCCACCACGATCTGATCCAGAAAATCCGCCATCTCGGTGCCAAGGCGCTGCGCCGCGCTGCATCGACATGTCCCGCCACGAGTGCGCCTGCCGCGCCCGCTGTCGACCGGGCACGCGAAGTAACGGCCCGGCCCGCCGCAGCACCGGCTGCGCCCGTACAACTGGCGCGCCGGCCGTTCGGTAACCTTGCGCCGCGCGTGCTCCTGATCGGTTCCTCGACCGGCGGCCCGCAGGCCCTGATGACGCTGATCGCCGACATCGGCCCGGTGATCGATCGCTTTCCGGTGCTGATCACCCAGCACATGCCGCCGACCTTCACCACGATTCTCGCCGAGCATCTGGCGCGTGCGAGCCGCCGGCCGGCGCATGAGGCTGTCGACGGCGAAGTCGTCAAGGCGGGCCGGATCTATCTGGCGCCGGGTGGCCGCCACATGCGCGTGGTGCGTCATGGCGCCGAAACGGCAATCGCGCTCGATGACGGCCCGCCAGTGAATTTCTGCAAGCCCGCGGTCGACCCGTTGTTCAGTTCCGCGATCGATGTCTGGCAGGGCGGCATCCTGTCGGTCATCCTCACCGGCATGGGCTCGGACGGCATGCGCGGCGGCAAGGAGATCGTTGCCGCCGGTGGCAGCGTGATCGCCCAGGACGAAGCCACGAGCGTGGTCTGGGGCATGCCGGGTGCGGCCGCCAATGCCGGCATCTGCGCCGCCGTCCTGCCACTCAATCAGATCGCACCGAAACTCGTTCGGTTGTTTTCGGGAGATCGCTCGTGACGCCGTCAGACTATGAATATCTGCGCAAGCTCCTGAAGGAACGCTCTGGCCTCGACCTGTCTGCCGACAAGCAGTACCTGGTCGAAAGCCGTCTGGTGCCGCTGGCGCGCAAGTCTTCGCTGCAGGGCATTCCCGAACTCGTGCAGAAGATGCGAAATGGCGCCGAGCCGCTGACGGGGGAGGTGGTCGAGGCGATGACCACCAACGAGACCTTCTTCTTTCGCGACAAGATTCCGTTCGATCATTTGAAGGAAGCGGTGATCCCGGCGCTGGTGCAGGCGCGCGCGGCACGCCGCAGTCTCCGCATCTGGTGCGCAGCTTCTTCGACCGGGCAGGAGCCGTACTCGATCGCGATGTGCCTGAAGGAAGCGGGTGCGGCGCTGTCGGGCTGGCGCACCGAAATCGTTGCGACCGACCTGTCGCTGGCCGTGCTGGAAAAATCGAAGGCCGGCATCTTCAGCCAGTTCGAAGTGCAGCGTGGCCTGCCGATTCAGTTGCTGGTGAAGTACTTCACGCAGATCGGCGATCTATGGCAGCTCAATGCCGACATCCGCGGCATGGTGCAGCATCGCCAGCTCAACCTGCTGCAGGACTTTTCCCACCTAGGTACGTTCGACATCATCTTCTGCCGCAACGTGCTGATCTATTTCGATCAGACCACCAAGGCCAGCATCTTCGACCGGCTCTCGCGTATGCTGGAGCCCGATGGGGTGCTGGCGCTCGGCGCCGCCGAATCCGTGGTCGGCATTACCAGTGCCTTCAAGCCCTATCCGGATCGACGCGGGCTCTATCGTCCGAACGTGGCGCCGGCGGCGCGCGGCGGCATCACGCCGATCGGCCTGCGGGCTGCGGCTTCTGCGGCTCGCTGATCCGCATCACAGTATCGCGTGCGGCACGAACCGTGACGTATTGCCGGTGATCGGGTTCTCGTCCTCGCGGATCGACAGACCGCACGGCGTGTGATCGACCAGCCAGCTTCCGAGCACCGGGTATTGATCGGCGAAGCTTGGCATCGGCGCGAAGGCCTGCCGAATGAACCCCTCCGCGCCGTAGGGGCCTTCCTGCTCCGCCAGCGTCGTACCGGCGCTGACGAGCGCGACGTTGGCGCCCTCGCGCGAGTAGAGCGGCTTGCGCACGAACGAGCTTCCGAGCATGGCTGCCTTGGGATCGTCCTCGAAGAAGGCCGGCAGCAGGTTTGGGTGCTTCGGAAACATCTCCCATAGCAGCGGAAGTATGCCCTTGTTGGAAAGGATCGCCTTCCATGGCGGCTCGATCCACCGTGTCGGCGCACCCGACAGCTTTGCGCCGAACGCATCCTGAAACATCCATTCCCAGGGATAGAGCTTGAAGGCGAGCTCTATGCTGCGGTC
Organism: Pseudomonadota bacterium; assembly: GCA_023387735.1. GTDB lineage: Bacteria > Pseudomonadota > Alphaproteobacteria > Rhizobiales > Xanthobacteraceae > Bradyrhizobium. The sequence goes on along the minus strand of JAEWHP010000006.1, from coordinate 175,217 downwards.
GTCGAGGTCGACGAAGTTGCCGTCGTTGCGCAAACCAATGCTTTCGATGTCGATCATGGTGGTAGTCAGGCCAGCCTGGGTTGCGGTGTCCTGCAGATAGGCGAGCGTGCCGGCATCCTCGGTGTTTTCTGTCATGCCGGCGAGATGAAGGTGCTGCGCGCGGGCGAATTTCTTCCAGGCCTCGATCAGGCGCTCGTGAATCGAATTGAACTGGTCGGCGCGCTTCGGGATGATGTTGCGCTCGATCGCCTGTTCGAGCCAGGTCCACTGAAAAACTGCGGCTTCGAAGATCGAGGTCGGTGTGTCCGCGTTGTATTCCAGCAGTTTCGCCGGGCTCCAGCCGTCGTAGCTGAGGTCGAGGCGGCCGTAGAGGCTGGCATCGTCGCGGTGCCAGCTCTCCGACAGCAGCGGCCAGAACGCTTCGGGTATCTTCAGCCGGCGCAGATATTTTTCATCGCCGATCACTCGGCCGACCAGTTCGAGGCACATCGCGTCGATCTCGCCGGTGGGCGCCTCGATCCGGCGTTCGATCTCATCCAGCGTGAAGGCGTAATAAGCCCGCTCGTCCCAATAGCGTTCGCCATCGAGGGTGTGAAAATCAAATCCGATGCTTTCAGCGGTGGCCCGCCAGTCGTCGCGTTCGGGGCAGACGATGCGCTGCATGGGCGTCAGCTGCCGCTGGAAAAATGCGAACCGAACGAATGCGCAAACGCGCCAAAGCCGCCGCGCGCCACCGCGTGCGACCCCGAATCGCTGGTGCCCGACGACGAATGGCTCGATGATGATTGGCTCGATGAGGAACCGCCGCTGTAGTAGCTGCTGCGCGAGGATGAACTGCCGCCGGAGCCGCCATGGCTGCTGGAGGAAGAGCTGTGCGGCGGACATTCGGTGGCATTGGCATTGCTCTGCAGGAGCGACGGCTGCGGTGCGTTGGGTGGTCGTTCGCAACTCCGGCTCGGCATCAGCGCGTAGGCGGCGCTGCCGACCGCGAACGTCCCCATCAACAGCAGGGCGACGTGACCGGAGCGCTTTGCCGGTGGGCCTGGCTGCGGCGTCGCCGGCGCCGAGACCGGCCTGCGCTTGCCGAAATCCTTGTCTGGCTTGTTGGTCATGGTCAGTAGATCATGCAGGCGGCGTTGATGGCGCCGGCAGCCAGCGAGGAAAGCCCGAGCCAGATGGCGGCAGCGAGTTCGCCGCTCGCGATCCGTTTCGAGAGGTTCGGTACCGGGACCCTGACCAGGAAATAGACAATAATCTGCACGATCAGCGCGATCGTGGCCCAGATCAGGCAGTCCCACACATTGGCCGAGTGGGAGATGGCGCTGACCAGCGGCAGCGCGAAGCCGAGCAGACTCAGCCCAAGCGCGATCGCCGCCGCCGGCTCGTTGGCGCGGATCAGGTCGAACTCGTTGTGCGCTGTGACGCGGGTATAGACGAAGAGGTAGGCCACCACGGCGATGATCGCCGTGCAGAAGTAGACCAGGAACGCCGGCAACCCGGCGAGCGATTGAAGAATCATTCGAAGATGCCCCCAGACGTGCGGCCCCGAGGTTCGCACGATCTGTCAGTCGCCGCATCGCCGTTCCCGGTTCAATCCCAAACAAATTCTGCGCAGACAAAGCCTCGTCATTTGCGACGGGTCATCGTGCGTTGGGCTGATCCGGTCTCCGCGCCAGACTGCGAATAAGGCGGAACGCCAGCCAGAAGAACAGGATCACCAGCGCGAGTGCGGCGAGAGGGGCTGCGAGCGCCAGGATCGAGATCAGCGAGGCGCCGCCGAATTCGGCGGTTGCGACCACTGAATTGCCGAGGCCGCCGGTGAAGACGGTGGACTTTGCTCTCAGCATGGCGGTCAGACTTTGCGTGATGCCGGCAACCCCGCCGCCCGCGATAATGGCCGCCGTCCATTTCAGCATCGGTGGCAGGTCAGTCATCACGGCCGCGGACACGATCGTACCCGCGACGACAGCGCCGGGAGTCGCCACCGTGTCGAGCAGATTGTCCACGCCCGGAATGTGGAATGCGGCGATCTCCACGATCGCTGCGGTGCCGAGCATGAGGAGAGCCGCTGGCGTGGCAAGCCACGCGAAGCTCTCGTTCAGGCTCGCATGTCCGGTGTAGGCTGCGATACTCAGCACCAGCAACGGCAGGAACAGCCGAAAGCCGGTAGCGGCAGCGAGTCCGACGCCAAGTGCAACCGACAATGCAAGATCCAGGTTCGCCATGTCCTGCCAGCTCCATCCACCATCAGCACTCTCTCACGTCGCGCGACGGTTCCCAAATGGTGGAGACACCAGTGGAACCCGGATTAGTCCGGGGAGGTTGTAATATAAGGTGATCAAACCTGGGAGACGCAATCCGGAGTGGGCGGACTAACGTGAGCACGCAAATGTATCCTGCTCAGGAGGACCGTCATGGCGACTAATCTGGTCACTGTAGTGATGCAATTTCTCACGCCGGACATGATAGCGAAGATCGCGTCTGTCCTGGGTCTCGATCGCAGTGTCGCTCAAAAAACCATCGCAGGAGCGATACCTGCGCTTCTTGCAAGCCTTGCTGATGTTGCCTCCACGCCCAACGGGGCGCGCCAGCTTACCAACACGCTGACGCAGCAATCCGATTCGCTGGAGAACTTGAGGAATCTTGTCGGCGGTGCCGGCCAGAACCTGGTGGCGGATAGCGGCACGAACATGCTCTCCGGCCTGTTCGGTGGCGGAACGCTGGACACGATGGCGCAGACGATCGGCAGGTTTGCCGGGATCGGCGAGGGCACCAGCAAGTCGCTGCTCGGCATGCTCGGCCCCGTGGTCCTCGGCGCGTTGGGCCAGCAGCAGCGCAGCCTGGGTCTTGATACAGGTGGGCTGACGTCGCTGCTGACTTCGCAGAAGGACCAGATCGCACGCGCCATGCCATCCGGTCTTGCCGATCAGTTGAGTGCCGCTGGCCTGATCGACGGCGCAACGGAAAACCTGCGCGGCGGTGCGGCGGCTGCAAGTGCCGCAGGCGGCCGGATGGCGGACGCTTCGGAGCGGACGTTTTCGCGCGCCACTGAGTCTGCGACCATGGCTGCCCGCTCGAGCGCGTCGTCGCAGTGGCCGTATTGGCTGGTCGCCGCGGTGGTGGTGGGCGGCCTTGCCTGGTTTGCCTTCGGCCGTTCAGGAGAGGACACCGTTGCGCAGGCACCGCCTTCCCCGATGACGCGAACCGCGACTGGAACGGTGGGCGCAGCGCCGACGGACCTGACGGTTGGAGGGGTCAATCTTGCGAACCAGGTCAACGCGTCGGTCGGGTCGCTCAAGACCGTGCTTCCCGGCATCACCGATGCAGCTTCCGCCGAGGCCGCCCTGCCGAAGCTGAAGGAAGCGACGGCCCAACTGAACGAGGTTAGCACGCGCGCGACGCAACTCTCGCCGGAAGGAAAGACCATCCTCGTGAAGCTGATTGTGGCCGCGACGCCTGCGATCAACCAGTTGTGCGACAAGGTGCTGGCGACGCCCGGCGCGGGCGCGGTCGCGAAGCCGGCGATCGATGAGCTTCGAGGCAAGCTCGACGTACTCGCGCGCTCCTGAGCGACGCGAGGAAGGCCGCGATTCCAAACAAAAACCCTGTCCTTCCGGACAGGGTTGGGGTTTCGCTTGAAGGCGGGATGGCAGCCTCGACGCTGGGGGCTACTCTTTGACCTCGATCTTGCCTTTCATGGCCGGGTGCAGGCCGCAGATGTAATCGTAGATTCCGGCATCGGCGAGCGTCAGTTTGGTGGTCTGGCCTTTCAGCGCAATCGACGAGCGCTGCGCCTTGGGCCCGGTGATCGTCACCTGGTGCGGCGAGGAATCGGTGTTGTGCCAGGTGATGGGCTGGCCCTTGCTGACGACGACCGTCTCCGGCCCGAACTTGAAGTCGGAGATCGAGACCACGCCGGGGCCGGCCGCGGGCTTTGCCATCGCCCCCTCAGGCGTGCCCTTCAGGCCTGCCAAAGAGATCACGAAATCCTGCCCGGCGTGCGGCTTGTGGCAGGTGAAGCAGGCCGTCAAATTGGCCTTGTCGTTGACCTTCTTGTCCGGGCCGAACGCCTGATATTCCCATTCGCCGTTCCGGATGTCGTCCTTGTACTCGGTGCCCCAGCCGTCGCGCTTTTCCATCACGGTGTAGGCGACGAGGTCGCCCTTCAGGAAACGGCCATTGATATCCTTGAGCGGCTCGCCGGCCGCATCGAGCTGCGCCTTGTATTGCACCAGCGTCAGCACCGTTCCGCTCGGGATCGGCTGCCCCTTGCGTACCGCATCGACCGCCGCCGCCGTCGCATAGAGTTCGCGATACTGCTTGTTGTCGTAACGATCGACCGTGGCGTAGAGCGTGTACTTGTTGAACCCCTCCGGGAAAGCGACCTTGTCGCCGCCGGCGAATGCGGAATAGCCGATGAGAGCACCCGACGCCGATCCGAGCGCGACAGCGGCAACAAGCCTGAAGTTTTTCATGACTTCCCCCTCGTTTGCGGACAATTCCGTCAAGTACGAGACACCGCGAAGCGCGTTTCAATCCGCGGGAGGGGAATTTATCGCCTGGCCCAAACAAAAACCCCGCCGTTTCGGGCGGGGTCCAGTCGGGAGGAGGAGCCTAGCGGCTCGCCGTAAACCCTTGATCAGGCGGGAATGCGCTCGTCCGCCTCGTGCGGCTCGCGCAGCACGTAGCCGCGGCCCCACACGGTTTCGATGAAGTTGCGGCCTTCGGAGGCGTTCGCCAGCTTCTTGCGCAGCTTGCAGATGAAGACGTCGATGATCTTCAGCTCGGGCTCGTCCATCCCGCCATAAAGGTGGTTGAGGAACATTTCCTTGGTGAGGGTGGTTCCCTTGCGGAGCGAGAGCAGCTCCAGCATCTGGTATTCCTTGCCCGTCAGATGCACCCGCTGACCGCCGACCTCGACCGTCTTGGTGTCGAGATTGACCACGAGGTCACCGGTCTGGATGACCGACTGGGCGTGGCCCTTGGAACGACGGACGATGGCGTGGATGCGTGCGACCAGTTCGTCCTTGTGGAACGGCTTGGTCATGTAGTCATCGGCACCGACGCCGAGGCCCTTGACCTTATCCTCGATGCCGGCGAGGCCGGAAAGGATCAGGATCGGGGTCTTGATCTTCGATACCCGAAGCTGCTTGAGCACGTCGTAACCGGACATGTCGGGCAGGTTAAGGTCGAGAAGGATAATGTCGTAATCGTAAAGTTTACCGAGGTCGACGCCTTCCTCTCCGAGATCCGTCGTATAGACGTTGAAACTCTCGGATTTCAGCATCAACTCGATTGACTGCGCGACAGCGCTGTCATCTTCAATCAGCAAAACGCGCATGCCAGTCCCCTTTAGTCCGCCGCTCCGGGCGTCAGGTCGGCCGCACCTGCGGCACTCAAAACGCCTTTGAACAACTGATTCGGATCCTGACAGACATATGGTTAACAAAATCTGATTCCGCTTCGCAAGCTCTTTAAGTGCAATTTTTATCGAATCGCCCTAAGATGTTGCGCGAAAGCAGCTTTTCCTAACCGTGCCTACTCATGCTCCAGATGAAGAGACGGGCCTAACCGACTCCCGCGTTTAGCCCTTCTTCTGAAGGGCGAGCGCTCTCAGTCACCAAAGACAGTGACGTAATGATTAACGATGCGGGTAAACACGAGGTTAAACATCGTCGTCTAAGGCGCGGAAACTTAAGGTTTTCGCAATGAAGGCGCTCGCGGACCAGATCGGCGATATCGACGGCGTCAATATATATGGCCGCGTCGTGGGTGTGCGCGGCCTGATGGTCGAAATCGCCGGCCCGATTCATGCCATGTCGGTCGGCGCACGTATAGTTATAGAGACAGGTGGTAACCGATTTATTGCTGCCGAAGTCATCGGCTTCTCCGGCAGCAACGCCGTCGTCATGCCGTTCGGCGGTCTCGATGGTGTCAGGCGCGGTTGCCGCGCCGTCATAACGAGTGCCGCCAGTCAGGTGCGGCCGTCACCAGCCTGGCTCGGCCGCGTCATCAATGCCATGGGCGAGCCGATCGACGGCAAGGGGCCGCTGGTGCAGGGCCCATCGCCGATGCCGTTCCGCAATTCGCCGCCGCCGGCGCATTCGCGCAAGCGCGTCGGCGCCCCGCTCGATCTCGGCGTGCGCGCGCTCAATACGTTCCTGACCTGCTGCCGCGGCCAGCGGCTCGGCATCTTCGCCGGTTCCGGCGTCGGCAAATCGGTGCTGCTTTCGATGCTGGCCCGTAATGTCGATGCTGACATTACGGTCATCGGCCTGATCGGCGAACGCGGCCGCGAGGTGCAGGAGTTCCTGCAGGAGGACCTCGGCGAGGAGGGCCTGGCGCGTTCGGTCGTGGTGGTGGCGACGTCGGACGAGCCCGCCCTGATGCGGCGGCAAGCCGCGTACCTGACGCTGGCGATCGCGGAGTATTTCCGCGACGAGGACAAGGACGTGCTGTGCCTGATGGATTCGGTCACGCGTTTTGCCATGGCACAGCGCGAGATCGGGCTGTCGGCCGGCGAGCCGCCGACCGCCAAGGGCTATACGCCGACCGTGTTCACGGAACTGCCGAAGCTTTTGGAGCGGGCAGGGCCGGGAACCGGGGTCGGCACCATCACCGCCATCTTCACGGTGCTGGTCGATGGCGACGACCACAACGAGCCGATCGCGGACGCCGTGCGCGGCATCCTCGACGGCCACATCGTGATGCAGCGCTCGATTGCCGAGCGCGGGCGGTTTCCCGCCATCAACATCCTCAAATCGGTTTCCCGCACCATGCCGCGGTCGGCCGACCCCGCCTATTTGCCCGTGATCCAGCGCGGCCGGCAGGTCATGGCCACCTATGCCGACATGGAGGAGCTGATCCGGCTCGGCGCCTACCGGGCGGGGTCGAGTCCGGAAGTCGACGAGGCGATCCGGCTGCACGAGCCGCTGGAGGCCTTCCTGCGCCAGGCCAAGGACGAAAAAGCGAGCCTGGGCGACGGCTACCGGCATTTGGCTGAGATCCTCACCACCTTGGAAACGGAACGCTAACTTTGTCAGGCCATCATCCGCGGCACATGATTAATGATGCCGGCGGGGCCCCCCGGGGGAGCCGGCAGTGTCCCGCGTTCAAATTGGGACTTCTGGGGAGTATGAGTCGATGAAGTCACGCGAAACGCTGATCCGCCTGAAGAAATTTCAGGTCGACGAGAAGCGCCGAAGGGTTACCCAGATCGAAGGCATGATCGCCGATTTCCAGCGCATGTCGGTTGACCTCGAGCGCGAAATCCAGACCGAGCAGGAGCGGGCCGGGATCAACGACCCGACCCATTTCGCCTATCCGACCTACGCCAAGGCCGCGATCCAGCGGCGGGAGAACCTGACCCGCTCGGCCGATGAGCTGCGCGTCCAGCTCGAAGACGCCAAGGGCCTCTTGGGCGAGGCGTTCGAGGAGCTCAAGAAGGTCGAGCTGCTCGACGAGCGCGACCAGGCCCGCGAGCGCGCCGAGGAGAGCGCCCGGGAGCAGGCCGACATGGACTCGATCGGCCTGATGCGCGCCCGCCTGGGCGGGGCCATCGCCTGAGACGCTTCGCCACCTGAACAATGCCGAACCCGGGCTGTAACGCCCGGGTTTTTCTTTGTTGATATGGGCGAAATCGGCGGCTGGGTGGCCCGTTTGCCGCAAGGTATGCTACGAAGCTGCCCGATTGCTCCCCGCGTAAAGCGCGATGGGGGATCGCGATTTTGAGGGGACGTGAATGCTGACGCCAGCCGAGCTGGTATGGCTGATTGCAGCCGTGGCGAAGGGGGATGAGGCCGCTTTCGAGCGCCTCTACGCCGCCACGCGCGCGAAACTGTTCGGCGTCGTCCTCCGTATCTTGCGGCGTCAGGATCTCGCCGAGGAGGTGATTCAGGAGACTTACGTCAAGATCTGGAACAGTGCCGGACAGTTCAATCCGGCTCTCGCGTCGCCGATCACCTGGATGGCGTCGATCGCGCGCAACCGCGCCATCGACGTGGTGCGCAAGAAAAGCGAGGCATCGATCGAGGAAGAGCCGGCCGCCATGGAAGTGGCAGCCGAGTCACCCGATCCGCTGGCGCGTCGCGAGATGACGGAGGAGTTGAAGCGGTTGCTGGAATGCGTCGGCCGTCTCGAGCCGGACCGGCAGAAGCTCGTGCTCCTGGCCTATTACAATGGCTGGAGCCGTGAGCAGCTGGCCGCCAAGTTCGAGACGCCGGTGAATACGGTGAAGACCTGGCTGCGCCGCAGCATGCTGGATATCCGGGAGTGTCTTGGACTCTGATGGCCTATAGCGAAGACCATATCGCGCTCGCCGCGGAATACGCGCTCGGCACCCTCGATGCCGGCGAGCGCGCGCAGGTCGAAGCCATGATGGCCGTCGACACCGAATTCACCGCGATCGTCCGCTCCTGGGAGTATCGTCTCGGCGCGCTGAACCAGATGGTCGGGTCGATCGAGCCGCGGCCGATCGTGTGGGAAAAGATCAAGGCCGAGATCGGTCAGGCTGCCGCACAGCCGCAGGCGCCGCTGGTGCTTCCCGAAGCGCCTCAGCCCGCGCCGCCCGAGACGGCGACTGCGCCTCAGGTTGCCCCGGTGGCTGCCGAGGCGCCGCCCGCGGCGGTGCCGCCCTCGAATGTCGTTCAACTGTCGGACCGGGCCGCGCGACGCTGGCGCAATGTGGCTTCCTTCGCCACTGCGCTCGCTGCAGCCCTTGTCGCGATGCTGGCGGTGCAGGTCTACCAGCCGGAATTGCTGCCCAACGCGCTGCGGCCCAAGCCGCGAATTCAGACGGTGGAGGTGAAAACGCCTGCACCGTCGCCTGTGCCATCCGCGCAATATGTCGCCCTGCTGCAGCGTGACGGCGGCTCGCCTGCGTTCATCCTGACGGTCGATGCGGCGACCAAGAATTTCACGGTCCGCAAGGTCGGCGCCGATGCCGAGCCCGGCAAAAGCTTTGAGCTGTGGCTGATCTCCGACCGGCTGCCGGCGCCGCGCTCGCTCGGCGTGATCGGCGGCAGCGATTTCACCGCGCGTCCGGTGCTCGCCGATTTCGATGCCAGCACGATCAATTCCGCGCTCTTTGCGGTGACGGTCGAGCAGGCCGGCGGCTCGCCGGACGGCAAGCCGCATTCGGCGCCGGTCTTTACCGGCAAGCTGATCGAGACCGTGCCGGCGGTCGCAGCCCCGCGCTGATGATCCCAAAAAAAGAAAACGCCCGTGGGGAGCGGGCGTTTTCAGCAGTCAACTTGGGGGTAGTTGGGGTCTTACTTATTATCCACGTGGCCTTTGGGGGGCTGTAAAGAACCACGTGAATTGGTGAATTCCGTTAGCGTACGACTGAGCTCCCTGAGCTTGTGACCGTAACCGGCTTGCCGGCTTTCATGACCGGTGTGCTTGCGGTCTGGGTGAAGCCTTCATCCGTGGTGTTGTGCGCGGAGATGCCGAACCCGGCGATCAGGATACCGGCGACGAGGGCCACGACCACGATTTTGAGATGGGTCGTGCGATCGGCGCTGTAGATCGAATGGTTCATTGGAAGTCTCCTGCCGCCTTCCGTTCTGCAAATTTGTCGAAGTCGTTTGCAGTCCGGTTCAACATCTCGCGTGCTGGAAACGTAGGAATCCGCCGTTTCGTTCCCAAGATGCGATCACAAGGCGGTGAAAAGTCTTGAACGGCCGCGATCAAGAAGCGGCGGCCGGCTGGTCGCGATGAACAATTATTTAGATATTACATTCGCTTAATAAACGATCGCCCGGTCGGCTCGTAAAGCCAGTGCGTTTAGCCTGTTCCGACAAATCGTTTGCATGTGGCCGAAAAGTTTTTCTGAAACGCGGCTGATTTGCGGCGCACGCTTCACCCGGCCTACACGCTTCCCACCGTCTTCAGCCTTGCGCGCGGATGGATCTCCGCCTGCGACAGCACGGTGGTTTGCGAGCGGAAGCGTTCCACGAGCGAATGCACGAACGGCCGGATCGCCGCCGAGGTCACCAGCACCGGCGCCTCGCCTTCGCGCGCGGCCTGCTCGAAGCTGTTGCGGACCGCGGTCATGAACTCCGACAGTTTCGAGGGCTGCATGGCGAGGTTGCGTTCCTCGCCGGTGCCGACGATCGATTCGGCGAACGCCTGTTCCCACCGCGCCGACAACGCGATCAGCGGCAGGTAGCCGTTGTGGGAGGTGTTCTGGGCGCAGATCTGCCGCGCCAGCCGGGCGCGGACGTGCTCGACCATGGTCGCCGGGTTGCGCGAGAACGCCAGCGCATCGGCGATGCCTTCGAGGATGGTGGAGAGATCCCGGATCGAGATGCGTTCGGCCAGCAGCAATTGCAGCACGCGCTGGATACCGGATACCGTCACCTGGCTCGGCACGATGTCCTTGACCAGTTCGCCCTGTTCCTTCGGCAGCTCCTTCAGGAGCTTCTGCACCTCGCCATAGGACAACAGGTCGCTCATGTTGCTCTTGAGGAGCTCGGTGAGGTGCGTCGACAGCACGGTGGCGGCGTCGACCACCGTGTAGCCCTTCAGCGAGGCCTCTTCCTTCAGCGCGGCATCGACCCAGGTGGCGGGAAGGCCGAACGTCGGCTCGATGGTGTGAATGCCGGGCACGCTGACCTGGTTACCGGCGGGGTCCATGACCATGAACTGGTTCGGCCAGATCTTGCCGGTGCCGGCGTCCACTTCCTTGATCTTGATGATGTAGGTGTTGGCCTCGAGCTGGACGTTGTCGAGGATGCGCACGGCCGGCATCACGAAACCCATTTCGATCGCGAGCGAGCGGCGCAGCGCCTTGATCTGTTCGGTCAGGCGGTCGGTGCCGTCGGGGCCGTTGACCAGCGGCAGCAGCGCATAGCCGAGCTCGATCTTGAGATCGTCGATCTTGAGCGCGTTGGCGATCGGCTCTTCGGCCGAGGCCTGCGCGGCCTGGGCGGCGAGTTCGGGCGCTGCGGCTGCGGCCGCTTCCGCCGCCTTGGTGACGCGGTTGTGGTTGCGGGACTTCCAGGCCAGCGCTGCGGCGCCGCCGCCGAGCACGAGGAAGGGCAGCATCGGAATACCCGGCAGCAGCGCCAGCACCAGCATGACGCCGGCCGACATGCCGAGCGCCTGCGGGTAGCCCGAGAGCTGCTTCATCATCGCCTTGTCCGCCGAACCGGTGATGCCGGCCTTCGACACCAAAAGGCCTGCCGCGGTGGAGACGATCAGCGCCGGCACCTGCGTGACGAGACCGTCACCGACCGTCAGGATGGTGTAGGTGCGAGCGGCATCGGAAAAGCTCATGCCCTGCTGGGCGACGCCGATGATGATGCCGCCGATGACGTTGATGAACACGACCAGGAGGCCGGCGATGGCATCGCCGCGGACGAATTTCGAGGCGCCGTCCATGGCGCCGAAGAAGCCGCTTTCGTCCTCCAGCGCCTTGCGGCGCTCCTTGGCGGACTTTTCGTCGATCAGTCCGGCGGACAGGTCGGCGTCGATCGCCATCTGCTTGCCCGGCATCGAGTCCAATTGAAAGCGCGCCGCGACTTCGGCGATGCGGCCCGAACCCTTGGTGATGACGACGAAGTTCACGATCACCAGGATCGCGAACACGATAATGCCGATGACGAAATTGCCGCCCATCACGAAATTGCCGAAGGCCTCGATGACGTGGCCGGCCGCCGCCGTCCCCTCATGGCCGTGTGACAGGATCAGGCGGGTGGACGCCATGTTGAGCGACAGCCGCAGCATGGTCGAGATCAGCAGCACCGTCGGAAACGCCGAGAATTCCAGCGGCCCCTGGATGAACAGCGCGGTCATCAGGATCAGGATGGACACCGTGATCGAGATCGCCAGGAACAGGTCGAGCACCACCGCCGGCAGCGGCAGAATCAGCACCACCAGGATGGTGAGGACGCCGAAGGCGAGGAAGAGATCGCTGCGCTTGAGGATTTCACCGATCTCGCGGAGGCTCGGGATTCCGCTGCTGGGCGCTGCGCCGCCCTGACCTGCCGTGACGTCGACCATGGTAGCCGCTTCCCCCCGCGTATGGCGCCGGACGCCAAACGTCTGCGCGGCGGCCGGAGTGCCACCGTTCCGAAAGTGAGGTACCGCACTGGCGTCCACGGGGGTCCTCCCGTTTTACGCGGCCGACGACACTCGACTTCACCCGGCAATTCTTGCCGGGTGTATGGTTAGCAAACGGTTAACGGGGGGCTGACGGGACCATCAGAGACCGTCATTCCGCTCTCTCACCGTCATTCCGGGGCGCGAAGCGAACCCGGAATCTCGCGATTCTCAGGGGCGCAAGCGCGCCCCATAGTTCGATGCTGCGCATCGCCCCGGAATGACGACACGGCTCACCCGCGACCCGCATCGTCGCTTCCAGCCTGGGTAAAACCCCACTTAGGTCAGCCCCGCTGCATTTTCCGACTCGGCGGACCGTGCTCGATCTCTGAACATCGAGTGCGGTTGCGGGGCCAAGGCGTGAGCCAGTTTTCCGGTATGATCCTGATCGTGGCGACCTTGATGCTGACGGCATTCTTCGGCGTGGCAGCCTGGCGCACGTCCGACGATGGTTCCGACATCACCGGCAGCATTCCGCCGGCATCCAGCCGGATGCATTGAAAGCCTTCCTGCGAAATCCTTCCTGCATCGACACACGCCTCCGCATTCCCGCGGCGCGTTTCGCCCGGGCCGTTGCAAATCGTTTCGCCCAGAGAGAGGAGGGCGCAGGGAATGCCGGGTGCTTGCTGCACCCGCGGTCTCGCGTGCAATAAATGCGAAGAGTTGCGCACACGAGCATACAGGTACAGTCGGAGCATTCCGGCATTCCCTGCGCAGTGGTTTTACGGCTTATGCCGGGTTCTCCCCGGAGACGAATTCCTTTTGCCTCCGTCATCGGCGAATTGACGGCGTTCGCGCGCCCGGTCGGGCCCGCAACGCCTCCGCCGACTTGACGCCAGCCACGGGCGCCAGGACCACACGGTTTTGCCGTACGCTTCAGCGCCGTTCGTCTGCCGCGCCGCCGATCGCTCACAGGCCAAGGCCCGCCCTGCGATCGCATCAGCGCAGCGGGCGCTGCCGCGTCCACCGCATTCCGAGCCAACGTCCGTGACGATCGCGATACGCCCCTCTTGGCAGGCCGGAACGCAGAGATTGTACGGCTGATTTGGGGGCAGAGAGAACGGGTTTATTTTTGCGGCGATGGCTGGACGAGGCAAATCACGTTGATCGGGTTGAGGAAATTCGTGCGAAGGCGCAGCGGATTTTGGAGCTTCATGCAGGTTCTGCGCACAGCCTGATCGCCAATTGACCTATGTCAAAGCCTGCGACTTCAACGCCGGGAAATACTTGCAACAGGGCGCGTGGGTTTCTGCCTGATCGAGTCTGACATCTTTGCCATGAGCGACACTAGCGGGGAAGACTGCAAGATCGTCCCAATCGCGGACCTCGTTCCCACGCAGGTGACGGTGGGGATGCGGGAGGTCGATATCAAACGCAGGCGCTGGCAGGAGAGACCCCGCAGCGAGGCTGCTGACTATATCAATAGACATCGTCTTCCCATCATTTTGGGTCCGCACGCTCGCCCGTATTTGATCGACCGCCATCATCTCGCACTCGCGCTGCAATGCGAAGGGATCCGGCAACTCCCCGTCACGATCGTCGCAAACATGAGTGCGCTCGGTTTCGAGGAATTCTGGGCAACCCTCGAAGACTACAAATGGACCCACCCATTCGACGATGAGGGCCGGCGTTGCTCCTACGATGACATGCCGCCTTCCGTGGACCGTCTGATCGACGATCCCTATCGCTCGCTGGCGGGTGCGCTCAAGAGGGCAGGCGGTTACGCAAAGGACAAAACGCCTTTCAGTGAATTCCGTTGGGCCGACTTCCTGCGCTGCCGCATCCCGCGCGAATTGGCCGAACGGCATTCCGGCCGTGCGCTGGCACTGGCGATGCATTTGGCACAGGGAAGCGAAGCATCGGCGTTGCCAGGCTGGCGGCGTTATTCGTAGCAGTAATGATTTCGGGTCTTCCCCTTTGACGCCGTGAATGACGGCAGACGCACCGGGCGGGGCGCAAATCCGTTGTGGGGTGCTGATGTCGAAGCCTAAATCGAACGCGGCTCAATCCTTCAACGGCAAATCGCTCCCTCGGATATTGGACGTTCAACGCGATGTCAGAAGCCTCATACATTCCGTTCGCGCGTGTGCTGGATCCGATGGAGCGCACCTCGGAGACCCTGTTCGGCCTGATCATGGCTCTTACCTTCATCTGCAGCCTTGGAGTCGCGACGGCAGACGACATAAAGGTTCAAACGATACTCATCGGCGCGCTCGGCTGTAACCTGGCCTGGGGTATAGTCGACGGCGGCCTTTACCTGTTGGCTCGCATCAATGAACAGGCAAGCAAGATCCACACACTGCGGTCGGTACGTCAGGCGCCGGATCCTGAAACCGCGCGGCGGGTGATAGCCGACGCGCTGTCGCCGGAACTGGCTTCGGTCCTGCCGCCGGGGCAACTGGAATTGATGCGGCAGAAACTGCATCAGTTTCCCGAGCCGTCCGGGCGGCCGCGGCTGACCAGGGATGACTGGATCGGAGCGACGGGCCTTTGCCTGCTGAGCTTCCTTGCGACATTCCCGATCGTTGCCCCGTTCATAATCATGGACGACGCGAGGTCCGCGCTACGTGCCTCCTACGTGGTCGGCATCGTGATGCTCTTCTGCTGCGGCTACGCGTTCGGATATCGTAGCGGGCTCAAGCCCTGGTTGGCGGGCCTTTCGATGGTGGCCTTTGGTGGTATGCTGATCAGCATCGCCGTAGCTCTCGGAGGATAGTTTCGGTGCGACAGCGAGGCACTTTAACGGCCTGGCGTGTAGGCGGAGCCTCGATTGCTGCGTTTGTTGGTTTGTGGCTTGCGCCGATGACCGGCGGATCGGCTATTGCGCAATCCCCACAAGTCACCCCGAGTGGCGCGATCGGGCTTGGCGGCCGCAACTGGTCCGCCGCCGAAGCGGACCGTGCAACACCGGCGAATGAATTGGATTTCAGCGCCCGGGCGGGGTTTGCATCCGACTACATCTATCGCGGGACCACGCTGTCCAACCACGGGCCTGCGGCAGGCGCTGCGGTGGAAGTAAGGTTCGGTCAATTGTACGCCGGCGCCACGATGGCGAGCGTCAAGTTGCCCACCGAGCCAGTCGCCGAGTTCACAATGGTCAGCGGTTTTCGCCCCAAGATCGGAGGCATCGATTTCGATCTCGGGTTGACTTATTTCGCCTATCCCGGCGAACGGCTCCCAGGCGAAACCGGTGGGATCAATTATTGGGAAGCCGTCATTCGCGGCGACAGGAAGATCAACGACTCGATTCGTGTCGCCGGCGGCTATGCCTATTCTCCGGATGTCTCGAACACCGGCGCATGGAGCCAATACGTGGCGGCAGGCGCGGGCTTCGATTTGCCGAGCGGTCTGGCTCCGCAAGACCTTGGCGTATCGTTCACGGCTGCCGCGGGCTATTCGTGGTTTGGCAATCAGTCGCCTGACCTCGGCGGATTTCGGCTACCAGCCTATGTGAATTGGCAAGCTGGTGTGACCTTCACCCACAAGGCCTTCAATCTCGATCTCCGCTACTACGGCACCAACCTTTCGAAGGAGGACTGCTTCGTGCTGACCGGAGATCCAAACGCGCGGCCGGGTGGCCGCGTTGATCTCGTCACCAATCCGGCAGGGCTGGCCTCGAACTGGTGCGGTACAGCGTTCGTAGCCAAGGTCTGGGTTGCGTTCAACTAGCGCGCAGTACGGATTGGCCGAAGACGCAATCCGCACGACGCAATGTCACCGCAACGGCAACGAGTCGGCAGCTCAATCGCAATACGTCAACCTGCCGTAACCATCGTCGCATCGCGCGCGCGAACGGTAGGGCACGGACGCTGGCGGCCTCGGTGCGTATTCGAGCGCGTAGTCGCGGCCTTCGCCGTAGTAGCGATCCCCGGCGTAGTAAGGCTCGCGAGCGTAGTGACGCTCGGGATAAGCCGGCGCGCGTTCGACGTAGACCGGCTGCGCGGGGTAGGATCCATACTCGCCATAGACGGCTGCAGGTGCGCGATATGCGGGCCCATACGACGGCTGCCGATATCCGTAACCCGGCTCGGCGTATGGTTGCCGATGGGCCGGCGCGGGACGCACGTAGACATCAGCGGATGGCGCGTAGATTCCGCCCGGTGCCACGTAGATGTCGCTGGCCGCGGCAGCCGCGGAATACAGCACGACGAAGGCCATCGTGAGCGATGATCGGTACATGTGTGAACTCTCCAACAACTTCAGCCGCGCCAGCCAGCATGATTAATTTTCGCTAAACAAATCGCCGCGTGCAACGACATTCTTCGCGAAGAACTGTGCCAATTCTGGACTCGTTTTTTTTGTGCGAGTGCATCACATGTTGCTCGCTCACATGCGCGGCCGTGCAATTGTCGTAATTGTATTTTCGGCGAGGGGCGGGAACGCAGGAACGTAGGGCGGGTAGAGCCAACGGGTCGCGCGAATGCGCGCCCGATGACAGGCTCCGCGAAACCCATCACGCCGCTTGCGCAAGTATTGATGGGTTTCGCTTCGCGCTACCCATCCTATACACAGCGCGCTAGCCGCCTTCCGGCGCCGTGCGACGCGACGAAAATATTTCCCAGCTCACCATGAACATCGCGGCAATCAGGGGACCGATGACAAAGCCGTTGAGGCCGAAGATTTCAATGCCGCCGAGCGTGGAAATCAGCACCACGTAATCCGGCAGCTTGGTGCCCTTGCCGACCAGGAAGGGACGAAGCAAATTGTCCACCAGGCCGATGACGAGTACGCCATATAGGATCAGTCCGATGCCCTGCCATATGGCGCCGGTCGCCAGGAAGTAGATCGCGACGGGCAGCCAGACCAGCGCCGCGCCGACGGCGGGGATCAGCGACAGGAACGCCATCAGCACGGCCCACAGCAGCGCGGCGTGGATTCCGAGGAACCAGAACGCGATGCCGCCGAGCGCGCCCTGCACGATGGCGACGACGATGCCGCCCTTGACGGTGGCGCGGACCACGTCGGCGAACCTGGCGAACAAGGCTGCCTTCTGGTGGCCGTGCAGCGGAATGGCTTCCTTGATCCGTTCGGCCAGCGCCCTGCCGTCACGCAGCAGGAAGAACAGCAAATAGAGCATGATGCCGGACTGGATCACGAACTCGAACGTGTTCATGCCGATGCTGAGCGCCTGCGGCGCCAGAACCTGGCCGCCCTTCATCAGGCCGTCCTTGAGCTGTTCGCGGAGCCCTGAGAAATCCGTCAGGTTGAAGCGCTCGACCAGCCCTTTCGCCCAGGCCGGCAACGCGTCGAGGATCTGTTGCAGGTAGTTGCCGAAATTGTATTCCCCCGACTGGATCTTCGTGACCAGTCCGGTTGCCTCCTTCGCCAGCGACGTCGCAACCATCGCCAGCGGCAGCAGGACGATCGCGATGATGATCAGGAGGGTGACCGCGGCCGCAAGGCTTCGCCGGTCGCCCATCCGCGCGAGCAGCCGCCGATAAACCGGTGCGAAGAGCACCGCCACCACGATCGCCCAGAGAATGGCGCCATAGAACGGCTGCAAAACCCAGGCGAACGCCAGCGTGATGGCGACAAGCAGCAGCAGGAAACCCTGATGTTCGATCCTTTGCACAACCGGCTCGCTTTCGTGAATTCCGAATGGAGCCGGTTGTAGGGCCGATCAGGAGGCACGCAAACAGGAAAGTTTCGATGCGGGCCATCGTTGCCGAGCCTTGGGCGCGGCACCGACGGTCCGCTGCGTTGTCACCTTGCTTAACGCGGCCTTATTTCACCAGGACCTGTCCGATCATGCCGGCCTCGCGATGGCCGGGGATCAGGCACGAATATTCGAAGGTGCCGGCCTTGGTGAACTTCCACACGATCTCGGCCGATTTCTTCGGTGCGAGCCGCACGCCGTTCGGCTCGGCGTGCTCCATATGCGGCTCCTTCTCCATCGCCTTGGCGTGCTTCAGGTTCTCTTCCGTGGTCGCGAGCAGGAACTCGTGGTCATCGGCGCCGGTGTTACGGATCACGAAGCGGACTTGCTCGCCGCGCTTCACCTCGATGCGCGCGGGCGCGTAGGCCATCTCGCTCATGCTGACCTCGACGGTACGCGCCGGCTTTTTGGGGTCGCCAGGTTCGCCCGCCGCATAGCTCTCGTGGGCGTGCTGCTCGTGGCTGTGAGCCCGCAACGGCAGCGTCGAAAGCGCCGTCATCGCGAGCAGGATTGTAACGATGTTTTTCATCTGATGTTCTCTCGTGTGTTTTTCGGGGAATGCGCTGCGCGCTTCAGGTCCGAGGCTGCACAGGCATTATTTCAATCGCTGTTCCACTGGACGACGGTCGTGCGCGCTCACGCGGCACGTAGACCCACGTCGTCAGGTCGGTCAGGCGATCGGGGGGCGGTAGAGCAGCGGGGGTGCTTCGCCAGGCAGGTGCTGAAAATTCCCCAGGACGCAGAGCGAGATCGGCTGCGTGGGTGTTACGACCGTCGGCAGGTCGGCCGCGATCGCGGAAACGCAGAGCATCGCACAGCATGACCCGGGCAAGGAGCTTTCGTGTCCGTGCTTGCCGTGGCTGTTGTGCTCGCGCTCGATGTCGCCGGCATCGGCGTGCTGGCCGGAATGTCCGCTTGCCTGCGCCGAATGGTGCTGGTGCGAGGAATCCCCGTGGGAATGCGCGGCGGCGGCTCCGGCCTGCATCACCATGCACGAGGCCGCGTCGCCGAGCGCCAGCGCCGCTCCCGGTGCGGCTACGCACAACAAATAGAGCAGGGCGACAAACCACCCGGCTCTGGCGCGCATCGGCCTCTTCAAGCGAACGAACATGGCTGGGAAACTAGTGCCGATCGAAGGTTCCGCCAAGTCTGAAAATCTCCGCGCGACATTTTCGGTGACGTTGCGAAAACCAATCCGGTCCTCACGGCGACGCGCGGCGTACGCCTCGCGAGCGCAATGCCGCCTGCGAATATGTTCGAAACAACGCCCGCAACGTCAGGGACGACAATGTCGCGCGCGCAATTTGCGATGGATGGGAGACCGAAATAGCAAATTGCCGTCAAAATAAATCGTGCGTGCCATTCGGGAAAAAGAGGAATAGCGTCTTTCCGGCGCCGCGGCCCAGCCCCGGTAGCCGCCTACCGAACGGTCGGTGGAGCCAATGCATCATATTGCGGACTGGCTCGAGACACTTGGGTTTGGGCAATACGCGCAGCGTTTTGCCGATAATGGCATCGACCTCAGCGTCCTTCCCGAACTGACCGACAAAGACCTTGATTCGCTTGGCGTCCTGCTCGGGCATCGCCGCAAGATGCTGCGCGTGATCGCCGAATTGAATCAACCTGGACTCGTCGCCGAACCCGCGCGCCGGCCCGATGCCGAGCGGCGTCACCTCACCGTCATGTTCTGCGACCTGGTCGGCTCGACCGCGCTCTCGGCACGGCTCGATCCCGAAGACATGTGGGAGGTGATCCGTGTCTATCGGGTCGCTTGCGCGCAGGTCATTGCGACCTATGACGGCATGATCGCCAGATTCGTCGGCGACGGCATCTTCGCCTATTTCGGCTATCCGCGTGCGCACGAAGACGACGCCGAGCGCGCGGTGCGCGCGGGCCTCGACATCATCGCCGCGATGGGCGCGCTGCGCGGGCGCGAGCGGGTCGAGGTAAGGATCGCGATTGCGACCGGGCTCGTGGTGGTCGGCGACCTCGTCAGCGGAGAAGCGTCGGAGCAGCAGGCGACGGTCGGAGACGCGCCGAACATCGCGGCCCGGCTGCAGGGCCTGGCGGAGCCGGGCGCGGTCGTCGTTGCGCCTTCGACGCGCGCACTGCTCGGCGATCTCTTTACGTTCCGCAGCCTCGGCCGCCGCGAGGTCAAGGGCATCAGCGAACCGATCGCGGTGTGGGCGGTCGAGGGCGGGGCCGTATCGGAGAGCCGCTTCGAGGCGGTGCGCACCGCGCGCTCGATCGGCTTCGTCGGGCGCAAGGCCGAGATCGCATTCGCGCTGTCGCGCCAGCGGCTGGCGTGGGAGGGGCAGGGCCAGGTGGTGTTGATTTCCGGCGAGGCCGGGATCGGCAAGTCGCGCCTGGTGGCAAAAATCTGCGAGAGCTTTGCATCGGAGGCGCACTACAGGGTGCGCTATCAGTGCTCGCCCTACCACACCAACAGCGCGCTGCATCCGCTCGTCGCCCAACTTGAGCGCTCCGCCGGCATCCGGCCGCAGGATCTGCCCGAACAGAAGCTCGACAAGCTCGAGGCCATGCTGGCGCGCGGGACGCAGCAGATCGCGACCGCAACCCCGCTGATTGCCGCGCTGCTGTCGATTCCGACCGGCGAGCGCTATCCGCCGCTCGTGCTCAGCCCGGTGCAGCAGCGGCGGCAGACATTCGCGGCCCTTCTCGACCAACTCGAAGCCATGGCACGGCAGCAACCCGTGCTGATCGTCAGCGAAGATCTGCATTGGGCCGACGCCACCTCGCTCGAACTGCTGGACCTCACGGTCGACCGGATCAGGGGGTTGCCGATCTTCGTGCTGATGACGTCGCGGCCCGAGTTCGATCCGCCGTGGGCGGGCCTTGGCAATGTCGGCGTCCTGCCGCTCGAACGGCTCGACCGTCAGGACACGCGCGCGCTGATTGAGCAGGTGACCGTCGGCCGGCAGCTGCCCGCCGAAATGATGACGCAGATCCTCGACAAGACCGACGGCATTCCGCTGTTCGTCGAGGAACTGACCAAGATGGTGCTGGAGTCCGGCCTGCTGGTGGAAGACGCCGGACGTCTTCGTCTCGACAGCCCGCTGCCGCCGCTGGCGATCCCCGCGACGCTGCAGGATTCGCTGATGGCGCGGCTCGACCGGCTGGCGCCGGTCAAGGAGGTGGCGCAGATCGGCGCGGCGATCGGCCGCGACTTCACTTACACGGTGCTGCGAAGCGTGGCGGGGCGCGACGATCACGCGCTGAATGCGGCGCTGGAGCAACTCGAGGAGGCCGAGTTGCTGTCGCGCCGCGGGACGCCGCCGGAAGTGAGCTACAGCTTCAAGCATGCGCTGGTGCAGGAGGCGGCCTATGCGAGCCTGCTCAAGAGCCGCCGGCAAACGCTCCATCGGCGCATCGGCGATGTGCTGCGCGAACAGTTTCCGGCCATCGCCGAGACCGAGCCGGAAGTCGTCGCCTTCCACTTCACCGAAGCGGGCCTGAGCGAGACGGCGTTCGGGTGGTGGTGCAAGGCTGGCCAGCAGGCGTTGAAGCGATCGGCCTATTCGGAGGCGATCGCGCATCTTGGCAAGGCGGTCGCGATCGCGGATGAACTGCCCGAAGCGCCGGGCGGCCGCGTGAAACGGCTGCATCTGCAGATCGCCTATGGTCGCGCGCTGCGCGGCAGCCTCGGCCACAGTGCGCCCGAAACGGTGGCGGCGTGGACGCGCGCCCGGCAGCTTGCCGTCGACGTCAACGATCCGGCGGAGCTGGCGCCGATCTATTCGGGCCTGTTCAATGCCAGCCTGAACCGCGGCGAAATCGTGCCGATGCGGGAACTGGCGGAGGCAACCATGAGCGCCGCCGAACTGCGGCCGGAATCACCGGTGGCCGCCATCGTCGCGCGCTACGCCAACGGCGTGACCTGCTGGTTCGCCGGCGATTACCTGAATGCACGAATGCATCTCGAGCAGGCGCTCGCAATTTATGGCGCCGAACCGGATCCTTCGGCCTTCAAGGCGTCGACGCTGGACTTGCCGTCCGTGATCATGCGGTTTCTGGCGCTCGTGCTCTGGCCGCTCGGCAATATCGACCGGTCGCGCCGGCTCTCCGAGGAGGCGGTGAGCACGCCGGGAGAAAAGCGTGCGTTGTCCGAGGCCAATGCACTGGTTCACAACGCCGTCTTCGACGGACTATGCGGGGTTCATGGCCGCATGTTGCAGCAGACCGAGGCGATCCTGACCATCGCCCGCGAGCACCGGATGCCGCTGTATGTCGCCGCCGGCACTCACCTCAATGGCCTCGCCAGATGGCGTGCCGGAGACAGTGCAGGCGGACTGGCGGAAATGCGCCGGGGCTGGACGCTGCTGCACGAGAACGACTGCTACCTTTGCGAACCGTTCTGGGGAATGCAGGTCGCGGTCGCGGATGCGGAGGTTGGGCAACCCGAAACCGGGCTGGAAATCCTGGAAGAACAGATCGCCTCGGCGAGGCAGACCGGTCAGCGCTGGCTCGATGCCGAACTGCATCGTGCCCGCGGCGAACTCCTGCTGCGCCGTGAACCGCCGGACGTTTCCAGCGCAGAAGATGCCTTCAACAGGGCGCTGGAAATCGCCAGGGGCCAGCAGACCAGGACGTTCGAACTGCGCGGCGCGATTGGACTGGCGCGGCTTTACCTTGCGAATGGCCGAGACGCGGCGGTATCCGGGGTGCTCGCGCCGGTCCTCGCGAGTTTGGACAGGGGACAGGATCTCCCTGAAATCGAAGTCGCGGAAACGCTGCTCAGACATATTTGCTAGCCGAGGTGCCATTTGCGCTGGCTGGCGCGGCGCTGCTCCCCCGCGATTGCATGCCCAATATCGCGGCATTGTGGCTTGACCTTGGGCGATAAGAACCCGAAGTTGCCGGCGCCGTGGTAATTTCTTCTGAACTCTCCCGAGATTCCAGTCTGTTCGTTCCCGACTCGCGCCGGGCATGGACCCGGCTTGCCGTGGCCGTGCTGATCGGCGCGCTCGGCAGCGTCGGCATGTGGTCGGTGGTGGTCGCGCTGCCGGTGGTGCAGAACGACTTCGGTGCGACCCGCGGCACCGCCTCGCTGGCCTTCACCATGGTCATGCTGGGATTCGGCTCCGGCGGCGTGCTGACCGGCAAGATTACCGACCGCTACGGCATCGTCACTGCGATCGGGCTCGGCATCGGTATTCTCGGGCTGGGATACATCCTGGCCGGGATGTCGAACTCGATCTGGCACTTCATCCTCGTCCATTTCGCGATCGGGCTTTCCTCGTCGGCCACCTTCGGCCCGCTGATGGCCGAGGCCTCGCACTGGTTCGACCGTCACCGCGGCCTCGCGGTAGCCATCGCCGCCAGCGGCAACTATATCGGCGGCACGATCTGGCCGCCGCTGGTGAATTTCGGCATGGAGCAGCTTGGCTGGCGCACCACGCACATCGCGATCGGCATCTTCACGGCGGTGGCG
The DNA here is from genome assembly GCA_023387735.1 of Pseudomonadota bacterium. GTDB lineage: Bacteria > Pseudomonadota > Alphaproteobacteria > Rhizobiales > Xanthobacteraceae > Bradyrhizobium. The sequence continues at coordinate 152,007 of JAEWHP010000006.1, read as the reverse complement.
ATGACGCTGGCGTTGTTCGGCTTGCGCATGCTGATGGGGGCGGGGGCGCAGCGCAGCCACGTCAACGCCGCGCCGCCGCGCGTGAACTTGCGGCTCTCCACCAACGCGCTGACCGCGATCCTGGGGCTGGCGGCGATCGCCTGCTGCGTGGCGATGTCGATGCCGCAGGTGCACATCGTCGCCTATTGCGGCGACCTCGGGTACGGCGTGGCGCGCGGCGCCGAGATGCTGTCGCTGATGCTGGGCTTCGGCATCATCAGCCGGATCGGCTCGGGCTTTCTCGCCGACAGGATCGGCGGCATCGCGACGCTTTTGATCGGTTCGGTCGCGCAGGGCACCGCGCTCTTGTTCTATCTGTTCTTCGACAGCCTGACCTCGCTCTACGTCATCTCCGCGATGTTCGGCCTGTTCCAGGGCGGCATCGTGCCGAGCTACGCCATCATCGTGCGCGAGGCGATGCCGGCCTCGGAAGCCGCGACCCGCGTCGGCATCGTGATCTTTGCCTCCGTGTTCGGGATGTCGTTCGGCGGCTGGATCTCCGGCGTGATCTTCGACGCCACCGGCTCCTATGCGGCGGCGTTCGCCAATGGTCTGGCCTGGAACGCGCTCAACGTCGTGATCATGCTGCTGTTGCTGATGCGATCGCGACAGCGGCTGGCGATGGCGTGAGATTCCTGGATACTCCAGTCGGTCACTGTGACTACAGCGGCTCGCGACGGCGTGAAACGGCGCAAGAACTGTTTTCGATCAGGGCTCTATCTCGACGTCAACGAATCCCTTCGACTCCTGCAGCATGCGTTCGAGATCCGTTCGCAACGGCTGTGGCTTTGCGAACGATTTCTTTTCGAAGTCGCCGAACTTGGGCACCTCTGACGTCTTCTTGCCTGCCTTCTTGAAGGCAGCGGCGTAGTTCTTCGTGTTGGAAACCCGCCTGCCGATTTCGGCGAGCAGGTCGGTGCGTGGAATGGTCTCGTAGTTGCTTCGCCGCGTCGAGACGATCGCCTTCGCCTTTGCCTTCGACCTTTCCGGCAGGATCGCATCGAGGATGGCGAGCGGTTCGCCCTTGCTGGCGGCAGCTGTCATCCCCCATGGCGTGGCGTTAACGCTGCCGTGATGCCCGATCTTGTAGAAAGCGAGCGGACCCTTCAGCTTTTCCTTCCGAAGATTCCACATCACGTTCCAGGCGCAATTGCCCTTGCCTTCTTTGTACGCGCCATCCCACTCGGCATCGCCGACAAACAGCAGCCGCTTGCCTTTCCATTCGATCAGGAGGATGACGCTGGTATTGTTGCAAACCTTGCCGTCAAGATCGGCGAAGGCAAGCGCGGTCGAAAGCATGCGCGATCGGAGCCGCTGGAAATCCGCAGGATCGATGTTCGCCGGCATTGGTATCGTATCCGGATCCGGCACCGCGGTCGCGGGGTCAGGCAAACCGTCGATGAACCCGAGCCTGCGCAGCGAGGGATCGCCTTCCTTGCCCAGATAGTAGAAGTCGATGTCCTTTTCCGGTCCGAGCACGCTGATGCTGGCCCCCTTCAGCGGCAGGCGGAGTTCCGTCTTGGTCGATCTGGCATGAACGTAGGCCGGCTTGATCTTGTTCGCCTTGGGCAGGGTTTCGCGCAGCGTCGTCATCGCGGCCTTGTTGAGCGCAAGCGCTGCGGCCAACTCGGTGAATTGCGGGCTGAGCGAGAGGTTCAGCCGCAGGGCTCGCTCCATGGCGCCGGCTGCGAAGCTGTGGAGCTTCTTCGCCCGCTTGGATTCGGGATGGTTGAGGTCCATCGCGGCGCTCATCCAGATGGCGCCGAACGAAATCTCGTCCCACAGTTTCATGCCGAACCCGGTCATGTGGTCCTTGTGTTCGTGAGTCACGACCAGCAGATCGACGTGACGCTTGCCGCCAATGGAGGGCAGCAGCGTCTTGAAGTTCGCGACGGCTTTCGACAGGTACTCGGTGCTACTCAGCGTTCCGCAATCGATCAGGATGTGGAAATCCCGGCCGTCCTTGTGCGCCTTCGGAATCCGGCAATAGATGCAATCGCCCAGCCCGACGTCGAACAGCCGGACAGAAGCTTATCTGCCATTGCCGGTCCCCCGTGCCGTCGTGATGGTCGTCGTCATTGAGCGAGAAATGCGGCGCGAGGCCGAAGCGGAGCTTTCCGCCGATGCTCTCGACCGTGAACGGCGGTGTGGCGCGTTCGAGCAGCCCGAGTTCTCCTCCGATCGCCTCGCCGATCATGCCGGCGGCGATTCGTGCGGCTATCGTATCCAGAAGTTCCTTGCGCCGCCGCATGCCTTCAGCCTGTTCGGCTTCGGCCGCCTTGGACTTGCCGACGCTGATACTTCCCGGCTTGCGCGCCCAGTGGATCAGGTTGCCGTTCTGATCGAGTACCATGGTAGCGCCGCAAAGCATCGTCGTGCGTTGTCCGGCAAAGCGGCCGAACCTGGCGCCCTCAAGCTCGAGTTCCTCCCGCCAGAGATATTGCACGATGGTTTGCTGGGGCAGCGGAAGGCCATCACGGGTGCGCTTGTTGGCGCGGATGATGTCCGGGACTTCGATATCCGCGTTGAACGGAATGAAGAGCTTGGCGCGATTATCATCAAGAAAGCGATAGGCGCCGCCGCGCGAGGCCGCGATCGACTCGACCGAATGGAAGACGTCGAGCGCCGGCCGCCTGAACACCGGCGCGGGCTCCATCAGCTTCTTGCGGTCGGCTTCCTCCAGAATGCCGCGCTTGATGAAGCAATCGATCATCAATTGCCGATATCCCGACGGATCTGTCGGGTTGGCGACATGCTCTGCGCGCAGCACCGCGAGCGCGTAATCCCTGAACGTCACTGCACATGGCGGCAGGAGATCGAGCGGCTGGATGGCCAGCATCTGCATCCGGGGAACGGTATCGGCCAGTGCCCTGACGTCGCTCGGCTTCTTGCTGCGACCCTCCTTCGCGCGCTTCACTTCGTTCTTCTGATGCTTGGCAAAAACTCCCATCAGGATATCGAACATCGCTCCCGTCAGGACTTCGGACAATGCATGCGGCTCGAGGTTGCCTTCGAGATCCTCCATGGTGTTGCGGTTGAGGCCGCTTCGGAGATAGGGAGCGTTCAGGGTTGCCCTGCCGAATTCCTGGGCCAGCCCTGCCAGCAACTGCGCGTTGGTGAGCTTGCCGTTACTCTCCCTCAGCACGACCCTGCGAAATGCATTGTTGCGGAATGCCATCAGGATCGCCGTGAGGTCACCCATGAACTCGTGAAATGCGGCTGCCTCGGCGCCAACAGACTCGAAATAATGCGGACGCAGGCCGTCGAGCAGGGCATGGCCAAACTCGTGGTTCACGATGTCGGATGACAGGCAGGTAAAAACCCGGCCCTTGTCGCTGTCGAACCAATAGAATTGAAGCGACTTTGAGGACCGGTCGTAATAGGCATTCTCGCCATAGCCGGCGTGCGGCACGATGATCAGCCGGTTGCCTTCGAACGCCCAACTGACGCGGCGGCCGAGGCCGGCGCCGCTCTCGAAGAAATCCAGGGTGTTCTGGACAATCGCCCATACGCTCAGTTGATGGTATTGATAGAGCTTCCTCGTCGTCTTGTTCTGGTCGAGAACCGTCTTCCGGTCCGGCGCCAGATAGCAGTTCTTTCTCGCATTCCAGAGCGCCGGTGGCGTGAGCACGTTGTTCGTCGAGTCGTAGTCGACGACGGCGAAGCGTGCGCTGGTCGGGCCGTCGCCGAGACCGGGCTCCCAAGGCGTTGTGAAGTCGCCATCGATGTCCGCACCCTCGGTGATTTTTGCGACCGCCGGATCCTTGAAATAGACGAGCACCGGTATGCGCAGCCCGGCTTCCTTCAGCGTGTCGAGACCCAGATATTGCCGCGCCTCATACAGATCCACCATTGTGGCGCGCGTCAGCCGAAGCTTGGGCGTTTTCCTTGAGGGGCCTGCCGTCGTTTTCGCTGGAGACGCCATGCGGTTGGCTTTCTGACAAGCGCGCCCCGCGACATCGAAACTTCGTGGCGAAGGGGGCCTTAATTCAATTCAGGCCGAATCTCGGCCGCGAAAAAGCGCGCTGAAATACTTCGTGGACGAGCGGATCGACAAACAACCAAAACGAGCAAAATAAGACAAAGTATATTTCGGAATTCACGGGATGCAAGAGCCTACACCGCCTGCCCCGCCTTCAAGAGCGAACATCCCGTGATCTTCAAACTGCCGTCGGGTTGCTGCTCCAGCGTGTACATCGCCTCCCACGCTTCTCCATTGTCGTCGACGATGTGGACGCGCTGGGCAATCCGGCCGCCGTCGGATCGCGCTTCGCCGAATTCAAAACTCTTGTGGCGGTAGACGGGCGGATAGCCCTGCTGCACCATCTGCATGAAGACGTCGGCTTGCGGAAACAGCTGCTTGATCTCGGGCGCCGCATACGAATAGGCCGCCGCGGCGTCGTCGCGGCTGAATGCCTGTTCCTGCGCGCGGATCACGCTCCGGGCGGCCGCCACATCGTCGGCGCGGGCAGGGGCGGACATCGCGAAACCAAACAGAAAGGCGAGAAGCAGGACGATGGCGCGCATGGCGTTGCTCCGGGGGCGATACCCTTGAACTACGTTCTATCCCGCGGCAGGTTTCCTGTCAGCGTGCTTCCGCGCCGGATTGCCTCACCCTGCCGATCATGGATCGATCATGATCTCGATGGTGGCCACGTCGCCGAACCGGGCAAGCACGTGCTGGCCGCCGCGGATCGGCAGCATGCCGGTCATCGAGCCGGTCGAGATCGTCTCGCCGGCGCGAAGCCCGTCGCCCCATTGCCGGCGCTGCTCGGCCAGCCACCACAGCGGCCGCAGCGGATCGCCCATGACATCGGCGCCTACGCCCTCGCGCCGCAGGGCGCCGTCGATTTCAAGCCGGACCGGCATCGATGCGAGCCCTTCGCGCCAGGCCTCGATCCGGTCGCCGAAGACGTAGCGGCCCGATGCGCTGCCGTCGGCGAGGATGCCTGGCAATGCCGGCAGCGCTTTCCTCGGGTAGCGGCACTCCGCCACTTCGATGCCGGCGTGCACTTCCGCGATCGCTTCGACCGCTTCGGCATACGTCCAGGGTTCGTCGCGCGGCGGCAGGTCGCGCGCCAGCGTGACGAAGAACTCGCACTCGATCAGCGGGTCGAGCAACTCGACGCCCTTGAAGCTGACCGGCGAGGTGCAGGCAAAGCGGCGGAACGTCTTGCCATAGATCGGCCCGTCCAGTTGCAGCTTGCCGCGCATCGCGTCGGTCGTGCCGGCGATCTTCCAGCCCAGCGGCTCCCAGCCGAGCCGCTCCGCCACCGCCTTGTTGACGGCGTAGGCGTCCTGCGACGTCGCCGGCACGAGATCGTCGGGCAGGGTTATCTGACGGACGTCCTGCCGCGCGCGCACGAGGAGATCAGCCAGTTCTTCCTGCTTTTCGGACAGATGCATGGCGCTCACTTCATCGACCCTGAAACACCGCGGCGCGCCGCTCGATGAAGGATTGAATACCTTCCCTCGCGTCGGTGCTGTTCAACACCCGTTCGCGCACTTCTGGAATGTACGCAATGGCCGCGGCCTCGCCGTGCTCGATATATTTCAACGCCGCCTCCTTGGTGACCTGAATCCCGAGCGGCGCGTTGCGCGCGACGATCGCAGCCAGCGCCATCGCGCGCTCGATCTGCTGGCCTGCCGGCACGACCTCCTGAACGAGACCGATCTCGTGGGCGCGCGCCGCATTGAACTCATCGCAGAGGAACAGATGATACATCGCGTTGCCCCAGCCGGTGCGCGACAGGAAGCGGAAATGCGCGCCGCCGAGCGGCGCAATGCCGCGCTTCGCCTCCATCTGGCAGAAGCGGGCGTCGTCGGCGGCAACGACGATGTCGCCAGCGAGCATCAGCTCGATGCCGATGGTAAAGACGATGCCCTGAACCGCTGTGACGATCGGCTTCCGGCAGCGCTTCTGCAGGCCGAATACGTCGACATTGCCCTCCTTGAAGTTGCGCTTCTCGGCGGCGGGGCCGAAGAACTTCGGCATGTCGAGGCCGGCGGTAAAATCCTTGCCCTCGGCGCAGATCACGCCGACCCAGTAGCTGTCATTGTCGTGCAACTCCGTCAGCGCGTCGGACAGTTGCTCCATCATCGCCGGCGAGAACGCGTTCTTCTTCGCCGGGTTGTCGATGATAATCCTGAAGATGCGGTCGTGGGTCTCGGTCCGGATTTTTCCCTCGGCGGTCATGACTTTCGCTCCCTCGCGGCGGCGCTGAATGTGCATACGCCTGTTTGTATGACGGTCGTCATAACCCCATACAGGGCTGGCTATGTCAAGTGTCATATTCTAGGATGCGTTATTCCGCCGGCGAGGACCCCGATGACATCAGATACGCGTGCAAAGATGGTGGCAGGCGCCGCCGACCTGATGAGCCGGCGCGGCGTCAATGCCACCAGCCTGCGCGACGTGGTGCGCCATACCGGCACGCCGCGGGGCTCGCTCGGCCATCACTTTCCGCGCGGCAAGCAGCAACTGATCGAGGACGCGCTGGCATTTGCGGGCAAGCAGGTCTCCGGGCCGCTGGCGCATCTGACCGAAAAGCATGGCGCGGTCGGCGGCCTCCGCGCGTTCATTGCCTTGTGGCGGCAGACGCTGGAGCGAACCGAATTCCAGGCCGGCTGTCCGGTGCTTGCGGTGGCGGTCGAGCAGTTTGTCAACGATGCGACGGAGAAGGCGGACGTGGCGGCGCAGCAGCGCATGCTCGATCTGGCGAACGGCGTATTCGCCGAATGGCAGCGCATCATGTTCGCAGCGCTGCGGCGCGAGGGCGTGGCGCCTGCGCGCGCCCGGCGCCTTGCCGCGCTCGTCATCGCATCGACGGAAGGCACGGTCGCGATGTGCCGCGCCGCCCGCAGCGCCCGCGCGCTCGACGACGTCAGGCAGGAGCTCGAACTGCTTCTTTCAAACGCGATTGCCAGGCAGGGCAGCGCGTTGTCATAATGTCGCCGGCAGCGCGCAGCTACCGCTTTGCCATGCCCGTTGTTACCGCACTTGCTTCCTGCGCCCGCAGTGCCTGTTCCAGATTTTCCTCAAATATCTTGTCATTTGGCTCGCAGGTCGTGGCCTTGGTGAACTCGGCAATGGCATCGGTGTTTCTGCCTCGGCTGCGCCATATCAGGCCGAGATTGTTGTGCGCCCAGCTATAGCAGTTGATGTCGATGGCTTGCCGATATTCCAGAATGGCGGCTTCGATGGCGTCGTTCTCGCCAGTTTCCCGCAGGAAGTCACCGAGAAAGGTATGCAACATCGCGCGTTGCTGCGGGTCCGTGGCGAGTTTGATTGCCGCACGGTATTCGGAGACGGCCGAATCGGAGTTGCGCTGTCTCAGAGCGAAGGCCAGATTCCAGCGCGCGAGCAGATAGTTCGGAGCGATCCCGATCGCATCGCGGTATTGCTTGATCGCGTCGTCGATTCGGTCACGGTAGAATAGCGCGAGACCAAGATTATTGTACGGAAGCACGTAGCCGGGTTCAGTCTTGATGGCCTGTTGATATTCCGCAATCGCCTGTTCCAGTTTGGCCGGATCAGTTCCTGCATCGCCCCGGTTCGCCTGCGTCGCCAGGGCAACGCCGATGTTGTTGTAGGCTATTGCCGATTTCGGGTTGATGGCGAGTACGTGTCGGAATTTCCTGATGGCGTCATCGGGCCTGCCCTGACGAAGCAGCGCGACGCCCAATTGCATATGCGGCTGCTCGCTGTTTGCGTTCGAGCTTACTGCATTCGAGAACATGTCTTCTGCTTGCTTGTAGTTGTCGTGCCGCAGCGCATGTTTCCCCTTCAGCAGATAGGCCCACTGCACGTTGATGTCAGATTTCTTGTAGCGGGCGATGATCTGCTCGGCTCTCAGAAGGCCCTCTTCGTTCCGGTCGCGATATCGCGCGATTGCGTGGGCGGCCGGCCGTATGATCTCCATGACGTTTGGCGCTGCCCTGGTCATGAGATCGTCGGGATTCTCCGCCTCGTAACCGCTGTTGAAGACCTGCCGGCCATCGATGCGCAGGCGTAGCGCGTATTTGCTATCTTGACGGGTAATTTCGCCCGATATCGCATGCCCTGTCATGCCCAGGACGCTACGGATCGAAGATGCAATTGCACGAAGCGAAAGGCCGATTTGCGGGACCACGATATCCGGTAGCTCGTTGCGTGCGGAAATACTCAAATCCAGATTTGAGTTGAGACTGGCATCGTCATGAGCAACTGAGTTCAGGTTGAGGCTGTTGGCGTTGTCCCCCGGGGCGGGCGCTCCGGCATATATATTCAACGCGTCGCGCAGGCGGTAACCAGCCACGCCGGGTGTATAGCCGCTGTCGGATAGTGCTTTCGGCACTTCGATCGGTTCGATCGTAACCACCTCGCTCTTCAGTTCCTGTGCAATGAACCAGCCGCCCACGGCCAGAGGCGTCAGGGCGACGAACTTGCCGAAGGTCGCGGTTCGTGCGATCCAGCTTCGGAAGGTCTGAAAAGCTGTATTGAGACTTTCCCAAAACAAATGCAGTTGCGCCACGGCCAGCCTCCGCGGGTTGCTATCGCATGATATGATCAACCCTAGCACGTGGCTGCGAACGCGATTGAGTGAACTACCTCACATTGTTTCGATCACGATCCCGTTTTCGGAAATCCCGACTATGACAGCGCCACAGCAGGCTTGGCGCGCGCCCTTCGTCCCGTCAAAACGTCGGCGGCGTGCAGGCTGAGATCACTTCGCAGGGCTTGCCGCCGACGCAGCGGAAGCGGTGCGGGCGGCGGCTTTCGAAGTAGTACGCGTCGCCGGGATCGAGGATTCTCCGCTCGTCGTCGACGGTCACCTCGAGCCGGCCCGAGACCACGATGCCGCCTTCCTCGCCGTCATGGGTGAGCGGCACCCGGCCGGTGTCGCTGCCGGGCTCATAGCGCTCCTTTAGAATCTGCAAGGAGCGGCCGAACAGATTGTCGCCGACCTGGCGGAACGAGATCGGCTTCTTGCCGATCTCGGTCAGTTCGTCGGCGCGGTAGAACGCCTTGCGCGGCCGTTCGGGTTCGATGGCGAAGAACTCGGCGAGGCCCATCGGCAGGCCGTCGAGGATGCGCTTGAGCGCACCGACGCTCGGGTTCATCTGGTTGGATTCGATCAGCGAGATCGTCGAATTGGTGACGCCCGAACGTTTTGCCAGCTCGCGCTGGGAGAGCTTGTGACGCGCCCGGACGAACCGGAGTCGCCCACCGATATCGACGCTCATCGCCAAATCCCTGTTGCAGGTGTTTCGGATCGAACAAATATGCCTTAACGGTGTCAGGGAAATCAATGGGTTGCAGGACCCAAGAAAAGGACTTGTTGCGCCTTTCCGACCGTGGCCCCGTAGTACCTTCAGCCGCCAGCCCCAGGAGCCGTACGTGACCCTTCATCAGAAGCCGAACACCCTGCAAACCGATTCGTTCTGGATGCCGTTCACGGCCAACCGGCAGTTCAAGAAAGCGCCCCGGCTGTTCGCTTCCGCCGAGGGCATGCACTACACCACCGTCGACGGCCGCAAGGTGATCGACGGCTCGGCCGGCCTCTGGTGCGTCAATGCCGGCCACGGCCGCCGCCAGATCGCCACCGCCGTCGAGCGCAGTCTGACCAACCTCGACTTCGCGCCGTCGTTCAACATGGGCCACCCGATGGCGTTCGACTTCGCCGAGCGGCTGGCCGAAATCGCGCCGAAGGGACTCGATCGTATCTTCTTCACCAACTCCGGCTCCGAGTCGGTCGATACCGCGCTGAAGATCGCGCTGGCCTATCAGCGCGCCATCGGGCAGGGCACGCGCACGCGCCTGATCGGCCGCGAGCGCGGCTATCACGGCGTCGGATTCGGCGGCATGTCGGTCGGCGGCATGGTGGCGAACCGCCGCGCCTTCGCGACCCATCTGCCCGGTGTCGATCACATCCGTCACACCCATGATCTCACCCGCAACGCCTTTGCGAAGGACGAGCCGGAGCACGGCGCGGACCTCGCCGACGATCTCGAGCGGATGGTGGCGCTGCACGGCGCCGATACCATCGCCGCCGTCATCGTCGAGCCGGTGCCGGGTTCGACCGCGGTGCTGCCGCCGCCGAAGGGTTATCTCAAGCGGCTGCGCGAAATCTCCGAGAAGCACGGCATCCTCCTGATCTTCGACGAGGTCATCACCGGCTTCGGCCGCCTCGGCGCGCCGTTCGCGGCTGATTACTTCGGCGTTACGCCCGACATGATGACGACCGCCAAGGGCATCACCAACGGCACCGTGCCCTGTGGTGCGGTGTTCGCGAGCCGCAAGATCCATGACGGGCTGATGACGGGGCCGGAAGGAACGATCGAGCTGTTCCACGGCTACACCTACTCGGCGCATCCGACCGCCTGCGCCGCCGGCCTTGCCACGCTCGACATCTATACGGATGAAGGTCTTCTGACGCGCGGCGCGTCGATGGCGGAATACTGGCGCGATGCGCTGCATTCGCTCAAGGGCCTGCCGAACGTGGTCGACATCCGCAACGTCGGCCTGATGGGCGCGGTCGAAGTCGCGCCGCGCAAGGAAGGGGTCGGCGCGCGCGGCTACGATGTGATGGTCGATTGCTTCAATCGCGGGCTTTACCTCCGCATGAGCGGCGACTCCTTTGCGCTGTCGCCGCCCCTGATCGTCGAGAAGAGCCACATCGACGATATCGTTTCGATCCTGGGCGACGCCATCAAGCGCGTGGCCTGATCCTTGCTCTCAGGAACGACAGAAGCCGCGGGATGATCCCGCGGCGGATGCGTGAGGGATCGTGAAAGTCATCGTTCTCGGCAGTGGCGTCATCGGCGTCACCACGGCCTATTATCTGGCCCGCGCCGGTCATGAGGTAACGGTCGTCGACCGTCAGGCCGAGCCCGCGCAGGAAACCAGTTTCGCCAATGCCGGCGAAGTGTCGCCCGGCTATTCGTCGCCGTGGGCCGGGCCCGGCGTGCCGGTGAAGGCGATCAAGTGGCTCTTGATGCGGCACGGGCCGCTGGTGATCTGGCCGAAGCTCGATCCGGTCATGTGGTGGTGGATGCTCAAGATGCTGCGCAACTGCACGGCAGAGCGCTACGCCATCAACAAGAGCCGGATGATCCCGATCGCCGAATACAGCCGCGACTGCCTGCGCGCGCTGCGCGCCGAGACAGGAATCAAGTACGACGAGCGCAGTCAGGGCACGCTGCAGCTCTTTCGCAAGCAGAAGCAACTCGACGGCACGGCCGAGGATATCGCGGTGCTCAAGCAGACTGGCGTGCCGTTCGAAGTACTCGATCCCGCCGGCTGCATCGCCGTGGAGCCGGGGCTTGCCACGGCGAAGGTGAAGTTCGTCGGCGGACTTCGGCTGCCGCAGGATGAGACCGGCGATTGCCACATGTTTACGCAGGCGCTTGCTGTCGAAGCGGCCAGGCTCGGCGTGCAGTTCAAGTTCAACACGTCGATCGAGCGTCTGGTTGCGGAGGGCGACAGGATCACCGGCGTCGCGACCAGCGCCGGTACCTTGCAGGCCGACGCCTATGTCGCTGCGCTGGGAAGCTGGTCGCCGCGGATGCTGAAGCCCATCGGCGTTTCGGTGCCGGTCTATCCGGTGAAGGGCTATTCGATCACGGTGCCGATGATCGATGCTGCTGGCGCGCCGGAATCGACCGTGATGGACGAAAGCTACAAGGTCGCGATCACGCGGCTCGGCGATCGCATCCGCGTCGGCGGCACCGCGGAAATCTCGGGCTATTCCTCCAGCCTCGATGCCGCGCGACGCGCGACGCTCGATCATTCCCTGACCGACATGTTTCCCCGCGGCGGCGATCTCAGCAAGGCCACCTTCTGGTGCGGCCTGCGGCCGATGACACCGGACGGGCCGCCGGTGATCGGCGCGACGCGCTACAGCAATTTGCATCTCAACACCGGCCACGGCACGCTCGGCTGGACCATGGCGTGCGGATCGGGAAGGGTGCTTGCGGATATGCTGTCCGGGCGAAAGCCGGACATCGACGTGAGCGAGCTTGCCGTGAGCCGATACGAGCATCGGTTCGGGTGAGCTGTTCTAACCTCGCCCCGCTCTTCGCGGGGAGAGGTAGGCGCGAAGCGCCGGGTGAGGGGCTCTCTCCGCGAGTCCCACAGTCACCGAATTTGCGGAGGCAGCCCCTCATCCCGACCTTCTAAGATCGAGCTTCGCTCGTCTCGACCCCGTGAAGAACGGGGAGAAGGAGAAGAAGCCGCTACTTGCGCTCCGACGACCAGGGGAAATTCAGATACTGGTCGCGGCTGTCAAAGCAGATGTTGCCGTACATTTTCAAGTAGGCCGCACGGCGGGCCGGATCTGCCCAGACGCGTCCGGGATTGGCGAGGTCGGCCTCGTACTGCGCGATGTTGTCCGCTGTCAGCAGGCTCGGCAAAATATCCATCGCCTGCGGAATGCTCTTGCCCTCGAGCCAGTCGGCGGCGTGCTGGCCCATGGCGTAGCCGAAAACCGGTGAGGCCAGGCTGACGCTGATGCGATAGGGCGAGTTGCCCTTCTTGATTTCCGACACCGCCTCCGGTTCGCCGTCGATGCCGCCGAGAAACTGGTTCGCGCGCGTCTTGCCGGCAGCGCGCAACGCGGCCAGCGCCCCGAGCACGACATTGTCGGCGCCGAGCACCACGTCGACCTCCGGATTGGCGAGCAGGATGGTGCGCATGGTGGCGAAGCCGCCATCCTTGCTGACCGGGGTCGGCGAAATGTCCGCAACGATATTGGCGCCGGGAATGTCGCGCAGGGAATCGCGCAGGGCGACGAAGCGCGGGGCGAGGAATTCCAGGCTGTCCTGCGTCAGCAGCACGACCTTGGCCCTGCCGCCGAGCGTTCCCTTGATGTAGGCGCTCGCCGCATCTCCAAGCACTTTCCCAGTGAGATATTGCGGAGCGTTCAGCAGCGAAGTCGCAGGCGGGGCCACGACGGTGCTGACATAGCCGCCGGACCAGATGACTTCCTGCAGACGGGGCGCGAGCGAGGTCGAGTCAACCGCGGATGCCACCACGCCGCCAGCCTTGGCCGCCACCAGCGACCGCACGTGCTCAGCCTGTTTGGCCGCGTCGCTGTCGGCGACGAGCAGCCGATATTGCAGGCCGCGATCCTTTGCCGCGGCCGCCAGCCCCTGATCGACGCCCTGCATGAATTCACGCCGCGTGTCCTGCGAGAATGCCAGCAGCCTGTCGAGGCCCGGCGGGGGTTTGCAGGTGGGGGCGGCGGGATCGAACGGCGGCAGGGGCCGGGGCATGGTGATGCCGGGTGGCCCGCTCTGCGCCGCCGATGGCACGGACGTGGCGATCAGGCCCGCCGCGCAAGCCGCCAACACCGGTGCGACGTGCCGGCGTATCGCTGTGTTACCTGGTAACATTGTCGTCCCCCGGCCTTGAACTCCAGACATGGCCGATGGACTTTTGTTAGCAGGCTTTTGGCGTCAGGCAATATTCCCTGATGTTCCCAACGTCCGCGGCATGGTGAGCCGAAAGCTGGTGCCACGACCGATCTCGGATGTCAGGCCAATCTCGCCGCCGAGGTTGCGAAGCGCCGCCAGAACGTAGGCGAGGCCGATGCCTTCGCCCGGCTGATCCTGGGTGCCGGAGCGCTTGAACAGGTCGAAGACGCGTGCCTGATCGCGCTCCGCGATGCCGCGGCCGTTGTCGGCAATCTCGATCTCGACGCGGTCGTCCGCGATCGGGCGCGCCCGCACATTGATGTGTAGCGGCCGCTCCTTGGCGCGATACTTGACAGCGTTATCGAGCAGGTTTCCGATGATCAGATCCAGCGAAAAGCGATCGCTCTGGATCATGGGAACGTCCAGCTGGATGTCGATCTTCCCGCTGGCCTCGGACAATTGATGCTGGATCGCGGCGGCGCCGCCGGCAACCACCTCTCTCAGATCGACGGGCTCGATCTTCAGCGGACGCCGTCCTTCGCGCGCGAGTTTGAGAACCGTACTGATCAGCCGTTCCATCTTCTCGGTCGAGGAGCGGATGTACCCGATGGCCTCCGGCAGCAGTTCGGTGGCGGCGACGCGCGCTTCCTTCAACACGGGATCGTCAGTTCCGGCGGCGTCGGAACGTTCGACGAGCGCGCGCAGGCTTCCCGCACTGTCCTGAAGTTCGCCGGTGAATCCGACGATGCTGACCAGCGGCGCGCGAAGATCATGCGAGATGATGTGGACGAAGCGCTGGATCTCGGCGTTGGCGCGCGCGAGATCGGCGGTGCGGGCTTCGACGCGTTGTTCCAGGTTGCTGTTCAGCAGGTTGACTTCGGTTTGCGCACGACGAAGCTCGCGCGTGTAACGCACGACGGTGACCGCGGCGATACCGATCACGCCGACGATGACGATGCCACTGATGATCGAGAACAGCCGAAGGAGGCTCGCGTTGGCTTTCTGTTCGGCAACGCCCGTGGTCAGGCGTTCGTCGGTGGCGCTGATGATGCCGGCGAAGAATATGTTCGCTTCGTCCATCAGCGCCTTGCCGCGATTGGTCCTGGTAAGCGCGAGCGCCTCCGCATCGCGATAGTCGCGCTTCAGCGCGATGCCCTGGTCCATCTCGGCGAATTTCTCGTTGATGACCGTCGTGAGACGCTGGAGCGATGCGTTGACACCGTCATAGGAAGAAAGCTGGCGGTTGACCGCCGCCAATTGCCGCTCGGCCAGGGCTTTTGCCGGGCCGTAGGCCGCAAGATAGATTTCGTTGCCCGTGAACAGGAATCCGCGCTGGCTGGATTCGGCGGTTTGTACCGCGTTGCGAAGATCCACTGCGGCGCTCCGCGCATCGCGCGCGGCAATGACTTCGTTGAAATAGACCTGGGCGCGCTCGCCCAGCCAGAACGTCATGCCGACGATGCCGAGCAGTGCCAGAAACCCGACCAGCAGCAGGGCGGTGGTGGACTGAACGAAGTAACGGCTGGAAATAGGCATGCCTCTTAGGACTGCCCGAATTTTGCAGGCCGCGCCAGCGGATTTGCGAACTGGAACCCGCTTCAACCCTGATCGGGCGGATCGAAGGCGCGGATAGCGGGCAGCGATCCCCCGTACTTCTCGCACCCGACCACCGTCACCTGGCCGCAGCAGCCTTGCGCGAGCCGCGAAGTGCCGATGTCGCGGGTGAGCACGTTCGGATTGCCGTGGACGCAGAGCGGCTGCTCGGTTGTGCCGAGTTCCGGATCGTACCAGGCGCCGGTGGACAATTGGATCACGCCGGGCATGACGTCTTCGGTAACAGCAGCCGCAGCCAGACACGCGCCGCGATCGTTGAACAGGCGGACGATGTCGCCATCGGCGATGCCGCGTTGCGCAGCGTCAGTGGGGTTAAGACGGACCGGTTCGCGGCCGGCAATTTTCTTCGACTGGCTGTAGGCGCCAAAATCGAGCTGGCTGTGCAATCGCGTCGCCGGCTGGTTGGCGATCAGCGTCAACGGGTGGCGCGCGGTCGGCGGCTCGGTCGACGGCAGGAAGGCCGGATGCGGCGGGCAATCGTTGTAGTCGAAGCCGGCGATCGTGCTGGAGGTGATTTCGATCTTGCCGCTTGGTGTTGGCAGCTTGTTACTGAGGGGATCGTTGCGGAAGGCGCGGAGAAAGCCGCCGTCATCGGGGGCCGACGGCAGCGCGAGCTCGCCGCGCCGCCAGAATTCCTCGAAGCCGGGCGCATCCCAGCCCGCAGCGGCAAGCGCCTGCCGTGTCGGCTCGTAGAGGTGAGCCAACCATTGCCGGCTGCTGCGGCCTTCCGTGAACGCCTGCTCGACGCCCATTCGCTGCGACAGCGCGGCAAAAATGTCGAAATCGTCGCGCGCTTCGCCGACCGGATCGACCGCCCTGCGCATTGCGATCAGCCGTGGATCGGTGCCGGCGGCGCCGATGTCGTCGCGCTCCAGCGTCATGGTCGCCGGCAGCACGATGTCGGCAAATTTTGCCATCGGCGTCCAGGCGCTCTCGTGCACGACGATGGTTTGCGGGACGTTGAACGCCCGCCGCAGCCGGTTGATGTCCTGGTGATGATGGAACGGGTTGCCGCCCGCCCAGTAGACCAGCTTGATATCGGGGTAGTGCATCGCGCGGCCGTTGTAGTCGAACAGCTTGCCGGGATTGAGCAGCATGTCGGCGACCCGCGCCACCGGGATGTGCTCGCTGACGCCGTTCTTGCCTTGCGACAGCGTCGGGATCGGCACCGCGTTCATCCGCCGGCCGGTGTGGCCGAGCGCGCCGAGTGCGTAGTTATAGCCGCCGCCGGGCAGGCCGATCTGGCCCAGCATGGCCGCGAGCACCGCGCCCATCCATACCGGCTGCTCGCCATATTGCGCGCGCTGCAATGAATGCGAGACCGTGACGAGGGTGCGCCCGCGCGGCAGCCGGCGCGCGATGTCGAGGATCGTAGTGGCTGGAATGCCGGTAATGCCGGTGGCCCATGCCGCGTCCTTTGGCGTGTTGTCGTCGCGGCCGCGCAGATAGCGCTCGAAGGCTTCGAAGCCGGTGCAATAGCGCGCGACGAAATCGCGGTCGTACAGGTTTTCGACGAGCAGCGTGTGCGCGAGCGCCAGCATCAGCGCAACATCAGTGCCGACCTTGATGGGCAGCCAGCGGGCGCCTGCCTCTTCCGGCATGTCATCGCGCAAGGGCGCGATGCCGTAGAACACCGCGCCGCGACGCGCGGCCTTTTGCATGGCGTCGCGCTCGATGTGCCGGCTGATGCCGCCGCTTGCGACGTCCGAGTTCTTCACCGCCATGCCGCCGAAGGCGAGCACGGTGTCGGTGTTCTCGGCGACCTGATCCCAGGTCACGTTGTGGCGCGAGACGGCCTCGTAGCCGCCCATGACATGCGGCAGGATCACGGCCGAGGCGCCGGCGCTGTAGCTGTTGACCGACCGCACATAGCCGCCGAACGCGATGTTCAGAAAACGATGAACCTGGCTCTGCGCGTGGTGGAAGCGTCCGGCGCTGGACCAGCCATAGGAGCCGCCGTATACGGCGGTGGCACCGTGTTCGGTCCGGACCCGCGACAATTCATTGGCGAGCAGGTCGAGGACTTCGTCCCAGGGGCAGGCGACGAATTTCTGGTCGAAGGAGCGCTCGGCGCGTGCGCCGCGGTCCAGCCATGCCTTGCGGACCATCGGCCGCTGGATGCGGGCCTTGTGGCGCATCGCGGTGGTGAAGTTCTGCAAGATCGGCGAGGGCGCGGGGTCACCTTCGTAAGGGGTGACATCAAGGGTGGCGCCGTTCCACCGCGCGGAGAATGCGCCCCAGTGCGCGCTGTGCGGCGCCCAATCGTCTGCGGCCTGATCCATTACTTGCTCCAGATTGAGGCTCACCCCGCCTGCGTCACGCAGTTCACCCACAGCACCACAGCCTTCGCATCATCTGCGGGATTTGAAAAGCGGTGCGGCCGACGGCTGGCGAAGCGAAAACTGTCGCCTTGCTTGAGCGTCCAGGTCTCGGCGTCCACGGTGAGTGTCATCTCGCCTTCCAGTACGAGGCCAGCCTCTTCGCCGTCATGGGTATAGAGTTCGTCGCCGGTATTGCCGCCAGGCTCGAGGTGCACGAGAAACAGGTTGAGGCGGCTTTCCGTTCCCGCCGGACTCAGCAATTGCTTTGAAATGCCGGTGCGCCAAAGTTTCAGTTCGGCGCGCTGCACTTGCCGGGTGACGACGCCGCCCGACGCGGCGTCCGTGCCAGGTTTGGCACCGAACAGCGCGGCGATGCCGACGCCGAGTACGTCGGCCAGGGTGGCGAGCACGCGCAGCGAGGGCGACGACAGCCCGCGCTCGATCTGGCTGAGAAAGCCGATCGATAGATCCGTGCGATCAGCGATCGTTTCCAGTGACAGCTTGTGCTCACGGCGCAGGTCGCGAATGCGGCTGCCGACGGCGAGATCCATCGCGGGCTCGGCCGATCTGGCGGCGGGCTTCACGTTCGCCCTGGCCGCCGGCTTGCCGCTGGCCTTCCTGGCCTTCGGCACCGGCTTCCTTATCCTGCTGCCACCACTCACATCAGATCGCCTTCTTCATGTGCATGAAAATTGCTTGCATTGCCACGGCAAGTGTGACCACAATTTCATATTGGTGAAAATAGGCCCGAACCGCGTTGCCGGCAACTCTTTGGTCTAAGGATGGCAGGCGACCGGGCAGAGTAAAATAGTAGAGGTGGTGCGATGGCTCTCAGACATCTCGTTCAAGCCGCGATCGCGGCCCTTTCCGTTGCGACGGCGATGCCGGCATCCGCGCAGCAGGTGCTGAAAGTCGGCTCGACGCCGACCGGCGTTCCCTTCACCTTCCTCGACACCAAGACCAACAGCATCCAGGGAATCATGGTCGATCTCATCACCGAGATCGGCAAGGACGCCGGCTTCCAGGTCCAGATCGAGCCGATGCAGTTCTCGACGCTGATCGCGTCGCTGACCTCGAACAAGATCGACATCATCTCGGCGGCGATGTTCGTCACCGCGGCGCGCAAGGAAGTGATCGACTTCTCCGAGCCGTTCTACAGCTATGGCGAGGGCCTCCTGGTGCCGAAGGGCGATACCAAGACCTACACTTCGCAGGAAGATCTGAAGGGCCAGGTGGTCGGCGCGCAGGTCGGCACCGCGTTCGTCGACGCGTTGAAGAAGTCGGGATTGTTCAGCGAGGTCAAGGCCTACGATACCATTCCTGACATCCTGCGCGACGTGAATGCCGGCCGTCTCAAGGCCGGCTTCGCCGATTATCCGATCCTCGCCTATAATCTGAAGCAGGGCGGATTTCCCGAAGCGCGCATCGTCGAGAGCTACAAGCCGACCACCGTGGGCTCGGTCGGCATCGGTGTGCGCAAGGGCGACACCGAACTGCTCGCCAGGATCAACACCTCGCTGGCGAAGCTGAAGGCGAACGGCACGCTGGCAAAAATCCTCGACAAATGGGGCCTGAAGGCGCAGGGCGCCTGATGCTGGCGTTCTGGCGCGATACCGTCGAGTTCCTGCCGATCCTGATGAGCGGCGTGGCGCTGACGATCATCGTCACGATCGGTTCGCTGCTGCTGTCCACCGTGCTAGGCCTGGTCTGGGCGCTGATGCGCGTCTCCGGCATCGGCGTGCTGTCGGGGCTCAGCGCCGGGCTGATCAACGTGATCCGCGGTATCCCGATCATCGTGCTGCTGTTCTATCTCTACTTCGTCATGCCCGAATTCGGCATCACGCTGACGGCGCTGCAGGCGGCGATCCTCGGGCTCGGCATTGCCTATTCGGCGTACCAGGCTGAAAACTTCCGCGCCGGCATCGAGGCGATCGACAAGGGGCAGATCGAGGCAGCGCAGGCGATCGGCATGGGCTGGGGCCAGACCATGCGCCGGGTGGTGCTGCCGCAGGCGGTTAGGATCGTGCTGCCGCCCTACGGCAACGTCATGATCATGATGCTGAAGGATTCCTCGCAGGCCTCGACCATCACGGTCGCCGAACTTGCGCTGCAGGGCAAGCTGATCGCGTCCTCCACCTTCAAGAACACCAGCGTGTTCACGCTGGTGGCGCTGATGTATCTGACCATGAGCATTCCGCTCATCCTGCTGGTCCGTCATTTCGAGAAGCGCGCGGCCCGGAAATGATCGAGCTCTCCGACGTCCACAAGAGCTTTGGCAAGGTCGAGGTGCTGAAGGGCATCACCGCCTCGGTCGAGAAGGGCGAAGTGGTCTGCATCATCGGCCCCTCCGGCTCGGGCAAGTCGACCATCCTGCGCTGCATCAACGGGCTGGAAACCTATGATCGCGGCGATATCAGGATCGACGGCGCGCGGGTCGATCGCAATGCCCCTTCGATCGTTGCGATCCGCACCCAGGTCTCGATGGTGTTCCAGCGCTTCAATCTCTTCCCGCATCGCACCGCGCTTGAGAACGTCATCGAGGGGCCGGTCTATGTGAAGAAGGAGCCGCGCGGCGAGGCACTGGAACGCGGGCGGGCACTGTTGGCGCGGGTGGGGCTGGCCGAGAAGGCCGACGTCCACCCGCCGCAACTGTCCGGCGGCCAGCAGCAGCGCGTTGCGATTGCCCGGGCGCTCGCGATGCAGCCGAAGGCGATATTGTTCGACGAGCCGACTTCCGCACTCGATCCGGAACTGGTCGGCGACGTGCTGGGGGTGATGCGCAAGCTCGCCGATGACGGCATGACCATGGTCGTCGTCACCCACGAAATGGCCTTCGCCAAGGACGTCGCCGACCGCGTGCTGTTCATCGACGGCGGCGTGATCGTCGAGCAGGGCCCGGCCAGATCCGTCCTCAACCAGCCGCAGCATGCGCGCACGCAGGATTTTCTGCGGCGCGTGCTGCATCCGCTTTAAGTCTTGGGGTTGCCCATGAACGCGTCCGCCCAACTACCGCTGCCGCCAAGCCTCTACGCTGATACGGCTGTGGCGCCCACACCGACTCCGCCGCTAACTGGCGACAGGAATGTTTCGGTCGCGATCGTCGGCGGTGGCTTCACCGGGCTGTCCACAGCGCTGCATCTGGCGGAGCAGGGCGTCGATGCGACCGTGCTGGAGGCGCAGCAGCCGGGCTGGGGCGCCTCGGGCAACAATGGCGGCCAGGTCAATCCGGGCCTCAAGCACGATCCCGACCAGATCGAATCCGACTTCGGCGCCGACCTCGGCGGCCGCATGATCGACTTCGCCTACGGCACGACGAACTTCACGTTCGACCTGATCCGCCGCTACCAGATTCCCTGCGAGGCGCGGCAGAATGGAACATTGCGCGCAGCCTACAATGAAGCGAGCGCAGCCGCCATCGAAAGCACCGCGAAGCAATGCATCCGGCGCGGCATGCCGGTGCAGTTCCTGAACCGCGAGCAGATGCGGGTGGTGACGGGCACAGACCGCTATCTCTGCGCCATGCTGGACAGCCGCGGCGGCGACCTGCATCCGCTGAGCTACGCGCGTGGTCTGGCGCGCGCCGCGATTGCGGCAGGGGCGGCGGTCCATGGCGAGACGCCCGCGATCTCGCTGACGCGTGAGGGCACGGGCTGGCGCATCGAAACGCCGCGCGGAAACGTGCGCGCGGAAACGGTGCTGCTGGCGACCAATGGCTTCACCGGCGATCTCTGGCCGGGCCTGCGCCGCAGCATCGTCCCGGTGTTCTCCTCGATCACGGCTACCGAGCCGTTATCGGATGCCGTCGCGCGCGCGATCATGCCGACGCGCCCCGTGCTGTACGAGAGCGGTCACATCACGGTCTATTACCGCATCGACGCGCACAACCGCCTGCTGATGGGCGGCCGCGGGCCGATGCGCTGGATCAGCAAGCCGGCCGACGTCGCCTATCTGATCCGCTATGCCGAGCGGCTGTGGCCGAGCCTGAAGGGCGTGAACTGGACCCACGGCTGGAACAGCCGGCTTGCCGTCACGCCCGATCACTATCCCCATGTGCATGAGCCGGCGGAGAACCTGCTGGTCTCGCTCGGCTGCAACGGCCGCGGCGTCGCGCTCTCCACCGCAATGGGCGCGCAACTTGCGCGCCGTCTCGCGGGCGGAAAGAATGCCGAGATCGACATGCCGATCTCAGCCATCAAGCCGATGCCGATGCACGCCTTCTGGCGCGTCGGCGTCACCGCCGCGGTGCTGACGGGGCGGGTGCGGGACCGGCTGGGGATGTAGTCACCCCTCCGCCACCGCTTCGCTCCAGGGCTGGAACGGTTCGGTGGCGCCGATGTTGGTCGGGCCGTCGCGCAGCACGATGCTGGGGCAGGCGAACTTCATCGGCAGGGTCTGGATGCGCGCCTCTTCATAGTCGAACTGCGCGCCGAGCGCTTCACGCGCGGCCTGCGGCAGGCGGACGTCGCCGATCACGACCGCGCCTTCGCTGGCGTCGATCCGCGGCTGGTGGATCGTCGCATCGAGGTCCATGCCGTAATCCATCACGAATGATAGCAGTTGCGTTACGGATGGCAGGATGCGCCGGCCGCCGGAGGCGCCGACGGCGAAGCGCCTTCCATCGGCTGCCTGCGCCACCACCGGCGTGTAATTGGTGAGGCAGCGTTTTCCCGGCGCCAGCGAATTCGGCGTGCCCGGCGTCGGGTCGAACCACATGATGCCGTTGTTCATGGTGATGCCGGTCTCGCCCGAGACGAATCGGGAGCCGAACGACGACAGCAGCGTCTGCGTCACCGCCGCCATGTTGCCGTCGCGGTCGACCGCCGAGAAGTGCGTGGTGCAGGCCGGTGCCAGCGCCTCCGCGCCGAGTGCACGCCGGCCGTCCTGATCGCCCATGTCCTTGAGGCGTTCGCGATAGGCGGCCTGCAGCGCCGAGGCATAGGCGATGTAGGCGGCGGCATCGGGCGTGCCGCGCGCGGGCTTCAGGTTCTGCTGCAGCAGGCCGAGCGTGCGTGAGAGCGTTGGGCCCGCAGTGAGCTCAGGCGTCGCGAACACCTTGCCGCCGCGATAGGGGATCGCCAGCGGCTCGCGCAAATGGGCGCGGAACGGCTTGAGGTCCTCGACCGACAGTGCGCCGCCGGCGTCCTGGATGTCGGCGGCGAGGCTCTTTGCCAGGTCGCCTTCGTAGAAGTCGCGCGGGCCTGCGCTGGCCAGATGCGCCATCGTGGCCTTGAGCCGGTCCTGCGGCAGGCGGACGTGGGACTTGATGCCCCATGGCGCATTCGGCGGCAGGCCGTCCACGAGATAGGCCGCGGCGCTCGCGGGGTAACGTCGCAAGTCGACGGCCGAACTCGAAATCATGAGCGTGGTCCACCAGTCGACCGCAAGGCCTTCACCGGCGAGGTGGACGCTCGGCGCCAGCAGTTCCTTCCACGGCATCCTGGCGTAACGGCGATGCGCTTCCTCCATGCCGGCGACCACGCCGGGGACTGCGATCGAGCCGGGGCCATGGATGTTGCGGTCGCCTTTGACGCGCGGCCAGGGGAAGATGTCGGAAGCGGCACCGTCGCCGGTCAGCGGATAATCTTCGGGCCGCAAGCTCAGCGGCGTACGCATGCCGTAGTCGATCACCTCGTAACGGTCTTCGCGTGCACGGTAGAGCACCATCGCGCCGCCGCCGCCGGCACCGCTCATCCAGGGCTCCAGCACGCCGAGCGCAAACGTCGTCGCGATCACGGCATCGACGCAATCTCCGCCGGCGGCCAGCACCTCGGCGCCGACCTGCGCTGCCTTGCCCGATTGCGCGGCGACGATGCCGCCTCTGGACGTGACGGCGGGCTTGCGGATCGTTTGATTGTTGGAGAACTGGTCACGCATCGGATGGCTTTCGGTCTCTGTGATGTTGGAAGTGGTGGGTGGTCCGGCGGGTATTTTCTTCTACCGCTTTCCCTCGTCCTGCCACCAGGGATACTGGCTTGGCATGTCCTGGGATACTTTTCCCGGGAACGACGGTGGCCGTTTCTCGAGGAAGGCCGCAACGCCTTCGCGCACATCGGCGTGGCCGCCGCGTTCGATCGACATCGGCTTGTCGATATCGAGCAGTTCGAACGGGGCGGGGGCGCCGGCAAAGCGCCACAGCATCTGGCGCGTCAGGGCAACGGAGACGGCGGAGGTTGATTCCGTCAGCTCGCGCGCGATTTCCTTGGCGCGATCGAGCAATTGCGCGGGCTCCACGACCTCGCTGACAAGCCCGCCATCCCTGGCCTCATCTGCATCGAACGTTCGGCCGGAGAGGCACCAGCGCAACGCCTGCGGCAGGCCGACCAGCTTTGGCAGAAACCAGGCGCTGCCGGCTTCCGGGACCAGGCCGCGGCGGGCAAAGATGAAGCCGATCTTGGCGCCTTTCGCCGCGATCCTGACATCCATCGGCAATGTCATGGTGATGCCGACGCCGACCGCACCGCCGTTGATCGCCGCGATCGAGGGCTTTCGGCAGTTGAAGATCGCCTCGACGAACCGGCCGCCGCCGGGATTGGCGCTGGCGAAGACGCCGGCGCCGTGCTTGCCCGAGGTGTCGAAGCTGGCCGCGCCGCCGGACACATCGGCCCCGGCGCAGAAGGCGCGGCCGGCGCCGGTGACGA
Source organism: Pseudomonadota bacterium (assembly GCA_023387735.1). Taxonomy (GTDB): domain Bacteria; phylum Pseudomonadota; class Alphaproteobacteria; order Rhizobiales; family Xanthobacteraceae; genus Bradyrhizobium. The sequence continues at coordinate 128,000 of JAEWHP010000006.1, read as the reverse complement.
TGATCGCGCGGATATTGTCGTCGCTGTCGGCGCGGTTGAAGGCGTGCGTGATTTCTGCGCCCATCTGGCCGGTATAGGCATTGAGCTTATCGGGGCGGTTCAACGTGACGATCATGAGCGGACCGTCGAGATCGCAGCGGATATGTTCGTAGTTCACGTCGCCCCCGTTTCCTTTCCTGCGCCCTGCCTATCGATAACGCGATTACATCCCAAATTACTTGGGCAGGCCATGAGAGAATAACATGCTGGAAATCCGCTCCGGTTCGCGTTCGCATTGGCGCCGCGCTGCCAAGAATGGCACATTAAGGTTGGATGCCGCACCTGCAAAAGGAGCATGCCGGCTTGAACGCGGACGCATTCATTCATCTGCCCGATCTCAGGACCCGGGTGACACACCCGGAAAAGTCGCTGCTTCGGTTGACGCCGGCGATGTTTTCGATGTGGGAGCAGCGCGCCCGGGCCGCGGGCTGGCCGGCGGACTGGCGGCTGCCGGACGAGGCGATCGAGGCGTCGCGGCTGGCGGTGCTCGGCCAGCATGGCAGCGGCGACGACCTCTGGATCTACTCCTATGGCTCGCTGATGTGGGACCCTGGCTTCCACTTCACTGAAGTGAGGCTTGCCGATGTCGAGGGCTATCAGCGGCGCTTCACGCTGAAGATCAATCTCGGCCGCGGATCGCGCGAGTTTCCGGCCCTGATGCTTTCGCTGGAGCCGCAGCAAGGGCGCTGCCACGGGCTGGCGTTCCGCATCGAGGCCTCCTCCGTCCATACAGAGACCGCGATCCTGTGGCGGCGCGAGATGCTGCGCGGCGGCTACTCGCCGGCGATGATACCGATGGTGACGCCGCAGGGCCCGATCTCGGCACTCGCCTTTGTCTCGAACCCGGTGCACCCAAGCTATGTCGGTGAGCTGCCGCTGGAGGAGACCGTGAGCCTGATCGCGAGCGGGAGGGGCATCCTCGGCACTAACAGGGAATATCTCGTGCAACTGGCGACGCAGCTCCAGACGCTGGGGATCGAGGATCCCTACGTCGCGCAGTTATACGCGCGGATCGATCCTGACCCGACATCCTGACGCAAGTGCAACGCGCGGATTATTGCTATAGTGCAGCCGGCCGTGCAGGGCCGCCGCAAAGAGCCAAAATGGGGAAGCCGCGCATGACCGAGGGTTCGAGGTCGCACTACGAGGTCATTGTGATCGGCGCCGGCGTGGCCGGCATTTATCAGATCAAGCGGCTCGCTGACCTCGGCATCGACGCGCTGGTGCTGGACGCCGCTCCCGACCTCGGTGGAACCTGGTACTGGAACCGCTATCCCGGCGCGCGTTTCGATTCCGAGAGCTACACCTATGGTTATTCCTTCTCGCGGGAATTGCTCGACGAGTGGCACTGGAAGGAGCGCTTCTCGGCGCAGCCCGAGAATTTGCGTTACCTGAACTACGTCGCGGACAAGTTCGACCTGCGCAAATACATGCAGTTCAACTGTAGAGTCGAAGCGGCGACTTTCGATGAGACGAATGATCAGTGGCGCCTGAAACTCGATGACGGCCGTGAACTGACGTGCCGGTTCGTCGTTCTTGCGATCGGCCTGCTGTCGACGCCGACGCTCCCGCGCCTCGAAGGCATGGATGATTTCAAGGGACGCTCGTTCCACACCTTCTACTGGCCGCACGAACCGGTCGAACTCGCCGGCAAGAAAGTCGCCATCATCGGTACCGGTGCGACGGCCATTCAGGTGATCGGTGAGATCGCGGACAAGGTCGGCGAACTCACCGTGTTCCAGCGGCGGCCGAACTGGAGCGCACCGCTCAACAACAGTCCGATCTCGGATGCCGAGATGGCCGACATCCGTTCGCGCTACGACGAGATCTTTGCGGCCTGCACCCGCACGCCGGGCGGATTCGAGCACGAACCCGACCGCCGCGGCTTCTACGAGGTCACCAGCGACGAGCGGTTGGCGCTGTGGGACAGGCTCTATGATGAACCTGGATTCGGCATCTGGCTGAGCAATTTCCGCGAGATCTTCACCGATGAGGCGGCCAACGCGGAATTCTCCGCCTACATCGCCGACCGTATCCGCCGGCGCGTCAAGGACCCGGTAACAGCAGAAAAGCTGATTCCGAAGGATCATGGTTTCGGCGTGCAGCGGGTGCCGCTGGAGACCAACTACTTCGAAGCCTACAACCGCGACAACGTCCACCTCGTCGATATCAGCGAGATCCCGATCGAGCGGGTGACCGAGAAGGGCCTGCGAACCAGCGCGCGCGATTACGAATTCGACATCATCGTCTACTCCACCGGCTTCGACGCCATCACGGGCTCGTTCGACGCGATCGACATCACCGGCACCGGTGGAGCAAAACTGTTCGACAATTGGCGCGATGGGCCTTCGACATTTCTCGGCATGATGGTGCACGGATTTCCCAATTTGCTGATGCCGACCGGACCGCAGAGCGGGTCGGCATCGACGAATTTTCCGCGCGGCATCGAGAACGGCGTCGGCTGGTGCATGGACCTGCTCGAATACATGTGGGCTCGCGGCTACACGCGGGCCGAAGCAACGCCCGAGGCGCAGGCGCGCTGGACCGCGCATGTGACCAAGATGTACGCCATCATGCTGATGCGCAAAGCCAAGTCGTGGTTCACCGGCTACAATTCCAACGTCCCCGGCCACGAACACGGCAAGACGCGCTATCTCGTCTACAATGGCGGCACGCCGAAATACGTCGCCGCCATCAACGACGTTGCGGCGAAGGGCTATGAGGGTATCGTGTTCGGCGGTGAAGAGCGCGTTGCGAAGAGATCGGCGACCGCCGCGGAATAGAAGCGGTTTTTCTCAACTCCGCTTTTTCGTATCGCCCGCGCGGCCGTCGATGCCGCCGGTCGCCCATTTCGGTGTGAACGCCCGCGTGAATGCGAGAAAGCTCTCGACCGCGGGCGAAAGCGACGGGCGGCGGCGCGCGAGCATCGCGACCTTCCATTTGACTGTGGGCTGTCGCAGCGGCAGGAACGTCAGGCCGAAGCCGCGCACCAGCGGCTCGGCCATTGACGGGCAGATCACTGCGCCCTGTCGCACGCGCAGCATGGAAAGCGCGGTATTGACCCGGTGCACCGGCAAGAGTTCTCTCGGATGATTCCGGGACGGCACATTGCTCAGCACGTTGATGGCGATGTTTGGCATGTAGTTGATCAGCGGCCGGTCGCGCATGTCTTTCCAGCTGACTGATTTTCCTTTCGCCAGCGGATCGTCGCCGCGCAAGGCGACCCAGAGCGGGTCCGCACAGATCATGTGCGCTTCCACCGGCTGGTCCGGCACGACGCCGGCCGGCCCGAAACCGATATCGGTACTGCCGTTCTCGAGGCCCGCCAGCACCTCCTGGATCGGCACGTCGTCGAACCGCACGTCCACGCCTGGATGCTGTGCGCCGTATCCGGCGATGAGCGCCGGCAGCAGCGTGCAGGACAGCGGCTCGGGCGCGGCGACGCGCACCAGCCCGCGGCGCAGCTCCTTCAGGTTGGTGAGGTTGTCGAGGGCTTCATCGAGGTTTGCCAGTACGCGCCGCGCCATCGGCTCGAACGCCTCGCCGACCGCGGAAGGAGCTACCTTCCTCGTGGTGCGGTCCAGCAGGCGGACGCCGAGGCGGCTCTCGAGCTCCTTGATCAGTCCGCTGAGGGCGGCCTGCGACAGGTGCATGGCCTTGGCCGCTTCGGAAAAACTCGCTGCCTCCAGCACGGCCACGTAGGCGCGTAGCTGCCGCAGCGTCACATCCATCGCCATCGCGGAAATCTCCGGCGTCAATCGCTGCGGATACTTATAGGAGATCACGATAAATAGGTCAAAAAATACACATTGTCCGATAGACGGCGCAAATCTATCGTTGCCGCAATGAGAAGCCCGGCGATTCCAACGCTCGAGCTCACGGGTGGGAAGAAACGGGACCGATGTCCAGGCTGCTTCTGACTTCGGCGGCCCCTGATTTGCGGAGGCACTGATGACCATCACACGCCGAATCTTGTTGGGGACCGTCGCCTGTCTGGCTGCAGGCTCCGTCTTTCAGGCGCGCGCCGAGGGCGACTGGCCGTCGCGGATCGTGCGGCTGGTTTCGCCATATGGGGCCGGCGGCGCCAGCGACATCTCGTTGCGAATTCTCGCCGAACAACTCGGGCTCCGACTGAACCAGCAGTTCATCGTCGAGAACAAGCCGGGCGCGGGCACCCGCGTCGCCAATGAACTGGTCGCCCGCGCAACGCCGGACGGATACACGGTGCTCTATGCCGCAGCGCCGTTTGCGACCGCCGAAGCGCTGTTCGAGAAGCTGAACTACAACCGCAAGGATTTGCAGCCGGTCGCGATGGCTGTGATGGCGCCGTTGTTCCTGGTGGTCAATGCGCAGGCGCCGTTCAAGACCGTTCAGGAAATGATCGCCTACGGCAAGTCGAAGCCCGAAGGCATGACCTTCGGTTCTCCGGGCGCAGGCTCGCAGCCGCATCTGGCAGCGGAGTTGCTGTTTCGCGACGCTGGCGTCAAGGGCCTGATCGTTCCGTTCCGCGGCGACAACATGGCCTACACCGAACTGCTGGCGGGTCGCCTCGATGCCACGCTGACCGCGATCAGCACCGCCCTGCCGCACATCCAGAGCGGCAAGTTGCGCGTGCTGGGCGTGGCGTCGGCTGTGCGCAGCCCGATCTATCCGGAGGCGCCTACGCTGCGCGAGCAGGGGCTCGCCAACGTGGTGGCGTCCGGCTGGTACGGTTTCATGGCGCCTGTCGCCACGCCGCAACCGATCGTCGAGAAGCTGCAGGCGGAAGTCATTCGCGCGCTGGCCGATCCCGAGGTGAAGCAAAAGCTGGCGGCGCAGGGGCTGGAGGCGAACGGCGGCACGGCCGCCGAATTCTCCAGGTTCATCGACGACGAGACGCGCAAATGGGGCGAGGTGATCCGCGCCGCAGGCCTGAAGGGCGAGTAGCTCATTGCGGCTCGTTCTGCCCGGCTTCGAAATCGTCTTCGAAACGCAGATGCTTGACGCTGCGGCCCCGGCGCCGCACCAGCTTCAAGGCCTCAATCCCGATCTCGATGTGCCGCTCCATGTAGCTGGCGGTCACGGCTCGATCCGACGCTTCGGTCTTCACGCCCTCGGGAATCATCGGCTGATCGGAGACAAGCAGCAGCGCGCCGGTCGGAATGTGGTTGGCAAATCCAGCAGCAAAGATCGTCGCAGTCTCCATGTCGATCCCCATGCTTCGCGTACGACGCAGCAACTCCCTGAAGCGATCGTCGTGTTCCCAGACCCGTCGGTTGGTGGTGTAGACGGTGCCCGTCCAGTAGTCGTAGCCGAGATCGCGGATCATGGTCGATACCGCGCGTTGCAGCTCGAACGCAGGCAGCGCCGGCACTTCCGGCGGCAGGTAATCGTTCGAGGTGCCTTCGCCCCGAATGGCGGCAATCGGCAGGATCAGATCGCCGATCTGGTTCTTGCGTTTCAGGCCGCCGCATTTGCCGAGAAACAACACGGCCCTGGGCGCAATGGCACTCAACAGGTCCATCACGGTCGCGGCGTTCGGGCTTCCCATGCCGAAATTGATCAGGGTGATGCCGTCGGAGGTCACGTTCGGCATCGGTCGATCGATGCCCTTGATCACGGCGCCCTGCTGCGTCGCGAACCACTCGACGTAATTGTCGAAGTTGGTCAGGAGAACGTATGCTCCGAACTCGTTGAGAGGCGTGCCGGTGTAGCGCGGCAGCCAGTTCTCCACGATGTCTTTCTTGTCCTTCATTCTCTTTAATCCCTCGGGCGCGTTCAGCGAATTTGCGACCATGCTTGGCAGAAGCGAGATTTGCCGCTCTGAAGAGAATATCGAGTAACTATGGTGTGAATACCCGCGTCAGTTGCTCTGTCGGGAGCTCGATCAGTTCCGCATGCTGCGTTGCGATGAAGTTCGCGGCGGTCCATCTTGGACAACGCAGATTGAGAAGATGAGACCGTGCGGCTTGCGGGCCATCGAACGGTCCGCTTTGATGCCGCACGACCACGCCGCCGCTACTCCGTGAGGACCACCACATGCCGATCGCTACAGACGCCGCCTTCATTCTGCCTGACGATTTCGCCGCTGCCGCCTTGATGGGGCGGGTCTGGCGTCCTGATCTCGCCAGCCCGTCGGTGGTGGCGATCCGCCAGGACGGCGTGTTCGACATATCAGATGATTTCCCGACCGCCAGCCAGCTCGCTGCCGAGGCCGATCCTGCCGGCGCCCTGCGGGCCGCACGCGGCGAGCGGATCGGCGCATTGCAGGACCTGTTGAACAACACGCCGCCGGACAATCGCGATCCAACCAAGCCGTGGCTGCTCGCCCCGATCGATCTGCAGGTGATCAAGGCTGCCGGGGTGACGTTTGCGATATCGATGCTCGAGCGGGTGATCGAGGAGCGGGCGCGCGGCAATCCGGATTCGGCGGCGGCCATTCGCGCCGAGGTGACGCGGATCGTCGGCACCGATCTTTCGCGGTTGAAACCGGGTTCGGCCGAGGCGCAGCATGTCAAGGAAGTACTGGTCGCGCAGAATGCCTGGAGTCAGTATCTCGAAGTCGGCATCGGGCCGGACGCCGAAGTGTTCACCAAGGCGCCCGTGCTGTCAGCGGTCGGCACCTGCGTCGATGCCGGCTTGCACCCGAAGTCGACCTGGAACAATCCGGAGCCGGAGGTGGTGCTCGTGGTGACGGGCGACGGCCGCATCGTCGGCGCCAGCCTCGGCAACGACGTCAACCTGCGCGATTTCGAGGGCCGCTCGGCGCTGCTGTTGTCCAAGGCCAAGGACAACAACGCCTCCTGCGCCATCGGACCCTTCGTGCGCTTCTTCGATGCAGGCTTCACGCTCGACGACGTGCGGAAGATGGATATCTCGCTGGAAGTGAAGGGGCCGGAAGGTTTCGTGCTGCACGGCGCATCCTCGCTGACCCAGATCAGCCGGGACCCGGCCGACATCGTCGGGCAAACCATCAACGAGAACCATCAATACCCTGACGGTTTTGTGCTGTTCCTCGGCACGATGTTCGCGCCGATCCAGGATCGTGCCGCCAAGGGGCAGGGGTTCACCCATGTCGAGGGCGACCTGGTGACGGTCGCGACGCCCAGGCTCGGCCGGCTGACCAACCGGATGCGCCACAGCGGCGACTGCGAGCGGTGGGAGTTCGGCATCACGGCGCTCTTTGCCGCGCTGATGCGCCGCAAGAAAGGCAAGTGAAACAGCTCGCATCAAGCCAGTAGCGTCCGGCAATCGAACGCCGGACGCTACCAGAAATAATCGTCCTACTTCTTGTAGCCGGCGATGACAGCTTCGCCGTCCGTGCCGGCCTTCTTGAGCCAATCGGCCGTCAACTGCTCCCCGACTTTCTCGAGCCCCGTCTTCAGCGCGGCAGGCGGCGGCAGCACCTGCATCTTGTTGGCCTTGAGCTGTTCGAGATACCACTTTGCCTTTTCTTCCGCGAGCTTCCAGCCGCGCTCCTCGGCGACGGCCGACGCCTTGAGGATCGCTTCCTGGGTCGGCTTGTCGAGCGCGTCAAAGGCGGCCTTGTTCACGAAGGTCACGTTCTTCGGAATCCACGCCTGGGTGTCATAGAAGTGCGTCATGCTTTCCCAGGCCTTGCTGTCATAGCCGGTCGAGCCCGAGGTCATGAAGGCGTTGACGACGCCGGTGGCCAGCGCCTGCGGCAGTTCCGCCGCCTGGATGGTGACGGGCTGCGCGCCGACAAGCTCGGCGATGCGCGAGGTGCCGACATTGTAGGCGCGCCACTTCAGGCCCTTCATGTCATCGAGGGAGTTGAGGTCCTTCTTGGCGTAAATGCCTTGCGGCCCCCACGGCACCGCGAACAGCAGCATCAGGCCCTGCGATGCGAGCTTCTTTTCGATTGCGGGTTTTGACGCGAGCCACAGTTTCTTGGCCGCCGGATAGCTCGTCGCCAGGAACGGGACGACGTCGACGCCGAACATCGGGTCTTCGTTCTCGTGCAGCGAGATCAGGACCTCGCCTGCCTGCGCCTGGCCGGTCGCGACCGCGCGCTTGATTTCCGGCGCCTTGAACAGGGATGCCGCCGGATGCACGGTGATTTGCAGCTTGCCACCGGTGGCGTCGGTGACGTCCTTGGCAAACGCGATCAGGTTCACCGAGTGCGGATTATCCGCAGGGTACGCCGCTGGAAGATTCCATTTCGTCTGCGCCATAGCGGGCGCGGCGAGAGCCGCGACGCAGGCGGCCAATGCGCTCATCTTAACAAACTTCAACATGACAATACCTTTCTCTAGCCGGGAAACGCCATCCGCGGCAGCACCATCACGATATCAGGAAACACCGTGATGATGGCAACCGCCAGAACGAGCAAAAAGAAGAACGGCAGGGCCGCCTTGGCGACCGTGTTGGAGTCCTTGCCGCTCATGGTCTGCAGGACGAACAGATTGAAGCCGACGGGCGGGGAGACTTCCGCCATTTCCACAACCAGCACCAGGAAGATGCCGAACCAGATCAGGTCGAAGCCGGCCTGTTTCACCATCGGAATCACGATGGCCGTGGTGAGCACGATCATGGAAATGCCGTCGAGCGCTGCGCCAAGCACGATGTACATGACGGTGAGTGCTGCGATCAGGGCATAGGGGCTGAGGTCAAGGCCGTTCACCCAGCCCGCAAGCGCCAACGGGATGCCGGTGTAGGCCATCGACGTGCCCATGTAGGACGCGCCTGCCAGGATCAAGAGGATCATGCAGTTGACACGCGTTGCGCCCATCACGCTGGCCCAGAAGGACTCCCACGTCAGCGCGCCTTGCCACCATGCGATCGCGAGCGATCCGAGCACCCCCCAGGCGGCGCATTCCGTTGCCGTCGCCCAGCCCATCAGCAACGACAGGAAGACGAAGATGATCAGCAGCAGGCAGGGAATGAGATTGAGCGATTCTGAAACACGCTGGCGAAAGCTCATCGACGGTTCGGCCGGCGGCGTGCGGCTGGGATGGGCCAGCGACCAGATCGCGATGTAGCCGGAATACAGCGCCATCACCAACATGCCCGGCAGAAACCCGGCGAGAAAAACCTGGATGATGGAGACGTTGGCCTGCACGGCATAGACCACCATGGTGATCGACGGCGGAATCAGAATACCGAGCGTACCGGCGCCGGCCAGCGAGCCGAGACTCAGGTTTTCGTCATAGCCGCGCTTCTTCAATTCGGGCAGGGCGATCTTGGCCACCGTGGCGCAGGTCGCAGCCGATGATCCCGACACCGAACCGAACACGCCGCAGGCGAGCACATTGACGTGCATCAGCCGGCCCGGCAGCCAGTTCAGCCACGGCGCAAAACCGCGGAACATTTCCTCCGACAGCCGCGTGCGAAAGAGAATCTCGCCCATCCAGATGAAGAGCGGCAGGGCCGCGAGCGACCATGAGGCGCTGTTGCCCCACACCGTTGTCGCCAGCACGCTGCCCGCCGGAATGCCGCCGCCGGCGAACTGCATGCCGGCCCAGCCCGTCGCCATCAGGGCCACGGCGATCCAGACGCCCGCGCCGAGCAGCAGCGCAAGAAGGCCGAGCAGAAGTGCTGCGATGGAGAGAAGTTCCATGTCAGACCCCGCTCTGCATGGCGCGCTCGACGATTTCCTCGGCGCTTTGCGGCTTTGGCAATTCGTAGCGCGGCGCGAAGCCGCGCAGGACATGGACCAACTCGTCGACGAAGGCGATGAAGAGAATCACCAGGCCGCCGCTGTAGCCGAGCTGCGGAATCCACAGTGGCACCGCGATGACGCCCTGCGAGATGTCCGAAAATTTCCACGACTGCCAGGTCATGATCGAGGCATGCCACGCAAAGAAGCCGATGAAGCCGACGCCGATCAGGAGCGATGCGATCTCGACATAATGGCGGACATTGTCGCTGAGGCGGTCGATCAGCAGGCCGACGCGGATCATCTCGCCGTGCCTGAATGTATGCGCGAGCCCGAGGAAGGCGGTTGCCGCCATGCACCAGGAGATGAAATCATCGCCCGCCGGAATGTTGAGGCCGAGCGGCCGGCCGCCCGACAGCAGCAGCATCAGCACAAAAATCGCAATGAGGAAAAGTCCGGCGAGATAGCCGGAGAGAAGGTAGAGCCGATCCAGAAACACACGCAACATTAGCTGTCATCCCCCGCACATCGATTGCCCGGAAGCAATTGACATACCACTTTCAATAGCCGTTCCTTCTGGAACTGGACTGTCGATGCAGGCCTCACCAAAAGCGGATCACTGAAATCAGCCCCCGAGGAGACAGGTTTTCGGAGTTGTTTCGGGCCGTCAAGGCGGGAATCGCCTCAAGCCGCACGTCGGGTCATTGGCCATTGGGGCAATAGTCCGCGCCCCCGCGCCGGTGTTAATGTTCTAGCCCAATCAACCCTCAGGCAGGGGGTGCCAATGACGGATCAGTCGGAATTCAACCTGCGCGCCATGCTGTGCAGGCAACTCGCCGGGCGTGAACCGGAAAACCGGGTTCTCTGGATGGCCGAGGCGGAGAACTGGTCCCGCCTGTCGAAAAGGACTGGCCGCCGTCGTACTGAAGAAGTCGATGCCAGCCGCCTGCCACGCGCCGTCCTGTTTCGTGACATTCGAGCGGCGCGGGACGTCGTCTGAAGCAAGCGATGCGACGCTTCCGACTCCGGGCCACGAGCTTGATGACAGCTTCGCTAATTGCCTTCGGTGCCGCTGGTGCTGCTGCGAATCCGCTGACGACGTTCCGTCATGAGTCGCAGGCGCAGCGGCATTGCCCAACCGATGTCGTCGTCTGGCTGGATCTTGGCAAGGGGATCTATTACGCGAAGCAGCAACGACGCTATGGCCGCGGCTTCACCGGAAGTTTTGTCTGCCGGGAGCAAGCCCGCAGCAACGGCTATCGCCGTTCGCTGCTGGGGCTGCGGTAGGGCGCACGCGTCTTCCGAAATTCAAGGCGCAAAAAAGCCCCGGCATGTTAACGCCGGGGCTTCAGTACGCCGGAGAGAGATCAGTAGCGAGCGGCTACCGGCGGCACGCCATAGCCGCCGAAGCGATAGTTCAGGCGAACGGTGACCATGTCGACGTCCTGGCTGATCCGATTGTTGACGAAAGCGGCGGCAACCGGAGTCAGGCCCGAGAACGAATTGTTAGCATCACCCATGAACAGGTGATTGTATTCAACGCCGAACGACCAGTTCGGTGCGAAGCCGTATTCAAATCCAACGCCGATGGTGCCGCCCCAACGGGTCGAACTCGCCGAAGCCAATTCAATGCCCGAGAACGTCTCCAGGATGCTGAAGCGGTTGCTCGTCACCGCCGCACCGCCCTTTACGTAGAACAACGCTGCGTTCCAGGCGTAGCCGATCTGGCCGGTGAAGAGACCGATGCCGTCGGTCTGGACGCGCGTGGAGAAGAACGGATCGAATAGGCTGACGCGCGTGTTGCTGAGATCCGCCCAATCGCCCTGAGCTTCCAGGCCGAACACCCACTGGCTCATTTGCCAGCGATAACCGATCTGGCCGCCGGCCAGTCCGCCGGACCGATCGCGGCAGCCGCTGGCGACGGCGAAGCCACCCGCATCCAGGAAATCCCAGCAATTGCGGGTCTGACCCCAGCCGCCATTGGCGCCAATGTAGAAGCCGGTCCAGTCATAGATCGGAGCTATCACCGGCGCCGGCGGCCGTGCCTTGACAGCCATATCCGCAGCCGATGCGGGGGCGGCCATGCCGACCAATGCTACTATTCCAACGGAAGCCAGCAGAAAGCTTTTCATTGTTATCTCTCCATTGCCGTCGGCTGAACCGGTCCCCGCCAACGGCGTTACAAGGCGTTGCACTGATTCCAACTTGCAACGGGAAAACTACGTACTTCACGCAAAAATCCGCGTGCCAAAATGGCAACACTCAAGCGCAATTGGTGCGCGATCGTTTGCGATCGTCGGGCTTCGACAGATTTTATGATTGTTGTGTTCGCAAGCGTGCATATGCAGCCGTGGGCGGCTACTTCGCTTCCCTGACTGCGCCAGGATTGTCCGCATTGCCAGCGGTGGCTTGTTCTTGTCCTTCTTCAAGCCATGCCGGAATGCTTCCCGACGGGATCGCGCGTTTCGGCAGATGAGGAACGATCGTTCCTGCGGTCACGACGAGGCCGTCGTCGAATTTGGCGCGCGCGAGATTCTTGGCCTCCGCTTCGCTCTCGAATGTTTGAGTCGATCGAGAGCGCCGGCTCCGAACAGCTGTGCCTCTCCAGGGGATTTCGAAGGTCACATACCAAGTATGCTGCTTCATCCGATGATTCCGATGGATGTACCACCCAGCATCACATCCGCTGGTAGTGTAATGCGATTGGCCCGGCGACGCACGCGCGACGTTGCCTGACTGAAAATTCGATCACGTGCGATTGTTCGCTGTCGTATGTCATTCACTTCCGCGGTCATGGCAGTAGCCATGACGTATTTTCTGCTAATCACGGTGGCGTGCATTGGACGCTCGATCGTGAAGCGCAACCGGCTTCGTCCTACAGGTCCAGTGCCGCCAGCCGGTCCCTGTCCAACAACACGATTTGCCGCTGCGTCTGACCGAGGAAGCCGAGGATGCCCATGCCGTGAAGTTGCGACAGCGCTCGCGAGACCGTCTCGAGCGTCAGGCCGAGATAGTCGGCGATATCGCGGCGCGACATTGGAAGCGCCATGACGCCGGCGGCGGTCAGCCGGGGCTCCATCTCGAGCAAAAAGGCTGCGACCCGCTCCAGCGACGTCTTGCGCCCGAGCAGCAGCATGTGATCCTCGGCGTGCCGGAGACTGGTCGTTGTCATGTTCAGGAGGTCGAGCGCGACCAGCGCATCGGTTTCGGCGACATGCTCCAGGCTGCAGCGTTTCATCAGCCTTACTGTCGTTTCGACGATCGCTTCAGCGGTAAACCGGTGTGTTGCACCGTTCTCCAGACCAAAGATGTCGCCCGGCAGGTGGAAGGCACCGATCTGGCGGCGGCCGTCGGAGAGAAGCTTGTGGGTACGAACCGCCCCGTCCACGACCTGGTAGACATAGTCGGCGGGCTCGGTCTCTCCAAAGATTTCCGTGCCCTTGTTGTATTTGAATTCGCTCAGGATTACCCTTGCCCGCGAAAGCTCACCAAGCTGCCCGAGAGCCGTCGGCCTGCTTCCGGGATGCGCATTGACGTTGACAAACATCGATCTCTTCCTGTCTGAGCCAACCCGTTCGCATCAACAGAAGGACCCGCGCTGCCTGTTATCGAGGATGTAGGGCGGGTCCCGAGATGGTGTTAAACCGGCGCGTGCATGGAAGGCTATTGTATCGACGGCCATTGGCCTTTGGGACAATGACCGAAAGGCCAATGCCACGGTAGAAGAGAAGGAATTTTTTGAGGACGTGACCACTGTCTTGGTAAACGTCTCGATTTTTGATTTTCTCGGCGATGGTGGGGGATCATCTCCATCGGGCCTTACGTCGGTTCTGCAATGGCCGCCTGGATCAGTGCATTGTTGATTGGCGTTGCTGCGTTACTCGCGCCGTTCGATGTGGCGGCGGAAGAGCCGCGCTTGCGATCGATGCTTGCGCGCGATCAATCGGATTCGCGCGGCCCGTTCCACGACGCCGTGTTCTCAGGATTGCGATCGGTGCTGCGCGCCGACGGCAGGTCACTCATCACGCTCTCTACGTCGAGAGACTCTTGTCGCTGCCGTTGGCTCTAACATAGGGGGATCCGTTGTCGGGACTTGTGCATATCGTGGACGATGACGCTTCGTTCCGGACGGCGATCGAACGTCGCTTGAAGCAGGCCGGTTACGAGGTGGCGACTTATCCGTCAGCGCAGCATCTGCTCGACCGCCTGCCCAGCGAAAGTGAGCTGAGCTGCATTCTGCTCGACATGCGAATACCGGGATTGAGCGGGCCGGAACTGCAGGCCCGCCTCAGCGAACTTGGTTCGACATTGCCGATCGTGTTTCTCACGGGCTATGCGGAAGTCCAGACCACGGTGCGCGCGATCAAGGCAGGGGCGGAGGATGTTCTCACCAAGCCGGTATCGTCAGAAGAGCTTATCGACGCAGTTGAACGCGCCCTGGCTCACCATCAGGTGGCGCGCAACCAGCGAAGCAAACTGGACGCCGTGCGCGCTCACATTGCCAAGTTGACGCCGCGCGAGCGTGAGGTCTTCGAACTCGTCATTCGCGGCAAGACCAACAAGCAGGTGGCCGCTGTATTGGGGGCGACAGAACGGACGATCAAGGCCCATCGCCATCGGGTGATGGAGAAGATGGAAGTGCAGTCTCTCGCCGAACTGGTCTCTGTTGCCGAGCGGGCGGGAATTCTGGGAGATTTGTCGGGAGCCGGGCAGCCGAACTGAGCAGTTGTCAACAGTATCCGGATTCGCATTGTCCCATGGGACAATAGAAAACGCGGTACTCGGAGCCTACTAGGGTAACGTGGTGTGTCGAGGAGACCACGACCTTGTCGGCTTCGGCGGGCGCTGAAAGGTTCCGGACCGTCTTTGTAGAGACGTTCTAGGCGCGATGGACGGGATAACCATCTTGCATAGTCAGAACGTCGTCTTTGTCGTCGATGACGACCTTGGGATGCTCAAGGGGTTGAAGCGGTTGCTGCGCCACCATGGCTACGACTGCATCGGGTTTTCATCCGCCGAGGAGTTCAGGAATCACGGGAATTTCGAGTCGGCGTGTTGCGTGGTGCTCGACATCAACCTGAACAACGAATCCGGGATCGACCTGAGGCTCCGTCTCAGGGCAGCGGGTATTTCCCTTCCCGTCATCTACATCACCGCCAATGACAGTCCGTCCGTCCGCACAGCAGCAATGGAATCGGGCTGCATTGCCTACCTCATAAAGCCGTTCCGGGCGAAGTCCCTGATCGAGCCGATCGAGAGGCTGGCGAGGGTGGCGTAGATTGTTTGCCGTCGCGAACGCTGCGATCATTCATCGATATTCTGCTGGAACGTCTGCGCCGCAGCGCCCCGCCGAACCGCGGCAAACTGATCGATCGGTACTGTCGTGCTTACCGCCAGCGCGCTTGTATCGGCGACCTCGAGCACGAGCGTCTTGCCCGTCTCCATTTCCGCGATCAGTTTAGGATCTGCCACGTCGGCTGCGATGCAGGCGTTGGTAAGGCACCAGACGTAGGGAAACCGGTAGGCGGCGCCCTGATCGATCGTGATCTTGACGCCGGCCTGCAGATAGAGACCGACGGGAAGAAACATTTGCAGTCGCGCGGCCTTGTCGCCCTCGCGCTCGATCAGGCCGATGCGGATCGCGGATTGGCCGGTCGCAAATTTGCCGTTGATCGACGTTCGGCAAACCATGTTCGTGCCGGGAACCTTGAAGCAGACCTTGTGCCAATCCGAATATCTGATGTCGCGTGCCGCGCGCTGGCCACGCAACGCAAAGTCCTGGCCGGTCGGTGTCTCGCTCGCCGAGCTACCGTCGGGCTTCGCAACCTGTTGCGCTGATGCATTGGTAGCGGCGAAACTCAACAACACCAGGAGCGGCAGCGCTGTCTGCGGGCTGCAGTTCCCGTGAGATCGGCGGCTCCGCTGTCTCGTCATCGCTCGCCTCCGTCGTTCTTCCGGCGTCCGTTTATCTGTGTTTGTCCAGGAATGCCCCAACCAGCGGGGCCCACAACGGAAGGCCGTCAGGCGAGCCGATCAGGAAATGTCCCTCGTTGCCGAATGGAGGGAGCAGGTGGTACTCGGCATTTCCGCCAGCCGCGGTATAGGCCGCGTGCATTCGCCTGGATAATTCCGGACCGAAGAAGGTATCGTTTTCGATGTAGATCCACAGCATGGGGGTGCGGGCCGTGCGACCGAATTCACCGGTTGCCGTGACCAGTCTGTCGGGCGCGCAATTGTTGTTCGGTATGCCGCCGACGCGGCCGCCGCGGCCGGCGGCGAATGCGATGATCGCGCGTATCCCCGGGACGTTCTCGCTGGAGAGCGCGATGGCGGCCCAGCCGCCGGCGGATTGGCCGACGACAATCACGTTGTCCGGCACGATCAACTGCTGATCGGCCATGTACTCGATGATCCACTTGTCCATGAGCGCCACAAGACGCCCGGCATCCTGGAAGTTCGGATTGTCGCAGTTGCCGACCTTGGAGAAGAACAGGGAGTAATGGCCCTGTTCCGGTACATCGAATGCGGCCGCGCCGTATCCGCTGCCGGTAGGCGCAACGACCATGTAGCCCCGCTTCGCGAACCACATCGCCGCGTCCCGGAATTCCACCAGCGGAAAGAAGCCGCGCTCTTTCTGGTTCAGCGAAACGCCGTGGTTCATGACCACGAGCGGGAACGGACCCTTGCCGACGGGCCGGACGACGTAGGCGATGGTAGGCAGCGTGACCGGGATTGCCCACACCTCTTCCTGGATGATGTGCGCCGCAGGACGATCGTCTGCGAAGGCAGCCGTGACAAGCACCGCGATGATCGCGATAGCGACGACAAAGCCGCGCACCAGAAAGCCAGGCATGTCGGGCATCCGGAGCTCTTTCCGCTTCCAGCCGTGATCAGGTAGCGAACCTTTCGTGACGAGACGGGGCGGCGTTGATTTGGATCAATGGAGCTTACGGTGGCAGCTTCACTCTGGCCTTGGACTCAACCCACCGGGAGGCGGATGATGATGACGTTGTATCGCAGGCGATCAGTCGTGGCTGCTTTGTTTGGGGTTCTGGCATCGGCGGTCGTTGCGACGCCGGCACTGGCGGAGGTGGGCGCGGTCACCGTCGTGTTCACCAAGGGTGGCTTCATCGTTGGCGTCGGCGGCGGCCAGGGCATGCTCACCTTCCGGGGCAAGCGCTACCCCTTCACGGTGTCCGGTATGAGTGTCGGATTCACGATAGGCGCCTCGACCACCAAGTTCACCGGCAGGGCATTGAACCTGCGAACGGCCAGAGATCTGGCTGGCAGCTATGCCGCAGGCGGGGCGGGTGGTGCGCTCGCAGCCGGGGCCGGCGGCGTGCAGTTGCAGAATGCCAATGGCGTCATTCTCCAGCTCAGCGGACCAAGGGTTGGACTTGAGGCCTCGGCGGCCGTGGGCGGGGTTACCATCACGATGCAATGATCGCGGCGTGGGGAGCCGCCTGGCGCGGCTTCCGTCTTGCCAGGGCCTGCACGACCACTCACGCGCTGATCTTGTCCGGCAGGTGCCGCGAACAGTGAGGCCGTATGGATTCGATCAGAATACCGTCATGGCTCCGGATCGCGCTTGTCGCGGGCGCTGTCGTGCTGGCGGCCGGGGCAGCCCTGTTTGGCTATCGCTGGTACTTGCGACCGACGACGCTGACGATCGCAGCCGGATCGATGGACGGCGAGGCCACGAAACTGATGTCGGCGCTGGCAAGCCGACTCACTGCGACGAATGCGCCGGTGCGACTGAAATTGGTGGAGACCTCCAACGCACTCGAAGCGGGCGGGATGTTCTCGTCGAACAAGACCGATCTCGCCGTCGTGCGGGGCGATGTCGGCGACCTGTCGCAGGCGCAGGCCATCATCGTGCTTGCCCAGGCCGTGGTACTGCTTGTCGCGCCGCCGGGATCATCGATCGCCGACGTCGCCGGCCTGAGGCGTCTTACCGTCGGGGTGGTCGGGGGCGAGATGAACCGCAACGTCGTCGGTGCCCTGACGGACGAGTACGATCTCGGCCGCGCCAATGTAACGTTCCGCAACCTTGCACTCCCGGAAACGCGGCGGGCGCTCGACAACAAGGAAGTGCGCGCCCTTCTGATTGTCGTTCCGCTCGCTGAAAAATACCTGACCATGCTGCGCGGTTTCTTCCTGCAAAGTCCGAAGACCGCGCCGGTCCTCATTCCCATCGATGCGGCTGGCGCCATCGCCGGGAAGCATCGCGCCTACGAAAGCTTCGATGTCCCGAAGGGAACGCTGCGGGGCTCGCCGCCGATCCCCAGCGACGATCTCACCACGCTCAGGGTTTCGTTCTATCTGGTTGCGAACAAGCAGCTCGACAGCGATGTGGCGGGTGCCTTGGCGGAGGCGTTGATGAAGGCGCGCAGGGACCTGCTCGGCGAATTGCCGATGCTGGCGCAGATCACCGCGCCGAGCACGGATTCGGATGCCTTTCTGCCGGTGCATCCGGGGGCGGCGGCTTTCTACAATGGCACGCAGGAGAGTTTCCTGGACAAATGGGGAAACGCGATCTTCCTCGTTCCGATGGTCTTCGGCGGACTGGTTTCGGTGGGGGCGGCGGCGTGGAAGTTTCTTCGCGAGGGTGAACCGGGAAAGAACGAACAGGCGCTGGATCTGCTTTATGCCCTCGGTCGCCGCATCAGATCGGCCGATACCGAAATCGAACTGTCCGAGATCGAGCGCGATATCGACAAGGTCCTGCAGATGCAGCGCGTGAAAGCTGCAGCCGGGGATGAAAACGCGCTCGACGTCACAACGTTGAACGTGGCCGCGCATCGCCTTCAAAGCCTCGTCCATGATCGACGGATGCTGCTCGCCGCGCGTCCCGGCGAGCGGCCGCTCGACCAGGCGCAGCCGTCGCGACCGACCCACATCGTCACGTAGACCTAAAGACCTTTGATTTTGATCAAAGGTACGCGGCTGCTTTTGCCGTTGGCTCGGCTGAAGCCGAAGGTGGAGGCATGACCATGCTGCGTTGCGGGAAATTTCTGCTGGCGTTGGCCATCATGATCGCTGTTCCGGGTTTTGCGACGGCGCAGACGGCCGATAGCAAACCGCCGGCGCCTGAACAGGCCTTGTTGAAGCCCGAGCAACTCGATGCGCTGGTCGCGCCGATCGCGCTCTATCCTGATGAACTGCTCGCCAATGTGCTGGCCGCTTCGACCTATCCTTTGGAGGTCGTGCAGGCCGACAGGTGGGCGAAGGCGAACAAGAGTGTGAAAGGCGATGCGCTCAAGGCGGCCGTCGAAAAGCAGGCGTGGGACGACAGCGTCAAGGCGCTATCCGCCACACCCGATGTCCTCGCTATGATGAGCGACAAGGTCGACTGGACCAAGAACCTCGGCGATGCCGTGCTGGCGCAGCAGCCTGATGTGATGGACGCGATCCAGCGGCTGCGCGCCAAGGCGCAGGCGCGCAACAAGCTCGTCACCAACAAGCAGCAGAAAGTCAGCGTTCAGCGCCAGGAGAACAAGGAAGTGATCGTCATCGAGCAGGCGCAGCCCGATACGGTCTACGTTCCCTACTACGATCCGGTGACGGTCTACGGCGAGTGGCCCTATGCGGAGTATCCGCCGTATTATTTCGGCTATCCATCCTACATCGGCGCCGGCGTGATTGCCGCAGGGCTCGCATTCGGTACCGCCTGGGCGATCGGGCGCTGGGGCAATTACTGGGGTGGCGGCTTCAACTGGGGTAACCGCAATCTCTATGTCAATCACTACAACCGGACCACCAACATCGGTAACAGCTGGCAGCATAATCCGGCACACCGTCAGGGCGTCCGCTACAGCAACGCCAATGTTGCGCAGAAGTTCGGCAACAGCAACCTGCGGGCCGGCGCCGCCGATCGGATGGACTACCGCGGCCGCGATGGCCAGAAGGTGCTCGACCCGGGAAGGGATCGCGCCGGCGCAGGCGATCGTGCAGGCGATCGTGCAGGTGATCGTGCAGGTGATCGTGCCGGCGATCGCGCAGGCGATCGCGCCAAAGGCGGTGACCGGGCCGGGGCTGGCGATCGGGCCAAGGCCGGTGATCGCGCCAAGGCCGGTGATCGTGCCAAGGGCGGCGACCGCGCGAGAACCGCCGACCGCAGCCGGGCTGCCGGCGCCGGCAACAGAGGCGGGCGCGATACGGCGATCAGGAACGTATCGTCGGGCAGGGCGGCCAATGTTCAGTCTGCACGTGGCCGCGCAAGTTTTGCCAGTGCTGGCGTGTCGCGAGCGAGCATGGGTGGCGGAAGCTTCCGCGGCGGTGG
Organism: Pseudomonadota bacterium; assembly: GCA_023387735.1. Taxonomy (GTDB): domain Bacteria; phylum Pseudomonadota; class Alphaproteobacteria; order Rhizobiales; family Xanthobacteraceae; genus Bradyrhizobium. The sequence goes on along the minus strand of JAEWHP010000006.1, from coordinate 108,081 downwards.
CGGCGCAGCGTTTGCCGGCCGAGGTGGTGGGGGCTTCCGCGGCGGAGGTGGCGGCGGCTTCCGCGGCGGCGGTGGCGGGCGACGCTCCGACGTCGCGCTGAAGCACGACGTCGTGCTGCTCGGTCACCTCGACAACGGCCTCGGCTATTACCGCTTCGCTTATCTCGGCAGCGACAAAGCCTATGTCGGGGTCATGGCGCAGGAAGTGCAGGCGGTCATGCCGGATGCGGTGACGCGCGGCGGCGACGGTTATCTCCGTGTCCACTACGACAGGATCGGGCTCAAGTTCCTCACTTACAAGGAGTGGCTCGCTGCCGGCGCACGGATACCAGCGCGCACGAGGATCTGACGATGGCAAAGCTCCGGTTGGAACAGACCTGTCGCAAGCACGCAGCCGCTCTCGTCGTAGCCGCCACGCTGTTGCTGGGGATGTCGTCCGCTCATGCTCAGCAAGCCTTCAAGACTCCTGAGGAGGCCGCCACGGCGCTTGCTGCAGCGGTCAAATCGGGAGTCACGAAAGACCTGTTCCAGGTGCTTGGCCGCGATGGCGTGGACATCATGTTCTCCGGCGATGACGTGGCGGACCGCGAAGCCCGCGAGCGGTTCGTGGGAGCCTACGATACCAGGCACAATGTGACCGTCGAGGGCGACAAGGCTACCCTGGTGGTGGGGAACGATGACTTCCCGCTGCCGATTCCGCTGGTTCGTCAGGGCACCGGCAACTGGAAGTTCGATACCGCCGCCGGCCGGTTCGAAGTCCTGTACCGCCGCATCGGGCGCAACGAACTCGATGCGATCCAGGCCAGCCTCGCCTATGTCGATGCGCAGAATGAATATGCGGAAAAAGATCGTACCGGCGCCGGACCCGGCGTCTATGCACGGCGCTTCATCAGTTCCGCCGGCAAGAAGGACGGCCTGTATTGGCCTTCTTCGGAGGCCGATGCGAGCCCGCTTGGCGAACTCGTCGCCCAGGCCTCGGAAGAGGGATACAAGGCGGGAGCAAGACGCACGCCGTACCACGGCTACTACTACCGCATTCTGACGCGGCAAGGGCCGAACGCGCCCGGCGGAATGCTCGATTACGTCGTGAAGGGAAAGATGATCGGAGGATTTGCGTTGCTCGCCTATCCCGCGGAGTACGGCAATTCAGGCGTGATGACATTCCTCGTCAATCATTCCGGCACCGTCTACCAGAAGGATCTGGGCCGCACCACTGCGTCACAGGCGGGACTCATGACGTGGTTCAATCCCGACCAGACCTGGAAGAAGGTCGATGTATCGCGTCGTTGACGCATTCCGGAACGCCGCGGCGATGGGCCGGAGTTCGGCTGTATTGGCCGCACTGCTGCTGGTCGGCGTGGCCGGGTTACCGACGCTGTCGTACGCACAGGCGCCGGGCTATGTCAGCATCACATTCGCCAAGGCCGGTCTCATCGTGGGGGCCGGTGCAGGTCGCGGTGTGCTGACCTATCGCGGCCGCGACTATCCGTTCCGGGTTTCCGGCCTGAGCGTCGGCTTGTCGGCCGGCGCTTCTGCGATGCGACTGACGGGACGCGTTTCGGGCTTGCGCGAACTGAAGGATTTTTCCGGCTCTTACGACGCTGTCGGGGCCGGCGGTGCGCTTGTTGGTGGCTTTGGCGGAGTGCAGTTGACCAACAGGAAAGGCGTCACGATGACGCTTCAAGGCGCGGAGATGGGCCTCGGATTCGCGGCCAACCGGAGCGGGATCAGGATCTTGCTGCAGTAAGCTTTGTTTTGATCTGGATCAACGAAAGCCTTCACGGACCCCGCTATCCGTTATTCCCTGTACAGGGCGCACCGGCGCGCCGATGTGCGTTCATCCGACGATTTACAGACGATACCTGGCACAGGTGATGACCTGCGCTTGGCTCAACATGATTGAGAGGGCGTGAGGCGTTCATGCTCGAGAAAGTGGACGAAAGTGACGCGCGGCCGGAGAGTTCGCTGAAGGCCGGGCGACGTGCGGAATTGATCGTGTTTGCGGTCATTGCGGCCTTCATCTGGCCGGTGGTCGCGGTCGGCGTGGTAGGTGGGTATGGCTTCCTGATCTGGATGTCCCAGCTGATCCTGGGGCCGCCCGGACCGCCGGGGGCATGAGACCGCCATGGAAACCCAGGGACCATCGCGTCGGGCACTGTTCCGCGGTCAACTCATCTCCAAGCCAGTTGCTGTGATCGGCGAGGGCTGTCTCGCCGAAGCCGGCATCGTCTGCCGTTCCTGCGGCGACGTGTGTCCGGAAATCGCCATTCGATTCCGGCCCAGGATTGGATTGTCCCCGCAACCCATCGTCAACGCGGCCGCCTGCACCGGATGCGGCGACTGCGTCGGCGCGTGCCCGGGCGATGCGATCACCTTGGGGGCCGCGCGAAGCGGAGCCGCGTCATGACGGATGAAGCGACCATTCACATTTCGAGCGCGGTGGTGTCCGTGCTGCCCGAGAAGCGCGACGAGGTGTTGCGCGCGCTCGTGACCCAGCCGGATGTCGAAGTCCATCACGCCGATGCTTCGAAGATTGTCATCGTCATGGAAGCCGCCGAGAGCGGAACCCTTGGGAGCCGCCTCGCGGAGATCGCATGCTGGCAGGGGGTTCTGTCCGCCAACATGGTGTTCGAGCAGGTCGAGCGGCTCGCCGATATCGGAGGCTAGGACATGTCACTGTCGCGACGAGAATTGTTGAAGGCACAGGCCGCGGCCGTCGCCGCGGCGGCAGCCGGAATCACGCTGCCCGCGAACGCGCAGCCGGTCGCAGGCGGCATCGGCGCGCTCGAGATCAAATGGTCGAAGGCGCCCTGTCGTTTCTGCGGCACCGGATGCGGGGTCATGGTCGGCGTCAAGTCCGGCAAGGTCGTGGCTACCCACGGCGACACGCTGGCCGAGGTCAATCGCGGGCTGAATTGCATCAAGGGCTATTTCCTTTCCAAGATCATGTATGGCGGCGACCGCCTGACCACGCCGCTGCTGCGCAAGAAGGGCGGCAAGTTCGCGAAAGACGGCGAACTGACGCCGGTGTCGTGGGACGAGGCTTTTGACGTGATGGCGGCCCGCGCCAAAGCGACGTTGAAAGAGAAGGGACCGACCGCGCTCGGCATGTTCGGCTCGGGACAATGGACGGTCTACGAAGGCTACGCCGCCACCAAGCTGATGCGGGCCGGCTTCCGCTCCAACAACCTCGATCCGAATGCCCGCCACTGCATGGCCTCGGCGGCAGTCGCCTTCATGCGCACCTTTGGCATGGACGAGCCGATGGGCTGCTACGATGATTTCGAGGCGGCGGACGCGTTCGTGCTGTGGGGCTCGAACATGGCCGAGATGCACCCGATCCTGTGGACGCGGCTGACGGACCGGCGGCTGAGCTATCCGCATGTCAAGGTGGCGGTGCTGTCCACCTTCACCAACCGAAGCTCCGATCTCGCCGACATCCCGATCGTGTTCAAGCCGGGCACGGATCTGGCGATCCTGAACTACATCGCCAACCACATCATCACGACCGGGCGCGTCAACCAGGACTTCGTCAAGAAGCACACGACGTTCGTGAAGGGCACGGTCGATATCGGCTACGGCTTGCGCCCGGACCATCCGCTCGAAGTGAAGGCCAAGGGCGCGGCGACGGCCGCCGCGACCCAGCCGATCGATTTCGATGCCTACGCGGCCTTCGTGAAGGATTACACGCTCGACAAGGTCTCGGAGCTTACCGGCGTCGAACGCGGCTTCCTGCAGGAGCTTGCCGAACTCTATGCCGATCCCAAGCGCAAGGTGATGTCGCTGTGGACGATGGGCTTCAACCAGCACGTTCGCGGCGTATGGGCCAATCAGCTGCTCTACAATATCCATCTGCTGACGGGGAAAATCTCCGAGCCCGGCAATTCGCCGTTCTCGCTGACGGGGCAGCCGTCCGCCTGCGGCACGGCGCGCGAGGTCGGCACCTTCGCGCATCGTCTGCCCGCCGACATGGTTGTCACCAATCCGGAGCACCGCAAGCACACCGAGGAAATCTGGCGCATCCCGCACGGCATCATTCCGGAAAAGCCCGGTTACCATGCCGTCGAACAGGACCGGATGCTTCGCGACGGCAAGCTGAACTTCTACTGGATCCAGGTGAACAACAACCTGCAGGCCGCCCCGAACAGCTCGCGTGAGACCTATCCCGGTTACCGCAATCCGGACAATTTCATCGTCGTTTCCGACGCCTATCCGACCGTCACCGCGATGGCCGCCGATCTCGTTCTTCCCACCGCGATGTGGGTCGAGAAGGAGGGGGCTTATGGCAATGCGGAGCGCCGCACCCATGTGTGGCGGCAGCTTGTCAATGCGCCTGGCGAGGCACGCTCCGACGTCTGGCAGTTGATGGAATTCTCCAAGCGCTTCACCACCGACGAAGTGTGGCCGGCACAGATTCTGGCGAATAATCCCAATTATCGCGGCAAGACGCTGTTCGACGTCCTGTTCCGCAACGGCAAGGTCGACAAGTTCGCAACCACCGAAATTCCCGCCGAGTACGAGAACCACGAATCCAAGGCGTTCGGATTCTACGTGCAGAAGGGGCTGTTCGAGGAATACGCCGAATTCGGCCGTGGCCATGGGCATGATCTTGCGGCATTCGACACCCTTCACGAGGTGCGCGGCCTGCGCTGGCCGGTCGTCGACGGCAAGGAAACCAAATGGCGCTACCGGGAAGGTCTCGATCCCTACGTCAAGCCGGGGAAGGGCGTCGAATTCTACGGCAACAAGGACGGACGGGCCCGGATCATTGCCGTCCCCTATGAACCGCCGGCCGAGTCGCCCGACAAGGAATACGACGTCTGGCTCGTTACCGGGCGCGTGCTCGAACACTGGCACTCCGGCTCCATGACCATGCGGGTGCCGGAGCTCTACAAGGCGTTCCCGGGCGCACGCGTTTTCATGCATGCCGAGGACGCGCGCGCCAGGGGCATCAATCAGGGTGCGGAGGTCCGCGTGGTGTCGCGGCGCGGCGAAATCCGCACCCGCGTCGATACCAAGGGGCGCAACCAGATGCCGCGCGGCGTCGTCTTCGTTCCCTGGTTCGACGCCAGCCAGCTCATCAACAAGGTGACGCTGGATGCAACCGATCCGATTTCCAAGCAGACGGACTTCAAGAAATGCGCGGTCAAGATCATTCCGGTCTGAAGAGACTTCTGAGGCCCGTCGCGGGCGCGCTGCTCGGCGGCATGCTGGTATTCGCCTGCGGTGCGATCTACGCCCAGACGGCGCCGCAGATCGTGCCGCGCGTCACTGGCGCGGCGCCGCCGATGGGCGATGTGCCGGCGCCGCCGCTGGCGCGGCCGGTCACTGATGACAAGCGGCTGATGCGCAACTATCCGGAGCAGCCGCCGATCATTCCGCACGCCATCGAGAATTATCAGCTCACGCTCAAGACCAACCGTTGCCTCGACTGCCATCGCCGGCAGTTCACGGAAGGTTCGGGTGCGCCGATGATCAGCGTCACCCACTTCATGGACCGCGACGGCCAGGTTCTCGCCGACGTGACGCCCCGCCGATATTTCTGCACGGCGTGCCACGTCCAGCAAAACGATGCCCAGCCGCTCGTTCCGAGCACCTTCAAGGACATGCTGCTCGTCGATCCCGGAAAGAAGTGAGAGCGTCGATGCAGCGGCTCAAGGCATTCCTGATCTGGTTCTGGCAGATTGCCAGCCGCCCAAGCACGCATCTGAGCCTGGGGTTCCTCGCGCTCGGCGGCTTCGTCTGCGGCGTGTTGTTCTGGGGCGCCTTCAACACCGCGCTGGAGGTCACCAACACCGAGAAGTTCTGCACTTCCTGTCACGAAATGCGCGCCAACGTGTTCGAGGAGTTGCAGCGCACTCCGCACTTCTCGAACCGCTCGGGGGTCCGCGCGACCTGTCCCGACTGCCACGTTCCGCATGACTGGACCGACAAGATCGCCCGCAAGATGCAGGCCTCGAAGGAAGTCTGGGGCAAGATATTCGGCGTGATCGATACCAGGCAGAAGTTCCAGGATCATCGGCTCGAACTCGCCAAGCACGAATGGGCAAGGCTGAAGGCCAACGATTCGCTGGAGTGCCGCAACTGCCACTCCGCCGCGGCGATGGATTTTACCAAGCAGACGCGGCGCGCGGCCGACATCCACGCCAAGTTTCTCGTCACGAAGGAAAAGACCTGCATCGACTGCCACAAGGGCATTGCCCATGAACTGCCCGACATGACCGGCATCGAACCGGGCTGGCGGGCGCCGCCCGAGTTGAGGGACCGTCAGACCTTTCACGACGATCCCAGTGGCGAACTCAGGCGGTACCTGGCTTCGACCGAAGCGGAATCGTCCGAGGGGGCCAGGCAGTAACGCGCGAAGCAGCCATCGGACGGTTCAATAAATCGCCGTGGCCGGCTACCCGATCGCGTTCTTGATCACGGCCAGCAGTTCCTGGAACGGTTCGACGCAGGCCGGATCCGACGGCGCCTGCCGCATCACGTCGTACATCTTCGGCACCAGTTGAACCGCCTGATCGAGTTCGCCGTCGCGGCCGGGCTGATAGCCGCCCATCAGGCGGAGATCGCGCGTGTCCTCGAAGCGGGCGATCATGGCGCGCAGCTTGCGGACCAGGTTCTGCTCCTCCGCGGACCAGACGTGTTGCGCCAATCGTGACACCGAGGACAGCACGTTGATGGCGGGATAGCGCCCCTGATCGGCGACCTCGCGATCGAGCACGATATGGCCGTCGAGGGTGCCGCGCACCGTGTCTGCCACCGGCTCGTTGTGATCGTCGCCATCGACGTTCGGTCGGAGCAGTCACCCAGGATGAATGCGCCGATCGCCAGTACGTCGTTGCCGACCGCACATTCGAGCCAGTCGCGAAAATCCTTCGACGAAAAGCCGATCGAAACCTCTCCCTCGCGATCGAACCCCGCTGCATAGCCCTGTGTTACGCTTTCCCGATCATCGATGACGACGAACATGTAGCTGCCCCTGTTTGCCTGGATGGTTGTTGTGGAGTCGAAGTCGGCACGCTCGCTCCGTTTTACTTTGTTGGTACTTACGCGACACAACAGGTACTGCACGACGTCAGGGCGGTGCGATCAGAGAGCGCGCACCGGGTCCCCTCTAAAGCCCGCTACCCGCGTACGGAGAGCCGGCTGCAAAAGACGAGGCGGGCCGGGGAGGTGATGTCGTTCGGCGACATTCGATGATTCCTCGCTTGCCCATCCGCTTAAGCGCGCTCATGCGTCGGCTTGCATGAGTGTGATCCGATCGCATCTTTCAGGTCGCCGTTGTAGCGAGATGAGAACAACGATTTGCCACCTGCTGCCTCAAGAAAGCCAACTTGGGGTCTTGCTTCGAGCATCATCGCGTAGCTCTCACTCAGCGAATCGGAATGGTTCCATTACGTCGAATAGGAGTCGCGTCGTCAAGCAATTCAACTGAGCAGTTACTCCGATACAACTTTCGAGCGATCGAGAAATGATAGAGAAAAATCAATTTTTAAAATCGACGTCACGCCATTCGCGGACTGAGCGTCATGGAGAGCAAATTGTAGCGTTGCCATACAGCGATGCCGACGACGGGCTGAGCCATTAGTGCATTCGTTGCAGAACATACTTCTATTGAAGCAACGAAATGGGTTTTGTCGAATTTGAGACGCGCTCGAGCAGCGGAAGACGGCGCAGCCGACGCGGTCGAATGGTGCGCGGTCGTCGGCTCGATCGCAGCATCATGTCGTCACAATCATCGCGGTGTTGCAGGTTATGGCACCGAAGCAACACCGTCGGGAAAAGCTGGAGATGCAACTTCTCCGAGAGAGAAGTGTGATGCGATGAAGAGGCGAAATGCGCGCTTTAAAGGAGAGCATTTTGTAATTTCATCGGAGCGCGCCGTGACGCAGAGGTTGCTCGCTCCAACATGCAGCCGTGCTGCACGGCTGCACTGTCATGGCATGCCAGATGTAAGGGCGGGAGAGATCACGGTGCCGGCGCGATGTTCAGCGGTCGGCACATGCGCATGTCAGCGCGCAGGAAGAATGACGCCCTTGCTGGTCAAGACCTGCCAATGATTGTTCTCGTATTTGATTTCCTCGATACGACCGAGGTTCGGGACTTCCTGGCCGAGCACGACTTCAATTACGCCGGGTTGTCCCTCGAGAATCGCGACGCCTTCAAAGGCGCGCCGCACGCGCCAACCGGCGAGGACGTCGCGTCGTGCGGTTGTTGGCCGCGGCTGCCGTTGAACGGTGCCGGTGATTTCTGGGGTTGGTGCGGGCGGCGCCGGTCGGACGACATGGGCCTTTTCTTCCGCCATGCGCTCGATCCTGGTGGCCGAGACCGATTGATCGCGGTCACCCGATCGAGACTTTGAACGATACGGCCAAAACGATCGTTCGCGGCCTTGTTCGCGGCGTCGAGCGCCGCGCGATTCGTCGCCAACTCCGTTGACAGGGTAGCCACCGTACGCCGGAGTTGGGCCACCGACTCCCTGATGTTGCGAAATTCGGCGTCCGACGTTGTGACGGCCGCAGACGGCCGCAGGTACAGATAGGCCAGACCGCCGGCGCAGAGCACCGTGGTGATACCGAACAGTGCGGCAAGTGTGACGAAGGGTGTGACCCACGCTTGTGACTGCGGTGGTTTGACGACGAGTGTAGCCGCGGGGATTGGGACGCGTGCCTTGGATTTGACGTTCTCTGCGTGCGTTGTGGCGCGCGTGCGCTTCAGGTTCGCGAGTGCCTCTTTGGCGAGGAGTTCATCGATCGTCGCTGCGGCGGTGAGGTGAGCACCGGCAGAGTTGGCCTTGCCGGCCGGTCGTGCATCGGACGTGTTGTTGCTGGTTGCGGCCGTATCGGCCGCCGCTGGCTCAGGTGATAAAGTGGGCTTGTCAGTGCTTGCATCGACCATGGGTTTTTTGCGGCGACCAGAGCAAATCGTACGTTGCCTGATAGCAACTGAACCTTGCCCGAGGCCGACACGACAGACGTCGTCGGCGGATGTGCAAATGAATGAACACAGTGATGATGTCGAACGAACAATTTGTCTCTTTTTGTAACAAAACAGAGCGTTCTGTAGTTACCTCAATCTATTTTTTCTTGCACAGCGAACGGAAACTCTGGTCCTAGTCTGCGCCGATGAGTGTCGATTCGAAATCTTGGGCCGAGAAGTTCGTAGCTGAGTTGACCGTCGAAGGTGAGCGGGTGCCCTTCGAGCGCGTGCTGGCTCACCACCTCGACGAGATTGCGAAGTTGCGTGCCACGTCGGGACTCACGTGGCGGAGCCTGGCGTCGCTTCTCGCCCGCGCCGGAGCGCGGCGAGCCGATGGCGGCCTGATATCGGCAGACCAGCTACGTGTCGGCTACGCAAGGCTGGCGCGCCAGGCGGAGAGGTCCTCGCAACGCGGCAATCCGCAGAGCGGCAGCTGAACTGGGCGTCGACCAGCGCTCACTGTGGCTCGATACCTGCTTTCTTGATGATGCGTGACCACTTGTCGGTCTCGGCCCGAAGGAAGGCATCGAGCGCTGCGGGCGTGGCGCGTTCTTCCTCGACCGGCGCCATGCTGAGCTCGGCAAACCGGTTGACCAGCGGCGGATCCTTGAGCGCCTTCTGCAGGGCGGCGACGAGCGCATCCACGATCGGCTTCGGCGTGCTGCGCGGCGCGTACAGCCCATACCAGGTGGTGACGTCGAAGCCGGGTACGCCGGCTTCCGCGGACGTGGGCACGTTCGGAAGCGTCGCCACCCGCTTCTTGCTGGTGATCGCATAGCCCGGAATGGTGCCTGCCTGGATATAGGGCGTCGGGCCGGTCGCGGGATCGCAATAGACGTCGATGTGGCCCGCGATGATGTCGTTGAGCGCCGGCCCGCCGCCCTTGTAATAGACCGGGGTGAGCTTGGCATCGATGGCGCTCATGAACATCAGTCCGCAGAGGTGCGAGGCGGAGCCGAGACCGACATTGCCGTAAGTGACCTTGTCACCCTGGGCGCGCACATGGGCTACCAGCTCCTTCAGGCCCTTTGCCGGAAAGTTCGCCCGCGCCACCAGCAGCATCGGCACGTCGGTGACGAGACCAATCGGCGCGAAATCTCCGATCGGATCGAACGGCAGTTTTGCATAGAGTGCCGGTGCGGTTGCCTGGCCGACATGCATCAGCAGCAGCGTGTAACCGTCCGGCGCTGCCTTGGCGACGCGATTGGTGCCGAGCGTGCCGCCGGCACCGACGGTGTTTTCAATCACGATCGACTGCTTCAACGTCGCGCTCATCGATGTTCCGAGCAGGCGTGCGATCACGTCGCCGGGCCCGCCTGCCGAGAACGGCACCACCATGGTGATCGGTCGGTTCGGATATTCCTGTGCGGAAGCCGGCAGCGTCGGCAATGACAACAGCAGCAACAGCAAAACTCTAGCAACGTACTCCATTACACTCCTCCATCTGCCGTCCGGCTTCTCTTCGGCCGGGACTGGCTACTCGTTGGCTACGGCCTTTTCCTTTTGTGCGAAGGCCTGTTCAATCATGCTTAGCGCGGCGACTGCGGCCGCCTTGACGTGGTCGACGCAGCACTGCTCGGCGAGGTCGGGATCGCCGCTCTGGATCGCACGCCAGATCGCGGTGACCTCGCGCAAGCTCTTGTTGATGCGCTTCGGCTGCGACATCGAAGTGATGCGCAACAGCGTGATACGATCGTGCAGGGGCCTCAGCATGCGCTCGACAAAGGTATTCTGGCAGCCGCCGATCAGTGCGGCATAAAAATCCGTCTTGGCTTCCAGCGCGGCGGTCAGATCGCCTTCGGCGAACGCAGCCTTCAGCCGCGCCAGCGCATCGCCTATTCTCCGCACGACCTCCGGATCGCGGAGGCGGGCGCATTCGCGGCCGGCAAATCCTTCGAGCACGGCGCGCGCCGCGTATAGCTGCCTGGCTTCGTCGAGGCTGATGGTGCTGACGACCGGGCCGCGGTGAGGCACCGTATTGACGAGACCGTCGGCCTCCAGTGCCCGGAGCGCCTCGCGGATCGACGGCCGGCTGACCCCCATCATCTCGCACAACTCCCGTTCGACGAGGCGCTGGCCCGGCTTCAACGTGCCCGACATGATCGCTTCGCGCAGCTTTTGCGCGACCATCGAGCGGACGGTCGGAACGTCCTCGATCCGAAGCGTGGAGTGCAGTTGGCCGCGTTTTTCCATTGTCTACCGCCCTGATACCGGCATTGGTTCAATAGCGATTTACGGGCAGAATCATCATCTCCGCAATCCGGACAAGCGGCGGCTGGTCCAATGCGAACACGATTGATCGGGCGATAGCAGCCGGATCGAGTGCCAGCTTGAACTGGTCGAAACAGTCCTTCTCTTCGCGATCATCGCGGTAACGGGTGCGGATGATGTTGGTCCCGATGTATCAGACATTGAATCCCTCCATCACGGATCGGACATCTGTGCTCATGCGGCGGCCCAGCCCCCGTCGACCGGCAGCGTCGCGCCGGTGATGTCCTGTCCGGCAGAGCTGGCCAGGAAGACGACCAGGGCGCCGACACTTTCCATGGCGATGAACCGCGCGCTCGGCTGCCGGGCCCCCAGATAGTCGCGCGTAGTCTCATCAATGCTCCGGCCTTCGCGGGCTGCGATCGATGCAATCTTGCCCTTGATCGCCGGCGTCGGCAGGGTGCCCGGCGAAATCGCATTGCAGGTGATCCCGGTCGTCGCCGTTTCGAGCGCGACGGCCCGCGTCAAGCCGAGGATGGCAGTCTTGGTCGTGACGTAATCGATGCGGTCGGCAACGGCGCGGGTCGAGTAGATCGAGGCCAGGTTGATGATGCGGCCCCAGCCGCGTTGCTTCATGGCCGGCAATGCAAGGCGGATCAGGTGAAACGGCGCCGACAGGTTGACCGCGAGCGCTTCGTCCCATCGTTCCGGCGCGAACGCCTCGACCGGAGCGAAGTGCCGGACCACCGCGTTGTTGACCAGGATGTCGATCGCTCCGTGGCCGAGCAGATCGGCCATCATGGTTTCGATCGATTGGCGCTGCGACAGATCGGCGGCAACACTCGTGACCTCGACGCCGAAGCGGGACCGGAGCCTGTCCGCCGTCGTCTTGGGTTCGGCGAGGTCATGAAGGACGATATCGGCACCCGCGCCGGCAAGGCTTTCCGCCACGGCCGATCCCAGTCCGGCCGTCGCGCCAGTCACAAGTGCTCGCTTTCCCTTCAGCATCGCAATCGTCCTTACCGCGGCGCGATCTAGCCGCGCATTTCCACTCCGGCCCACTCTTCGAGGACCTTTGCGATCGAGGTGAAGTCGGACGACGCGCCGTACTTGGCATTGGTGATTGCCAGCATCTGGCGGACGACGGAGCCGCATACCATTGGGACGCCCATCGCCTCGGCCTCGTCGATGCAGAGCCGCACGTCCTTGTAGGAGAGGCCGGTGGTGAAGCCGAAATCGAACGTGCCGGGAAGCACCGCGCGAGGGAATTTGTCTTCGGATGCGCTATTGCGGCCGCTGCTGGCGTTAATGATGTCGATCAGCACTTCTGCGTTGACACCACCCTTGACGCCCATCGCAACCGCTTCCGACGTGATTACAAGCGCGGCAGCGGCCATCAAATTGTTGGCGAGTTTTGCGGTTTGCGCCGTGCCCGGCTTGTCGCCGGTGTAGAACAGCTTGCCAAAGTGCTTCAGGATCGGCTCGACCCGCTCATAAGTGTCCTTCGGACAGGACACCATGACCGCGAGCGTGCCGTTGACCGCGCCCTTGATGCCGCCGCTGACGGGAGCATCCACAAGCGTCATGTTTCTCGGCTTGAACCCTTCCGCGATCTGCTTGGCCGCGCCGGGGCCGCTGGTCGACAGATCGATGACGATGCTGGCGCGGTTTCCCCCAGTGAGGCCGTCCGGTCCGAGCGTGACGGCCTTGACGATGTCGGGGGTCGGCAGGCTGGCCAGCACGATATCTGCGGAAGAGGCCACTTCGGCAGGGGACTTTGCAAGACGCGCGCCGCGCGCAACCAGCGGCTTGGTGGCCTCGCTCTGGGTGTCATAAACGCAGAGAGAGTAGCCGGCATCCATCAGCCGACCGGCCATCGGTCCGCCCATGCGGCCGGTTCCCACGAAGCCTATTGTCTCTCCTGCCATCGTCTCACTCCCTGTCGCGCCGCCCCGAGGCGGGCGTTCATTGTTGCGACAGGGTTCCCCTGATCGCGTTGCTGCGAATTTCCAGATTGTCAGTCAATCTGTCAAGCATAAGATTCCTGTCGACAGCCTGTGGTGCTCCGGAATAGGGTCCGGAAAAACAGGGTTCGAGGAATTCGCTCAGTGCGGCAGGATGAAGCGCAAGGCGCGAGCACAACGCTCGCCAATTTCGTTGCCGGCACGGCGTGGGCGGATGTCGCGGCACAGAATCACGAGGCGAAACGCTCGATCCTGAATTTTTTTGCGACCGCGCTTGGTTCGGCGAATGATCCTGCCGTCAGCGGCGCGTTGCGGGCCTTGCTGCCGTTCAGCGGCGCGGTGACATCGGCGGTCATCGGCCGGCCCGAACGGCTCGATGCGATGGGGGCGGCGTTCGTCAACGCCATTTCGGCCAACCTGCTCGATTTCGACGATACCCATCTCGATACGATCATCCATCCGGCGGCACCGGTCGCCGCGCCGGTGTTGGCCCTGGCGCAGGCGCGCGGGTTTTCAGGGCAAGCCGTCCTGGCGGCATTCATTCTCGGCGTAGAGGTGGAATGCCGCGTCGGCAACGCGGTGTCTCCCGGACACTATGCGCGCGGCTGGCATATCACCTCGACCTGCGGTGTGTTCGGCGCCGCCGCGGCCTGTGGCTGGCTCCTGAAGCTTTCGGCGGACCAGATCGCAAATGCGATCGGGATTGCAGCCAGTCAATCCGCGGGGATCGTCGAAAATCTTCCGAGCGCCGCCAAGAACGTCAGCGTCGGCAATGCGGCGCGCAACGGCCTGTTCGCGGCACTGCTTGCGGCTGAAGGTTATTCCGCTTCGCCGCGCGCCATCGAGGGACCGCTCGGCTGGGCCCGCGCCATGGGCGACGAGCCGGCTATCGGGCGCCTTACGGGCAATCTCGGCAAGAGCTGGGAGATTGCGAAGAACACCTACAAGCCCTATCCGGCGGGCATCGTGTTTCATGCGGTGATCGATGCCTGCTTCAACCTGCGGGCCAGGCTGAGCCGGCACGTCGACGAGATGGCGTCCATAACGGTGGAGGGCTCGACCCTTTTGCTGGCGCGCGGCGACCGCCCGGTTCGCAATGAGCGCGATGCACGTGTCAGCATCCATCATTGCGCTGCCTGCGCGCTGCTGTTGGGCAAGGCAGGTGTCCCCGAGTTCGAGGAGGCAACCGTGTTCCGCCCGGACATCGTGTCGCTGCGCCAGAAGGTGAGGGCGGCGCTTGACGCGTCGCTCCCGGATGGCGCCGCGCGCGTCACCATCCAGCTTACGTCAGGCGAAACATTCAGCGAGACCGTGACGGCTGCAAAGGGCAGTCTCGCCGATCCGCTCTCCGATCGCGACATCGAAGCGAAGTTGCGCGAATGCGCGCGGCTGGGTGAAAGCGATTGGGATCCGGATCGAATCATTGACGGCGTTTGGCGTCTCGATACGCTGGCGGACGTCTCGAGCCTGATGAGGCCGTGCGGCTGAGCCGTGCGGCCCTGAAAGACAGTACTCAAACAGTGGAAGGAACCAGCGATGACTGAATTGTTCGACAAGGGACTGAAGGTCCGCAAGGAAGTGCTCGGCGAAGACTACGTCAATAAGTCCATCCAGGGCGCTGACGAATTCACCCGCACTATGGCGGAGTGGTCGACCGAGTTCTGCTGGGGCGCGCTGTGGACCCGGCCTGGACTCGACCGCCGCACCCGCAGCATCGTCAACCTGGCAATGCTCGGGGCGCTGGGGCGTCCCCATGAATTGAAGCTGCACGTCAAGGGCGCGCTGAAGAACGGCGTCACCAAGGAAGAGATCAAGGAGATACTGCTCCAGGTCGCGGTGTATTGCGGCATTCCCTCCGGAATCGATGCGTTCCGCAATGCGCGCGAGGCGTTCAACGAAGTCGACGCAACAAAGTGATGAAGCGCCGGTCCGGAGACTAGCATGGCCGAGCCGGAGTACGAGCTCCTTGCCATCCGCTACGCCACGCGCGAGGCGCGGCGTAGCGAGCATTTCATCGGCGGCGATCCGCACGACGGTCCGATGCCGATGGACTATTTCATGTGGGTGGCCAAGGGCGGGGGCCGTACGTTCGTCGTCGATACCGGATTCAACGCGGAGGTCTCGAAGAAGCGAAAGCGATCGTTTCTGCGGTGTCCGGTGGAGACGCTCGGTGCGTTGGACATTGATGCAGGTGCGGTCGAGGATGTGATCCTCACGCATCTGCATTATGACCATGTCGGGAATTTCGACCGGTTCCCGAAAGCGCGATTTCATCTGCAGGAGCGCGAACTGGCGTATGCCACCGGCCGCTACATGCGGTATCCGAGGCTGTCGCATTCATTCGAGGTCGACGACGTCTGCGGGATCGTGCGGCTGAACTATGCGCGGCGGGTCCTGTTTTACAATGGTGACGCCGAAATCGCTCCTGGGCTCACGATCCATGCAGCCGGCGGTCATTCGGCCGGGCTACAGTTCGTTCGCGTCAGGACTCGCCGCGGATTTGTCGTGCTCGCCTCCGATGTCAGTCACTTCTACGAAAACATGGCGAGCGAGCGCCCGTTTACGACGTCCTTCCATGTCGGCGAGATGCTGGAAGGATTCGACAAGCTGCGGGCGCTCGCGCCTGACGAGAGCCATATCGTGCCGGGGCACGATCCGCTCGTCATGAAGCTCTATCCAGCTCCGAGCCCGCAACTGGAAGGCATCGCCGTGCGCCTCGACGTGCCGCCATCGGGCGCCGCGCCCGTTCGCGCGGACTACGCGTCGGGGCACTAGCCGACCGATTCGAGGTCACTGCACTTGCCGTGATCACTTCTCCGCCGCGGCGCGCAGAATGGGCATCAGTCGCGCGGTTTCGCTTTTGACCAGGTCGGCGAGGGCCTTCGGCCCCCGCCGCTCCGGCTCTACGGGATCGGCGCCAAGCTCCGCGAGCCGCTTCTGCACCGCCTCCTCATTGAGCCCCTTGCTGAGAGCGGCCGAGAGCTTGTCGATCACCGCCTGCGGCGTGCCGCTCGGCACGAACACCGCATAAAACGGGGCGATGTCGAATTCGGGCAGGCCCTGTTCGTGGGAAGTCGGTACATCGGGCAGCAGAGGGCTGCGCTTTCTGGCGGCGATCACCAGCGCCTTGACGTTGCCGGCGCGCACCTGGCTCAGCGTTCCGAGCACGGGATCGCACTCATAGTCGACCTGGCCTCCCAGCATCGCGTTCAATACCGGGGCCGTGCCGGTGAACGGAATCATCGTCGGCTTGATGCCGATCGCAGAATGAAGGAGGAGACACCCGATATAGGACACCGAGCCGAGCCCGGCGTGCCCGACATTGAGCTTTTCCGGATTGGCTTTCGCGTAAGCTATAAAGTCCTTGAAGTTGTCGGCGGGAAAGTCTTTGCGGACGACCAGCAGCTCCGGATACTCGGCCGTCAGTCCAATCGGCTCGAAGTCCTTTTGCGGGTCGTAGCCCAGATTTGGGTAGAACGCCGGCGCCAGCGCGTTGGTGCCGAGGTGGCCGGACAGGATCGTGTATCCGTCGGGTGCGGCGCGGGCGGCACGAAGCGCTCCGGTCGTGCCGCCGCCACCGGTGACATTCTCCACCACGAATCTCTGGCCCAGGTAACGGCTGAAGATATCGGCAACGAGCCTGCCGGTGATATCCGCTGGTCCGCCGGCGGCGAATGGAACGATGACGGTGGCTGTTCTTGTCGGATAATCCTGGGCCTGTGCGCCGCTCAATCCCACCAACGCCAGAACAGCGGCCGCCATCAGATGCCTTGCCATCTATCGCCTCCCCGAATTCATTCTTTTTTTGTGGGTATGACCATATTGCCGGTTTAGCCGGCAGGCAAATACGTCGATTTCGGTCGAAGAATTCGGCAGCCGCGAACTGCCGGTGACGGCTTGCTTCGATCCGCAGTACCCGGCCCGAACGGCTGAAACCATCCGGCGAGCCGCGCGTACCACTGGAGGTGACCGCCAACCGGAAGTTTCGATCATGAAGAACAAGACCCGCCTCGATAGCCTCAGTGATCAGATCAAGGAGCTCCGCGCCAGGGCTGGACGGCTTCCCGCAGGCCGCGAACGAGATGAGCTACTGCGTCGGGCGCAGCAGGACGAGATCGCACGACGCTTGATCGAGTGGGTCAATGCTTCGGATCTCGAGACGCCGCCTGACGACGTGATTCCGATCTGGAGGCACCGGTTAAACCGGAAATGAACCGGCGCGGCATGGCTACCGCGACATGCTGCGAGGCCGGGGTCACTCGCTCAGGGTCGTTCGAATGCAGTCTCTCAGCTGGTCAATGGATTGGACGACGCGATGTGCGCCGGCCGCCAGCAACCGCTCGGTCCGATGATATCCCCAGCCGACGCCGATCGACCGCAGCTTTGCCGCCTGGGCCATCTCCATGTCGAAGGTCGTGTCGCCAATGAAGATCGCATTCTCGGGCGTCACGCCGGTTGCCGCGAGTGCCTGAAGCAGCATGGCGGGATGCGGCTTGGAGGGCGCCGTGTCTGCCGCCTGAATGGTCTTGAAGTAGCCCGCCCATCGCAGTTCTTCCAGCGCCGGAGCGATGGTATCGGTCCTGTGCCCGGTGGCGACGCCCAGGACAGTGTCTGGAGTTGTGCTCAAGTCGGACAGGAGATCGCCAGCGCCGTCGAACGGCTTTTCGGCAAATGCGGAATCCGCCCTCAGTTGCGGCAGCAGGAGATCGTAGGCTTTGACCATCTCGAGGATGGGGGCCGTCGGGCCTGCGAGCTGCGTCAGGATGACATCAAGTGACTTTCCGACCAGCGCAAGACTTTCGGCGGGCGACGGGGCAGGCAACTGGAATTCGGAGAATACAATTCGATGGCTCTCCAGAATGAGCGAGCGGCTGTCGACCAATGTGCCGTCGAAATCGAAGATAATCAGCTTCAAGGGCGTTCTCAGATGTCGTTCGCGTTTATCGATGCAGGCATGAATAGATCCGTACCAGTTCGCGGGTCTGCACAGGAACGGCGCGCTTCGCGTCCCTGTTCTTTGTTGCAGTTTCGCAGGATAGCCAGAAGTAGTTTCCGGTGGGATCGATGACCAGCCGGTTTGGCGAGAAGTTCGAGAGAATGATCGACAGATAGGGGATGGTCGAGAACCACGACAGCGGCGAGAGAGCAGGCCAAACCCGCACGGCTGAGACGAAGCGCGGATCGCCGAGCGCAGGGTCGGACTCGTCACCCATCGCCAGCGCCGCAATTGCGCTGCGGTAGTCGCTCCATGACGTGACGAATTTTGCGGTTTCGACCGCATGGATCATGGTTACCAGAAGAAAGAATGAGGCGAGGGCGCAGCGTATTCTGGCTGGGGGAGAGACCAGGGCGTGCCGCAGCCTCGCCGCCTGATTGAGGATGATGCCTTCGCGGGTCATGGCGGCCAGGGCCGCCAGCGCGCCGAGCAGCGGTGTGGCGATGACCAGCGCGGTTCGCAAATAGTAGCGGCTGCTGGCATGGACGGATTGATCGAAGTGCAGCCAGTAAACCGCCAGCATCCCGGACAACAATACCATGGCGCAGATGCACGCCCATCGCGGCAGCCATGTTGACAACAGCATCAGGATTGCGCCGTAGGCGGTGACCGTCACCAGCAATATCAGGACGACATTTACCTTGAAGATGCCAGGATCGAAGAAGTGCCGTGCCGCCCGCAAGAATGCGTCTGCGTAGTATTCGTCGGGGGGAGCGATAATCTTCATCGCAGCGCCGGACAGGATGATGATCGTCAGGCTGATCGCAGCGCGTACGAAGGCCGCGCTCCGCAAGCCGCGCAACGCCAGCGTTGCCACGATAGCCAGCAGCAAGACCAGGGCGCCTTCATGCGTGAAGGCCAGCAGGAGCCACGCGATGAACACCAGCAGGGCCCCCGCGGTCGTCGGCTTCGCATGGTGGCCGAGCGCCAACGCTGGCCAGAACATCGCGTGGGCGAGCCACATCTCGGTAGGGAAGCCGAAGATCAGCGGGCACAGCAACGCCGTCGAGCCGCACGCATAGACAAAGATGAGGCGCCCAGGTGAGCGATCGGTGACGTAGGTCACGGCCAGCCCTGCCAGCGGAGCAACATAGAAGAGCAGTCCATAGAGGACGATGCCGGTCCAGGGATTGCCCGTCATTCCAACGAACGCCTCGGCGGGCCAGAGGGTCAGCAGGAAGACGGATGTCCGGCCGGAGATGTTATGCCAATGGAAAGCCCAGACATCGCGAACCGCGACGGCGTACGAAAACATCGCGCCGTCGCCGTAAAGCTGGAGCTGGTGGGAAAGCGCGATAATCGGGAATGCGATCGACCAGCACAGGCCAGCCCCGACGATCAGAAGCGGGAACGAGCGGTTGTCGAGGCGCGGTGCCCGGCCGGACATGTCAACGACCGTTCACACAAGACGTGATACGGCTCCATGCGAACAGGGCCATTACGCAATCAGGACCCTTCCTGCCGGGCGGCGCGTTCGTGGAACACCGAAAGTCCGAGATCATTCCGCCAGAAATCAGATGGATTTTTGGGATCGAGTGGCCGATAGTGGCGTTTATAACTCGTGAGAACCGAATTTACCGTGCAACTCAGCAGTTTCCCCACCCGCAAATTTGCTTCTCCCGATACCTGGGAGGACTTTGTCGAGCTTTTTCGTACAGGACAGCAACATCTCCCGCAAGCCTGGGCGGATCTGTTCGGGCCGCTGCGGAACGGGGTGGTGGACGATCTGGTGATCGTGGGGCAGGTCGGCCAGTCGCTCGACGGGCGGGTCGCGACGGCGACCGGTCATTCCAAGTACATCAACTGTCCGGCCGGTATCGAGCATCTGCACCGGCTGCGTGCGCTGGTCGACATTGTCGTGGTCGGCGTTGGAACGGCGCTGGCTGATGACCCGCAATTGACCGTCAGGCATGTCGCAGGCCCCCAGCCGGCGCGCGCCGTGATCGATCCGAAGGGGCGCCTCGGAGCCAACGCAAAATTGTTTGCCGAGGATGGTGTTCGACGTCTGCTGATCACGGCAGAAGGCGCACCGGCCGCGCCGCCTCCCGGCGTTGAGGTCATCACCCTGCCTGCGGAGGACGGGAACATTTCCCCCGGCGCTATCGCGGCTGCGCTGAAGCGGGCGGGGATGCGACGCATGCTGATCGAGGGCGGCGCTGACACCGTGTCACGGTTCATCGCTGCCCGTTGTCTCGATCGCCTGCACGTGACCGTTGCGCCCGTCATGTTGGGTGCCGGTGGTCCCGGCATCGAGCTGCCGCCGCTCGATCGGGCCGACCAGGCCCAGCGCATGCCGGTGCGGCTGCACAAGATCGAAGACGACGTGCTGTTCGATTGCGACCTGTCGGCTCAGCGAATGACGCTCGGCGTGGCAAGGAAGTCGACGTGACCCACCCGCATCGTTGAAACGCGTGCCTCGACCGCGCTTCGCCGCCGCGCCAGCCAATTGTCGATGTCAGGGCGCGGCAGCGAATTGATTTCGCTCGCCGCGCCGGCCCAACCGGCAAGCAATTCCTGCTGCATCTCCTGATCTGCTGTTCCGATCATCCAATCGGATTGGCCCTGCACGACCGCGTAGCCCAGCGCCTCGAATCTGGAGATGGCTGAAGCGGCAGCCGCCGGGCCAAGCGCCGGGCCAAAACCCTTGTCGGTGCGCTGATGCGCGTTCACTGCCGACGTGATGGCGGCATCGAGCGGATCGGCCGGTAACAGCTCGATGAGGCCGTCATAGGTGAGCGCCGCGTAGACGCCTAGTCTCAGCGCGGCGACATGACGGGCAAAGCGATCCAGCCAGTCTTCGGAGACGAGATCGAGGAGGGCCGAGATCGTGATCAGGTCTTTCGTGCCGTCGAGTGCCGCCGCGAAATCGCTGCTGAGATCGAGCGGAACCGCATTCAGCGTAACGTCGTCACTGAATTTTCCGCTGCATGCCACCGCGAGCAGGTGAGGGTCGTTGTCCACGAGGTCCCAGTGCTGCCGTGCGGGCAAACGAGGGCCAAGCGCACGGACGGTGGAGCCCGCACCGCAGGCGAGATCGACGATGCTCAGTGCGTCGCGCGAACCGAACGAGGCGGTTACGGCATCGAGCACAATCGGATTGCGTGCGCGCAAGTCATAACTTTCCCGCAAGGCCAGCCATTCCGCCGAGAAGCCGCTCATGCGAGCTTCTCCAGCGTAGCGGCGAAGATCGCGCCGGATTGCCGCCAGGTGGGCAGCGTCCGTGCGGCCTCCGATGCCGCGTCGGACATGCGGCGGCGCAAGTCGGCACTGGCGACGACGTCGCGCAGCGCCGCGGCCAGTGCGGTCACGTCGCCGGCGGCCACCAGCAGGCCGGTACCGTCCGGCACGGTATCGGGGATTGCGCCCGCCGTCGTTCCGATCACTGGAAGGCCGTGGGACAATGCCTCGCTATAGGCCATTCCGTATCCCTCGAAACGGGAGGCGAGAACGAACACGTCGGCCTCATTGTAGAGCGCAGACAGCCGCTCGGGCGACACCGCGCCAGTCACTTCGATCCGGTCGGCAAGCCCATGCCGGGATATGCTGGCCCGAAGTCTTGCGGTCTCATTCGGATCGCGCGTGACGTCGCCGGCGATCGTCAACCGCCAGGGCAGTTCCGCAAGTGTCGCAAGGGCAGCAACCAGCACGTCGAATCCCTTGCGGGGCACAACGGAGCCGACGGACAGCAGATGCGCGATTTCATTCCGGCTCCCGATGGACCGCGGCGCGGGATCGCTGCCGGGTCTTGCCACCGTGATGCGTCCCATCGGTACAGCATAGTCGCCAGCGACAAGTTTTGCCGTGGCAGGGCTTGTGACGACGACTTCCCGGGCGGCGGCGAGGGCGGCCTGCTCGCTGATGCGTAGCGTGTCGGCTTGATCGGCAGACAGTCCCCATTCCAGGGCAAGGGGGTGATGCACCAATGCAAGCAGCGGGTTTCTGCGCGCGAGTTCGGCCGCCTCATCCGGCAGGACTCCCAGTGCCAGGCCGTCCAGCACGATCGGCCGGCCCCCTGGCACGTCAAGCAGAACGGAACGCGCGGCGGACCGCGTCGCTTCATTCGGCCACGGAAAGCCCTCGCCGATATTCAGGACATCAACGTTCCAGCCCAATTCCCGGAGTTCAGCGATGATCCGCCGATCGTACGCGTAGCCGCCGGTTGGCGTATCGAGGCAGCCGGGCACGGCGAAGACGGCCTGCTTCACCACAAGGGCGCCTCGTATTGCGCGCGGGCGACGTGCGACTCCGACAGCGTGATGCGCAGCGCCTTCAGCTCCCGGCCGGGACGACCGAGTTCGCCGGCGCGGGCCGGCTTCGCCAGCCCGTCAAAGATGTGCTTGGACAGAAATTCCGTCGTGGTGTTGACGCCCTTGAACTCCGGCACCTCGTCGAGATTGCGGTAGTTGAGCGGCGACAGCACCGCCTTCAGTGCGTCGTGTGCGCGGCCGATGTCGATGACAATTCCATTGCTATCGAGGGTGTCGGCGATGAAGGCTGCATCGACCACGAACGTCGCCCCGTGCAGCGCCTGCGCGGGCCCGAAAACGGCGCCCTGGAAAGAATGGGCAATCATGATGTGGTCGCGAACTTCGACAGTAAACAAGGTTAGCTCCTTAACTATAGACGACGGGTTGGCAGAGTATCCCGCTCCTGGCGTCCAGGATATGCGGCAGGCGTTCCGGCAGATCGTCAAACGCAACCGCAGGCGCCAGCAAAGCGTCGAGCCGCGGATCGGTGAGAAGTGCGACGGCAGCCGCAAGGCGGCGGGCGTACGTCCAGCGTGGACGGTGTGATGGGGCAACGCGCCCGACCTGGCTCGATACCAGCCGCAACCGGCGGCTATGGAAGGCGCCGCCAAGCATCGCCGTTACTGTCGCGTCACCATACCAGCTCATCTCGAGCACGGTTGCCTCATCGCCGCCCAGTTCGAGCGCCGCTTGTAACCCCTCGGGGGAGCCGCTGGCGTGAACGACGATGTCGCAGTCACCTCTCGCCTGTCCGGGCTCAGCGAAATCAACCCCGAGCGTGCCAGCCAGTTTCGCCCGCTCCGGATTGATATCGACGAGCGTAACATCCGTCCCGGGAATCCGGCCGCACAGATACGCCACGAGCGACCCGACCACGCCGGCTCCTATGACCGCGATGCGGTCGGCTGGCCCCGGTGCCGCGTCCCACACGCCGTTGAGCGCGGTTTCCATGTTGGCCGCCAGCACCGCGCGTTGTGGCGGCACGCCGCCGGGAAGCTCGACCGCGGCGCCCGCCGGGATATTGAAAACGGTCTGGTGCGGGAAGAGTGCGAAGACGTTCTTGCCTTGCAGAGAGGCGCTGCCGTCATCGATCCGCCCGACGGCTGCATAGCCATATTTGACGGGGAAAGGAAAACTACCCGCCATGAACGGCGCGCGCATTCGCTCGAATTCGCTCGCGGGTACGCGTCCGCCAAATACCAGCGATTCAGTGCCCCGGCTGATTGCGCTGTAGAGGGTTTTCACCCGTATTTCGCCTGCGCCGGGCAGAGCGATCTGTTCCCGGCGAATCTCGACCTGTCCGGGTCCGCGATACCACAGGGCCGACGCAATATCGCCACTCGCACTCATCGTCATTTTCTTGAATCTCGGACTGGAATTCCCTGCGGCATCACGTGTTATAAGCGGTAGTCTGCCCTGCTTGCCGGCGAATGAGAAGCCGTAACTGTTTCCCCAGAGTACACCCACCCGCAATGATACAAGTCCATAGCGCCGAGAAGAGCATGTTCGCCAGACGTGCGATCTTCGCAACCCTGTTTTCGGTCACCATGGCGGGGTCGCTATGGCTCGCCGCGCTGGCGCTGGCGCCAGGCGGATATGGACCCCTCGATCTGGCGGCGCTGCTCCTGTTCGCGGCCACCTTGCCGTGGATGGTTGCGGGATTTTGCAATGCCTTGATCGGCTTTGTCATCATGCGCCTTTCCCCCGATCCCGTCGCTGCGGTGATACCCGCAGCCGGACTGATCCAGGGCAACGAACCGGTGACGGCGTCGACTGCGATTCTTCTGTGCGTTCGCAACGAAGAGCCCATGCGTATCATCCGAAACCTGGAACCGATGCTCGATGGTCTCGACGCTTCAGGGTATGCCGGGCGCTTCCACCTCTACCTTCTGAGCGATACCAGCGATGCCGATTTTGCGGCGAGGGAAGAGGCGCAGTTTTCCGAACTGATCGCACGTTGGCGCGATCGGATTGCCATCACCTACAGGAGGCGGACGGTCAATACCGGTTTCAAGGCCGGCAACATCCGCGAATTCTGCGAAAGCTGGGGAAGCCGCCACGAATTTGCGGTGACGCTCGATGCCGACAGCTTCATGCCGGCAGATGCCGTCATCCGCCTGGTTCGCATCATGCAGGTCGATCCCGGGCTCGGCATCCTTCAGGGTCTCATCGTCGGGTTGCCGTCAACGAGCCTGTTTGCCCGCATCTTTCAGTTCGGCATGCGGCTCGGCATGCGCTCTTATACGATCGGGAGCGCGTGGTGGCAGGCCGATTGCGGTCCCTATTGGGGGCACAACGCCATCCTGCGGTTAGAGCCGTTCATCAGGCATTGCCAGCTTCCGATGTTGTCCGGAGACGGCGAGGAGGCGCGGCATATCCTCAGCCACGACCAGATCGAAGCGGCCCTGATGCGGGCGGCCGGCTGGCACGTGCGCGTGATACCGCGGGAAGATCTCGGGTGGGAGTCGAATCCGCCGACGCTGCTCGAATTCATGCGTCGCGACCTGCGCTGGTGCCACGGCAACATGCAGTATTGGCGGCTTCTTCTGCTGCCGAACCTCAGGCCGGTCAGCCGCTATCAGCTGGTGCTTGCGATCCTGATGTTCATCGGCTCGCCGGCGTGGATCGGCTTGCTGGTGCTCGCAACAGTCGCGCTCGCGCTGACCGACGATCCCGCGACGATCATGCGTTTCGATCTCGGGAGCGTTTTGCTGGCGTGGGTGCTGGTGATGTGGTTCTCGCCCAAGATTGCAGGCGCGCTCGACGTACTGCTGGCGCCGGAGGAGCGCCGCGCGTTCGGCGGGGCCGGACGCTTTACAATCAACTTTCTGATCGAGACCGCGTACTCTATCGTGCTGTGCCCGATCCTCTGGATCGGCCACACGATCTTTCTCTTTGGCCTGCTGCTCAATCGCGAAATCAGCTGGATGGGACAGATCCGCGACGATCACGCGGTGCCCGTGAGACTGGCGCTGCGCGATCTGTGGCCCCAAACTCTCGTCGGATGTGTCGCGCTTGGCCTCGTGGCGCTGAGCCAGCCGTGGGCGCTGCCGTACATCCTCCTGCTTGCCGGCGGTCCCGCGCTGGCCGTTCCGTTTGCTGTCGTGACGGCCTGGCCCGCGCTCGGCAGCCTTGCGGCGCGCATCGGCGTCGGTCGGCTTCCCGAGGAGACGGCCATTCCGGAGGATCTCCTCGCCTTGGCCTTGCCCGCGGTTCATTCGGAGAGTCGGCCGCCGCTGGCGAGTTCGGTCTAGCCATGCTTGGCGCTGTGAGGACTGCGCGCGCCACCCTCAGGTCGCTTCGTATCTACTACGGAAACAGGAGGCGGGCCGCGGCGATGGATCGCCTCTATGGCAGCTTCGTCCGATCCGGCGATCTGGTATTCGACGTCGGCGCCCATGTCGGCGACCGCGTTGCCTCGTTCCGCCGGCTCGGCGCACGTGTTGTCGCGGTGGAGCCGCAGCCGACGATGGTGAGGGCGCTCAGGTTGCTCTATGGGCGCAGCGCATCGGTCGCGATCGAAGCGCTCGCGGTGGGGCGCGACCCGGGCCGCGCGCGAATGCTGGTCAATGCCGACAACCCGACGGTGTCGACGATATCGCCGGCATTCGTCGAAGCTGCCCGCGACGCCCCGGGCTGGGAAACCCAGCGCTGGAGCGAGGCCATCGATATCGAGATCACCACGCTCGATGCGCTGATCGCCCGGCATGGTGTTCCTGCGTTCGTCAAGCTCGACGTCGAAGGCTTTGAGGCGGAGGCGCTGCACGGCCTGTCGCACAGGGTACGTGCGCTGTCATTCGAGTTCACCACCATCCAGCGCGACGTGGCGCTCGCCTGCATCGAGCGTTGCTCGGCGATGGGCTACACGCGTTTCAACGCAGCCCTCGGGGAGAGCCAGGCGCTGGTAGGCGAGTGGATGGGCGCCAGCGATGTTGCCGGTTGGCTGATCGCGCTGCCGCAATCGGCCAATTCTGGGGATATCTATGCCGTCGCAACCTGAGCGGCCGGCGTCGCGACTCCTGACGGCTTCCGTCGCCGCCCTGGTTGCGATCGGCTTCGGCGTGACGCTTCTGATCTTCTATCCCGGCGTCATGACCTTCGATGCCAAGTACGTGTACGAGGACATCGCCAAGGGTACCTACGGCGATTGGCAATCTCCGGCCATGGTCTGGCTGTGGGGCTTGATCGATCCGATTGCTCCAGGCGCCGGCAGCGTCTTCCTGCTGACGGTCACGACCTACTGGATGGGCTTCGGCATTCTGTCGCTTGTGCTTGCGTCCCGCGGCAAGGCCGCCGCGTTGCTGCTGCCACTGCTGGCAATGACGCCGCCGGCGCTGGCCCTTGTCGGGAGTATCTGGCGGGACATCCTGCTGGCAACGTGCTGGCTGCTCGCCGCAGCCGTCGCATATGCAGTTTCTGAACAGCGGCCGCCGGTCAGGTGGATCGGGCAGGCACTGGCGCTGGCATTGGTCGTCCTCGGGGTGCTGTTGAGGCCGAACGCCTTGCTGGCCGCGCCGCTACTCGCCGCCTATGTCGTTTGGATATCGCGGGTGACGCTACTCAGAATACTGATGTTCTACATCCCGGCCGCGATCGTCCTCTTCGGGATCGTGCAGGTGGTCTATTACGGCATGCTGAATGCGAAGCGGCAGCATCCGTTGCAAACGATCATGATCTTCGATCTCGGCGGCATCAGCCATTTCGCGAAGCAGAACCAGTTTCCAGTCGAGTGGAGCGAGGCTGAAAACGCGATGCTGCTCGACAAATGCTACCAGCCGACCCTGTGGGACATCTACTGGCGGCTTGAGCCTTGTGATTTCGTGATGCGCAAGGTCGAACGCGAGAAAGGCCTGTTCGGCACGCCGGCGATATCAAAAGCGTGGCTGCAGGCGATACTGCGTCAGCCCGTTGCCTATCTGCAGCATCGCTCGGCCTTCATGTGGAATTTTCTCGCTGCCGACAATCTGACGATGTGGACGGCGGACATCGAGCGTCCGACGCAAAAGGTGTTCGTCGATCGCAACGCGTTCAACGCCATGGTCTCCGTGCACGACCTGCTCAAGCCCACGCCGTTGCTTCGGGTCGGCTTCTGGCTGCTGGCATGCATTGTCGTTTGCTGCGTGGGTTGGCGGCGCAGTCCTCCGCGCGAAGCAGCTTTCGCATTGGGCGTTTGCGGCTGTGCCACGATCTATGTGCTGAGCTTCTACGCCGTGGGTGTAGCGTCCGATTTTCGTTATGGATATTGGGCCGTGCTGGCAGGCATGGCCGGTGCCGTCGTCGTTTGGTCCGGGGACGCCGAAAGGACCGAACCACGAGGCTAATGCTGCTTTGGCTCAACTCCTGCGGTCCAGCTCTTGTAGTCGGCATCGGAAACGCCGCTCGGCAATTTCTTGACGAAGGCGGCAATCGCCCAGATCTCGTCATCCGTGGCGCCGGCCTCCGCAAAGCTCGGCATGCCCGTCATGTTGATGCCGTTCTTGACGATCCAGAACAGTTGGGCAGGGGAGAGATCGCCGGCGACCTTCTTCAGGTCCGGGGGATATGGGTGCATGCCTTCCGAAAGCTTGAGCCACATGACGCCCGGCGCGCCGTGACAGGTCGCGCAGCCGAAGGCGGAATAGGCCTTGGCGCCGGCCTGTACCATGGCGGCGTCGCCGAACGAGGCCGGCGGGCGATCGTTGGCGTGGCGGTTGATCGACGCGACCCGCACCTGGGTAAGGGCCCATGTCACAGGGGCGGGGTCTGCGGCGGTTCCGGCGACGTTGTAATAGCCGCCAAAGAAGAACGCTGCGGCGCCAATGCCGACCACGATCGCCAAGGCTCCGATTGCAGCCAGGAATCGCATGCAAACCTCCGATCGCTGCTTGCCGCCCCGGAACATAAATAGTGGTTCAGGTTTGGAATAACGAACTGTTCGAAAGGTTGCATAGGGTGCGACATTACGGACGGGATTTGTCCACGCCTTCGCTGCTGAAGTTCAAATGGTTGGTGAAACCAAAGGCGAATGCACCACCGCGCCGGGAACCAGCCCTGAGCGCGCATGGATATTCCGCGCTGCATCAAATCGGGTCGCCATCGAGCGGCCGGGTTACGGCAGGGTGGCTGTCCTCTGCCTGACGCTGTTGCTGCACCTGGCCGCGCTTATCCTGATGTTCACGACCGAAGCCGGCCCCGTTGGCATGACCGTCTTTCTGCTCGTCTGGATCATGCTCAACTGCCTGTGGCTGACCTTGCAGGGCAGGCCGAGTGTCGCGGCCCTGATCTCTCTCGAAATTCTCATCGCGCTGACGCTGCTTTCGCGCTTCAAGTTCGACAAGCTCTGGATGACGATCGACTTCGTCGACGTCATGATCATCGATCGCGACACGGCGGCCTTTCTGCTGGCGATATTTCCTGGCTTGCGCTGGTGGATATTGCTCGCGGTTCTGGCTACGGCGGTCGCGATCGCCGTCGCCTGGCGGCTGGACCGGTACCGCGTGAGTCCGCGGACCAGCCTCACTGGACTGACGATATCGGCTGCGGCCTTCGTTGCCGTGTCGCTGCTGTGGTCTACCGGACTCAATGAGGATTTCGAAGGCCGAAGCTACGTCTCCAAATTCGCACGAACCGGCGTTGAGGCGGTCCACGAACTGACCTCCCGCGGATATTTCGATGTGGCTGAGGCGGCCAGTGGACACCTGCCGGAGCTTGGCGGCGCCGGCTGCCATCCGGCGCGCAAGCTTCCGCACATCATCCTGCTGCACGATGAATCCAGTTTTGACATTACAGCGGCGTCCAGTGCTAACGTGCCGGCGGGATATCAACGGCATTTTCAGTCATTCGATGGCAAGGCCCGCAAGCTTGTCGTGGAGGGCGTCGGCGGGCCAAGCTGGTTTACCGAATACAATGTGCTCACGGGTCTCTCGGTTCGATCATTCGGCCGGTTTGCGACATCCGTGACGCGAATCGCTGCCGGTCGCGTCTATCGCGGGTTGCCGCGCTCGTTGCAGAACTGCGGCTATCAGACCTTCAGCCTGTATCCGTTCTACGGAGCCTTTCTGGGATCGCGCGCTTTTCAAACGACGACCGGTATCGCGCACTATCTGGACATGCACGATCTCGGCACCCGTGGCTTCGAGGCCGACAGCTTTTACTACGACCGCGCCATCGACCTGATTGGTCGCGAACGCGGCAAGGGGCCGCTCTTCCTCTATGTCTACACGGTGGCCAATCATTTTCCATGGGATGAGCGGCTGCGCCCGCAACTGACGCCCGCCTGGCAGGATCTCGGCAACGCGCCTGAGGTGGAGGAGTATATCCGGCGGCAGGCGATGTCGGCGCAAGAATATCGCAAACTGACAGAGAGGCTGGCTAAGGAGTTTCCGGCAGAGTCCTTCCTCATCATCCGCTACGGCGATCATCAGCCCCAGTTCGGCGCGTACCTGATCGATTCATCGCTCAGCGCGGAAGAGCTGGCGAAGCGGGCGGAAGCGTCGGATCAACGCTACCTGACGACCTATTATGCGATCGATGCGGTGAACTTCGTGCCGGCGGACATGACGTCGGCGCTCGACCGGCTCGACGCTGCGTACTTGCCGCTGGTCGCGCTGGAGGCGTCCGGCGTTCCGC
Organism: Pseudomonadota bacterium; assembly: GCA_023387735.1. Classification (GTDB taxonomy): domain Bacteria; phylum Pseudomonadota; class Alphaproteobacteria; order Rhizobiales; family Xanthobacteraceae; genus Bradyrhizobium. The sequence continues at coordinate 78,079 of JAEWHP010000006.1, read as the reverse complement.
TCGATGCGAGCTTTGCGGTGCAGAAGTCAATGCTGCAAAGGTGCGAGGGCATCTTTTACAGTTGCGAAGCAGGCAGCCAGGCCAGACGGCTAAACCGGCTTTTGATCGACGCCGGCTTGATCAAGGGGTTTTGAGCGATTCATCGCCGGGGTCGCTTCTGGTAGACCCCGAAGAACGACACATTCGCGCCGCCGCCAGGGAGGTTTGTCGCCGACCACTCGGCGCGCGGACCGCTTGGACAGCACTGCTGCCCCATTAATTATCCTCCCTTCCCGGCGTAGCCTTGGGATTTGAACCTTGCACCGTTGGCGGCGACCTATCTACACGGGCAATCTCACGGAGGCTGTCATGACCCACTGGCACGACACGATGGTCGATAGGCCCGAGACGGATGGTGGGGTCTATGCCACGGGCTGGGCAATCTCCGGCCTCGCCGTTCTCGGAACGATCGTTGCGGTTTGGCTTTTCGGAATTTGAACCCGCCGAGGCGACGGACTTGAGGCCGCAAGCGTTGTTGCGGGGCTTGCCAGGGCGACTGAGCTGCACTGCGGCATGAGTCAGGCCCAATATCCGACCACAATGCGAGCCTTCGCTAGCGCCACATTCCGCGCATCCGCTCCCGGATATCGATGTTCGGAGTCTGACCGGCTTTCTCGGGGCGCGCGGTCCCCGTGGCCACTGGCCACGTCTGGCGCTCGAACAGCTTCAGCAGGAGATCCGGAATGAAGCGGGTTCGAGATGCATAAACGTGTCTGTCGCCGCGCGCCTGCTGCCCGTGCACGAAGAATCTCTGCGGTACGATCAAATGCAGATCGTCCTTTGCGCGCGTCATGGCGACGTAGAGGAGGCGCCGTTCTTCCTCGAGTTCGGCCGTCGTGCCGGCGCCCAGATCGGACGGCATGCAGCCGTCGACGACGTTCAAGGCAAATACCGCCTTCCATTCCTGACCCTTGGCCGAATGAATGGTCGACAGGATGAGATAGTCCTCGTCGCGTAACGGCGGTCCGGAACGATCGCTCGTCGCATCCGGCGGATCGAGCGTCAGCTCGGTCAGAAAGCGCTCCCGGGAAGGATAGCCCGCCGCGATCTGCTCGAGCTGCAGCAGATCGGCCAGCCGCACCTCGCCATCCTCGTGGATCCGTTCCAGATGCGGGGTGTACCAAAGACGAGCGCGCTCGATGTCGGAAGGCCACTCGGAATAGCGCAGATTTGCCAGCGTCTCGGCAAAAGAAACCCAGTCCTGGCCGGCCCGGGGCGGCGCGGGCAACGATGCGAGCGCCGATAGTGGATCGGCCGACGTGGCGGTTGCATCGAGAATGCGCTGGGCCGATGCAGGTCCAATGCCGGGCAGCAGGTGAAGAACGCGGAATCCTGCAACCCGATCCCGGGGGTTCTCGACGAACTTCAGCAGCGCGAGCACATCCTTGACATGCGCGGCGTCCAGGAATTTCAGGCCGCCGAACTTGACGAACGGAACGTTGCGTCGCGTGAGTTCGACTTCCAGCGGCCCGCTGTGCGACGACGTCCGGAACAGCACGGCCTGCTCCTTGAGGCGAAATCCTTCTTCGCGGTTCGAGAGCACGCGTTCGACGATATAGCGCGCCTGGTCGGCTTCATCGCGCACCGTGACCAGGCGCGGCAGCTGCGCCGAACTGCGCTCGGTCCACAGGTTCTTGGTGAACCGTTCTCTCGCAAGTCCGATGACGCCGTTCGCGGCCGCCAGCACGGGCTGGGTCGAGCGGTAGTTGCGGTCGAGCGTGACGATCTCGGCCTTGGGGCTGAAATGATCCGGGAAATCCAGGATATTCCTGACGGTGGCGGCGCGAAACGAATAGATCGACTGGGCATCGTCGCCGACCACTGTGAGCCCACGGCCATCCGGCTTGAGTGCCAGCAGGATCGTCGCCTGCAGCCGGTTCGTATCCTGGTATTCGTCGACCATGACGTGATCGAAGCGCCCGCCGATTTCTTCTGCGATCGAAGTCTCGGACATCATCTGCGCCCACCACAGCAACAGATCGTCGTAATCGAGCACGTTCTGCTTCTGCTTGGCCTCGACGTAACCGGCAAACAATTGCCTGAGTTCACTGGCCCAGCCCGAACACCAGGGATAATGCTGTCCGAGCACCGTCTCGATCGACGCTTCCGCATTCACGCAACGCGAGTAAATCGACAGGCAGGTGCCCTTTGCCGGAAAGCGGCTTTCGGTCTTCGAATAACCGAGCTCATGGCGAACCAGGTTCAACAGGTCCGCAGAATCTTCGCGGTCGTGAATGGTGAAGCTTGGATCGAAGCCGATGCGTTCGGCGTATTCCCGCAGCAGCCGGGCTCCGATGCCGTGAAAGGTGCCGGCCCAGGTCAGCGCATCGGTCATGATGCCGGCCTTGTCGCCCATCACACGGCGCGCAATGCGCTCCACGCGCTGTGCCATCTCGGAGGCGGCGCGGCGCGAAAAGGTCATCAGGAGCATGCGCCGCGGGTCGGCGCCCCTGATGATCAGATGCGCCACCCGGTGTGCGAGCGTGTTGGTCTTTCCCGATCCTGCGCCGGCAATCACGAGAAGGGGCGGACCGATGGTTCCGCCTGAGCCGATACCGTGCTCGACAGCCTTGCGCTGTTCCGAATTCAGACCATCCAGATAACTTTCGGCGGTGTCAGCGAGCACGAATCATTTCCCCTATCGATCCGAAGTTCGGCGAATTCGCGCATGCTCGCAACGGCGGATGTCCGGGCTGGTCCCGATCGTATTTGGAACCAGACCGGTGTGAGCAGGGGCGCAACGATGATGCGACTGATTCGCAACAGATGGACGCGAGCTCAATCCCGGGGCTACAGAAACTTCCGCCAAGTTTGCGTTGGCTCAAAGTTCTTCCCGGCGGATGGATGCTTCATTGTTGGGCACGCGCCGCCATCGAAGCCGGCAACCGCCAGTGCAGCTCTCAATCAGGCTGCACGACGTGCCCAGTGCATTGGAGAAGCCGTCAGTTCGAGCGCTGCGCACGCTGCTGCCAAGGCAGTGGCGCGACGATGTTGAAGTCGAAACGGCTTTCCCAGAGGAAACCTTCGAGGGACACATGACCGTGCCGAGCTCCGCCGATCTGGCCGTCGCATCGCAAATCCCGGTCTTCTCCGGACTGAAGCCGGAGGTGCTCGATGTCCTGCTCGCACAGGCGAGGGTCATCAATCTTCGCCCGGGGAGCACGCTGTTCCGACAGGGGGAGCCGGCGAGTTCGTTCTTCATCATCGTCGAAGGCTGGATCAAGCTCTATCGCATCACCCCCGCCGGCGATGAGGCAGTTCTGAATGTCTTTGGCGCCGGCCAGAGTTTTGCCGAGGCCGTCACCTTCACGTCAGGTCATTATCCGGCGACGGCGAGCGCGGTGACGCGCACGCGCATGATCATGATTCCGGCCGATCACGTCATCGACTGCGTTCGCAAGATGCCGGAAGTAGCGCTTGCCATGATTGCCTCGGCGTCCTGCCATCTGCATCTGATGGTGAGCCGGATCGAGCAACTCACCGCACAGAGCGGAATGCAAAGGGTTGCTGATTTCCTGATTTCGCTGGCCTCCTCCGTCGAGGGGCCGTGCAGGATTGCCTTGCCCTATGACAAATCCCTGATTGCGGGCCAGCTCGGTCTGAAGCCCGAATCGCTATCCAGGGTGTTCGCCAAGCTCAGGTCGGTCGGCGTCGATGTGCGCGTCTCGGATGTCGTCGTGAACGACATTTCGACGTTGCGCAGCCTCGTGGCGAGCGACCGCATCCGGCCGCGTGGCTTCGCTTTCAACGTCGGCAACCGCAAGCCAGCTTCCGCGGACGCGCCCTCGCTGGTCGCCGCCGATCGATAGCGGCTAGCGCAGCGCGGACTGAATCGCCGGCAGGATGTTCGCGCGCCAGGAGGCAGCGCCGAAGCGTTGCTCCACGACCTCGTCGTTTGACACGACGAGCCATAGCGGCACGCCATCGCTCTTCTTCAGGCGGGTCTTGAGGCCGCGGATCTCTTCCGGCCAGGTTTCGTCCTTGAGGACATCGTGCAGGCGCGGTGCTTTCACCTCGATGTAGGTGATTCGCGCGAATTCGGCCGATCGCCTGAACGCCGCGCCATCATTGCTCTGCCAGTCGCGGCATGGAGCGCAGTCCTCGGCTCCAACGTAGATCAGTTTGAGGTTGGCCGCGCGGGCCGATGGCGGGGCATGCGCAAGCAGCAGCGCTGCTACGATCGCCGTCATTGCCGGAAACAGCCCCAGGCAAAGCCACGCGCGCCGGCCGCCATCATTCATGAGCACCACAGGATTTTTCATGCCGCCATTATTTCAGTTTGAGGCGGCGCATCCTTAACCGCGGTCAAGGAAACCTCCAGCGTGCTCGTCCTAGTTTACGGCAGCCTGTCAAAGCCGGGAGATCGCCGATGCCGCCCACCGAAGTGAATGCGCCGCGCCAGGGTGCCGCTGAACGTGTGCCCGCCATGCAGAGGGTGCTCGATAATCCGTTCCTGCTGCTGTTCCTCGGCGTGACCTTGCCGACCGTCCTTTATCTGATCTGGGGCATCATGGAAGTCGCCTCGATCCCGCTCGCGAAATGAGAACCGTCGCACGCAACCGATAACGCAATCTGTGAAGGGGAATCGAAATGGCTGTCACACCGCCCGAAAGACGGATCTGGTGGAATGAGCCTATCGAACGGGTCGAGCTGATCTGGATCGTGATCGCCTTCCTGTGGGGGCTGTTCATGTTCGTGTTCATGATCGCCTGGCATTTCATCGGGGAACAGAACCTCAGCAAGGAAGCCTACCGGATCACGCCATCGGCCTACGAGGCCAAGGTTGACGACTTCGCCAAGGCGAATCAGGTTCGCGAGGAGGCCGGCATTCCCGTTGCGAAGCCGAAGCCGGGTAGCGACGTCTATTTGCTCGGACGGCTGTGGCAGTGGTGGCCGATCCTCGAACTGGAGAAGGGGCAGAGCTATCGCATCCATCTCTCCTCGATCGACTGGCAGCACGGCTTCTCGCTGCAACCGACCAACATCAACATCCAGGTGCATCCCGGAATCGAGCACGTGATTTCGCTGACGCCGACGGAGAGCGGCGAGTTCGGCATCGTTTGCAACGAGTTTTGCGGCATCGGCCATCACACCATGACCGGCAAGATCTATGTGACCGAGCCAAAGAAGGCCGAGGCGGAACAGCGCCTGGCGGATGGGAGATAAGCATGACCGCAGAAACCGTGATTGGCGCCGTTTCCGCCAAGGGCGAATTCCGCACCTGCCAATACACCGGCCTCAAGGTCGACGTCGCTGCCCAGAAGCTGATCATCGCGAACGCGGTAGCGGCCGTGGTGTTCCTGGCGATCGGCGGCCTGATGGGCCTGCTGGTGGCGCTCACGCGATGGCCGGCGGTGCATTTGCTTCCGGCCGACTGGTTCTATCTGATCCTCACCGGCCATGGCGCCAACGTGCTGCTGTTCTGGATCATCTTCTTCGAGATTGCGATTCTCTATTTCGCATCGGCAGTGCTGCTGAATTCGCGGCTGGCGGCGCCGAAGCTCGGCTGGCTAGGCTTCGTGCTCATGATCGTCGGTGCGATCGCCACCAATGTGGCAGTGATGCAGGGCGATTCGAGCGTGATGTTCACCTCCTATCCGCCGATGATGGCCAAGCCGCATTTCTACCTCGGCATCATCCTGTTTGCCGTCGGCGCGTTGATCGGCTGCGCACTGTTCTTTGCGACGCTGGTGATCGCCAAGGAAGAGGGCACCTATGAAGGGTCGATCCCGCTCGTGACGTTTGGCGCGCTCACCGCTGCCATCATCGCCGTCTTCACAATCGCTTCCGGTGCGATCATCCTGATCCCGACCTGGCTGTGGTCGCTCGGCCTGATCTCCGACATCGATCCCCTGATGTACAAGGTGGTGTGGTGGGCGATGGGGCATTCCTCGCAGCAGATCAACGTCTCGGCGCATGTCTCGCTCTGGTACCTGACCGCGGCGCTTCTCGTCGGCGCCAAGCCGCTGAGCGAGAAGGTCAGCCGCATGGCGTTCTTCATGTACATCCTGTTCCTGCAACTGGCGTCGGCGCACCATCTGCTCGCCGAGCCCGGCATGGATGCAAGCTGGAAGATCGTCAACACCAGCTACATGATGTACCTCGCGGTGATGGGATCGATGGTGCACGGACTCACCGTGCCCGGCGCCATCGAGGCGGCACAGCGGCGCAACGGCTTCAACCGCGGCATGTTCGAGTGGTTGCGCAAGGCGCCATGGGGTCATCCGTCGTTCGCGGCAATGTTCCTGTCGCTGGTGTTCTTCGGCTTCATCGGCGGCATCTCCGGCGTGGTGCTGGGGACCGAGCAACTCAACGTGCTCATGCACAACACCATCTACGTGCCCGGCCACTTCCACGGCACGGTCGTCGCCGGAACGACGCTGGCCTTCATGGGAGGCACTTATCTGGTGCTGCCGCTGATCTTCCAGCGCGAGATCGTCTGGCCGCAACTCGCCAAGATCCAGCCCTATCTGTTCGGCATCGGTGCCGCCGGCATCTCGTTGTTCATGATGGGGGCGGGCACCCTCGGCGTGGCGCGGCGGCACTGGGACATGACCTTCAGTGACGCCAGCGTCGGGTTTGCGCACTCCGCCGGCGCGTTCCTGATGATGGGGCTGAACGGTATCTTCGCCATCATCGCGGCGATCGGCGGCATCATCTTCGTGCTGGTCGTCGTCGGCACCGCGCTGTTTGGCAAGAAGATCACGAGCGGCCACAAGCTTACGTTCCCGCTGTTCGCCGGCGGAGGCGCGGTGGCCTCGCATTACGGTAGCGAGAGGGCGCCGAAGCTGCCGGGCACGATCATCCTGGTGGCGATCTTCTTCGTCTGTTTCGTCCTCTACTACTTCATCAACTGGAAATATCTGTCCGAACTCTGGCTGTTCCGTTGATCGACCGTCGTTCCCGGGGAGGAGAGATACCATGCGCGCTGTAGCCTCAATGACGATCTCGCTCCTGAAGCTCAGGATCGGCGTCGCAATTGCGGCCAGCGCGCTGGCCGGGGTGGCGGCGGCAAGCGGCCCGCAGCTGGCGTGGTGGCAGATCGCCGGGCTCGCGCTTGCCGTGCTCGGAGCGTCCGGCGCGGCCGGCGCCTTCAACCATTACTACGAGCGCGACGTCGACAGGCTGATGCGGCGTACCCGCAACCGCCCGTTTGCGAGCGGCGCGTTCAAGCCGAGCCCGTGGTGGCTCGCCGGCTTTCTCGCGCTGCTGGCCATCTCGCTTGCGCTCGCCGCGGTGACGGCCGGGCATGTTGCGGCGGGCTATGTGTTCCTCGGCGCCTTTACTTACGGCATCGTCTATACGGTCTGGCTCAAGCGCCGCAGCACCTGGAACATCGTGGTCGGCGGCCTTGCCGGCAGCTTCGCCGTGCTGGCGGGGGCGGCTGCTGTCGATCCCTCGCCGCAGGTCGTGCCCACGGTGCTTGCGGTCGTGCTGTTCCTGTGGACGCCGCCGCATTTCTGGAGCCTCGCTGCTGCCAAGGGCGACGACTATGCGCGCGCGAACATCCCGATGCTGCCGGTGGTGGCTCCGGCCTATGCATGGACGCTGGCCGTATTGGTCCATGCGGTAGCGTTGGCAGCCATCTCGCTGGTCCCGGTCTGGTACGGGGCAGGGATGCTGTACGGCCTCTGCGCGTCGATTGGCGGCGGCTACTTCGTCTGGAAGAGCGTCTTGCTCCACCGCGATCCGTCGAAAGCGAACGCGATGGCGAATTTCTTTGCCTCGCTGCTGCAACTGGCCCTGCTGATCGCAGGAGCGCTGCTGTCGAGCGCGGCAGGACTTCTGTCATGAAAGGCCTTCGCGCGGCATGTGCAGCGTCCGCGCTTGTTGGTCTTTGGGCTGCCCCTGCGCCGGCCGCACCTGCGCTCGATCCGGCTGCCGTCATCGCCAAATCGACAGCGGCGCTCGGCCGCACGGTCGGCAACCATGCGCTGACTGACAGCAAGGGTACGCCGATTTCGCTGGCGGATTACCGCGGCAAGCCGCTGGTCGTCAGCCTTGTCTATTCGTCCTGCAGCTCGGTCTGCCCGCCGACCACGCAGCACACCATCGATGCGGTGACCGAGGCCGGTCGCGTGTTCGGCCTCGATCGCTTTGCCGTGCTGACCGTCGGCTTCGATGCGCGCAACGACACCGTGCCAAGGATGGCGCAGTTTGCTTCGCGACAGGGAATAAACCTGGCGAACTGGCGGGTCGCCAGCGGAGACGCAACCACCATCGCCGCGCTGCTCAACGATCTCGGCTTCAGCTACCGCGAGGTTGCCGGCGGCTTCGATCATCCGACGCAGACAACGATCCTCGACAGCGACGGCAAGGTCTATCGCCAAGTCTATGGCGAGGCCTTTCCGTTGCGCATGTTCATGGAGCCGATGAAGGACGTCGTCTACGGCACCAGCACGCCGTTTTCCTTCACTGGCATCGTCGACCGCATCAAGTTCATCTGCACCGCCTACGATCCGGGTGCCGGACGCTATCGCATCGACTACGGGCTGGTGTTCGGCAGCGTACTGGCGGCCTTTTCGCTGCTGGTGATGGGCGGGCTGCTGCTGCGGGAATGGCTGCGGGCAGGGGCACGCAAACAAAGTCCGGGGCGTTTTCCAGCGAAGTGGAAACCGGTTCGCGTAAAGAAAACGCGTCAAAAAGAGAATCTAGAGCCTCGTTCCGATTCAATCGGAACGAGGCTCTAGCCGACGGAAGCTGACGTGAACGCCATCCGCAAAACGCTCAGAGCCGGATTCGAACTGGTCGAGCGGCCGCTCGATCGCCTGTTCGGTCCGTCGCTCAATCCGCTGGCGCAGCTCGGTGCGCTCGGATTCTTCTTCTTCTGGATCGTCGCCGTCAGCGGCATCTATCTCTTCATCTTCTTCGATACCGGCATCGAGCGCGCCTTCTTGTCGGTCGAGTACATCTCGCGCGATCAATGGTTCCATGCCGGCGTGATGCGCAGCTTTCATCGCTATGCCTCCGACCTGATGGTGGTGATGGTGGCGGTGCATATGCTGCGCGAATTCTCGCTCGATCATTACCGCGGGGTCCGCTGGTTCTCCTGGTTCACCGGCCTGCCGATCATCTGGCTGCTCTATGCCTCCGGCATCACCGGCTACTGGCTGGTCTGGGACAAGCTTGCCCAGTACGTGGCGGTGGTGTCGTCGGAGCTTCTGGACTGGCTGCCGATATTCGGCGAGCCGATCGCGCGCAACTTCATCGCCACGGGCACGTTGACCAGCCGCTTCTTCTCGCTGATGGTCTTCATGCACGTCGCCGTCCCGCTGTTCCTGCTGTTCATCATGTGGGTGCATATCCTGCGCATCTCGCGGCCGAAGGTGAACCCGCCGCGTACGCTGGCGCTGATGTCGCTGGTGGCGCTGCTCGCGGTGTCGATCTGGAAGCCGGCGCTGTCGCAAGGCCCCGCTGACCTTGCAAAGGTGCCGAACGATATCGGCCTCGACTGGTTCTATTTGCCGCTCTATCCGCTGACGAAGCTGTGGGGCGATGGCGCGGTGTGGGCGTTCCTTGGGGCGTTCTCGCTGATGATCGCGCTGATGCCGTGGCTGCCGCCGCTGCGAAGGGCGAAGGCGGCCGGGATCGATCTCGACCACTGCAACGGCTGCGCCCGCTGCGCGGAGGATTGCCCCTATGAGGCGATCAAGATGGTGCCGCGTACGGACAAGCTGCCGTTCCCGACCCAGGCCGAGGTCAATCCGTCGCTCTGCGTATCTTGCGGCATCTGCGTCGGTTCGTGCCCGTCTTCGACGCCGTTCCGCCGTTCGGAAGAACTGAAGACGGGAATCGATCTGCCTGAATATTCGCTGCGGGAACTGCGCGAGCGGGTCATGGACGCGGCGAGTGGGCTGAGCGGTGCCGGGCGCGTGCTGGTGCTGGCCTGCGAGCACGGCGCCGCGGCCGGACGGATCGGCGACACCGTGGTGATGCCCTGCGTGGCGATGGCGCCGCCGTCGCTGATCGACTTCATCCTCAGCCGTGACCTCGCCGACGGCGTGGTGGTCGCCGGCTGTGCCGAGAGCGCCTGCTATAACCGCCTCGGCATCCAGTGGACCGAGCAGCGCTTTGCTGCCGAGCGCGACCCTTACTTGCGGGCGCGCGTGCCGCGGGATCGGATCGCGACGGTGTGGGCGTCTGCGCTCGCCGCAACCAGAGCCGAGGCGGAGATCGCCGATTTCGCAGCGCGCATCGCGGCGATGCCGCCGAAGCGACTGCGTTCACCGCTTCCGGCCAGTTCGCCGGTGCCTTCACCAAAAATCCCGGAGACGGAAAGGGGTATGACGTGACTGGGTTGCGGCTGGTGGGACAATTCATCGTCATCGCGGCGCTGTTCGCCGGCGTCGCAGCGCTGTCGGATTGGCCGACCTACGCCCAGATCCCGGACGGCACGGGTGTCGTGATGCTGACCTTCGTGCATGGCGCCGACCGCAAGGGCGAGTGCCGCCGCCTCACGCCGGAGGAGATCGCAAAACTGCCGCCTAACATGCGAAGGGTGCAGGATTGCCCGCGCGGCCGGCGTCCGATCCATGTCGAACTCGATGTGGATGGCCGCAGCGTCTACCGGGCGAGTCTGCCGCCGACGGGAATCGCCGGCGACGGGCCATCGCGGGTCTATCAGCGCTTCGTCCTGCCGGCGGGCAGTCATGAGCTCGCCGTGCGCATGCGCGACACGTCACGATCCGAAGGCTTTGACCGCGAGCGCCGCGACAGCGTGGAACTCGCGCCCGGCCAGATGCTGGTGATCGATTATCGGCCGGAAAGCGGCAGCTTCATCTTTCGCTGAGGAGGACATCATGGGCCTGCTGCATTGGGAGAAGCGTTACAGCGTCGGCATCGAGGCGGTCGACCACGAGCACCGCGAACTCGTCGAGCTGATCAACCGGCTGCACGAACAAGCGAAGGCGCAGGGCTCCAAGGTGGCCGTGCTCGGCTTCTTCGGCGATCTCTACAAGGCGATCTCGGCGCACTTCGCGCTGGAGGAGCGTTTCATGCGCGAGAAGGGCTATGACCAGCTCCGCCAGCACAAGGGCGACCACGAGCGTCTGCTCGACGAGATCCGGGACATCATGGAGGACTACGAGGTCAACGATATCTTTGAGGAGCGGCAGCTGGCGCAGCGGCTCGACGCATGGTTCTCGCGGCATTTCGAAAGCCACGACGCCCGCCTGCATCGCGCGCTGGGGCACCACTGAACGGCAGGTTTGCAGGACCTTCAACAAGGGAGATGAAGATGAGGAAGTTACTGGTTGCAGCACTGATCTCGGTCGCCGGCATTGGCGCGGCCGTCGCGCAGGATCTGGCGGCAGGTGCCACTTCGTATAAGAAATGCGCGGCGTGCCACGATGTCGGTCCGACCGCCAAGAACAAGGTTGGCCCGGTGCTCAACGGGCTCGAAGGCCGCAAGTCGGGCACCATCGCGGGCTACAACTATTCCGATGCCAACAAGGCGTCCGGCATCACCTGGAGCGAAGCGAGCTTCCTCGAATACATCAAGGATCCGAAGGCCAAGATTCCGAACACCAAGATGGTGTTCGCCGGCATCAAGAATGAGACCGAGGCGAAGGCGCTCTGGGCCTATCTCAAGCAGTACGACGCCGAGGGCAAGATCAAGTAGCTGAGACGGCCTGCCGCGTCGGGTCATCGGCCGGGGCTGCGATCCAGCGCCGGTCGATGTCGGCGTGATCGCGCGCCCACACGACGGTGCCGGGAAAGCCCGGCAGTAGGCTTGCGATCTCGTCCGCGGAAGCGATGTAGAAAGCCGTCGACAGTGCGTCCGCCACAGCCGCCGAGCGATGGTGGACCGTCAACGCCTTCCAGTGCGCGGCGCTGCGGCCGCTGCGCGGGTCGAACAGATGATGCGCGGCGCCACCGGCGCCGAGCACGCAGCCCGCGCCTTCGGAAGTAGCCAGTGCGCCGTGCCGCAGCTTGATCGGCGCCTGATCCGCGCGCGCGATCTGCCAGGCGTTTCCGTCCAGCCGTGGTTCCATGACACGCTGTTCGCCGAGGTCCACGAGGACGTGCTTCAGGCCGCGTCCTGCAAGCAGTTCGGTAATGCGGTCGGTGACGTAGCCCTGGCCTAGACCATTGAGGGTCACGCGCTGACCTTGCCCGAGACTGATCGCGTCTGCCTCGATCCGCACCCCACGCCAGTCGACGGCCATCCTTGCCCGGGCGATCAGTTCTTCCGGCAGCGTTCCGGCATCGGGCGCGGCTGTGAACCAGTCGACATGGGCCTCCCACAATGCCTGCACGGTCGGGTCGAACAATCCTCCGCTCGCCGCCGCCATGTCGATTGCGAGCGTCAGGGCGCGCCTGAGATCGGCGCCGGGCGATTGCAGGTAGCGATCGCGGTTGAGCTGGCACAGTTCGGAATCCGGGCGGAACAGGCTCAACGCGCCTTCGAGCCGGTCGATCTCGGCCTCGACCAGCTCGATGGCTGCTCTCGCCGTGTCGCGGTCGATGCCGTTGAACAGGATCGTGGCATCGGCGCCCATCGCCACGCCGGTCCATTTGTAGTCGGTTGAAGAGCGGGCGGGACCTCCGACGAGCGCGCCGGCCGCAGCGGCGGCAAGAATGGTGATTGCCCGCCGTCGCGTCGGCTTTTCAGGCAAACTGGTCATGGCCGCGCTCCCGTTTCGCCGGAGGCAGCCGGCGCCGGCATCGGCTGCCGTCGCTGCGCGCGCTTCTTCAGATGCAGGCAGATGTCGTGATCGAAATAGTTAGCCTGGCACTTCAGGCAGTAGATGCATTCGTTGGGATTGATCTGGCCGAGCGGATGGATCGCCTGCACCGTGCAACGCCGCGCGCAGACGTGGCATTCCGAGCCGCATTCGCGGTAACGCTTGAGCCATTCGAACATCCGCATCCGCGCCGGGATCGCCAGCGCCGCACCGAGGGGACAGAGATAGCGGCAATAGAAGCGTTCGACGAACAGGCCGGCGAGCAGCAGCAGGCCGGCATAGACCACGAACGGCCATTCCCGCATGAACTTCATCGTGATCGCCGTCTTGAACGGCTCGATCTCGGCGAGCTGGAATGCCGCGAGGATCGAGCGCAGCGAGACCGCGAGGATGCCGACAAAGGCGACATACTTGATCATCCAGAGCCGCTCATGCAGCCCGAACGGGATTTCGATCTGCTTGATGCCGAGCCGCCGCGCCAGCTGGTTGGTCAGCTCCTGCAGGGTGCCGAACGGGCACAGCCAGCCGCAGAACACGCCGCGCCCCCAAAACAGCATGCTGACCGCGACAAAGCTCCAGAGCACGAATACCAGGGGGTCGAGCAGGAACAGTTCCCAGCGGAAGCCGGACAACAGGGCGTGAATGAAAGTGAGGACGTTGACCACGGACAATTGCGCATTCGCGATCAGGCCGAGAAAGACCAGCGTCAGCAGCAGATAGCCGGTGCGCAGGCGGTAGTAGAACTTGCCATGCGCGGTGACGGTGTCCTGGAAAACCAGAATGCCTGCCAGCACCACGAGCATGACGCCAAGCACCGCGATCTCGAAACGGCGCGTCCACCAGATATCCTGCCAAACGGCCTGGTTCGTTGCCGGCTGCAGCAGCGTCTTGCCTGACGGTGGACTCGCGGCGGGCGGGGGCGGGGCGATCAGGTATCGCTCCGGCACGCGGTATTCGAGCGAGACGACGGCCGGACCGCCACCAGCCGATGGCGTACCGAGGTCGAGATCGAGCCTGAACGGCTTGGTGGAATCGAAGCCGCTCGTCCTGGCGATGCGAAACACCGCGATCTCGCGCAACTCCGGCGCCCCCGCCGCACGCAGCGCTTCGACCTGCGTGTGGTCGGCCGCTGTCAGGCGAAACGTCTTGCCAGCCTGGATGAGTTCGATGCGGCCGAACGTGCCGGACTGCCGCCACTCCGTGCCTTTGAAGGAGTAGAGCCCGGAGGCACCGATCAGGATCAAATCGTCGTCGGGGCCGATCCGGGCGAGCTCGCTTTCGTAAGTCCGCTGTCCGAGCAGGCTCTCGCCGATCGGCGGCGGGGTCGCGAGCGCCAGCCACAGATCTATGAAGGGCTTGTCGGGCTCGCTGTCCTGCGTCCCCAGCATTTTCGCCGCTTCGCCGCGCGTGACCAGCTTCCGCTGCACGGCACCTTCGCCAAGCAGTGCGTGCCACGAGCTTCGCCGCAGGGTCTCGCGATCGAGCCGCACGGCAGTATCGGCGGCCGAACCACGGCTGCGCAACACGGCGCGCGCCGAGCGCAGGATGGCATCGCGGATCACGGTCGACGTGATGGTTGCGCCGGCCACCGCATGCGGCACGCGAGCGAGATCATCCGCCGGCTTCAGCGCAGCGCCTGCTCTCGTATCGAAGCCTGCAAAATTCCTGACGTAAGCGGCGAGCGCATCCTTTGGAATGCCGATGACGAGGATCGGCTCCTCATGCGCCACGATCTGCGCGCCGGCGATGATTCCTTCCGTGGTGACGGCGGCGACGATGTCGAGGGGGCGGCCGGCATAGCCAACTGACCCCGATACTTCATGTGTCGAGAACGCATAGCCGAGCAACTTTCCATCGGTGCCGCGAACGGCCGCAGCCGGCGGGGTGCCTTGTGGTTGCTCGATCGTTGTGGCGGAAGGGAAGAAGCTCGAAGCGACCGACAGATCGGCGCAATCGGCTGCACTTGCGGAAAGGAAAACGGTAACGAACGTGCACAGCACGCCGCGTAGTGCAGACAATCCAATCGCGGCAATATTTCGCATGGAGCCGATCAGGCAGATTCCCGACAACACCGCGTTGATCTAGGTCAATATCGCCGCTTAACCGCAGTCAAGGCACGAAGACCTTCGCATCGGCATAAGCAAGCATGGGATTCTCATGCTGGAGGTATGTGATGCGACATCGCGCTTTTAAACTCGTGGCTCTCGGCGGGATCGCGGCCGCGGGTATTCTCAGCCTCGGCTCCTCGGCCGGATTGGCGCAGCAGCCCGCCACGCCGAAGCCTGCCGATGTTCAGCAGCACAAGACCTCGCCGGGCGGTCAGTACCAGCCGAGCCTCGATGTGCTCGGCGAGAAGGCAACGGAGCAGCCGGGCGCCAAGCCGGGCGAGCCCCAGCTCAGCAAGGCCGAATTCGACAAGGCCAACCGCATCTACTTCGAACGCTGCGCTGGCTGCCACGGCGTGCTGCGCAAGGGCGCGACAGGAAAGGCGCTGACGCCCGACCTCACCAAG
This sequence comes from Pseudomonadota bacterium, assembly GCA_023387735.1. Classification (GTDB taxonomy): domain Bacteria; phylum Pseudomonadota; class Alphaproteobacteria; order Rhizobiales; family Xanthobacteraceae; genus Bradyrhizobium. The sequence continues at coordinate 62,842 of JAEWHP010000006.1, read as the reverse complement.
AAGCTCGGCTTCGATTATCTGCGCGACTTCATCACCTACGGTTCGCCGGGCGGCATGCCGAACTGGGGGACCTCGGGCGACCTGGAGCAGGCCGATGTCGAGTTGATGGCGCGTTATCTATTGAACGAGCCGGCGCAGCCGCCGGAGTTCGGCCTGAAGGAGATGAAGGAGAGCTGGAAAGTCATCGTTCCGGTCGCGCAACGACCGACCAAAAAGATGAACAAGATCGACATCGACAACCTGTTCGCGGTGACGCTGCGTGATGCCGGCGAGGTCGCATTGATCGACGGCGGCACCAAGAAGATCGAGCACATCCTCAAGACCGGATACGCCGTGCACATCTCGCGCATGTCGGCATCGGGCCGTTATCTCTACACCGTTGGTCGCGATTCCAAGCTCAACCTGGTCGATCTCTGGATGGATCCGCCGCAAACGGTCGCCGAGCTCAAGATCGGCACCGAGGCCCGCTCCGTCGAAACGTCGAAATTCAAGGGCTATGAGGACAAGTTCGCCATCGCCGGCGCATATTGGCCGCCGCAGTTTGTGCTGATGGATGGCGCGACGCTCGAGCCATTCAAGGTGGTGTCGACCCGTGGCATGACCTACGATACCCAGGAATTCCACCCGGAGCCGCGCGTCGCCGCGATCGTGGCCTCACACTACAATCCGGAGTTCGTGGTCAACGTCAAGGAGACCGGTCAGATCCTGCTGGTCAACTACCAGGATCTCAAGAACCTGAAGGTGACGGCGATCGAGGCCGAGCGCTTCCTGCATGACGGCGGCTTCGACAAGACCGGGCGCTATTTCCTGGTTGCGGCGAACGCACGACACAAGGTGGCGATCGTCGATACCAAGGACAACAAGCTGGTCAGCGTGGTCGAGTCCGGCGGACAGACCCCGCATCCCGGCCGCGGCGCCAACTTCACCCATCCGAAGTTCGGGCCGGTCTGGGCTACCAGCCATCTCGGCGACGAGACTGTCTCCTTCATCGGTACGGATCCCGAGAAGAACAAGCCGAATGCCTGGAAGGTCGTGCAGAAGGTCAACGGCCAGGGCGGCGGCTCGCTCTTCATCAAGACCCATCCGAAATCGGAAAACCTCTATGTCGACACGCCCCTGAACACCGACGCCGAGATCTCTTCGTCAGTCGCTGTGTTCAAGATCAAGGACCTCGCCAAGGAGAAGCCCGAATTCAAGGTGCTGCCGATCGGTCAGTGGTCCGGCATCTCCGAAGGCGCGCGTCGCGTGGTGCAGGGCGAGTACAACAAGGACGGCACGGAGGTCTGGTTCTCGGTCTGGAACAACAAGGCCCAGGAATCGGCAATCGTCGTGGTCGATGACAAGACGCTGCAGTTGAAGACGGTGATCAAGGACAAGCGCCTCGTCACCCCGACCGGCAAGTTCAACGTCTACAACACGCGTAACGACGTCTACTGACGCCATGAAAACATCGGGGTGGCGCCGAACCGCGCCGTCCCGATGGAAAAAGCAAGCCAGCCGGAGCGCGCGCATGAGCGTCGGAAAGGTCTATCTGGTCGGGAGCGGTCCGGGCGATCCCGAACTGCTCACGCTGAAGGCGATCCGCGCGATCGCCGCGGCCGACGTCGTCGTCTACGACCGGCTGGTATCCGAGCGCATTCTGGAAACGATCGACGACGGCACGGCCCTGATCAATGTCGGCAAGCAGGCGAATTTCCATCCGGTGCCGCAGGCGGAAATCAACGAGATCCTGATCCGGCTCGGCCGTGCCGGCCGCACCGTGGTGCGGCTCAAGGGCGGCGATCCCTTCATCTTCGGCCGCGGCTGCGAGGAGGCGGCCGAGCTCGAGGCTGCGGGAATTCCCTACGAGGTGATTCCGGGGATTACGGCGGCGCAGGGATGTGCGGCAGCCGCACGCATCCCGCTGACCCATCGCGGGCTCGCGAGTGGTGTGCGCTATGTCACCGGCCATCGCAAGGCCAACGAACCACTCGATCTCGACTGGGCAAGCCTTGCCGATCCCGACACGACTCTCGTGGTCTACATGGGTCTTTCCAACATCGAGGAAATCGTCGGCGAACTCGTTGCTCACGGGCTTCCGAAGAGCACGCCGGTTCTTGCGGTGTGTCAAGGCACGACGCCAGAGGAGCGGCGAGTATGCACCCGCCTCGCTGCGCTGGCTGAAGCGGCGCGCGAGGCAGCGTTCTCCGGCCCGGTGCTGTTCATCATCGGCCGGGTTGCCGGGCTGGCCCTGGAAAGGAGCGGGCATGACGATGCTTTCACGGCCGACGCGGTTTCCATCGTGGCCTGACCTGGCCGCCGTGCTGATGGTAGCCGCAACGCCGGTCATGGCGAACGAAATCCCACCTGACGCGAACAAGCTCGCCAATCTCGTGCGTCAGGATTGCGGCTCCTGCCACGGTCTCACCCTGCGCGGCGGCCTCGGCAAGCCGCTGACATCGGAAAATCTCAGCGCCTGGGATCGCGAGCAACTCGTCAGCATCATCCTCGACGGCGTACCGGGCACGCCGATGCCACCGTGGCGCGCGCTGCTGAGCGAAGGCGACGCGCGCTGGATCGCCGAGCGGCTGCAGCAGGGGAATATGCCATGAAGCCTGTGGCGCGTATTCTGCTGGCGCTTCTGTTCGCCTTACCCACGTTGGCTGGTGCCGGCGAATTGCGCGGCACCGGCAGCCTCGGGCTCGTGATTGAACGCGCGGCGGGCTCGGTGCTGATCGTGGACACGATGGCGCGACGGGCGATCGGCCGTGTCCGGGGCCTCGGCGACCTCTCGCATGCGTCGGCGGTGTTCTCGCCCGACCAGCGCTACGCCTATGTTTTCGGCCGGGACGGCGGGCTCACCAAGGTCGATCTGCTCACCTCGTCGATCGCGAAGCGAATCGTGCAGGCTGGCAACGCGATTGGCGGCGCGATCTCCGACGACGGCACGCTGATCGCTGTTTCGAATTACGAGCCCGGCGGCGTGCGCGTCTTCGCAGCCGATACGCTCGCCCCCGTGGCCAGCATCGCGGCCATCGGCAGCGACGGCAGATCCTCCAAGACGGTCGGCCTGGTCGATCTGCCGGGGCGTCGCTTTGCCTTTGCGCTCTATGATGCCGGCGAGATCTGGGTGGCCAACCTGTCCACGCCGGAAGCGGTCACCGTCGAGAAACTCACCGGCGTCGGCAAGCTGCCCTATGACGGCAATGTCACGCCCGATGGCCGGCACTATCTCGCCGGGCTGTTCGGCGAGGATGGCGTCGTGCATGTCGATACCTGGCAGGCGCCGCTGAAGGCCGAGCGCATTCTCGATCGCTACGGCCGCGGCGAGGAAGCGCTGCCGGTTTACAAGATGCCGCATCTCGAAGGCTGGGCTGCGGTCGGTGGCAGGCTGCTGTTGCCGGCGGTCGGCCGCCACGAATTGATCTCGGTGGACACGCGAAGCTTCGCCGAGAGCGGCCGCGTGGCAACCCATGGCCAGCCGGTCTTTGCGGTGGCGCGGCCGGACGGCCGCCAGGTCTGGGTCAACTTCGCCCATCCGAGGAACGACACCATCGATGTCGTCGATGTGCAGACGCTGAAGCTCGTTCATCGCTTCGCGCCGGGCCCGGCGGTGCTGCACATGGAGTTCACGCCGCGCGGCAACGAGGTCTGGGTCTCGGTGCGCGACGCCGACCGCGTCGACATCTACGACACCGCAACCTTCAGCAAGAAGGCGGAAATCCCGGCGCAGAAGCCGTCGGGAATTTTTTTCACCGCTCGCGCAACGAGGATCGGACAATGACACCGAACCAGACCGAACTCGCGCTCATCGATCGCTGGCAGCATGGCTTTCCCTTGGTCGAAAAGCCGTTCGAGGTGGTCGGCCGCTTCGCAGCACTCGATCAGGATGAGACGATCGGCATCTTCCGCAGGCTGCGGGAGAACGACATGATCTCCCGCGTCGGCGCCGTGGTGCGGCCGAACACCGTCGGCGCCAGCACGCTGGCCGCCATGCAGGTGCCGAAGGAGCGGCTGGAACAAGTGGCCGAAATCGTCAGCCGCGAGCCTCTGACCACACACAATTACGAGCGCGAACATGCGCTCAATCTCTGGTTGGTGATTGCCGGCGCGGAAGCCGAGGCCATTGCCGCGACCATCGAACGCATCCGCCGGCAAACCGGACTGGATGTTCTCGACCTGCCGATGCTGCAGGCCTATCACCTCGGCCTCGGTTTTTCGCTTGGCGCGGCGCCGCCGCAGCGGCGCGAGATCGGAAGTCCCGCCGACTACCGTCCCAGTCCGCGCGACAGGAAGATCCTCGCCGCGATCGAGGACGGCCTTCCGCTCATCGAGCGCCCCTATCGGGCGGTCGCCGACAAGCTCGATCTGAAGCAGTCCGAAGTCATCGACCGGCTCGAGCACATGAAGGCGTCCGGCATCGTCACCCGTTTCGGATGCGTGGTGCGGCACGAGAAGCTCGGCTACAAGTCCAACGCCATGGCGGTGTGGGATGTGCCAGACGATCGTCTCGATGACGTCGTCGAGAGCTTTGCCCGCCATCCCAAGGTCACGCTGTGCTACCGGCGACCGCGGCATCTGCCGGCCTGGCCCTACAACATCTTCTGCATGGTGCATGCGCGTTCGCGCTGGGATGCGTATGCCGTGATCGACGAGATCAATCTGGAGGCCGACACCGGCCTGCTGCGGCAGACGGTGCTGTTCTCGAAACGCTGCTTCAAGCAGCGCGGCGCGGTATTTTCGCAAGCGGCGGGGCTGAACTGATGCTCTATCTCGATCCCACCGCCCGCGCCATCGTCAATGGCCTGCAGGGCGAATTTCCACTCACCTCGAGGCCGTTCCGTGATGCCGGCCGCGCGTTGGGACTGACCGAAGACGAACTGATCGAGGGCGTGCGCGATCTCACCGGTTCCGGCGCACTGAGCCGCTTCGGCCCGCTCTGGAACGCCGAGCAGATCGGTGGCGGCGTTTGTCTCGCGGCAATGGCGGTTCCCGGGTCTCGCTTCGAGGAAGTCGCCGAAAAGGTCAACGCACATCCGGAGGTCGCCCACAATTACGAGCGGGCGCACGCGCTCAACATGTGGTTCGTGATCTCGGCTGACGATTCCCGGAAGATTGAGCGGGTGATCGCGGAGATCGAACGCGAAACCGACCTTTCCGTTTACGCCATGCCGAAAGCGCGCGAATTCTTCGTCGGCTTCCGGGTCGAGGTCTGAACATGCTGGATGCAATCGATCGGCAACTGATCGCTGCGACGCAGGCGGGCCTGCCGCTGACGCGTGAGCCGTACCGCGCACTGGCCGCGCAACTCGGGCTCGACGAGGCGGACGTTCTGGCGCGGCTGCGAGGCTTGCTGGACCGCGGCGCGATCCGGCGCATCGGAGCCATCCCCAATCATTACGCACTCGGCTTTACTGCCAACGGCATGTCCGTGTGGGACATCGCCGACGAAGCGGTCAGCGAGGTCGGCGCCAGAGTAGGCGCGCTCGACTTCGTCACCCATTGCTACGAGCGGCCGCGGCATTTGCCGCTCTGGCCCTACAATCTGTTTGCGATGGTGCATGGGCGGACGCGCGACGAAGTCAGGGCCAAGGTCGACGAGATCGCCGGGCTGATAGGTCCTGCCGCGCGCGGCCACGACATTCTGTTCTCGACCCGCATCCTGAAGAAGACCGGCCTGCGTATCGCGGCCTGAGCGGAGGAGCTTTGGATGTTTCGCCTCAGCCACTATCTTCGCGAAATCGGCGAGCCGGCGCCGTCGGGCCCGGTGCGCCAGCCGCCGGGCCCGGTGGTGATCTGGAACCTGATCCGACGGTGCAACCTGACCTGCAAGCACTGCTATTCGATCTCGGGCGACGTCGATTTTCCCAACGAACTCACGACCGGGGAAGTCTTTGACGTGATGGACGACCTCAAGGCGTTCCGCGTGCCGGTGCTGATCCTGTCCGGCGGCGAGCCGCTGATGCGGCGCGACATCTTCGAGATATCCGAACGCGCCAAGGCGATGCGCTTCTATGTCGGGCTCTCCAGCAACGGCACCCTGATCGACGCCGGTCTTGCCGACCGCATCCGCGACATCGGCTACGACTATGTCGGCATTTCCCTTGACGGCATCGGCGCCACGCATGATCGCTTCCGTGGCCGAGCCGGCGCCTATGACGAAGCGCTGGGCGGCCTGCGACTGCTGCGCGACCGCGGCATCAAGGTCGGCGTGCGTTTCACCATGACCGAGGACAACGCCGCCGAGCTGCCGCGACTGCTCGACCTGGTGGAGCAGGAGGGTTTTCCGAAGTTCTATCTTTCCCATCTGGTCTATGCCGGCCGCGGCAACAAGAACCGCGGCACCGATGCGGCGTGGCAGACGACCCGCGACGCGATGGACGTGGTGATCGAACGGGCCTGGCGCTGGGCGCAGGCTGGCAGCGACATGGAGATCGTGACCGGCAACAACGACGCCGACGCGATCTATCTGCTGCAATGGGCCGGGCGCAACGCGCCACATGCGGTGGCGAGCCTGCGTGAAAAGCTCATGCGCTGGGGCGGCAATTCCTCCGGCGTCAACGTCGCCAACATCGACAATCTCGGCAACGTGCATCCGGACACGATGTGGTGGCATTACAATCTCGGCAATGTCAGAAAGCGGCCGTTCTCGGAGATCTGGTCGGACGTTTCCGATCCTGTCATGGCCGGGTTGAAGCGGCGGCCGCGGCAGATCGGCGGCCGCTGCGGCGCTTGCGCGCACTTTGCGATCTGCAACGGCAATACCCGTGTGCGCGCGTTGCGGATGACCGGCAATCCCTGGGCCGAGGATCCCGGCTGCTACCTCACGGACGCGGAGATCGGCCTTGCCGAGCCGGCGGAGCGTATCCGCACGCGCGCCTATCGCGGAGCCCGCCATGAAGCACCGATGTCTTACTAGCGCAGTCGGCACGCTGCTTGTGCTCGCGGTCTGCGCGGCAGCTTCCGCGGCCGAGCCCGATACCGCGAGGCTTTACGCCAACCATTGCGCGCAGTGTCACGGCGCCGACCGGCTCGGCCAGCTCGGACCGGCCTTGCTGCCTGAAAATCTCGGCCGGCTCACGGGTGCGCGCGCAATCTCGGCGATCGCGAACGGCCGCGCCGCCACGCAAATGCCGGGCTTTGCCGGAACGCTCAGCAAAGAGGAAATTTCGAACCTTGCCGCCTACATTGCGACGCCGCTTCCGGCACTGCCGGCATGGGGCATGGACGCAATTTCCGCTAGCCGCATCATCCATGCACAGGCGCCGGCGCTAGACCGGCCGCGCTTCGACGCCGATCCGAAAAACCTGTTCGTCGTGGTCGAGGCGGGCGACCACCATGCGACTATCCTCGACGGCGACCGTTTTGAGCCGCTGGCGCGATTTCCGACGCGCTTTGCCCTGCATGGCGGTCCAAAATTCTCGCCGGACGGACGCTACGTCTTCTTCATGTCGCGTGATGGCTGGGTCAGCAAATACGACCTTTGGACGCTGACCATGCTGGCCGAGATCCGCGCCGGCATCAATGCGCGCAATATCGCGATCTCCCGCGACGGAAAGCACATTGCGGTGGCCAACTATCTGCCGCACACGTTGGTCATGCTCTCGGCCGAAGACCTGTCGGTCGAGAAGATCTTCGACGTCCGGGACAAGAAGGGCAATCCGTCGCGCGTGTCCGCCGTGTATCAGGCCCGGCCGCGCGACAGCTTCATCGCCGCGCTCAAGGACGTGCCGGAGATCTGGGAAATCGCCACCGATCCCAACGCGCCGCCGGTCTATTCCGGCTTCGTGCATTCGCACGAGAAGGGTATGGTCGAGGCGCTGCCGTCGTCGCAGGGCCTGTTCGCGCTGCGGCGGATCGAGACGCCGGAGCCGCTGGATGATTTCTTCTTCGATCCGCCCTATCGCAACCTGATCGGCTCGGCGCGCGAGGGCAGGGCAGTGGTGGTCAGCCTCGTGGTCGGGCGCGACATCAAGCGCCTCGACATGCCCGGCCTGCCGCATCTCGGCTCCGGTATCGCCTGGAACTGGAACGGCCGGCCCGTGATGGCGACGCCGTTGCTGAAAGCTGGCAGGATCAACGTGCTGGACATGCAGGAATGGTCGCTGCTCAAGTCAATCGACACACCGGGGCCGGGCTTCTTCATGCGCAGCCACGAAAACTCCCCCTATGCCTGGACCGACAGCATGATGGGCGGCAAAAAGGACACGCTTTCGATCATCGACAAGCGTACGCTCGAGATCGTGCGCAGCGTGACGCCGGAGCCGGGCAAGATCGCCGCCCATGTCGAGTTCGACAAGGATGGCCGGCATGCGCTGGTGTCGGTGTGGGAAGACAAGGGAGCCCTCGTGATCTACGATGCAGCGACGTTTGCGGAAGTGAAGCGGCTTCCGATGTCGAAGCCGTCGGGCAAATACAATGTCTGGAACAAGATCAACTTCTCGGATGGAACCAGCCATTGAGTGAGAGCGCGGCGACAACGGCGCTCCTGATCGCCGCGCACGGCGAAAGGCGGCCGGGGGCCAGCAACGAAAGCGCGATGCGGATCGCGCGCGCGCTCCGTGCCCGTAAGATCGTGTCCGAGGTCGCGGTCGGGTTTATCAACGGCGTGCCTACGATTGGGGATGCACTGGGCGGAGTGACTGCACGCAAGGTCATCGTCTACCCGCTGTTTGCGTCGAATGGCTACTTCACGCGGGATCGCCTCGTACAGCTGATTGATGAAGCAAGTGGGGCCACGCGCGAGATCGAGATGCTTCCTCCACTCGGCCTCGACTCCGGTCTTCCGGAACTCGTTATCGATCACATCGATCGGGCGGCACTGGAAAGCGGGCTCGTGACCAAATCGTTGACGGCCGTTCTGCTTGCGCATGGCTCGCGGCGGGATCCAGCCTCCCGCGAGGCGACCCAGGGAATAGCGAACGAAATCGCCAGGTGCGAGGTCTGCCGCGATGTCGCCGTTGCCTTTCTGGAGGAGCGGCCAAGTCTCGAAGAAGCGGTGCAATTGATCGAAGGACCGGCGATTGTCGTAGGCATGTTCTCCGGCGACGGCGTGCATGGCGCCCGGGACGCGCCGCAACTGGTCACGAAGCTTGAGCGGGGTGACGTGATCTATTCCGGCGTGATCGGGAATGCGCCCGGAATCGAGGACCTGGTCGGTTTTTCGGTGCTCAAGGCGCTGGCGGGAAGGCCCGTTGCACAGCCGGATTGATCCTTCGTGGCGGCGGGAAGTCAGGACCAGGAGCCGACCAAAGCGTCGCTATCCGTCACTACTGCCACGTTCTGGAGCGCGTAGTTCACGGAAGCCGTGTGCCATTCGGCATTCATCGTCGAGCAGCAATCCTCGGGCACCACCATGTAATAGCCCTTGTCCGCGCCGGTACGGGAGGTGTGCTCGATCGACATGTTGGTCCATGCCCCGGTAACGATGACGATGTCGCGCCTCAGCGCTTTCAGCACGGTTTCAAGCCGCGTGCCCTCCCAGGCGCTCATGCGCTGCTTCTCGACAATGTGGTCTCCCGATTGCGGCTCGAGGCTAGGGACGGGCGCGGCACCCCAGCTTCCGCGCACCATCGCGCTTGCATCCGCAAGGCCCTCGAACAGCGGCGCATTCATCGTCACACCGGGACAGCCGGCTTCGACCACGAACCAGACATGGATGACGGGAATGCCGCGCGCGCGTGCAGCGGTGGCCAGCCGGGAGGCGTTGGAAATCGCGTTCTGTTCCCGGCAATGGATCGGCGAGCCGGAGGAGGCGAAGGCGCCGTCTTCCATCACCACATCGTTCTGCATGTCCTGGATGATGAGCGCGCAGCGCGACGGATCGAGCGTATAGCCGGGGGCGGCCTTCATCGTGCCGTTGCGGCCAACGCTGGCGCCAGCCTGAGGGGCAGAGCCGCTTCGCGCGGCCCCCTGCCGCATGTAGGGTTCGATGCGCGGGCCGACTTTTGTCTCCATCGCGTACACGGAATGGGTCGCGGTGAAGAACAGCGTACGGAAATCCGGACCGCCCCAGGTGAGATTCCCGACGAGCTCGGGCACGCGCACCTTGCCGATCAGCGCGCCATCAGGCGCATAGACCCAGACGCCGCCGGGTCCGCAGACCCAGACATTGCCTTGTGCATCGCATTTCATGCCGTCCGGTACGCCGGGTTCGCTCGGCGAATAGATCGCAGAGGCGAAAACCCGCCCTCTCGCAAGTGTGCCGTCCGACTGGACCTCGAACACCCGGATCAACTGCTGCACTGTATCGTTGATGTAGAGCAGCTTTTCGTCCGGTGAGAAGCAGAGCCCGTTCGGTTGCTCGAACAAATAGCGGTCCACCAGCAATTGCGGCTTTCCGCCGCCGGGGGGCAGGCGATAGACGCCCTGGAAGCCGAGCTGGCGCGGCCGCTCCACGCCGTAAACCGGCATGCGTCCATACCAGGGATCGGAGAAATAGATCGAACCGTCGGATTTCACGCAGACGTCGTTGGGGCTGTTCAGCTCCATCCCCTCGAAATGCGAGGCGAGGACCTCGCGCCGCCCGTCCGGCCGCTCCCGCACGAGGGTCGACGTCGCGTGCTCGCAGACGATGAGGTTGAGCTCGGCATCGTAGGTCATGCCGTTGCACTTGTGCGCCGGCTTCATCACCTCGCGGATGCCGGTCGAATCGTAGCGGCGGCGAACATCGCCCGGCATGTCGGAGAACAACAGAAATCCGTCTCGCGGATGCCAGACCGGCCCTTCCGTGAACTGGAAACCGGTGCCGATCTGGCGCACGGGTGCCCAGAGATCGACGAGATCGGCAAAGCCGGGCCGGACGGCGACATGCGTTGTCATGGCGAACCCCCTCGATCGGACGGCCGTTCATGCCGACCGATTTCAATCACTACATCGGGAACCAGTTGCGCGGTGGCAGGCTCTGCACCACCGGGCCGGGAACGGCCATGTCCATGCGCCCGATCACCTGACCGCCGCCGATCTTCGCGGGCTTGTCGTGGATCGGCAGCAGGAATTTCGAACTGGAGAGCAGCTTCTTGATCGCGGCCTTTTCCTCGCGCTTGGAGACGCCGTGATTGCCGGTCGTGCGCGGCTCGTTGGCGTGGATTTCGTGGAAGGGATTCACGATCTGGTCGTTGAAATCGTAGATCACGTCGCCGCAAATCGTGGCGCGGCCCTCGACGGTGTTGATATGGACGTTCATCGAACCCTCGGTGTGTGCGCCAGCCGCCTCCATGTAGCAGCCGGGGAAGAGTTCGATCATGCCGGTGAGCTCGAGATCTTCGAGCCGCAACGCGTCCTTGGTGTGGAGACGGTCGATCAGATGCTTGATGTCGGGCGCGGGGTACTGCGGATGCATCAGTCCCGAGACTGAATACTCCAGCTCGCGGCGGTTGATGATCACGGTCGTGTTCATCGGGAAGAGTTCGTCCTTTCCCGCGTGGTCGATATGCAGGTGCGTGTGCAGCACGTAGCGCACGTCGCCCATCCGCACGCCGTATTTCGCGAGCTGGTTCTCGATCATGTTCTCGTGGAACTGGAGGCCGCGCATTCCGAGGCTCTCCATGATCTGGTTGTTGCGGTAGCCGGTATCGATCACGAGGGGCCAGGGTCCGCCCAGGATCAAAAAGCCGTAGGTCGGCACACGACGCGTGCGGCCGCAATCGCGCCCCAGCACGAGGAAGCTCGATTCAAGCTCGATATCGCCATAGTCGAGCACCTTGATCTCCAAAGCCATCTGGCCCTCCCATTTCTTCTATTGGCCGAGCCGGTAGACCCGGCGCGCAGTTTTGTTGAAAACCTGATCGTGATCGGTTGCCGGTACGCCCGCGCGATGTGCCGCGACGAGTGCGGCATAGGTCGTCCAGAGCTTTTCGATCGGGAAGTTCGAGCCGAACAGGCAACGCTCCGCGCCGAAAAGTGCGAGCGTTTCGCCCGCGATGAAGGCGACATGCGCCGGATCGTTGCGCCGGAGGAATGTGCCGAGGCCCGACAGCTTGCTGACGATGTTGGGACAGGCGGCGAGGCGCTTCATGCCCGCGCGCCATGATGCGATGCCTTCCGGCGTCAGGTCCTCCAGCATGCCCGCATGTTGCAGAACGAACGTCACGCCCGGGCAGGCCATGGCCAGCTCCGCCGCCCCCGCCATCTGGCCGGCGAAAACCTGGAGATCGAAACTCCAGTCATAGTCCGCAAGCCGCGCGACGTTGCGCTGCAGGGTCGGATCGCGCGCGAGATCGGGCGACTGCGCGAAGCGATAGAGCGGGTTGTCATGCCAGTGGAGCTGCATCCGAACGCCGCGAACCGATGGCTCGGCGGTCAGCGCATCGAGCTGGGGCCGGATATCCTCTGCAAGCATGTCGGCATAGGCGACGATCGCGATCGGGAAAGCTGCGCGGCGCGCGGACTCCGCCACGAACCGCACCTCGTCCAGCGCGCGTTCCGGCGCCCAGTTAGCCTGCACGTAGACGGCTTCGGTGATGCCCTCGGGCCGGCAATCGGCGAGGTATTCCTCGACCGGATAGTCGCGCCGGATCGGCTCATACGGTCCGAAGATGCGCGGCTGCATCGGTCCCAGCAGCCACGGCAGATCGGCCTGTCGCCAGATGTGAAAATGTGCGTCGACCAGTCCCGTCATGCTGCTTTCGCCTTTCCGATGGCAAGAATCGCGCCGCAGAGGCGCGATGTGGAACTCGCGTCGCCCAGCGAGGCGAGCATCGGGCGGATGGCGCGCAGCGCTTCGGTCTCGGGGCGGTACGTGGGATCGATCGCGAGCGGCGTGAACCAGTCAATTCTGAAAGCGCGTGCCGCGAGGCGCTGCACGGCGCGTATCATCGTCGTCGGGTCGCCACGCTCGAGCCCGTCGGATAGCACGATGACGCTGGCGCCGCGCGCATAGCCGCCAAAGCGCGGCACGGCTAGGAATGCTTCGAGCGCGTCGCCGATCCGGGTGCCGCCATCCCAGTCGGCGACGAGGCCTGATGCTTCGGAAAGCGCGTGCGCGCGGTTCTTGAGCCGCAACGCGCGGGTGAGGCGCGTCAGGCGCGTACCGAACGTGAAGACTTCCACGCGCGGCATCGCGTGGACGATTTCATGCGCCAGCGCCAGATGCGCATCGCTGCGCGCCTTCATCGAGCCGGATACGTCGATCAGCAGAAGAATGGGGCGGGGGCGCGTCGCGCGCCGCTGCCGCTTCAGGCTCATCACCTCGCCTTCGTTCCGCATGGCCGCCTGCAGGCTGCGTGCGAGGTCGATGCCCTTGCCGCGTCGCGCCGCCTTGTGGCGATAGCCGCGCCGGCGGGGCAGGGAATCGGGCAGGGCGTCGGCAAACCGCCGCAGCGTCTCCGCATCGTCCGGCGCGCGCAGCGCGCGGATCGCAAGCGCTTCCGCCCCGGTGGCGGCCTGGCCCGTCTCGTTGACCTCGTCGCCGATCACGACTTCCTCGGTGCCGATGTCATCCTGCACCTGCACGTCGTCATCCGCTTGCCACTCGTCCTCGCCGGGCTCGCCGACAGCCCCGAGGAAATGCAGGTCGAACAGCGCGTCAAAGCGCGCCCGCTGCTCCGGATGCGGCGCAAGCGTCGCGACCGCGGCCTTGCGCACATGTTCGATGCTGCGCGGACCAAGCAGCTCCACCGCCTGGAGGAAGCTCACCGTCTGCTCGGGAGCAATCGCAAATCCGTGTTCGCGCAGCAGGACCGGAAAGCCGATCAGCGGGCGTACCGCGCCGGGCACCTTCACGCTCATGCTGCCATCCCCGGTATGAACTGCGCAAGCCGCGGGCGCAGATGGGCGAGGTCTTCCTCATCCTTGATCGCCGCGCCGAGCGAACGGCGGAACGCCTCCGGCCAGGATGCGCCGGTGCGAGCCAGCGCGGTGGCGGCCTCGGCCCAGTCCACCGCCTCGGCAACGCCGGGAGGCTTTGAAAGTGGTTCGTTACGAAGAATGCCGACAGCGGCGACTACGGCGCGCGCCGTACTTTCCGCGACGGCGGATGAACGCAGCATGATGATCTCGGCCTCGCGCGCCGGATCGGGATAGGCGATGTAGTGATAGACGCAGCGCCGCCGCAGCGCTTCATGCAGATCGCGGGTGCGGTTCGAGGTGAGGATCACCACGGGGCGTTCGGCCGCGCGCAGCGTGCCGCGTTCGGGGATCGAAATCGAGAAGTCGGAAAGGAATTCGAGCAGGAAGGCTTCGAACTCGTGATCGGAGCGGTCGATTTCGTCGATCAGCAGCACGGTCGAATCCGGCCGGCGCAGGGCCGTGAGCATCGGGCGCTCGATCAGGAATTCATCGCGGTAGATATCGGTACTGGTTCCCTCCTGCGCCTGCCGGATCGCCAGCATCTGGCGGGGATAATTCCACTCGTACAGCGCCGCCGCGGCGTCGATCCCCTCGAAACATTGCAGCCGGATCAACTGGCGTCCGAGAATGCCGGCGATCGCCTTCGCGGCCTCCGTCTTGCCGACACCCGGCGCGCCTTCCAGCAGCAGCGGCTTGCCGAGCGCCAGCGCGAGATAGCCTGCGGTCGCAATCCCGTCATCGGCAAGATACAACGCCGACCTGAGCGCGTCCGCGAGCGCCTCGGGGCTCGAAATGCCGGCGATGGTGGTGCGCAGCGCCATGGTCAGCCGCCCCGCCTTGCCTGCGGGCGCGCGCCGCCGATGGCGCGGATGCCGCGCAGCACCTTTTCCGGCGTGATCGGCAGTTCGTCCACGCGAACACCGACGGCGTTGAAGACGGCATTGGCCACCGCCGGCAGCACCGGATTTGCGCACATCTCGCCGGGCCCCTTGCCCCCGAACGGGCCGTCCGGCGCGGGGCGTTCCAGCACGCTCGCGGAATAGGGCGCGATGTCGCCCGGTCCCGGCATCAGGTACTCGTTGAAATCGCGCGGACCGTGGTCGGGATTGGGATAATAGGGCTCCGGCGTTTCGAACAGCACATGGCTCTGGCCCATCCAGGCCCCGCCGACCAGCTGCTGCTCCACCATTCTCGGGTTGAGCGCACGGCCGAGTTCGTAGGCGCTGGTGATGTTGAGCAAGGTCACTTCGCCGGTCTCGTCATCCACCTCCACGTCCGCCACGAGGCAGGCGTGGGCAAAGGCGGTGTTGGGGTTCATCTCGCCGGTCTCCGGATCGACCGCGGAGAGCGGAATGAGAAATATGCCGCGGCCCGCGATCGTCTTGCCTTGCTTGAACTGGGCGGCCTGCGCGGTCGCGCGCACGGTGATCGAGCGCGAGGGAGCGCCGCGCACGTGAATGTTGCCACGCCCGTCGGTGACCAGGTCGGCGGCGTTGACCTCGAGCTCTTCCGCGGCGGCTTCAAGCAGAACGCCGCGCGCCTCGCGCGCCGCCGCAATCACCGCGTTGCCCATGCGATGCGTGCCGCGCGATGCGAAGGAGCCCATGTCGTGCGGGCCGGTGTCGCTGTCGGCCGTATCGACATAGACATCCTCGACCGGCACGCCGAGCGTTTCGGCCGCCACCTGCCGCGTGACTTGCTTCATGCCCTGGCCGAGATCGATCGCCGAAAGCGCGACGGTGAACTTGCCATCGGGATTGGAGTGGATCAGCGCCTGGCTGGGATCGCCGCCCAGGTTCATGCCGATGGGATAGTTGATCGAGGCCATGCCGCGGCCTTTGTGCCGTGTCATTTCACCGCCTCCTTGTTCCGAACACGGACGAGAAACGCATCGCGCCGTGCTGAGGCTGCGCGCCTGGCGCGGGCGCGGCAGGAGGCGCTACGCCGGGCGGGGGCGGCGGAGCCGCTGACGGCATCGGGGCAAGCGGCGCCGGAGCCTGAACCGCGGGTTGCGTCATCGGGCGCGCGGGCTCATAGCGCGGCACGTTCGGCGCCGCCGGTCGCGCGTCGCGGCTGCCCTCCAGCTCCGGCTGTTTCGTCAGCGGGATGCGCATGGTGCCGGCGGGCAGGGTCTGCGTCGCGGGTCCGCTGCGCGTCTCGGGCCGGCCGATCTGCCCGCGCTGGTCGATGGGGGTCGCGGGGATTTGCCCGCGCTCGCCCTGTCCGCCGCCCTCGAGCGAAGATTGTCGCCTGGCGCTTTCGGAGATCGGCCAGCGCGCCTTCTCGGCTGCCACCTGCACGCATTCGATCAGCGCCGTATTCTTTGCCACGCGCCGATGCGCTTTCATGTCGCCGTCGCGATAGGCGTTGAGGATGCGGAATTCCATCGGATCCATGTTCACGGCATGGGCGAGCTTGTCCATCTGCACCTCGAGCGCGAAATCGGCCGCCGTGATGCCGAAGCCGCGCATCGCCGTGGAGGGGCAGCGGTTGGTGTAGGAGACGTAGATGTCGGACGAGACATTCGGGATCCAGTAGGGCCCCGGGAGATGCGCCGTGCACTTGATGGCGGCGTAGGAAGACAGGCGGGTATAGGCGCCGGCATCGAAATAGGAACGAACATGGCGCGCGATGATGCGCCCGTCGCGCATCAGCCCGTCCTTGACGTAGACGCGCTCGGCGCCGCGCGGCGAGCCGTAGAGCATTTCCTCCTCGCGATCGAGCACGTAGCGCACGGGCCGGCCGGTCAGCATCGCGCCGAGAACCGCGAGCGGTTCGGTGAGCGAATCGACCTTGCCGCCGAATCCACCGCCGACCGTGCCCCCGATGAAATGCAGCCGGTTCGACTCGAGATCGAGGATCTTTGCCGTCGTGCCCAGCGAGAAGAACAGCCCCTGCGCGCAGGAATGCACGACGAAGCGGTTGTCCTGCTCGGGTGCGGCGATCGTGCCATTGGTCTCCGTCGGGGCGTGCTCGATCGGAGAGGTCTGGTAGCGTTCCTCGATCACGAGGTCGGCGGCAGCGAAGGCTTTCTCGGTGTCGCCGAAGCGCAGCTTCTGGTGATCGAATTTCTCGTGATACTCGAAGTAATTGTTCGGGTAGGTTTCATTGACCACGGGCGCGCCGGGCTTGAGTGCCTCCTCGACATCGAAGACCGCCGGCAGGACTTCGTAGTCGATCCGCACCAGCTTGCGAGCCGCCATCGCTGCCGCCTCGCTCTCGGCGATGACGGCCACGACGGGCTCGCCCTTGTAGCTTACCTTGCTGACCGCGAGCGTGGGCTCGTCGTCCTTGCCGAAATTGATCAGGCTGAGCAGCGTGTTCTTGTTCACCGGAACGTCCGCTGCCCGCAGGATGCGCTTCACACCCGGTGCGCGCTCCGCCGCCGCAACGTCGATCGAACGGATGCGGGCATGGTGGTGTGGGCTGCGCACGACCTTCAAATGCAGCAGGCCTTCGAACGCGTGATCATCGAAGTAGCGCGAGCATCCCGTGACATGGCCCGGCATGTCCTGGCGCTGAATGCCCTTGCCGACGACGTTGAGATTGTCGTCGCGCTCGTTGGCGAAGTAGTCCTTCCGGATCTCGAGCATCCCGTTCTCCCTCAGGCGCGCTTCTGGTCGCCGGCTGCGGCCGCGGCGAGAATGGCCGTGATGATCGGTTCATAACCGGTGCAACGGCAGATGTTTCCGGCGATCGCCTCGACCACTTCCTCCCGGCTCGGCCTTGGATTGCGGTCGAGAAGCGCGCGCGCCGCCATCAGCATGCCGGGCGTGCAGAAGCCGCATTGCGCCGCGAAATTGTCCATGAACGCGACCTGCAGGGGGTGCAGGTTCGGCCCCTCCGCCATGCCGGAAGCCGTCTCCACATGGCGGCCGTCGCAGGCCACCGCCAAAGTGAGGCAGGCAAGCTGCGGTTCGCCGTCGATCAGCACGGTGCAGACGCCGCATGTGCCTTGCCCGCAGCCATATTTGGGCGCGAACTCGTTGAGCCCGCGTCGAAGCGTCATCAGGAGGTTGTCGGCGGCGCCGATGAAGGCGGCGCGGTCCGAACCGTTGAGGCGAAACTGAACGGGTACTTTTGCCATGCTTGCTTCCTCAATGTCCTTCGCCGGTCAGGAGCCGCCCGAGATGCACCGGCAGGACCTCGCGGCGATACCATTCGCTGGCGATGGCGTCGGTGGCGGGGCGGGTGCCTTCGAGAGCGGCGGCCTTCGCAGCCTGAATGCTTGCTGCATCGAGCGTCTTTCCTTCGAGCGCGCGCTCGACGCCGCGCGCCCGCACGGCGGTGGGAGCCATCGCGCCGTAGGCGACGCGCGCCTGGCTGATCCGCCCGCCGGCATTGGGCAAATGGGCGGCGATGCTCATCATTGCGATACCCTTCGGCTTCACCCGGCTGATTTTGCGGAAGCGGAAATCGGCCGCATTCTGCGGTCTTGCGAACTGCACGCCGGCGACTAACCCGGAAACGCCACGTTCGCGTGCGCCGAGAAACTCATCGAGCGCCATGGCGCGGGCGGAGCCGTAGCCCGACTGCACCATTACCTGCGCATCGAGCGCCAGCAGCGCCACGGCGAAATCTCCGTAGGGAGTCTGGGCAAAAAGATTGCCGCCGATCGTTGCCATCTGCCGGATGGCCGGGCCGCCTATGGAGCGCGCGGCCGCGTGGAGAAAGGCGAGATCGCGGTTGTTCACCACCATCGCCATCGTCACGCCCGCGCCAAGTTCGATGCGCGCGCCCGATGTGTTCATCTGGCGGTAGGCGGGATCGGTGATCCGCAGCAGCGTGCCGTCGAGCAGCCGGCCTTCGTTCACGTCCCGCATCACGAGCGTCCCGCCCGAAAGCAGCTTCGTCCGCTGATCCGCGGTAAGGATGCCGGCGGCTTCCGCCATGCTGGTGGCAACGCGCACGTCGAGCGGCATGTCAGATGGCCTCCTTTTGCAGTTGAGGGAGCCGACGCACGGCTTCCATGCCGGCGACATAAACCTCTTCTCCCACCATGCGGGCGAGTTCTTCCTCGCGTCCCGGCGGGGTGGTGAAGCGGCTTTCCCAGTGCCAGAAACTGCGATTGCCGTCGGTCACCGGCAGCAGGCGGATATGCGCGACGTAGTTGAAGAGGGGGATCGGCGTATCCAGCAGGCAATAGCTGCAGGTCATTTCGAGATCGGACAGCGCGAGCAACTGCTCGCGCAGTTCGCTGCCATCTTCAAGCGTGAAGCGGCGGACGCAGCCGACCTTGTCGACCGGATGGCCGCGCTCGATCAGGCTCGTGGCCACGATGGGGTGGTACTGGTCATGGGCATTGAAATCGCGCACGACGGCCCAAAGCCGTTCCACAGGCACATCGATGATCGTGCTGCGAACGACCTTCGGCACGTCAGCCTCCGAAGGCGCGCTTGAGCGCATCGAAGCCGCCCTGGAACACGCCGCCGCCGATGTTCGACACCAGTTCGCCTTCCTTGTCGGGCGCGCAGTCGAAATCGGCCGACCACTCGATGAAGGTCCTGTCGTGATCGGTGATCGGGGTGAGGCGCAGGGTCGCGACGTAGTTGGTGAGCGGCATCGGCGAGTCGAGGATCGAATAGGTGCAGAACATGTCGAAATCGGAGAGGCCGAGCAGCTGCTCGCGCAGCCGGTCGCCATTTCGAAGCGAGAAATTGCGGATGCAGCCCACCTTGTCGGCAGGCTCGCCATTCTCGATGCGGCTTTCGGCGATCGCGGGATGCCAGTTCGACAGCCCGTTGAAATCGCGCACACGGGCCCAGACCCGCGCTGCAGAGGCATTGATGACGCTGGAAGTATAAACCCGGGCCATTGCCGCTTACTCCTTGGCCTTGCCGCCCGGGCCGCCGCCGGTCTTGCCGTCCTTGGGTTTCGCGCCCGGCGACTCCTTGCCGATGCGCTGCATGTCGCTGGCCTCGCGGATGAGCCCGCCCATCTTCGCAAGGTTGCCGCCTTCGATGCCGATCTCCTTCAGCACCTCGTCGATCAGCGGGGCCTGCACGCGGTAGCGCAACGCGCTTTCGATCACCTCGTCGGTGGGCGTGCGGGGGGCGGAACCGCCGCCGCCCGCGCCGGCCAGGCCATCGACATGCAGGATCCTGATGCCGTCGATCTTTTCCATCGGCTTGACGCTTTCGCGCACGATGCCCTCGATCCGGTCGAGCAGGCGGCGGCGGAACAGGCCGTAACGCGCGCCGTCCGACAGCACGTTCTCGGCCTCGTAGAGCAGCTTCTGGGCTTCTGCCTCCACCGCGCGACGGACCTTGTCGGCGCCCGCGGCGATGCGGGTCTCTTCCGCCGCCTTCTCGGCGAGCGTGACTTCCACGGCCTTGCGGCGCTTCGCGCTTTCGCTCTCCTTTACGGTTTTCACGAGTTCTTCCGCCTCGACCGCCTTGGCGCGGGCCAGCTCGGCCTTCACCTGGGCTGCGGATTCCTCGAGCGACTTGGCATAGAGCGCGATGGCTTTTTCCATCACGGCGTTCTCGACGTCCCGCTCGCGCTCGATCTCGAGCTTGCGGAGGTCGCGCTGGCGTCCCACGCGGGCCTCGTCCAGACCCCGATCGGAAGAGATGCGCGCGCGCTCCACCTCTTCGTTGGAAGTAATCTGCGCCTCCTGCAGCGCCTGGGTACGGGCGATCTCGAGTTGTTCGAGGGCACGCCGGCGTTCCACCCGTGCAGCTTCGAGCGCCTGCTCGCGGGCAATGTCGATCTTCTCGATTTCCTGCTTTGCGACGATTTCCGCCTGTCGCAGAGACTTGTCGGCATCAGTACGTTCGACCTTCTTGGCGGCGAGCGTGATGGCGCGCTCTTCTTCCGCGACCTCGATGCTCTTCTTCTGGTCGATCTGGAGCATTTCGCGCGTCTTGGTGGAGGCGATGCGATCCTGTTCGAGCTTGAGCTCCGTGGCGATGCGCTGGCGTTCCACATCGTCGCGCTTCCTGATTTCCCTGGCCTCGAGCGCTGCCGCGCGCGCAATCTCCAGCTCTTTCGTCGAGAGTTCGGCGGCGATGCGTTCTGCGGCAATCGCCTTCTCCTGGGCGATGCGGGCAGCTTCCGTGGCCTCGCGGGCGGAAATTTCCGCAGCGTCCAGCGCCTTGTTGCGCGCGATCTGCAGCGCGCGCACGCGCTCCTCCTGCGCGATGCGTGCCGACTCGATCGCTTCGCGGGCGGCAATGTCCTCCTGCTCGAGAGTCCGGGTCCGCTCGATTTCGCGGTTGCGAACTTCCTGCTCGCGGGCGATGCGCTCGGAATTGACTGCCGTCTCCTGGAGAATGCGGGCCTTGTCGGTGGATTCGCGGGCCGCGATCTCTGCGGCTTCGATCACCTTGGCACGTTCAATTTCCTTCTGGCGGATATCGCGTTCGGAGGCGATGCGTGCAGCATTGATCGCCTGCTCATTGGCGATCCGCGCCTTCTCGACCATTTCGCGCGCCGCGATTTCGGCTTCTTCCACCGCGCGCGTCCGCTCGATTTCCTTGTGGCGGATGTCGCGTTCGGAGGCGATACGGGCCTCGCTGATGGCGCGCTCGTTGGATATCCGCGACTTCTCGATTTCCTCACGGGACTGGATCTGCGCCTGTTCGGCCTCGGTATCGCGCGCGGCCCGCTCGCGCGCCACCTCGGCGCGCTGTATGGCACGGCGGATTTCGATCTCGCGCTGCTGTTCGAGCCGTGCCGACTCGCTGTCCCGCTCGATATCGAGCGACTGGCGCTCGGCTTCGAGGTTGCGGGTGCGGATCTTGATCATCGCATCCTGTTCGATGTCGTTCCTCAGCTTCCGCTTTTCCTCGATCTCCCCGATGATCCGCGTGAGACCTTCCGCATCGAAGCGGTTGGAGGGGTTGAAATACTGCAGGTCGGTCTGGTCGAGATTGGTGATGGCGACGTTCTGGAGTTCGAGCCCGTTCTGGTCGAACGCCTCGGCGGCCGACTCCCGCACCTTCTGAACGTAGGTGCCGCGCTTCTCGTGCATCTCCTCCATCGTCATCTCGGAGGCAATCGAACGCAGCGCGGAGACGAGCCGGCCGGAAAGCAGCGTGTTCAGCTGATCGGGCTGGAGCGTGCGACGCCCGAGCGTCGCGGCGGCGATGGCGACGGCCTCGCGTTGCGGGCGAACGCGCACATAGAACTCGGCATCGATATCGACACGCATCCGGTCGCGGGTGATGAGCGCGTCGTCGTTGGCGCGGGTCACTGCCATGCGCAGCACGTTCATGCTGACGGGCGTGACGTCATGGATGATCGGCAGCACGAAGGCGCCGCCATTGATCACCACCTTCTCGCCAAAGAGGCCGGTCCGGACGAACGACACTTCCTTGGACGAGCGGCGATAGAGCCAGTTCACGAGATAGACGATGATCGCGATGACGATCACCGCCACGATGAGCCAAAGGATGAGGGTTCCGATCAGTTGCCCCGTCATGTCACATTCCTCCCATTCGTCGACCCTACCGGGCGGCGCTTGAACGGCCGGTTGTCCCTGCCGGGTTGTTGTCTTTGCCGCCCTTGCGGCCGATCATCTTGAAAGCACGTGTCTGGTCGCGGATCGCGGCTTCTACCGGCAGGCGCTCCATCGAGGAGGCGCCGTAGAAGCCGTGACAATGCCGCGTGTTCTGCATGATGAAGTCGGCATCCGGCGGCTCCGCCACCGGGCCGCCGTGCACGAGAATGATGGCTTCCGGATTGACAGAGAGCGCCGCCTCGGCCCAGCCGTCGACGAGCGCGGGGCAATCGGCGAGCTTGAGCGCCGTTTCCGCGCCGATCGAGCCGCCGGTCGTGAGGCCCATATGGCAGACGATGATATCCGCTCCGGCCTTGGCCATGGCGGCCGCATCTGCCTCGGAGAAGACATAGGGCGTGGTGAGGAGGTCTTTCTGTTTGGCGAGCGCCACCATCTCCACCTCGAGGCCGTAACCCATGCCGGTCTCCTCGAGGTTCTGGCGGAACACGCCGTCGATCAGCCCGACGGTGGGAAAGTTCTGCACGCCGGAGAAACCGATCCGCTTCACGTCGTCGAGGAAGACGTCCATGGAACGGAACGGATCGGTGCCGCAGACCCCGGCGATGACAGGCGTGTGCTTCACCACCGGCAGCACTTCGCGCGCCATGTCCATCACGATCGCATTGGCATCGCCATAGGGCATCAGCCCGGACAGCGAGCCGCGACCGGCCATGCGGAAGCGTCCGGAATTGTAGATGACGATGAGATCGATCCCGCCGGCTTCCTCGCATTTGGCAGAGAGACCCGTGCCGGCACCGCCGCCGACGATGGGTTCGCCCCGGGCGATCATGGCGCGACAGCGTGCGAGAAGGTCGGATCGGGAAAAGGCGGGCATCGGTCAGCTCCTGCCGGATGCGCCGCGGGCGCGGCTCTGGTGCAAGGCGCGGAAATGCTGGGCCAATGCGGCGGCGAAAGCGGGATCGTTGATGTGGTGCGGAAGCCGGATGATCTGCCGGTTGGCCGTCGCTCGCACCGTCTCGATAATGGCGCCGAACAGCGCGGCATCCGCTTGCGGATCCCAGAACGGATGGCCCGGCGCATCCAGCGCGGAAACGCCGCCTTCCGGCAGCAGGAAGCGCACCGGGCCTTCCATCAGGTTGAGCTTCTCGCCGATCCAGCGACCCATCCGCCGGTTCTCTTCCGCGGTGGTGCGCATCAGCGTGACCTGGGGATTGTGCGGATAGAGGGTACGGCTGCGGTAATGCGCCGGCACCGTGTCCGGAGCGCCGAAGTTCACCATGTCGAGCGCGCCGACCGAGCCGACATAGGGGATCCGCGTGCGGATGATCGACCCGAAACGGTCTTCGGTGGCCGGCAGAATGCCGCCCA
The DNA here is from genome assembly GCA_023387735.1 of Pseudomonadota bacterium. Lineage (GTDB taxonomy): Bacteria > Pseudomonadota > Alphaproteobacteria > Rhizobiales > Xanthobacteraceae > Bradyrhizobium. Next base: position 39,243 of record JAEWHP010000006.1, on the reverse strand, counting down.
TCATCATGTCGCAGATTTCGGTCGTGGAGACGTCGATCACACCCTGCATCAGGCCGGAATCGATCAGCTTCTCCATCGACCTGCCGCCGATGCCGGTGGCGTGGAAAACCAGCGGCTCCCAATCCTTTTCGATCAGCCTGGTGACCTGCTGCACGCACGGCGTCGTAACACCGAACATGGTCATGCCCACGAGCGGGCGCTCCGTGGCAGTGGCGCGCCGGCCCGGGCCTGGCGCGTTCTGTTCGATCCAGCTTCGCGCCATCGCCGCCATGGCGTGCGCAGCATTGCCGAGCACGGCGCGCGAGAGGCGATTGAGTCCCTGGATGTCAGTCACGGAATGCATCATCGTCACGTCGGTCGGGCCGACATAGGCGGCGACATTGCCCGCTGCCATGGTCGAGATCATGATCTTCGGCACGCCGACGGGCAGCGTCTGCATTCCGGCTGTCGCGATCGCGGTGCCGCCGGAACCGCCGGCGGAAATGATGCCGGCGACATTCTGCTGTTTTGCCGTCCAGGCGCGGAACGCTTCCGTCATCGCGCCGACCGCCGTGCCGCGATCGCCGGAGGCGATGCCGGCTGACCCCGACGGGGATGCGAGCGCGACTTCCTGCGCCGAAACGTCGGCGCCCTGGTTGCGGCCGGCGGTGGAAAGATCGACCAGCCGCGTGCGAAGCCCGGCAGCCTTGATGATGTCGCGGATGTAGCGCAGTTCCTCGCCCTTGGTATCGAGCGTGCCGGCGACGATGACATGCGGCTCCTGCGGGGCGCGCGCGGCAAGCGGGGAGATATCTCCCACGCGACGGCCATCGACGACTGCAAGGGTGGGGCGCGAAACGGTGCGCGCCGCAGCCTCGATCCGCGCGGCGGGGACGTCCTGCGACCAGCGCGTCGGCAGCACGGGATTGGCATTGTAGATCCGCGTCGGTCCCAGCGGCACGATCTCTGCGCGCTCGCGCGGAACGGCGGCTCCCGCCGTGTCGCTCGCTTCGGCTTCATCCATGCCGTGCCGGCCGACACCGAGCAGCCGCTGCTGCAGGTCGCGATCGGCCGCGAGCGCCTGCGAGGCGATGATGCGGTGGATCCGCCCGTTGACCATGATGGCCACGGGATCGGACATCTGGGTCGCAACACCGATATTCTGCTCGATCACGAGGATCGAAACATCGCCCTCCGCGGCGAGCTGCACCAGCGTTTCCTCGACATGCGCGACGATGACCGGCGCAAGGCCTTCGGTCGGTTCGTCCATGATCAGCAGGCGTGGGTTCATCAGGAGCGCCCGGCTGATCGCCAGCATCTGCTGCTCGCCGCCGGAGAGCTGGCCGCCGCCATTGCGCCGTCGCTCGGCAAGTCGCGGGAAGGTCTCGTAGATGCGTTCCGGCGTCCAGTTGCCTTTGCCCGTCGACACCAGGCGCAGATGCTCGTCCACCGTCAGTGATCGCCACAGGCGGCGCCCCTGCGGGACATAGCCGATCCCCATCCGCGCGATCTCTGCCGGCGTGCGGCCGACCAGTTCCTCGCCCATGAAGCGGATCGACCCGGAGGACGCCCGTACAAGGCCCATGATCGCCTTGCACATCGTGGTCTTGCCCATGCCGTTCCGCCCGACGACGGAGAGCACGCCGGAGTAAAGCGAGAGATCCACGCCCTGAAGGGCGTGGCTTCTGCCGTAGAAGACGTTCACGCCTTGCAACTGAAGGACTGGCGCGGAAGAACCCGTCGGGCGCGGCGGACGTTCAACCATGTCCGCCTCCGAGATAGAGTTCCTGCACTTCCGGGTCGTCCTCGATTTCCTCGGGCCGGCCTTCCTTGAAGATGCGGCCATTGTGCATCATCGTGACGCTTTCGACGACGCGTAGCGCGACATCCATGTCGTGTTCGATGATGATGTAGCCGATATGGCTCGGCAGCGACGTGAGGATGTGGATCAGGTCGCGCCGCTCCGTGGGCGAGAGGCCCGCCGCCGGCTCGTCGAACAGGATGAAGCGGGGCGCGCCCGAGAGCGCGAGCGCAATTTCGAGCTGCCGCTGCTGGCCGTAGGCCAGTTCACCGACCAGGCGATCCTTCTCGCCGGTCAGATGCACGGCCTCCACCAGCGCTTCCGCAGCATTGACCAAGGCATCGTCGACGCGCGGGCGGATCAGCGAGAAGCGGTTTCGCGAAACGCCGCGGCAGGCGAGATAGACGTTGTCCATCACGCTCAATCCGGTGAAGAGCGAGGAAATTTGGTAGGTGCGGCGCAGGCCGCGGCGAATGCGCTCGTAAGGCGGGAAGACCGTCACATCCTCGCCGAAGAAGCGGATCAAGCCTGCGGTCGGGAGAAAATCGCCGGTGATGCAGTTGAACAGCGTGGTCTTGCCTGCGCCGTTCGAGCCGAGCACGGCGCGCCTCTCGCCCGGCTTTACCGACAGCGTGACGTCCGAGATCGCGGCCAGTGCGCCGAACATCTTGGTGATGCCGCGCAGCTCGAGCGCATTGCCCGAGGCGGCATGGCTCGATCCAGGCAGGTTCATGCGGGAAGGCGCGACGGGCGCGTTCATGCCCCGTCTCCCGTCGTGGCGGCGTTGCGCGCCGCCACCTGCGCGCGCCAGCGATCCCACAGGCCGAGCACGCCATCCGGCGAGAACAGCACGATCGCCAGGAAGCCGATCCCGATGATGAGCTTGAAGCGGTCCACCGAGAATCCGAAGAAGCCCAGGATATCGGCGGAGAACACCTGCAGCAGCACGTAGATGAAAGCGCCGATGAAGGGGCCGAGCGGGCGGCGCATCCCGCCGACCACCGCGACCACGAGCACGTCGATGGCTGAGGAAATGCCGATCGTGCCGGGCGCAATCTGCGCATTCTGCCAGACCAGAAGGATGCCGCCCGCGGAGGCGAAAATGCTCGCAAGCGCGTAGGCCGCCACGCGATGGGCGGTTACGTGGAAGCCCAGGGCCGCCATCCGGCGCGGGTTGTCACGCACGCCCTGAAGCGCAAGCCCGAAGGGGGACCGCTCGATATAGACGACCGCAAAATAGCAAAGCGTGGCGCTGGCGAGGGTGAGATAGTAGAAGGCCACCGGGTCGCGCCAGTTGACGCCGAAAAGCTGCGGCGGCAGCACGAGATTGAATCCGGAATAGCCGTTGAAGATCGAGTAGTTCTGGCGCGTGAAATAGAAGAAGGCCGCCGCGATCGCGAGCGTGATCATGATCGTGTAGATGCCTTCCGTGCGGACGGCGAGCGCGCCCGCTATCGTCGCGAACAGCGCCGCGATCAGGAAGGCGGCAGGAAGCACGATCCACCAGGAAAGGCCGAGGCTGACATTGAGCACGCCTGATGGTCCGAGGATCGCCACCATGTAGCCGGCCATTCCCGCAATCGACATCTGCAGCAGGCTCACCATTCCGCCGTAGCCGGCGAGAAACATCAGGCTGAGCCCGATCATGCCGAGGATGAAGGTCCAGCCCATCACCTGGAACAGCCAGAAATTGTTGGCCACGACCGGCAGCAACAGCAGGATGACCCCGACGACCCACCAGCGCGTGGGAATGCGCTCGAACCACATTCGCTGCTCGGTGCGGCCGGCGAGGCGAGGGATGTGATCCGCGACCGACATGCCTATCGCCTCGTGCCCAGCAGGCCCTGCGGCCGAAACGCCAGCACCGCCGCCATGATGAGGAAGGTGAAGACCACCGAATAGGTCGGCGCGTAGACGAAGCCCATCTGCTCGGCGACGCCGATGATCAGTGCGCCCAGCGCCGCACCGACGATCGACCCCATGCCGCCGACGATTACCACCACGAGGCTTGCCAGCAGGAATCGCGTATCCTCGCCCGGCGACAGCGACTGGAACGTGGCGCCGATGATCCCGGCGATACCGGCAAGCCCGGCGCCGAAGCCGAACACCGCCAGAAAGACCAGCTGGATGCGCACGCCGGAAGCCGCCAGCATCTCGCGGTCGTCGACGCCCGCCCGGATCAGCGTGCCCAGCGTGGTGCGGTTCAGAACGAGCCACATCCCGATGCCGATCACGATGGCCGCGATCAGGATCCATATCCGCACGGATGGATAGCGCAGCCAGGTGACGGCGCCGGTCGCTTCGTTGAAGTTGCTCACCAGCGGCAATTCCATCGGTCCCTGCAGGAATTGCGGCGCCAGGATCGAATAGGACTGTCCGCCCCACCACCACAGCATGAGGTCGGCGAGCACGATCGAAATGCCGATGCTGACCAGCGTCTGGCGCAGTTCTTCACCTTCCATTTTCGAGAAGATGAAGTGCTGCATCAATAGCCCGATCAGCGCCACCACGATGAAGACGATCGGAAATGCCAGCAGCCACGAACCCGAGGCGGTCGCGATCTCGTAGCCGAGATAGCCGCCGATCAGGAACAGCGAACCATGCGCGAGATTGACGATGCGCATCAGGCCGAAGATCAGCGTGAAGCCGGCCGCCACCAGGAAGTACAGCGCGCCGAGCGTGATGCCGCCCAGCAGCGCATTCAGGAAGATCTGCTTGCGGCCCCAGTTCGCGACCAGTTCAGGCGGCCAGGGCGCCAGCACCAGCCACAGGAACGCCGCCACCAGGACAAGGATCGTCAGGCTCCAGTACGGATACTGCTTGATGAAATTGTCCATCTCAGAACGGCCCGGCAGCTTCCCGTGGCGGACTTCGCCACTTTGGAACAAAGGCTAGATGGGGGTTTCCGGTCTGTCTTTCCCCCACCGTCTTTTCTTTAGCCCCAACGTCTCATCTTTCAGTGCGGCGGCTCCTCAATGCGCCAGGCTGGCCACGCTGCGCCGGTAGGCGCTCGGCGGCACGACGCCGTTGGCGATGAAGAACCGCGAGAAGCTGGCCGGGGTCGCAAAGCCGAGGTCGAGGCCGATCTCGGAAACCGTCTCCTCTCCTTTGGCCAATCGCTCGATGGCGCACTCCATGCGCAGGGCGTTGCGGAAAATCGTGGGCGGCAGCCCCATCTGCTCGCGAAACAGCTTGAAGAAGTGCGGACGCGAAAGGCCGGAGCTCCGCGAAATCTCGGCAAGGTCGACGGGATCGCCGAGCCTTTCGCTCAGCAGGTTTATCGCGCGCCGCAGGCGGAAATCGCGCAATACCGAGCACGGGGCAGCCGGCCTCTCGCCCGCGCTCGTCCATTGCCAGGTCTGGTCGAACGCCGCCTGGGTGAGGGCACTGAGCCGGTCTTCGAAGGCGCCGTCGCTGCCGCCATGGGCGGCGAGCAGCCGCGCGGTTTCCGAAGCGAGCAGGGTGATATGATCGCTCATTTCGACGGCGGGCCTGCCGAAGCGCAGGATTTCAAATGCCGTGTGGCTCGCATCGGCGAACCAGCCCGGGCGGATGTAGAGGACGAGCGTCAGCGTCGGTTCATGACGGTCGATCGGCGAGAAGTAGTGCGGTTGCCATGGACTGATGGCGGTTGCGTGCGCGGGCGAAAGCGGCAGGGTGTTGCCGTCGATGACCACACTGGCGGCCGGGCCGCTGACGTGAAAGATCAGATGCCCCTCGCGATGGGCATGCGGCGCCATGGGGCGATCCAGCTCGTACAGACAAGCGCGGCCGAACGCACCATGTGCGACCGCGTGCGCAATACTCATCGGTTTCCTCCCCGCCCATCTTTGTGCGCGGTTATCATCGAGATTATAAGGAGATCGTGCTGTGGCAACAGGCAAATCGCCTCGGTTGCCGCCGGAGGGAGCGGTTTGCCGCGTGCCGGGCGTTTCCTGTTCGTACTCACCAGGCGGCCTCGAGGATACGCCGGCAGTCGCCGGGGGTCAGCCGCCGGGGATTGACCAGGGCTCCCGGGTCGTTCGCCGCCATCTCGGCAAACCGGTCGAACCGGGACGGGTCGATACCGATCTCGCGCAGGGACGTCGGCATGCCGATGGCGCGGGCAAAGGCGCCGATCTCGGCGCTGAAACGCGGCGCCTGCGTTTTTCTGGCGAACGTTTCGGCCATGGCGGCGTAGCGGTCGCCCACGGCTTCGGCGTTGAAGTCGGCGATCGCCGCCATCAGCGGCGCATGGAGGTCGCCATGCAGGACGCCGGGGCCGAGTTCGGCCTTGATCGGATGGGCGAGCGCATCGACCCCGCCGACCGCTTTTTCCAGCGCGAGCCCGGCCGTCAATGCCGCGGCCATCAGTTCGCGCTGCGCTTCACGATCGCCGGGCGAAGCCAGTGCCACGGGCAGCCAGCGCGTCAGTTGCTTTGTCCCCTCCAGTGCGAGGGCGTCTGCCGGCGGGTGATAGGCCGGGCTGGCATAGGCCTCGACCGTGTGGACCAGCACCTCCATGGCAGCCGCCGCAAGATGATGGGAGGACGCTCCCTCCAGCACCGTCGGATCGGCGATGACCCGATCAGGGCGAGGGCAGGTCACCGTCTGGCCTTGGCCGACGCGCACCCGCCGCGCCAATCCGAAATCGCAAAGGCTGGCCGGAACGGCGATCAGCGCTATCCGTTCGCCCCGCCGCAAGGCGTGCTCGGCGGCAAGCCGCGCCTGTCCCACGGCGGCAGCTCCGCCCACGGCGATGAGCGTGTTGGTCCGGATGTCGTTCAAGGCATCCAGGATCCGGGACGTTGCGTCGCCGGGAGGCGTGGCCTGACCCACCCGCGCAAGGCTGATCGTGGTTTGTCCGAGTGACTCCTGCACGCGCGTGCAAACAGCCATGCTTGCAGGTTCGTCGTCGACGAGCGCGAGCGCGCGCGCGAGCGGCCCCACTTCCTCCGGAAGCGCGTCCTCGATCGCAGCTTCCGCGAAATGGGTGCGTGTAAGGTAGCCGATCAAGGTCATCGGAGATGCTCTTGGCGCACGGCGACATGAAATCCGCGAGTAGCGGATTTCCCGAAGGCGAGAGCGGTCGGCTCGGGCGCCGGCCGCTCTTGATGACGCAGGGGGGCGACCGTCAGCCGCCTGCGCGCAGCTTGGCGCAGTCGACCACGGTGCGCGACGGCAACCCGATCGCCCGGAACTGATCCGACGTCATGCCGAGCGTCTGGTTCACGTTCTCGGTCTTGGCGACCATCTTGCTGGTCATGTTGCCGTCCGGGCCATCGACCACTTCGTTGACGAACACGGTTCCGGTCGCCTGCCGGTTTTCGTTCAGCGTGATCTTGCCGATCGGGCTGTCGAGCTGAAGCTTGTTCAGCGCTTCCTTGAACTTCGCCTGCCCGTTCGAGAGATCGCCGCCGGCCGCTTCGAGCCCCTTGATGGCCGCGAGCGTGGCGACGTAGTAACCGAGGCCGAATAGCGAAGGCGCGGGCAGGCGTTTGTCGGCGGGGAAGCTGTCCTGATAGAGCTTCACATACGAAGTCCAGGCCGGGTCGGTATTGTCGGCGGCGAAGGGACCCGAAGTCGGCGTGCCCTTCAGCGCATCTTTCGCCTTGCCCTTGGCCGTCAGAACCGTCTGGTCGGCCATGATGGTGCCGCCGATCAGCTTGGTCTTTTCACCTGCCTGTTGATACTGGTTGAGGAAGTTGATCGCATCCGTTCCGCCGAGGCCCAGATAGATCGCATCCACATTGTCCGGCATCTGCGCGATGATCCCGCCGAAATCGGACTGGCCGAGCGGCTGCCAGAAGCGCTGGACGATGTCGCCGCCCGATTTGCAGAAGTCGACTGCGAAGCCCATGAAGTTGGTGTAGCCGAACGAGTAATCGGCTGCGATCGTCGCCACGCGCTTCCAGCCCTTCGTCTTCACGACGTAGTTGCCGAGGCCGAAGCCCCATTGCGAGCCGTCGAGGTTGAAGCGGTAGAAGTTCGGCGCGGGATCGACCCACGTCGTCTCGAGCGCGCCGGAAATGCCGTTGATCACCACCTTGCCGGGGATGGTCTTGGCAAAGTCGCGCATGGCGATGCCTTCCGAGCCGGACAGCGGGCCGATGATGAAGTCGACATTGTCCTGCTCCACCAGCTTGCGGGCCATGCGGACCGTCGTGTCAGGTTTGGTATCCGTCGGAGCAACGACGGTTTCGATCTTCTTGCCGGCAATGGTGTTGTTGACCTGCTTGAGAGCCAGTTCGACATTGCGGACGCCGTCCTGGCCACCGGTTGCGAAGGCGCCTTCCAGCGCGACCAGAATGCCGATCTTGATGGTGCCGCTTTGGGCGAGAGCTGAGCCGGGCAGCAAAAGGGCGGCCGCCGCGGCCGCGCCGAGCAGTGACTTGCGCATTGTTGTTCCTCCCTCTGACGCGAAAGGGAGAATCCGGTCTCACGCCGGACCTTCCCCATGCGCGCATCCTGGCGCGCCCCTCCGGCCGCGCCTTACCGCGAAAGCTGCAGCCCAAAGACGAAACCGCCCATATCCAAGCGTCTCATTTTCGAAGGTGCTGCCATGCGGGAATGCTTGCAGAGGATCGGCGGCGAGCACGACCCGACGCGAGCGTTGGTCCGAGGAAGCCGAGCGGCCAGAATCTCCGGCTATGCGCCGCGATGTGCCGCCTCGATGCAGGAGCGCTTGCGCCGCGTCACCTCGAAGTCGTGCATGCCGGTCTGCCATTGCAGGCCGACGATCGCGCCTTTGGTCGGCTGCAGCAGGGCCAGCGAACTGAACAATGTCACCGGCAGCCCATCATGAGCTGCAGCCAGGCTGGCGGCGCGTAGGCCATTTCCATCGCAAGCAGCGCCGGCACCACGATGTGGCCGACCACCACGATGACGAGATAGGCCGGAAAATCGTCGGCGCGTTGCGGCGTGAAATCCTCGCCGCAAACCTCGCAGTGATCGGCGACTTTCAGGAAGCGCCCAAACAGATGGCCGCGCCCGCAATGCGGGCACTTCATCGCAAAGCCGCGCCAGAGTGCCTGTGGCAGGGAGACCGTGTCTGTCATCGCCGTAATTCCTTGACCTGTTCGCTGATCCATACAATATGAGTGCCGACACCGACAATCAAAGGCAATTGGCCGAATTGTATGGATTGGATCCCTACAGTTTCCGAGTGGCAGGGCCCGATGTACCAGCGCATTGTCGAGCGCTGGCGGCCGATATCGCGAGCGGCCGGCTGGTCCGTGGACAGCGGCTGCCGACGCATCGTGCGCTGGCACAGGCGCTCGATCTCGATCTGACCACCGTCACCCGCGCCTATGGTGAAGCGCGGCGGCGCGGGCTGCTGGACGCGCGCGTCGGGCAGGGCACCTTCGTTTCCGAGACGACGAGCCGCGCGGCGCACGACCTCCCGGCGCCGGTCAGCATCGATCTCTCGATGAATCTTCCGCCGCAGCCGGTCGAGGCCAGTCTCGACATGCGCATCGCGCAGGGGCTTGCCACCATTCGCGCGGAGGCCGGCTTCAGCGCATTTCTCAGCTATGCGCGCCCAGGCGGAACCACGGACGAGCGCGAGGCCGCCGCGGCATGGCTACGGCCGCGCCTGCCGAACGCAAAGGCCGAGCGCATTGCGGTCTATCCGGGATCGCAGGCGATCATCTTCAACGCCCTGCTCGCCTTGACCAGGCCCGGCGATACCGTGCTGACCGAGGCGCTGACCTTTCCCGGCATCAAGGCCGCCGCGGCACGGCTCGATGTGCGCTTAGTCGGCATCGCGATGGACCATGAGGGCGCACGGGCCGACGCGCTGGACGACGCCTGTCGCAAGCACAAGCCCAGGGCGGTCTATCTGGTGCCGACCCAGCACAACCCGACCACGGCGACGATGGACGCCGGCCGGCGCAAGGCGATCGCCGACATCATCCGCAAGCGCGGAACCATACTGATCGAGGACGACGCCTACGGCCCGCTCGAGCCGCAGGCGTCGCCGATCGCCAACCTCATCCCCGAGCGCACTTACTACGCGGCGAGCATTGCCAAGTGCATCGCGCCTGCGCTTCGCGTCGCCTACCTGCTGGCACCCGATGCGGCCGCCGAGCGGACCATGCGTGCCGGCCTGCAGGCAACCATGCAGATGCCGCCTTCGCTGATGGTGGCGCTGGTGACGCATTGGCTCAAATCCGGCGTAGCGAATGCCATCATCCGCGCGATCCGCAACGAAGCCGCCGCGCGCCAGCGGCTCGCCGCGCGTTTCCTTGGCGGTGTTGCATACGCCGCGCGCCCCGCGAGCCATCATTTGTGGCTGCCATTGCCACGGCATCTCGACGGCACTGATCTGCTGTCGCATCTGATGCGCAACGGCCTTGCCGTCGTCGGCGAAGATGCGTTCGCCGTGGGAGACATCGCTCCGCGGGGCCTGCGCATCTCACTCGGCGCCGCCCGCAACCGCGCCGAACTGAGTCAGGCACTGCAGGTGCTGTCGGATGTGGTAAAGGCGCCGGCGGTGCGGCAGATCGTTTAGATCGGCGCAGTGCGGCGCCTGATCCCGGCGGAGAAGAAGTCGGGATCAGTTTCTTCTATTGGTGGGCCCGGCAGGAATACCCTTCACTATCGAAATCAATGATTTACAGAGGCTATCCGACCTCAAAGCCGCCACAGGTGCTAAAGGGCTTTTTCTTGCACTGGCTAACGCTAAAGGCCAACCATCGAGGTGCCGATCCACAGATTATCACGTGATACCGGGGCGCCGTCACAACTCAGAAGCGCGTTATTCGCGCTCGGGACTGCCAAGGGGAGGGGCCTGCGGAAAGGCTCTTAGCGGCCCGCTAATGGCCCTGCGCGAACGGGACGGCCGCCCATGACCAGGGCGGCACGGACCGCCGTTTATCACATTACGAGCACGCTGAAGCTGCCGTGGATAGTCTTGAGCGGCGAACTGCGGCCGTATCCCAATCGCCTGCGAGGCGTCGGCGATCTTACATATCTCTGGGCCACTTCTAACCCGGCCGGCGACAAGACCGCCATGGCGGCTATCGTTGCGGCCAACAGGGCGGCGGCTTGGCAGGATGATCTATTCCGCTTGGTCAGGTTCACCCTGCCCATCAACGGATTCATGACCTGGAGCGAGGTTGTCCGCCAGCACGCCTTCACGGCCGACCAGGTCGCCGAAATGGAATCTTGGGACCAGGAGCACTATGGGCAGTGCAGCGACATGTGGCGCTGCCGGCGCGATCCGTTGCCGCTCGACCAGGTGTTGAAGGTCGAAACCAGGACCTACAGCGGGCGCTGGCGGCCGATCGACATCAGCCCCGACAGCCTTGTCCGTACTCGCGACCCCGCCTGTATCGGCTTCCGTGTGGGCCGTCGGGTCCACTATTCGGTCCGCTTCGACAGTTGGGAGGCGCTTGGCGTCACGATGTACGGACATCGCCCCCTGTACCTCGATAGCGACGAAATCGCGGAGCGGCGATACGCCGAACGCCAGGCCGCGGCCGACGAGGATGAATACGAATTGTCTGAGGGCTAAGCGAGAGGTTGAGTGATGGGCAGAGGTAGTGATGAGTAGAAGACCCGTATCGCCGGCTTTGAGGGCGCCGGTCTACCATTTCACGGATACCGTCCATTTACCGTGGATCATAGCCAGCGGCGAACTACGGCCGTCACGCCGAATGCTTACAATGGGACAGACCCAGTTCATTTGGGGCACGACCTGCGAAGAGGGCGACTTCACGGCTCAGCCGTTCCGCAGCGCGATCCGCCCAGTAGAGGCGCAAACGCTCTTGGAGTTGTCAGGTGAGACGGCATGGCGCGCGGGCGATCTCCAACTCGTCCGCTTCACACTCAATGCTGCCGACTTTTTAACCTGGGGCGAGGTGGTGCGGATGTCGGATTGGGAGCCGGCGGAGGTCGCCGCGCACATTGAAGGGACCGAGCGGATCTTCGGCGAATACGACCATGACCGCTGGCGGCTCCGCTACGATCCGCTGCCGCTCTCCAGGGTCATCCGAGTCGAGACGACCAGCTTTGCAGACGCCGAGACCGAGTGCTGGCATCTGCTCGACATTGCAGCCAGGGGCGTGCTTCTGCGGCCTAACGACCCCAAGCGCAAGGGCGTCAAGATTGGCCGGCGCCAGCTTTACTCCACGCCGGTCGGCCGCCTTGGCGAATTGTTTTTCCTGCCATGGTCGCCGCCGCGGCGCCGAACCCGTGACGAGATCCTGGCCGACGCCCACGCCCGGCGCCCGGACCGCGACGACTACGACCCCGACAACGACGATTGATGGAATCCGGCTATGATAATGCAGAGACCGAGCGGTGATCGCTCTATATTCGCGCGCGCCGTACGGGGTGGGACTTGTTGCGGCCCAATGATCCCAAGCGGAAGGGCGTGCGGCTTGGCGACCGACGATTCTATTCGGTGCCGGTCCGGCCTGATCGCCAGATTTACCTTCCTTGGCGGTCTCCAGCGGAACGACGCCCTCGTTATCCTACAGCGATGCCTTGGCGGACGCACGTTATGCGACTCAACACGATCAGGATGACGACGACTGGGATGATTACGACGAGTGAAGAACCCCAACAGGAGTAACCACATGACGAAGGCAAAAAACCTGTTACCAAGTGATGAGATGTCTCTGTTGCTGCCGGCGGCGACGGTGCTTGAAGTCACACCGCTGGCTAAGGGTTACTACAGGATCAAGATCGGAATCGAGGACGCGCCGAGTTTGCAGTTCGCCGATGGTGGCTGCGTTCTAGACATTATCGCAAAGGGGGGCCGCAACTTCAGTTCCTTTCCGTGGCGGGGCGATCAATTAGGAGGCGGCGGCGCGGATGGCCCCTATTGCCAGACCCCGATGATGGCTTGGGGCTCGACATCCCGCCTCTCCCTCAAAGAGAACCGGTATGATCGCCAGCGGAAACTTGGCGAATGCGGCTCCGATCTCAGACGCTGCCGGTGGGGTCCGCTGCGGCTGGCTGATGTCATCGGGTGGAGGTGACGGCTTCCAGGACCATGAGACCGAACGTTGGTTGCCGCTCGCCCTTGCCGCCCCGAAGCTCCTGCTTCCCTCCAGCAAGCCGAACCGCCGAGGCGTTCGCGGGCTGACCCCAGGGGAGGGCATAGCCCGTCAGGCTCATAACCTGAAGGTCATAGGTTCAAATCCTATCCCCGCAACCAGAAAAAGCCGTCAAGTCAGATACTTGGCGGCTTTTCCTTTTTGATGCCTTCCGCCTAAAACGCACGTGTCAACACAGTGTCAACAAAGGCCGTGGCAGCAAGAGGCGGTGGCTGCGAGCTCGGTCCTTGGGGATCATGCGCTGTGTGTAGCCCGCAGCTGCTCCTGTTATTGCGCGAGCTGAGCCAGCCCCTTCCAATCGAATTTTATACCGTGGCCGGGTCGTGTTGGCGCCAAAGCCATTCCCTGGTCGAGTGCGAGCGGGTGCTCGATATAACGATCTAGCCCAAAACCGTGAGCTTCGAGATAGGAGCGATTTGGGCAGGCCGCGAGTAGATGGACGGTGACGTCATGCGCTCCGTGACTGGTTACCGGAAGGTTGAACGCTTCTGCTAGCCGCGCGATCTTCATAAACGCCGTGACGCCCCCGCAGTTAGTGACATCAGGCTCAGGGTAGGAGACAGCGCCCGCCGAGATGTAGTTCTTGAACTCCCAGAGCGAGCGCAGATTTTCGCCAGCCGCGATCGGCACGCCGCCGGCAGCCATGATGCGGGCGTGACCAGCAACATCATCGGGAATGATAGGCTCTTCGAGCCAAGTGAGATCGTAGGGTTGCAGCGCCCGCGCGGCTCGGATGGCTTCTTCGACCGTCCATTTCATGTTCGCATCCGCCATCAGCGGAAAGCCGTCACCGAGATGTTCGCGCATCGCCTGCACCCGCGCGACGTCGGATGCGAGATCCGGGCGACCCACCTTCATCTTAATTGCGCGAAATCCCTTGGCGAGATTTTCGTCGGTCTGCCTCAGAAGTGCCTCGACAGAGAGATCGAGGTCGATGCCGCCGGCGTAACAGGGCACACGGGCGTCGAAACCGCCGATTATTCCAAACAGGGGCAGGTTGGCGCGGCGCGCCTTCAGATCCCACAGCGCGATATCAAGCGCGGAGAGCGCGAGCCCTGCGGGTCCGCCACGTCCGCCGTAATACAACGCCCACCAGACGTGATGCCAAATCGCCTCTGTATCAGCGGCTTCGCGGTCCTCAATTAGCTCTGGGATCTCCCGCCGGAGCACGTCGGCAACCGCACCGCCATTACGCCCCACGGTATAAGTATAACCAACCCCTTCGGCCCCGTCTGAATCGCGGACACGGCAGGTTATCAATTCAAAGGCTTTAATTTCGCCGTGCGTGCTGTCTGAAAGGGTAACAGTCAGCGGGATCCGGTAAAATCCAGACTCTGCTTTCTTGATCTTTGACATCGCTTTTATCCGGCTTCGTATGCGCGTGAGGTCTACCTACTGGAGCAACCCGGGAAAACCGCTTTGCGGTGCGTTGGTGTTTATGAAGTTGCCCGCAACATGGGAACGTCAGTCCAAATGGTTCAGGAACATTATGGCAGCCAGGCCACATCAGCTGTGTTTGCGACTAGGCTGGGGGATTAATGGACAGGGGGCGGGACTCGAGAAGGAAACGATTTCTGAACGTGCGGCGTTAGTCTAACCGTCGATGCGGGGCGCGAGGCTCAGCGCAACTATCTCAACGGCCTTTCACAGGGTGTTGCTCCTTTTGCACTTCGCACTCACGTTATATCTTCTCGGCCATCCGAACGAGGTCTGCGAGAGTGCGGGTCCCCAATTTCTCCATCACTCGGCTGCGATGTATCTTAATTGTCTTTTCGGCTGTGCCTAGATCGCCCGCAATCTGTTTGTTCATGCGTCCCGTAACGACGAGCGCAAAAACTTCTCGCTCTCGTGGGGTCAAGGTCGCGACTTTCCTGCGAATCGACTCCAATTCGGAATGAGCCTTACGCAACTGCGCGTCTTTTTCCTGAGCGAGGGATATCGCATCGAACAAATGTTCGTCCTTGACTGGCTTGGTCAGAAAGTCAATTGCTCCCGCTTTCATAGCACGCACGGTCGTTGGAACGTCTCCTGTGCCAGTGACGAAAACTATGGGGCGATGAAAGCCAGAGGTGACTGTCAGCGCACGCTGAAGTTCCAAGCCATCAAGGTCTGGCATGGACACGTCCAACAGTGCACAGCCAGGCACGGTCGCATCGTGCTCTTCAAGAAACAGCCGCGGTGAGGCATACGGATTTGCTTGATAACCCCTGGCGCGGAGTAGGCGGCACATAGCCTTAAGGACGCCAGGATCGTCATCGACAACATAGACTGTAAAATTCCCTGTCATGAGCATGCGCCCGCGTTTGAAAGCGTTGCTCGCGACAAAATGCAAAGACGCGGGCAGATTGATTCTTGCAAAAACTCACGTGCTCCCGGCACTTAATAGCCATGCCGTAAAATTGATCAAATTGTGTTTTTGAGCGGCGCGCACGATTTCGTGATGAGCGCACGCTTATGCGGTTAGAAGCGCCGGTAATGGTCTATCAGTCAGCCGAACAAGGACGAAGGCAGTTGCGGCGATATTCAAGCATGCCACCGTTACCATCGCAAATATTCTGCTGCGCAAAATATGCGTATCGTGGCATTACCAAGTTAACGAACAGATATCTCAAGGCCCACAGGCTTAGTTTGTAGGCTAGACAACCTACAACTGCATGATTTACTTTAGCAATTAATTTATTGGCATCTAAGTTATTTGGACTGGATCGGATCTCGTGCGAGCTTGCGATCAAGTTGACGGGCCAAGAATCAAGCAGTCGCTTTTTTCATTCGTCATATTACTATTGATTGTCTTCGTAGGTAATGAGGCCCGCGCGGCCGGATCGCCCCGGCGCGTTCTTATTCTCCACTCTTACAACTACACTTTTCCGGCGAACGCAGCCATTTCGGATTCCCTCCGCAATGAGCTTGGACGATCGTCTCAGCCGCTCGAAATCGAAGCCGACTTTCTCGATCTGGCAAGACGACCAGACGACGAACACGCGTTGAGGACTGCTAATTTTCTGCGCGAGAAATACGCGAATGTGCGTTTTGACGCGGTCGTAGTCATAGGCATTCCCGCGATGCCGTTTCTGCTCAAATACCGTGAGTTGATTGCGCCGGGGGTTCCCGTTGTGTGGTCCGACGTTACATCGGCAACTTTCAATGCAATGAAGGTTCCTGCCGATATTACCGCGGTAATCAACGATTATAAGCCTGAACGGACGATCGAGCTAGCTGAACGACTCCAATCGGACGCACGACGCTTGGTAGTGATTGCTGGGACCAGCAGCGTCGACCGCCGCTGGCAGCAGAATGGACGAAGAGCAGTCGAGGCTCACAAAAGTTCGAAATTGGAAGCGGAATATTGGTTTGACCGCCCATACAACAAACTGCTGGAAGATGTTTCCAAATTGCCGCGCGATACAATCGTCCTGCTTCTTACGTTCTTCACCGACAGCGAAAACAACGCCTTTATACCTAGAGATGTGGCTGCGGCAGTTGCAAAGGCCTCGGCCGCTCCGGTGTACGGCTTCTTCGACACCTATCTAGGCACCGGCGTGGTAGGGGGATTCTTCGAAACCTATCAGTCTATCGGGGCGACTACCGCGGATCTCGTTCTCGAAATCATTGCGGGCGCAGACGTCAGACAGCTGGTCCCACGCGATAATCTGAGGCCGGCTTTCCGTGTTGATGCCAGAGCTATGGAGCGATGGGAGCTTCAGCGGGACAACCTGCCCTCCGGCAGCGCCGTCATGTTCTACGAACCAAGCCTTTGGGAGGAACACAGTTACCTTATTTCTGCGACTACGGCCGTTGTCATTGTTCAGTCTCTGATTGTTGCGGGCTTATTGTCTCAACGCCGCCGCCGCCGACAAGCCGAAAATTTGCTCAAGGAAAGCGAAGATCGCATGACCTTTGCAGCAGCATCCGCAAGTATTGGTTTATGGCATATCGACAGGGAGACGGGACAGCTGTGGGCTACCGAACACTGCCGAGCGATATTCGGACTTTCGGCAGACACTCCGTTAACGCGTGAGACGTTCCTCGCGACCGTCCATCCCGACGACCGCGCCATTGCCGAGACTGCACTTCAAGGCACTCTGACAACCAGCCGATCTCCCTTAGCTGACATACGTGTAATTTACCCACGAAATGAAGTGCGCTGGGTGCGCATTCGACCGGGTTCAGATAAGGATAGGCAGGGTGAATCAGACCAAGTCAGCGGTATGTTCGCTGACGTAACGGACCAGAAAAAATCTGAGGCCGATCTTGAGTTGCAGCGGCAGGAAGTCGAGCACTTGATGCGTGTTACTGCGTTAGGAGAGCTCTCGGGTGCTATTGCGCATGAAGTCAATCAGCCACTAACGGCAATTCTTTCGAATGCACAGGCTGCTCTCTATTTACTGAAGCCGGAATCACCAAACTTCACCGAGATTCATGATGCGCTTCAGGATATAGTGCACGAGGATAGCCGCGCGAGTGAGGTCATTCAGCGGCTGCGTGGCCTCCTCAAAAAGGGTGAGAGCAAGTTTGAGTCGGTTGATCTTAACCAGCTCGTCGATTCGACAACCACCTTGCTGCGTCACCAACTGATCGACCGCCGAGTGGCCGTCGAGACCGAGTTGACAAATAACCTGCCGGCCGTACTGGGCGATCCTGTGCAATTGCAGCAGGTTCTACTAAACCTCATTTTGAATGCGATTGACGCCATGGCCTTAACGCCGGAAGGACGGCGACGAATCGAGATCCGCACTCGGGCGACGAAAATGGGAACGACTGAGATCAGTCTGAAGGACAACGGACCGGGAATCAAAGCAACGGATAAAAATCGCGTTTTTGCACCGTTTTACACGACTAAGGATCACGGCCTTGGCCTCGGCCTATCCATTTGTTCGACGATCATTGAAAGACACGGGGGCAGCATCGATATCCGGAACGATGACTTTGGTGGTGCCTTGGCAGAGATATCGCTGCCGGCCGAGACGATGCCCTTTCTAGCTTCATGACCGGGATTCTCGGTCGCAAGTCGAACGATAGACATCGTTGCAAACGCAGAGTCTTTTTACTGTTTATTTGAAGGCCAGATGCTTCTCCTGCTTGAGCATCACATTTTTGCTTCTATGATTCGAACTTCCGGATGCGCTTTGCAGTGATTCGAACTTCCGGATGCGCTTTGCAGTAAACAATGATCTCATGCTGCAAGGCTTTTGAGCTGGCAATACTGAAGTAGTACTTCTTTGCGAGGCCATTGTACCAACCACTGTACCGGGTCGTGAGCCGATCAGCATCTTCCTGTCAGGTTCCCGCAGTTGCTGCGCAAGTCAGCGCTTGCACGTCTATGTATCTGTTAGCATCAGCGTAGGCCGTGAGGCCCGTTTGCCCCAGCACGCGGCCTGCTGCGCAAAGTATAATTGCTGCAATTGCGACAACCTCTAACATTGCGTAACTCCTTGAGCGAATATGATATTGCAGCAAGCCGAAAGCTCAATTCCAAGTTGGCGGCTCTATGAGTCGGCCCACCAGGCGACCGTGCCCTTATCTCGTGATCAATGGGCTTTTTAGACCCGATATTTCTTGGGTCCTTTCGGAACACCGCAGGCGGGTAGTTCGCCGGGCATGCCACCGGCGATCAACAGGACCACGAATTCATCTGCAAGCACGCCAATAGGCTCACGTAACTTGGTGTACCGCCGATACTCTCCAGCGGAAGGCATTGCGACCGGCTCGAGGCTGAGAACTTGGACCATTGCCTCACCAATTGTTGCCTGGCCCTGTTTTCATCGTTTACGCAGTTCTTCAGGGATTGCTCCACCGAAAGGCCGGTCGTTGCCGCCACATCAAGTTTGCAGCTTCGAGAAACGTCGAATACAGGTACCCAATCGGCCGCTGCGACAACGAGACTTCCAACGACCACCATAGAAAACGAAATAGGCATCACTTGTCCTTTCTCTTATCTAGCTTCCGCTGCACCGGGGTAAAAAGTCTCTCGCTCCTAACGAACATCGCCTTGGCTGCCGATCGCACTGTTGATCGCCGAGAACAAGGCTTCGTCATGCAATGGCTTCCGCAGCCTGGCTACGAACGTATCTTGGAGGGGTTGTGAGAGCACCGCAGCGTCGGAGTGTGCAGTGATGAGGATCGTAGGAATGGTTATGCCGTTGCCGATGAGATGCTGCTGAAGCTCCATTCCGTTCATATCCGGCATCTGAAAATCGACGATTAGGCATTCGGGTAGAACATTTGGCAACGCCGCGAGAAATTCCTGTCCTGCACCATAAGTCGTGACGCGAAAGGCGCGCGAACGCAGTAACCGGCTCAAGGCTCGGAGCACGGCGGGATCATCATCAACGATGGCAATCCATGGGGATGTTTCCGCCACGAGAAATCCTTGGCCTCTGCCGTGAGTCCGTCGTGTCGACCTTGGGCCAACGGGATTCGTTTCCCAGCTTCTTAAAGCTCCGCCTTGCTCAGCCGCGCCTCCTGCGTGTGGATCAAATCCACTACATTCTTGCAACGCTAACGGATAGCGCGTGGGGCTCGATATAGGACCAGAGGGCAATATCCCTGGGCAGGCTTCTAGCCCTAGCTTGGACGCTATCTCTGTTCCTCGAGAGGCAACGCTTGCATGACTGCGCTTTTCACTGAAATTGCAGCTAAGGCCGATAGTTCCGGCGGCCAGGCTTGTCTTGAAGAAGGGGCAATGAACTGGATACCCGGCGGTACTTTCCGCATGGGCTCTGACAAGCACTACCCGGAAGAAGCGCCGGCGCATCGCGTCACTGTGGACGGTTTCTGGATTGATCGTCACCCAGTGACCAACCGGCAATTCAAGGAGTTTGTGAAGGCGACCAAGCATGTAACCGTTGCCGAGATCACGCCTGATCCGAAGGATTATCCGGGAGCGCTTCCGCACATGATCTATGCGGGCTCGCTGATGTTCTCCC
Organism: Pseudomonadota bacterium; assembly: GCA_023387735.1. Classification (GTDB taxonomy): domain Bacteria; phylum Pseudomonadota; class Alphaproteobacteria; order Rhizobiales; family Xanthobacteraceae; genus Bradyrhizobium. The sequence goes on along the minus strand of JAEWHP010000006.1, from coordinate 19,492 downwards.
CTCCCGCGCATCCGGTCAGTCTCCGGGACTTCAGCCAATGGTGGACGTTCGCCAAAGGCGCCAACTGGCGGCATCCCTACGGACCTGGAAGTAACATCCGTGGGCTAGACGATCATCCGGTCGTACATGTGGCTTTCAATGATGTGCTCGCCTATGCGAGTTGGGCGGGCAAGGATTTGCCCACCGAGGCGGAATGGGAATTTGCGGCACGTGGCGGGCTCGAAGACTTCGAATTCGCCTGGGGGGATGAGTTGACCCCAGCTGGCCGTCACATGGCCAACACCTGGCAAGGCGAATTCCCTCGGCAGAACACCAACGCCGATGGCTTCGAACGCACGTCGCCAGTCAGCGCGTTTCCTCCGAACGGCTATGGCATCCATGACATGATCGGCAACGTGTGGGAGTGGACGGCCGATTGGTACTCGCCGAAACATCAGGCGGATGCCGCAAAAGCTTGCTGCATCCCTGAAAATCCGCGCGGCGGCCGTGAGGCCGACAGCTACGACCCCCGAACGACCAATGTGAAGATTCCCCAAAAGGTCATCAAAGGCGGCTCGCATTTATGTGCGCCGAACTACTGCCGACGCTACCGGCCGGCAGCGCGACATGCGGAGCCGGTTGATACCTCTACCAGTCATCTTGGCTTTCGATGCATCAGGCGCAGTGCCCCCGAAGCATCACAATAGGGAGAGCAAAACCATGTTAGATTCCGTATTCGCCGACAAACCGCCTGCAGCGCCGTCGGGCAAGCCAGTTGGATGGCTCAAGCGATCATGCGCCGCCTTGTTGTGCGCATCGATGCTGATTCCGGCGTCCGTGCCGCTCAGCACGCCGGCCGTGGCGCAAGCGCCGGCGAAACCCAACATCCTCTTCATCATGGGCGATGACATCGGTTGGATGCAGCCAAGCATCTATCATCAAGGGCTGATGGTCGGGGAGACTCCAAACATCGACCGCATTGGCAATGAAGGTGCCAAGTTTATGCACTATTACGCCGAGCAAAGTTGCACGGCCGGGCGTACGGCCTTCATCACTGGCATGCAGCCGGTCCGTGTCGGCATGGTCCTGCCGGAAATCCCCGGTAGCCCATCGTACTTGCGTTCCGGGACGCCGACGCTCGCCAGATTCCTGCTCGATTTGGGCTACAACACGGGCGAGTTCGGCAAGAACCATCTTGGCGACCACGTCGAGTCGCTGCCGACGGCAAACGGCTTCCAGGAATTCTGGGGCTACCTCTATCACCTCGATGCGATGCAAGGGGTAAGCTTCCCCGACATCAACAAGACCCCGAGCCAGCAGACACTAGCGCCACCTTGCAAGAACACACCGATTCCCGGGCTAACCGAGGTTCCCGGCGCCGTAGATCCCAAGACCACGGTCTGCCTTACGCCACCGCGCCCGATGCTGGCGTGTACCTCGGCCGACGGCTCTGGCGCCAAACAAACCTGCAAGGACGAGGGACCGCTGACCTTGGATCGATCGAAGACGATAGACGAGGAAATCTCGGCAAAGGTCGTCGACTTCCTCGACCGCAATGATCCGAAGAAGACAAACAAGCCGTTCTTTGCCTGGTACAACCCGGCACGCATGCACGTCACGACCGTGCTGAGTGACAAGTACGCGGCCATGATCGGCGAGCCCGGCGGCAAGGACTGGGGCGCCAACGAAGCCGGCATGAAGCAGATGGACGACAACATCGGCGTCGTGCTCAAAAAGTTGGAAGACATGGGCCAACTCAACAACACGATCGTCGTCTTCACCACCGACAACGGCGCTGAGACCATCACATTCCCGGACGGTGGCGTCACGCCGTTCAAGGGCGGCAAGCTCAGTACCTGGGAGGGCGGCATGCGCGCTCCGATGGTGATCCGCTGGCCGGGTGTCATCAAACCCGGCACGGTCAAGAACGAAATGTTCGCGTCCCTCGATTGGGTCCCGACCCTCGTCGAGATCGCCGGCGGGCCAAAGGGCGACGCCTTGAAGCAACGTGTCGAGGCTGGCTATCCCGGGCTTGTCAAGACCACGCTCGATGGCGTCAACCAGATCGACTATCTGACCGGTAAGTCGGAGAAGTCGGCGCGTGACCACTTCCTGTATTGGTCCGGCACGACGCCGTCGGCCGTTCGCTACAAGAACTGGAAGATGTACTTCGCGATGGTGTCCGACAACCCGGCGGGCTTCGTTTCCGGAGTGCAGCCCTACTCCTGGACCCAGGTCGTCAACATCAAGCGCGATCCCTTCGAGACCTCCGTTGGCTCGCAGCAGAAGACGCTCTTTGGTATGGGCGGGGCGATCGCTTCTCCCTCTACCGCGTACGTCTATGACTGGAACATGCTGCCCATCGGCCAGCAGCTATGGCTGATGCATCTAGAGTCATTCATCAAGTTCCCCGCCCTGCAGAATCCAGCCAGCTACAATCTGGAGCAGGTCATGCAGCAAGTTAAGAACATGAAGGCGGGCCGCGACTAACCGGACAAGACCGAATCGGCGGGCGTCATTTTCGACGTCCGCCGATCACCATGTGCTTTGGATTTCATCTGCCCGCGAGAGAGCGGGATACGAGGAAAACAACCATGAACACTTTTCGACGCACTTGCTTCGGTCTCCTCGCATCGGTTGCGGCGGCAACGGGACTTGTCTCACCGCTATCCGCTCAACAGCAAAAGCCTAACATCCTCGTCATAATGGCTGATGACATCGGCTATTGGAACATCAGCGCCTACAATCGGGGCATGATGGGGTACCGCACGCCCAACATCGACCGCATTGCCAACGAAGGTGCGATCTTCACCGATTATTATGGCCAGCAATCCTGCACCGCCGGGCGCTCAGCTTTCATCACGGGGCAGAGTCCGTTGCGGACCGGACTGCTGAAAGTTGGCCTGCCCGCGGCTAAGGAAGGCTTGTCTGCCAAAGACCCGACCATTGCTGAATTGTTGAAGCCTCAAGGCTACGCGACGGGGCAGTTTGGTAAGAACCATCTTGGGGACCGCAATGAATTCTTGCCGACAGTTCACGGCTTCGACGAGTTCTTCGGCAATCTTTACCACCTGAATGCCGAGGATGAGCCGGAACATCCGGACTATCCAAAGAACCCGGCGTTCAGAGCGCAGTTTGGACCTCGCGGCGTCATGAAATGCATCGCCGTCCCGACCGACACGCCGGGTGATGATCCCCGCTTCGGGATCTGGGGCAAGCAGAAATGCGAGGATACCGGACCGCTTACCAAGAAACGCATGGAGACGATCGACGAGGAATTCCTTGGCGCCACGAACGACTTCATCGAGCGTGCAAATCGAGACAAGAAGCCGTTCTTTGTGTGGTTTAACCCGAGCCGTATGCATATCTGGACCCGCCTCAAACCGGAGTCTCAAGGAAAGACCGGCCTTGGGATTTATCCCGACGGCATGGTGGAGCACGATGGCCAGGTCGGGCAGGTCCTGAAGAAGCTCGACGACCTTGGCATCGCCAACAATACTATCGTAATTTACACGACCGATAACGGCGCGGAGACATTCTCCTGGCCAGATGGCGGCACTACGCCATTTAAGGGTGAGAAGAACACGAATTGGGAAGGCGGCTACCGAGTGCCGGCGATGGTGCGCTGGCCCGGGCTAGTGCCGCCTCGTACTGAGATCAACTACGTGTTTTCGGCCGAAGACTGGGCAACAACGCTGGTCGCGGCAGCCGGCGAGCCCGACATCAAGAAAAAACTCTTATCTGGCTACGATGCCGCAGGAAAGGCCTTCAAGGTCCATCTTGACGGCTATGATCAGCGAGAACTTCTCAGCGGTAAAGGGCCTACTAAGCGCCGCGAATTTTTCTACTGGACGGATGATGGCAACTTAGCTGGCCTTCGCTACGATCAATGGAAGGCCGTTTTTCTCGAGCAAAAGGCTCATGGGTTCGACGTGTGGGCCAAGCCGATGATCGAGCTGCGGCTGCCTTCGCTTTTCAACCTCAGGTCCGACCCGTTCGAGCGAGCGCAGCATGAATCTGGCGATTACGTCAGGTGGTTCATCGAGCATGCTTTTCTGCTCATACCGGCTCAGGCCGTCGTCGGACAGCATCTCACGAGCTTCCAGCAGTTTCCACCGAGGCAGAGACCGGGATCGTTCTCGGTCGAACAGGCGATGGAAAAGCTCAGAAATCCGCCGTCCGGCAACTGAATCGGTGGGCTGATTGAAAGTCATTAGCGAAAGATTCAGGGAGTCTATCATGATCACAAAGAGTCGAACGTCCTCCATGGTCATTGCCCTCATGCTCTGCGGAACCGCTACCGCGCTGGCCCAGACCGCGCCATCGCCGAAGCATGAGCCGCTGCAGAAGACGATCGGCCACGCCAAGCCGGAGATTGTGCCGTCTCTGATCGTCATGAATGCTCGCGGCGCCGGCCTCCAGGCAGGGAAACTGACACTCACAGGTGTGGCGCCGAACTCGATCGTTTTCGCAGACCGCCCCGTGCGAGCGGCGGGGCATTCGCTAACGACGGACCTGTTAGAGGAGTGGTCACCTAGCAATTCCAGTGACGAGAGCTTTACCAAGAACCCTCCGAACGCCACTGTCTCGGTGTTCAGCACGGATGGGTCTAAGATCCGAGATGCTGTCGTCGTGTTGAAGACGGCGAAGCTCGAGGGCGACCGACTGAGTTTCGATGTCGACGTCCTGGAAGGGGACCTAGCCGGCGGCGACGGGCCCGCTGCAATCTTTATCGACCGGTTCGGTTTCGGCGGTTTCCATGCCGGTGGCTTCCACGCGGGTGGGATGAGCGGCTTCCACGCCGCGGGCTTCCACGGCGGCTACGCGCGGGTCGGCGGCGTCGGGGCCGCGGGCGTCTGGCGGCGTCCTTACGTCGCTCGCGGCGCTTGGTATCGCGGAGGCTACGGTGCAGCCGCGGTGGGTGCCGCGGCGGTGGGTGGGGCCGCGCTGGGTGCAGCGGCAGCCAGCACCTATCCCTACTACGGCGGCGCGTGCGGATATTATCCCTATCCACCCTGTTACTGAGGACGCATCGGGCCCCCGCGTGCAGAGCAAGTGGTACCGGCACAAACCTCCGAGGAACGATGATGAAACAGATTGTACGCTTTCCGATTCTTGATCGACGCGTCCTCCTTTCGTCTCTGGCGATGCTCCCGCTGCTCTCTGCCTCGCTCCACTCCACCTCCGTGATCGCACAGGCAACCGATCCGCTGCCATCCTGGAACGAGGGGAGCACCAAAGCTTCGATCCTCGACTTTGTCGCGCGCGTCACAAGACTAGGCGGGCCGTACTTCGTACCGGTCGATCAACGAATCGCCACCTTCGACAATGATGGCACGCTCTGGGTCGAGCAGCCGATGTATATCCAATTGGCTTTTGCGCTCGATCGAGTGAAGGTCATGGCACCGATGCACCCGGAATGGAGGACCAAGCAGCCATTCGCTGCGGTGCTGGATGGCGATATGAAAGCGCTGGCGGCTTCCGGGGAAAAAGGGCTGGTGGAAATCATCGCCGTGACTCATGCCGGCATGACTACGGCCGAATTCGAGAAGATAACCTCGGATTGGCTAGCTACCGCGCGGGATCACCGCTTCAAACGGCCCTATACCGAACTGGTCTATCAGCCGATGCTGGAACTACTGTTCCATCTACGCGCCAACGGCTTCAAGACATTCATCGTGTCGGGCGGCGGCATCGAGTTCATGCGGCCATGGACCGAGCGGATTTATGGAATTCCGCCAGAGCAGGTCGTCGGATCGTCGATCAAGACTCGATTTGAGATGAAAGATGGCGCGCCGACGCTCTTCCGGCTTCCCGAAGTCAACTTTGTCGACGACAAGACGGGAAAGCCGATCGGCATCAACGAGCATATCGGCCGGCGTCCCATCGCCGCATTCGGCAACTCCGACGGCGATCTCGAAATGCTGCAATGGACCACGCTCGGCGCGAGTGGTCCTCGGTTCGGCCTGATCGTCCACCACACCGATGCGGAGCGCGAATATGCCTACGACCGGCATTCGCATTTTGGCAAGCTCGACGTGGCGCTGGATGCAGCGGCAGTGAACAGGTGGACCGTGGTCGATATGAAGAAGGACTGGAAGCGGATTTTTGCCTTCGATTAGAAATGCGTGCGGCTCAGCCCCACGAATTCCCGCGCGACTCAACGGAGAACAGAAATGCTTCGATCCTTGCTGCTCACAGCGGCTCTCTTAGCTGGCGCCCAGTCGGCGGCGGCACAGGCACCTAAGACATGGACGCAAGTAGGAATGCTGACTTGCAAGCTTAACCCAAGTATTGGCTTTGTCATCTTCGGTCATCAGTCCATGGAGTGTCGCTTCGCTCAAAATCCACCTTTTCCGGTGCAGCTATATGAGGGCGCGCTGAATACTGTAGGTATCGACATTGGCATTTCGGCAGGCGGGGTACTCGGCTGGGCCGTGCTCGCACCCACAGCGGGTCCTCCCCCTGGTGCCCTGACTGGCGAATATCTCGGCGCCACAGGGGAGATTGGCATGGGTCTTGGAGCAGGCGTCAACGTATTGATCGGCGGCTCTGGAAGGAGCTTTGCCTTGCAGCCGTTGTCCGTTGAAGGATCAATCGCAATGAACGTGACGGTCGGGCTCTCCCACCTGCAGCTCCGTGCCGAGCGCTAGGCGGCTTTTTGGCCTGAATGGCTTACGGGTGACTTCTTCGATGACATTTAAATCTAGCAAGACATGGTACGTATCGGTTGAAACGCCGAAGTCGAAGTTGAGATCAACCGCAAGACACGTGCCGCGACAGAGCAGGACGTTTCTCACTGAAGACGAAGCGAGAAGGTTTGCGTGTAAAAAGCATCAGGAGGGGCTGATCGTAAGTGCGGGCACACTTAATCCAATTCTGCCGCGCCGAACAATTACGTCAGACTCCATTCACCCATGGATCGGGGCTCGCTCAGCGGACGATTCATGTGGGCTTGATGACAAGACAGGATGTTGAAGCATGCGGACCCATTCTTCTTAAGAAACGCCTGTCGCTTGGTAGCGTTAGGCATGCGCATCTACAAGAAGCAGGTAGAAGCAGTGCTGGTGGGAGATCCCATAAATATGGCCGGCTAGCCATCCTATGCCGCCGAGTATTTCAATAACTAGCACCAACGGCAACTCGCGCTCTGGCAATCGTTGGTGCAGCCTAGCTTGAGGAAACACGGATGTTAAAAGGCAAAGCGATCATAATTGTGGCCCTGTCACTTATTGCTGGAAGCATCTATTCGGTAAATGCCTATTCTCAAGCTTCCACGCAGTACCCATTCTGCCTTCAAGGTGACGACTATCCCGGCTGGAGCAACTGCACTAGTATCAAATAAGCCATCGCGGTCAAACGATGATGGGTGAAGAAAAGTATGTCGTTTTTGGCCCGGCTGGCCCCCTGCTGCTTCTCAGCGAGAAGGCGCGCCACTTCCGCCTACGAAATCTGTGCAAATTACGCCGCCGAAAAGGTTGGCCACCCATCCGCTATTGATGATCGATCTTTTGAACGCCAACCGTGAGGCGCTGGAGCGGTTCATTAAATCGGTGCAGTTTCAGAATCCGACTGCGGTCTCGCTGACGATGAAGAACCGAGCGGGATCAAGGGCCGCTGACCCCTCGGAAGCCGAGCCAAGCGATATAGTGCGCGGTTGACAATGATCGTGGTGCTGGAGATACCGGCTATCGACGAAAATCCAGAATTCCCTTCACCAGATCGCAAAAATGATGGTGATGGTTCTGCTGAACGCTCAAGAAAGCATGCTGGTGCCGATACCGATGCCCCGGCACACCGGCAAAATGGCTTGCTTTGCCGCCTTCGACCTGGACAAGCGGGTAGAGAAGTTACGCAGCAAGCTGAACCTGCCGTCGGGGATAGTCCTCAAGGTCGTCGGAGGCCGCGAATGCGTTTAATCCGCGCCGTGATCGCCTTCTACCGCCTGCGGTTCGCGAGCTGGTGGTGGCCGGCCAAGCTTTTCTTAACCTTCCACGGCTAAAATCAAATCAATCGCGGATTGAGCCCCGCGATTTCCTGGGCGCGTTAAGAGCCGTCGCTGATTCAACCGCGGCGGCTTTTTTTTCGTTCGTCCCCCAGTCTGCCGGTCTCATTGTGTGCGCCGCGAAAAAGTAAAACTGATTGAAAACATCGGACCGTCCTCGTCCCGAACCGCAATGGACATAGCGTGTCCTGAAGGATTCGGCACTCTCATGGACAGGTCGCCCGCCATGTTGGCCAAGGTCTCAGCAGCTTCTATTTGGGCTTCTGCAATGTCGAGCAATTCCGTCCCTTCATCATCTACAATGAGGGTATCATCATCTTGGAGATCGAAATAGTAACGGACCATGGACTGGAGCAGGCTAGAGAAACGACCGGAGCCCAGGGTTTAAAGGGCGATACACAGGGCTTTTAATTGACCCGAACGCTAGCTGTTCCTATTCAGTGCCACTTTTTCCCGAGATAGGTAACCTACATTACAGACGTCAGGTGTTTTCAGCGTTTGAATATCCCTGTTTGTATCACCAAGGATTACTTCTCGATCGCCCGGCCGGTTGCCGGGCTTTTCGTTTGCAACTGCGAAAGCTCCGCTGGGGACATGCGCGGCTTTCTCAAAGCCAGATACCTAATTCTTAACGGAAAACGACCCCGATCCGGGAGTGCTTCCGCCAGACAACCTGGCAAGGGACGTGGATGCGCTCGGATTCGATAAGTAGCGTGAAATGGTCGGGTATGCCGACAGGCGAAGTTACGTCTAGCGCTGCACCGGTCTCGGAAAAGTTTCGGACGGTGCAATCAATCGCACCACCTCCAAACGAGATCTTTCCCGACTTTAGCATCCGGCGACGTGGGGCTGTTCTGTTCTCGTCCACTGCATGACCTCCGCCATGAGCAGTCACCAGTACGAAGTGATGAAGATAGAGACCTAGGCTTTCGACTCCGCATCCACCGGTTCTCCTGAACTTTCAGCCCAGCGAGCCCTTCGCTTCTCTTTCGCCGTGCGATGGTAAACCTCCTCTGGGGTAAGGCGAGTCTCAGGTTCAATGGCCGCCTCATGGTCGCTGTTTGCGTTAGCCTGAGGTTCGGCCTCAGTGCTTCGTTGCTGCAACGCAGACCCTACAAGGCCCATCGTCAGCAAGAGAGCGCCGGCTATCATCAGCCAGTGCGGGTATTCCATTGATGACAGGGCGGTCATTCTCAGCCTCAAGCGGGTGAACGGGCGGGAAAAACTTGCCAAATGTTCCGAGTTCCTATCGCCGTTGGGCTCGCCGAAACCGCCAAGCCTTCTTTAATTGCCGGCGCATACCTTCTGAATAAACGCGGTTACACCCCGTGGGAAGAAAGCGTAACGAGCCGTCGCTGATCTCGACCCAGCGGCGGCTTTTTAGTGCCCGCACTCTTACCTCTTCGGCTCGTACAACAAACGCGTGCAGAATCACCGCGAACAGGGGCACAATTGAATCGTCATAGAGGGGCGCTATGTGCGGATAGTGGGCTGGCTGCTAGTGTGGCTGCTTGTGAATGCGCTGATAGTCGCATGGCGGGTCCTAGTGGTTTGCGCTCCACGCGACCCCGGAAATGAGACGGCCCCAGCGGCGGGGGCCACGCTGGAGCCGTTCAGGGTAGTCGAGACGCCACCGGGGTAGGTGGCACGTGCTCAACGTGCATTGCGCTTACACGTTCTTAACCTCGAGCGATTGCGATCGGGAACTTTCGGCAAGGTTGCGTTTTAAGGCGTTTTTGTAGGGAGTATCGCCTATGCCCGACAATCGACGCCCTGGACAGAGGAAGATATCGCCAAGTAAAAAGCATGGCCGGCAAGCTCGCTCTCAAAGACATCGCTAAAAAGCTCGGCCGTACCGCCGGGGCAACGGCCGTCGAGGCCTCGAAGCTAAAGGTCTCACTGCGCACGCGTCCCGGTGCGCATGATCAAGCTGACTGCCGCGCGCGAAATCACGCCTTACAAGTGGGTGCATCCGGACGAAGAACGGTAGGCGCCGGCAGCTAACAAGGGCGGCTTTTCACGCCTGCGGCTCATTTTGGATGATTTTCCCCTTGTGTTTGGCAAGTGCTTGGCTCTGGATAGCCACCTACAATGTACTAGGGAGCGTAAGCGCGTGGCAGTAGGGACAGTGAAGTGGTTTAACCCGACGAAGGGCTATGGATTTATTCAACCCGATACTGGCGGAAAGGACGTGTTCGTCCATATCTCGGCCGTCGAGAGGGCGGGTCTGAGCAGCCTGAATGAGGGCGCGAAGGTGAGCTACGAAGTCGTGGCTAACCGTGGCAAGGAATCCGCCGAAAACCTAAGGGTAGGTTGACGGTCGCAGTGAGCCCGCCGGTTCACGCTGGCGGGCCCTTTGCGTGAAAACGGCTCCAACGGCGGGGGCTACGCTGGAGCCGTCTTCCAATGGCCAGGAGACCAATCCTGACGCTGAAGAAAAGCCGATCCGCTGAAGCCGTTCCTATTCTCCGCAAAATAAGTTGGGCGCCTGCATGTCACGTTCGGTCGCCTTCAGTTCCTCGCGCGTCCCTCGCCAGCGCCTTGGCCTTTTACAGGCAACCGAGCGTTCGAACGTTTCCGGCCTGAGGCGGCGAGATGGAAAGTGTCCCAATAGAATTAGACGCCGGGTCGATCGTCGAAGCGGAGTTCGAACATGCCGCAACCGGGAACAGCTTTATGCTTGATGACGCGGATGCGATCGCCACTGCGAAAGGCCAAGGCCGCCATTCCAATGCGCCGGGAGAGACGGCTCCGGCGCTCGGATTAAACGCGTCGGGCCGTTCCACCGTTCCTAGACGCGCTTGGAACTTCGCTCGGGTTCCGGGATTACCGCGTCGTGGGCAGGCAGTGGGTGGAGTGTACTGCCATGGTGATATCGCGTAATCGCACGCGCCGGCGGCCTCGTTCGAAGAGCGGCTTCTCAACTTTGCACAGGAAGCACGCGCGGCGGCCAAGCTCGTTGCGGCAAGTCCCGAACAAGAGCAGCTTCTGCGGAAGGCGCGTAAAGCTGAGGCGCTGGCAAACGCAACCGACAGGTCCGCCTTTTCGTCTTCCGATTGACACAAATCAAGCAGCGGGCCCCAGCAAGAGGCAGCTTTTATTCCATGGAGCGGGATTGGTTTTTTGCACTATCGATCGCGGCCACCCTCGCCCTAACGGCTGGTGGTCTAAGCATTCTACTTTTTGCGATGTGAGTGGTGGCAATTGCCCCTAATGGCTATTGATAAGATCCGAAGTTCCATTATTCGGATTACGTGAACGATCGTGCAGCTATTATTATCGCCGTCACTCTAAGCACGCTTACCTCCGCGCTGGTGGTGGTCGCTCTGTTTTGGTGATGACGGCTCAGGTGCCCATCGCCGCTTTCTCGAACAGGGGCCGAACATCGGCGCCGCGCAGGCCTTGCAAGTGAACCGGGGCTCAAGATCCGACAGGCGGACGTTGTCACCCCAGGGAGCGGCATCCACGACGACGGAGTGAGAGCATTTGAAGTCGCTGCAGTAGACGATCAGCCGGCGAGGGCCGTTGTCTGATCGCATTTCGCCGAGGGTGACTTTCTGTTCGCGCATCATCGCGATTTTGCCATGAATCGAAATCAGCCTGCGCTAGCGATTCGGCGGGTGACCGAGGTGGTGGTGCTCGGGGTATGTCGTCCGGAAGCGTCGTGCCTCGGGCACCTTATTTGCCACGGCGGTGCACATCGATCGCTAGTCCGCCCCTAGCTCCTTAGAGGCGAGTGCAGATATTTGCTCGGGATCGCGGACCCCACGCCGCCCGACTTCGATGATCTTCTTTGCAATGAGATCTGTTATCGGATCGCTGCGATCCACCAGCCTAAGCCTCTTGAGAGTAGCCTCGTAGGCATCGGTTAAGACCGCGATTTCCGCCGGCCTCGGGCCGCGACACAGGCCCGAGCTACTGCGGCTCGTGGTTGGGAGGGGGGTCCGGCATGGTCCACCACGCAGCCGAGGTCGCTGAAATCTATGCAGCGCATGTGCTTGTCCGCCGGCAAAACGAGGGGGCTGCCCATGTATGTGCACTAGAAATTCATTTCGGCAATTGTGAGGGCGATCAGGCCAACGATGAGCGCCAATATGCAAATCGCGGCTAGGTTCAAGAACCGGCGCTCTGTGACACTTATGTTGGGCATCGAAACTGACCTGTGGTCTGCCGCCATCCCCAAAATTATCGGACTGCTCCACGGCATGCGCAATCACCCCCGCTTGTTAAGCTTGATCGTTCCAATTCGATAAATTCGGAACCACGTGCGCACTGGAACCCGTCTCTAAAAAGCTCCAACATGTTGCTTGCCCGGTTGGGCTGCGCTCGTTAGGCCGCACAGTCCGAGCGGTGGGCAAAGCGCTGCCTGGAACATCTCTGGCCTTTTGGCCGTTGCCGGGTATGAAGATTCGATCGCATTCGGAAAGTCATTTAGTTGAGCTGGACGACGGATCGCGCTGGCAAATCTTCCCGGGCGATCTCGACGTGACGCTCGGCTGGCTCCCGGACACGGATCTAAGCTTGATCCGCAGCAATCGCATTGAGGGCGACCTGTGCTCTCACGCGCTCGTCAGCGCAAGTGATGATAGCCGGGTGCGTGTTTTGCCGGTTGGTCAGCCGTGGCCCGCAGGGGAGGTGAAGAAGATTTTGAAGGATAGTTAGGGCCCCGCAGAGCGTAAGCGAGTGCTACTCCTCGAAGCTTTCAAAGGCGAAGTTCATAGGTCAGCCGTAGCCGTTCTTCGACGTAGACAAGCCGCCGCTTGTCCTTGGCCGTCAGGAACCGTTGGTCGCGCTTGCCAATTACGATCCGCCAGCCGTGTTTATCGTCAGCAACCACAGCCAGCACCATGCGCGCGCCGCGGCTTCCAGAATCAAACAATTGTTCCGAAATAAGCCAACTTAAATCAACACTGGAAATGCGCTTCTTAGCCATTCGTCACGCCCAGCGATTTCCTGAGGTATGCAACACCAACAGGTCCGAGCCGCTGGAAACTAAGAAGATCGGCATCCGACGCTCGCCGTATCTCGCCTACTGTTCGGATGCCTGCTTCATTCAAGCTGTTAGCATCCGCACGGGTAGCTGAACATTGTTGATTTCTGTGTCGTCCGGAAGGTCGCGAGACGGAGGCAGCATGGATCATTTGCCCTTCGCCTTCAGACCCATTGTGACAAGGTCCTTGTCTACGATCAGTCCGCTCTGCTTCATCGCGTCAAAGGACGCCACCCGGTTCTCCAGCCATTCCAAAGCTTGCTTTCGTTCTTTTCCACCCATGTCCCGCTCGATCAGACCGACGATCCAAGCGTGTAGTTCATAGTAGTCACATCAACACCTTTGCTTTCAGTCTAGCTCGACAGACCAGCGGATGGCTCGGTACGCCTAAAATACAAACTCGTCGGCCGCTCATCTCGGATGACTCGCTTTCGTTCAATCAGGCCTGCCGCAGCCATGTCGTTCAACCGGGCCCTGATGCTCGCAAGAGACCACATGCCTAGCTGTTGCCATAGCAGGCGTGATGAGAGCGCATTTGCTTCCCCGATCGGGACAATCTCAAGAAGGTCGTCCTTTGTAGGCATTCGTGCTCCGAATAGCGGTCTGCGGCCTGATGATCACCAGCGGAGCTCAAGCGATTCAAGCGCAACTAAAACAGGCCAAAACGTCGCTTGGCCAGCTTTGAAAAAAACATACTTGAACCAAGTCGTGAGGGGCAGGCGCGGCCACGCCGGTGCGGCCGCAAGAAACAAATAGCACCAAAATCCGACCAGGTAGGTCCACAAGGCGATCCTGCCAGTGATGCTTTCGGGCATCAGGCGCCATCCTTGGTCATCTTGCTCTTCAGCCCCAGTTCAACCAGTCGGCGGATGGCCTCGGGGCGGCCCGGCGCATCGTCCTGCAAGCGGCGCCAATCGTCTAACCGCTTGGCCATATCGGGCTGTACGCGGACCATCACCGGATCGCCCGTTACGGCCGCGCGCGGCTTGCGAGTTTTCGTGGTATCACGGGTTGATTTGTTCATGGAATCATGATACCATGAAAACAGGCCGAGGGGAAGTTAGCCGCTTCCGCCTCGGCCCTAACCCGAACCATGAAGGGCGCGTACCCACATGATCCGAGCTGACAGCGTGCATAGCACGCCACCCATCAACACGTCTGCAATGACCCCAACAGCCGGCCTGGATTGGCTGGACATCGCGGCCGACGCAAAGCCCGCCGATATTCTTCCGCGCGATCGGTAGGCTCCGCAAAGAGGCCAGAGAGGAGATCGACCGGCTGCTCCGGTTTCTGGACGAGACCGAAAACCACATGTGCGTCGATGACGAGGACGGTGCCGACGCGGAGCCGGACACCCACGATGACCCCCCTACGGGCGAAGTGTCTTCCTCTGACGACGGCGGTTAATCGGGCCACGGCGGACCTCGTACCGGACGTGCCCGAGGCTCTCGCCCTATGGAGATCTGTGTTGATCTGGATCAACAAGGACTGTTCGGCCCGCGGAGCAGTATTGGTCTGCCCGTACCTTCTGTGGAACATGCGATGCTCATCATCCTTTGCCTCTATTTGATCGGCGTCTGGGCAATCTTCTCGAAGTTCAAGCTGCTGCGCTGGGGATGGGCATCCGGTGTGGTTACTGTTTTGGTAGGCGCATTCATCGTCGCGACGTTTCTCGTCCTCTTCAATTATCTCACGCCCTCGGGAAGGCTGACCGTCGCAGGCCGGGTGGTGGAGGTGACACCCAATGTGTCGGGGCAGATCACAGCCATTCCGGTAAAACCAAACGTCCCGGTAAAAGCGGGCGAGGTGCTGTTCCAGATCCATCCGGCACCGTTTCAGTACAAGGTTAGGCAGTTGGAGGCGTCGCTGGCCGGGGCACGTCAGCAGGTCGAAATTCTGAAGGAAAACTACCTTCAGGCGACCGCGAACGTGATCGGGCTGACAGCGCAAGTCGCATTCAACGAAAAACGCTTGGCCGACATCCAAGAACTAGTAGCCGACAACGCCAACACCCAGTTCCAGGCGCAGGACAGACGTAACGCATACGAGACCGTGCTCGCACAGCTCAACGCAGCCAAGGCCGCGCAACAAAGCGCCAAGCTTGCGCGGGATTCCGAGATCAGTGGAGTAAATACCACAGTCGCGCAATTCGAAGCGCAGCTGGACAATGCCAACTGGGAACTCTCGCAGACAACGATACGCGCGCCCGCAGATGGTTTTGTCACACTGGTCACGTTATCCGTCGGCGATCGTGCCTTGCAGGCACAGAGCGCGATGTCGTTCATCGTCGAGAAGGAGATCACGCTGGTCGCGCTGTTTTCCCAAAATGGCTTCCAGACCGTCAAGGAGGGTGCGCCCATCGACATCGTGTTCGACAATATTCCGGGCCGGATCTACCATGCGCGGGTGATCGCGATCCCCAAGGGAATTGGGCAGGGACAGGTCGCAGTGTCCGGCACGCTTGCTAAAACCAGCGCGATCGGCGGTGCGACAACGTTCCCCGCAGTTCTCTCTATTCCCGACGATCTGAGCCGCGACTCTCTTCAGCTTGGAATGTCAGGTACCGCCACTGCCTTCTCACCCAAAGCGGGAGTGATCGGGCTTTTGGCATCCATTCTGGTGTGGGTCAGCTCCTACACGGCATATCTCTAGCGGATGCCATTCGGCGTGATCAGCTTTTGGCCCATCGCAACATTTGCGTCGGTTGCACAAAGGCGGTCAGTGGGGGCGAACCGGATATCGACGAAGATTTATGAGTACGCGCCCTAACCCCGATGTTAGCATCGCATGGAAGTACCTCTGGACGGCCAAGGACACTTGGCTTGGACCTGAGCAGAACCTTGGCTCGATCGGGTCGGTGTACAATCTCACGATGGATCCGTTCGAGAAGTACGATATGGTATTCAACGGCGCGATGTCTTCGCGAATGCCGACGGCTTCGCCCGGCAAGTACGCCGGACAAGACAATGGCTGGGTCTTGGCGCTAATCGTTCCTGTCGTGATGGAGTTCAACAAATCCATCGTTGACTTTCCAAGCATCAAGCGGCTGCCAGGTGGAGCCTCTCGAACGATTGGAGACCAGATCTCCAGCGCCCAGACAATCCGGTGCCCTTGCTGGATATGAAGAACCCGCCACGTATAAAAGCCGGCGGCGGTTAGTTTTACTTATGGAAATCCTAGGCGCGCCAGCTATACGCTTGGCGCGCCTCTCCTGGGCTTCTGCTGACGAACCGATATCGGTTGTCGTTCCTAACCGACCCAGCGCGAATAGATCAGCTTGTCGGCGTCCGCAGCGGTCGCCATTTCCCCGGCCTTTTACATCCCTGATGGACCGCCGGCAGTCGCTAAAATTCCGGCGGCCCGTCGGACCGCTTCCAATTTCCCCGCTTGGCCGAAGACACGAACCGACGAGCGCGTTTATATCGGAGCCACCATATTCGCGAAATTGATCCAGATCAATTTACGCATGACATCGGCGCGAGGTTGCCGATGTGGCGGTTGAGCACGCGGAACAGCGCGGCGATGGCGGCTTGGTTCGTGGTGATTGAATAGACATTGCACATCGAGCGTACTTTGGCTGTGGAGGTACACTGGAGCACGCACAACTTGTCTTCTTAGCCCATGGAAATCACCGTAGCGCGACAAATAGTCCACGATTGCAACCAATGCTAGGTCAAGCCGTTTGCGATGCAAATTATCCGGAGGTTGACATGAGCAAGATTGCTGCCATTGCGTTCGCTGCGGTGCTTTCGGTCGTTTCGTTCAATTCTACTCGTGCTGATCAACCTGGCCCGGATTGGATGCCTGCCGAGCAGGTGAAAGCCAAAGTTATCCAGTCCGGCTACACGGAGATTACCGAGCTTAAGGCCGATGATGGCCAATGGGAGGGTGAAGGCATTAAGAACGGGCAAAAGATGGAATTCAAGGCGGACCCGAAGACAGGCGCAATCCTATCGGAGAAGATCGACAAAGATTAGGAAGTCGGCCTCAGTCTCGCTCCCCGGTCACCATGTCGACGCCGGATCGTGGGCTGAAATTCTCGACGGCCGCAATGCTACCAGATGGCTGCGTTTGAACGGCCGCCCCTGCAGTCGCGAGCAATCCTTGCAGCGCATATGGCGCTCCAGCTCGTGAATTGGTGTCGTCTTAGGCCGCCGGATGATGTTGAGCGCGACGGTCTGATGCGTGTTGCAGTTCTGATGCGTGTTGCAGTCAAGGCACTTCACTTCGAGATAGCCAAACCCGGCATCCAGCGCGTCGCCGAGCGCAGGCGATGGCTGCGCCGGCCGCTGAAAGCCGAGCATGCGCTTATTCCAAGCTTCGCAGGCCCAGCCGGTCGGACCTGTTCTGCGGCGGCACGCACCGATGCGCCGTAGATGCTTTCCCGTGACTTGGTGGTCATCGCGTAGCAAAGCCGGTGACAGACTGGGTGCAAATTGCGCTACGGCTGATGTCGGCCGCGGGAGGGACCGCGGCGAATGGTGGGACAAGATCTACCGCTGTGGCGAGAGAGGTATAGGTCCGCGTGGTAGTGGCGGACCTCTGTGTTGCCAACGGAGAGCAAGCTCGGGATTGGACATCCAACGATAATGAAGTCGTCGAAAGCTGCGAAAGTAAAGATCCGCATTATGCCGAATTCGGATGTGATCAATCAGCTTAGCCGTGTCGCCCATGGCGTCTAAAACAAAACCTTTCCAATAAACATAGCAGATGCGCTCATCAAAAGTGCTGTTTTCGATGCCGACCGCCATCAGTTCGAGAACATTCAGATAGCTTCGCACATGGTGATAGTCATCCGTCTTGCAAAACGCATCTAGATCAGTGGCATTTCGCAATGCATCGACGCCGCTCCTGTACTTGTCGTAAGCGATGAGCAGCTTTTCATCCATCTCCGTTTTAAGAAAGAAGTCGATCGCTGCACGCCGACGGGCAACGCCCTTCTGCGCTAACAATGACCACGTCGCGATACCCAGTGCGCTGAGCGCAACGATCACAGTCCCAATCGGCGCGATCTTGACGATTTCTTCTATTGCCAAAACTGCCCCCAAGGCTGCTAGTCTCGCCAAGGACCTACAGCTCATTGCTGGGTAGCAATATGAGAATTGCGAAGGGTCTCCCGGTTATTCACAGGGGATAGGAGACTTGCCTACGCCGGCGCTCGATCGCTGGCTCAAGGTGAAGAACCGGCAGCATGCGGCGTATAGCCGGGTGACGGATCGATCTCTCCGACCGACTGCGTAAGGAAGGCGACGTTCCGTTCCGCGCTATTTACGCCTTCTCCCACACTACAATTGTGTGGTGTATTCCTATCGAAATTGAAAGGTCGCTAATGCTCCAAGGGAAAACAGCAACATCGAAGCGCTTATTGATGTTGCAAAGACGGTACCGTAGGTCGGTTGGGGATTGCGAAAGGCAAATCGCTGTATCAGGTAGCCCGCAAGAAGCCAAACTGCGGCAGCGGCACCGAATGTTGCGCCGGCAATCGCGGCCTCCGTCATGTCGCCCATAATGATCCCCATCAGTATAAATTCGCCGAGCGCCGTCGGGCGATGAAAGCCTTCGTATTACGCCCTGATTCGCGGCGTCACTGTCGGTTCGCTTTTTAACTTTCGCGGCCCGGCTGGCGCGAGTTCCGGCCCTATAAGCCCGTCAAACTGGGCCAGCGGCTATCAGCTCGGCGGCGAACTTGCCATCATCGTCAGTGTGCAGTTACTTGAGGTTTGTAGAGCGGGCCGCGCCAGTTCGTATAGCTGTATGGACTTCCCCACCATTGGTGCACCGTGTGCTTGCAATGTTTGCAGGTGTACCGGCTGATTTGGCTCGGCGCTCTGCGTGGCGGTGTAGACTGCCTCACAAGACAGACAGCTGAAATAAGCCCGAACACCGTTGGCTTTGCTCATATGCAGCGGTCGCTCATTTGGTGGCGTGAAAAGGCCTGAAGCAATCCTGGCATTAAAGCCGATGCCGGCCGGGAGTGGCAATGGGTCCGAAGCGCACTAATAAGGGCGGCGGGCTGACGAGAAAGGCTCGCCATGGCATTTCCCGGCGCTCAGTTCCTGCTACGTACCGCGATGATTAGCCTGTAGCGCCCACCTCGAAGGTGGGCGCTTCCTCGCACAGTCCAGCCTACTTGGCTGCTGCCTTCTGCTCCGGTGGCTTCGGAGCCGCCGTCAGCATCCGGGCTTTCCATTTCCCGTCTTCCTTGACGTAGGCTGCGGTCCAGATCCCCCCCATTTCCATGGCCTCACCCTTGTCGCTCTTTCCTGTGACACGGAATTTACCCATGGCGCCGGGCGTGTCGTTATCGATTTGCCACGTTTCATCCACGGTGACTTCGAGCTTGTTCATCCCGGCCTTGAAAGCACCACCATAGTAATCTGTGAGGACTTGTTTCCCGGCCGGGTTAACGAGGAAGCCATCCTTCGTGTACAGCGCCGCGATGCAGGCAGCGTCCTGCTTGTTGAAGCAATCCATATAGGCGGCTGCGAGCTTGGTGACTTCCTGCTTCATATCCTCGG
>JAEWHP010000010.1 GCA_023387735.1 Pseudomonadota bacterium | reverse complement strand
GCTTGAGCGACAGCGTCTGCGTGGCCATCACGTGCTCGACCTCAGAGGTGCCGATGCCCATCGCGATGGCACCGAAGGCGCCGTGGGTCGACGTGTGCGAGTCACCGCACACCACGGTCATCCCGGGCTGGGTGAGACCCAGCTGTGGGCCGATGATGTGCACGATGCCCTGTTCGGCGTCGCCCATGGGATGCAGGCGGATGCCGAATTCCTCGCAGTTGCGCCGCAATGTCTCGACCTGGGTGCGCGAGACCGGGTCGGCGATCGGCTTGTCGATGTCGATGGTCGGGACGTTGTGGTCCTCGGTGGCGATCGTCAGATCGGGCCGCCGCACGGGACGTCCGGCCAACCGCAGGCCGTCGAACGCCTGCGGGCTGGTGACCTCGTGGACGAGATGGAGGTCGATGTAGATCAGGTCGGGCTCTTTGGCGGCGCCCTCCCCCTCGCCTCGCGCCACGACGTGGTCGTCCCAGACCTTTTCGGCCAGGGTGCGCGGTTTCACGGATGTCTGCGTCGGTTGATCCATCGCTGGTTCTCGCATTCGGCTCAAATACAAGCGGGGCTGTTCTTCAAGAGTCCGCTGGGGGGCTGGGAGTTTCACTGGCTATCTCAAAATGCGAGACGCTAGTATCTCTCTGTGAGAAATGATAGCGGCATCGGCGTGCTCGACAAAGCGGTGGGTGTTCTGCACACCGTCGCCGAGTCCCCCTGCGGTCTGGCCGAACTGTGCGAGCGGACCGGTCTCCCCCGTGCCACCGCGCACCGCCTGGCGGCAGGCCTGGAGACACACCGGCTGCTCGCCAGAGATGCCGACGGGCGCTGGCGCCTCGGCCCGGCGCTGACCGAATTGGCCGCTCACGTCAACGATCCGCTGCTTTCGGCGGGGGCCGCGGTACTTCCCCGCCTCCGCGAGATCACGGGCGAGAGCGTGCAGCTGTACCGCCGGGAAGGGCTGTCCAGGGTGTGCGTGGTCGCGCTCGAACCGCCGGCCGGCCTGCGCGACACCGTGCCCGTGGGCACCCAGCTGCCGATGACGGCGGGCTCGGGCGCCAAAGTTCTGCTGGCATATGCCGATGCCGCGACGCAGCAGGCCGTCCTGCCGTCGGCGAAGTTCACCGAACGCACGCTGGCGGAGGTTCGCAAACGGGGCTGGGCACAGAGCGCCGCCGAGCGCGAGCCCGGCGTCGCGAGCGTGAGTGCGCCCGTGCGCGACAGCCGGGGTCAGGTGATCGCGGCGGTGTCGGTGTCGGGGCCCATCGACCGGATGGGCCGGCGCCCAGGGGCGCGGTGGGCGGCAGATCTGCTCGCGGCCGCCGAGGCGCTCACGCGCCGGCTGTGAGGCGTCCGGTTCGCACGCCGAACCGGATGTCGCCTTCCTCACAGTCAGGACGGGCGGAAACCGAGAACCGGCGGATGGGATGAACGTCGCGTATCGCGAGGCGGCGACTGAGTGCCTCGCGCGGGGCGGCCGGAAACGCGAAAGGCGCTCAGTTCGTGGAACTGAGCGCCTTTCGGCTGTTGTACCCCCGATGGGATTCGAACCCACGCTACCGCCGTGAGAGGGCGGCGTCCTAGGCCGCTAGACGACGGGGGCTAGAACTTTCGGGAGGTCAGCATAGCTCAGAGATTCTCTCTGACCTAATCCGACCCGACCCGGCCGTTTCGGCTGGGGTACCAGGACTCGAACCTAGAATGGCTGAACCAGAATCAGCTGTGTTGCCAATTACACCATACCCCATTGGCAGCTTGTAACCGCTGGTCACAAGCCCTTTCTCGGCCCAACGCGCCTCGCTGTCACCGCTGCGCGCCGTTGGACGGGCCGACGAGCACACTACCAAACATCTGGGCGTGGTTTTTCACGCCTCCACCTTTGCGGCCGCCGCGGCGTGCTCCCGGCCGGCACGCAGCCGCGCCAGGCTGCGCTCGCGGCCCAGGAGCTCCAGCGACTCGTACAGCGGCGGGCTCACAGACGAGCCTGTGACGGCCACCCGGACCGGACCGAAGGCCTTGCGTGGTTTGAGCTCCAGACGCTCGATCAGCGCCGTTCTGAGCGCCTCCTCGATGGCTGCCGCGTCCCACGACGCGAGGCCCTCCAGCGCCTCCAGGGCCGCGTCGAGCGTCGGCACCGCCTCGGCCTTCAGTTCCTTGGCCGCCGACCTCTCGTCGAGCGCGAACGACGCGTCGTCGAGGAACTTGAGCAGGTCCCACGCATCGCCGAGCACGACGACGCGGGTCTGCACCAGCGCGGCCGCCTCGGCGAACCGTGTGTCGTCCAGACCCGTGCTGTGCCCGTGGGCGGCGAAGAAGTCCGCGAGCCGGCGGGTGAAGTCGGCCGGGTCGAGCAGCCGGATGTGCTCGGCGTTGAGCGCGTCGGCCTTCTTCTGGTCGAACCGCGCCGGGTTGGAGTTGACGTTGACGACGTCGAACGCGGCCACCATCTCCTCCAGGCTGAACACGTCGTGATCGTCGGCGATGCCCCAGCCCAGCAGCGCCAGGTAGTTCAGCAGGCCTTCCGGCAGAAAGCCGCGATCGCGGTGCAAGAACAGATTGGACTGCGGATCCCGCTTGGACAGCTTCTTGTTGCCCTCGCCGAGCACCGACGGCAGGTGCGCGAACCGCGGTGTCGTCTCCGCCACACCGATGCGGGTCAGCGCGGCGTAGAGCGCGAGCTGGCGCGGCGTGGACGGCAGCAGATCCTCACCGCGCAGCACGTGTGTGATCTTCATCAATGCGTCGTCGACGGGATTGACCAAGGTGTACAACGGTTCTCCGCTGCCGCGGGTGAGCGCGAAATCGGGCACCGAACCGGCCGGGAACGTCGTCTCGCCGCGCACCAGGTCGGTCCAGGTCAGGTCGGTGTCGGGCATCCGCAACCGCACCACGGGACGCCGCCCCTCGGCGCGGAAGGCCGCGCGCTGTTCGTCGGTCAGGTCCCGGTCGTAGTTGTCGTAGCCGAGTTTCGGGTTCCGGCCGGCGGCGAGGTGGCGCGCCTCGACCTCCTCGGCCGTCGAGAACGCCTCGTAGGCCTCACCGGCGGCGAGCAGCCGGGCGATCACGTCGTGGTAGATCTCGCGGCGCTGCGACTGCCGGTAGGGGCCGTACGGCCCACCGACCTCGGGCCCCTCGTCCCAGTCCAGCCCGAGCCAGCGCAGCGCGTCGAGCAGGGCCTCGTAGCTCTCCTCGCTGTCGCGCGCGGAGTCGGTGTCCTCGATCCGGAACACGAACGCGCCGCCGGTGTGGCGGGCGTAGGCCCAGTTGAACAACGCGGTCCGGATCAGCCCGACGTGCGGCGTCCCGGTGGGCGACGGACAGAATCTGACACGAACGGCCGTATCCGAGTTGGTCACGGTGGTCACGATCTTCCTTTTCTCACAACGGGATTGGTGAGGGTCCCGATCCCCTCGACAGTGATGCTCACGGTGTCGCCGTGCTCGAGCGGACCCACCCCCTCCGGGGTTCCGGTCAGGATGAGGTCGCCGGGCAGCAGCGTCATCACCGCCGAGATCCACTCGATGATCGCGCCGATGTCGTGGATCATCATCGAGGTCCTGCTGCGCTGTTTGACCTCGCCGTTGACCTCGGTGCGGATCTCCAGGTCGGACGGGTCGAGATCAGTGACGATCCACGGTCCCACCGGGCAGAAGGTGTCATGGCCCTTCGCCCGCATCCACTGGCCGTCCTTGCGCTGCTGATCCCGGGCCGACACGTCGTTGGCGATCGTGTAGCCCAGGATGTTCTCGGCCGCGCGGGATGCCGGAACGTCCTTGCAGGGCCGGCCGATCACCGCCGCCAGCTCGCCCTCGAAGTGCACCGGATCGGCGTCGGCGGGGAGCTGGATCGGCGTGTAGGGCCCGATGATCGCGGTGTTCGGCTTGAGGAAGATGATCGGGTCCTCGAACGTGCCGCCGCCCATCTCCTCGATGTGCGCGGCGTAGTTCTTGCCCATGCAGACAACCTTGCTCGCCAGGATCGGCGCGAGCAGGCGCACATCGGCCAGCGGCCACTGCCGCCCGGTGAAGGTCGGAGTGCCGAACGGGTGCTCGGCGATCTCCCGGGCGACCGCGGCCGCGGGGTCCTCGGGCGGACCTTCGATCGCGACGAAGGCGACTCCATCGGGGCTGGCTATTCGTCCGAGACGCATACCGCCAGCCTAGTGCCCGCGCCCCGCCCGCCCGTCGGCACGCCGCCCGCGGCGTGCAGTCTCATATTGTGGGATATCAGTTCAGTATTTTGGGACGACTGTGCGAGCATGGCGCCATGGGCACCGGTTCGATCAGCGCACTGCGACGCTGGTCGATGTTGGCCATCGGGTTGCTGGCCACGCTGTGCGCCAACGTGTTCATCAACGGTGTGGCCTTTCTGATCCCGACGCTGCACGACGAACGCGGCCTCGACCTGGCCGCCGCCGGTTT